>JANRDC010000001.1 GCA_030726725.1 Flavobacteriaceae bacterium
GAACACCTTTAAATACGACCTGCTTGAGCAGTGTTACAGCGATGATGGACACCAATGCCGCCGCTACAAAACCCCATATCAGTTGTTTTTTATCCTTAAAGTAGCGCTTGGGTACCAATAACATACCCACTAAAAAAAGAGCGAGCCACCATCCATCACCCAACTGAGTTAAGGCATAAAAAAACGGGAAAAGTGCAGGCCACTCAAACAAGTTAAACTGAAGCTCCCAATAGCCCTTGGGCCAAAGCAACAACAATAATGTCAAAGCGCTTAAAACTAAATACTCGGACCAAATCCGCTGAACATGGGTGTACTTGATTTTGGGCATGACCTCGTTTTTGGCAAAGCTATAGGCCGAGAACGATCGCGCTGTAAACAAATAATTATCAAATAATTAATTGTTGTTTTCCAGGTAGCCTTCTAATAAATACAGATAGATATTTCGGGTCGGTCTGCCTTGTCGCTCTTGTTGGACTAACCTGGGCTCGCTCACACTTTTGAAGGAAGAGCGTATTAAAGAATCCGGTGCTTGAACTCCGTTTGAAAATCCGATAAAATAAGCGCGATCGCCTGGCTTGAGCAATTCAGCATCCTTTTGCAACCAGGCGTAGTGGTGGATTTGATGTAGATCCCCCAGAGCAAAAAGTTTTAGTCCCAAGGGCTGAGCGACATAGTAATCGATATGCCCAGCAGGAAACCACTTATGCGACACGATTACGTCTGCCTTTATTCCAGAATTTTGATCTTGTTCGATCAAAGGCCTTAACTCCTGAGCCAATGATTTCCAGCCGTATAAGTCCAAAGTGATGTCCCCTTTGCCTAGAGAGTCTGCCTCTTTTTTGCCTATGGTTCCTGGAAAAAAATAAATCACTGCCCACAATGCCCCCAAAGTCACCACAGTAAATATTCCTGAGGCTGCCACCCACCTCAGCATCTTGGATTGATTTCTGTGTTGTGACAATACAGAACCTGACCAAACCATCAAAGAGATATACCCTGGACCAGCCCAATGAGGCAGCGTATCTCTTATCCATGAAAGACCCCAAAAAGTCAAAATCAGAGGAATGCCCATCCAAAGCCAATAATCGTGGACATACAACTTGGAATAACGCTTTAAACCGTAAATCAAGGCGTATACCACTAATCCGTACACCAAAGGTTGTATATAAGCGATCTCTCCGACAAATTCTCTGAGCGCTGAATTGGGCTGAAGAGCACCTGACCAGCTGACTCTTTGGCTGTGGTAGTTGAAAGTCGCTGCCTTGGACTGCAAATTCCACCACCACATAGGAGCACTCACCACAAAAGAAATCAAGAGCGATAAATAAACGGCTGAAGACTTAAGGATGGATTTGCGGTAGGTAAATGCATAGGCCAAAAATCCAATCCAAAGAAATCCCGCTTGAATTTTGCTCATCAGGGCACATCCCACCCAAAGCCCAAACCAATACATCGACTTTTGCTGCTGCTCAATCAACGCTTGGTAACCAGCTTTTAGGGCCAATAGCCAAAAAAACACCAAGGGTGTATCCGGCAAAACAAATAAACCGCTGACAATGGAAGTGTAGTAAGAAGCAGCAAAAAGTCCCGCTGAAATCCAAGCTGACCGGGTACCATAGATGAGCTGAGTCATGCTGTAAATCAGATAAACAGATCCCGTAGAAAGTAGAATACTTCCCAATCGAACAGCTATTGGCCCGTGTAGGGCTCCACCCAAAGTAGTTAACCAAATCAACCATCCCACCAAGGGAGGGTGATCGAAATAGCTCCACTGCAACTTTTTGGCATAAGTGGTGTAGTACACCTCATCGACCCCTAAATCTAGGGTTGAGGCCAATAAAACCTTTAGCACAGCCACACCGATGATGGCCCAAAAAAATGCAGTCCTGTAATACGGAAGTGATTTGAGAAGGCGATTAGTCATCATCGGTTCATGCGGCAGTCTGAAGGTCTTACTTATTTTTTTAGTCCAGACAAAACTTGATTCCAGTCGACATACTTGAAATTCTGTGCTCCTTGTGGATTATCCCCGTCCTGCACCACAAGCACCCCGCGAGGAAAACCGTGAAATGGACCTGGATGAAGATCTAAACCATCTGTCTCTTGCACCCCATCCGTATTGGGTCCATCTGCAATTCGAAAAATCCCCAAAAGGTTTCCGGAGGCTCGATCCAATATTGCGTACTTGTCTGCGCCTTGTACAGAAAGTACCACGTACCCCGCTCCATCTGGCTCTTCGTATATATCTACACCCTCAAAATCTTCGGGCAGTTGTGGGCTAGTGGGCAAGATCATGGTTTGCTCCATTTCCAATCCTGGATGGGCATTGATGGACCACAGGCCTTTTCGCTCTTGGGACAGGTATATTTTCTTGTGGTAGGGGTCGCCTGCTATTCCTTCGACGACTGAACCCATGGACCATCGGCGCAACAACTTCAATTGAATTCCCGCAGTTGTTTGACCGAGGAGCCATTGGCCTATGCGGCCTTTGACATCGCTGACCACCACCGTGGTCATGGATGAATCAGCATAAAAGCCTATACCGTATACTTCGCCCAATGAGCGCACTGGCTCTCTG
>JANRDC010000002.1 GCA_030726725.1 Flavobacteriaceae bacterium
AAAGACCTCAACAACTGGAAAACCTTCCTCAGCGATCTGGAGCAGGAATAAAAAGAGGGCGCCGCTTGCGCGGCGCCCTCCATATCTCTTTCAGGTCTTTAGATTACATACTTTGGCCAAAGAACAAGGCATTGGCCAATAGCTTATTGGTTCCATACCAGAAAGCCCTAAAATTGGTGTTGTCGGTAAAGGCTATCACCCGTCCACTGCCCATTCTTTGCACCTTAAAGGGCACTGTATTGGGGATCAGTTTTGCATTGATTTTTGAATGGTATCCAGAGATCAACGGGTTTTGGGTGTATTGAATCGGATTGTTAAAACTATCGGCATCCGCCTTCATATAGATGTTGGTGTCCCTAAATAAAGCCAATTTATTTTGGGTATACCCAAAATTTATCGGGTGGCTTAAGTCCACTTTAGCCTCAAAAATAGCTCCTCCAGTTTCCTGAGCTCCATAGAAGTTTTCTTTCTGGTCAAAAGCAATATTTTTTGCCGTCATTTCAGGCTGCACAAACTCAGCTTTCAACAATCCATTGCGCTCCATCCAAGTAACTGCATTTTTATACCCGATCAGTTTACCTCCTTCTTGTACCCACTCTTTAAGGTTTTCTAGGGTCGCTTTATCGATGGCATTACCATAGGTAGAAGGCAAAATCAGGGCAGTATATCGGGATAAATCAGTGCGTGACGCGTAGGACACATCTATTTTAGTCAGGGTGATGTCATAGCGCTGGTCAAAAAGATGCCAGATCTCACCAGCATCACTGGCCGCAATTCCCTGACCGACAAACATACCCACCTTCTGGTGGGTCAAGGGCTCAAAATTGTTGCTGCCCAAATCGATGCCCAAACTCAATCCTGTACCCACAGCATCTACAAAGACATGTGCGCTTTGCGCCGCACGATCAATCGCCTGGTGCATGGAAGCAGTATCCACGGTTTGGTTCTGAGTCGGAATCATAATGGTTCCGTAATCGTACTTTTTGCCTTCTAGGGTAAATGGTTTCATCGCCACTTTAGCGCGAATTCCTTGGGAAAGCAATTCCTGCAACAACTTAGGGGTGTAGTACTCATGCCACTCAAATAGATAGGCGTATTTCCCAGTTCCGCGCACCCCGCCTGTTTGGTGATCCACTGGGTCCAATACAGGACCTGCAGCTGCTGTAGTGGTTTTCGCATGGGGCACTCCATAAGCCAACGGGTAGGTCCAAGCAGAAATATCGTAAAACAAACTGTCGGTAAACTGCAATCTGCGTTCAAACATCGCCTGAATCAAGCGGTTGTTCTTTTGATTCAAAGGCACCAAAAAGCTGCTGCCTGACTTGTAGGTGGTTCCCCCAGCAGTGATGTCTTGTTTCAGCGGGTGCACCTCAATTTTTTGGCGCTGCATCATGCGCACCATTTCCGTGGTTTTGGCCACATCTTTTTCCTGGCCAATCACCCATGCATTCGTTTTTTCCGCCCGAGCCATCGCCCAAGACTGAGCGTAAAAATCTCTTTGATAGTTGAGCATTTTAACACGCATGGCTTGTGCTGCCTCAAGTGTTGAAAGGGCAGCAGTCATTTGGTTGCGCACCGTAAAAGCAAAAGTGAGCAATCCGTTATCGCTTTCCTGTACGTGCCCTCTAGAGCTTCCTTGTTCAAATAGGATACCGACACTTCCGTTTAAGTCAGGGAACGTAGATCCTTTTCCGTAATAATAATCGTCGTAATTCTCCTCTGAATAGTACAGGGAGCCTATTTGATCGAAAGCCTTGGCGTGGTAAGTGCCGATTTCAGCGGTGAGCTCTTGATTTAATTTAGGGGTTAGCGGGTGAACTCGTTTAGGCTCTCCAGGTTGAAAAAAGAACGTAGAGTTGGTCCCCATTTCGTGGTGATCCGTTAAAATATTGGGCAGCCACTGGTGAAACGTCACTAAACGGGCTTGACTTTCAGGCAATTGAGTGGGTAGCCAATCCCTGTTTAGATCAAACCAGTAATGATTGGTTCTTCCACCTGGCCAAACCTCGTGATACTCGCGTTCATTAGGATCTGCATTGAGGTTGTTGCTTTTGTTGGTGTTGGCCCAGTAGGCAAATCGCTGCAGTCCATCTGGATTAAAAGAAGGATCCATCAATATGACTGTTTGGCTCAACGCATTTTCTATCTCTGGACCTTGAGCAGCCGCTAAATAATACAGATAGGCAAGGCCCGCATTAGAACCGCTGGCCTCATTTCCATGAATTGAAAACCCTTGATAAAGCACCAATGGCATGTTTTGCGTATCCATAGAAGCAGCGCCTGGCTCGGTTAAGGCCATGTGTTCTGCCTTTATTTTTTCTAGGTTTTTATAATTCTCTGGACTGGTGATCGTCAACAGCAAGAGCGGTCTTCCTTCATAAGTAACCCCCCTATTTTCCAGATGCACCCGATCGGAAAGGGCCGCAACAGCAGCCGCATACTGAACTAATTTGTCGTGGGTGACATGCCATTCTCCTACCTCGTGGCCAATAATTTGTTTTGGGGTGGGAATGTTGGGGTTGTAGGTGGTGTTTTTGGGGAGGTAATAATCCAAGGTAAGCGGTTCGGTAACCGGTGGTTGGGCCCAGGCCCAGGCGGTAGCGCAAAGCGCCACCAACAATTTGATGGATTTCATGGAGTCAAGTTTAAGTATCTACTAAAAATACAAAAAAATGAAGTGACATTACACATCTGGCACAGCGGTATATCAACCTGCCAAATCCATAAATTAAAAAATACTGTAATTTAGTATCGCTGTGACCAGATTTCATATATCGGCACACCTTGACTGCTCATTCCTGAGTGGTGCCAATCTCCATCTTCTATAGAAAAGTCAAAAGGCAAGGTAGCCCCTACCCGGCTTTGGTCTCTGGAAAAGAACTCGATTTGTTCTGTGTATTTTCCGTTTTCTGTGGTGTATGTTCCACCGCCAGAGCCCATAAATGCTTTGGTTTCGGTATTGTAGGCAATCCATTGAAAACGAGTTCCTGAAAGTATCTTCATGGTTTTACGCGGACCATCAGTAGAACGTGTACTGATTTGCCCGTCTTGTTTTCTGCCCGTCATCAACCAAGCTCCCGCCAATGCTCCAGGTGCGCCAGCATCAATCTGGGTAAAATTTAAGCCCAAGGGAGCCATTGCATAACCTGTTGCTGTGGGGGTGACGGTAAACTCTTGGGTACTACCCACCAAATCGCTCTGTGTTGAATCAAACTCAACTGTGAGGGTCCATCGATTGTCCATCAACCCCCACGCACCCCCCATAGTTCTGACGAAAGCACCATTGTCTTGGCGGTACCAAGTGATGACTTGGTGAGATGAGGAGATGATAGAAACTACGCGCAAAGCGCCTAGTTCAGGGTCTTGAGACTGCGCCTGCCAGGCACCTAAAGGGGATTGACCCCAGAGACTCAGGCAAAAAAATAAACTCAGAACGGCCCATACTTTTTTCATCGCTCAAAGATTATTTTCCCCAAGCGGCACTAACCGCCTGAACCTCATCTAATACCCTGAGTAAATTCTCCCCCCAAAGTTTATTGATCTGATCTTGGGTGTATCCTCTTTTGACCAATTCAAGGGTTACGTTATACGTTTCTGAAGCATCATTCCAACCTTGAATACCTCCACCACCATCAAAGTCAGAGGAAATGCCCACGTGATCGATCCCGATTAACTTGACCATATAATCGATGTGGTCCACAAAATCAGCCACAGTAACTCCAGTAGGGGCACTGGGATCAGCCTGAGCTATTTGGTCAGCCTCTGCTACAACACCGGGATAATAAACCATAAATGCGTCTCTTTGTTCCTGAGTCAGTTCGCGCAATTGACTGCGCTCATACCAGGCATGTCCCTGCTGCTCAGCCACTTGCTTTCTGATCTCTTGCATATAAGCATTGCGCTCCTCGTGTTTTTGCGTGTTTACATAGGACGAAAACGCAACTGTTTGGACCACACCGCCATTTTCTTTTAACCACATCAACTGCTCATCATCTAAATTTCTAGAGTGATCGCACAGCGCACGAGCTGAGGAATGCGAAGCGATGATGGGCGCTTTGCTGAGTTCAATCATCTGACGCATCGCTTCCTTTGAAGGATGAGACACATCAATCATCATACCTAGTCGGTTCATTTCGACCACCGCTTGTTTGCCGAGTTCGCTTAAACCCTCGTGCATCCAGCCGTCTTGTTCGCCGGTATTGGAATCGGAAAATTGACTGTGGCCGTTGTGGGATAACGACACATAGCGCGCACCAAGATCTCGGTATTTTTCAAAATTGCCCAGGTCTTCTCCCATAGGAAAAGCGTTTTCCACTCCGATCATCGCTGCTTTTTTACCTGCTTGGTGCAAAGCGCGCACCTCGGCTGAGGTAGTCGCCAATCCTATTTGATCTGGAGCGTATTGGGTACATAAACGGTGAATGGCTTCAAACTTGGCCATCGCATTTTCAGCGCCCTGGGCATATCCCTCAGGAGTGAGTTCCCCCTGGCCGGTGTAGACAATTAACCAGGCTACATCCAAGCCACCCTCTTCCATTTTAGGCAGATTGACTTGGGTTTCCAAACGTTGGGTATAATTGATGGAGTCTGTAAAGTTCGCTACATTAATGTCGTCGTGGGTGTCTATGGTGATCGCTTCACGGTGGATGCGTTGCGCCATTTCTTCTAGAGTTTCTGGAGCAGTCGGCTCTGTTTTCTTCCCACATGCCATGGCCAATGCGCCACAAACAATCAATAAACTGTATTTCATAACAAAAGGTTTGTTTAAATATATAAAAAGTTGTGGTTGGTAAGCGATTCAAACTGAACGTTAATTCCTAAATTCAAGATCATAAAAACAAACTTATCGTGAAGTACCTCTTCTGTATCTTGGTCTGCATCAGCCTAAGCGCTATCGGCCAATCCCGTTCCGCTCAGCAAAATCTGTCCAAGGCACTTCTGAGTCAGGACTCCCCAATCCCGCAAATCACTGCGCCAAACAACCCATTTGAGTTGCAAGTGTCCTGGACACAAATAAACAAAGATCCTCAGGGCAATGTCTCCTTTGATACCGCAAGCTACCAAGCAGACGCACAGCGCTATTTTTACCCAGCGAGTACTGCAAAGTTACCCATAGCGATCATGGCGCTTGAAAAAATCCGGGCCCTTCAGTCCCAAGGATTTGCCTTGGATGAGCACACCCCCTTTGAAGTGATTGACCCCAAAACAGATCAAATCATCGCTGCCCAGAAAACGGTATTGGGCCTCATTCAAGAAATTTTTCTCGTCAGCGATAACGACGCCTACAACTACTTATTTGATTTTTTAGGGCGGGACAAAATCAACGAGCGACTTCAAGAATTAGGATTAACCGATGCCCGCATACACCACAAATTTTTAGCTGGGGTAGACAATGAAAATACCTGGAAATACAGATTCTATGACCAAGATCAAGTGGTGTATTCTCAAGAATCCTTAAACGCTAAAAACCCGATCAGCAATGCTGGTTTGCAAGGGCTCTTGAAAGGAGTGGGATTTATGCTCGGCGACTCTTTGGTCCATCAACCCATGGACTTTACCTATAAAAATCACTTACCCCTGGAGGACTTGGTGGGCATGGTAAAACGATTGGTCTGGAGTGAACTTTTTCCCGAACAACAGCGTTGGAAACTCAATTCTAGAGATCTAGAGACCATACTCTATTGGATGGGACGCCATACGCTGGAGTCCGAAGACGCCAGGTACACTGAAGCCAACGGGTATTGGGACAGCTACAATAAATTTCTGATCTACGGGGATACTCAGGGGCAAATGCGCCCTAGCTTAAGGATATACAACAAAATCGGTCAAGCGTATGGAACACTTACGGACATCGCATATATCCAAGAAGGTGACCAACAGGGTATCCTGGCCGTCAGTCTATTGGTCAACGAAAATGGAATATTTAATGATGATCAATATCAATACGACACCATAGGGCTGCCATTTTTAGGTGCATTTGGCCGCACTTTGTGGGCTGCATACACCTCAGAAAATCATCCTTAACAAAAAATTATTCGATCCAACTCAATAATTCCTCGTAAAATCGTTAAATTAATACTAAAACTATCTATTGTTGATAGTATTACTATTAGTTTTGTGTATCCATCATGAAAAACATGAACTACAACGAGCCTTTACCGATACTTAAGCGATTTTTTGGACTGCTTTCCCTAGAGCGAAAAACAATTGCACAAATTATTTACTACGCTTTGTTTGCCGGTGTGGTCAACCTCTCACTGCCTTTGGGAATACAGGCCATCGTCAACTTCATACAGATGGGCGACTACAGTACTTCATGGATTCTGCTCGGAATCTTGGTGGTGCTGGGTGTGATTTTTGTCGGGGTACTTCAGTTGATGCAGCTCAGGATTACTGAAGACCTGCAACAAAAAATATTTATGCGCACTTCCTTTGACTTGGCTTACCGATTCCCCAAAATGAAATGGAGCTCATTACAAGGAAGATATGCCCCTGAACTGGCCAACCGTTTTTTTGAGACACTGACGATACAAAAAGGGGTGACCAAAATATTAATCGACTTTAGCGCCGCTTTACTTCAGATCATTTTTGGTTTGATACTGCTCTCGCTTTACCACCCGTTTTTTATTGCCTATGGTGTCGTATTACTCACCTTAGTAGTGGTCATCTTTAAATTTTCAATACCAAAAGGACTAGAAACCAGCTTGTTAGAATCGAAATACAAGTACAAAGTGGTGCACTGGATACAGGACATTGCGCGTTCACTATTGTCGTTTAAACTTTCCGGGAAAACAACCTGGGCTATGGACAAAAGCAATCTGTTGATCGGCAACTACTTGGATGCCCGAGAAAAGCACTTTAAGGTTTTGGTGCGCCAATACTTAAAAATGATCGGATTTAAAGCGCTGGTCACCGCGGCATTGCTGTTTATCGGCGGGACTTTGGTCATCAATCAACAAATGAACATCGGGCAATTCGTGGCTGCAGAAATCATCATCTTATTGATGATCAACTCTGTGGAAAAACTGATTTTAGGACTAGAGACCTTCTACGATGTGCTTACCTCTATTGAAAAGCTAGCCCAGATCAACGACATAGAACTTGAGGATATGGGAGCGCATGCTTCGGTAGAAAATGAACTGGGGCCACAATGGCACATCCAATTACACGACCTCAGCTTTGGATATGAAGAAAACCGACTGCTCAGCAACATCAACTTAAGCCTAGCCCCTGGAGAAAAATACTACCTCTACGGGGCACACGGATCAGGCAAATCCACCCTGATTCAACTGCTCCTTGGCGTGATCCATCCACAACAAGGGCACATCACACTGCAGGACAGACACTTGGAATCCATTCCCAAAGCCCAATACCACCATGGAATCGGCAAAGTATTGGCCAGGGAAACGCTCTTTGAGGGAACACTTCGGGAAAATATCACTTTGATGCACCCCGACGTTACAGAGGATCAAATCTGGCAAGTCATCGGGGACTGTCACCTGACGGAATTGATCAACCAATGGCCATTGGGATTGGAAACTCCACTGCAATCCGAAGGCCTGCAGATGCCGGGCTCGGTAGTGCGCAAAATACTATTGGCCAGAGCCTTGGTCAAGAGACCAAAACTGTTGGTATTGGAACATTTTCTTGAGGTGTTTCAAAGGGATGAGGCCGCTTACTTCAAATCATTCCTGACCCGAAACGAAGCGCCTTGGACCTTGCTGATGGTGGGACAAAACCCTCCCGAAAAAGGGGTGTGGAACAAAGTGTGGCATATTGAATCAGGGACCATTAACGAAGCGTAATCGCGGAACGAGTTATGTTAGAAATTTCAAATAATTCATTAAAAAACAAGGTGAATCTCAAAAGATTCAGCTCGTTTAAACGTCTTGATGATACTGAGCGCTTTAAAATTTTCTCGCGCCTGCTCAAAGGATTCAGCATTTTTATCCTTGTTATGTTGTTTCTTCCATGGACCCAAAACATTCGGGGCAAAGGGGCGGTAACTACCTTGACCCCTGACCAAAGACCGCAACAGATTCAAACGGTGATCGCAGGACGCATCGAACGCTGGTATGTGCGCGAAGGTGATCGGGTGGAAAAAGGCGACACCATTTTATTTATGTCTGAGGTAAAAGACGATTATTTTGACACATCGCTGATCGAACGCACCCAGGGACAAGTAGATGCAAAAAATGACAAAGTGATGGCCTATCAGGCTAAGGTGAGCGCATTGGCCGATCAAAAATCTGCCCTGATTCAGGAGTTAGCGCTGAAAAAAGAGCAAGCCCAAAACAAATTGATTCAAGCCCAGCTCAGCGCTCAAAGCGACAGCATCGAACTGATCGCCGCCCAACTAGAGCGAAACATCGCAAAAACTCAATTGGACCGAACCCAAAACCTGTTTGACCAAGGGCTCAAGGCCGTCACGGATGTGGAGGACAAAAAACTGAAGTTTCAATCCGCTCAAGCCAAAACTATCGCGCAAGAAAACAAATGGTTGAGCAGTAAAAACGGGATACTCAACGCCCGGGTAGACTTGGTGCGTTTAAATGCGGAATACGGAGAAAAAATAGCCAAGGCAGAAAGCGATCAGATGAGTGCGCGCAGCGATAGGTCTGAATCAGAGGCGGACGTATTTAAACTGCAGAATCAAATGTCCAACTACCAGACCCGAAGGGACTTGCGCTACGTATTGGCCCCAAGGGATGGATACATCAACAAAATTGCCCCTGCGGGTATCGGTGAAACCTTAAAGGAAGGAGAAGAGGTAGCCACTATATTGCCTGAGCTGGTCAACCTAGCCGTTGAGACCTATATCAGACCCATCGATATTCCGCTGGTACGCATCGGTACCCATGTGCAAATATTGTTTGATGGATGGCCTACCGTAGTATTTAGCGGCTGGCCCGGTATTTCCTATGGAACCTTTGGCGGGAAAGTAGTGGCCATTGAAAACAACATCAGCACCAATGGCATGTACCGATTGCTCATCGCGCCTGATGATCCAGACCAGGATTGGCCTGAAGTACGTGTGGGCTCTGGGGCACAAACCCTGGCGCTCCTCGACGATGTACCCATTTGGTTTGAACTTTGGAGAAATCTAAACGGCTTCCCGCCCAACTATTACCAACCTAATGTCCCTGAAAATGATCAGAAAAAGTAAGCCGATAGCACTTTGGATTTGGCTGATTTTTTGGGTCCCATTATCGGCGCAAACACCGCTGTCTGAAAATACTCAGGTACTAACGATTTCACAGTATTTCGATCTGGTGCTCACCAACCACCCCATCGCCAAACAAGTCCGGTTGGACAATGAAATCGCTCAGGCAGCTGTGCTCAAAGCAAGAGGTGCATTTGACCCCAAAATAGGTTGGAAAGAAAGCGGAAAAACCTTGGGCGGTTTGACCTACTACGAGGCCGAAAGCAGTTATTTAACCGTGCCTACTTGGTTTGGTATAGAGTTAACCGCCGGTCGAGATCAAGTAACCGGAGCCTATGTCAATCCTGATCTGCAAACGCCTGACCAGGGACTTTACTACGCGGGAGTGAGCATACCCCTAGGTGCAGGTTTTTGGATCAACGAGCGCATGGCTGATCTGAAAAAAGCAAAAATTGTGCGCACACAAACACAAGCTGAGCAAGTACTCGCCTACAACGACCTGTTGTTTCGGGCCAGTCAGGCTTATGGAAACTGGATTGCTGCTCATCAAAAGCTAGATCTATATAACCAGATGCAGGCCAATGCTGAGCTCAGACTGGCCGGCGTGGAACAACAAGTGATTCAAGGTGACAAACCAGAAATCGAAAGACTTGAGGCCTCCATTGTGGTGCAAAACAGAAATCTCCAAAGAGAGCAGGCAAGGATTGATCTGATTAAAAAAACCCTTGAGGTGTCCAACTTCCTCTGGGATGAACAGGGACGTCCGCTCGTTTTGGCCCAAGAACTAATTCCGGAAAACAACTTGGATGAGGTCTTGGAACGCTGGTTGGTCATCGAAGGAATTGATGTAGCGCAAACCGTGCTCAATCATCCCAAAATGGAATATCTCAGAGCCAAAATTGCAGAAAGCCAAGTGGATAGAAAACTGCTAAGGGATGCGATCAAACCCCAAGTGAATTTTAACTATCAAAGGCTGTCCACCGAAGCGGTTTTACCCGAAAACTGGAACGACAGTAACAATCAGGTGGCTGGAATTTCCGTGCAAATCCCTTTGTTGTGGCGTAAAGAAAGAGGAGGTATCCGTTCGATTCAAGCAAAAATAGAACAGCAGCAGTGGAATCTTGCCTATACCCAGCAAGCATGGACCAATGAAATCACTGGACAAATACAAGAAGTGGCTTCCTTGGAAACACAAGCCCAATTAAACCAAGCTATTGCCAGTGATTACAAAACCTTACTAAATGCAGAACAAACCAAATGGTCCTACGGGGAAAGTTCCTTATTTCTGGTAAACACCAGGGAGAACAACTATATCGACGCCCAAATAAAATGGTTGTCTCTTGGCGCCACCCTCTGGGAGTCTAAAGCAAAAACGATTAAAGATCTGGCTTGGTTTGTAACCGCTATACCACCACAGCAAGCACCTTTGCTCGGTCCCCCACCAGTTGAGCTCGATCAATAACAGCGGGCAACAACAGCGTTTCTCCACAGGAAATGGAGTAACTACCTTCATCGGTCTCCACACTGGCCTCACCCCCAACCCCGATCAACAGTGTAAAGGAATCGTTTTGAGACAAATCCAGGGATACAGTCCCGGAAACAGACCACATACTGGTTTTAAAATAAGGACTTTCTACCAACAGGGACTGTTGATTCTGCGATAACTGGTAGGATGTCTTGTAGGTGTCATAAACCTTAAAATCAATGACCTCCATGGCCTCATCGATGTGAAGTGCTCGTTTTTTTCCTGTACTGGGCTCCACGCGATCGTAATCGTAAATCCTGTAAGTCACATCTGAGGTCTGCTGAATTTCAGCGAGTAAGACACCTGCCCCAATAGCGTGTACCCTACCTGTTGGAATGTAGTAGGTATCTCCTTCGGCAACTTCCTCACGGTGCATTACCTCGAGCACTTGATTGGTTTCAATCCGCTTTTTAAACGCCTCAGGGGTCAGTTCTTGGTCAAACCCCACCAACAATGAGGCTTCAGCGTCCGCCTGCATCACATACCACATTTCGTTTTTGCCAAAAGACTGATGCTTGGCTTTGGCCACCTCATCGGAAGGGTGTACCTGTATGGATAAAGGTGTCTGGGCATCGATAAACTTAATCAGCAAGGGAAACTCAGCCCCAAAGCGATCGATCACTGGTTGACCCATCAAATCGGCACCAAAGGTGGCGATTAATTCACGCAGTGTTTTTCCCTGAAGCGGCCCTTCCGCGACCAAGGTTTCGTCACCTGGCACATCGGAGATCTCCCAAGATTCTCCGATGGAATCAGCTGGACAATTCTTGGCCAAAAGGTTGCGGAGTTTATCACCACCCCAAATTCGGTATTTAAATACGGGCGCAAAGCGCAGTGGGTATAATTTCATGGGGCAAATATACCAAATCCACCCCTTAAATTCGACGGGTTAATCCAATACGATGGTGGTCTCAATCACCTGTGTCTTTTCATCGATCACCACTTTTGAAATCCTCCCTTTTTCCAGATACCCCTGAACCGCAAGAGACTGCGCATCCATATCCACCTTGATATACTTGGTTTTTACCCGGCGCAAAGATCCGGTTAAAGCGTCTATACCCCAACCGACCAAAGAAACTCCGTTGATGATGGCCACCAAATTAAAACGCGAATCCACCACAACCACTTTATCTTTAAAATCCCTCAGGCGAAAATCAAGACGATCATCTGCCTTTAACTTTAATTGGGTTGGCGTGGTACCGCGTTCCATTCCGTTTACATAAACGACAGCTCCTGTGGGGTTGCTCTCCAACAAAACCTTGCGCGAAGAACCGGTTAAAATGGTCGCACAACTGCTCAATAAAAGCAAGGAGGACAATGAATACACAATCACTTTTTTCATAGTTTTTCGGTTTAATTGATTTCGCTACAAGGATACTTCGCTCTGAACATTGTTACTCAAAATTCAGTTCAAACCAAAGATTTTACTGATAAACGCACCAAATGGAAAGAAAAAGAGGCTTGCACAATTAAACGCCAGCCCTTATCTTTCAAAAATAAATAAGCTACATGAACACACGTCTTGCGCTATTTTCCGGTCTATTCCTCACCACACTTATTTCCTGCTCTTCAGGAGGAGG
>JANRDC010000003.1 GCA_030726725.1 Flavobacteriaceae bacterium
GGTTGTCCATAAAAAAACCCGCCCAGAGCAATCTAGGCGGGTTTTTTTGTTGGGGGGTTAGACGGTTATACCCTGGGTAAGTCGCCAGCCTCTTTCAAGGGCAGTGCGGATGTCCCCATCAGATAGGCATCCACATAGTGTGCAGCTTGTCTACCTTCAGAAATAGCCCATACGATTAACGATTGGCCTCTGCGCTGGTCACCTGCGGCAAATACACCGGGTACATTGGTTTTGTAGTCTGCCTCTGTGGCTTGAATGTTGGTTCTAGCATCCATGGCCACACCTAATTGTTCGGCGATGGTCGTTTCGGATCCAGTAAAGCCCATAGCGAGCAATACGAGGTCTGCTTGCCACACTTTTTCAGATCCAGGTACTTCCTTGAGTTCCATCCTGCCATTTACCTGTTCCCACGCAACTTGTACAGTTTTTAGACCTGTCAAATTGCCTTGGGCATCACCTACAAATTCTTTGGTAGAGATGCTGAAGAAACGCTCTGCACCTTCTTTGTGTGAGGTACTGGTTTTTAATCGCATGGGGTAGAATGGCCAAGGCTGGTGTGCTGGACGTTCCGGGGTGCCTTGCGGCATAATCTCAAAATTAGAGACGGATTGTGCTCCGTGTCTGATCGAGGTTCCGATACAGTCCGATCCAGTATCTCCACCACCGATGACAATAACGTGTTTCCCGCGGGCTGAGATGGGTGGTGTGTTTATTTCGCCAGAAACTGTTTTGTTGTTTCCTTTGAGGAAGTCCATCGCTTGAACTACTCCGTTTAACGATGATCCCGGGATAGATAAACCTCTTCTCACGGCAGCGCCACCACAAAGCACAACAGCATCATAGGCGTTTTTCAGTTCATTGGCTTCGATATCTCTACCGACTTCAATATTGGTTTTAAAATCGATGCCCTCTTGTTCAAGCACTTCAATTCTGCGGTCGATGACTGATTTATCCAATTTAAAATCAGGAATGCCGAATCTCAACAGACCACCCACTTTAGAATCTCGTTCAAATACGGTCACCTGATGGCCTGCTCGGTTGAGTTGTTGTGCTGCAGCTAGTCCAGCAGGGCCTGAGCCCACAACAGCAACGTTTTTGCCTGTGCGGCTTTGGGGTGGTTCTGGTTTGATCCAGCCTTTGGCCCAAGCGGTTTCAGCGATGCTTTTTTCTATGTTTTCAATAGAAACAGGGTTTTCGTTGATGCCCAGCACACAGGCTTCCTCGCAGGGAGCAGGACACAGTCTACCCGTAAATTCTGGAAAGTTATTGGTGGCGTGTAAAATTTTAGCCGCCTTTTCCCATTTTCCTTGGTACACAGCATCATTGAAATCAGGGATTAGATTGCCCAGCGGACAACCGCTGTGGCAAAAAGGAATACCGCAGTTCATACAACGCGCACCTTGGTCTTTTAGCGCAGACTCAGGAAGGGGTTGCGTAAATTCTTGATAATTCTTGATGCGTTCTTCTACAGGAATATATGACTCAACAACTCGGTCAAATTCCATAAATCCAGTGGGTTTTCCCATAACTATACTTGTGTTGCTGCTGTTTCTTCTTCAATTCTTTTCAAGGCCAGTCTGTACTCCTCAGGAAATACTTTGATAAACTTAGGGAGCTCTAGTTCCCAGGCTTCCAGTATTTCTTGGGCCAATGGACTATGTGTCGCATTGTAGTGCTGTTCGATCAAGGACCTCAACTGAGCCTGGTCCTCACTTTGGTCTACCGCGAGCAGGTTAAGTCCAGGTTCTTTGCACAGCCCTTTAAAGGTGCTTTTTGGATCGTAGACATAAGCGATTCCTCCGCTCATTCCTGCACCAAAATTGCGACCTACAGCACCGAGGATCACGGCGACACCCCCGGTCATATACTCTAATCCATGGTCCCCAATACCCTCAACCACGGCTGTGGCCCCTGAGTTGCGCACGCAAAAACGTTCTCCTGCTTTACCATTGATATAGGCCTCTCCTGAAGTAGCTCCATAGAGGGCCACGTTACCGGTGATCACATTCTGGTCAGGTCTCAGGGTGGAACCTTCGGGGATACGAACGATTAGCTTAGCTCCAGAAAGTCCTTTGCCCAGGTAGTCGTTGGTCGTTCCATTGACCACCATGGTCAACCCTTTGGTGGCAAATGCCCCAAAACTCTGTCCTGCGGCACCCGTAAAATTGATTTTCAGGGTGTGGTCAGGCAATCCCTGAGCTCCGTAGTTTTTGGAAATCTCATTGCTGATGATGGCGCCCACTGCCCGGTCTGTATTTTTTATCGGAAAGTCCAAAGACATTTTCTCTTTTCGGTACAGCGCGGGGTGTGCTTTTTCAATGATGGAGAACTCTATGGACTCCTCGATGTGGTGTTTCTGTTTTTGGGTGTTGTACACCTTGGTTCCATGAGGAACCTTGACTTGGTGCAACATCGGTGACAGGTCAATACCCGCTGCTTTGTAGTGATTGATCACTTTTTTGCGGTCTAGTTTTTGTACTTGACCCACCATTTCGTTGATGGTTCTAAATCCGAGTTGCGCCATGATTTCGCGAAGCTCCTCGGCGACAAAGTACATAAAGTTGACTACGTGTTCAGGTTGTCCTTTAAATTTCTTGCGGAGTTCAGGATTCTGGGTAGCCACACCTACAGGGCAGGTATTGAGGTGGCATACGCGCATCATGATACATCCTGAGGCCACCAATGGCGCTGTGGCAAATCCAAATTCTTCAGCACCCAGCAAGCAGGCAATAGCCACATCTCTACCGGTTTTTAGCTGTCCGTCGCACTCCAAAACAATTCTGTTGCGCAGATCATTCATCACCAAGGTCTGTTGGGCCTCAGCCACACCAAGTTCCCAAGGAAGACCAGCGTGCTTGAGCGAAGTCAAAGGCGATGCACCTGTTCCTCCATCGTATCCGGAGATCAAAACAACATCTGCCTTGGCCTTTGCTACCCCAGCGGCTACCGTACCCACGCCCACTTCAGATACCAGTTTTACGTTGATACGCGCTTCCCTGTTGGCTGACTTTAGGTCGTAAATCAATTGGGAAAGGTCTTCAATGGAGTAGATGTCGTGGTGTGGTGGTGGAGAAATTAAGCCCACATAAGGAGTTGAATTTCTGGTTTTGGCTATTTCTGGATTTACTTTTGGACCAGGGAGTTGTCCACCCTCTCCGGGTTTTGCTCCTTGGGCCATTTTGATCTGTATCTCAGCTGCATTGGTCAGGTAGTTAGAGGTAACGCCAAATCTTCCTGAAGCTACTTGTTTGATCGCTGAGTTTTTCCAATCCCCTTCGGGCGTTTTGTAAAATCTTTCCGGATCTTCCCCGCCTTCACCAGAGTTGCTTTTTCCGCCGATTCTATTCATGGCGATCGCCAGATTCTCATGAGCTTCCTTGCTGATGGAACCATAGGACATGGCACCCGTTTTAAATCGCTTTACAATATCAGTCCAAGGCTCTACTTCTTCAAGAGGGATGGGATCAAAGTTGGAGAATTCAAACAAACCGCGAATAGTCATCAAGTTTTTGGACTGCTCGTTGATCAGTTCGGCATACTCTTTATAGGTGTTTGGCTCATTATTGCGCACTGCTTTTTGCAGTTTGGCCACAGTAATCGGGTTGAATTGGTGCTTCTCCCCATCGCGTCTCCAACGGTATTCGCCGCCGATTTCCAAATCTAAGGCCGCGGATATCTCCTGGGTGCCAAATGCTTTTTGGTGTCTCTTGGCGATTTCTTTCTCAATTTCATACAGCCCAATCCCTTGAATTCTCGTGGTAGTTCTCGGGAAGTAGGTATCTACAGTTTTGCTGTTTAAGCCGATGCACTCAAATAGTTGAGAGCCTCTGTACGAGTTTAGGGTAGAGATACCAATTTTGTTCATCACCTTTAGGATTCCTTTACCCACAGCCTTGTTGTAATTTTCAATAGCCGCCTCAAAGGTGATTCCGGTAAGTTCTCCGTTTTCAATCTGTTCGGAGATGATTTCATTGACTAAATAGGGGTTGATCGCGCTTGCTCCGTATCCGAACAACAGGGCAAAGTGGTGTACTTCCCTGGGTTCTGCAGACTCTACAATCAAACTCAGTTGAGATCTCTTTCCGCGCACTTGAAGCCCTGAATTGACATAGGAGGTAGCCAATAAAGCGGGGATGGGCGCGTACTCAGCATTGGTGTAACGGTCGGATAAAATAATGATGTTTTTTCCGCTGTCCACCGCTTGCTCTGCGTCGTTGAGCAACTGGGCCAATGCGTTTTCCAAACCGTTGTGTCCTTGGGCTATGGGATATCGCATAGAGAGGTTGGCCACTTGAAAATGTGGGCGCTCTCCGTAGTTCTTAATCTTATCCAGATCTTCTTTGGAGATAACTGGGTTTTGGATTTTAAGCTTTCTGCAATGCGCAGCGTCAACTTCGAAGAGGTTAAAATCGCTGCCCAGGGTCAGAGAAATATCGGTGATCATTTCCTCGCGAATCCCGTCCAATGGGGGGTTGGTCACTTGGGCAAACAACTGCTTAAAGTAATTGTACAGCAATTGTGGGCGATCTGAAAGCACAGCAATAGGGGTGTCGGTTCCCATGGAGCCGATGGGCTCATAGCCGCTTTTCCCCATGGGTCCTACGATGGAATTGATGTCTTCCAAGGTATATCCAAAAACGGATTTTCTTTTTTCCAGGGAAGATTCGCCGATAAACAAGGGGCAATCGTTGTAGGGAATGTCGCGCAGGTGCACCAAATTTTCTGCGACCCAAGTTCCGTAAGGGTGTTTTTGGGCAATCGATTCCTTGATTTCTTCATCGTTGACAATACGGCCTTCTTCCATATTGACCAAAAACATTTTTCCTGGCTCAAGTCTTCCGTGTAAGGCTACATTTTCTGGTGCAATATCCACCACGCCTGTCTCTGAGGACATGATGACGTATCCGTCCTTGGTCACACTGTAGCGCGATGGACGCAATCCGTTTCGGTCGAGTACCGCACCGATGTAATTCCCGTCGGTAAAAGGAATAGAGGCAGGTCCGTCCCATGGCTCCATCATGCAGGAGTGAAATTCGTAAAACGCCTTTTTCGTCTCAGACATTTGGTCGTTTTTTTCCCAGGCTTCAGGCACCAAAATCATCATGACTTCTGGAAGTGAACGCCCCGTCATCAACAAGAGTTCGACCACCATGTCCATAGAGGCTGAATCCGATTTTCCTGGAAGAACCACCGGTAGTATGGCCTTGATGTCTGGGCCAAAAAGATCGCTCTTCATCAATTCTTCGCGCGAGCGCATACGGGCTAGGTTACCCCTGAGTGTGTTGATTTCCCCGTTGTGACACATATATCTAAACGGCTGGGCCAAATCCCAAGTCGGGAAGGTGTTGGTGGAAAAGCGTTGGTGTACTAAGGCAAGTCTGGTGACCACGCGAGAGTCTTGAAGGTCCTTGTAGTAAAGACTAATGTCTTCAGGCATCAACAACCCCTTAAAAATGATGATTTTTGTCGACAAACTGGGTATGTAGAAAAAGCCGAGCTGCGACAGTTTTGAGTTGATTATTTCGTGTTCTGCCTTTTTACGGGCGATATACAGTTGTAGGTTAAATGAGCTGATGGATTGGTTTTCATCGGCTTTGCCCACAAATAGCTGCTGGATAAAGGGCTCTGTTTCCGCGGCAATTCTCCCGGGTACAGATCTGTTGACAGGTACATTTCTCCAGCCTAGAAGGTTTAAGCCTTGGCCTTTGAGGTGTTTTTCCACCACTTCAATACAAAAGGATCTCTGGTTTTCTTTTTGGGGTAGAAAAACATTGGCCACCGCGTATTGTCCGTGTTCTGGCAGGGCAAATGGGCATACATCTGCAAAAAATTGGTGGGGAATGTCGATCAAGATACCCGCTCCATCACCGGTCTTTCCGTCAGAGCTCACCGCACCTCGGTGTTCTAGTTTTTCTAGAATCTCCAATGCTTTGTGAATGATGTCGTTTGACTTCTTTCCTTCGAGGCTGCAGATAAATCCAGCACCACAATTGTCGTGCTCGTATTCCGGATGGTATAATCCCTGTTGTACTAAAGGCATAAATTGAATAATTTGAGCAAAATTACGCAAAAGACTAAAGAATCTTAAGGATTAGCGTCTGTTTATGGCGTAAAATATATGGTTTTGCTTCAAGCTATGTCAAAAATGTAAAACTTGTATTTTGAAGGGTTTAAAAATGTCAATCCTGCAATGAAAGCTGCAAAACAGAGATTTACTCGCTTAAATTCCTAGGCCTCGGGCGATGATCATCTGTTGTATTTCTGTAGTTCCCTCGTAAATTTGTGTGATTTTCGCATCGCGCATCATGCGCTCTACGTGGTACTCGACTACGTACCCATTGCCTCCGTGGATTTGAACCGCTTCTGTAGTCACCTCCATGGCTGCTTTGGAGGCCCAGTATTTGGCCATAGCACTAGCCAGATCGATCGGAGCTCCTTGATCTTTGAGTTGAGCAGCCTTGTAGACCAATAGGCGCGCTGCTTCAATATCGGTGGCCATTTTTGCCAGTTTAAAGGCAATAGCTTGATGACTTCCAATGAGTTGCCCAAAGGTTTTTCGCTGTTTGGCATAGGCGACAGATCGTTCATAGGCTCCTTGGGCAAGTCCCAGTGCTTGGGCAGCGATGCCCAATCTTCCTCCAGCGAGTGTTTTCATGGCAAAGGAAAACCCAAATCCCTCCTCGCCAATGCGGTGAGATTTAGAGACAACAACATCCGTGAATTGCAAGGTATGTGTATCACTGCTGCGAATGCCCATTTTTTGTTCTTTGGGACCTACCTCAAATCCAGGTGTTCCTTTTTCTATGATCAAGGCGTTGATTCCTTTTGACTTTAAACGGGCATCTGTTTGCGCCATCACCAGATATACATCGGCATGGCCTCCATTGGTAATCCAGTTTTTGGTGCCATTGACCAAATAGTGGTCACCCTGGTCTTCCGCTTTAGTTTTTTGAGAGGAGGCGTCACTGCCTGCCTCAGGTTCTGAGAGGCAGAATGCGCCCAAGAGTTGTCCGCTCGCCAAACCAGGCAAATATTTTTCTTTTTGGGCTGCCGAACCAAATTTTTCAAGGCCCCAGCAAACCAAGGAGTTGTTGACCGACATGATGACCGAGGCAGACGCGTCGATTTTGGAAATTTCTTCCATGGCCAATACATAGCTCATCGTGTCCAGTCCGCTGCCGCCCCATTGGGGATCGACCATCATACCCATAAAGCCCAACTGGCCCATTTGTTCGATTTGTTCCTGGGGCCATGTGCCGTTTAGGTCTCTCTCAATAACGCCGGGCAAAAGATGTTGCTGGGCGTATTCACGCGCGCTGTCGCGAATCATCAACTGTTCGGGGGTAAGAAAAAATTCCATGAGGGTTCTTTTGTTCAAGATAGTAAAATTTGGGCAGATTTGGTTTTGTCTTTTTTGCCTTGGCTTGAAAGATTTACTTGGGCATGCCCTCAGTTTTTTTATATTTGTTTGCGTCTACCAAACCCGTAGACCCAACAATAGAAAACATTTTATGGAAACAATTATTTTAATCGTATTCGTTTTGGGGTATTTGGGAATCGCCCTGGAGCACAACCTCAAAATTGACAAACTGATACCTGCGCTGGGAATGATGGCCATTTTATGGGCCTTGATCGCCTTGACCCATATGGATGTTTTCAATGTGGATACCGCCTTAAAGGAACTGATTCCTACGCATATTGAAGAGATTTTATTGCACCATTTAGGAAAAACTGCTGAGATTTTGGTGTTTTTGATCGGAGCGATGACCATCGTGGAGATCATCGATAACTTCAACGGTTTTCAAACCATCAAAGGATTTATTAAGGTGAAATCCAAACGCAGCTTGCTTTGGTTGTTTTCCCTATTGGCCTTTGTGCTTTCTGCGATTATCGACAACCTTACAGCCACCATTGTTTTGATCACTATTTTGCAAAAAGTGATCAGCGATCGCGAGACCAGACTTTGGTTTGCGGGTATGATTGTGATCGCCGCTAATGCTGGGGGTGCTTGGTCTCCCATCGGGGATGTGACCACGACCATGCTCTGGATCGCCAACAAAGTTTCTGCAGGAAGCTTAGTGGCCCACGTTTTATTGCCTTCGATTGCGTGTATGGCTGTGCCGGTCTTGATTGCCAGCAGATTTAAAGCCTTTAGCGGATCTATCGATCAAGAGATCGCTGAAGAGCGCACCAACAGACATGGAGCTAAAATGCTCTATTTGGGATTGGGCGCTATTATTTTTGTTCCTTTCTTTAAGACAGTGACTCACTTGCCACCTTATGTGGGGATGATGTTGTCGCTGGCAGTAGTGGCTACATTTGCTGAGATTTACTCTTCGGCTAAGTTTAGTTTAACCGGTGTTGACGAAGCCCTGCACGATACCACTTCACACCACAGTCCTGTGCACAGAGCTTTGTCCCGTATTGAGCTGCCCAGTATCTTGTTTTTCTTGGGTATTTTGATGGCCGTTGCCGCTTTGGAATCCTTGGGGATGCTCTTTCATTTTGCGGAAGCGCTCAACGCGTCTATCCCTAACCTCGACATCGTGGTGCTGCTTTTAGGGGCAGGTTCAGCGGTGATTGACAATGTGCCTTTGGTGGCTGCGAGTATCGGGATGTTCTCAGAAGGAATGGACCACCCTATGTGGCACTTTATCGCTTATGCGGCAGGTACCGGCGGAAGTATGTTGATCATTGGATCTGCAGCCGGTGTAGTGGCCATGGGGATGGAGAAAATCGATTTCTTTTGGTACCTCAAAAAAATTGCCGGTCTAGCCCTGATTGGGTTCTTGGCTGGAGCATTGGTGTTTATACTGATGCGCGACTTATTTTTAAACGCTGCTTAATTATTGATTTCTATGTTGTTACAAACTGAAGTACCTGCACCTGTGGTAGAAACCCCCGTTGCCAAAAGCCTTTCCATCATGGACTTGATTCTCAACGGAGGAGCAGCCAGTAGTGTGATATTGGGTATTTTATTCGTGTTGTTATTCGTCACTTTGTATCTGTATTTTGAGCGTTATTTCGCGATTAAAGCAGCCTCTAAAATCGACGATAATTTTATGAACCAAATCAAAGACCACATCTCTAACCACAAAGTGGATGCGGCCATGAGTTTGTGCGCCAAGACGGATGCACCGGTAGCTCGGTTGATCGAGAAAGGGATTTCCCGCATCGGAAAGCCTTTGGACGACATCAATGCGGCTATTGAAAACGCGGGTACTTTGGAGGTGTATAAGCTGGAGCGCAACGTGAGCGTATTGGCCACGGTCTCAGGAGCTGCACCGATGCTCGGGTTTTTGGGGACTGTTGTCGGGATGATATTGGCCTTCCACGAAATGGCATCCAGCGGAGGTCAGGCGGAGATGGGCATGCTTGCTTCAGGGATTTATACGGCCATGACGACTACCGTAGGTGGTTTGGTGGTGGGAATTATTGCCTACACAGCATACAATCATTTAGTCAATATTACCAGTAAAGTAGTACACCAAATGCAGGCCCACGCTGTTGATTTCTTGGACTTGTTGAACGAACCCGCTTAAGGAGCCCCATGAAACTACAAGGAAGAAATAAGGTCAATCCAGAATTCAGCATGTCCTCAATGACGGATATTGTTTTCTTGCTGTTGATCTTTTTTATGCTGACGGCCAATGCGCCCAATGCACTAGACTTGCTCTTGCCCAAAGCCAAGGGTCAGTCCACCAACACACAATCGGTTACGGTGAGCATTGACGGATCCCTGATGTATTATGTCAATCAGGAGGCGGTGGCTAAAGAGTCTTTGCCCGGTGCTTTATCAGCAGCGCTTGAGGGACAAAGCGACCCGACCATTCTATTGCGCGCCGAGGAATCGGTAGCGATTAAAGAAGCGGTTTATGTGATGGATCTTGCCCAGCGCAATAAATACAAAGTGATCTTGGCGGTAAGACCCCAATAATGACTGCTCTACAAACGCCACACCAAAGAAAGTCTTTATCCCTAACCGTGCTGTTGATGGCATTGTTGGTTTGGATGTTGTTTTTCTTTGGATTGACCTATTGGGATCCACCCATGGAAAGTGGTGTGACTATTCGCTTTGGGGAAGTGGCTTTGGCTGATCCGGCTGCCGAGGCGTCTGCCACCCCGGAATTGGAGGAAAACACAGCTGTTGAACAATCATCCACCGATGACGATCAGCCAGTTTCTGACCGAGAAGAAGTCCTGTTGGCCGACGAGCTCAGCGAGGCGCCCATCACGGCTGCTCCCGAAAAAAAACCGACGCAGCAGCAGACCAGTGCCGCTCCGCCCCAGGAAAAACCCAAGACGCTTCCCAAGCCCGAACCCAAGCCTGACGCAGCTACCCAAGCTGTGCTCAACAGAATGTTGCAAGGGGCCAATACGCCCGCGAACGCATCCACAAAATCGACTAGTGCTTCTGGAAATGCTCAAGGTCAAGGTCAGCAAGGTAGTTTGACTGGTGATCCCTACGCACCCAGCTTTTACGGTGGTGGCTCAGGAGTTGACGGAATTGGCTTTGGTCTATCCGGACGAAAATTATTGTCCAAATCACCGGTGGTACAGTCCTGTGAACAGCAGGGCAGGGTAGTGGTGCGTATTGTGGTCAACCAACAGGGCAAAGTCCTATCCGCGCAACCTGGAGCGCAAGGCTCCACCAATACCGATCCTTGTCTGATGACACCAGCTCAAAAAACCGCTATGAGCTTTGTTTGGGCGCCAGACCCCAAGGCACCGGAACAACAAGTAGGTTTTGTCGTCGTCGATTTCAGGCTAGGCCAATAACACCATGAATTACACAGAAACCACCCAATGGATGTTTGCGCGACTGCCGATGTACCAGCAGAAAGGTGCGGCCGCCTATTCTGGGAAACTGGATCCGGTACGCGCCCTGGCTGCCCATTTAGGCCACCCTCAAGAACGCATTAAGTCCATCCACGTCGCAGGCACCAACGGCAAAGGGTCGAGCAGTCATATGCTCTCAGCGGTATTGCAACAAGCCGGCCTTAAAGTCGGTTTGTACACCTCGCCACATTTAAAAGATTTTAGAGAACGCATCAAGATCAATGGCGTTATGGCTCCTGAATCTTTTGTCGTCGACTTTATCGCCCAACACCAAGACTTTATTGAATCCCAACAGTTGTCCTTTTTTGAATTGACCGTAGGGATGGCTCTGGAGTATTTTGCCCAGCAGCAAGTGGATATAGCGGTGATCGAAGTTGGTTTAGGTGGTCGACTCGACGCTACCAACATTATTACACCCGAGGTTTCTCTGATCACCAATATAGGTTGGGATCACATGGACTTATTGGGACATACCCTACCCGAAATAGCAGCTGAAAAAGCGGGGATCATTAAACCAGGCGTCCCAGTAGTTATTTCACAGACACAGGAGGAAGTACAAGAGGTATTGTTCACCCGGGCAAATCAACTTCATGCACCCATCACCTTTGCCGATCAAAAGGGCTACCCAGCATACACCTGTGACCTGAAAGGCAGTTATCAAAAGAAAAATATTCAAGGGGTATTGGGGGTGCTTGATCAATTATCTCAAGACTGGGGCATTACCCAGGAACACATAAAATCAGGACTGAGTCAGGTGCAAACCCTAACAGGCTTTCAAGGGCGTTGGCAGATTTTGTCCACACAACCCACTTGTATCGCGGATACCGCCCACAACGTCGACGGACTGACCCTTACCATGCAGCAGCTCCAGTCCACCCCTCATCGACAATTGCATCTGGTGCTGGGTTTTGTAAAAGACAAGGATTTATCCGCAGTATTACCCCTTTTACCCAAAACTGCGCACTATTATTATTGTGCCCCCCAAATGATGCGCGCCCTACCCGCGACTTCTCTCCAGGACATCGCTGCTCAACACGGGCTTCAAGGCACGTCCTATAATGCTGTAAGTCAAGCTTTTGAAGCAGCAAAGGCCCAGGCTAAACCGGATGACTTGATCTACATAGGAGGAAGTACTTTTGTTGTTGCCGAAGTCGTGTAATATTTTTTGCTTTTTCTTTTGGCATCACAAAATCTATCTTATATTTGCACTCGCTTCTCCAGTCAGGAAAAGCAATCGGGCTCTTAGCTCAGCTGGTTCAGAGCACCTGCCTTACAAGCAGGGGGTCACTGGTTCGAACCCAGTAGGGCCCACAGTAACAAAGCCATCCATTCGGGTGGCTTTTTTTGTTGCTATTGCTCAGTTTTAACGAGATAGACCACTCAGCTTT
>JANRDC010000004.1 GCA_030726725.1 Flavobacteriaceae bacterium
TAATCCTATCAACTTTGTAGGAATTATAGAAAATAAGAAATTGATCTATATTTGTGAAAAAAAGAATGATCTCTCACAAGTGCAAATACGCCATCAGGGCACTTATTGACATCGCTGCCCAGGCGGATCCGCTCAAACCGGTGATGTCCTCAGAGATTGCTACACGGCAACACATTCCCAAAAAGTTTTTGGAAACCATACTCAGAGACTTGCGCAACAGTAGGTTACTCAATTCCAGAAGGGGTAGTGCTGGGGGGTATACTTTGTTAAAACCCGCTTCAGCCATAACCACGACTGAGATCATTAGAATCATTGATGGGCCTATTGCCCTGTTGCCTTGTGTTTCTTTGAATTACTACGCTTCTTGTGAAGGTTGTGATGAAAGCACTTGTCAGATCAAAGGTGTATTTGAACAAGTCAGGGACCAAACGCTGGGTATTTTAAACCAGACCACCCTGGCAGATCTAAGAGATCAATATCTTTCAAATCAACCTCAGTCACCCACGGATAAAATTATTGGGTGATTTGTTGTGTGACTGTTAAAATCATTACTATATTTGCCTCCGCTAAGGAGAAATGGCAGAGTGGTCGAATGCGGCAGTCTTGAAAACTGTTGAGGGTCACACCTCCGGGGGTTCGAATCCCTCTTTCTCCGCTCTAAAACCCACAACTCGGTTGTGGGTTTTTTTATTTCAAGATTTTCCTGCTTGATGACCACATAAAAATAGCCTAATTTTACACCCATGGATATTTGGATTCAGTACGCCATTTTAATCGCTGTAGGTTTTGTCGTAGGATTTATCAATACGGTGGCAGGTGGAGCTTCATTGTTATCTCTCCCCATGTTTATATTTATGGGCTTGCCTCCAGCGGTGGCCAATGGTACCAACCGCGTAGCTATTCTGGTCCAAACCGCTGTCGGAGCTGCTGGTTTTAAAAGCAAGGGCGTAGGCAACTTTCCTTTCAATCTTTATCTGGGTTTATCTGCCATGGTTGGCGCTGTGATTGGCGCACAAATCTCTTTGGATATCAAAGGTGAGACCTTTAACAAGGTATTGGTGGTGATTATGTTTGCTGTTGTTGCCTTGATGGTGTTTAAACCAAAAGCGAAAACACAAGATGTAGTGGAGCGATTGACAGGTAAACACCTTTGGTTATCCATTGTTGCTTTTTTCTTTATCGGTATTTACGGAGGATTTATCAATGCTGGAATCGGCTTTGTGATCATGCTTTTTTTAAACTATGTCAATAGACTCAGCTTGGTGAAAACCAATGCCACTAAAGTATCTGTCGTATTTTTTTACACGATTGCAGCCTTAGCTGTTTTTGTGATCAACGATAAAGTGAACTGGACTATGGGCCTGGTACACGCCATCGGGAATGCCAGTGGCGCTTGGGTTTCAGCCCGGTACTCTGTGAAAAAGGGAGATGGATATATCCGTGCATTTTTGGTGGTTATGGTCATCGCCATGTCCATAAAATTGTGGTTTACAACTTATGATTAACAGCTTACCTATGGAATTGATCGAACAGTTATCTTGGCGTTATGCCACCAAAAAATTTGATGATCAGCGATTGCTTAGCGCTGAACAAATAGAAGTAATTCAGCAATCATTTGGATTGACGGCAACTTCATACGGTTTACAACCGCTAAAATTGGTGGTTGTTCAAGACAAAGCGATACAAGAACAGTTGGTGGCTCATTCTTTTGGTCAGAAACAGGTGGGACAAGCCAGTGCGGTTTTGGTGATCTGCGTAGAGCAAGTGGTCGATGCGGCTTTTGTCGAAAATTACTTTGATCGTGTGCAGCAGGTCAGAAATACACCTGCTGAGGTATTGGCCCCATTTAGGAAGCACCTTTTGGAAAATTTTGTCACCAAACCAAAGGAGGATTTGCAGTTGTGGGCGAGTAAACAAGCTTATATCGCTTTGGGTAACCTGCTCACCACATGTGCGATTCATCGAATAGATTCTTGTCCTATGGAGGGATTTAGTCCCCAGGGATACGACGAGGTACTTGGTTTAACCAGTAGAGGCTTAACCGCGACTTTGGTGATGCCTATCGGTTACCGCGCATCCGATGATTTTATGGCATCCTTAGCTAAGGTGAGAAGGCCAATTTCTGAGGTGATCATTGAGATCAAAGGGTAATTAGTACGCCTGGTAAGCGACAATTTCCAATCCGTATCCAATCATACCTACGCGCTTTACCTGAGTGGCGTTGGAGAGCAATTTGATTTTATTGATGTTGAGGTCGTGTAAAATTTGCGCACCCACACCAAAATCTTTGGCATCCATTTCTACAGGAGGTGCCTGATAGATTTCCTTGCTTTGGTTTTCTTTGACGATTTGAAGTCTGGAGAGCATTCCCAAATGATTGATGTCTTGGTTGATAAAAACCACGGCAGCAGATTCTTCCTGGGCGACAGCCTGGAAAATACGCTCCATAATTTGGTTTTGATCTTGGGTCAACGAACTCAATAAATCATTGTGGATCTGGGTAGGGCTGATTTTGGTCAATACAGGAACTCCTTTTTTCCAGCTTCCTTTGGTTAAGGCTAGGTGAATTTGTTGATTGGTTGTTTGCTTGTAGGCGCGCAACCTGAATGAACCAAATCTAGTTTGAACGGGAAAGTCCATCTTTTTCTCAATCAAGCTGTCGTGTTCCATACGGTATTTCACCAAATCTTCTATGGACACAATTTTTAATTGAAAATTTTTGGCCACCTCGATCAATTGGGGGAGTCGAGCCATACTTCCATCTGCGTTCATGATCTCTACGATGACACCAGCTGGGGCAAATCCGGCCAATCGGGCAAAAT
Organism: Flavobacteriaceae bacterium; assembly: GCA_030726725.1. Lineage (GTDB taxonomy): Bacteria > Bacteroidota > Bacteroidia > Flavobacteriales > Flavobacteriaceae > MAG-120531. The sequence continues at coordinate 2,823 of JANRDC010000004.1, forward strand.
CTATAGCTGCTTCGGTGTGTCCTGTTCTGCGCAAAACACCACCTTCTTTAGCGATCAGCGGGAATATATGTCCAGGCCTGCTTAAATGGTGGGGCTGGGTCTCTTCCTTGGTCAATGCAGTGATTGTTTTTGCGCGGTCAGCTGCAGAAATTCCAGTGGTAACTCCGTGGCCTTTTAGGTCTACAGATACGGTAAAAGCCGTTTCCAAGGGATCGGTGTTGTGGCTGACCATGCGTTCTAAACCCAATTGTCTGCAGCGTCCCTCAGTGAGTGGTGCGCAGATCAATCCACGGCCATGAGTCGCCATAAAGTTGATCATTTCGGGCGTGACCGCCTCAGCAGCGGCTAAAAAGTCTCCCTCATTTTCGCGGTTTTCATCATCGACAACGATGATTACCTTGCCTAGTTTGATATCCTCTATCGCGTCTTCAATTCGATCCAGTACACTCATGTTGTCTTTTGTTTGATCCATTTATTCCACCATTGTTCCATGCGCCCAATTACAGGTCCCATACTGAGTAAACCCTGATCGTGGGTCGCTCGATAAGTCAAAAACACACCTAAAGGAAGCATGATCATCGTAGGTATCCAAGCCCCCAAATACGGGTGAATATTTCCTTCTTTAGCGTAGTTGTAGGTAAATACTCCTAAGAAATAATAGGTTAAAAACAGAACTACAGCAATGATTAACGGCAACCCAAGCCCGCCTTTTCTGATGATGGCCCCCAAAGGAGCACCCACAAAGAACAGGACGATACAAGAGAGGGCCAAGGCGTATTTTTTGTGCAATTCAAGAATATGTGCTTGGTATACTTTATACCTAAAGTACATTTCTTCCTTTTTGTTTTGTATCGTGGTCAGCGCGTTGGTGATGTTGTTTTGCGCCACTCCGTATAAATGCACTTGCTTATAGTCGTCTAGCCTAGTGAGTAATTCTTGCATATTGGCCACAGGAGTCTCTGATTTAGTTGTGTCGATTGCGCTGGCTAATGACTCTGCGGTTTGGGCTTGAGGATTTAAGTAGGTGAGGGGTGCGCCCAAACGACCCCTGATATTATTGGTCAAGGCTTCAACCATCAATTGGTTGTTTTGATGAATGGAGTCTATATCGTTTTGCAAGCGAAATATATTCTTCATTTTTTCGGAATTCACATCGATGGTTTCGTCTAAGTCTACATTGTACAACTCAGATAAATCGATGAGCAAACGGTAGGTTTCAAATTTTGCCTGAGCCCAAGGGTGTTTTTTGTTTTGCTCAAGTCCTTTGGTTTGGATGTTTTCGTAATACACACCATCGTGCAACAAGAGCTGGATGTGATTGCTTTGTGGATCGTTGATAAACTCACCGGTATTGGCCTTGATCAACACATTGTTTCTGCCGGTTTTATCCTTTTTATGAATGGTTACAGCACGAAGCATTCGGTCATCTTCTCCGTATTTGTCAGCTACGTGAATGTTCATTCCAGTTCCTTCAAAATCATTAAACAACCCTTCTGCTATAGCTACAGCAGGCTTTACTTTGGCGATGTTTTTCTGAAGACTGTAGGACTTTTTCTTGGCTGCAGGAATTACTTCATTGGCGAAATAGAAGGTAAAAAGTCCCATAAAGGATACCAATACAATGAGACTGCGCATACTTCGCTGCAAAGAGATCCCCGAAGCTTTCATAGCCGCAAATTCATAGTGTTCCGCAAAACTCCCAAAAGTTAATATCGAGGAAAGTAAAACCGTCAGGGGAAGTACCTTTTCCGTTAGATCGGGAATCATGTAAAAGATAAATTTACCGATCACCAATAGATCTAGGCCCTTACCCGCTAGGTTGTCGATAAACAACCAGATCATTTGAAAAATGAAGATCCCCATCAAAATAATGAAGGAAGCCCCAAAATTCTGTAGGAACTGAGTAAAGATGTAACGGTCTAGACGTTTCACAATTCGCTGATGTAGTATCCTTTCTTGGTGTAATAGGCTTTGTCAAATAAAAGCGCATTGGCTGGCAGCGTCTGATTTACCTTCCAGCTTTGAACGGTGAGTGTTGTTTTTGTGCCGTTTTTACCGGTTTGAATCACCTTGTAGATCTCTAAGTTTTTTGAATCAATCCCCAATAAAATAGATTGTAAGGATGATTTGGTGGCAATAGGCGTTAGTTTGATGTATTGAATTTTGCGGTTGCCGACAGCTTGCTCAATATCCCATTTATAGGTGTACCCTTGTTTGTAAAATTGAATCAAATCTTGTGGGGAAAGTTCAGAGGCATCCGATTTTTGGGGTGGTTCAACCGTGACTTCTTCATTCTCATCAACAATGGTATATACCTTTTTTCCATCAAAAATCTGAATGGCTCCCATCATTTCAAATCGGTAATTCTTCCCTTTTAAGGTGAGTTTACCCGTGGTTTTTTGTTGTACTCCTGCGTCTTTATTGTCTAAAACGTAATCGAAAGCGATCTGTATATTTTGGTGTGACAGCACTTTTTGCGACAAGCGATCGAGCAATGCTTTGGATGGGTCTTGTGCATACATGAGCCCGGATACAGTCAGTGTAATGATGAGTGACCAGAAATATTTCATATCGTCTAATTATTATTAAAGAACTGCTCTAAGGCTTGCATGTCGCGTATAAGTACTTGACGGGCTTTGCTGCCTTCAAATGGCCCAACGACACCTGCAGCTTCTAACTGATCGATCAATCTACCCGCCCTGTTGTATCCCAACTTTAGTTTTCGTTGAATCAAGGAGGCAGAACCTTGTTGAGCGATCACCAAAACCTCTGCTGCTTCTCTAAACAAGGGGTCGCGTTCACCTAGATCAGACATGTCTAAACTGGATTCTTCACCTACGTATTCGGGAAGAAGATGCGCATGGGCATAAGCGCGTTGTGCTCCGATAAAGTCTGTCAGTTTTTGAATCTCTGGAGTGTCGACAAAGGCACACTGGATGCGCGTCACGTCATTTCCTTGGGTGAAAAGCATATCTCCACGTCCGATCAATTGATCCGCACCCTGGGTGTCTAAAATAGTACGGGAGTCAATTTTTGAGGTCACCCTAAAAGCCAATCGTGCGGGGAAGTTAGCTTTGATGATACCTGTAATTACATTTACAGAGGGCCTTTGAGTGGCAATGATCAAGTGGATACCAATGGCTCGGGCCAATTGGGCCAAACGGGCAATAGGCGTCTCTACTTCTTTACCAGCCGTCATGATCAGGTCTGCAAACTCATCGATCACCAACACGATGTAGGGTAAAAACTGATGACCATCATTGGGATTTAACTTGCGCGACTTGAACTTTTCATTGTATTCTTTAATGTTGCGCACCATCGCTAACTTCAGCATCTCATAGCGCTGATCCATTTCAATACACAGAGAATTTAAGGTGTGTATTACTTTGGTATTGTCTGTGATGATGGCATCAGCAGAGTCGGGTAGTTTGGCTAAAAAGTGTCGTTCGATTTTATTGTACAAAGTCAATTCTACTTTTTTGGGGTCCACCAAAACAAACTTGACTTCTGCTGGATGTTTCTTGTACAACAAAGAGGTTAAAACAGCATTCAACCCAACAGATTTACCCTGGCCAGTAGCTCCAGCCATTAACATGTGCGGCATTTTGGCTAAATCAACGACAAAAGTTTCATTGCTGATGGTTTTCCCGAAAGCGATAGGCAACTCCATTTCAGCTTTTTGAAACTTCGTTGAAGCGATCACAGACCTCATGGAAACCACTGATGGATTTTTATTGGGTACCTCAATACCGATAGTTCCCTTTCCTGGAATAGGTGCAATAATCCGAATACCTAATGCTGAGAGCGATAAAGCAATATCATCCTCCAAGTTTTTTATTTTAGAAATGCGAATACCCGCCTCTGGGACGATTTCGTATAGGGTTACTGTTGGACCGATCGTTGCTTTGATTTGGGCAATGCCAATGCTGTAATTTTTTAGGGTGTCAACAATCTTATTCTTGTTCTCCTCTAATTCCTCTTCATTGATCGTAATACTTCCTGAGCTACCGTGAGCAGCCAACAATTCAATAGGAGGGAATTGATAATTGCTCAATTCTAGTGTGGGGTCAAAATCACCGAATTGATCTCTAAGTTGAGCCGCAAGATTGTCAGTTTCCTCTGTTTCTTGGGTGATTTCATTCAGCACTATAGATAGGTCTTCTTCTGGTGTAGCTGCATCGCTGTTTGATTCTGTAGATAAATGTTCTGTCGCAGGTTTCCAGGACAAGGGTGTGGGAATAGTTTTCTCCAAGATAACTTCTTCGTGGGGATCATCTTCAAACGCTTCATCCGAATGATCATTACTCGACCATTCTTCATCGGTTGATTGATCGGTATCAACAGGAACAAGAGGCACAGAAACTCGATCCTCTTCAGGTTCGATCTGGGATGCTGTATCTTTTGGTGCTCGGGATTTTAAAAAACTAAATGCAGAAAACCAACGCGAAAATTGAACTTGATCAGGGTCAAATTGCAAAACACGCACTGCAAAAATCATCAGCGCGCAAAGAAGAATTAAGCCTACGCCAGTACTTCCGGTGTAATCTTTTAACATCAAATTCATCTCATAGCCGACAACACCACCCCATAAAGGCGCTGATGTGAATAAAAATCCAAATCCTATACTGAGAAAAAATACGGCATACAGTCCCCAAAACCACTGTGTCCAAAGCGAAAACTTCTTGGAGGTAAACATCATGGCCCAACCTGAAATTCCCAATAAATAAGCCAAAATAAAGCTGCTGATTCCGAAACCTTGGTATAAAGCGTAATAGGCAATAAGCGCACCGAACTTGCTCAAAGCATTTTGAGCGACAGTGCTTCGGTTCATCCAATCGGCCAGGATACTTTGATCTTGTTTCCAAGTATTTAAAAAGGAAACAAGTGCAATGGCCAATGCAACAGCAAGAACCATGGTGAAAAACCCAATGATTATTCGGTTTTTTCTAGAAACCGCAAATATATTTTTTTTGGAAAGGTCAGCTTTTGGCTTGGTTGATTTAGCGGCCATAGTTAGTCAAAAATTCGGGTACTAAAGTACAAAAAAAACAGTGGGGCTTGGGCACCAAAACAAGGCAATTTTATCCTTTTAACTGCTTGATTTTAATCGAAAAGCCAGCAAAAACAAGGGTGGTTATGGGACTTAACCAATTGAAGATCGCATAGACAAAATAACTGGCTACCGGTACTCCTAAAACACCGCTATGATAAGCGCCACAAGTGTTCCAAGGCACCAAGACTGAGGTTACTGTTCCTGAATCCTCCAGTGTTCTGCTTAAATTCTCAGGCGCAAGGCCTTTGTCTTTGTATGCTTTAGAAAACATTTTTCCAGGTACAACAATAGAGATATACTGATCTGAAGCTGTGAGATTTAAGGCCAGACAACTGGCGACAGTACTGGCAAAAAGGCCAAAAGTGGTTTTAGCAATGGACAGCAGTGCTTGACTCAACCTGCTTAGCGCACCAATTCCATCCATGATTCCTCCGAATACCATCGCACAAACGATTAACCAAATAGTTCCCAACATACCAAACATCCCTTTGGATTGAAATAAATCACTTAAGATCGGATGACTCGAAGGCACGGAAACTTGTATGGTGATGGCATCCATAATTCCTTGGTATGCAGCTGCAGGAGTAAATTCTTGGGCACCAGTGATACCCATGACAACTTCAGGTTGAAAAATAAGGGCAAAAACTCCTCCTAACAAAGTGCCGATTAACAGGGCAATCAGCGGTGGGGTTTTTTTGACAATCATCAAGACAACGGCTAGAGGAACGAGAAACAACCAAGGACTAATGTCAAATGTGCTCTTTAACTGTTGCAACATTTCTTGGGTTTGGTCCAGGGCAGTAACTTCGATATTGAGCCCTAGAATCACAAATACGATCAGTGTAATGATGTATGTTGGAATTGTAGTCCACAACATGTATTTGATGTGGTCAAACAATTCGCCACCGGCCATAGCGGGTGCTAGATTAGTGGTATCGCTCAACGGGGATAGTTTATCTCCAAAATAAGCTCCCGACAGAATAGCTCCTGCTGTCATCCCCATGGAAATACCCAGTGCATCTCCTATCCCGATCAACGCGATACCTACGGTGGCTGATGTAGTCCAAGAGCTCCCGGTAGCCACTGATATTACAGAGCAGATCAAAACACAGGCGGCCAGAAAAATAGTAGGATTGAGCATTTGCAGCCCGTAATAAATCATGGATGGAATGATTCCACTGATTAACCATGTCCCGGATAAAGCGCCCACCATCAATAGGATTAAAAGCGCAGAAGTGGTTGACTGCACATTTTCTGACACTTTTTCCATCATGAGTTTAAATGGAATTTTTCGACGGAATCCTACCAATGCAGCTACGAATCCTCCCAAGAGCAGGACAAACTGATTGGATCCAGCAAGTGCACCATCCCCATACAGCACAACATTCAAGGCCAAAAGAGCCACTAGGACAACAATGGGAATCAAGGACTCGAGAAGTGAAATTCCAGAAACTGAATCAGCGGATGGGTTTGAAGACATAGGATAATTTATAAAACGTAATATTACAAATTAATGGGTTTATGCGCCAAAACAACCGCATATTATCCGAGGTAGGTAGGGTTTAAAGCCACTAAAATGTATTATTTTTGAACCGTAATCAAATGCTTATCTTATGTATGATGTTGCTGTACTCGGAGCTGGACCTGGAGGTTATGTCGCTGCGATTCGCTGTGCCCAGTTGGGATTAAAAACGGTTTTAATTGAAAAGTACGACACCTTAGGTGGTACTTGTCTCAATGTGGGTTGTATCCCCTCAAAAACGCTATTGGACTCCTCCCACCACTACGAAACTGCTGTTCATCAGTTTAAAGAACACGGAATTGATATCGAAGGCAGCATTAAGGTGAACTTAGCGCAAATGATCGCCCGAAAAGATGAGGTAGTAGCGACCACTACCAAGGGTATTGATTTTTTGATGGATAAAAACAAAGTAGAAGTAATTCACGGCAAGGGATCATTTGTCGATGCACATACGCTTGAAGTTGTTGGTGGAGATGGGAAAAAAAATAAAGTTTCAGCCAAAAACATCATTATTGCTACGGGATCAAAGCCGGCCACACTTCCATTTGCACCGGTGGACAAAGAACGCATTATCACTTCAACAGAGGCGTTAAAGCTCAAAGAAATTCCCAAGCACTTATTGGTTATTGGCGGCGGAGTTATCGGCTTAGAATTAGGTCAGGTATACCACAGATTGGGTGCTCAAGTCACCGTGATTGAATACATGGACGGGATTATACCGGGTATGGATAAATCTCTGTCCAAAGAGTTACTCCGGGTGTTGAAAAAGCAAAAAATGCAATTTGCCTTAAGCCATAAAGTGAGCAAGGTAACCCGCGTTAAAGATCAAGTGGTTGTGGAAGCTACAGACAGCAAGGGTAATGTTGTGTCTTTTGAAGGGGATTATTGCTTGGTGGCTATTGGCCGAAAAGCTTATACGGATGGCTTAGGTTTGGATCAAGTAGGAATCCATACCGATGAACGCGGTAGAATTCAAACCAATGAGCATCTGCAGACCAATATTCCCCATATCTACGCTTTAGGCGATGTGGTGAAAGGTGCTATGTTGGCCCACAAGGCCGAAGAAGAGGGTGTGCTCGTTGCAGAAACCATTGCGGGTCAAAAACCGCACATCAACTACAATTTGATTCCGGGAGTTGTTTACACTTGGCCAGAGGTAGCAGGAGTAGGGCAAACCGAAGAACAGCTTCAACTGGCAGAAATCCCTTATAAAGCCGGATCTTTTCCGATGCGCGCGCTGGGTAGATCTAGAGCAAGCATGGATACAGATGGATTTGTCAAGATATTGGCACACGCCAAAACCGATGAAGTATTGGGGGTTCATATGATTGGCGCTCGTTGTGCAGACTTAATTGCTGAAGCAGTAACAGCCATGGAGTTTAGGGCTTCAGCAGAGGATATTGCCCGTATGAGCCACGCACACCCCACGTATGCAGAGGCGATCAAGGAAGCCGCACTTGCAGCTACTGACAATCGCGCAATCCACAGTTAAATCCATGAAATACCCTCCAAAATGCTAGATACTCGCTGGGCCAAACATTTGGAGGATAACTTTAGTGAACTGCTGGACAAGCATTTTATCGTAGCCTGTAGCGGTGGTGTCGACAGTGTTGTATTGGCTCATTTATGCGCAGGTCAACACCTGAATTTTTCATTGGCTCATGTCAATTTCCAGTTGCGCGGAAGGGAGAGTGATCTCGATGCAGATTTTGTTCGCGACCTCGCTAAAAAACTAGGTGTTGATTTTTATTTACATGCTTGTCATACAGATTCTTATGCTGCGGAACACAAAGTATCTATTCAAGTAGCTGCTCGTGAAATTCGGTATGAGTGGTTTAAAGAATTGGCTCGTGAAACGGGCGCATTTGCCGTGTTAACCGCCCATCATTTAGATGATTCATTGGAAAACTTTGCACTGCAGGCAGCCAGAGGTTCTGGATTAAAAGGTTTGCTGGGTGTGCCACAGAAAAGAGATATTTTTTGGCGTCCCTTATTGCCGTTCAACAAGTCTGAACTGCTGGATTGGGCAGCAAAAAAACAATATACTTGGCGAGAAGATAAAAGCAATGCTCTTTCGGATTACACCCGAAATAAAGTGCGAAACGATTTGTTTCCGATTTGGTTTAGCCTTTTTCCCGAAGCCAAAAACAACTTGTCAAAAACTCAGGAAAACCTGAATGCCGATTACCTGTTATTAGAAGCTTATCTAGATATGGCCAAAGCTCAATGTCTCCAAAATAACACCTTGGATCTGGATGCTATTCATCGTTTTGCATCTGCTGCGTCAACCAACCGACAGAACGAACTGGCCATCGCTTTAGTCCATGCCTTGTTGAGACCTTACGGCTTTGATACCACTTCCGTGTCCAGTGAATGGTTGTTTAGTGGTAGATCGGGCACTAAGGTGTATACGCCCACCAGTATTTTACACAAAAATCGACATACTATTCTGATTGAAAGCATCGAGCAATCTGCGCATACAAAAGAGACCTATTATTTAGACAATCTTGAAGGACACCTGAATCACCCCATAAAAATTCAATGGTCGATCACTGACCATCAGTCATCAATGGCCTTTAATCGGGTATACTTTGATGCGGAAACGCTTGAGTTTCCCTTGGTACTGCGCAAGCGAATTCCTGGAGATGTGTTGTATCCCACAGAAATGAAAGGAAGCAAAAAGCTCAGTAAGTTTTTTAAAGATCAAAAGTTTTCAACTCCTATGAAAGACGCACAGTGGTTGCTATGCAATGCAGATCAATCCATAGTGTGGGTGGTGGGGGTTCGTCAAGATAGGCGGTGGTCCGTGCAACAAACAACAAAAAAAATACTATGCGTACATTACGACAATTAATTTATCTGTGCTTATCCCTATGCTCACTCCATGCTTTTGGCCAAAAAGTCGATGAGCTGGTTCAGTGGAATCATACTTTAAATCAAGTCAATGATTCGGTTTACGAGTTGGTGTTTACCGCAAAAATAGCTCCGAATTGGCATATTTATTCAGCGTATACAGATCCTGACGGTTCTATGCCCGCCGAATTTACCTATCGAGGGGTAGGAACCGATTTTCTCTTGTTGGGTTCTTTGGAGGAAGGTCCCACGGTGCAGCAATACAGCGATGTTTTTGAGGTCACCGAAACATATTTTGTCGATGAATTAATCTGGAAACAAAAGATTCAATCGATTTCAGGTCCCTTAGCCGTGATTAAGGTTGATTTGTTTTACCAATTGTGTCAAGAGGTCTGTATTCCAGTAGACAAAACTTTCGAATTTTATGCCGGGGGCAAATCATCTGCTGATTCAGAAACGACCATCAGTGATCGCGATCGCACCATGAGTGAGGCACTTGTGCTTCCCCTGAAAAACAAACAACTACTCGAGTCCTCTACCACTGATTCAAGGGTTGCCCAACAAGGACTTTGGACTATTTTCACCCTGGGCTTTTTAGGTGGATTAATCGCTTTGTTAACCCCCTGTGTATTCCCCATGATTCCGCTCACTGTATCGTACTTTACCAAACAGTCCAGCAACAGACGTCAAGGAATTGCACAGGCGCTTTGGTACGGATTTTTTATCGTGTTCATCTACGGCTTGTTGAGTGTGCCATTCCATGTATTTGCTTCGGTAGACGCACAGATACTCAATCAAATGGCTACTAATGTTTGGCTAAATACCGTCTTTTTTGTCGTGTTTGTCTTTTTTGCCATTTCCTTTTTTGGATATTTTGAGTTGACCTTACCCAGTAGTTGGGCACACAAAATGGATGACAACTCCAACAAAAAAGGAGGGATTGTGGGTATTTTCTTTATGGCTTTAACGCTGGCGATCGTGTCCTTTTCATGTACAGGTCCTATTTTGGGGGGATTGCTTGGATCAACTGCTTTGGCCGAAGGATCTGTCGCTTGGAATTTGACCGTAGGTATGCTTGGTTTTGGGTTAGCACTAGCACTACCTTTCGGATTGTTCGCTCTTTTTCCAGGTATGCTTCAGTCATTGCCTAAGTCTGGAAGCTGGATGACGGATGTCAAGGTGGTGCTCGGATTTCTTGAACTTGGTTTAGCGCTTAAGTTTTTGTCTAATGCTGATTTAGTCGGTCATTGGGGACTCTTAAAAAGAGAAGTGTTTTTAGGTATTTGGGCCGTGCTGGCCTTCTTATTGGCTGCGTATTTATTCGGTCTTTACCGATTTCAGTCTTATGGCCCTAAAGGACCCAGAAAACCTTTTAAAATATTGTTGGGTGCGATTTCATTTGCCTTTGGGGTATACTTGATCGCAGGACTTAATCAAGTGGTTTCACTCCGTGCACTCAGCGGTTTTCCGCCCCCAGATTTTTACACATTATCCCAAGAAGAGAGTGACTGTCCACTAGGTTTGGATTGCTACAAAGATTTTGAACAAGGCTTTCAAGCCGCCCAAAAGCAAGGTAAGCCCATGTTGATCGACTTTACCGGCTGGGCTTGTGTGAATTGCCGCAAGATGGAGGAAGGGGTATGGACAGATCCTGAGGTATACCAATACCTCAGTGAATCCGTTGTTTTGATCTCGCTTTACGTAGACGATCGTCAGGATTTATCCGAGGAGGATCGATTTGTTTTTCAATTCCCCAACGGAAGGCTAAAGGAAATCAATAAAGTGGGGCAAAAGTGGGGCACTTTCCAGAACATCAACTTTAATGCGGTTTCTCAACCCTTCTATGTGTTGATGGATACAGAATACCATTTACTCCAACCACCGATACAAATGGCGGACAAAAAAACCTATATTGAATGGTTAAAAAAAGGGACTGAATCAAATCAACCATAACCTCATGAAAAGAGCGATTAAAATTTTAGGATATACTTTATTGTTTTTGGGCGTATTGGCCATGGGCCTGTTTATATGGACCAGAAGTCTAAAACCCCAGTATTCCGGTCAACTGACTCTGGATGGAATGAAGTCACCCGTCACCGTTTATTTTGATGCATACGGCGTTCCACATATCGAGGCAGAAAGTGAGCTAGACGCGACCATTGCTTTGGGATATGTACACGCACAAGATCGTTTGTGGCAAATGGAATTGCTCAGGCGTATCGGCAGGGGAGAATTATCTGCCCTTTTCGGTGATCGCGCGTACGCTACAGATCAGTTGTTTCTCACCTTAGGCATCCAAGAGAATTCACAAAGACAAATAGAGGCGCTTAAATCTACAGATCCTGAATTTCAATTGATTCAAGCGTATTTATCCGGGATAAATCAGTTTCAAGAACAGGGACCTACACCCATAGAATTTTATTTGACAGGGGTAGAAAAAAGACCGTTCACCATCCAGGATGTATACAATTCATTGGGTTATATGGCCTTTAGTTTTGCTATAGGACACCGCACTGATCCGTTGATCACTTATATCAACAACACCCTAGGCAAAGAGTATATAGCAGATTTAGCCTTGGAATACGATGATCAATACCTGCAAATTCCTCACGCTGGAAATGCAGCGCCAAAAGAGGCATTGGCCATGGTGCATTGGATTGATCAAGCCATGAGTCAATTACCTGTACCCAGTTTTATCGGAAGCAATTCTTGGGTGTTAGGTCCCGAGAAAACTGAGGGTGGAAAAGTTATTTTGGCCAACGACCCACACATCGGATTTTCGTCTCCGTCTGTTTGGTTTGAGGCCCATATCAAAACCCCTACATACGAGAAATACGGTTATCACATCGCAGGTGTACCTATTCCACTTTTGGCGCACAATAGATCCTATGCTAATGGGTTAACCATGTTTGAAAACGATGATTTAGACCTGTATCAAGAAACCCTAAATCCGGATAATCCCCAACAATATCTCACTGATCAAGGCTGGGTTGATTTTGGTATTCGACGATACGAAATCGCGGTAAAAGGGGAGAAGCAACCCAGAGTTTTGGAAGTTAAAGACACCCATCACGGGCCGGTCATGTCTGATTTATTACCCCATGGATTTGATCAATCTGTCATCGCTTCAAACTGGGTCTATACCCAGATGGAATTCGATGCCATAAAATCGCTGTATGCGCTGCAACACGCCAGTGATATCGCTGATTTTGCTGCTCATCTTCCAGAAATCAAAGCGCCGGGATTAAATATGATGTACGGCGATCAAAACGACAATATCGCTTGGTGGGCTATTGGCCAATTGTACAGCACTACAGATTCTATAGCTCCTCACTTTATCAAAACAGGAGTAACCACCAAAGACAGCCACATCAATTTATATCCGTTTGACAACAATCCACAATCGGTAAACCCTGAAAGCAACTACGTTTTTACGGCCAATAATGCCACTTCAACCATGGATGGAGTTGTTTTTCCAGGTTATTACGCTCCCGATTCCAGGGCAAGAAGAATTGATCAACTTTTGAACACGGACAAAAAATGGGATAAAGACCAAGTTGCCGAGATGATGTTCGACGACACCTCTTCTATTGCCGCTCAGCTCGGAACAGCATGGTTGGCACAGATGGATCAACAAGATTTGTCTCCTCAAGGAAAGCAGTTGATACAGATTTTGCAACAGTGGAAGGGTAATTATGGACTGGAGGAATTGGCCCCGGCATTTTTTCACCGATGGGAATACGAATGGTTGTCTTCCGTGTTTTCCGATGAATTGGGTGCGGAAAATTTTAGTCAATTTTTAAACACCCACTTTGCCAAGCGTTTGGTTCGTCCATTGACCCAAAAAGATAATTCTGTTTGGTTTGACAACGTACAAACCTCAGAAAAAGAAACTAAATCCGACTTGTTAAGGGTTTCATTTGACCGAGCTATTACCGCTCTTTCCGAGGAGTTGGGACCAGACCCAAGTCAATGGCAATGGTCAAAAGTCCATACCGTGACCCATGCCCATCCGCTGGGAAGTATCGCTGCATTGGCCCCCATTTTTAACGTAGGCCCATTTGCTGCTACCGGGTCTAGAGAGGTGATCAACAATATGGCTTTTAAATACACAGGGTCTGTTTATTACCCAGTGGACCACGGGCCATCCACCCGGCGAATCGTCGATTTTAGCGATATAGAACATTCGATCAGTATTCTCCCCACAGGACAGTCTGGAAACCCTTTTTCGCCGCATTACAATGACCAAGCTGAACTATATCACCAAGGTAAGTTTAGATTGATGATGATGAATTGGGAGGAAATTAAAGCGCAATCCACTCGATTAGAATTATTGCCCCATTAGCGAATTCATTGTTCGTTGATCGTTTTTTCAGAGTCGCCACGGGCGACTCTGTTATTTTTATGACATGTTATGCAAAGGATTTACGGGAGCCCTCAAGGGAATAGAAGCTGAATTAATCACAGTTGAGGTACAGGCTGATCGTGGGGTGGGATACCATTTAGTAGGGATGCCTGATGTTGCAGTTCGCGAAAGCCAATACAGAATTGCTGCCGCACTTAAATCATGCGGATTGAAAATGATGGTGAAACGAATGACGATTAACCTGACACCCGCTGACATCCGAAAGCAAGGTACTGGTTTCGATTTGCCCATTGCCTTAGGGATTTTACAGAGTTCAGGACAGTTGATGACGGATCAACTGTCGCATTTGATGATTGTTGGCGCCCTTTCCCTCGATGGTAGTATTTTGCCTGTACCAGGCACCCTTTCCATGGCCAAGTGCGCACTGCGTCACGGCCTTCAAGGAATCATCGTCCCATGGGAAAATAGCCGTGAAGCAGCACTGGTAGAGGGCATCCCTGTATACGGAGCAAAACACCTGACACAGATCACTTCTTTTCTGGTCGGTGGCACCTGGCTGAAACCGATCAAAAAAGTAAAAATTGACCAAATAACGCGTGGTGTTCCCCCAGTAGATTTATCACAAATCAGGGGGCAAATGATGGCCAAAAGGGCATTGGAAATTTCATCGTTGGGCAACCATCATATGCTGATGATGGGTCCTCCTGGGGTTGGGAAAACATTGCTGGCACAGGCAATTTCTGGCATACTTCCCGCCATGAGCGATCAGGAAATTCAAGAGGTTACTCAGGTCTATTCCGCCCGTAATCACCTAGCAGAGCGCCTCATCAATTGTTTCAGACCATTTAGACAACCACACCACAACTGTACATCAGCGGGTATGTTGGGCGGAGGAAATCCGATGTTGCCAGGAGAAGTGTCTCTGGCCCACCGTGGTGTGCTCTATCTGGATGAGCTACCAGAGTTTCGAAAAAATGTATTGGAAGGATTGAGACAACCCTTAGAAGCTCAGAAAATAATTTTGGCGCGCGGTGGGTATCATTTGGAACTTCCCGCTTCATTTACCTTGATTGCCAGTATGAATCCCAGTCCTTATCAATATGAAGAAGACCGTGCTCAACCGCAAGCAAAGACAGATGCTTATCGAGACAAACAATACAGGCAGAGGATTTCACAGCCACTATTGGACCGAATACCACTTCAGATCGATATGCCAAAACTCAGTCAAGAAGAACTTTTGGATGCGCCTATTGGTCCATCTTCCCCAATGGTGTTGGCGCGCATAGAGCGCAGCTACCGGTATAGACAGGAACGTATCGCTCAGGAAATAGACACTCCTGAATTGTGGTGGCAAAAAGTGGAAAAAGATGCCCAGATAAAGCTGTTTTGGGTGAGGTATATGAAGGAAAAGAAGTATTCAGTGCGCACACAGTCCATGATTTTTGATGTGGCGCGAACTATAGCTGACCTCGCACAATCTGAACACATCGCGCTAGAGCATATTTATGAAGCCATTCAATACAGATCACTCGATCGATATTTTGAAGAAAATTCATCGGTGAACAGAATTTTGAATATATGAAAATATTGATATTAAACATTTGATATACAATGACTTAAATATGTTTATTCCCCTTTGAAAATAGCGTACATTTCAAGTTTGTATTCATCGGTTCAAGCAATCTTTTACCTTTGATTTATTGGAATACTTGCCTTGAAATTAAACTATGGAACTCAATAAGTACAGCAAAAATGTAACTCAAGATCCTACGCAACCTGCTGCTCAAGCCATGCTGCACGCTTTGGGATTAAGCGTAGAGGATTTAAAAAAACCATTTATCGGTATTGCAAGCACTGGATACGAGGGAAATCCTTGTAATATGCACCTCAATGATTTGGCTAAATCAATCAAAAAAGGGGTTCAAGACACCGATATGATCGGGCTTGTTTTTCATACCATTGGTGTGAGTGATGGAATTTCCATGGGAACTTCTGGAATGAGGTATTCTTTGCCCTCTAGAGATATTATTGCCGACTCTATGGAAACGGTTGTTCAGGCCATGAGTTACGATGGTTTGATCCCTGTGGTGGGTTGTGACAAAAACATGCCTGGAGCACTGATGGCCATGCTTCGCCTAAATCGCCCATCTATTCTGGTCTATGGGGGTACCATCGCCTCTGGTTGTTACAACGGAAAAAAATTAGATGTGGTCTCTGCTTTCGAAGCATGGGGAGAAAAAGTAGCGGGAACGATCACAGAAAAGGACTACCAAGGTGTAATTCTCAATGCTTGCCCAGGTCCAGGTGCTTGTGGAGGAATGTATACGGCCAATACCATGGCCTCAGCCATAGAAGCCATGGGAATGGCTTTGCCTTATAACTCATCAAATCCCGCCAACGATGAACTCAAGGTCAGTGATGCTGAGCGCGCAGGACAAGCTTTGCGTTTGCTGATTGAAAAAGACCTCAAGCCCAAAGATATTGTAACCAAAAAGTCGTTGGAAAATGCTTTTAAAGTCATTACGGTACTCGGAGGATCCACCAACGCAGTATTGCATATGTTGGCTATTGCCCACGCTGCAGATATTCACTGGACGCTAGAGGATTTTCAAAAAATATCGGACAGTACACCATTTTTAGCTGACTTAAAACCCAGTGGTCAATTCTTGATGGAGGATCTCCACGCTGTAGGCGGTGTTCCCGCTGTGATGAAGTTTATGTTGGCCAATGGTATGTTACATGGGGATTGCATGACCGTTACTGGAAAAACCATTGCTGAAAACCTGGCAGATGTTCCTGACTTAGCACCCGATCAAAAAGTGATTTATCCTTTGGATCACCCCATCAAAGAAAGTGGGCATATCAGAATACTTTTCGGCAATTTAGCTGAAGAAGGTGCTGTAGCAAAAATAACCGGTAAAGAAGGTTTGTATTTCCAAGGCCCTGCTCGTGTTTTCGAGGGCGAATATGCCGCCAACGATGGAATTCAAGCGGGTATGGTCAAATCAGGAGACGTAGTAGTTATTCGCTATGAGGGACCTCAAGGAGGACCTGGAATGCCAGAAATGTTAAAACCTACAGCAGCCATCATGGGAGCGGGACTCGGTAAGTCGGTGGCACTGATTACCGATGGAAGGTTTTCCGGAGGAACACACGGATTTGTCGTGGGCCACGTATCTCCAGAAGCGCAGTGCGGAGGAAATATTGCACTAGTTCAAGATGGTGACATCATCACCATAGATGCCAAAACCAATGCTATATCTGTGGCACTTTCAGATCAAGAACTAGCTGATCGAAGAGCTCAGTGGGTGGCACCAGCTTTAAAAATCACTAAAGGAAGCATGTACAAATATGCCAAAACAGTTTCATCCGCATCAAAAGGATGTACCACAGACCAATTTTAGTAAGTATATGACTGAGACAACAAAACAAATATCTGGTGCAGAAGCCATTGTTCACTGCCTGTTGGCAGAGGGCGTTGACTTGATTTACGGTTATCCGGGAGGAGCCATTATGCCTTTTTACGATGAACTGTATAAGTTTCAAGATCAATTGCGCCATGTTCTAGTGCGCCACGAGCAAGGGGCCGCACATGCCGCCCAAGGATATGCTCGAGCTACAGGTAGGGTAGGTGTTGCTGTCGCTACTTCTGGACCGGGCGCTACAAACTTAGTGACTGGGATTGCAGACGCGCAAATTGATTCCACCCCTTTGGTGTGTATTACTGGACAGGTGGGCCGTCATTTATTGGGATCGGATGCTTTTCAAGAAACCGATATCATTGGAATTTCCACACCGATTACTAAGTGGAACTACCAAATCACCAAAGCTTCGGAAATACCCTACATTTTGGCTAAGGCATTTTACATTGCCCGTTCAGGTAGACCTGGACCAGTATTGGTAGACATCACAAAAAACGCACAGTTTGAATTATTCGACTTTGCGTATTCACCCTGCACCCATGTTCGCTCGTATAATCCTGAACCCCAGGTTGACATTGAGTCAGTCAATCAAGCAGCAGCTTTGATTAACCAAGCGCAAAAACCGATGATTGTCTACGGTCAAGGGGTGGTCTTGGGCAATGCCGAGCAAGAACTCAAAGCATTGATCGAAAAAACAACTATTCCTGCTGCTTGGACCATTTTAGGGAAAAGCGCTTTGCCCACCAAACACAAACACAATGTAGGTATGGTTGGGATGCACGGAAATTATGCGCCCAATGTACTGACTAACGAATGCGATGTGCTGATCGCGATAGGAATGCGTTTTGATGACCGAGTGACCGGTGATTTAAATACCTATGCCAAACAAGCTAAAATTATTCATTTTGATATTGACAAGGCGGAGATCGACAAAAACGTCAAAGTAGATGTGGGTGTTTTAGGAAATTGCAAACAAACTTTGGCAGCAATACTTCCTTTGTTGCATGAAAATGACCACAGTGTTTGGCAATCCTCTTTCGATAAGTTGTATGACATTGAGCTGCGCGAAGTTATTGAAAAAGAAATGAACCCTACTGGTCCAGGTATCAGCATGGCTGAAGTTATTGAAGAGATCAATAAAGCGACTAATGCCCAAGCAATTGTGGTCACTGACGTGGGACAACACCAAATGATCGCATGTAGATACGCCCAAGAAACCTTGCCCAAAAGCAATATTACCTCAGGAGGTTTAGGCACTATGGGATTTGCGCTACCCAGTGCTATTGGTGCTAAAATGGGTGCACCTAAACGCGAAGTGATCGCTGTGATCGGCGATGGAGGATTCCAAATGAACATCCAAGAACTAGGCACAATTTATCAAACCCAAACCGCGGTCAAGATTGTTGTGCTCAACAATGAACACCTCGGCATGGTTCGTCAATGGCAAGAGTTGTTTTTTGACTCGAGATACGCCTCCACTGTGATGACCAACCCAGACTTTGTCACCATTGCTAAGGGTTATTATATTCCAGGACAAAAAGTGAGTCAAAGATCAGATTTAAAGGCAGCCATAGCAGAAATGATAGCGGCAAAGACCCCATATTTCCTAGAGGTTAAAGTGGAAAATGAGGAAAATGTTTTCCCTATGATTCCCTCGGGAAGTTCAGTGTCAGATATTCGTTTAAGCTAGTTATAGATTATGGAAAACAAGTGGTATACTATTTCCGTTTACTCGGAAAATCAAGTGGGAATGCTGAATCGAATTTCAGGTATCTTTCTAAAAAGACATATCAATATTGAAAGCTTGAATGTTTCTCCCTCAGAAATTCCACAAGTTTCAAAATTCACTATTGTGGTCAATACCACCCAAAAATGGGTGGATAACATAGTTGGGCAGATAGAAAAGCAGGTCGAGGTCATCAAGGTGTTTAGCCACCAAGATGATGAAATTATCTACCAAGAATCTGCTTTGTTTAAAATTTCATCTAACTTGTTGTTTGATGAGCGACAGATTCAAAATATTATCAAAGAGAGCAACGCTCAAATCGTAACTGTCTCCAGAGAATTTTTTGTGATTTCCAAAACGGGAAGAAGACATGAGGTCGATGAACTTCACGAGGCGCTCACCCCATTTGGGATACGTCAATTTGTTAGATCTGGACGAATAGCTGTTTCTAAAGAGGCGATGCCTATCAGTACTATATTAAACACCATCAACCAAAAAAAATAAAATGAGTAATTACTTCAATACACTTTCGCTTAGGGAACAATTGGCCCAATTAGGACAATGCAGATTTATGGACACCGCTGAATTTTCAGAAGGCGTTGATGCGCTTTTGGGTTTAAAAATCGTGATTATCGGCTGTGGCGCTCAAGGATTAAACCAAGGACTGAACATGCGTGACAGCGGCTTAGATATATCTTATGCATTGAGAGATGAGGCCATTGCTCAAAAAAGAGCTTCCTATGTTCAAGCCACAGAAAACGGATTTACGGTGGGCAATTATGAAACTTTGATACCTCAAGCCGATTTAGTGATCAACCTAACTCCTGATAAACAACATACAGCTGTTGTTGCAGCCGTCATGCCTTTGATGAAAAAAGGAGCAACGTTGTCTTATTCTCACGGATTTAATATTGTGGAAGAGGGCACACAAATCAGAAAAGACCTCACTGTGATTATGGTAGCTCCAAAATCACCTGGATCGGAAGTGAGAGAAGAGTACAAACGAGGTTTTGGCGTTCCGACCCTAATTGCTGTACACCCAGAAAATGATCCTCAAGGTAAAGGATTAGCCCAGGCTAAAGCTTATGCTGTGGCGACCGGTGGTCACAAAGCAGGGGTGTTGCAATCTTCTTTTGTCGCTGAAGTAAAATCTGACTTAATGGGTGAACAAACCATTCTGTGTGGGCTGCTGCAAACTGGATCTATTCTTTGTTTTGATAAAATGGTAGAGAAGGGCATTGATCCAGGGTATGCGTCTAAATTGATACAATACGGATGGGAAACGGTTACAGAAGGATTAAAATACGGTGGAATCACCCACATGATGGATCGCTTATCCAATCCTGCAAAGATTAAAGCATTTGAACTTTCAGAAGAATTGAAAGACATTATGCGTCCTTTATTCCAAAAACATATGGACGATATCATCAGTGGACATTTTTCAAAAACAATGATGGAAGATTGGGCCAATGATGATAAAAACTTGCTCACTTGGCGTGCTCAAACCGCTGAAACTGCTTTTGAGAAGACCCCGGCTACACCAGAACCCATCAGTGAACAAACTTTTTACGACCAAGGAGTATTGATGGTTGCTATGGTGCGCGCAGGTGTTGAACTAGCATTTGAAGCCATGACAGACTCGGGAATCATTGCTGAATCCGCATATTATGAGTCACTTCATGAAACTCCACTAATCGCCAATACCATTGCGCGCAAGAAATTATTCGAAATGAATCGCGTAATTTCAGATACAGCTGAATACGGCTGCTATCTATTTGATCACGCTTGTAAACCATTACTCAAAAATTTTATGCAAAAAATTGATGTTGATGTAATTGGTACTACCTTTGGTAAAGACCGTGACCAAAGCGTTTCTAATCAGAAATTAGTCGCCATTAACGCAGTGATTCGTCAGCATCCTGTGGAGGTCGTAGGTGCTCGTTTGCGCGCCTCTATGACTGCCATGAAGCCCATCGTTTAAATTTTAATTATGAGTCAATTCATCCCAGAAGCATTTCGTATCGATAAACCTCTATCCCTCAATCAATATTTAGTGGGTGGGGAAATCAAAGAATGGGGTGGTTCAGTAATTGATGTGAACTCAACTATTGCTTCAAACGATAGTACCTCATCCACTTATCTAGGATCTATTCCCGATATGGATGAGGCATCTGCACTTGAAGCACTTCAGGCTGCAAGCGCTGCATATGATTTAGGCAAAGGCCTGTGGCCGACTATGCGACCTATTAAACGCATTAAAGCGATGAAGAAATTCACCGATTTAATGGTTCAAAAAAGGGAGGAAATCGTCAAGTTATTGATGTGGGAAATTGGAAAATCGCTTCCTGATGCCCAAAAGGAATTTGACCGCACCATTGTATACATCAACGATACCATTGAAGAATACAAAAACATGGATCGGGATGCTGCTCGTTTTCACCGACATGAGGGTGTGTATGCACAGATTCGCCGAGGTCCTTTGGGGGTAGTACTTTGTTTAGGTCCCTACAATTATCCTTTGAATGAAGCATTTGCCTTGTTGATACCTGCGCTGATGATGGGCAACACCGTGATATTCAAGCCCGCTAAATACGGTGTCTTGTTAATGGCCCCATTATTGGAAGCATTTGCCAGCTGTTTTCCTCCAGGTGTAGTCAATATCGTTTTTGGTCGAGGAAGAACCTTGGCTGCGCCAATTATGCGCTCTGGATTAATCGATGTATTGGCTTTAATCGGCAACAGTACATCGGCCAATGCACTCCAAGAAATCCATCCCAAAAAAAACAGACTGCGTTTGGTTTTGGGACTTGAGGCTAAAAACCCTGCAATTATTTTACCGGATGCCGATTTAGACTTAGCTGTTGCTGAGTGCGTCTCCGGAAGCTTGTCTTTTAATGGACAGAGGTGTACTGCATTAAAAATAATCTATGTACACGAGGATATTGCAGATGAATTTAACCGAAAATTTGCCGAGAAAGTTGACGCTTTGGTATTTGGCAATCCTTGGGACCCAAAGGTGTTTTTAACCCCGCTTCCAGAAGTGGATAAGCCCGACTATATACAAGGACTTATCGATGATGCAACCTCATTGGGTGCTCAGATACTCAACCCAAAAGGAGGTGAACGCTCTTCCAATTTTATTTGGCCAGCAGTGCTTTACCCGGTGGATGACAGCATGCGGGTATTTCACGAAGAGCAGTTTGGTCCTGTAGTTCCTATAGTTCCGTTTGCCGACATACAAACCCCACTGGACGATATGGCTAAATCTCCCTACGGACAACAAGTGAGTGTTTTTGGACAAGATCCGCATACCTTGAGTCCTCTAGTAGATGTTTTGGTCAATTTGGTATGCCGCGTAAACTTGAACTCATCCTGTCAAAGAGGACCTGATATGTATCCTTTTACCGGGCGTAAAGATTCTGCAGTAGCCACATTGAGCGTACACGACGCCTTGCGATCTTTCTCTATTCGCACTTTTGTAGCTTCTAAAGACAATGAATACAACAATCAAATCCTGAAATCAATCCTGGATGAACGGGGCTCAAATTTTCTACACACAGACTATTTGCTATAAAAACAAAACGGCCCTTAAAGGGCCGTTTTTCATTTGATTTTTTGGTTTTATATGTGGGCAGCTAACCAATCGCCCACCTCAGAGGTTTTATAACTTTTTCCTCCCTCGGATAAATCTTCGGTGACGATACCTTCTGCCAATGATTGATTCACTACGTCTCTGATGGCTTGCGCTTCAGATTTTAATTGGAAAGCATCCTCAAACATCATAGCTGCGGACAAAACAGTAGCTAGGGGATTGGCGATATCTTTACCAGCAGCTTGTGGATATGAACCGTGAATCGGTTCAAATAATGAAGTTTTTAAACCCAATGAGGCAGAGGGCATCAATCCCATGGAGCCAGAAATAACAGATGCTTCATCCGTTAAAATATCACCAAACAAATTTTCTGTAATCAATACATCATAGCTATTGGGCCATTGAACTAATCTCATGGCCACTGCATCGACAAATTCATAGCTCACAGTAACTTCTGGATAATCCTTTTCCATGGCTTGAACAGTTTCTCTCCAAAGCCTAGAGGTTTCTAAAACGTTGGCTTTATCCACGCAACACAGTTTTTTTGAACGCTGCATGGCAAGTTCAAATCCCTTTTTGGCCAATCTTTGCACCTCTTCACGGGTATAAACGCAGTGATCAAAGGCGGTATTTCCTCCATCGGTACGACCCTTATCGCCGAAATAGATGCCTCCAGTAAGTTCTCTTAAGAACACGAGGTCTGTACCCTCAATACGTTCTCTTTTCAAGGGTGACTTGTCGATAAGCGATGGGAAAGTAAAGGTGGGGCGAACATTGGCAAACAATCCCAATTGTTTCCTCATCTGCAACAAACCTTGTTCAGGTCTTACTTTAGCCGATGGGTCATTGTCGTATTTTGGATGTCCAATGGCGCCGAATAACACAGCGTCTGCTTGAAGACATACTTCATGCGTGGAAGCAGGGTAGGGCTCGCCGCAATCATCGATGGCTGCGGCTCCTGTCAAGGCAGGCATCCAAGTGATTTCATGACCGTACTTACGGGCCACTGCATCAGATACTTTTACTGCTTGGTCTATTACTTCGGGACCAATACCATCTCCGGCCAATAAGGCGATTTTTAGCTTCATAGTTAGATTATATTGAGCATTTTTTCAGTGGCTTTAATCGCGGATACCGTTTGGTCGGAATCCAAGCCACGGGTAGTAAATTCTTTTTCTGCAAAAAGCCAGGTAATGTGTGTTTCGCACAGAGCATCCGAATGACTTCCTGGCGGTATGCGCACTGAGTAATCTACCAGTAGAGGTAGCTCTTTTTTTTCTTTTTTATACACAGCCCTTAAGGCATTGATAAATGCGTCGTACTGTCCATCACCGGATGCACTGGATTCAAAGGTTTGATCATCCATGCGCAATAAGATAGTTGCTGTAGGATTTAATCCTTTGGCATGAGTCAACACATAAGACTCGATTTTAACCCGATTTAGGTCAGTACCTCGGTCCAAAACATCAGAAATGATGTAAGGTAAATCGTCTTGGGTAACTTTTTCTTTTTTATCGCCAAGTTCAATGATTCTCGCGGTTACTTTTCGCAACGCTTCATCGGTCAAACTAAGTCCTAACTCTTGTACGTTCTTTAGGATATTGGCCTTTCCAGAAGTTTTACCCAAGGCGTATTTGCGCTTGCGACCAAAGCGTTCAGGCAATAAATCGTTAAAGTACAGATTGTTTTTTTCATCTCCATCTGCGTGTATTCCAGCAGTCTGGGTAAATACGTTATCTCCCACAATCGGTTTGTTGGCCGGGATGGGAATACCAGTAAACGCAGAAACCAGTTTACTTACTTTAAACAGACTTTTTTCATGAATATTGGTTTTAACCTGTGGAAAAAAATCGTTTAAACAGGCAATCACACTGGCTAGAGGTGCGTTTCCAGCACGCTCGCCCATGCCATTGACCGTGAGGTGGAGACCGTGAATTCCCGCGTGAACCGCCTCCATGACGTTAGCCACACTTAAGTCATAATCATTATGACCGTGAAAATCAAAGTGAAGTTCTGGATATTTGCTGATGATACGCTCCAGAAAACTGTAGGTTTCACGGTGTGTCAGCACCCCTAAAGTATCTGGTAATAAAACCCTTTTTATGGGTTGAGTGGATAAAAAATGGAGGTAATCCCAGACATAGGCCTCACTGTTGCGCATCCCGTTACTCCAATCTTCTAAGTAAACATTGGTTTGAATACCCCTTTTTTGCGATTGTGCAATGGTCCATTCAATATCTGCAAAGTGTTGCTGGGGTGATTTTTTTAATTGATGGGTTAAATGATTTAAAGAACCCTTGGTCAACAAGTTCTGGACTTTAGCTCCAGCTTTATCCATCCAATCTAAAGAAACCCCACCATCGACAAAAGTGAGCACCTCAACTCTGTTTATGTGTCCTGCTGCTTGTGCCCAGGAGGTAATCTGCTGAACAGCAGATAATTCTCCGTCTGATACACGTGCAGAAGCCACCTCAATCCTATCGACGCCCAATTCTTCGATCAAGAGTTGTGCTAGGGTGCTTTTTTCAGAAACTGAAAAAGACACTCCAGACGTTTGTTCACCATCCCTCAGGGTGGTGTCCATAATCTCAATCGTTCTTTTTTTAATTGGAGACATTACAAAGGTGATTGTGCGGCAAATGTGTCAATCTGATTGGACTGGCTGATTAAAAAATCAATATCATCGAATCCGTGCAACATATTATTTTTCTTGTAGCCATTGATGTCAAAGCTACAAGTAGCACCTGTTGTATCGATGGAAATAGTTTGTCCTGGAAGGTCAACAGTGAACGTTGCTTTTGGATCAGACTCTATAGCTTCAAAAATATGCGCCAAAAATTCAGGGGTAACTTGAACTGGCAAAACACCGATATTCAAGCAGTTGTTTTTAAATATATCTGCAAAAAAACTGGAGACCACACATCTAAATCCATAGTCATAAACAGCCCAAGCAGCGTGTTCACGAGAAGATCCTGAACCAAAATTTTTTCCTCCAACCAATATTTTGCCAACATACATAGGATTGTTGAGCACAAAATCAGATTTGGGGGTATTGTCGGGGTTGTAACGCCAATCTCTAAACAAATTATCGCCAAATCCAGTGCGCTCAGTAGCTTTTAAAAATCGCGCTGGTATAATTTGGTCGGTGTCCACATTTTCAATAGGCAGTGGAACTGCACTTGATTTTAGGGTATTGAAAGGTTCGTAAGCCATAAGGTTCGATTATAATAAGGTGCGTGGATCAGTGACATGTCCTGTTACAGCCGCTGCAGCAGCCACTAAAGGAGAGGCGAGTAGGGTACGGGCTCCAGGTCCTTGTCTACCCTCAAAATTTCTGTTTGAGGTACTCACGGCATATTTGCCCGCAGGAATTTTGTCGTCATTCATCGCCAAACAAGCTGAGCAACCGGGTTCGCGGAGCGTAAATCCAGCAGCTTCAAAAACTTCCAACAAACCTTCTTCTTTAATCGATTGAGCCACTAGGTGAGAACCAGGTACCAACCAGGCGGTTACGTGGTCTGCTTTCTTTCTGCCGCGAACAATGCTGGCAAATGACCTAAAATCCTCAATACGCCCGTTGGTACAACTACCGATGAACACGTAGTCGACTTTTTTGCCCAACATGGCATCTCCTTCATGAAAATCCATGTATCCAAGGGATTTTTTATAGGTAGCCACACCGCCATCAAGACTTTGGGCCATGGGAATGTGCTGGCTGATGCCCAACCCCATACCAGGATTAGTTCCATAAGTGATCATGGGCTCTATCTGGTTGCCGTCAAAGGTGTATTCTTTGTCGAATGAAGCATCGCTGTCTGAGTACAGGGTGGACCAATAATTCATGGCCTTATCAAAATCTTGACCTTTTGGGGCAAATTCTCTTCCTGACACATAATCAAATGTTTTTTGATCCGGAGCGATCATTCCTCCGCGAGCCCCCATTTCGATACTCAGGTTGCAAACCGTCATACGTCCTTCCATACTCATTTCAGAAAAAACAGGACCAGCGTATTCTACGAAATAGCCTGTAGCTCCAGAAGTGGTCAATTGACTGATGATATACAGCGCCACATCTTTTGGGGTAACTCCTTTTTGAAGGGATCCAGTGATGTTGATACGCATACTTTTCGGTTTGGGTTGCATGATGCATTGAGTAGAGAGTACCATCTCTACTTCAGAAGTTCCAATACCAAAAGCGATAGCGCCAAAAGCACCGTGTGTAGAGGTGTGAGAATCTCCACAAACGATGGTAGCTCCGGGCAAAGTAATCCCGTACTCTGGTCCTACGACGTGAACAATTCCATTTTTCTGGTGGCCTAAACCCCAATAGCTAATTCCGTGTTCACGGGCATTTTGTTCCAACATAGCGAGCTGGTTGGCAGAAAGTGGATCTTCAACAGGCAAATGTTGGTTGATCGTTGGGGTATTGTGGTCAGCAGTGGCAAAGGTGCGCTCGGGAAACTTAACGCGAATACCGCGTTGTTTTAAACCCAAAAAAGCTACTGGGCTAGTAACCTCATGTACCATATGTCTGTCGATAAACAAAACATCGGGTCCATTTTCTATGGAGTGAACCACGTGGGCATCCCATACTTTATCAAAAAGTGTTTTGGCCATAATTTGTGTGTAATTATTCAATTTTTTTTGCGTGCCATGTATGTGCACCCAAAGTGTGTAAAAGTAAAAAATGATTGAGCAATTGAAGCTACAAGCAGGTAAAAATTACGACGTTCAACTGATGTAATTCCAGATATTTTTGTGTTGAAGTATAGAAGTAAATGCTTTTTTTAACAAGACGTGTTCTGTTTGTGATAAAGCTGGATCTGCCTGCAAGATTTTTATGGCCTCGCCTCGGGCTAAACTCAATAGTTCTTGATCTTTGGTGAGGTCAGCTATTTTCAATTGAAGGGCTCCGCTTTGCTGTGTACCCATCAAATCTCCTGGCCCCCTAAGCTTTAAATCCACCTCTGACAAGGCAAACCCATCATTGGTTTGCGTCATCGTATGCAGCCTGAGTTTTGCATCTTCACCCACCTGATCAGCAGACATCAAAATACAATAGCTTTGATCAGCACCTCTGCCGACACGCCCCCTGAGTTGATGCAATTGAGATAGACCAAATCGCTCTGCGCTTTCGATCACCATAACAGAAGCATTGGGTACATTCACACCGACTTCAATCACCGTGGTTGCCACCATAATTTGTGAAATTCCACGTACAAAACGATCCATTTCAATCGCTTTATCTTCAGACTTCATTTGACCGTGGACAATAGATACTTGGTAATCCGGCATAGGAAACTCACGGGTAATCGAGTCATACCCATCCATGAGGTCTTTATAATCCATGGCTTGGGACTCGTTGATCAGTGGGTAGACCACGTATACCTGGCGCCCCAAAGCAATCTGTTGTTTGATAAAGCCAAACACTTTTAATCGATGCGCATCAGTGCGCCAGACTGTCTTGATTTCTTGTCGGCCTGGCGGCAATTCATCGATTACAGATATATCTAAATCTCCGTATAAACTCATGGCCAATGTTCTGGGGATCGGAGTCGCCGTCATCACCAAAACATGAGGTGGGATTTCGTTTTTATGCCAAAGCTTTGCCCGTTGCGCCACACCAAATCTGTGTTGTTCATCGACAACGGCTAATCCTAAATGGTGAAAAACAACAGGATCCTCCAGCAAAGCATGGGTGCCCACCAGCACGTGTATTTCTCCTTCTTTTAGCGCGGTTAATAGTGATGTACGCTCCTTGTTCTTTACAGAACCCGTCAAGAGACCCACCCTCAGTCCCAAAGGACTCAAAAGCTCGCTAACACCTTTGTAGTGCTGCTGGGCCAATATTTCTGTAGGGGCCACCAAACAAGACTGAAATCCGTTGTCCACAGCCATTAAAAAACAAAGCACAGCCACCATGGTTTTCCCCGAGCCAACGTCTCCCTGTAGCAAACGATTCATTTGTGCATTACTGCCGAGATCAGACCTGATTTCTTTCACCACTCTTTTCTGTGCATGGGTCAATTCGAAGGGTAGGTGATTTTGGTAGAATTCATTAAAGTATCGACCCACTTCGTTAAAGGGATACCCTTTAACTTTACTGCGTCTAATCGCTTTATTGCGCAATAGTTGCATCTGAATAAAAAACAATTCTTCAAACTTGAGCCTCTTTTGGGCTTGAGCTAACAATGGTAAGTTTTTTGGGAAATGTATATGAAACAAGGCTTGCGGCAATCCGATCAATCCATGGCGTTCCAACAGTGAACTCGGCAGTGTTTCCTCCAAATGCTTTCCGTATTGCATCAGCAACTCCATCACCCAATTTCCCATGATCTTTTGAGTGATTTGGGCGTTTTGTAAACGCTCACTACTCGGGTATATAGGCCTAATTGAGGGTGTGAACTGTGTTTTTTCAGCTGGATAAACCTCCATATCTGGGTGGGGCATAGAATAGGTTGATCCAAAGCGCTGTACTTTGCCAAAGACACTGTATTGTTGCCCAATTTTTAGGTTTTGCCTCAACCATTTAGTTCCTTTAAACCAAACCAGCTCCATGCTGCCTGTTTCATCAGAAAAATGCCCCACCAGTCTAGCCCCCCTTTTCTGAGGAACCTCTTCCAGATGCACCAATGTGCCCTTGATTTGTATTTCTGCTAAATGGGGTTGAAGTTGTGCAATCGTCACCCACTGGGTTTTGTCTACATAACGAAAAGGGAAAAAGTGAAGCAAATCCACAAAAGTGTGTAGCCCGAATACTTCAGCCATCACTTTAGCTCTTTGAGGCCCAACACCTTTAAGGTATACCAGGGGCGTTTGGAATATTTGACCGGAGTGATTCACCCCACTAAGTTACAAA
Organism: Flavobacteriaceae bacterium; assembly: GCA_030726725.1. Lineage (GTDB taxonomy): Bacteria > Bacteroidota > Bacteroidia > Flavobacteriales > Flavobacteriaceae > MAG-120531. The sequence goes on from JANRDC010000004.1 coordinate 32,216, forward strand.
ATCTGACGGTTAAGGGTTGGGGATTTATCCCAAAGAGCGTACATTTAAAAGATGAGGGCATTGGTTATTTCAGGAGGTGGAAGCAAGGGGGCATTTGCCGGAGGTGTAGCCCAATACCTCATTCAAGAGCAAGGTAGACACTACGATTTGTTGGTGGGCACTTCGACGGGCAGTCTACTTTTACCCCACTTAGCCCTAGGGCAAATCGACAAACTACACCACATATACACCCATATTCAACAGAGTGATATTTTTAGTATACATCCCTTTAGGGTGCGCAAGAAAGGTGAGCGGTCCTATGTTTCCATCAACTACTTAACCACACTTTATCAATTTATCAGAAGGCGCAGGACATTTGGAGAAAGTCATGCGTTGAGAAGAACTATTGAGAAAAATTTTTCCTCCCAAGATTTTGATCAATTAAAAACCCATGGACCAGAAATAGTAGTCACAGCGGCCAATCTGTCCAAATACCGAATTGAATACAAAGCACTCAGTGATTATACCTATCAGGAATTTATTGATTGGATCTGGATCTCAGCCAATTATGTTCCTTTTATGTCTTTAGTTCAAAAAAACGGATACGATTATGGAGATGGCGGATTAGGAAATTTAATCCCGATTCAAGAAGCCATTAGGCGAGGGGCTACAGAGATTGATGTCGTGATTCTTGAGTCTGAACACATGAATAAAACCAAGGTATTGGGGTACAATCCATTTTCATTGATGATTCATATGTTTGGCTTTATGGTAGACCAAATAAAATCCCATGACATATCAGAGGGTATTGTAATGGCCAAACACCACGGGGTGGTACTCCACCTGTACTACACACCCACAAAACTCACGGAAAACGCATTGATCTTCGATCGGTTTCAGATGGCTGAGTGGTGGGAACAGGGGCGGAACTACGCCCGAGATAAATTTCTGAACCACAGTTCGCCGCTGAATGCGCGAAATTCCAACATAAAAAAAGGCGAATAATTTAATATTCGCCTTTTCTATGCGCTGTGAAGCAAGTTTATTTTAAATAGTCCAAACTGATCTCAGTCATGGCCTTTACACCCAATAAAAGCCCCGATTCATCGATTTTAAAATCAGGGGTATGGTGGGGAAAAGAACCGGTGCTCCCAGGAGTCATGCCACCGAGAAAGAAATAGAATCCCGGAACTTCTTCTTGAAAGTAAGAGAAGTCTTCAGCACCAGTTGTCGCCTTAGACAACACTACTTGATCTTTGCCCGCAACCCTTTCCAATGTGGGCAACAATGCATTTACCAGTCCAGGATCATTGTTGGTGATCGAGGTAAAGTCTTGAATTTCCAAGTCAGCTGTTCCACCATAAGCTTCAGCAATACCTTTGGCGAGCTCATGCATACGCTGATTGATGTGACGTTGCATCTCAAAATCCAAAGTTCGAACTGTCCCAATCATTTCTAAGGACTCTGGAATGATATTAAAACGCACTCCTGAAGTTATTTTACCCACAGAGATGACTGCCGCTTCATTGGTTAAATCGCTTTCTCGAGAAATGATTGTTTGATAAGCATCAATGACTTTTGACGCGATTAAAATAGGGTCAACACCCGCCCAAGGCTGTGATCCATGGGTTTGTTTGCCGTTGATTTTCAATACAAAACGCTGTGCTGCTGCCATGGTTCCACCTGGTTTGTAGCGAATCATACCCACTGGGGTTTGAGAATTGATGTGCAAACCAACAATCACATCTACATCAGGATTTTTGAGCACACCTTCTTTGACCATCAACGAAGCACCACCGACTTCTCCTGGTGGCGGTCCTTCTTCAGCAGGTTGAAAAACAAACTTAATTGTCCCGTGAATTTGATCTTTGTGTTGACTTAATAGTTCAGCCGCACCCATCAATATTGCGGTATGCGTGTCGTGTCCACAAGCGTGCATCACACCCACGGGGGTGTCCATAAAAGTAGATTTAACGGTAGACTTAAAGGGCAAATCATTTCTCTCTTCCACAGGAAGCGCATCAATATCCGCCCTAAGGGCCAAAACTTTACCCGGGTGTTTCCCTTTGAGTATACCAACAACACCGGTATGGGCAACACCAGTTTGCACCTCAAGGCCCAATGATTTGAGGTGAGCCGCAATAACTTCAGCAGTTTTGAATTCGCGATTGGACAGCTCAGGATTTTGGTGAAAGTGTCTGCGCCAATCGATTACTTTTTTTTCAATAGATAAATAGGTTTGATCCGGAAGGTGATTGGATTGTGACCAACCCAACCAAGAGGACATCAAAGCGAAACAAAAAATGATTTTTTTCATAAAACTGATTTGAAAAGGAAATGTACAAAATATGATTCTTTCCTATGAAACTGTTTATAATTTATGAAGTAATCATTTTTGGTTGGCTTTGATTATACCTAAGTTTACCATTCATTTTTTTGTTTTGAAAAACTTTGTAGACGAGCTCAATAACGCACAAAAAGAAGCAGTGCTCCACAAGACTGGTCCACTGATGGTGATCGCTGGTGCTGGATCCGGAAAAACACGTGTGCTCACTTTTAGGATGGCTCATTTGATGCAGCAGGGGGTAGATGCATTTAATATATTGGCCTTAACCTTTACCAATAAAGCGGCTAGAGAAATGAAGCACCGAATTGCCACTTTAGTAGGGGCATCGGAAGCCAAAAACCTTTGGATGGGAACTTTTCACTCCGTTTTTGCCAAACTCTTGCGGGTTGAAGGTCATCGGTTGGGCTATCCCAATAATTTCACCATCTACGACACCCAGGATTCACAAAGACTCATCTCTTCGATCATCAAGGAAATGGGCTTAGATACAGAGTTGTACAAATACAAACAAATTCAAAGCCGCATCTCTTCTTACAAAAACAGTCTGATTACGGTCAAAGCCTATTTCAACCATCCTGAGCTGATGGAATCGGATGCCATGGCCAAAAGACCTAGGCTTGGAGAAATTTATCAGAACTACGTAGATCGATGCTTTAGGGCTGGAGCCATGGACTTTGACGATTTGTTGTTAAAAACCAATGAGTTGTTGACCCGTTTTCCAGATGTATTGGCCAGGTATCAAGATCGCTTTCGTTATATTTTGGTAGACGAGTACCAAGATACCAATCACTCACAATACTTGATTGTCAAGGCGCTCGCAGATCGGTACCAAAACATATGTGTTGTAGGTGATGATGCGCAGAGCATCTATTCTTTTCGGGGTGCCAACATCAGCAATATCCTCAATTTTCAAAAAGATTACGACGGGGTTGCCCTGTATCGCTTGGAACAAAATTATCGCTCTACCCAAACTATTGTAGAAGCTGCCAATACAGTGATCGCCCACAACAAAAATCAAATCGAAAAAAAGGTTTGGACAGACAATGATTTGGGCGCACCGATCACCGTTCACAGAAGCCCTACAGATGCTGAAGAAGGTAGATTTATCGCTGCTTCCATTTGGGAGACCCAACACCAAGAACACAAAAAACCGAGTGAGTTTGCCGTGCTCTACAGAACAAATGCTCAGTCCAGGGCTATTGAAGACGCTTTGCGCAAAAGGGATATTCCCTATAAAATTTTCGGGGGACTTTCTTTTTATCAGCGCAAGGAAATCAAGGATGTTTTGGCGTATTTGCGCTTGATTATCAATCCTCAAGACGAAGAGGCGCTGAAAAGAATCATCAATTTTCCCGCTCGTGGGATCGGTGATGCCACGATTGACAAGTTGACCTTGGCAGCTTTTGAGCATCAAATTTCACTTTTTGACGTATTGTTGCGCTTGGACGAAGGATTGCTGTCCGTGCACGGAGGCACTCGGGCAAAACTGGAGGAATTTGCCAGGATGATCCAAAGCTTTCAAGTGTTAGAACAGCAGGTCGATGCCTTTGAATTGGCCGCTCAAGTAGTTAAAAAAACCGGTTTATTACTTGAATTTAAAAAAGATGGCACCCCTGAAGGGGTAGCCAAAATGGAAAATATAGAGGAGCTGCTCAACGGTATCAAAGACTTTGTGGAAGGTCAACAAGAGATTGCGGATGCCCGAGGAGCACTGTCAGAGTTTTTGGAGGACGTGGCCTTAGCTACAGACATGGACAGAGATATCGATGGTGAAGAACGGGTAGCGCTCATGACCATTCACTTGGCTAAAGGTTTGGAGTTCCCCGTGGTATATATCGTTGGTTTAGAAGAAGATTTATTTCCCTCTGCGATGAGCATGAACACACGATCAGAACTCGAAGAAGAAAGAAGACTCTTTTATGTGGCCCTGACTAGAGCGGAACAAAAAGCCTACCTCACTTATGCACAAACCAGATACCGCTGGGGAAAATTAGTCGACGCAGAACCCAGTAGATTCATCGAAGAAATTGACGAAAAATATCTGGAGCACACGGTTCCATTGACCAGCTATCGCTACAAATCAGTCATTGATCAGGATATTTTTGGCGAGGTAGACCACAGTAAGCTAAGGACACAAAAACCTATAGCTGGAATTCCGCCCAAATCTAATCAGCCCTCTGCAGCGCAATTGCAAAAACTGAGAAAAATTAAACCCGATATAGGTATTCCAGTGGATAGAGGAAACGCCTTGGCATTGGATTTACAAGTAGGCCAGTGGGTGGACCACCCCAGATTTGGTCAAGGTGTGGTTAAATCTATGGAAGGATTGGGCAATGATCAAAAAGCAGATATAGAGTTTGAGCACGGAGGTTCAAAAAAGCTATTGCTCAGATTTGCTCAATTGACCAAAATAGATCGTCATGGCTGAGTACTTAAAAATTTATCCGGATAATCCGCAAGAACGCCTCATTGAAAAGGCTGTTCAAATCATCAAGCAAGGAGGTATTGTCATTTTTCCCTCAGATACGGTGTACGCTATGGGATGTGACTTAACCAACACAAAAGCTTTGGAAAAATTGGCTAAAATTAAAGGCATCAAACTCAATAAAGCACAATGGTCTTTTGTCTGTGCTGATCTGAGTCATTTGTCAGACTTTACTAAGCCGATGGACACCGCCACATTTAAACAGTTAAAAAAACACTTTCCAGGACCATACACTTTCGTATTAGAGGCCAACAATAAGCTTCCCAAAGCTTTTGACCACAGGAAAACTGTAGGGATTCGCGTTCCTGACCACCCAATACCGCGTCTTTTGGTCGAACGTTTGGGCAATCCACTGGTGTCCACTTCAATTTATGACCCTGATACCGTCATTGAGTACACCACAGATCCCGAATTGATTTTTGAACGCTGGTCTTCCCGTATTGACCTGATGATCGACAGTGGATATGGAGACAATCAAGCTTCGACTGTAGTTGACTTATCAGGCACTGAGCCTGTGATACTCAGGCAGGGAAAAGGGGAATTCTCTGGATAACAGGTAATAAAAAAGGCGCCCATAAGGGGCGCCTTTAAAAATGTTATATCAAGATGATTAGTTGATGGCAGGATCTTTCATGCCTTCTTCAATCATGCTGTAGAATTGGTCAATCTTAGGAAGTACCACAATTCTAGTTCTTCTGTTTTTAGCCAACTCAGTGCTCGATACAGGAATGTATTCTGAGCGTCCAGCTGCAGTCATGCGCTTAGGATCAACTTTAAACTCTTTTTGCAAAATGCGAACTACAGAAGTAGCGCGTTTCACACTCAAGTCCCAGTTATCCAACAATACACCACTTGCATAAGATTTATCGTCTGTATGACCTTCAACCATAAAGTCAAAGTCAGGTTTGTTGTTCACCACTTTGGCTACTTTACCAAGCACTTCTTTAGCTTGAGCAGTAACGGTGTAACTTCCGCTGTTAAACAATAACTTATCAGAGATAGAAACAAATACAACTCCTTTTTCAACATCGATTTGGATGTCTTCATCGTCTAAGTTGCCCAATACACCTTTAAGGCTTTGTACCAAGGCTAGGTTCACTGAGTCTCTGCGGGTAATCGCTTGGTTCAGACGTTTGATGGTTAGGTCTTTTTCTTTCAAACTTTCCAAAGAACGCTCAAGGTTCTCAGCACCTTTAGTGGTTAGGGTAGTCAAATTACCCAAGTTGTTGATCAAATCAGCATTGCTGGCTTTCAAATAAGCGTTTTGCTCTTCCAACAACTTGAGACGGGCGGTGTCTTCCAAGCAGCTGTTGAGTTTAACGGTTGCGTTGTTCAGCAAATCCTGAGTTTCTTTTTGTTTAGATTCTAGTTCTGCGTATTTCTTTTGAGGGACGCAGGAGAAGAGCAATGAAGCTCCCATCAACCCTACAAGCATTTTTTTCATAGCTGTTAAATTTGATTCAAAAATACAATTTTACCCTTCACCTAACTGTGGTAATCGTTAATCTTTTCTTAATTGAGAAAAGATTTTTTTTCTGGAGATAAAGTAGGAGTAAACAATGGATAAATTACTGAAAATCAGCGTATAACCTCCAGAATTCTTTCTTTTCATCAAAACACTGGGCAAGTGTTTATAAAAGCTCATATGCGCCCAAAATACTGCTTGAGTGTGTGCTGGCTTCCCCTGAAATAGAAAAAGCAATCCGGCAATTCCATCTAATGGCAACCTAGCTAGCACACTGAATAAGGCTCTGCGGGGGGGGTGATTCTTCACCAAGGAGTACAGAGAATTTCTAAAGTTGAGAAAGGTTTTTTTTGGATTCATATTGCTCAAAGTAGACCCTCCTAAATGGTAGACATGAGCACCACCCAAAGCCATAACGCGAAAGCCGTGTTTTTGTGCGCGCCAACAAAGATCGACCTCTTCCTGATGCGCAAAATATGATTCGTCAAATCCTCCCAGGGTATGAAACACTGAACTTCGGATAAAAAAACAAGCTCCTGTAGCCCAAAATACCGGACAATCATCATCGTATTGACCGAGATCTTGTTCGATGGTTTGAAATATTCGCCCTCTGCAATAAGGAAAACCAAGCGCGTCTATAAATCCTCCGGCTGCACCAGCGTATTCAAATAGTTGATTGTTTAAATAATCTAAGATTTTGGGTTGGGCAATGGCAGTATCGGGATGTGCTTTAAAATGCGAGAGGACAGGAATCAGCCAATCTTGGGTCACTGCAACATCTGAATTCAACAAGCAGTATAAATCTGCTTCTATGTGTTTTAATCCTTGATTATATCCTCCGGCAAATCCGTTGTTTTCACTCAGCGCAATCAATTTTACTTGGGGAAAGTTTGACGCCAACCAAGAAATTGATTGATCTGAGGAACCGTTATCTATCACATAAAGGTCTGCTAGGTCTTCGGGGGTGAAGGACACCAAAGTCGGCAAAAACTGTTGAAGCAATGCCTGACCGTTCCAATTCAATACGACAACTGCTGTCTTCAAGTGTGGTTGATTATGGTTGGTAAGCAGGTAGTTGAGGTAAAAACTGATAACCTTGGCCTTCCTGATCAAGGACACAAAAGTAATGATTCAAACCATTAGTCACCATCAAAAAAGAGGAATGTAAGGCTAGTTGGTATCGCGCTATTTGATCAAAAGTGTGCTGATCTATGGAAACGCTGGGAGATTTGCATTCCACCAATATATGTATCCCACCACTGGGGGCGTAAACCGCAATATCAAAACGTTTAACGGTTCCGTAAAGCGGAAATGAACGCTCTACTTGTATATGGCGCAGCGGATACTTGAGCGCCTGATTTAAAAAATGCACCACGTGTTGTCTGACCCATTCTTCAGGGCTTAATACCACATATTTTTTGCGAATAAGATCCCAAATCAAGGGCTTATTTTCGCTATTTTTGAGTCGCATGTGATAGGGTGGAAAGTTCAACTCCTGCATACACAAATTTGAACATTTTCATGGAGGAACTCAAAAAAATACGCGAAGATCTCAACATCAATGGTCCCAGACCTATTTATTTCCTGATGGGAGCTGAAGCTTATTTGATAGATCAAGCGGTTTCTTACATTGAAAAAAACGCCATCAATGAAGCGCAAAGCGCCTTTAACACCCATATATTATACGGGAAAGAAGTATCCGTTGATCAAATCATAGGCCTGGCTAAACAGTACCCTTTCGGGAGCGATCGACAATTGGTTTTGGTCAGAGAAGCCCAACATTTGTCGCGAACCATCGATCAATTAGTCGCTTATGTACAAAACCCTCAGCCCAGTACCGTATTGATATTTGCCTATAAATACCAGGTGTTGGACAAGCGCAAAGCCATCTTTAAAGCTTTGTCAAAAACAAACGCAGTATACACATTCAACCCTTTATACGACAATCAAGTACCAGGATTTATCGAACAGCTAGCCAAAAATTCTGGGTGGCATATAGCTCCGCAAACAACTCATTTGCTGCACAGCTATTTGGGAACTGACCTGGGAAAAATTCACAATGAACTCGAAAAGCTCAAATTAGTACTCCCGGTCGGTGGCGAAATTACGCCCTTGTTGATTGAAGAATATATCGGGATCAGCAAGGAGTTTAACAATTTTGAGTTGAAAAAAGCATTGGCTGAGCGCAACGTTCAACAGGTGATGCGCATCATCCAATATTTTTATCAAAACCCTAAAGAAAATCCATTTGTAGTCACCTTATCCATCCTACATCAGTTTTTTACCCAAGTCATGCAGTACCATTGTCTTCAAGACCACAATCCAAAAACTGTAGCCACTCAATTGGGTATTAATCCATTTTTTGTGGGGGAATTGACGGTGGGAGCTCGGAATTATCCGATGAAAAAAGTGAGCGCCATACTGCACGAAATCAGATCCTTAGACCTAAAAGGGAAGGGCGTTGGCACCCAGGGATTTGACCAGGAGCAATTGCTTAAAGAATTGGTCTACAAAGTGATGTGATCAATTTCGATCCAGGGCATATTTGCCAGGACCTACAAAAACCACCATCAAAAAAGCGAGTAGATAAAGCAGGGCCAGCTCTTTCTGGGCAAATGGATCAGCGGCATGTACCATAAATGCAGCGACAGACATGACGCCCACCACGGGAACTGCCGCGTATCTAGTTTTCCAGCCCAGTACGATCAATATCGGAGCGACAAACTCTGCTAAAATAGCTAGTAGGAGGGTGGCTGTTTGTCCGATTCCCAATGGATCTGAAAAGGAAACTTGTCCTTCAAGTAAGCGCATAAGCTTGGAAAATCCATGGGTCATCATCATGAACGAAATTCCTGATCTGTAGATCAATAGAGTAACGTTTAAGGCGACATTCTTATTCATGGGTGACACAATTTTACCCAAATGTATATGAAATTATCTGAGTTTTGGAAATTTATCTGGATTTGACTCGTGCATCATTTCATATACCGCCTCAAAAATATCTTCTTCGTTTGGTTTGGAAAAATAATCACCGTCTGTAGCGTATGCAGGGCGATGCGCTTGAGCAGTCAGTGTCTTTGGCGCGCTGTCCAAATAGGCGTAAGCCCCTTGTTTTTCGATAATTTCTTGCAATAAATAGGCAGAACAACCCCCGGGTACATCCTCATCAACCACCAATAAACGATTGGTTTTTTGTACACTTTTTAACACCTGATGATCTATGTCAAAAGGAAGTAAGGTTTGAGCATCTATCAGCTCAACCTCGATTCCGTAAGCTGATAATTGGCCCACGACATCTTGAACTAAACGAAGTGTAGAACCATAGGAAACCACAGTGATATCCGAACCCTCAGACAACACTTCAACGCGACCAATAGATATTTTGTATGACCCTAAATTGCTGGGCATAGGCTCTTTTAATCTATATCCATTTAGGCTCTCAATCACAATAGCTGGCTCGTCAGAGGCCAATAAAGTATTGTACATGCCCGCAGCCACAGTCATATTTCTGGGAGATAAAATGTACATACCCCTTAAAAAATGGATCAATCCACCCATAGGTGAACCGGAGTGCCAAATACCTTCTAATCGGTGCCCTCTGGTGCGTATGATTAAAGGTGCTTTTTGCCTGCCGTAGGTTCTGTAGAGCAAACTGGCTAAATCATCGCTCAGTGTTTGCAGGGCATACAGCATATAATCCAAGTATTGGATTTCTGCGATTGGTCGTAAACCCCTAAGGGCTAGACCAATACCTTGACCAATGATGGTTGCCTCGCGGATTCCGGTATCCGCAACACGAACTTCGCCAAATCTCTCTTGAAGACCTTCTAACCCCTGATTTACATCACCGATAAATCCAGCATCCTCACCAAAAATCAACAACTTATCCTCCTGTTGCAACAAAGCCTCAAAATTATCCCTAAGCACTTCGCGTCCGTCCACCAGGGGTGCATCTACCCCGTACTGTGGGGCTACGGCCTCAATCTTGGTGGCGTTTTTTGGTGTTTCACTGTACAGGTGATCGCTGTACTTGGGTTGGTAAAGCTCGATAAACTGATTGATCCAGTGAATTAACGCCTGTTTTTCAGGGCTATTTTCACCCAAAACCAATCGCAAGGTACGACGAGCTCTGCTGACCAAATCTTTTTTAATGGGCTCTTTGATTTCATTGAGCTCGCGAATAACCCCTTGAATAAAAACGCGGTTTGGGGATACTGCGGATAAGGGTTCCAACACTTCGATCAAAGACCTTTGATGCGCTTTATGGGTAGCTACAAAATCAGCCCATGCAGCTTTTTTTGCCTCTTTAACTTCTTTTTGAACTTGTTGTTCGATGCTTTGCAGTTCTTCTTCCGTGGCTATTGCCGTATCCAGCATCCATTGGCGAAACATACGGTTACAGTCGTATTCTTTCTCCCAATCCAATCTTTCTTTTGATTTATATCGCTCGTGTGAGCCAGAAGTTGAGTGACCCAAGGGTTGGGTGAGTTCAATCACATGAATGATCACCGGGGTGTGATGTTCCCTGGCCCATTCAGCGGCGTTCTCATAGGCGTGTATCAGCGCGGGGTAATCCCATCCTTTTACTTTAAATATTTCAAATCCCGCCTCGGTTTCAGTTCTCCTAAAACCCTCTAAAACAGTACTGATCGAACTTTTTGTGGTGTGGTGTTTTGCATGGACAGATATCCCGTACTCATCATCCCAAACACTGATCACCATAGGAACTTGAAGTACTCCAGCAGCATTGATTGTCTCAAAAAAAAGGCCTTCACTGGTGGACGCATTTCCAATCGTACCCCAAGCCACTTCGTTTCCGGAATCTGTAAATTTCTCAACCCCTTTGAGCCCCAGCGAACGGTACACTTTTGATGCCTGTGCCAAGCCTAATAATCTGGGCATTTGGGCAGCAGTAGGGGATATATCGGAACTTGAATTGGGTTGTTCCATGAGGTTTTTCCATTGGCCAAACTCATCGACGCTTTGGGTGACAAAATGCCCACCCATCTGACGGCCAGCACTCATCGGTTCCTTTTCAATGTCTGTTGTTGCGTATAGTCCGTGAAAAAAATCCAATGGACTGTACAAATCCAAGGCCATCATTAAGGTTTGGTCTCTGTAATAACCCGATCTGAAATCACCTGGCTGAAAACTGCGGGCCATGGCAAGCTGCGGAAGTTCTTTGCCATCGCCAAAAATCCCAAATTTACCTTTGCCTGTGAGTACTTCTTTGCGACCCTCTAAACTGCAAGCACGGCTGATGGTAGCTATGCGAAAGTCTTTCAGCATTTGCTGTTTGAAGTCTTCGAATGAAATGGATGCATTCGTCTCTGGCTGTTGCTTCATGAGAAATAGGCAGTTTTAACAAAAGTATCATTTTTCAGGAGAACCGACAAGTTGAGGAAGTAAACCTAAACGTCCCTTAAAAGTAGTTGCGTTGAAACAATCCGCTAAGCGTCCTTGGATTTAAGGCTACGACAAATCTGATTTTTTCCGCGTATGAAGATCCGGTAACTTCCCATCCATTGTTGGAATACAACGGAAAATAAAACTCAAGGTAATCGGTAACTAAATTTAATCTAATTCCTGAGTCATGGACCATACGGGCTTGAACCCCCTTGTTTTTCACAAATCCCATATCCATGTAGAATTCAGCCCATTTCCAAATATTGACACTGGTATTGATGGTTGTCATCCACTGATTGGCATAGGGGGCAGACAACTTAGATTTAAAACCACCGTCAGCCATCACAAATTGTTGGCTAAATAAGCCGGTGTCCTCAGACCTTCCCAAATAATCGTATTCGAATAAATAGTCTGTGGGTCGATCAAGGGCAAAGCTGAAGTAATCATCCGATGTGGTATTGCGCCAAAAAGCACCGCTAAAGAACCTTATATTGAATTGAGAATTGTTGTCGTACAGTTTGCGCAACTCAATTTCAAAGGAGGTTTTCACAAAGTTTGAGGCGTACTGATTGTCTAGCTCCCAGGCAAAATAATCGACAATACCGGGATTTCTTTGCCCTATTTTCAGGTTCGATACTTGATAATTAGGGTTTAACTCATCAGGGGACAATTCATTGGACTGAACTACGTCAATATAGCGCATTGAAACATAGGTTCTTTGATTTGACCTAAGGTCTTCAGGACGCCAAATCATTTGAAATGAAGGAGTTATTGTGGTATATCTGAAGTCATCATCGAAATGATAACTCGACGCCAAAACTTGTAAATTGGTAGAATACAATGAAGCCTTATCGTAGTATTGGGTGTACTTGGCCAATCCATATCCCACATACGACTTGCTCTTCAAACCATAAGAGGGTGCGATGTCAAAAGTAAAGGGACGGTAAAGCAATGGATCATTATTGAGCCGCAAACCAGGAGAAAACCCGTCATAGGCATTAAACTGGGCGATGGGAACAAAGAAAAATTGATGAACCTCGGGATTTTCCACGTCTTTCAGCAATCTAAAAGAAAACGGTTTGTTGCCAAAAACAGTGGGTTTAACGCGCATCCAGTTATTGCGTTCATTGATTTCTGAAAGCGTTGACCTAGGATTAACCACCCATTGATCGGCTATTGATCGGGCGACAATCGTATCGTACTCATGGGCAAATGGGGGCGTCCACCACGATGCTGTTTTGATTTCATTTTGGTACCCTTCGATAAGCGCTGGAGCTGAAGATGCTGAGCGATTAACCATCCGCAAAACCAGGGAATCATTAGAAAGCCTTTGAGGTCTTAAAAATTTAAAATCAAGATCTTGATCCGTATTTAAACGGTCGAAGAACCATCGGGTAGGTAGGGTGGACTGTTGGTCCATCCAAGCGGACAACATTTCAGTGTTTACATAGGTTCCTTTTTGATTCTTAAACCAGTCTGTAATATGTTGCTCAAAAACCTTATCTCCTACAAATTGGGACAATCCGTAGATAGCTCTTCCTGCTTTATAAGGCTGTCCAATGGTCAAATTATACCTAAGCAACTCATCTTTTGGGGTCAACAGCGGTTGATCTAGATTCTTTCGAGCACCTATTTGGTACAACAACTCGTATTGATCGTTAAAATTCAGTTGGGCCACTCGATAACTCCGCAGGCCCCATATAGATGAAAATTTACCCAAAAGTTTTTGATCTGGATAATGAATCTCTACATAGCGCATCATTAAATAATGTGCCAAACCATCTACAAACCAATAGTCGTTCCGTTCATCCCAACTAAATTCTTGTTCAATCAGATTTTTAATGCTGGTTTTCAACAGTTGTAATTCCCATACAAAGGCAGGAGCATAGGGTTGAACAATGGAAGGCAATTCATTCGGACCCCTTAATGGATCCATCTGATATTGGTCTTTGGTCACCCATATTTTGCCCGAACTAGGCACCCCTAAAGAATGCTCAATAAACGAACCCACCTTTTGCGCAGACTCATCTTGCCAAGGTGCTGACGGATGAAAGAAATCAGACTCCCACTGTATCGATCCTTGGTCGGTGAGCAGGCGACACTCTTGTTCATTAGTAAGCACGAGCTCAATCGACTTTCCATAGTCAAGGGTTAGTGACATCGACTGTTGTTTTTCATCTGTTTTCTCAACTTTCCAACGCGCATTAGAAGACAGATGTAAATCCTTGGGCAACCCCAGATCAATCGATATAGATGAAAAAGGTAAGCTTGGACGGTCTATGTCCAGATTTGGGTAGGCAATCCAAGACCCTATACCTCTCAATGCAGGGGTTAAATACCAGTCCGTCAATCGGTAATCTCCTTGAGGACCATACCCTTTGGAGGTGAATTTTTTATGGGGCAAATACACCCTATAATTCAGAAATACCGAAGTTTTTTCTCCAGGAAGCAATGGTTTTTCCAAGTCCACCAATACCAAATCCACCAAAGTGTCTCTACTCCAAGAAAGCGCAATAAAACGGTCGTCGAGCACTTGATTGATTTGGGTACCACCTCTTTCTCGATCAGTGGCTAAGTGTAAATTTTTCTTAAATGATTCAGCAAAACGACGAGCCAGTGGTGACTTTTTGGAGACATAAGGGTGAATCCAATCCACCAATGCAATCTGATTTAAAGTGTCTTTGCTCTGGTTGTGATAGTGAATGGTTTGCCTTAGATTGAGCGATTTAGAAAGGTCATCTAATTCAGCTTTGATGTCGATAACGTGTTGCCCAAAGGTCAAAAGGGTCCCTGTGATCCAAAGGAACACAAAGAATAAAACCCTTGATAAATGACCAAAATTTTGCATCAAAAATTGGGGCTCAAGTGGTTTTCTGTATAGAATTTTTCAATGATCGCCCCGACTTCTTCTGGCGTATCTGCCAATTGGAGCAAATGAATATCCTTAGGTGAAATCATTCCGCGATCGATCAAAACAGTCTTCATCCAATCGATCAACCCACCCCAAAAAGAAGTACCCACCAAGACAATAGGAAAACATTCGATTTTGTTGGTCTGTATCAGGGTAATCGCTTCAAATAATTCATCTAATGTGCCAAAACCCCCTGGCATGACGACAAATCCCTGAGAATACTTGACAAACATCACTTTGCGCACAAAGAAATAATCAAAATTCAACGACTTATCCTCGTTGATGTAAGGGTTGGAATGCTGCTCAAAGGGAAGCTCTATATTGAGACCTACCGAGGTGCCTTCCATCTCAAAAGCGCCTTTGTTGGCCGCCTCCATGATTCCTGGTCCACCGCCAGAAATGACGCCAAAACCGTTTTGAACCAGTTTTTTGGCGATGTTTGTGGCCAATGCGTAATCGGGGTGGTCCGGCTTGGTTCTTGCCGAACCAAAAATTGATACGCAAGGTCCTATTTGACTCATTTTTTCAAACCCATTGACAAATTCCCCCATAATTTTAAACAGGGCCCAGGAGTCATTGGTTTTGATCTCATTCCACGATTTGTGCGTATAGTTGGTAGTCATGCGCTAAAGATTAAATTCTTTTTTTAAATATATACCGGTATGGCTTAAAGAATTATTGGCTACCTCTTCGGGGGTTCCTTGGGCGGAGATATACCCCCCAAATCGCCCTCCTTCTGGGCCGATATCGATCAGGTAGTCACAAGCCATCAACACATCGAGATTGTGTTCGATCACCACCACGGTATTTCCCTTATCCACCAGCTTTTGCAAAACGCCTAAAAGCACAGAAATATCCTCGAAATGCAACCCTGTAGTTGGTTCGTCTAAGATATACATGGTTTTTCCAGTAGCTTTTTTTGAAAGCTCAGCAGCCAGTTTCACACGTTGTGCTTCACCACCAGACAGGGTAGTGGAGGACTGTCCTAACTGAATGTAGCCCAGTCCAACTTCTTGTAATGTCTTTAAGACCCTGTATATTTTGGGTATGGATTCAAAAAAATCAACCCCTTGATCAATAGTCATTTCAAGCACATCTGAAATAGATTTGCCTTTAAATCTGATGTCGAGTGTTTCTCGATTAAATCGCTTGCCTTGGCAGGATTCACAAAGCACATAAACATCGGGTAAAAAGTTCATTTCAATAGCCCGATAACCCCCTCCTTCACAGGTTTCACATCGTCCTGATTTTACGTTAAAACTGAAGCGTCCAGGTTGGTAACCCCTGATTTGCGCCTCGGTCGTTTTGCTAAACAACTGTCGAATGTCGTCAAATACCCCGGTGTAAGTCACTGGATTAGAGCGCGGTGTACGCCCTATTGGGGACTGATCCACTTCGATTACTTTGTCTAAATGAGATAATCCGTCAATAGAATCGTAGGGTAATGGAGTCATGACCCCATTAAAAAAGTGATTGTTGAGAATGGGATACAGGGTTTCGTTGACCAGAGAGGATTTGCCGCTTCCGGATACACCACTGATACCCAACAAAACACCGAGCGGAAAAGTGACGTCAATGTTTTTTAGGTTGTGACCACGACAGCCTTTTAGCTCAATGGACAAGCCATTGCCTGGTCTAAAGGGACGCTTTTCGACAACAGAACGCTTTCCCGTCAAATAGTCAGCGGTCATGGTTTCGGCTAACGCTAAGTCTTTGGGTGCGCCCTGCCATACAATACTTCCACCGTGTACTCCTGCTTTTGGGCCCATATCGATCACGTGGTCAGCAGCCAAAATCATGTCCTTATCGTGTTCGACCACCAATACAGAATTGCCTAAATCTCTGAGGGCGATAAGCGAATTAATCAGACGAACATTATCTCTTTGATGAAGCCCGATACTGGGTTCATCCAAAATATACAATACCCCAACCAGTTGTGCGCCAATCTGTGTAGCTAGGCGAATACGTTGTGATTCGCCCCCAGAAAGCGTCGCTGCAGATCGGTCCAAAGTCAAGTAATGCAGCCCCACATCCAACAAAAAATTAATCCTCGCCTTGATTTCTTTGATGACTTCATGAGCGATCAGCCGTTGGTCGCCGGTTAATTTTTCTTGCCAATCATCGATAACTTCAATCAGTTCGCTGAGGTCCAAACGCGACAGCTCAGCGATGTTTTTGCCGGCTATTTTAAACTGCAATGCCTCTTCCTGCAATCGCGTACCGCGACAAGTAGCACACAACACCTCTTCCATATATCCCGCAGCCCACCTTTTTAAACTGGCGGTAGGAGCTTGGTCATACTGAAGCTGGATAAACCGATCAATACCCTCAAAATCAATCTCATAGGTTCTTTTCACGCCTAGGTCATGCGCGGGTGATTCAACGGTTGTTTTGGCGCCAAATCGTATCATCTCCATGGCTTCCAAGGAAAGTTTTTCAATCGGCGTATCTAAATCAAATCCACATTTTAATCCAATAGCTGCGAGTTGTTTAAACGACCAGTTGTTTTTTAAAGCACCGAGTGGCGCGATACCCCCTTGGGCAATACTCCAGGTTGGATTTGGAAAAACCAAATGTTCAACCACCTTGTGTTGGGTGCCCAAACCTTTACAATCAGGACACATCCCCTTGGGTGAGTTAAACGAGAATGTATTGGGTTCAGGTGGCCTGTAGGCCATACCAGTATCCGGACACATCAGTTGGTTGCTAAAAAATTGAGGATTTGGGTCGTCCTGAGCCAGTACCATCAAACTGCCACCTCCCATATCAAGGGCGGTATTTAAACTGGCCAATATTCTCGTCTGACACGCCTCTGTCTCGTCCACGGACAAGCGATCTACGACCAATTCTATGTCGTGAACTTTGTAGCGGTCCAATTTCATTCCAGGACTTAAATCCATCAAATCACCATCCACGCGAACTTTCAAGAAACCTTTTTTGGCCATCTGTTCAAAAAGTTCCCGGTAATGTCCCTTCCTTCCGCGAATAAGCGGGGCTAATATCTGTATTTTTTGACCTTTATTTCTCGCGATTAACTGATCCAACATCTGTTGGTTGGAATACTGAACCATCAAGGCTCCAGTAGCCATACTATACGCATCTGAAGCGCGCGCATACAGCAATCGCAAAAAGTCATAAATCTCTGTGGTGGTACCTACCGTAGATCTAGGAGAACGCGAAGTTGTTTTTTGCTCAATGGCAATCACAGGTGAAAGCCCGTCGATCTTATCGACATCTGGTCGCTCTAAACTCCCTAAAAATTGACGAGCATAGGCTGAAAAAGTATCTATATATCTGCGTTGACCCTCTGCGTAAATAGTGTCAAAGGCCAGGGATGACTTTCCACTTCCAGAGAGTCCAGTCACCACCACCAACTGCTCACGCGGAATACTGATGTCCAAGTTTTTAAGGTTATGGGCACGAGCACCTTGCACCTCGATTGTCAACTGTTCTATTTCCATGGGCATGCAAAGCGGCTAAGTTAACTCATTTGCCTTGTCTGGGAAAGACGATAGGCTAGAATCCACGAGCAGCATCATCACCCCGAGGATCTGCTCCAGCCTCCAGTGACCCATCTTTCAATACAAGAATGGCGTCTACCTTACCGATGATTCTCGACTGTTGTTGGTTGACCTGATGTCCCATGTTTTGCAAAGACTCGATCATTGCAGGGGAAAATCGATCGGGCTCCACAATCAATACATCGGGTAACCACTGGTGGTGGAAGCGAGGAGCGTTCACGGCTTCTTGCATTCCCATACCAAAATCCCTTAAACTTAGTATGGTTTGAAAAACAGCAGAAATAATGGTTGAACCCCCAGGAGTTCCCACTACAGCCCATAATTTACCATCACGCTCTACAATGGTTGGCGTCATACTCGACAACATTCGTTTTCCTGGGGCAATCTCATTGGCCGCAGCACCGATCAAACCAAACATATTGGGAACGCCAGCTTTAGCGCTAAAATCATCCATTTCATTGTTGAAAAACATACCCAGTTCATCGCTGAATAGCTTTGATCCATAAGCGCCGTTTAACGTAGTAGTCACTGCCACTGCATTGCCCTGGGCATCCACAATGGAGTAGTGGGTGGTTTGATCGCTTTCCAGTGTTTGGGGTTGACCGTGGCCCACAGCAGCAGAAGGTGTAGCGCGATCGACTTCAAAGGTGCTCATTCTGGAAGCTAGGTAATTAGGACTGGTCAGTGCGGCTATATCGATGTCGACAAAATCGGGGTCTCCTAAATAGTAATTTCTGTCCGCATAAGCGCGCCTAGCCACTTCAACTGAAGCGTGAATCGAGTTTGAATCCCACCCTGACAATGAATCAAAAGATTGTTGTCGGAGCATCCCAAACATTTGGGCCAAAGTGACACCACCGCTACTCGGTGGGCTCATCGAAATTATATTGAGGTCTTTGTAGGGAAATACAATGGGTTTCCTCCATACCGCGGAATAATTTTGCAAATCTTCTAAAGTGATATACCCTCCTTGATCCTGGATGAGTTGCGTCATTTTTTCTGCCACTTCACCGCGGTAAAAACCATCCTTACCTTTTTGAGCGATGACAGAAAGTGTGCGGGCCAAAGCCGGATTTTTTAAGCTATCTCCCGCTTCATAAGTTTGTGCGTACAAACTTCCGGGGTGGTTTACCCGAATAATTAAATCACGAGAACCAGCCAGGGACTGCGCTTGACGCTTGGTAACCACGATACCCTTGCGCGCTAAATCAATGGCGGGCTGCACCAAATCCTTCCAAGGCAATGTGCCAAACTTTTGGTGCACAGCGTACAATCCCGCAACAGTACCAGGAACGCCAACGGCAGTAGCCCCGAGGGTGCTTTTTTGAGGAATTACCTCACCATTTTGATCCAAATACAAGTCTCTATGAGCTGACGCTGGTGCTTTTTCGCGATAATCCAATGAGCCATATGAACCATCTTTTAATCTGTAAACCATAAATCCGCCGCCGCCGATATTTCCAGCAAAGGGGAAGGATACAGCAAGTGCCAAGTCTGTAGCGATCATAGCATCAAATGCATTTCCTCCTTTTTTAAGTATATCAACACCAATTTGAGAGGCTTCAGCTCGGGCGGAAACGACCATAGCTTTTTGGGCGATCAATCCGCGATCGATGGATTGGCCAGATACTGAAAATACCACAGCAAGGGCCATGGCGGCTATATAAATGCGCATAATCAAAGAATTTACATTAAACATACAACTCTGCGTCGATTATTCCTAACCCTGTATTCGCAGAGGATTTATATATTTGACATCAAATTTATCGAATGACATTAATCAAATCAATCTCTGGTATTAGAGGAACAATTGGGGGAGCTCCCCAGGAAAACCTCACTCCTTTGGATGCAGTAAAATTCAGTGCTGCTTACGGAACTTGGCTTAAATCTCAACATCCCAACACGCGAATCAAAGTCGTTGTAGGAAGAGATGCCAGGCCTTCAGGACCCATGATCCAGTCATTGGTTTGCCAGACTTTAGTCGGTATGGGTATCGACATAGTCGATTTAGGATTGTCTACCACCCCAACCGTGGAAATTGCGGTCCCTATGGAATCAGCCCATGGAGGTATCATTTTAACCGCCAGCCACAATCCCAAAGAATGGAACGCCCTTAAACTCCTCAATCACCGCGGTGAATTTATCGATGCAGCCGCAGGTGCTCAAATTTTAGCATGGGTGGAACAAGAAGCATTTGTGTTTAATGAAGTGGATGATCTGGGAACCATCACTGCAGACAATAGCTATATGAACAAGCATATCGATGCAGTGCTTGCCCTTGAATTGGTCGATGCAGCAACCATACAAAAAGCGGGATTCAAGGTAGTTGTCGACGGTGTACACTCATCGGGCGGGGTGTTTATTCCCGCTCTTTTAGAACGCTTGGGTGTAGAAGTGATTACCTTATACGGAGAACCAACGGGGCAATTCCCCCACAATCCAGAACCTTTGGCCCAACATTTAGGGGTTATCATGAGTGAAGTCGTGGCCCAAAAAGCTGATTTGGGTATTGTCGTCGATCCTGATGTCGACCGTTTGGCATTTATTTCAGAGGATGGCAGTATGTTTGGCGAAGAATACACCCTAGTCGCCTGCGCAGACTATGTTTTGTCAAAAACCCCAGGGGCCACTTGTTCCAATTTATCCTCTACCAGGGCGCTTAGGGATGTAACCCAAAAACACCAAGGAGTATATGTCAGTGCCGCAGTAGGAGAAGTTAATGTGGTGGAGACCATGAAAAAAAACCAAGTGGTCATTGGAGGAGAAGGGAATGGAGGAATCATCTATCCCGCCAGTCACTACGGCAGGGATGCCCTGGTGGGTACCGCATTGTTTTTGATGTTGTTGGCCGAACGCAAAACAACAGTATCGGAATTGCGGAAACAGTACCCCGCTTATTTTATGAGTAAAGAGAAAATTGTGCTCGATCCTAAAGTCGACGTAGATCGGCTTTTGGTAGCGATGGAGCAACATTATCCCAACGACCAAAAATCGACGATTGATGGTCTTAAAATCGATTTAGCGGACGGTTGGATCCACATGAGAAAATCGAATACTGAACCTATTGTGCGGATTTACACAGAGGCATTTACACAAGAACAAGCGGATGCTTTAGCTCAGCAAGCCATGTCACAAATCAGTGCACTAGGTCTGGGCTAGGCTGCTTACCCTGGTGTTTCCAACGGTTGTGGGTCCACATATAACAGTGGGGCTGTCTGTGAATTTGGGCTTCTACCAAATCTAAATACTTTCGGGTAATGACTCCAGCATCCATAGATTTAGGAGTGTCCGTAATCAACTGTAAAGTTACCCGGTAATAACCTCTTTGTGTCTGGAAGACTTCCATAAACACCAACGCAGCATCAACAGCAGCAGCGATCGATTCTGGTCCTGCAAATACCGGGACTTCAATCCCCATGAACTTTTGCCACATTTTTGTCTTGGAAAGCAAGGGCGACTGATCGGCAACCATACCAAAAAAATGATGCTCACCTCGTTGAGCGTGGGCGGAAATTGTCCTAAAAAAATCTTTCTGAGTCACCAAGCCCATGCCCCAATGGCTTCTAATTTTATAAATGGCACGATCGTAAAAACGATTATTTACCCGTTGGTAGACTGCCATACCTTTGATGTTGTGGTACAGGGTAATCGATGACATCCATTCCCAGTTAGCGTGATGGGCACCGAGTACAATCACATTTTGCTTTATCAACAATTCGCTGAGCAGCTCGGGATTTTCGATATGAAACTGTTTTTTGATTTGAGACGCGGACAATTTATTCGCGCGAAACATTTCTAATAGTATGTCAAAAAAATGCCTGTAGGCCCTTTTGGCCAATACCTTCCTTTGTTCCGGCTGCATTTCAGGAAAACAAAGCGCTATGTTGTTGTCAACCAGCTTGGTCCGGTAACCCATCCACCCAAAAACAAAACGGGATAACAAATCAGAAACCGTATAAAAAAGGCGGTGTGGCAATACAGAAATACCCCAAATCAAAGGGTAGGTGAGTAAAAAAATTATTCGCTGTATCATTGAGGCAAATATAGATATATTTGAGTCCTCAATATCCCTTAGACATGCATCTACTCTTTATATTGGTCCTGGTCGCAAATATTCTTGTCAGCTGGAAGGGATTTAAAGATGCTCATTTTTTTAACCGCTACGCTTTTGATCTGAGCGCTATAAAACAAGGACAACACTGGAGAATGTGGACCTGTGGATGGTTACATGTCGACCTACAACACCTGATTTTCAATATGTTTACCCTTTATTTTTTTGCCCCTA
This sequence comes from Flavobacteriaceae bacterium, assembly GCA_030726725.1. Lineage (GTDB taxonomy): Bacteria > Bacteroidota > Bacteroidia > Flavobacteriales > Flavobacteriaceae > MAG-120531. Next base: position 54,615 of record JANRDC010000004.1, read on the forward strand.
TTGTGATCCAAACCTTAGGTGGTGTTGCCTTTATAGCTGGGTATGCAGGTAGTCTTTACGCGGGAAGTTGGTTGAGTTATCAGGTGCATAAAAATCAATATGCATATCAGGCGGTGGGTGCCAGTGGAGCCGTAACCGGTATTTTATACACTTCAATCGCCCTGTATCCTGATATGCAGCTTGGAATTATGTTCATACCCATCCCTGTATCCGCCTATTGGGTGGGTTTTTTCTATATGGTTTACACCTTCTACGGGGTCGTCAAGAACAATGACCGCATCGGACATACCGCCCACTTTGGAGGGGCCGTATTCGGTTTGATTTTACCTCTGGTATTGGCCCCAAAAATAGTAGAGCAGCACCTAGGTCCCGTGACTTTGATGCTGCTCCCTGTAGTGGTATTTTTTATTTGGGCTTTTAAAAGGCGTTAATATCCAAAAACCTGTTCCAATTGAGCTACTAACTCTGGCCCTCTAAGATCTTTGGCTAGAATTACTCCGTTTTCATCTAAAATAATCGACGAGGGAATGGCGCGAATATTGTAAAGCGCCACAATAGGTCCATCAAACAATTGAAGGTGTGATAGTTGTGGCCAGGTCAATCCGTCATTTTTTATCGCCTCAATCCAGTCTTGCTTTTCCTTGTCCAAGGAAACTCCGATGATTTGAAAACCGTCTTTTTGATATTTGTTGTACAGAGCCACTAGTTCTGGATTTTGCGCCCTACATGGCTTACACCAAGCTGCCCAAAAATCAATCAAGGTAACCTTGCCAAGATTTTCAGAAAGTTTAACTGTTGTTCCTTCAGGAGAAGGGCCTTCAAAATCTGGAGCTTTAGCACCGATAGATGTGTTGAGCTGCGCCTTTAATTGTTCGGCCAGCAATACCCCAGCACTCGATTTTTTAACTGGCTCAGACAATGAATTGAACAGGGTGGAGACTTCTGAAACCGGCAACATCATGCTGGCAAAAATCCGCTCTAAAACCAAGAGCGAAATCAATCCGTCTGGGTTTTCTTTGATAAAATTCACTTCAAATTGCTGCACTTCATTTTGTAGTAATCCGTACTCATCCCTTAGAGCATTCATAGATTCCTGGTCCATCGAAGCCTGTGCTTGACTCATATCCATAGAGATTCCCATAGCGCGTTCGCTAAAAGGCAAGGTTTCATTCAAAAATTTTTGCAAAAGATCATTTTGAGGAGTGCCTGTACTTTTGGCCTCTCTTAAATTGTCTCCAGAAACTGATACTTTAATGGCTCCTGGCTCCAAAATTACGGGAATAGCTCCGTTGAGGTTTTCAATCAATAGATAGTGCATCTCTGGAAGTTCTTGCTCACCCTCAAAGGCAAATACCCCTGAAATTACCTGGGTAGAGTCAATAATTTTTTGTTGGGTTTGGTTTTCGATCACCTGAAGGTATACCATGGTGCTGTCTGCAACTGCAGTGGCGTTTCCTTGAATCGTGTACGAATTTTTGTTGCAAGAAGCGAGTAGGAGTAGGGTAATTAAACCTACAATACGTGAAAAATAATGTTTCATAAAAGAGTTTTGTGAAGTGTAAAGGTAGGTTGATTCTTTTAATTGGTGAAATGCTTATTTTTGAGGCAAATCCACACAAATTTGCAGAACGCGATCTTTTCTCAGCTACAAGAACAACTTGAGGGAAAACTACAATGGGATCAGGGAACCAGGGCCATGTTTGCCACCGATGGTTCTGTGTACCGAAAACTGCCTTTAGGGGTAGCCTTCCCCAAGGGTTTAGAGGACTTAAAAAAAATATTGGCCTGGGCACAAACCCACCAAATCAGCATCATTCCCAGAACAGCAGGGACCTCACTAGCAGGCCAGTGCGTAGGGGATGGCTTGGTGGTTGACGTTTCCCGTCATTGGACTAAGATCATCGATCTGGATGTACAAGCGCGCACTGTAGTGGTTCAACCAGGTGTAATCCGCGATGAACTCAATGAATTTCTCAAACCGCATGGGTTATTTTTTGGCCCCAATACCTCAACATCAAATCGATGTATGATCGGTGGAATGGTGGGAAACAATTCCTCAGGAACGACCTCCATCAAGTACGGTGTTACCCGAGATAAAGTAGCTGCTGTAGAGGTATTGCTCAGCGACGGTAGTACCGCCAAAATCGGTCCGCTTTCCACAGCAGAATTAAATGAAAAAATATCCAATGATAATTTCGAGGGAAAAATCTACAGAGGCCTACTGGATTTGCTCGGTCCTCAGGAAGTACAAAAACGCATCATCGATGCGTTTCCCAAAAAAGAAATTCACCGCAGGAACACGGGTTACGCAGTTGATTTATTGTTTGACAGCGAATTTTTAGGCGGGGATCAACCTGGCTTCAATTTGATACCATTGCTGTGCGGCAGCGAAGGAACTCTGGCATTTACCACGTCAATCACCCTAAAACTCGACCCACTTCCTCCAGCAGTTGGGGCGATGATGGTGACTCATTATCGTTCGATAGAAGATTGTATGTCAGACGTTTATCCTTTGATGCAAGAAGGATTGTACAGTTGTGAAATGATGGATAAAGTTATTTTAGACTGTACCAAAAACAACCGAGAACAACAGGCCAATCGATACTTTATCCAAGGTGATCCAGCGGCGGTCCTCATGCTTGAAGTACGCGCAGACAACCAAACTGAGCTGGATGAAAAATTATTTCAACTCAGCAAAAGAATAACTGAGTCCGGTTTGAGTTACGCACATCCCATACTGCCCCAAAACGAAATCACCAAAGCTGAGACATTGCGCAAGGCCGGTTTGGGCCTGCTGGGCAACATGGTGGGCGATCGAAAAGCAGTGGCCTGCATTGAAGATACCGCAGTTGCTTTGGAAGATTTAAAATTCTTTATCGGCGAATTCACCGAGTTGATGGGTCGTTATGAACAAGATGCTGTTTATTACGCCCATGCAGGTGCCGGAGAAATACACCTGAGGCCCATACTCAATCTCAAGAAGACAGAGGATGTGGTTTTGTTTCGATCCATTACCACAGAAGTCGCTGAGTTGACAAAAAAATACAAAGGTTCGTTTAGCGGGGAGCACGGAGATGGAATTGTACGTGCTGAATTCATACCCTTGTTAATCGGCGATGAAAACTATGAGGTGCTGAGGTCAGTTAAAAAGCTATTTGACCCCAATCACTTATTGAATCCAGGAAAAATTGTAGAGGCGTACAAGATGGACGAGTCACTTCGCTATGAGGTGGATCGCGAGGAGCCAGAAGTGGAGACATTTTTAGACTTTTCCGACAAAATGGGAATACTCAGGGCTGCTGAAGCCTGTAATGGAAGTGGGGATTGTCGAAAAACCCATCAAGCTGCAGGCGGTATGTGTCCGAGTTACCAAGCCACCAAAGAGGAGAAAGACACCACTAGGGGAAGGGCCAATGTGCTGAGAGAAATGATCACCCAAGGAGGCATGACCAAGCCGGATAACGCTGAAGTAGTCAAAGATTCATTGGATTTGTGTGTGGGATGTAAAGCGTGTGCGAGTGAATGCCCGAGCAATGTGGACATGACCACCATGAAAGCAGAGTTTTTATACCAATACCAGGAGCTCAATGGATATTCATTAAGGGCTCAATTCTTTGCTTACAGCGGGGTAATCAATCAGTGGGCACAAAAACTCGCCCCATTGGCCAACGCGGTGAACAGTTCAACCCTTTTCTCCGGTTTGCTCAAAAAATCTCTAGGTATCGCGCCCGCCCGAAAAATTCCCAAAGTTTATCGCCAGCGTTTTGCTCATTGGCACAAAACACTGATTTCCCAATACCGTCCCTCGGGCAAAGAAGTCGTATTGTTTATCGACGAGTTTACCAACACACTGGATGTACCTGTGGGTAAGGATGCCCTGGAGCTCTTGATTCGTTTGGGCTATCAGGTACATATTTACCAAGGAGATAGCGGGCGAACCTATTTATCAAAAGGGTTTTTAAAACAAGCCCAAAAAGCAGCCCGAATCAACTTGGAAGCATTGGCCCCCTATGCCGCCCAATCGATACCTATTTTAGGTGTTGAACCTTCAGCTGTACTCAGCTTTAAAGACGAGTACCCAAGGATGTTGTCTTCGGATCCGAGATCGACTAGCCTGGCAAAAAACAGCATGACTGTAGAACACTTTCTAGCTCAGGAAGCGGGCGCGGGAAATATTTCTCCCAAACAATTTACTGGCGCGTCTAAAGAAATAAAGGTTCACTGTCATTGCCACCAAAAAGCTTTGGAAAATGCCAAGGACACCTTCGACATCTTAAATCTTCCCGAAAAGTATCAAGTCGCCTTAATCAATTCAGGATGTTGCGGGATGGCTGGGTCATTTGGCTATGAAAAAGAGCATTATCAGGTAAGCATGGATATCGGCAATCTCAGACTGTTTCCCGCTGTGCGCAAGGCTGAGAAACATGTTGAAATCGCAGCCAATGGAACTAGTTGTCGCCATCAGATCGAAGACGGCACCAAGAAAAAAGCAAAACACCCAGTGACCTTGCTTTTGGAGGCATTGGCGTGATGATATTGCCCTTAGTTTTCAATTTGTTATATTTGTAATTTACCTATTATGTCAGGAAATTCCTTCGGAACACTACTTAAACTATCGACATTTGGCGAATCCCACGGCACTGCTATAGGCGGTGTACTCGATGGTGTTCCTCCTGGAATTACATTGAACATGGAGGCCATACAACAGGATTTGGACCGAAGAAAACCCGGACAATCCGCCTTGGTTACCCAAAGAAAAGAACCCGATCAGGTACAGCTTTTCTCTGGTGTCTTTGAGGGAAAAACAACAGGAACACCCATAGGTTTCGCCATATTTAATACCAACCAAAAATCTCAGGATTACACGCATATAGCCGATTCTTACCGACCTTCTCACGCGGACTACGTATACGATCAAAAGTATGGCTTTCGAGATTACCGCGGGGGAGGTAGAAGTTCCGCTAGAGAGACCGCTGCTCGCGTAGTGGCTGGTGCCATAGCCAAACAAATCATTCCGTCTATCAGCATTCAGGCCTTTGTCAGCCAAGTGGGTACTGTGGGGCTGGACAAATCTTACCATGAGTTGGATTTATCCCAGACAGAAAACAATGATGTTCGCTGTCCAGATCAAGAAAAAGCTGCCGAAATGGAGGCATTGATCAAATCCATCAAAAAAGAGGGGGATACCATTGGAGGTGTTATCGATTGCGTAATTAAAGGCGTACCTGTCGGTTTAGGAGAACCTGTTTTTGATAAATTACACGCTAGGTTAGGTGCAGCAATGCTCTCGATTAATGCGGTCAAAGGTTTTGAATACGGCTCAGGATTTTTAGGAGTGACCATGAAAGGAAGCGAACACAACGATGCTTATCAAATAGACGGATCCACCACCACCAACCACAGCGGGGGTGTACAAGGCGGCATTTCCAATGGCATGGATATCTATTTTAAAGTAGCATTTAAACCTGTTGCTACCTTGATTCAGCCATATACCACCATCAATAAATCTGGTGAGCTTGTGGAAACCCATGGCAAGGGTAGACATGATCCCTGTGTTGTTCCCAGAGCCGTGCCCATTGTAGAAGCTATGGCTGCCCTGGTCATAGCAGACTTTTCTCTGATACGCCAATCGCAATTAAACCCGATACATGAACAATAAAAAACTACCCCTGCATTGGAAAATCATGATCGGTATGGTCATGGGAATTGGATTTGCCTTGGCCATGAATCTATGGAGTTCAGGTCCTGAGTTCATCAGCCATTGGATCAAACCTTGGGGGACCATATTTATCAACGCCTTAAAATTGATTGCGGTTCCTTTGATTTTGGCTTCATTGATCAAAGGAGTATCTGACCTAAAAGATGTCTCTAAACTGTCCAAAATGGGCGGAAAAACCATTGGACTATATTTGGTAACTACCGTGGTAGCTGTCAGTATAGGACTTATGGTGGTTAATTTAATTGGACCTGGGCATTCCATTTCCGAAACCACCCGACTTGAATTGATTGAAAACTACAGCCAAGATGCTTCAAAAAAAATTGAAGCTGCGCGCGCACAACAAGAAGCAGCCCCACTACAAGCCATCGTTGACTTAGTACCTGACAATATATTTAAAGCAGCAAGCGATAACGGAAATATGCTGCAAGTGATCTTTTTTGCCTTGTTTTTTGGCATTTCATTGATGCTGGTTCCAGAAGAAATTGCCAAGCCGGTTAAATCGTTTTTTGATTCCCTCAACGAGGTTATTCTTAAAATGATTGATTTAATTATGTCTGCAGCCCCTTATGGTGTGTTTTCGCTAATGGCCGCGTTGGTGGTTGAAGCACCGAGTGTAGACCTATTTCAAGCCTTAGGTATGTATGCGCTGTCTGTAGTCATCGGTCTGGTGATCATGATTGCCTTTTATTGGCTGTTGGTCTATTTATTTACCGGGAAAAAACCAGCGTTTTTTCAATCAGGTATGGGGCCCGCTCAGTTGTTGGCTTTTTCAACCAGCTCAAGTGCAGCTACGCTCCCCGTTACCATGGAATGCGTAGAAGAAAATCTTGGGGTAGAAGAGGAGGTGAGCAGTTTTGTGCTTCCGATTGGGGCGACCATTAATATGGATGGCACTAGTCTTTATCAAGCGGTTGCAGCCGTTTTTATCGCTCAAGCCTTTGGTATGGAACTTGGATTTGCCGCCCAGTTGGGCATTGTTGCTACAGCGACATTGGCCTCTATTGGAAGTGCCGCAGTACCCGGTGCTGGTATGGTGATGTTGGTCATTGTTCTTGCCCAAGCTGGAATTCCAGAAGCTGGTTTAGCACTTATTTTTGCTGTGGATCGTCCATTGGATATGTGCAGAACTGTGGTCAATGTCTCTGGAGATGCTACTGTTTCTATGATTGTAGCAAAATCGGTGGGAAAACTTAAGGATTAGTATTTACCTCAGATTTTAACGAGCGTATGCTACCGTACTTGAGTTGAGTCGGACAACCTTTTTTTGAGGTAGGAAACCACCTTTTTCTATGTTGGGCTACAGCGTCGTATACCCAATCAAACACGGGATTTTTGAGCAATAGCAAAACCTTAACCAAAATGTTGTTCGGTTTTATCAATGCGAGTGCATGAAGCACTGCATCTGACTTCACGTAGACCGATCCACGGGGATGAATCAATATTACAGTGTCATTTGCCTGGGAAGTACAACTGTAATGATCCAGTAATTCCCTTCCCAATTCAGTGTGGTTAGGTACGTATTCCAAAGGGGTCTTGGTGGGTATTGAGGATAGGAATTGAACGGCCTTATGGCAAAGTCCACAAGATCCATCAAAAATCAAAAGCCCAACGCCCATTATTTTTTTCTTGAGACAAATTCGAGTTGATCCAAATTCACTTTGGTAGTGAATACACCGTAATTGACGGTCGCTTTATTTTTTTCAACGGCATCGATAGAACCGATTGCTTTTCCATCAATCATTCGCACCCGATCGCCTACCATCAAGGTTACTTTGGGAATTTCTGGTGATTGAGCAGCCAATGCCTGTTTTTTCTTTTTTTCTGCCCTCACCTGAGGTAATTGCGCAATCACCTCCTGTTGAACCTCTTGCAGTACTTGTTTTTCTTTCTTTTCAACAACCGCTGTCTGTTTCTTTCTTTTGGCATTCTCAGATTCTACCAGTTGGAGCAAACCAGAGACCAAAGAACGCTTTTTCGTATCCTTAAAGTATTGCAGAGCCAGCTGTTCCACCTTTTGACCTAAGGTCAATACACGTTGGTTTGCATCGTAGAGCTGTTGATACTTAACCAGCTTATCTTTGATTTTTGCATTTAACTCTGTCAATCGATTGGCTTCTAGCGCTGCCTTATTCGATTGATCTTTCAGCAAACTGTCTTGTGCGCGAACCTGAGAACGCTCTTGCTGTAATTTAGCGATCGTCGCATCGAAACGCACCTTGCCTTTTTCAATCTTTTTCTTAGCTCTATTGATCAATCCAAAAGGAATTCCATTTTTTTGAGCCACCTCAAAAGTAAACGAGCTGCCCGCTTCCCCCAATACCAACTGATAGGTCGGTGAGAGCGATTGGGCATCAAAAAGCATATTGGCATTGGAGGCAAAGGGCAGTTCATCTGCCAATATTTTTAAATTGGTATAGTGTGTCGTAATAACACCATAAGACCCTTTGTCGTAAAATTCCTCTAAAAAAGTCTCGGCCAATGCACCTCCCAATTCAGGATCTGAGCCCGTACCAAATTCATCGATCAGAAACAAGGTGCGTTCATTGCATTTTTTCAAAAACTCATTCATGTTCTTCAACCGAGAACTATAGGTGCTCAAATGGTTTTCAATGGACTGATTGTCACCGATATCTGAAAGTATCTTGTCAAAAAAACAAAGCGTGGTCGCCGGATGAACCGGAATTAAACACCCTGATTGCATCATGATTTGCAAGAGACCAATCGTTTTGAGTGTGATACTCTTACCACCAGCATTGGGGCCTGAAATCACCACAATCCTGTTTTGGTCATGCAGGTGAATATCTTGTGGATGTGTGGGCGTATTATTTTTTTTATTGGCTAGATAGAGCAATGGGTGGTATGCTTTCTTCAAGTGGATTTCTTGTCGATCAGAAATTTGCGGCATAATTCCGTCCATCAACTGAGCATATCGAGCTTTAGCACAAACCATATCCATATGAGCCAAAAACGACTGATAGCGCTCTAAATCCGGAGTAAACCTGCGGATACGCTCTGTCAATTGCGCTAAAATGCGCTGAACTTCTTCTTGCTCATCAATTTCAAGCATGGAAAGCGCTCGTGAGTGAATCATGCACGATTCGGGTTCTATAAATACGATGCTTCCTGTTTTTGACATGCCTAACGCACTGCCCTTAACTTTTCTTCGATGCATGGCCTTTACGGCCAATACGCGGCGATTATCCACAACTGACTCTCTGATATCGTCCAAAAAATCTTGAGCAACAGCACTGCTCATCGCTTGGGAAAAACTTTTGTTGCGTTTATCCCTGCACAAACCCATTTCCAAACGGATCATCCTCAATCCAGGGGAAGCATCATCTTTAATTTCTCCAAAACGATCAAAAACACTTTGAATCTGTTGAGGTAACTCTGGGCAGGGCAGGTTAGTGGCACTGAGCTGGGCCAACAGGGGAAAGTAATTCCCCATTTTTTTAAAAAAAATATGGTGGTGGTGCCAAGTCTCATAAAGTTGTGCAATTCTGTGAAACCCAGCAGCGTCCAGTATCATTTGTTCAATCCCCAGTATTTGTACTTCCCGATCAATGGATTCAAATCCGTGGTTGGGGATTTTGTTGTTGTTGGAGAAACTGTCGAGGTATTCCGCAGTTTGGGTCATGGCTACAATGGCCTCAGTTTTGTCCACAAAAGGAAGTAAGGACAATATACGCTCTCTTCCTTTATCGGTATGACAACGATCAGCCACTTGCTGTAAAACAGTGGGGAACTCTAAATCTTCTATGGTTTTTAGCTGAATTTTGCTCCAGGCCATCTAAAGGACTAATTTTAGCCAAAAATACAACTCTGAATGGATCTACCTGACTCCTGGCAAGAATTCCTTTTCGACGACCAAACCCAACTGATATGGCGAAAATGGTGGTCAGAAAAACGTGAGCAGCATCTGTTCAACGAGGACTTACCTCCTTTAAACCAAATGTTTAACGCTTTTAATGCAGTCCATTTTTCCTCGGTAAAAGTGGTGATTTTAGGACAGGATCCCTACCACGGTCTGGGGCAAGCTGATGGTTATGCCTTTTCAGTGGCTCCCGATCAACCGCTACCACCTTCACTAGTCAATATATTTAAAGAATTAAGCGCTGAATTCAACGTGTCCATACCCAAAAGTGGACATTTAGCACATTGGGCCAATCAAGGAGTGTTGTTACTGAACAGTGCTTGGAGTGTGCCGCTCAACAGTCCAGGAGCTTACATGTCCCCATGGAAACCCTGGTCGGACTTAGTGCTGAAACAGTTAAGCCTAAAATCAAAGGGTATTGTATTTATGTTATGGGGGGGATACGCCCAGAAGAAAGCATCATTGATCAGCGACAATCATTTGATCTTGCGCTCAGGACACCCATCGCCATTAAGTGCCAATAGGGGGTATTGGTTTGGCAACAATCACTTTAAAATGGCCAATGAATACCTCATTCAACAAGGAAAAGAGCCTATTAATTGGGTGGGGAAAGATTAAATTTATGCTTTAGACAAACAATCCAATGCCCACTCAATCAGATCAATAACTGTTTTATCCGGGTTTTTTGAAAATGTTTTGTCTGAGCGATTGGCCAAAATTGCATTGAGGGACACCGCCCGGTGTCCAAAAACTTTAGACAAACCGTAAATGGCCGATGTTTCCATTTCAATATGGTCTATTTTCTCTCCCTCAAAACTAAAAGCAGCCAGTCCATCCATCAACTGCTTTTGGGCGCTCCAAGAACCTAATACTCTGCCCTGAGGGCCATAAAATCCTACACTCGTGAGGGTATTTGCCAGAATACATCTCGATACATCCCATATTTCCAGCAACTGTTTATCTGGGGATACGCCATAGGGAATTACTGCAGTTGGCAGAAGTTGTGCGCTGCATAAAGCTTGGGCCATAGGGTTCTGGTAAGGCTTTATTTGATCATAAAAGGCCATCATATTGTCCAAACCAATAGCGTGCTTACCCACTACAAAAGAATCAACGGGAATGTGGGGTTGTAGGGCACCAGAAGTACCGATACGTATGATATTTAATGATTTTCTCTTTGCTTTATTGGTTTTGGTCGCAAAATCAATATTGGCCAATGCATCCAATTCATTCATCACTATATCTATGTTGTCGGGGCCAATACCCGTAGAAACCACCGACAAACGCTTTCCTTCAATATATCCTGTATGAGTCACAAACTCTCTGTGTTGTTTGCGCACTTCAATACGATCAAAAAATTGAGATACTAAAGGGACGCGATCCGGATCACCCACCGTGATTACTGTATCGGCCAATTCTTCAGGCATCAAATGCAGGTGATAAACACCCTGGGTTGGGTGAAGGATTAACTCGGTTTCTGGATGTTGCATGTCAGAGTTTTAGAATGCGCCCAGCTTGGGCATCCCAAAGATAATCATAGGTCAACGCGCCGCCAAGATAACCCTGATCTTTGAGCAGGCTATAAGCATTGGCCTGTCCCTTGAGGATTTTTTTTCCCATTGTTTTCACCTCATGTGTTGTGGAATTAATCCAAGGTGAGAGTTTTTGAAATACGCGTTTTATCTGAAGTTTGTTATATCCATAAGTCCTGAGCTGTGTGCGGTACAACTCATCGATAAACGCATCGACATCAGAGGTCCCATGGGTGGCTAACTTTTGCAGCAACGTGTGTTCAAATTCAGATAATCCATTAAAAACAGCTGGAAATCTTTTTAAGTGTACTGAGATATTTTGTGGGAGTGCACTGAGCTGTGTTTGGTTTGAATGACTGATTTGGGTCAATCGTATCGGGTTGTCGGAACAGTATATCTGCCAAGCGTAATCAGCAAATTCGATATCATCTTGGCTTAGTTCCTTCCTGTGTGCCCATGCATCGCTTATCTGTTGATCGGTCCATTGATCGGCCAAATCTATATCCGATATGGAAACATCTACCCAAAAAATCTGTGCGTATCTTCTGTGTGTTTTCAGCCAACTTAAAATGGCGATTAAATTGATTTGACTCGATAAATCGGTATCAAACCAAAGTGCAATGATGTCTTGAGATTTAGCACGACATAAGTTTCTGTATTCGCGGAGTGTTCTTTGAACAAACCGCTGTTTGCTCCATGCATAAGACGATTGCAAGAACAGAAAACGCTCTTTCCAAAACTGCTCTGAACCAACCTCATGAAGCGTTCTGCCTTCCGAAAGTATTTCACGCCAGGTGATCACAGATGCTACAGATCCAAACTGACTGATTTTTGGGGTCAGTCGGTCACTTCCAGAAATGTGCATGAGGGCATCCATAACAAGGTGTTGGATCTACCAATGTACAAAAAAAAATATAAACTACTGAATATTAACCGCCTACGCGTTTAACTTTATACCCTAAATCTGTCAGATAAGCCATGATTTTAGGTCTGTAGTCACCTTGTATGATGATTTGTCCTGCTTTATATGTTCCTCCCACACCCAGCAAAACTTTTATTTTTTTAGCGAGTTCCTGCTGGGAAGATTCATCCATATCGAATCCTTCAATGATGGTCACGGGCTTGCCTTTTCTTTTCTCGTAAATACAACGAACAGGGTCGGTTTGTCCACTGAAAAAAGACTGCTCTGGGGAAGAGGTTTCTTCGGCAGCGGGCACATGGTCAGGAAATAACCGCTTGAGTTGTTCCGAGAGATCCATCAGGCCTTAATCAATCCTAATTCAACCAAACGCTCGTGTAAAAAATCTCCAGCCGTGATATCTTCATACCCTTTTGGATTTTCTTCGCTGATACATTGTGGTAGACATGCCAAAGACATGCTGCTTACAGGGTGCATAAAGAACGGAATCGAATATCTAGAGGTTCCCCACAACTCTTGGGGTGGGTTTACCACCTGATGTATGGTGGATTTAAGGCAATTATTGGTCAACCTGGAAAGCATATCGCCCACATTGATCATCAACTGATCTTCTGTGGCAATAGCATCAATCCATTCGCCCTGATGATTTTTCACTTGTAGACCTCTCCCGTGAGCACCCATCAATAGAGTGATCAGGTTGATGTCACCATGAGCTGCAGCGCGCACTGCGTTCTTGGGAGCTTCAGTAATCGGCGGGTAATGTATGGGCCTTAAAATAGAATTGCCCTGGAGCACATACGCGTCAAAATAATCCTCAGGAAGCGATAGGGGATAGGTCAACGCCCTGAGCACATAAACTGCGGTCTTTTGCAACTGGGCAAATGCTTCCTTACCCACATGATTAAAATCTGGAATTTCATCCACCCAAATATTATCCGGGTAGGTGCGTTGATCTTCATTGTGGGGAACATCATACTGGCCAAAATGCCAAAACTCTTTTAAATCACCAGTGCTCGATCCTTTGGCAGATTCACGCCCAAAAGAAGTGTATCCTCGCTGACCACCAATCCCGGGAATCTCATATTTTTTCTTTACAGATGCTTCCAATGCAAAAAACTGCTTGACTTGAGCATACAGCTCATCAACTAGGTTTTGATCCAAAAAATGTCCGCTTAATGCTACAAATCCGATTTCTGAAAAGGCTTGATGCAGCTCTTGGATAAATTTTTGCTTGCGGCTTGGGTCCTGGGACAAAAAGTCGCGAAGGTCTACACTGGGGATATGGTTCATAGAAGAAAAATAAAGTTAAATGTAAAGATTTTTGTTTGTCCTGTTACAAATCAATCTTCGTTTTTATACATTTAATCAAGCTTAAACATATGAAATTCAAGGGGGCAAAATTGTCCAAACAACAAAAAATTGCACTGTATCAACAATTGATTTTTCCGCGAATGATCGAGGAAAAAATGTTGGTATTGTTGCGTCAAGGAAAAATATCCAAATGGTTTAGCGGTATTGGACAAGAGGCTATTTCAGTAGGAGTAACGGCTGCGCTAAACCCTGATGAATTCATTTTGCCTATGCACCGAAATCTCGGTGTATTTACTTCCAGGAATATTCCCTTTAAAAAGCTATTTGCCCAATGGCAAGGTAAAGCCAGTGGATTTACCAAAGGTCGGGACAGAAGCTTTCATTTTGGCACCATGGAGTACCACATCTTGGGGATGATATCCCATTTGGGACCACAGTTGGGTGTGGCAGATGGAATCGCTTTGGGTCATAAACTCAGCGGAGACCGCAAAGTAACTGCCGTATTTACAGGAGAGGGGGCCACTTCAGAAGGTGATTTTCACGAAGCGCTCAATATTGCAGCCGTATGGGATTTGCCCGTGCTCTTTTGTATTGAAAACAACGGCTATGGTTTGTCAACACCAACCACCCAACAATACAGATGTGCTCAGTTGGTCGATAAAGCCATCGGCTATGGGATGGAAGGGATTCAAATCGATGGAAACAACATCCTAGAAGTCTACGAAAAGGTAAGCGAACTAGCTGCATCCATTAGAGAACGACCGAGACCTGTGCTTATCGAATTTATCACTTTTAGAATGCGCGGGCATGAGGAGGCTAGTGGCACCAAGTATGTGCCCAAGAAACTGATTGATCAGTGGAGTAAAAAAGATCCCGTGACTCAGTTTGAAAAACACATCAGGGAAACTGAAATACTTGATCAACAAGGAATTGAGGCGATAAAAAGCGAAATAAGCGCGCGTATAGAGCATGACTTAACCGAAGTATTTGGGGAGTCAGAAGTGGTATTTGATCCACAAGTTGAATTGGGGGACGTTTATGCACCATGGAATCATCAGCCGGAATTACCTGGCAGTGATACCCAGGAAATGAGGTTTATCGATGCGGTCAGGGATGGACTTTATCAGTCCCTAAAGAAATTTGACAATTTGGTCGTTATGGGGCAAGATATTGCCCAATACGGTGGAGCGTTTAAAATAACGGAGGGTTTTGTTGAAGAATTTGGCGAAGAGCGCATCAGAAATACACCGATTTGTGAGTCAGGTATTGCCGAGACCGCCATTGGATTGTCCGTGGTGGGCAAAAAAGCGGTGATGGAATTACAATTTGCAGATTTTGTTAGCTCCGGATTTAATCCCATTGTAAACTATGCGGCTAAAATGCATTACCGATGGGGCAAAAACGCAGATGTTGTTTTTAGAATGCCCTGTGGGGCCGGTGTGGGTGCTGGACCATTTCATTCTCAGACCAATGAGGCCTGGTTTACTAAAACGCCAGGGCTTAAAGTAGTATACCCTTCAAGTCCAGAAGATGCTAAAGGTTTATTGACTTCCGCGATTCACGACCCAAATCCGGTGATGTATTTTGAGCATAAAGCATTGTATAGAAGTGTTAAAACAGCAGTGCCCACCGGGTACTATGAAATACCTTTGGGGAAAGCGCGTGTGATTTGCACGGGAGATCAGGTGAGTATTGTCACCTTTGGTGCTGGTGTTCATTGGGCGATTGAGGTCCTGGAAAATCACCCGGAGATCAAAGCGACATTGATCGATTTAAGAACACTGGTTCCCATGGATACGAAAACTATACTGGACAGCGTTCGCAGTACTGGCAGACTTTTATTGATTCAAGAAGACACACTTTTTGGTGGAGTTTGCTCGGACATATCCGCGTTGGTGATGGAACAAGCTTTTCAATATTTGGATGCACCTGTGATGCGCGTGGGAAGTTTAGAAACACCAATCCCATTTGCCCATCATTTAGAACAAGGATTTCTAGCTAAGTCCAGGGTAGAAGAAAGCTTGTTGAAACTTATGGCTTACTAGGGAATTATTCATTGGTATAGGTTTTGAAATATTCTATTTTACATAATATAAATTATAGATCAAATGAAGTTTAATAAAAAACGCCGTAAAGGCGTCTTTATGTAAGTATTTATATCTTTTGTACACGTACAGCATTTAAGCCGCGTTGTCCTTTTTCTAACTCAAACGTTACTTTGTCATTTTCCTCGACCTGATCGATGAGTTGGCTGACATGGAAAAAATACTTCTCTTGTGACTGGAGATCTAAAATAAATCCAAAACCTTTTGAGGTGTCAAAAAATGTAACCTTACCGGTTTTGGCAGCCTCTTCTTGCTCTTCCTCTTCAGTTCGTTTGGCAATTCCAATAACGATATCCTCCAGGGCTATTTCAACTTTCTTCGATGGATCAGGCGGTGTGTTGGTCAATTGACCAAACTCATCGACATATACCAACATATCCTCTAAACCAGCTCCCTTGGAAGAATTAGATTTGCGTTCTTCCTTTTTCTTTGATTTCTCTTCGCGTTTCTTGGCGCGTAATTTTTCTTTTTCTTTTTTGTTGAAGGATTGTTGGGGTCTGGCCATAAGTAGTTTAAGGGTTTTTGGTGCTGAATCACGAATAAATACCCTTGAGGCAGCCTAATTATTGGCAAATGTACGCATAAGCGATGAAGTGCCCTACTAATATGAGACGAACTACCTCAAATACAAGGCATTTCTAAAACCATTGGTGCCTTTGGATAAGTCAATCAAATAACCGTTGACTATCGCATGGGTGATGATTCCGTTTTTGCGCAACAAAAAATTAGGGTTTTTGCCCAGATAAAGGCTTTGATCAGGGACGACAAATTGAGGACTGACTAAAAATATGGGGACCTCCACCACAGACTTACTTGGGGCTTGAGCAACCTGCCAATACAAATATCCTTTTTTGAGCATTTCAAGGGCTTGAGATATTGAGGGAATTTTTGGATCCCCGGGTTGGGGTATATATTTTTTTCCCAGGACCAAATCGTAACCTTTGGCATCAAACTCTTCGTATCCGTAAAATGTAGACAAGTCTCCTAAATCTGTAATTTGGCTTCTGTGGTAAAAGGTTTCGTGTGCTGGATCATCTACCTCAAATCTCTGTATACCGATGTCAGTGACTCCTTGCCAATCTTCCCATTTTTGGTTTACCTCTTTGATCTTTAAATCGAATAACTTTCGATCGTTCATCGGTATATCAAAATATTTCTGATAATCTTCTTGCGCATAACTTTCATCTGCAATGGCCCCCAGTGCTGCCAGAATTGACACAAAATTCAGTTGTCTAATCACCTGTTTTTCAAGGTCATTTTGATAACCACCAGATTCAATCAACACCAAGGAAGTTCCCCACTTTTGAATATTATCTCCAAATGCTCTGGGTTCAAATGTATCGTCATAACGACCTACTTGACCTGGTGCTAATGACTGAAGTACTTCATTCATGGAGACAATCAGTTGCATTGATTTTTTTCGGGTATCGTTGATGTCCTTAGCCTCGTTAAATGCAGTGGCTAAAAATGAAATGGTCGCTGGTTTTGGGGTAAAAGCTGCGTTGTAATAGCGGCTTTGGTCGTGTAAATTAAATCCGAAATCCGCTTCTAAACTATCTCGTATTCGCTTGAGTACTTGGCTTTCAGGCGCTTGTAGCCTCAGCGCATCTCTGTTTAAATCCATGCCCAGTTTATTTCGTCGATCGAACACCTGGGCTCCATCAGGATTGAGCATGGGCAAAAAATGTATGCTTAAGTTTTGGCGAAGTTGAGCGGTTTTGGCATCGTTAATCGGATCGCTTAAATAAGCGAGTACATCAAAAATAGCCATGGTAGCAGTGGACTCATCACCGTGCATCTGACTCCACAAAAACACTTGTGTTTTGCCCGAACCTGTGCTGATCAAATTCAGGGATCTACCCTCGACGGAGGCACCTACTTTTTGGACTTTAAACGCGGATTGGCTGCGGTATTTCTCCAACAAAGGAAGTATATCCTGGTGTTTGATACGTCGATCCTTCAGTTGAGCGACCTTGTATTTGGGATATATTTCCGCTAAATCCTGGGCGTCAAAAACCTGGGCAAAAACACTTTGCCATCCAAGAAAAAATATAAAAACTGTGCTGATTATTGCTTTGGTTTGGGGAGCGGATGCCATCTTAATTTGCGTGTTTTTCGTTTAACTAACCATACAAAACGATCGCCTGGATCTGTTTTGGTGGTTTTATATCCTGGATCTATTTCTTTCCAAAGCTCAGTACCTTCGAGTTCAGTGTATTGATGATGACCGATCAAGTATTTTATCTCTGGATATTTCTTTTTTAGGTATTTGAGGAGTTCAGCATTGGCCTTGATTTGCAAAGGAGTTAGGGGCATATCTGCCGTTCCACCCACATTTTCGATTCCGATAGCCAAGTGGTTCAATCCAATCACATGCCTAGCCATCATGTCTTCAGGCATCAATCGATAAATCGTACCGTCTTGATCCACCAGAAAATGAGCCGATACGTTGAGGCCATTTCTACCGAGCTCTGGGCGATATGCGGGCAAATGTTCCGGGTCAAAAGCATTAAAAGACGCTTCCAAACTAGGAATAGCCGTCCAATGCAACACCACCATTTTGGGAGATATTTTACCCGAAGGGGCATCGATTAAATATCGCTCTTTCATGTATTGTTGGGTCATGGAAACCCGCTCAGGCCCAAAAGAAATAGGCCTATCGACAATGATTGGTTTCTTTTGACCCCAAACAGCCATCAACCCAGTACACAAAAATACAATCGCGTAAAACAGCTGTTTCATAAAACAAATTATGACTTAAAAATACAATTTTGAAATCACTATATTCACTAAAATTTGTTCTGATGAAAAAAGTTTACTGGAGCATCGCTTTACTAATCCTGGGCTTATCTGCCTTGTGGTTTACCCAATACCCAAAGCTGGAGATGATCAGTGGTTATTACGCCAAATACACGGCAACTTCTGTTTTTTACGCGGGACACACCTTGCCCTATTTGGTGGAAAACGATCATCAGGCCCCCTTGATAGAATGGGCCAGCGCTGAAGTAGATAAAGGTAAAAAACAGGTAAGCGCCGAAGTGTACGGACTCCAGCACAGAACCGCGGTATACCTGGACGGTATTGGCGCAATTCTAGTGCAAGACCCCGATCAATTGCCTGATT
Organism: Flavobacteriaceae bacterium; assembly: GCA_030726725.1. GTDB lineage: Bacteria > Bacteroidota > Bacteroidia > Flavobacteriales > Flavobacteriaceae > MAG-120531. The sequence goes on from JANRDC010000004.1 coordinate 73,198, forward strand.
TAAAGGCGGCTAGAAGAAGTAAAACGCCTATTCCCCTTCCCTATCCCCAGGGACACCTTGAACCCAAGGACACTGTTTTTCAAGAGGTAAACTACGCTGGCGTCACAGATGCAATCGATGGGGCATTTGCCCAAAATGATGTGCAAAAAACCCGTTCTGTATTGGTGTTGTACAAAGGTCATTTAATCGGGGAAAAATACGCCTCACCTATTGGTCCTGACACCCCAATTTTGGGTTGGTCGATGACCAAAAGCGTGTTGGCTACCTGGTATGGAATATTAAGTGACCGCGGAAAACTATCTGTGTCAGATCCACTGGATTTAACTGAATGGCAGCATGATGAGCGCAGCAAAATAAAGATCGATGATCTGTTGAGAATGTCTTCAGGACTTGCCTGGGAGGAGGACTACGGGAAGCTATCCGATGTTACCCGTATGCTTTTTCAATCTGATGATATGGGACAAGCTGCTTTAGACCAAAAATCTATAGCTCCTGCAGGTACCCTTTGGAACTACTCATCGGGTACCACCAACGCTTTGGCTAAGTATATGAGGCGCTATTTTGACGATGTACATCAATATGCCCAATTTGGGTATGACGAACTGATTGACGCCATCGGTATGTACTCTATGTTGATCGAACCCGATGTATCTGGAACTTTTGTGGCTTCCTCCTACGGCTGGGCATCCACCAGAGATTGGGGTCGATTTGGACAGCTGTACTTGCAAAAAGGGAACTGGAATGGACGACGCATATTTGCCCCTGAATGGGTGGACTATATCACCACCCCTACCCTTGACGCTGACGGAGCGTACGGTGCGCATTTTTGGCTTAATAAATCTGGTACATTACCCGATGTTCCCCGGGATATGTACTCGGCCAATGGTCATGATGGGCAATATGTTTACATCATTCCCTCCAGAGATTTGGTGGTCGTCCGCACAGGACTTGCCGAGGCCCCTGTATTTGACGCCAATGGGTTTTTAAAAGCACTTTTGTCCGCGATCAGCCCTACAACTACTCCTTAACTTTGTATTTTTGTGCTCAAATCCTACCCCATGAACCAGCCTGAATGGAAAACAGTCAAAGAGTACCAAGACATCACGTATAAAAAAAGTGGTGGCGTGGCGCGTATTGCCTTCAATAGACCAGAAGTGCGCAATGCATTTAGGCCACAAACGACTTCCGAATTGTACGATGCATTTTACGATGCACAGGAAGATCCTTCCATAGGTGTTGTGTTGTTGTGTGGCGAAGGACCTTCACCCAAAGATGGCGTATACGCCTTTTGCAGTGGAGGAGATCAAAAAGCTAGGGGGCATCAAGGCTATGTAGGACAAGACGGCAGACATCGACTTAATATTTTGGAGGTTCAACGCCTCATTCGATTTATGCCCAAAGTGGTAATTGCCTTGGTGTCCGGTTGGGCAGTGGGCGGTGGTCACAGCCTTCATGTAGTTTGCGATTTAACCTTGGCCAGCCGGGAACACGCCATTTTTAAACAGACAGATGCAGACGTGACGAGTTTTGACGGTGGTTATGGATCAGCCTATCTAGCCAAAATGGTGGGGCAAAAGAAAGCGAGAGAGATCTTCTTTTTGGGGCGAAACTACAGCGCTCAAGAAGCCTTTGATATGGGTATGGTCAATGCGGTGGTTTCCCACAGTGATTTGGAAATCGAAGGATGGAATTGGGCTCAAGAAATACTGGGCAAATCCCCAACCTCAATCAAAATGCTCAAGTTTGCGATGAATCTTACCGATGACGGAATGGTGGGGCAACAGGTATTTGCCGGTGAAGCGACCAGACTTGCCTATATGACTGAAGAGGCTAAAGAAGGTCGCGATGCTTTTTTAGAAAAGAGAAAACCCAATTTCGATCCCAACAATTGGATCGCTTAGTTATTGTTTGGCAAATAACTGCGCTAACTTCAATCTGAGTTTTCGTTGATAATCCTCCTCTAACCACTCTTTGTAGTTCTTGGTATTGTTCATGATACAATAGGAATAGGTTTTGACCCGGTAGGAAATATCTTCTTGTAACAGTTTTGCTAACATCCTGGCTTCATAGATGTCTTTCGCGTTTTCATAACACAATCTCGCGTGTTGATCGATGCTGTTTTCCAAGACTGTCTTTGACTTTAAGCCCAATCTAAACACTTCTTTATAAGCGGACTTGATATCGAATTCCAACACTCTTGATTTGCCAAATCTCGCTTTCAGTTGCGGCGGCATTTCATAAGAGAAATCTCGTTCAATATCTTCATCGTTTTTGATATTCTCCAAATAATAATCGGGAAAATGGAAAATATCTTGCCAGTTCATCGGTGAATCCCAGGGACCAAAACGGGCGATGTTGTTCCCCATATCGATTACCTTAAAGGTATTTTTATCCCCAACTACCCTTGAACCCCTGCCGATCATTTGAAAATACAGCGTCAAGGATCTAGTGGCGCGATTCAATATGATGGTTTCTACCGATGGTTCGTCAAATCCTGTGGTTAAAATACTGACAGAGGTTAAAATGGCATCTGGGGTTTCAGCAAACCAACTCAAAATTTCTCTGCGTTCTGATGCAGTATTTTTATTGTCCAGGTGACGAACTGGATATCCAGCTTTCTTAAACGTTTCGTATACGTATTTTGAGGTGCTAATTCCGTTGTTAAATATGAGTGTTTTTGTACCTGCTGCAATCTCCTCGTAGGTATCCTTCAGTTGATTTAACATCCCCATATTACCGTAGAAGGCATCAGATGATTTTACCGTGTAATCCCCATTAATCCCCAACTTTAAGGATTTTAGACTCACGTTGCGCGCGTACAGATCCGCTCGAGCCAAATATCCCCGGTCGATCAACTCTGAAATGGAAGCGCCGATAATCAACTTTTTATAGTGATCTTTCATCGGCAACTTGATGTTCGAACTCAAGGGCGTAGCGGTCACCCCAAGCACGATGGCATTTTTAAAAAATTTAAACAGCTTTCTAAACGAATTGTAGTGCGCCTCATCGATAATCACCAAGCCAATATTCTCCAAGGCTATTTGGTCTTCTTGCAATCGGTTGTTTAAGGTCTCTACCATGGCCACAAAACAATCAAACTGGGCCTGATCCTCTAATGTTTTTGTCTCGCTATTGATCACCCTATTGCGGACACCAAAACCGGTCAACATCTTGGAGGTTTGAACACTGAGTTCAATTCTATGGGTTAATACCACCACTTTTTTACCCCTAAGGGCGATGTACCTTCTAGCTATCTCAGAAAAAACAACCGTCTTCCCGCCACCGGTAGGCAGCTGGTACAATACATTGGTGTCCTCTGGAGCCTCATTTAAATAATTAAATATGGCGTCTAGGTCACGAACTTGATAGTCGTAAAGTTTCTTTTCTGAGGATTTTGTTTTGATTTCCAAAAGTGTTCTGGTTACGCGTATGCTGCCTGTTGAACAAGCGAACAAAATTAGGCGTTTTTTTGAGTGGACACAAGTTTAATCAATGGATTCACCGTTTAAATCTGTACTGAGCACTTCGCTTAAATAAACCAAGAATGGACGAGCGACAATGAATTTATCAACGATCTCGCGCACACCTTGAGCTGTGGTTAACTTGTTTTGATCTAAGGGACAAGTAAATACATAGTTCTGTCTGCGCAACAATTCAATTTCAGGGTGGTTTTTATCCCATCCTTTTGGCGCTGATTTAAGGGTCGGCCCAGTAAAAGCACCCCAAGTATCCTTAAAGTTTTTTTGTTCTATAATCTGCTTTAATCCCTCAGGCTCGAGGTCGATTTCTGCACGCATTCGCGCTAACTCTTCCTTGTTAATGTCCCAATAACCGACAGCGATAAATGTATTACCCGGTTCAATATGGACGTAATAGTCCCCTTTGTTCTTTTGACCGGCTCTGGCGAAATATCCTGACAAATGAGTTTTATAAGGTGACTTATCTTTGGAAAATCGGACGTCTTTATAAATTCGAAACATGTGGATTTTTTCCAGTGCGTCTACAGCTGAAAGAGGTTCAAAAACGGCAGATAAAAGTTGTTGAACACTAGATTTAGCCACTTCATAGCTGTCCTTATGCGCGGCAAACCAGGAGCGGTCATTGTTTTGTTGAAGCGCTGATAGAAAATCAAAAACTTGTGGTGAAATCATAGATGAGGTTTAGTAGTTGATCTCATACACACCCAGACCTGAGCCTGGAGCAGCGTATTGAGGGATGGGCAAAGGTACACCTTGGAGCGTATTTGACAAATCGCATATACCTATCTCACCCCTACCCAACTGAACTAAGGTGCCCATCATCAACCTGATTTGATAGCGCATAAACCCATGTCCACTTACCCACAAAACATAGGAAGATTCAGGAAAAAAATTGGCAGTCCACCGATCATTGTTCACCAGGCTACATGAATCAATCGTTCTCTGTGTAGATTGATTTGGCTTTTGTGCTGCGCGCACCGTAAAATGAGTAAAATCATGAGTTCCTTGATAGAGATCTGCTCCCTTTTTCATTAAATTCAGGTCTAAATCGCCAGAAAAATGAGCCATAAAAGGTGCTGTAAATGGATGTGGCTTATCGCCGAAACAGAATAAATAGCCGTAGGTTTTACTTACTGCGTTTTTGATCGGATTAAAGTCGATAGGGACTTCAACCATGGACTCCACTTTAAGATCTTGTGGCGTGTTGCGGTTAATCAATTCAATCCAGGGCGCTATCTCCCCCGTCAAGGGTTGGGTCAGCCACAAAGAGCAGGCTCCATCCAGGGAGGAAACTTTAGCATCTGTTCTACCTGAGGCCAATGTTTTAAAGGGTTGATCACCCAACACATACTTGAGTGTTTTTACCAACATACCTTCTACTGTTTTTTGCCCAGGTTGAATCTGCCATCCAGAATATCTAAATCCCAGGTAGGACAACCTGATCAGGTACTGGTATTTCCAAGGATCATTCACGAGCGAGACTGATGTCTTTGGCGTAGCACTTCGATTACTTTTTCCAATGAATGACCTTTTGACTGAAGCAATACTAAATAGTGAAAGAGCAGGTCGGCTGCTTCACCAAGAAATAATTCAGGCTCATCCCTCATCGATTCAATAACCAATTCTACAGCCTCCTCACCAACTTTTTGGGCTACTTTGTGGATACCCGATTGATGTAAACTGCGCACATAACTCGAGGAACTTTCCGGGTTGTTCAGCCTATTTTCGATGACCTCAACGAGTTGATCCAGGAAAAGCGTACCGGGATTATTGGCCGTTGACCAACAGGTGTCGGTACCGGTATGACAAGTCGGACCCGCGGGTTTAGCTTGAATCAATAAGGTGTCACGATCACAATCAACCGAAAAACGAACCAGTGATAAATAATTTCCGCTCTCTTCCCCTTTGGTCCAAAGTCTATTCTTTGATCGGCTAAAGAAGGTGATTTTTCCAGATGCTTGAGTCTCTGCCCAAGCCTCAGCATTCATGTACCCCAACATCAAGACATTCCTGGTTTGGACATCTTGAATGATTGCGGGAATCAATCCATCGGGGCTTTTACTGAAATCTATTTCCATATGTGTTTATTTTCTAATGGCTATACCTTGGGTTGCAAGATACATTTTCAAATTTGGGATAGGAATCTCTCCGAAATGAAAAACACTGGCTGCAAGTACTGCATCCGCTTTTCCCAGTGTAAATGCATCCAAAAAATGCTTGGGTACACCGGCTCCTCCTGAGGCAATAATGGGAATGTGCAGTTGTTCAGACAAATGAGCTAATGACTCTAAAGCATAACCTTGTTTGCTTCCGTCGTGATCCATAGAAGTGAACAGCAGCTCCCCTGCCCCTCGATCTGCCGCTTCTTGGGCCCATTCAAACAAATCTAGCTCTGTCGGTACTTTTCCGCCCACCAAATGAACCTTCCACAAACTGTTGATCTGTTTTGCATCAATAGCTACCACAACACATTGACTGCCAAATGCCTGAGCTAATTCATCGATTAATGCAGGATTTCTAACTGCTGAAGAATTGATGGATATCTTATCTGCGCCATTTTTAAGCAACTTTTCCACATCGGATACCGATCGGATTCCACCGCCCACGGTAAACGGTATATCTATGGCTTTTGAAACCTCTAAAACCAAGGAAGCCATGGTTTCTCGGGCATCTTCTGTAGCCGTAATATCCAGAAAAACCAATTCATCAGCACCCTGTTCAGCATATTGTGCTGCAAGTGCTACAGGGTCTCCTGCATCTTTTAAATCTTGAAAATGAACGCCTTTAACGGTCCTCCCGTTTTTGATGTCTAAACAAGGAATTATGCGTTTACTCAACATGGTTTTCGCTTGAAAATTTTGAGAGTTCATCCATAGAAATTTTGCCTTCGTATAGGGCCTTACCGATGATGGCACCTGAACAGCCAATGGCATGTATGGCGTATAAATCGTCCATTGTACTCATCCCTCCGCTGGCCACCAAATCTATGGATTGATGGATTTGCCCAGCGGAATTAATCAATCGCTCATAGAGCTGGGTTGATGGACCACAGAGCATACCGTCTTTTGAAATATCGGTACAAACCACAGTTTTCACTCCTTTTTGCAAATAATCCAACACAAAAGGAATGAGGGGAATAGCTGAATTTTCCAGCCAACCAGAGACTGCTATTTTTTCATCAAGAGCATCAGCTCCAAGAATAATTCGATCAGCGCCAAAATTTTCGAGCCAGCGCAAGAAAACATCTGGTTTTTGAACTGCGATACTTCCTCCAGTAACTTGTTTTGCTCCGCTGGAAAAAACAATATCTAGGTCTTGATCCGATTTAACACCTCCGCCAAAATCAACTGACAAACTGGTTTTTGAAGTGATGCGTTCAAGCACTTTGTAGTTAACGACCTTGCCGGACTTAGCGCCATCTAAGTCGACTAAGTGAAGGTATTTAATCCCGTACCCTTCGAAGTACTTTGCTGCATCCAGTGGATCTTTATAATATTCAACCTTGGTGTCATAATCTCCTTTAGAGAGGCGTACACATGCTCCGTCAATCAGGTCAATAGCTGGGATAATCCTCATGTAGTCAGGCTTAAAAATTGTTGAAGTATTTGCGCGCCAACCCGGCTACTTTTCTCAGGATGAAACTGTGTGCCCCAGAAATTATCTCGATGTAAGGCAGCGCTATAATTCGTTCCATAGGTGGCTACAGCTGCGGTTTGATCGCACAGAGGCGCATAAAAACTATGCACCATGTACACATAAGGATCCTGGGGAAGGTGCTGAAATAATGGAGCTTTTAAGTCGAATAAACTATTCCATCCCATCTGAGGGACCTTTAATTGGGTCTTATCAAATTCGACGACATCTACGTCAAAAATACCCAGTCCATCAGTGTTGTTTTCCGCTGAATGACGGCACATGAGTTGCATACCCAAACATATACCCAAAACAGGTTGCTTTAATTGAGGAATCAACAGGTCTAGACCTGTTTCTTTGAGTTGACTCATCGCTGAGCCCGCTGCACCTACACCAGGAAAAATGACCCGATCAGCCGTGCTTATTTCCGAGGCTTTCTTAGAGAGATGCGCGCGCACACCCAAGCGATCAAAGGCGTGTATGATGCTTTGAATATTACCGGCACCGTAATCAATGATCACTAAATTCATAGGGTTCCTTTGGTTGAGGGTAAAATCATTCGGTCTGGATCACGACGCACAGCCATTTTGATTGCCTTGGCCCAAGCTTTAAATATCGCTTCTATCTTGTGGTGCTCATTTTGGCCTTCAGCTTTGATATGCAGATTGGCCTTGGCGCCATCGGTAAAGGACTTGAAAAAATGCATAAACATCTCGCAGGGCATTTGGCCGATCATTTCTCTGCGAAATTCAGCCTCCCAAACCAACCAATTTCTTCCGCCAAAATCAATCGCTACCTGCGCCAAAACATCATCCATGGGCAAGCAAAATCCATAGCGCTCAATACCCAGTTTATTGCCCAATGCCTGATGAAAAGCTTCGCCCAAGGCGATCGCTGTATCCTCAATAGTGTGGTGTTCATCAACTTCGAGATCACCCACCACCTCAACAGTCAAATTCATTTGGCCGTGTTTGGCCAGCTGATCAAGCATATGGTCAAAAAAGGCGATACCGGTATTCACTTTAGACACACCTGTTCCATCCAAATCTAAACTGATAAATATATCCGTTTCGTTGGTTTTTCTTCTGTGGCTTACCCTTCTCGCTCCTGCCTGTAAAAAGGCAAATATTTCCGCCCAAGACTCGGTGCGCAAGGCAATCACTTGTTCGAGTTCCTGGTCTTGGCCCACCTCGTCACTGCCTAAAGTGTTTCCGCGATCTATATAGATAGCCCGACATCCCAAGTTCTTAGCTAGGGCAACATCGGTTATTCGGTCTCCAATGACAAAAGATTCAGCTAAATTCCAGGTGCCGTCCATGTATTGGGTCAACATGCCCACGCCTGGTTTTCGGGTGGGTTTGTTTTCACTGGGCAAACTACCGTCGATACAAACCTGCTCAAATGCCACACCTGCACTAGAAAAAGCATCGATAACCATATTTTGAATCGGCCAAAAATCGCTTTCAGGAAAAGAATCCGTACCCAGGCCATCTTGGTTAGAAACCATCACCAGGGTGTATTCTTTTAACTGTGCAATTTTGGACATTCCCGTAATAGCACCAGGATAAAAGGAAAGTTTGTGCCATCTATCGATTTGGGGATCGTCTGCTGGTTCTTGGATCAGCGTACCATCACGGTCAATAAATAATAATTTTTTCATCGCTAACAATTTTTCATCCAGGCTGTAAGCCACTTATTTTCTTGGGGGGTACCTATGGTAATCCTTAAGGTTTCTGAACAATGCATTTGCCCAGATCGATTGCGGACCACCGCGCCCTGATCTTGTAATTGCCGATAGCGCTTTGCGGCATCATCGACGCGGATCAGTAAGAAATTAGCCTCCGAGTGAAAAACTTCCTTCACCCAAGGCAATGATTTTAACACTGTTTTTAATCGATCTCTTTCACTGCAGATCAACGCAACTTCACGCGCTACTTGATCGGTATTTTGGAGCCTTTGCACAGCGACCTCCTGAGTTAAACTATTGATGTTGTAGGGCGGTTTTATTTTTTTCAACAAATCAATCATCGAGGAGTGAGCGAAAAGCATACCCAATCTAATTCCCGCCAAACCATATGCTTTTGAGAAGGTTTGGCAAATCACCAAGTTTTCATAACGACCCAATGCTGCAATCCAACTGGGGCTATTTGAAAAATCGATATATGCCTCATCCACTACCACAATTCCCTCGAAAGATTGCAATAAGAATTCAACGGATTCGGGTTCAATCAATTGACCGGATGGATTATTAGGACTACAGACAAATATCATTTTGGTTTGGGGGGTCACCGCTGCCACAACTGCAGGTGCATTCATCGAAAAATCGGATCGCAGGGGAACCTCAATGCAGGCTACCTCGTTGATTTGGGCCAATACCTGATACATACCGTAAGTAGGTGGCATGGTGATTACCTGGTCTTTACCTGGAACACAAAACGCACGAAACAACAAATCCAGCACTTCATCACTTCCGTTACCCAACAGAATTTGATCTGTAGTCACACCTTTAAGAGGCGCGATGATTGACTTCAAATGTTTTTGGTGAGGATCGGGATATCTATTGTAATCAGTAGGAAATGGATTTTCATTGGCATCGAGAAACACCAAGGAATCTGGAGTACCTTCAAATTCATCTCTGGCTGAACTGTAGGGTTTTAACTGTAGCACACTGGGCCTGGCCCACGTATTGGGGTTAAATTTTTTCATCGATTTAGTCAAGTGTCATCAATCGTTTAGTAACCGCTTGTTTGTGCGCCTCAAGACCTTCAGCTTCAGCCATCAAGGCTACTGCTGGACCGATAACTTGGAGACCTTGGGGTTTAATTTCTTGAAAAGTAATCTGTTTTTGAAAGCTATCTAGGTGAACTCCGCTGTACTGTTTGGCATAACCATTAGTAGGTAGGGTATGGTTTGTCCCAGAGGCATAGTCTCCTGCACTTTCAGGCGTGTAATGTCCGATAAACACCGAGCCTGCATTCTGAACTGAATTCACAAAGAAATCTGGTTGGTCCATCGCGATAATGTAGTGTTCCGGAGCGTATAAGTTGATCCAATCAGCAGCATCTGCGGTTGAGCTAAATTGGACCATTAAACTGTTTTCCAAGGCTTTAAGCGCGATTTCCTTTCTAGGTAACTCCACTACTTGTGCTTGGAGCTCAGCGTTGACCAGCGACAACATATCGGGATCTAAACTCACCAAAACAACCTGGCTATCAGGACCGTGTTCAGCCTGACTGAGCAAATCTGCAGCCACAAAAGAGGGCTGCGCTGTGTGGTCGCACAACACCAATAACTCGCTGGGGCCAGCAGGCATATCAATAGATACGCCAAATTGTTGCGCATACTGCTTGGCTGCAGTGACATATTGATTTCCAGGCCCAAAAATTTTATAAACTGCAGGTACAGAAGCTGTACCCAAAGTCATGGCTGCTATAGCTTGTATACCGCCCAACTTAAATATTTTCGTCACCCCACACAACTGAGCAGTGTACAAAACCGCCGGATGAACTGAGCCATTGGATTGGGCAGGAGTACACATAACCACCTCTTGACAACCAGCTATTTGAGCCGGTACAGCCAACATCAGTATGGTTGAAAAAAGCGGTGCGCTTCCTCCTGGAATATACAATCCCACTTTCTGAATCGGTTTCTTTTCCTGCCAACACAATACCCCAGGGGTGCGTTCCACAGATACGCGTTGGGTGATCTGTGCCCGGTGAAAAGCCTCAATCTGGTCTTTAGCTAAACAAATCGCCTGTTTCAATTCATCAGACACTTGCGCAATACCTTCTTGTACTTCTTGAGATGACACCGCTACATCGCTCAGTTCAACTCGGTCAAACTTTTGGGTGTATTCGATTAATGCACTGTCGCCACGGGCGCTAACCTGCTCAAAAACCTCAGAAACTAGGGACATGAGTGGTTGGTAATCCAGTGCAGGTCTGGAGCACAAAGAGCTCCAAGTTGATGGTTCAGGATTTTTGTATGTACGCATCTTATAAAAACATTTTTTCAATAGGAATGACCAAAATACCTTCAGCTCCAGCTGCTTTAAGCGCATCGATTACCTCCCAATAGCTATCTTGATCAATCACAGAGTGAACTGAACTCCAACCGGGTTCTGCCAATGGCAAAACAGTAGGGCTTTTCATTCCTGGCAAGAGTCGAGCGATCTCTGCTATCTTATCGTTGGGTGCATTTAAGAGTACATATCGCGCACTTCGCCCTTTTAAAACTGCTCTGATTCGGGTGCGCAGTACCTCAATCGTTTGGGTAACTTCTGGGTTAATTTGAGGGCTAACCACCAAAACAGCCTCACTGTGCAACAGGGTTTCAACAGGTTTTAAATTGTTTTTAAACAACGTACTCCCACTGGAAACTATATCGCAAATACTGTCCGACAGCCCAATATTTGGCGCAATTTCAACTGAGCCATTGATGATGTGCAATTCAGCTTGAATCTGATTTTTTTCTAAAAAACGCTGAACAGTGTTTGGGTAAGAGGTAGCGATCTTTTGTCCCTGAAAATCAGCAATTCCGTGATAAGGTTTGTCTTTTGGGATCGCCAGGCAAACTTTACATCTAGAAAATCCAAGTTTCTCCACTACCGCTAGGTCAGGAGCCTTCTCCACCAATAGATTATCCCCGATGATGGCAGCATCTACTACCCCATCTTTCAGATATTGAGGAATATCTCCATTGCGCAAAAAGAATACTTCAAGGTCGAAATTTCTGGCAGACGCTTTCAACTGATCGGAACCATTATCAATTGAAATACCGCAATCTCTCAAGAGTTGCATGGAGTCTTCATGTAAACGACCGCTCTTTTGGAGCGCCAATCTCATAGTTTTTTTCATGATCAAAAATTAAAAAACCCGCTTGATTGCTCAAACGGGTTTGGTATTGGTACACAGCCATACACTACCTCGTTTGAAGCAGAATTGTTGTATGGTGGTGGTGTTGTTTAAAATTCATGATGCAAAAGTAAACAATAACTTGATGATAAAAAGCCTAAAATAAATTTATCACAAAAACTTTATCTCAAGTGAATCCTTATTGGTTACCCAAAATAATGGGCAAACCTTTATCTCCAGAGCCAATGACGATCACTTTTGCATTTTGGGACTCAGATAGTTTAATCGTAGCCTCTATACCCTTATCCTGTAAAATTTTATCTGTGATCGAAGCACTGAGTATTCTGTTCGCATCTGCTTTACCTTGCGCATCAATGATTCGTTTTTCCGCTTCTTTTTGAGCAGTGACTAATCTAAATTCATACTCTAAGGATTCTTGTTCTTGCTTCAATTTGCGCTCAATAGCTTCTTTAATCGAAGTAGGTAAGGTTACATCGCGGACTAAAATTTCATTCAATTGAACATATTGGTTGTCCACAATTTTTTTGGTCTCCTCAAAAATCTCTGTCTGAATAACATCCCTTTTGCTGGAATACAATTGCTCTGGCGTGTATCTACCCACTACTGAACGAGCTGCAGACCGGATGGCAGGCATCAACACGCGTTCTACGTACTGCTCACCTTTTTCTTGATGCAATTTCCCTAAAAACTCGTATTTAGGCACAAACCAAGCAGAGGCATCCAACTTGATTTCCAAACCATTGGAGGAAAGCACCTGCATTTTCTCAAAAAGTTCCTGTTGTCTGACCTCGTAAATAAATACTTTGTTCCATGGAGCAACTAAGTGAAAGCCTTCGCCTAATGCGGGTTCATCTGTGACTACACCGCCATCAAATGTTCTGTACAAGACACCCGCTTTACCAGAACCGATGGTTATGGCTGATTTTGCAAGAATGATAATCAATAATACCACCCCAAAAATGGTGGGCAAAGCAATTTTAGGCATCTTTTCCATAGTTTATTTATTTAAGTTAACATTCCTCCATCTACATGAAGCACCTGTCCGGTGACATAGCTCGATAAATCGCTGGCTAGATACACACAAGCATTGGCCACGTCTTCAGGGCTTCCTCCCCTTTTAAGCGGAATTCCTTCACGCCAAGATTGAACTACTTTTTCATCCAACTTAGCGGTCATTTCTGTTTCAATAAACCCAGGAGCAATCGCGTTACACCGGATGTTTCTAGATCCCAGTTCGAGGGCAATCGATTTGGTAAAACCTATCATTCCCGCTTTAGAAGCCGCGTAGTTGGCTTGTCCCGCATTTCCTTTAACCCCCACAACACTGCTCATATTGATGATAGACCCAGAGCGTTGCTTCAAAAAATATTTTTGAATCGCTTTGGTCATATTGAACACGGATTTTAGATTGGTTTCAATCACCTGATCAAAGTCTTGTTCGCTCATGCGCATCAACAGGTTATCTTTGGTGATTCCAGCATTATTGACCAATATGTCCACCTGTCCAAAATCTGCAACCACTTGATCAACAAGCACTTGAGCTTCTTCAAATGAACCAGCATTGCTCTTGTAGGCCTTGGCCTTGACGCCTAATGACGTCAGTTCCTCAGCTAATGCAAGCGCGGGCGCTTCACTGCTGCTGTAGGTAAAAGCAACATGGGCCCCGTGTTGGGCAAAAACAGAGGCGATACCGGCGCCAATCCCACGACTGGCTCCCGTGATAATGGCCACTTTATTTTCGAGTAACTTCATAGTTATTAATTATCCGAGTACTTCTTTTACTTTTTTTCCGATTTCTGCAGGTGAATCCACCACGTGAATCCCACAGGAACGCATGATGCGTTTTTTGGCTTGAGCTGTATCATCACTACCCCCTACAATCGCTCCAGCATGACCCATTGTTCTACCTGCAGGAGCAGTTTCTCCAGCAATAAATCCGATGACAGGTTTAGTACTGCCGCTATTCTGGTACCAATGTGCCGCGTCTGCTTCTAGTTGACCACCGATTTCTCCAATCATCACCACAGCGTGTGTGTCAGGATCCTCAATCAATAATTGCAGGGCTTGCTTGGTCGTGGTACCAATAATTGGATCACCTCCAATACCAATGGCTGTAGTGATCCCCAATCCTTGACGAACCACTTGATCTGCAGCTTCGTAAGTGAGTGTTCCTGATTTAGACACAATACCAACATGTCCTTTTTTAAATACAAAACCTGGCATAATGCCCACTTTAGCCTCTTCTGGAGTAATTACCCCTGGACAGTTTGGACCGATCAATGTGCAGTCTTTGCCTTTTAAATATTGATTTACTTGAACCATATCCGCCACTGGAATACCTTCGGTGATGGCAATAATCACTTTGATTCCTGCCTCAGCTGCTTCCATAATAGCATCTGCGGCAAATGCGGGCGGTACGAAAATAATGGAGGTATTGGCCCCCACTTCGCGCACTGCATCTGCTACGGTATTAAATACTGGCTTGCCTAAATGCTCCTGCCCTCCTTTTCCTGGGGTTACTCCACCGACAACCTGAGTGCCATAGGCAATCATTTGTTCTGCGTGAAAACTTCCTTCACTGCCCGTAAATCCTTGAACAATAACTTTTGAATCTTTATTGACTAATACACTCATGGTGATAAAATTACTTGATGATTATTTGGTGATGCGCTCCATATACGCACCTTTTTCAGTATCGATTTTTACTTTGTCACCCACCTCGATAAACAAGGGCACCTGAATAGACGCTCCTGTTTCAACGGTAGCTGGCTTAGAAGCATTGGTCGCCGTATTGCCTTTAATTCCAGGCTCGGTATATGTGACTTCTAAAATAACAGATGCAGGCATTTCCACCGATAGTGGCATGTTGTCCTCCGCATTAAACATCACTTTGCAGATATCTCCTTCTTTGAGAAATTCTGGGGCATCCAGCGTAGATGAAGCCAATTCAATTTGGTTGTAATCATCCACGTTCATAAAGTGAAACTTATCACCCTCTGGATACAAGAACTGATAATTTCTGGTTTCTACACGTACATCCTCGATTTTATGACCCGCGGAAAATGTATTGTCCAATACTTTTCCGTTGGTGATGCTGCGCAATTTGGTGCGCACAAACGCTGGTCCTTTACCTGGTTTTACGTGTAAAAATTCAATGATTTTGTAGATATCGTTGTTAAAACGAATACACAAACCTTTTCGAATGTCTGAAGTTGATGCCATAAATATTAATTGTTGCTAAAATAACCTTTCATAATACCCCTTTGTGAATCTCTGATAAACATCAGTATTTCGTCGCGTTCAGGGGTTGCTTCCATTTCTGCCTCTATGATTTGAACAGCCTGTGAATTGTTGTAATTCTTCTGGTACAAGATGCGGTAAATATTTTGTATTTCCCTGATTTTGTCCGCGTCAAATCCATGTCTTCTCAATCCCACTGAGTTGATACCCACATAGGACAACGGTTCACGTGCTGCCTTGACAAAAGGCGGAACATCTTTTCTCACTAAAGAACCTCCGGTGACAAAGGAGTAATTGCCTATAGATACAAATTGGTGAACAGCAACAAAACCTGCCATCACTACATGGTGACCCACGGTTACATGCCCAGCCAACGTGGAAGAGTTAGAAAAAATACAATAGTCCCCCACGTAACAATCGTGGGCAATATGGCAGTAAGCCATGATCAAACAGTTTTGACCAATGGTCGTTCTCATGCGATCTTTTGTCCCCTTATTGATCGTCACACACTCTCTGATGGTGGTGTTGTCTCCAATTTCCACAAAAGTCTCTTCCCCATTGTACTTCAGGTCTTGTGGGGGTGCTGAAATCACCGCACCAGGAAAAATATTGCAATTTTTTCCGATACGCGCACCTTCCATGATGGTCACATTGGAACCGATCCAAGTCCCCTCCCCGATCACTACATTGTTGTGGATGGTGGTAAACGGCTCTACGACCACGTTCTTGGCGATTTTAGCGCCTGGGTGTATATAAGCTAAAGGCTGATTCATCTAGTTCTTTTTTGCGATTTGAGCCATCATCTCCGCTTCACAAACCATTTTGCCATTGGCATAGGCATAAGCCTGCATATGGCATATACCTCGGCGAATCGGGGTGATTAAACTACAGTGAAAAATAAGGGTATCCCCAGGAAGGACTTTGTGCTTAAAACGCACATTGTCAATCTTCATAAAATAGGTCAAATAATTCTCCGGATCCGGAACTGTACTGAGCACCAAAACACCTCCTGTTTGCGCCATGGCTTCGATCTGCAAAACGCCAGGCATTACGGGTGCTCCAGGAAAATGTCCCACGAAAAAATCTTCATTCATGGTCACGTTCTTCATACCCACTACATGACTGTCCGACAATTCAAGAATTCTATCAATAAACAAAAACGGTGGCCTGTGCGGCAACATATCCATGATTTGATGGATGTCCATAAACGGGGGCAGATTCAGGTCGTATTGGGGCACTGCTTTGCGTTTGTCCTCTTTGATCAACTTGGAGAGTTTTTTGGCAAATAAAGTATTGATGTAGTGTCCAGGCTTATTGGCGATCACTTTTCCACGGATACGGACCCCGACTAAAGCTAAATCCCCGATGACATCCAACAATTTATGGCGAGCAGCCTCGTTGGGATAATGCAGTGTCAAGTTGTCTAAAATGCCGTTGGGTTTCACCGACATTTCGGTTTTGTTAAACGCTTTTTTCAACTTGTCCATAGTGGATTTTGAAATCTCCTTATCTACGTAGACAATAGCGTTATTCAAATCTCCTCCTTTGATAAGACCGTGATCCAACAAGGTTTCTAGTTCGTGAAGGAAACTAAATGTTCGCGCACCTGCAATTTCTGATTTAAACTCAGAGATTTGATTTAAAGATGCGTTTTGTGTGCCCAAAATCTTGGTGCCGAAATCAACCATAGTACACACCTGATAAGTGTCTGCAGGGATGAGGGTTATTTCAGAGCCTGTCTCTTCGTCTTTGCAGGTAAATACTTCTTTAACGATATACTCATAACGAGGTTTGTCTTGTTCTACCAAGCCTGCAGACTCCAAAGCTTCGACAAAAAACTTAGCCGATCCGTCCATAATTGGAGGCTCAGGCGCGTCGAGTTGAATCAATACATTGTCAATTTCTAAACCGACCAAAGCAGCAAGCACGTGTTCAGAAGTATTGATGTGCACCCCCTCTTTGTTGAGGTTGGTTCCTCTTTGGGTGTTTTCGACATATTGAGCGTCAGCAGGTACCAGAGGATGTTCTGGAAGATCTATTCTTTGGAAGACATAACCGTGATCTTCAGGAGCGGGTATAAATTTAAGGGTAACTTCTTTACCCGTATGTAATCCAACGCCCTTGAGGGTGACTTCGCGAGCGATGGTTTGTTGCATATTTGATGTAGATGCCATGGCTTACTCTTTATTATTGAGGTGTTTGGGCAGATTTTTAAAGTACACATACGATTTGTTGTAATCGCTGTAGTTAAATGCTGGTGTTCCTTGTACTACAGATCCAGATTTCAGACTTTTTACAACACCTGACTGACCCTGGATTTTCACGTGATCACCAATGGTCAAATGCCCGGCAAATCCTACCTGGCCACCGATCATACAGCCTTTGCCAATCTTGGTGGACCCAGCTACACCTGTTTGTGCGGCAATCACAGTATTTTCTCCAATTTCCACATTGTGGGCGATTTGAATCTGGTTGTCCAATTTGGCGCCTTTTCTGATGATCGTCGATCCCAATGTAGCGCGATCAATAGTCGTAGAAGCCCCTATATCCACATAATCTTCGATCACGACATTACCGGTCTGTGGCACTTTGTCATAACTCCCAGATTCGTTGGGGGCAAATCCGAAACCATCTGCACCGATTACAGCATTTCCATGGATCACACAGAAATTACCGATCACAGTATCTGAACAGATACGCGCTCCAGAAAAAATAGTGACATCATCTCCAATAACGACTCCTTCATCAATAAATACTTGTGGATATATTTTGACTCGATTCCCGATTTTTGTGTGGGCACCGATATAGGAAAACGCACCCAAATAAAAGGCATCTCCTATTTGCGCTGAATCAGCAACAAACGATGGCTGCTCAACGCCTAACTTTTCACCCTTTAGTTTGTCGTAATAGGACAACAGCACCGTAAACGCTTGATAAGCATCTTTAACGCGTATCAGGGTGGGAGTTATGGATTTATCAGGCACAAATTCTTCAGACACGATAACAATGCTTGCTTGTGTGCTGTAGATATAAGGGGTGTATTTAGGATTGGCCAAAAAGCTGATAGAGCCTGGAACACCTTCTTCAATTTTGGACAATTGAAAAACTGCTGCTTCGCAATCTCCCTCGACCCTTCCATCAAGGATGTGCGCAATCTGGCTGGCGGTGAATTTCATAGGCACAAAAATAGCAAAAATCCTTGAACACTAAAGCTTGGGGAAGCAAAGGTAGTGACGAACAACCGGATGCAGCAGAGCATTGAAGTACGGAGGCTCCATTAAAGCGTCAAACGACACCAATTTTCCCGACTTATCGACAAATACAATGGGGTTTTGTTCCGATTTATAAGGTGTATTGCGCACTTTTCCTGAAAAGACAAAGTAGCTTGCTTGATCCTCATCTAATTTCCAAGCTTTTGCGGTTTTGTTTTTTTTTGTTTCCAAGGAAATCGGAGCCACTGGAGCATCGAACAATTCTATTTTAAGCAAGGTTCGGTTATTGATCATTTGCGATAGGCGGCTCAATACAGGATCTGAATGCACTTGCCACTGTTTGATGGCGTGCAATATATCCACATCGTCCAAAGCGGCAAATGCACGTTGGGTTTCTAAATCCCATTTGATTTCATGGGGTCTTTTATTCAGAAAATGGGCCAGCTGAGGACTCATGTCTAGTTGTACACCCTGGGCAGTTAAATGCTGGGCACGTTCCAGTGACTTTAAAAGCAAGATCTCCGCAGAAAGCGACTTCTTGTGCAGATAGACCTGCCAATACATAAATCTTCTGGCCATCAAAAACTTCTCTACGGAATAAACACCTTTTTGTTCAATCACCAGCTGGTCATCAACCACGTTCATCATATCGATCAAGCGGTCTGCATTGATATTGCCCTCAGCAACACCTGTATAAAAACTGTCTCTCTTCAAATAATCCAAGCGATCCATATCCAATTGACTAGCCACCAACTGATTCATGAAGGGTCTAGGATAGGTACCCTTAAATATTTCGATGGCCAAAGTGAGCTTACCATCATAGTTTTGGTTGAGTGAATCCATCAGGGATAGCCCGATTTGTTCATGGGAGAAATCAGCGATCAAAGCGCGCTCCAAAGCATGAGAAAAAGGACCATGTCCCAGGTCGTGCAATAGGATGGCATAACCCAAGGCCTTCTCTTCGTCTGCAGAAATGTGCGTTCCTTTGCTGCGCAACACAGAAACCGCAGTTCCCATCAAATGATAAGCACCCAACGCATGGGCAAATCTGGTGTGTTGCGCACCAGGATACACCAATGAAGACAAACCCATCTGCGCAATCCTGCGCAATCTCTGCACATAGGGATGATCGATCAATTGAAGCACAAATGGATCTTCTATCCTGATAAATCCGTAAATTGGATCGTTGAAGACCGTTGTTTTCTCTAAATGAGGCACTTTTTGAAGTTTGACACAAAGATAAGCAAATGACCCAGCCGAACATCTTATGGATCGACGATGAGATTGATTTACTCAAGCCTCATTTGCTTTTTCTTCAAGAAAAAGGCTACCAGGTCACCCCCTACCACGATGGAATCACCGCCTTGGAGTGGCTCGCTAACCATCCTTGTGATTTGGTTTTTCTCGACGAAAATATGCCGGGAATTTCAGGATTAATGCTCATCGAAAAAATCCATTGGATCAAAAAAGGAATACCCATTGTGATGGTGACCAACCATGTAGAGGAACAGATCATGAATGAGGCTATAGGGGCATCGATTACCGATTATTTGATCAAGCCCGTACTTCCACAACAAATGCTGCTCGCTTTAAAAAAACACCTGGATACTAAAAAATTAGTTCAAGCCCATCAATCTCAAGTATTTCACAGCAAATACGCAAATCTTGCAGATCTAATGCCCCAGCTCAGCAACCATCAACAATGGTCTACCTGGTATTTGTCCCTGATAGAATTGGAATGCGACTTGGACCAGCACGGCGATCCAACCCTCTTCGAATTGCTAAACCAGCTGAAAAAACAAGCCAATCGCTTTTTTGGCGACTTCATCGCTGACCAATATCCACAATGGCTGGCAGGTCAGCATAGTCCTTTGCGTTCAGATTTATTGTTGCGGCAAGAGATTCTTCCCAAAATAAACCAGCCCACCCTGCTGTTGATCCTTGACAATCTTCGATACGATCACTGGATCAGCCTGGAGCAACTTTTTGCAGCATGGTATGACAAAGACCACGAACAGGTGGTGTGGAGTACACTACCTACGGCTACAGCTTATGCGCGAAACGCTATATGCGCAGGACTCCTACCCCATTTGATCGCAGAAAAACACCCAGATCTTTGGCAAAAAGAATCTGATCCTACTGGAAAAAACCTAGCTGAATCCGATTTAATCGGTCGCTTGCTCCAAGAGGAAAACACCGATATCAAATGGTCCTACCACAAGGTTCAAAATCAAAAACAAGGAATGGCCTTGGCGCAAAAAATTCCTCAGTTGGCTAAACAAGACCTCACTGTGGTGGTATACAATACCCTAGATAAAATCGCCCATGCCAAGACCGACAGCGATTTGGCCAAAGAGCTGATTGTGGATGATCGATCATACAGAGCGCTACTCCAGACTTGGTTTGCGCATTCGCCTTTAAACAAAATTGCTCAAATTTCAGCGAAACACCAGATGACATTGATGATTACCTCTGACCATGGAAGTATTCAGGTGGGACACCCCATTCACTTAAAAAGCGATAAAAACATCAACGCCAACCTGAGGTATAAGGTGGGGAAAAGCATCAAAGCCCACCCCAAAGAGGCGTTAAACATCACAAATCCTCGTGCCTTTGGACTACCGCCTGCGGGTCCTAACCACCAATACATCATCGCTAAAAACGATGGGTTTTTCACTTATCCACAACAAGAACACGAACACGTACAGCACTACAAAAACTCATACCAGCACGGAGGAATATCGCTGGAGGAGGTATTGGTTCCTTTTGTAGTATTGAAGCCCAAACCTTTTCTTTGAGGGTATATGATTATATTTGCCTGGGGATGATCAATAGATACGATGCAGGTAAAAACCTACCAACTAAAAGACCTAGATAAAACAGCGCAATGGTTGCTCGAAAGCACACCCAAAGGTGTTGTTTGCCTGAGTGCATCTATGGGTACAGGTAAGACTACATTGGTCAAAGCGATGATCTCAGCTTTGGGCGCTATTGATCCTGGAAGTAGCCCAAGTTTTGGGTTGGTCAACCCGTATTGCAACGCTCAAGGCGAAACAATTGCCTACCACCTAGATCTTTATCGGCTGAACAAGTCCAGTGAATTATGGGACATTGGCTGGGAAGAATACGCCCAAAGCGGCACTTGGGTTTTTGTCGAATGGCCAGAACTAGCTATAGAAATCATGGACGAGCCATACTCGATGGCGAAAATCGTCCAAAACCCAGATCAAAGCCGTACATTAACGCTTGAATACGTGCAACCATGAGTACACCCAACATCCCTTTTTCCGCCTTTGAGCTGATGCCTCAAGAGGAAAAACTAATGAGGGAATCTGTCCCTGGAAAACTCTTTATCGGTCTACCCAAAGAGTCGAGTATGGAAGAAAAAAGAGTTTGCCTGACTCCAGATGCGGTTGAATCGCTGGTAGCCCATGGTCATGAAGTATGGGTTGAAGAGGGAGCTGGAGTAGATTCAAGTTTTGAAGACGATGAGTACAAAAAAGCAGGAGCGACCATTACTGTAGATCGAAAAAAAGTATTTTCTTGTCCATTGGTCTTTAAAGTATCCCCCCCAACACCGGAGGAAATAGGTATGATGCAAGTGGGCAGTTCGCTCATTTCTGCCCTGCAGCTCAAAACGATCGACCAAAACTACATCAATTCAATTAAGGCCAAAAAAATAACCGCTATTGCCCTCGAATACCTCACCGATGAGGATGGAAGTCATCCAATGACCCAGTCCTTGGGAGAAATCGCTGGGATATCATCGATGCATATCGCGGCTGAATTAATGTCACAAACCCATAGTGGTAAGGGGCAACTCTTGGGGAATATCAGTGGCTTACCTCCTACTGAAGTAGTAGTTTTTGGTGCGGGTACTGCGGCGACAGCTGCTGCAAAAACCGCCTTAGAGCTCGGTGCACAAGTCAAAGTTTTTGACCAATCCGTAGCGCGCTTGCGCAGGCTGCAAAACCAATTAAAACATCCGATAAGCACCTCGATTCTCGATCCCAAAAACATGATTAAGGCCTTGCGCAGGTGCGACGTAGCTATCGGCGCGCTTTGGGGCAAATCCCGTGCTCCAATCGTAGTCAGTGAATCCATGACATCCATCATGAAAAAAGGGGCTGTCATTGTAGACATCGCCATTGATAGCGGTGGCTGTTTTGAAACCTCTGAAGTGACCACCCACGAACATCCCACCCAGACCAAATATGGCGTGATTCACTATGGAGTACCCAATATACCAGCGCGTTACCCGAAAACCGCATCCCTGTCCATGAGTCACATCTGCTTGCCTTTGCTATTGCACATTTCAGAACAAGGAGGTGTCAGCCAAAGCGTAAAGCATCATGAGGGATTCCGCAGTGGCGTATATTTGTACAAAGGAGTCCTCACCCACCAAACTGTTGCTGATTGGTTGGGAATCACTTACACCCCCATTGAATTATTACTGGTATAATGTCTTTACTCAAACGAATTGGTTATTACTTGGTCGGCCTATCCATAGGGCTGGTTTTTCTCAGTATTTTTTTTAAGAAAAAATCGGAACAAACAGGGGTCAGTTTTTGCTATCTACCCAACTGTAGAACACTTAAGGATTTGCGCGCCAAACCCTTGCTTTTGTCTGAAGAAACCAACCGCAGTCTTCAAGAAATGGCAGCAGATACCTTGGACATCAACCAATTGCTTACGGATGGATCTGTGGATTTTTCTTTGAGCGACACCCGATCAGTGCCCTGCAAGACCTACCTCATCAACGGGGAGATCAACCGACAGAAAGTGGTGGTAAAAGCAAAAAATTGTCCCGAAGAAGTAGAGATTTTATCCGTTGAAAAAGCTGATTAAAGCTTTCTCCTCCTCATCTCAGCAGCGAGCAAAGACAATTCTCTTGAAGTCTGTCCAGCAACGGAGGTATTTTCAGCTGCACGGCGCATCAAGTAGGGCATCACCTCCCGAACAGGGCCAAACGGCAAATATTTGGCTACCTTATAGCCTAAATCCGATAGATTAAAACTGATGTGGTCACTCATACCGAACAACTGAGCAAACCAAACTCTAGAATCGCTTTTATCCATGCCCTGTTGTTCCATCAATTGAGTAACCTTTATCGTGCTTTCCTCGTTGTGGGTACCTAAAAAAACAGCGCAGAATTCCGCATTTGACATAAGTATTTGAGCGATCTCATCAAAATTTTGATCCGTAGCTTCTTTGGTGGGGCAAATAGGTGATTTTATTCCCAATGCTGCAGCTCGTTGATTTTCTTTTTCCATGTAGGCACCGCGCACTAACTTAACACCGATTTTAAATCCTTCTTGTCGCCCAGTTTCACAGAGCATTTCAGCGTATTGTTTGCGATCCCAACGATAAGCCTGAATCGTTTGATAGACGATGGTTGTGCCCTGGTTGTATTTTCGCATCATCTCTAAAACCAATTGATCGGCACTATCCTGCATCCAACTTTCCTCCGCATCGATCAACAGAGGGATGGAGTTTTCAGCAGCAAGCCCACACAAACGATCAAAACGATCAACTACTCTTTGCCACGCTTGTTCTTGAACAGGATTAAGCAGAGATCCTTGAGATTTTAACTCAAATAAATCGATAGGGCCCAGACCAGTGGGTTTAAAAACGCCAAAAGGTATTGCAGGATGATGAGACGCACTGACCAATACCGAGGCAATTCGATCACATGCATGATCAAAAGCAATTTCATCAGCTTTACCCTCTACAGAGTAATCCAAGACAGAAAAAACGTTTTTGCTTTGAAGATTTTCAATAACCGGAAAACAATCTTGTTCCGATATACCTCCGCAGAACTGGTGAAACACCGTTTTTTTTATCAAACCCTCAATGGGCAAATGAGCCTCCAACATTATTTTGGTCAACCACGACCCCCAGCGAGCTAATCCTGGTTGTCCAATCAGGCTAAATAACCAGTAGGCCTTTTTGAGTTCAAGATCTGATTTTAAGGCAAATGCTTTTGCGGTATTCTCAAAATTTGGGACCAAAATCGACGATTTAATAAAGGGTCAAAGATATGCACTCCCTCGAGAAAATTGGAATAAAAATTATCGGTATTTTTGAAGAAACATTAACTATGCAACCCATCCGTACAGCCCAGTCAGTAGTATACTTCGAAGAAGATGGCTATGAAGCATTAAGACAGCTTTGGGAGCATAAAAATTACGCCTCTGTATTTTTGTTGATGGACGAGCATACACATCAGTACTGTTTGGCTCCATTTATGGCTGCATTGGCCTGGGACAAACCGATTGAGCTCATAGAATTACCTTCTGGGGAACAGAACAAACAATTATTTTTTTGTCAATCAGTTTGGGAACAACTTTCTGAACAGGGTGCTGATCGCAAAAGTTTATTGATCAATTTGGGAGGGGGCGTCATCACAGATATGGGCGGTTTTATCGCTAGTTGTTATAAAAGGGGTATTGATTTCGTCAATGTTCCGACGACCCTGCTATCCATGGTTGACGCTTCAGTGGGTGGAAAAACAGGGATAGATTTAGGCTTACTAAAAAATCAAATAGGCGTCATTGCAGAGCCTTCGCTGGTGATTATTGACCCAAGAATGCTCGACACCTTGGACCAAAGACAATGGAGAAGTGGGCTAGCTGAAATGTTAAAACACGGATTGATTATGGATGCTGATTATTGGCATCAACTAAAAAATATCGAGCGTTTTAGTGACCTCGTTCCCCTGATCCATCATTCTGTGGCGTTGAAAGCAGCAGTCACCAAAGAGGATCCCACAGAACAAGGAAAAAGAAAAATACTAAATTTCGGACATACCCTAGGTCATGCGATTGAATCGCATTTTTTAGAAAAGGATCCGGAGGACTGCTTGCTACACGGGGAGGCTATTGCCATAGGCATGATCATGGAAGCATATCTTTCCACGGTGTATACGGGATTAAGACTAGATGAGGCCGAGGAGATAAAAGCTACCATCCTAAGTGCCTATGATTCCATTGACTTACCGGAATCCATCCTACCACATATTCTTGAGCTCATCCAACACGACAAAAAAAATAGCCACGGTATTGTTCAGTTCTCACTGTTGAATAAAATCGGTACATGTCAATGGAATTGCCCTGTAGAAGATGGCGCAATAAAGAACGCAATCGACTTTTACAGAAGCTGATTCAGCTGCTACAATTCCTTAAAGATGGTGTGCATCAAACGCTTTTTATCGTTTAAGCTCTCCTCCAAAGAAATCATCGTCTCTGTTCTGCTGATTCCATCAATGTCATCAATTTTAAATATGATGTTCTTGGCATGATTGGTATCCTTGGCCCTGATTTTGCAGAAAATATTAAACTTGCCAGTGGTTATATGCGCCACAGTCACATTGGGAATCAGGTTTAATCGTTCCAAAACAAACTTGGTTTGGTGGGTTTTTTCCAAGAAAATACCCACATAGGCGATAAATGAATAACCTAATTTAATGTAGTCCAAGGTCAAAGAAGAACCTTTGATAATCCCCGCGTCTTCCATTTTTTTAACACGCACGTGAACAGTACCTGCTGATATCAATAATTTTTTCGCAATATCTGTGAATGGAATACGTGTATTGTCGATTAACATATCCAAAATTTGGTGGTCAATCTCATCTAATTTTATTTTTCCCATGGCAGCGGACTAATTTAAAGCGCAAACTTATCAAATAATGTTTTGAATTTTTAAAAAATTCAATCATTTATTGTGAAATATGCAACAGAATCATACTTATTTGATTAAATTTTGGATAACAGACCATACATCTTCTTTAGACTGCAACAACAATTGCTCTTGTGCCAGTGCGATATCATAAGTTTTATGACCCCAGAAAGCGTTTTCCTCCACCACTTCGGGTATCGATGGCCACCATTGAATGGCTCCGTTGACTAGCTTTTCCTCCAAAGTAATCGCCAATGCCTGACCTTGTCTCCAAATAGAACTTAACCGATATGGGCTTTTAACCAATATATCTACAAATCTTTTTCCGTTTTGCGGAACTGATAAATATTGATCAATGTCTTGATAGACATACAAATCAAAGGCAATACTGTTGATCGCTGTGTACAGGGATAAACAAACCAGGGCCCTAGTATTTATTCTTGAATAATCATCTGGAAAATGACCTGCTTCAAATAAAATGGTTGGTGTTCCCAGAGTTTGAAAAGTGTCCCCCACACAATTGATATTATAGGCGTCATCATACCTACCAACGCCCTCTGGGATATAGGATTGCAACCACTCATTGATGTCTGAAATAACTTGCATGGCCCGAGCCCTGTGTTCAGGAATAGAGCGCTGATCATCAGCCGCAGGCGCAAGAAAAGACATAGTTGCAGGAACTGGATGATCGCCCACATGATATATAGTTCGTTGGTCGTGCAGATTAAAACAAAAATCAGGCTTCCACGAATTGAACAACGCAATTAAATATTGACTTTCCGGCTGTGTTTGGGCTTGAGCGTCTCTGTTTAAATCGATTCCAGCAGCATTAAATCGTGTATAGGCATGCGCACCATCAGGATTTAAAACTGGTACAACACACAAAGTGCATAGCGCTTTTATCTGCCTTGTCCACTCCGTGTCTTCGTCCAACAACCGCATCAAATCCAACAAACCTCTAGTTGTCGTGGACTCATTGCCGTGCATTTGAGACCACATCAATAGCTTTTGTGGGCCTTCTCCCCAGCTCCAAGCATAAATCGGTCTTTGCTCAACAGAATATCCCAAAAGTTTTTTCTGCCATAAAACGCTCAGCGAAGCGGTTACTTGATCGATTTGCTCTGGGGATAAGTACCGTTGATCAATTCCAGGTGCTTTTATTTTGGCGTAATTAAACTCTTTGATTTTCATGAAAACTGTTTGCCGCAAAAATACCTAATTAATCAGACAACTACGTCTAACTTTTCATCATGCCAAGCCTATTTTTTATGTTTACAATTGTAAATTACAAAAGTAAACAAATAAATTAAAACTCTACATATCAGTGTTTTAAGTTATTTTACATCAAGCTATATTTGATATAAAATATTTTCCATGTTTACTTTTGTTATCTTTGAAAAATTAAATTAATTCTATGGCCATCCAGCAAAAAATCCAACAAATGATGACCCAATACGGATACTCCCCCACTCAATTGGCAGATCAGTTGGGCATACCCAGGTCCTCTATTTCCCATCTGATGTCTGGGCGGAATAAACCCAGTTTAGAGTTTGTATTAAAAGTCTTACAAAGATTTCCAGAAACAAACCTTTACGAATTCTTAGACCTGACTCAACCAGGTCTGCAACAGAAAAACGCTCCGGCAACAAACGAAATGAATGCCCATTGGTCCTTGTTCGACATCGAGCACAGCGGACAAACAGAAAAACCAAACGAACACAAGGCAGCGAGCAACCCAGAAATACAGCTATCCATGCCAACGAGCAAGCTACAAAAACCCATTCGCGTGGTATTTTTCTATGGCGATGGCACCTTTGAGGCCTTTGAAAATTCAGCACAACAATAGGTTCCAATTCGTACATTTACGCCATGAAAATACTTTTCTCTACAGCGGTGTGCTTATTTGTCTTGGGATGCCAACCTCCACAAAGAAATTGTGCGGAGTACAAAGAGGGTGATTTCAGTTTTACCGCTGAAGTAGGTGGAGAAGAAAAAACCACCACATTTACCCGTAATGAGCTCTGGGAAGTATCCACCTATGAAGGCGTTGTTGACTCAGCATCTGTGCGGTGGATCAATGATTGCGAATACGTATTGCAGTCATTAAATCCAGAAAATCCACAAGCATCTAAACCTATTCACATCAAAATATTAAGCACTGACCAGACTGGTTATAGTTTTGAGTATTCCATCATTGGGAGTGCGCAAAAACAACGCGGAAAAGCCATAAAAAAGTAAATCATGTTCGAAATTTTCGCAAATGCTGATGCTTGGATAGCATTGTTGACACTCACATTTTTAGAGATTGTGCTGGGTATTGACAACATCATATTTATATCCATTGCCGCCGGAAAACTCAATGGAGCTCAAAAAGCCAAAGCCATCAACATAGGATTGTTATTAGCCATGGTCAACAGGATTGTACTGCTTTTTGGCATCAGCTTGTTAACCTCCCTAAAAGCAGCCTGGTTTCATATAGATTGGGGTTGGATCGCTGGCGGTATTTCAGGCCAAGCCATCATTTTATTTTTAGGCGGATTGTTTTTGCTCTACAAAAGCACCCGAGAAATTCACGAAAAAATTGAAGATAAAGGCCATCAAGAAGCTACACTAGAGAAAAAGCAATCTACATCGTTTGGTTCTGTGCTTTGGCAAATCATCATCATTGACTTGGTGTTTTCTGTAGACTCCATATTGACCGCTATTGGGATGACCAATGGGATTTCTCCCAATCCTAACGATGCATTGATGCTCATGGTGATCGCAGTAATTGTTTCCGTAGGTATTATGATGCTGTTTGCGCGCGCTGTTGGTGAATTTGTGGGAAAACACCCAACCATCCAAGTATTGGCCCTTTCCTTCCTCATATTGATTGGCTTTATGTTGATCACCGAGGCGGCCCATTTATCCCACGTGGTTGTCTTTGGGCAAAGCATTGGAGCGATACCCAAAGGGTATTTATACTTTGCCATTGCATTTTCATTGGGTGTTGAGTTTATCAACATGAAGCTTCGGCCGAAGAAGTAAGCTTAAAACAAAGTGATTTGCTCCCCAAACTCAGGGTTGTCTTTGTCGTCATTTTGTGCGGGTAATTCGATGTTTTGATTGGTTTCAGCGCTGTTTTCAACTTCTGTCAACGCTTCTTCCAAATCAGCTTCTTCAACATCTTCATAGGGCAATGGCTCTTTTAATTCCGTTGATTTTAGGTCAAATTTCGTCAACATATTTCCCATGGCTTTGATGCCTTTCACCCCAATAAACTCATCTAAGACAACTATTTCCTCTGGCCTAGCGTCTTTGCCTCTTTCTTTGGCAAAGGCCAAGGCAACTACCGGTCTCCAGTCAGTGGACACCAGCTCTAGGTAAGAATCTGGGTGATCAGAGATAATCAACTCTTCCTTGACAGGTTGATCTACTGTAAAACGCTTGACATAAAATATTTTTTTAGCGCCTTCGTAGTAAATCACTGAAATAGGTTTCCTTGGATTCCACTGCTCCAACACAATCATATCCTCATCAAAATGAAGTGATAAATCAGGAGTCACCGTCTTTAAAATCCCTTTTTGATTGATGATCAACAAAAGGTCATTACCTCTGAATGCACCCAACAGCGAGCCTCTACCGTCGACATTTAGTCGCTGTACTACTTCATCAAACCAAATATTCCTAGGCTTAAGCGTAGACAATCCTTTTTCCTTGAGCTCTATACGCTTAATGGCATATTTAGTCACCGTATTGCCTTTAGACTCCCTACCCTTGATCAAAATCTCCGAAAAATCAAGATCCCATTTCAATTTTTTGATCGTTCCAACAGCTCTGAGTTGGATATTGATCACCTCAGCTTCCCCATTTGGGTTGGCTGAAAAATAAAGCACTTCAGATCCAGCTTGGCCAGTTGTTAGCTCATAGGGCCTATCTCTGGTTACCCCGGTCACGGTAAAACGCTTTACAAAGGAAGCACCTCGGGCACCATCGCGATAAACCATATTATACACCGTTCTGGTGTCTTTCTTTTTAAACACAGCGACATGTATGATATCTTTTCCGACAAATGTCTTGGCGTCTACTTTGGACACCGTCATTTTGCCGTCTTTGGTAAACACAATCACGTCGTCAATGTCGCTGCAATCAGCCACGTATTCGTCCTTCTTCAGCGAAGTACCTACAAAGCCCTCTTCCCTATTGACGTATAATTTTGCATTTCTGTTGACTACCTTAGTCGCTTCAATATCGTCAAAAACCCTTATTTCCGTCTGTCTTTCGCGCCCTTTGCCATAAGTGGCTTTTAACTGTTTGAAATAATCTACCGCATAATCGACTAAATGATCTAAATGGTGCTGTACTTGTGCGAGTTTTTCTTCTAAACTTTCAATGTACTGCTGCGCCTTGTTTAAATCGAACTTCGAAATACGCTTGATCCGAATTTCAGTTAACCTGGCCAAGTCTTCTTGAGTGACGGGTCTTTTCAGATGCGTGGTGTGGGGCTTTAATCCTTGGTCAATAGCGTCTAGTACACCTTCCCAAGTTTCTTGCTCTTCAATACTGCGGTACACCCTTTTTTCAATAAAGATTCGCTCCAAAGAAGAGAAATGCCACTGAGCCTCTAGCTCTTCCTTTTGGATTTCGAGCTCAGCTTTTAACAACCCCAACGTTCGGTCTGTAGAGATGGCCAGCATATCGCGCACACCGATAAACAATGGCTTATTGTCTTCAATGACACATGAGAGCGGAGAAATAGAGGACTCGCAACTCGTAAATGCATAAAGCGCATCGATGGTTTTGTCCGGGGATACACCAGGAGGCAAATGCACCAA
The DNA here is from genome assembly GCA_030726725.1 of Flavobacteriaceae bacterium. Classification (GTDB taxonomy): domain Bacteria; phylum Bacteroidota; class Bacteroidia; order Flavobacteriales; family Flavobacteriaceae; genus MAG-120531. Next base: position 104,127 of record JANRDC010000004.1, read on the forward strand.
AATCTCGACAAACTCAGAGGTGTTGTCGTCAATTTTTTTGATTTTTATTTTCCCTTTCTCATTGGCCTTTAAAATAGAATCGATGAGTGTGGAGGTATTTGTTCCGTATGGGATTTCGCTGATTACCAAGGTGCTTTTATCCAACTGGGCAATTTTAGCGCGCACGCGGATGCGTCCACCGCGCATACCGTCTTGGTACTGAGTGACATCCACAATACCCGCTGTTGGAAAGTCTGGAAATAATTCAAACTTTTTGCCCTTGAGGTGCGCTATGGAGGCGTCAATGAGTTCATTGAAGTTATGGGGTAAAATTTTAGTGGACAAACCCACCGCAATACCTTCAGCACCTTGGGCCAACAACAATGGAAATTTAACTGGTAGATTAACCGGCTCTTCTTTACGCCCGTCATAGGAAAACTGCCACTCGGTGATTTTTGGGCTAAAAACCACTTCTAAGGCAAACTTGGAAAGTCTTGCCTCTATATAACGGGAGGCAGCTGCACCATCTCCTGTCAAAATATTCCCCCAGTTACCTTGGGTATCGATCAACAAGTCTTTCTGACCTATCTGCACCATGGCGTCAGCTATACTCGCATCTCCGTGGGGATGGTATTGCATGGTGTGACCAACCACATTGGCCACTTTGTTGTATCTACCGTCATCCAGTTCCTTGAGCGCATGCATGATTCTGCGCTGAACGGGCTTAAACCCATCTTCAATAGCGGGAACAGCACGCTCCAAAATAACATATGAAGCGTAGTCCAGGAACCACTCCTTGTACATACCAGTGACTTTAACCAACTGCTCCTGTGGGGCTATTGGCTCGAAATCATCAGATGGAATATGTGGCTCTTCCGTATTCATTAAATATTCATTTACAAATCTTTAGAGTTGATAACATCAAGCTCAACTTTAAGATTATCAATAATAAATTCTTGGCGATCAGGCGTGTTTTTGCCCATATAAAAAGACAACAAATCCTCCACAGAAGTAGTCCGATCCATCAACACTGGTTCCAACCTAATTTGCGGTCCGATAAAATGTTTAAACTCATCCGGAGAGATCTCACCCAATCCTTTGAATCGGGTAATTTCAGGTTTAGCGCCCAATTGAGCTATTGCATTTCTGCGTTCCTCGTCGCTGTAGCAATAAATGGTTTGTTTCTTGTTTCTCACCCTGAAAAGGGGTGTTTGCAAAATATACAGGTGATTCTCTTTGATCAATTCGGGAAAGAACTGAAGAAAAAAAGTGATCAACAGCAAGCGAATATGCATACCGTCAACGTCGGCATCCGTCGCTATGACAATTTTGTTGTACCTGAGGTCTTCCATTGAATCCTCGATGTTTAGGGCTGCTTGCAAGAGATTAAACTCCTCGTTTTCGTATACGATTTTCTTGCTCATCCCATAGGAGTTTAGCGGCTTACCCCGCAAACTAAACACCGCTTGACAATTGACATCCCTCGACTTGGTGATGGAACCTGACGCTGAATCTCCCTCAGTGATAAACAAAGTGCTTTCCAATGAGCGGTCGTTTTTTACGTCGGTGAGGTGCACCCTGCAATCCCTGAGTTTTTTGTTGTGTAAACTCGCTTTTTTCGCTCGATCTCGCGCTAGTTTTCTGATTCCAGACAATTCCTTGCGCTCTCTTTCAGCCTGCATGATCTTGGACTGCATCAACTGAGCAGTTTCCGGATTTTTATGCAAGTAATTGTCTAGTTCTTTGCCGAGGAAATCCATGATGTAGGATCGAACAGAGGGCATTTCGCCCCCCATCTCTGTAGAGCCCAACTTGGTCTTGGTTTGGCTTTCAAACACCGGTTCCATGACTTTGATGGAAATCGCAGAAATAATCGACTTTCTGATGTCAGCCGCCTCGTAATTTTTCCCGTAAAAATCCCTGATCGTTTTGGCCAATGCCTCCCTAAACGCCGCCTGGTGTGTACCACCCTGTGTGGTGTGTTGTCCATTGACAAAAGAGTGGTATTCTTCGCTGTACTGGGTCTTGCTGTGGGTGATGGCTACCTCGATATCCGGACCCTTGAGGTGAATGACAGGATAAAGCAAGTCATCAACCTTATTATTGTCCTCAATCAGATCTTTTAAGCCGTATTCCGAGAAATATTTTTCTCCGTTATACACCAAAGTGAGTCCCGGGTTTAGGTACACATAATTTTTTATCATGCGCACCACGTACTCACTTCTATACTTGTAGTTTTTGAATATGGTCTCGTCTGGGACAAAGGTCACCCGTGTGCCTCGCTTTTTTCCAGATTCCTCAGGTCCTGTTTGTGTGGATAATTCGCCTTGATGGAACTCAGCCGTTACCGACTGTTGATCGCGTACAGACTCCACGATAAACGAGGAGGACAAAGCGTTGACCGCTTTGGTACCCACACCATTCAGACCCACTGATTTTTTGAAGGCCCGGCTGTCGTACTTTCCACCTGTATTCATTTTGGACACGACATCCACTACCTTTCCCAGAGGAATTCCTCGCCCGTAATCCCGTACGCTTACTTGTTGGTCTTTGATTGAAATCTCAATGGTTTTACCGGCCCCCATGACAAATTCATCGATACAGTTATCGACGACCTCCTTGAGCAAAATATAAATACCATCGTCAGCAGAGGTGCCATCACCGAGCTTACCGATATACATACCAGGTCTGAGGCGAATATGCTCGCGCCAATCCAGGGATCGAATGTTTTCTTCTGTATATTGAGTTTCTTGGGTCATTCTAGGAAGAACACCCAAAATAATTCATTTGGGTGAAAAGGCTAAGATAACAAGACTCCCAAAAAGATAAAAAGCGGTGGCTTTAAAGTAATTAACAATAAGCAGACACCTATTGTTGACAGCTATTCAGGAACTATACGTTAAATCTGAAATGCATCACATCACCGTCCTGAACGATGTACTCTTTTCCTTCAACACGCATCTTACCAGCTTCCTTCACTTTGGACTCACTGCCGTAATGAACGTAGTCCTGATAAGAGATTACTTCAGCTCGGATAAATCCTTTTTCAAAATCTGTGTGAATGACGCCAGCTGCCTGAGGTGCTGTAGCTCCTTTATGGATGGTCCAAGCGCGCACCTCTTTGACACCTGCCGTAAAATAAGTTTCCAGCTGAAGCAAGCGATAGGCCCCGCGAATCAACTTGGCGGAACCTGGCTCTGAAAGACCTAAGTCTTCTAAAAACAGTTGTCTTTCCTCGTAGCTTTCCAGCTCAGTAATATCAGCTTCCGTACCCACTGCCAAGTAGATCACCTCAGCGTTTTCTTGGGCTACTGCAGATTTGACTTGGTCAACGTAATGATTTCCAGATACAGCAGCGCCCTCATCGACGTTGCACACATACAACACTGGTTTATCTGTGATCAACTGCATGGGACGCACAAATACCTTGCGGTCCTCTTCATTGATTTCTATGGCACGCACCGAAATGCCAGCTTCTAATTTACTTTTGATCAATTGAAGCACCGTTTGTTCTTTTTGGGCGTCTTTATCACCGGTTTTAGCCGCGCGATTCACTTTCTCCAATTTTTTATCGACCACCTCCAAATCTTTTAGCTGAAGTTCCATATCGATGGTCTCCTTATCTCTGACAGGATTTACCCCACCATCCACATGGACGATATTGTCATTGTCAAAACAGCGGAGCACGTGAAGTATCGCATCCGTTTCCCTGATATTGGCCAAAAACTGGTTGCCCAATCCCTCTCCTTTACTGGCGCCTTTAACCAATCCTGCTATGTCTACAATTTCTACAGTTGCTGGGAGCACACGCTCAGGGTTGACCAATGCCTCCAACTGGTTTAGGCGTGGATCTGGAACAGAAACGACCCCTATATTAGGCTCTATGGTGCAAAAAGGGAAGTTGGCTGACTGCGCTTTGGCGTTGGACAAACAATTGAATAGGGTGGATTTACCCACATTGGGAAGTCCAACAATACCTGCTTTCATAAATTTTAACTTAAGATCCGTGCATGAATTGCTGTTTCTCCAGCAACACTTCTTCTGTTTCTTGGTGCTCGTCGTCAGGAACACAGCAATCTACAGGACATACAGCAGCACACTGTGGCTCTGCGTGAAATCCTTTACACTCCGTACACTTGTCCGCTACGATAAAGTAGTACTCATCGCTTCCCGGTTCTTGAGGTGCATCTGCATCTACAGCATGGCCGTTTGGTAAAACTACATTTCCGGACAACTTGGTTCCTTCTTTGTATTTCCATTCGGCAGCTGCCTCATAAATCGCTGTATTGGGGCATTCGGGCTCACAAGCACCACAATTGATGCATTCGTCTGTAATCTTGATGGCCATAGGTCGTGTAGTTATGCTTACTTTTGTCTGGCAAATGTAAAAACAAAAAACCAGTCGGTCACCATAAGAAATGAGCATAACCCGAAATCGCATTGAGATATTGAGCCAGTTGGGACAGGAGATGAGTTTGATGGCCACTAAGCTCACCGACCCATCCTACTCAGCTGATCCCATACTCGGTCCACTAATCGCCCAAACCACTGCAAAAAATGGTTGGTTTACCCCCGATCAAATCGCATATTGCCTCCGTCATTGGGGGGAACTCTTACAGCCCCATCATTTAGCCGAATGGGTAGGCGACATTGATTTTGCAGAAATCACCCAAACTACCGTGCTGATTATTGCCGCAGGAAATATACCCTTAGTCGGTTTTCACGATATTCTAGTCACCTATTTAAGTGGGCATCAGTGCGTGATTAAACCTGCGACTAACGATCAAGTGCTCACCCCCTATTTTGTTCAAAGAATCGCTGAACTCGATCCCAAGAGCGCGTCAAGATTAATCATCACTCGTGAACTAGTTGGGTCGTTTGATGCGGTCATCGCCACAGGAAGCGACAACAGCGCTCGATATTTCGACCATTACTTTGGGAAAAAGCCAAACTTGATCAGACGCAACAGGTTTTCATGTGCCGTGTTAACTGGATCGGAAACCCAAGAACAATTGGCCCTGTTGGGTGATGATATATTCAGGTATTTTGGACTCGGATGTCGTTCAGTTGCTGCATTATGGGTGCCAGAAGGATATGATTTTTCCTCATTTTTTGCCGGGATTTACTCGTGGTCCGAGGTGATCAATCACCACAAATACGCCAATAACTACGACTATAACAAAGCTGTGTACATGATGAGCAACATTCCTTTGTGGGACAACGGGTTTTTGCTGCTCAAATCCGATTCCCGAGTGGGCGGATCCCCCATAGGCACCTTAAACTACCAGACCTATAGCTCCATAGATGAGGTGAATCAGTCATTGTTACTTCAAAAAGATCAAATTCAATGTGTTGTAGGACCGAGCGTCCTACCCAACGCTCTGGATTTTGGACAAACCCAAAGACCTCTACTTCACGATTATGCAGACGGAATTGATCCCATTAAATTTGTGTTATCGCTTTACTAACCCAATCTTTTATGCCAATTTTGTGGCGCAATTTTCTATCCAATGAAACACAACTTTAGCGCAGGCCCTTGTATCTTACCCCGACAAGTCATTGAACGAGCAGCATCAGCGGTACTTGATTTTAATCAGTCTGGATTGTCTCTTATAGAAATCTCACACAGATCTAAAGATTTTGTGGCGGTTATGGATCGAGCTCAAGCATTGGCATTAAAGCTGTTGGGACTTGAAGACAAAGGTTATCAAGCACTTTTTCTACAAGGAGGGGCTAGTCTTCAATTTGCCATGGTGCCCATGAATCTTTTTCACCACAGTGCTGCCTATTTAGATACAGGTACTTGGAGTACCAAAGCCATTGAAGAAGCCAAAAGAATGGGGACAACCCATGTTATGGCCAGTTCGGCGGATCGAGGATATCGATATATCCCTGAAGGATTTGAAGTGCCCAAAGGCGTTGATTATGTTCATTACACCTCAAACAACACCATATACGGCACACAGATGTCTATTTTTCCCAAAGCAGATGCCCCCATGGTCTGCGACATGAGTTCTGATATCTTTTCCAGACAACTCGATTTTGAACAATTTGATTTGATCTATGCTGGGGCTCAAAAAAATATGGGGCCTGCAGGGGCCACTCTAGTGGTGGTAAAAGAATCAATCCTCAAAAAGGAAAAAGGTGTTTTGCCCGCTATGTTGGATTACCAAGCGCATATCAAAGGTGAAAGTATGTACAATACTCCCAGTGTTTTTGCGGTATACGTATCCATGCTCACCTTGGAATGGTTGGATCAATTAGGCGGAATAGCCAGCATTGAACCTAAAAATCAAGAAAAAGGAAGACTGATGTACGAGGCCATCGACAACAGTGCGTTGTTTGAAGGTTATGCCCACACAAAAGACAGGTCATTGATGAATGCCACTTTCAATATCAAACAACCTGAACTTGCCTCAAGATTCAATGAACTGCTTAAAGAAGCTGGCATAGAAGGCCTAGCAGGGCATCGCTCCGTGGGAGGTTACCGAGCCTCTATGTACAATGCACTGCCATTGAGCAGTGTTCAAGTGCTGACAGAGGTGATGGGATACTTGGAACAAAAAGGATAATATGCGTATTTTAATCAATGATGGACTGGATCAGGCGGCCATAACGGCTTTAAGTGAAGCAGGTTTTACACTTGATCTGACGCGGGTAGCTCAACCGCAATTGATCCCCTACATCAACCAACACCAAATTCAGGGAATCATTGTTCGCTCCGCTACTCAGATCACGGCTCAAGTGATTGAACAATGCCCGAGTGTGGAGTGGATAGCGCGTGCTGGTGTTGGTTTGGACAACATCGATGTGTCAGCTGCCAAAAAGCGCAAAATCCCAGTGATCAATACACCAGGAGCCTCTGCCCAAGCTGTAGCTGAACTAGCCATGGCCCACCTATTGGGTGGGGTGCGTTTTCTTCACGAATCCAACAGAAACATGCCTTTGGTGGGAGACACCGATTTTAAAGCGCTTAAAACAGCCTACCGGGGAAAAGAATTAAGTGGAAAAACTGTGGGAATCGTCGGATTTGGTGCCATAGGGCAATCCATGGCTAAACTTTGTTTGGGTATGGGAATGCACGTGATTTTCTGTGATCCAGAGGTCGACCAGGTGACGCTTTCGTGGACCATCGGGAACAACACTCCTGTGTCTATTCATCTACAAAGCACCACCAAAGAAATCGTGTTGGCACAATCCGATTATATCAGCCTTCACTTACCCAATCAAGAAAAACCATTTTTGGACAGAGATGCATTTGCCGCTGTAAAACCCGGTGTGGGGATCATCAATACGGCACGTGCATCTGCCATTGATCACCAAGCGCTGCTTCAAGCCTTGGATCGCGACATCGTCTCCTTTGCCGGATTGGACGTTTATGAAGATGAACCAAATCCCAAACTGGGCATACTCATGCACCCAAAATTGTCGCTCACCCCGCATATCGGAGGGAGTACTGAGGAAGCACAATCGCGCATAGGAATTGACTTAGCCGGGCAAATCATCCAAAAATTCACCCCAAACCCTATTGATGTTTCGTAGATTAAAGGAAAAATGGAACGTCGATTCCAACCGCACGCTTTTTGTTATTTTCTTGGTATTTTCCCTGACTGGCAGCAGCTCGGTTAAACTGGCCAAACCGTTCTTAGAACTGATCGGATGGCACAAGGAGGCTTTTGACACGCATTGGGTGTGGCTGGTGGTATATTACGCTGTGCGCATCCTCATTATTTTCCCTTTGTATCAAGTATTGCTCCTTTGCTTTGGTTGGCTGTTGGGTCAATTTTCTTTTTTCTGGGCATTTGAAAAGAAAATGCTTGCCAGAATGGGTTTTAAAAAATACTTTTCGGATCAAGATGAATCCTAAAGCCATCATCAACATCAGATCCCTCGATAAATCCTACGGCCAGACCCCTGTGCTTCAAGGAGTTGATTTGACTGTTTACGAGCGAGAAGTAGTCGCCATTGTTGGCCCTTCCGGCGCGGGCAAATCCACCCTGCTTCAAATCATAGGCACTTTGGATCAGCCCAGCAATCCAACAACCTGCAGCATTGAAATCCTGGGGCACAATACCGCCCAATATTCCGACAAACAACTCGCTCAATTCAGGAACAAACACCTGGGGTTTATCTTTCAATTCCACCAACTCCTTCCAGAGTTTAACGCTTGGGAAAATGTGTGTATCCCTGCTTTAATCGCAGGCCTACCCCTTTCAGAAGCCAAAGTTAAAGCGGAGCAAATACTGGAAGAATTAGGATTAAAAGATCGCCTAAACCACAAGCCTAACCAGTTATCTGGGGGCGAACAACAGCGAGTTTCCGTAGCCCGTGCCTTGATCAACCAACCCACATTGATTTTGGCCGACGAACCCAGCGGTAATCTAGACACCCATAACGCGCAAAATCTTCACGAACTTTTTTTCGACATCAGAGACCGATGGGGAACCACCATCGTCGTTGTCACCCACAACTTGACCCTCGCCAAAATGGCTGACCGCACAATTTCTATGGAAGATGGAAAAATGGTCTAGCGAGCTGCCCTGGGAAAGCCTTCAATCTTTTTTAGACGAAAAAGCAGCTCAATACGAGAAAATCAATTTTCTGGAGGAAGATCCCATTCAAATCCCTCATCAATTTACCCAACCATTAGACATCGAAATCAGCGGTTTTTTAACCTCCATCATCGCATGGGGTCAGCGTAAAACCATAATTGCCAATGCCCAAAAACTGATGGACTATCTCGATCAAGCCCCTGGAGCATTTGTTCTAGGCGCCACTGAAAGCGATATAAAAAAAATTGGGCCATTTGTTCACCGGACATTTCAACACGATGACCTGCTTTTTTTCCTAACACGACTGCAACAACTATACCTTGAAGGTCATGGGTTGAGCAGTTTTTTTGCCCGCCCAGATGCAGACGGACGCATTCAGGAATCCATCAGTGCGTTTAAACATCATTTTTTCTCAGTACAACACCTGGCGCGCAGCCAAAAACATCTGCCAGATCCGGCTAAAGGAGCTGCTGCTAAGCGGGTAAACATGTTTCTGAGGTGGATGGTGCGCTCTCCAAAAAAGGGAGTAGATTTTGGCATATGGTCCCTACCGACCTCTGCGCTTTCCTGCCCACTCGATGTGCATACGGCACGCGTAGCCCGCAAGCTCGGATTGATCACCCGAAAACAAGACGATGCAAAAACGCTTGTGGAATTAGACAAAAACCTAAGAAACCTAGATCCCGATGATCCAGCCAAGTACGATTTTGCCTTGTTCGGTTTGGGCGTATTTGAAAAATTCTAGACATTTTCATATATTAGAAGGATAAACCTTTCGCTATGAAAAAAATATTTTTTGTGCTTGCCTTCAGTTTAACCACTTCTGGATTACTGGCACAGCGCACATTGGTTGAAGACACTAAAGTGATCACCAACCACACACTCAATACGGGTACTTCCCAATGGGCCTACACCGCCGAAACTGGCACACAACCGGTTTGGGATAGCCAAGGAAAATCGATAGCCAACCTCCACTACACCTACTATACCCGCGATGGCATCAAGGACAGAAAAAATAGACCGTTGGTTATTTCTTTTAATGGCGGACCAGGATCAGCCTCTGTTTGGATGCATTTAGCCTACACAGGACCCAGGGTGCTGAATATTGATGATGAAGGATATCCTGTTCAGCCCTATGGTTTTTCCCATAATCCTTATACGATTCTCGATGTGGCAGACATCGTATATGTGAATCCTGTAAACACCGGATATTCCAGAACAATTCCGGAAGATGGACCTGAAGTAGATCGAAAAAAATTTTTCGGGGTCAATGCTGACATCGCCTATCTGGCAGAATGGCTCAACACTTTTGTTCAAAGACACCAAAGATGGGAAAGCCCCAAATACTTAATCGGTGAAAGCTATGGCACCACACGCGTATCTGGTTTGGCCTATGCGCTTCAAAACAATCAATGGATGTACCTCAATGGGGTGATTTTAGTATCCCCCACTGAGTTGGGTATCGATCGAGAAGGTCCCGTAGAGATCGCCAACAGAATACCTTATTTTGCAGCAGCAGCCTGGTACCACAAACAGTTAGATCAGTCTTACCAGTCGATGAAATTAACCGATTACCTCGCCGAGGTAGAATCGTTTTCCATCAACCAATTGCTGCCCGTTTTGGTCAAGGGCGGATTTGCCAGCGATGGTGAAAAAAATGCTATGGCCGAGCAAATGCAACGTTATACCTCAATCGACGCCCAAGTGTACCTCCAGCACAACCTCGAAGTCCCCTTCCCCTATTTTTGGAAAGAATTGCTGAGAGACCAGGGATACACCGTGGGTCGATTAGACTCTAGATATTTGGGGTTGGATAAGAAGGAAGCGGGTGATGCGCCGGACTACGCTGCGGAACTCACCTCTTGGCTGCACTCTTTTACCCCGGCGATCAACGCCTATATGCATCAGGAGTTGAATTGGAAAACAGATGTAAAATACAATATGTTCGGGCCTGTCAATCCCTGGGACAGATCAAACGACCAAACCGGGGCACAACTCAGACAAGCTATGGCGCAAAACCCATACCTAAACGTCATGTTTCAATCGGGTTATTTCGATGGGGCAACCACCTATTTTAACGCTAAATACTCCATGTGGCAATTGGATCCCAGCGGAAAAATGAAAGATAGAATTTCGTTTAAAGGTTATGAAAGTGGACATATGATGTATTTAAGAAGGGCAGATCTAAAGACGGCCAATGAGGATATTCGCTCATTTATCAAGGCTTCTAGCAGTCAGGGTAAATCTGCTCAGTATTCTTTAAAACCATAATTTATCGCCGAATACACCCTGGGTTTACTTCGGTGTCCTCATAATGTTTAATTTTGCATTCAAAAGCTTCGAACCTTAGCACTAGTCTATGAACATTTGCCTACGCCAGGCGACCATCGTCGATACTACACAAAAAGAACACCACGGTCAAAAAAGAGATATTTTGATAGAAGGTGGGGTCATCAAAGCGATACAATCATCCATCACTCCACCTGATGGGTGTACCGTGATCGAGCGAGACAACCTACATGTATCGCCCTCTTGGATGGACACTGGCGTCTGTTTTGGAGAACCTGGATATGAGGCTAGGGAAACCATCGCACAAGGCTTAAAGACAGCGGGATTAAGCGGTTTCGGACAGGTGCTCTTACTGCCCAATACGCTGCCTATACCGGATCAGACCAACACATTGGCCATGATGCATCAAAAAGCAGCCCACTGCGTTGTTGGACTTAAAACCATCGGTGCGCTGACCAAACAATGCAATGGACATGATTTAGCTGATCTATTCGATATGTACCAGTCAGGAGCGGTCGGTTTTTTTGATTACAAAAAACCGATTCAAAACAGTCACCTGCTCAAAATTGCCCTTCAGTACACCCAAGTATTTAACGCTCGTGTTTGGAGCTATCCACTTGATGCAGCCATGCACCACAAAGCAGTAGCCCATGAAGGCACCGTATCCACCTCCTTGGGATTAAAAGGCAGTCCAGCACTGGCAGAAGAACTCCAAATCAGCAGAGATTTATCGGTATTGGCCTACAGTGGAGGTAAATTGCACATTCCCACAATTTCAACAGCCAAAGCTGTAGAATTAATTGGTGAAGCCAAGGCTAAAGGATTAGATGTCACCTGTAGTGTCGCTATTCACCAGCTTTGGGGAGATGAATCTGCCCTGCTTGAATTCGACACGAATACCCATTTAATGCCTCCTTTACGCACCCTAGAAGATCAACAAGCGCTGATACAAGGCCTATTAAGCGGAGTTATAGATTACGTGACCTCAGACCACAACCCACTGGATACTGAGCTCAAAAGAATAGAGTTTGATTTATCCACTCCTGGATCCTTAGGTTTAGAAGCTGCTTTTGGGGTACTCAATCAAAAGTTAGGTATGGATCAGGCGGTCACCTTACTGCAAAAAGGGAAATCAGCATTTGGATTTTCAAATTATCAAATCGCTGTTGGTCAACCAGTTGACATGAGTCTATTCAACCCTAACGTCAAGTACACCCAACAGTTGAATGACTTGTACAGCACCGCCAAAAACAGCCTGTATTTAGGTGCTGAATTAACGGGCAAGGCCTGGGGAGTGATCACCCAAAAAGGGATGTTGATCCATGAATAAAATACCCGGACAAAAAATTGCTTTACTGGCCTACATCACCATTTTTGGTGCATTGATGGCCATGAGCATGAACAATGAGCCTCAGTATGCTCATGCTAGGTTCCACACACGACAAGCTTTTGGCATACACCTTTTGTTTCACGCCATGGTGTTGGTGCTCCCCTACTGGATTGGATTATACGGACTTTTGGCGATTTACCTGATTTACTTCATTTTCATTGCCTTTGGAATCGCGGATGCCTTGAGCGGTAAACAACGACTCCTGCCTGGGATAGGCACCTATTTCCAACGCTGGTTTACTTTTGTTTCATGAGCGCCCAACCCTTACACTACCTCGTTCACGAGCCAGCAGGCCCCGTAACCCATCCAAGAAAAGCCCTTTTCTTACTCCACGGATACGGGAGTAATGCCCAGGATCTTTTTGGATTGGCCAAACCCCTCAAACTAGACGCTGTGGTTTTTTCGCTTCAAGCGCCCTATGATCTTGCTGGTCAAGGATTTGCCTGGTATGCGATACATTTTGACGAGCAGCAAGGAAAATGGTCGGATGACCAACAAGCCTTGAGTTCAGTAGAGCAAATCGACCAAATGATCACACAGTTAATCGAAGAATACCACTTGGACCCCGAGGAACTTCATCTGGGTGGATTTAGTCAAGGTGCTATTTTAAGCTATGCCCTTGCTTTTCAAAAAAAAGGGCGTTTTCGCTCTATCGCGGGGCTGAGCGGATACATCAATGAGCGAATCACCCCCCTAGGTCCTATGGAAATCAATGTATTTGCCTCGCATGGAACTCAGGATCAAGTGATCCCGTTCAGTTGGGCTGAGTCCATCCAACAACAGCTCAACCTGGAAGGATGTACCCTTAAGTTTTGCGCTTATCCCACCGGCCATAGTCTTTGTATGGAAAATTTCGAGGATTTAATCCAATGGATGAGGCATTATATCGGCAGTGTCGCCTCGACTTCCAAGCCGTCGTAAGCCAAAAATATACCTGCTGGCAAAGTTTTCTGCACCGCTTCGTGAAAACCAAGATGATGACTGATGTGGGTGAAATAGGTTTTTTTTGCCCCGATCTCCTGGGCCAATGCAACAGCTTCACTCAGCGATAAATGCGCGTGATGTGGTTCGTGCCTCAAGGCGTTGATCACCAGTATATCTAATCCCTTTAGCTGATCTAAATGTTGCTCAGGCATGGATTTCACATCGGTGAAATAGGCCAATCCTCCCACTCTAAATCCAGTAACTTCTATGGGACCGTGGGGGGCATTAAGCGGTGTTACCGCCAATCCAAACAAATCAAAACTGCTGGCTTCAATTTCGTTGATTTGAACACTTGGGGCGCCTGGATACTTGTTTTCCTCCTGTAAAATATAGGCAAATCTTTCTTTTAGCGAATCGATGACACGCGTAGCTGCATAGATAGGAAAGTATCCCTTTTGAAAATAATAGGGTCTAATATCGTCCAGTCCAGCCGTATGGTCTGCGTGTTCGTGCGTAAACAACAGTGCGTCCAATTTTTTCTGTCCGGCTGCCAACATTTGGTTTCTAAAATCGGGACCGCAATCAATGCCCACTGCGCAGTCGTCCCAACGTATCAAAGCCGATGTTCGTTGGCGTTTATCTCGGGGGTCCAGACTCATACACACCGGATGATCACTCCCCAGTACCGGAATACCTTGGGAAGTACCTGTGCCCAAAAAACGCAGAGTTATTTGCCTCATTTTATGCCAAATTTATAACAATTACATAAAGCCAAACAGGTCAGTTTGATTAACTTTGTTCGAAATTAAACGATTTCAATGGCTTCTGTTTTAAAAATGGAAATGGAATTTAACGATGTTCCCTCCATCAAGGCTAAAACCCTAAGGATCAATCTCAACCCTGATATATACGGAACGTTTGCCGAAATCGGTGCAGGTCAGGAAACTGCGCGTCATTTTTTTAGGGCTGGAGGTGCATCAGGAACCATCGCCAAGGCGATGAGTGCCTATGATAAAGATTTCAGCGATGCTATATACGGATTGGAGGAAGATGGTCGCTATGTCACTCAATCGAGATTGACCAAAATGCTCTCCCATGAAATGAATTTAATGGAAGAGCGCATCAGCAAAGAAAAACATCCCAATAAACTCTTCTTTGCCTACGCCAATACAGTAACCACCATCGATTTCGCAAAACAATACAAGGGTCATGGCTGGGTCGGCATCAAGTTTCAACTAACGCCAAACCAAAAACAATACAACGAAATCATCCTGCACATACGCTTTAAACAAAATGAAGCGAGATTACAACAGGAAACCTTGGGTGTATTGGGGGTAAACCTGATCTACGGAGCTTTTTACGCACACCACAAGCCCAAAAGCTTGCTCAAATACCTTTATGATCACTTGGATAAAGACCTGTTAGAAATTGACATGATCAATTTTTCCGGTCCGGATTTCAAACATGTGGACAACAGATTGATGAGTCTTCAGTTGATCAAAAACGACATGACCGATGCCGTTATGTTTGACCCATCTGGCGTAAACCTGTTGCCTGCCGCTGTGTTGTACAAGAAAAACATCATGGCCATCAGAGGTAGTTTCCGACCTGTGACTTTGGTGAATGAGGACATGTATCAAAAATCATTGAACATGTTCCTCAATGAATCCACTGTGGACCCCAATAACACCATAGTGCTGTTTGAAATCACCCTGTCCAACCTCAAGGTTTCAGGAGAAATCGATGAACGCGACTTTCTGGACAGGGCTGAGCTGCTCTGTGCCCTAGGCCATACGGTGTTGATTTCTAAATTCCAGGAGTATTACAAGCTGGTAGAATACTTTAACGAATACACCAAAGCGCGTATTGGTCTTTCCATGGGGGTAAACAACCTAGTAGCGATCTTTGATGAAAAGTACTACAGACACCTCAGTGGAGGAATCCTTGAAGCCTTTGGAAAACTATTCTTTAAAGATCTAAAGGTCTACCTATACCCGATGATCGATGAAGAAACTGGAGATTTGATCACGAGCAACAACATGCAGGTTCACCCTAGGATGCGCGAGCTATTCAAGTTCTTTAAATACAATGGCAAAGTGGTAGACATTGTCGATTACGACCCAGAAATCTTGAATATTTTCTCAAGAGATGTTTTGCAAAAAATCAAGAACAACGAATCTGGCTGGGAAAATATGCTCCCAGAGATTGTCGCAGAACAAATCAACAAAAAACAACTTTTCAGAGATCTTGAAGGCAGGGAAATCCCTGAGCTTTCTTAAGCCTCTAGTATCTGCGAAGCGTGATTGGCCGTGTTTACTTTGTCAAATACACGGATAACTGCCCCATTTTCTACAACAAAGGTATAGCGGTGTATTCCGTCATAAGTTCTACCCATAAATTTCTTTTCTCCCCAAACACCAAAGAGTTCGATGACTTTTCTTTCTTCGTCTGCCAAGAGAGGAAAAGGAAATTGGTGGGTGTCCTTAAATTTGGCTTGCTTCTTGACTGAATCGGCACTCACCCCTACCAGGGCATAGCCTTGAGCCAACAACTCACTGTAGTGGTCCCTTAAGCTACAAGCCTCAGCGGTACAACCAGGAGTACTGGCCTTAGGGTAAAAGAAAACAACCAATTTCTTATCTTTAAAGTCCGCAGAGGACCATGGGTTTCCTTGGTCATCAATTCCTGAAAAATGAGGTACATGGGCCCCGACTTGTAGTGGATTCATCACATATAGATTTAGTCACAAATATAACATTAAGATGACAAAAAAAGAAAAGGCAGCCATAGTAGTGGAGCGATTGGAATACTATTTTCCTGAAGTCCCTATTCCCCTGGACCACAAAGACCCCTTTACTTTGTTGGTAGCAGTTTTGCTCTCAGCCCAAAGCACAGACGTACGTGTTAATTTAACCACCCCTGCCTTATTTGCCCTAGCGGACAATCCATTTGATATGGCGCAATGCGATGTCGAAAAAGTCAGAGAAATAATCAAGCCCATCGGTTTATCGCCCCAAAAAGCCAAAGCTATTGTTGGGCTGTCAAAAATTTTGGTCGAAAAATACCAAGGCGTGGTGCCTGATCAACTCGCACAATTAGAAGAACTGCCAGGTGTTGGTCACAAAACCGCCAGTGTAGTCATTTCCCAGGCATTTGGGATCCCTGCATTCCCCGTCGACACCCATATTCACAGACTGATGCACCGGTGGGGACTTTCCAGCGGAAAAAACGTTATTCAGACGGAAAAAGATGCGAAAAAGCTTTTCGACGCATCGATATGGAATAAACTCCACCTGCAGATGATTTGGTATGGAAGAACTTACAGTCCAGCTCGTGGATGGTCGATCGAAAAAGACGAAATCAGCCAACGGCTTGGGGTGAAAACAACTACCCCTAAGGTTGATCGTCGTAAAACGAAATAGTTTTTTTATCGAGTTCTTTTCTGAGGTTGATCAATGCGTAGCGCATTCTGCCAAGCGCTGTGTTAATACTCACACCGGTCGCTTCAGAGATTTCTTTAAAACTCATGTCTTGAAAAATGCGCATGCGCACCACCTGCTGCTGCTCCTCGGGTAATTGAGCGATCATATCAAACATGCTTTGGTTAATTTGGGCACTCATCTGCTGAGGTTCATCCCAAATGATGGGCTGCAAGTCCTGATCCCAAAAAGTACCGTCCATGGTTGGGGACACCATTTGCCTTTTTAATTGTCTGAAGTGGTCCATAACCACATTGTGCGCTATGCGCAACAACCAAGGGAAAAATTTTCCCTCTGACTGAAAACTTCCTTTTTTTAGGTATAAAAACGCTTTAATAAACGTGTCCTGCAACAAATCGTCACACAGTGAAGCATCCTTGGTTTTGGCATAGATATACCTGCGCAACCTAGGTTGATAAGGTTTCCAAAGTTGGCTTACAGCGGTTGAATCCCCAGATACAATACGGGAAATCAACTCATTCTCAACGGATAAGGAATACATAGCATCAGCATTGTTTCGCCCTCAAAGGGTGTAATTCATCAAGAGCGGGTTAAGTAGCTTGTGCTATAGGCGAAATTTTCAACCAATATATAAAAAAACATCGATATATAAAACAAGGCGAACACAGGGATTCGTAGGTGAAAAACAGGGGCAAATCGTATATTTGACACTTGAACAACAGCTCTGTTTTGCCTGAATTAGATCCCAAAAAAAACATCATCATTGAGGGTGCTCAAATGCATAACCTCAAAGATATCGATGTTGTTTTACCCAGAAACAAATGGATCGTGATTACGGGTGTTTCTGGATCGGGAAAATCAAGTTTGGCTTTTGACACCCTATATGCAGAAGGACAAAGACGCTATGTGGAAAGTCTTTCTGCCTACGCCCGCCAATTCTTAGGGAAACTGGAAAAACCAAAGGTTAGGTCCATTAAAGGAATAGCTCCTGCCATTGCTATTGAGCAAAAAGTGCGCACCAATAATCCGCGTTCAACTGTGGGGACGACCACTGAAATCTATGACTATCTAAAGTTGCTGTTTGCCCGTATTGGCATCACTATTGACCCTGTCACAGGTAGGGTAGTCAAGAAAGAAGACATTCAGGATGTTTGGAACTTTTTGCAACAGCAAGCCAACGAAGCTCGATTCTTGTTGTTGTCTCCAAAAGAGGTGCATCAAACGCATAGTCCACAACAGATCAAACAACTGTTAATCGCACAAGGTTATGCTCGGGTGTGGCAGAAAAACCAAGTCATCAATATTCAAGATGCAGATCTGTCTGAATCTTACGAACTAGTCATTGATCGAATTGTGTTAAACCTGGCTGATCTAGATTTTGAGCAAAGACTCAAAGGAGCTATTGAGCTGGCTTTTTTCGAAGGAAAAGGCACCTGTATCATCAGAGACACGGAAGGCAAAGTCAACATTAAATTTGACAATCGATTTCAAGCTAATGGAGTTGAATTTTTAGAACCCTCCCCCAACCTATTTAGCTTCAACAATCCCTACGGGGCCTGTCCCCAATGTGAGGGTTATGGGGATTTAGTGGGTATTGACCCTGATCTGGTAATTCCCAATACTTCGCTAACCCTTTATGAAGGGGCTATTGCTCCTTGGAAAGGGGATCGCTTGCAACGCTTCAAAGACAAAATGATCGAAAAAGCGGCTTCGGTACAACTTCCCATTCACACCCCATGGCACCAACTCACTGCAGACCAACAGCGTTTGGTCTGGGAGGAAACCAAAGCTTTTAAAGGGCTAAATCTTTTTTTTGCACAACTGGAGCAAGAAAACTACAAAATTCAAAACCGGGTATTGCTCTCTAGATACCGAGGTAAAACAACCTGCCCCAGCTGCCGTGGTAAAAGACTGAGACCAGAGGCATTTATGGTTTTTGTCGGTGGCTGTGATTTAGGTACACTGATGGATATGCCCGTAGAAAAACTCCATCAATTTTTTGAACAATGGGAACCTTCACCCGAAGAATGGGCCATCGGAAAGAGATTGATTCTCGAAATTAAGCTCAGGCTGCAGTACTTAATGCAAGTCGGACTCCCCTACCTGACCCTAAACAGAAAATCAAATAGCTTATCCGGTGGTGAAAGTCAAAGAATACATTTGGCTACGTCTCTGGGAAGCAGCTTGGTGGGATCCATGTATATTCTAGATGAGCCCAGTATAGGCTTACACCCCAGGGATACGGAACATCTGATTAAAGTGCTCCAGTCGCTCAGGGACCTGGGGAACACCGTGATTTGTGTAGAACACGATGAAGACATGATGCGGGCTTGCGATTGGCTGGTCGACATTGGTCCAGAAGCAGGTGTGCACGGTGGCCAGGTCACTGCCTCGGGGACACTAGATGATTTGATGCATGCCCACTCGTTGACTGCTGATTACCTTCATGGAAGGAAACAGATTGCACTCCCGAAAAAAAGGCGTAATTCCCACGAATTCATCAAAATTACGGGGGCACGGTCCCAAAACTTGAAAAATATCACCGTTTCATTCCCTCTGCACGCCATGACTGCGGTAACCGGAGTTTCTGGAAGCGGAAAGAGTACACTGGTTAAATCGTTGATATACCCTTTGTTACAAAAGAAATTTACAGGAACTAGTGACAAAATAGGACCTCATGACTCATTTGAAATCAACAGTGATGATCTAGGCAGTGTTGAATGGATTGACCAGAACCCTATCGGACGTTCATCCAGGTCAAATCCGGTCACCTACATCAAAGCATACGACGATATCCGAAGCCTATATGCAGGCCTACCGCTGAGTAAAAATAGAGGCTACCAATCCAAGCACTTTTCATTTAATGTAGCTGGAGGCCGATGTGAAAAGTGTCAGGGAGAGGGAAGTATTACCATTGAAATGCAATTTATGGCCGATGTCCATATTGAGTGTGACCAATGTCAAGGCAAGCGTTTTCAATCTGAAATTCTAGAGGTAAACTTTCAAGGAAAAAATATTTTTGAACTCTTGCAAAGTACGGTATCTGAGGCATTAGCGTTTTTTGGCACTCATGGGCAAAAAAAGATTGCCCAGAAACTCAAGGCGCTGGATGATGTAGGTCTCGGATATGTAGCACTAGGCCAGTCCTCTGCCACCCTATCCGGTGGTGAAGCACAGAGAATTAAACTGGCTAGTTTCTTGCTCAAAGGTCAAAATGAAGCAAAAACACTCTTTATTTTTGATGAGCCAACTACAGGTTTACACCTTCATGACATCGACAAACTGCTGAAATCTTTGAATGCGTTGATCGATAAGGGACACAGTATTTTGCTCGTAGAACACCATATGGATGTGGTGAAATGCGCTGACTATGTCATTGATTTAGGGCCTGAAGCTGGAGATCAAGGCGGGCACCTGGTGGTGATGGGAACACCTGAACAGGTCGTTGCGGAAGAAGCCTCCCACACTGGAAAGGCTTTAAAAAAATACTTATTGGCCTAGTTTTTTGGGCCATATAGATCGGTATTCAATCAATCCTAGTCGGTAAATACCTGCGATATAAACAAGGCTTACCAACAAAGCAATCCCTGTGATGCGCAAAAATACAGGGCCATCAATATTTGAAAACACCCAGTCTACCACCCACCAACTGATCCCCCCCCACAATAGGACAGCTACCATTTTAGGTTGCCAGGGATGAGCCTTAATCCAAGCGTACACCGCCCATACTTTAGCGCATTGATAAAGGAGCATCGCGCCCAATGACGCCCATGCAGCGCCAATAATTCCATAACGCGGTATCAACCAAAGGTTAAATCCCACCGTGAATAAAGCCATAACTACGCCGGTATACAAAACCCATTTGTATTTTGGAGCGTTGAGCAGCAGCGCATTATTGATACCCATACTGGCTTCTATCCACTTGCTCATACCGATCAGCAACAACACCCAGATCGCAGATTGATATCCGGCTGGAAGCAATGAAAAAATATCTGGCGCAGTGCTCCAAAGCACCAACAACACCCAACCGGAGGTCCAACTCAATTGTATGGCCGACTCCTGGTAACGGCTTTTGATGAAATCCCATTGGCCTGAAGCAATCCATTGAGCAGACATCGGCAAAGCGATTTGGTGGGTTGCCCGCGCAGGTACAGAAACCAATGTAGCCATAAACACAGCAACCGTGTAAAAAGCTACTTCTGAGAGCGGCAAAAACTGATGAATCATTACTTTGTCAATTTCCAAAATCACCAAAGCCACAGCGGTACCCAAGACCACAAAAAGTCCATAGGATAGATATTCCTTAAAAAACGCGGGGATTCCCCAGGCCAAAACCGGACGAGCGATGTATACGCTGTAAATCGCCATGCTTAAAGTGCGCACTGCATAAATCATGACCAGTCCTGTAAATAGTTGTTCCGTAGAGATCCACTGGAAATACATCATCACCAACAGCCATGTGATCAACAAACGGTGACTCACCTCTTTGAGCACATTGCCAAAAACTGACTTAAGTCTGGTTTTGGCCAACGAATAAAAAACCTCAAAATAAGCCATAAAACCACCAATGGCCCAAAAGTGAATCAGGTATGGAGAGACGGCATCCGGCGACTGAAGCCAATGCGCAGCTGCAGCATCTCCCCAAACGGCCAGAAGGATTCCCAGGGGAAGGATAACCACCAAAGGCCACCAAAGCATCCAACCCAAAAACTGAGCCCGCTCTAGATCGGTATGTATGGTCGGGAAAAACTTTAAGAGTGTATTGGGCACGCCCATAGTCATCCATGGCATGAGCAAAGTTGCAGCAGCCAAGAGCCAAGAAAGCAAACCGTAGGTATCTACATCCAACACATGCACGTAGAGCACCAAGGTATTCAGTGCCCCTAGTGCAAAACCTGCATAGGTGCTCACTGCGTTGACCATAGATTGCTTATACAGTGAACTCATGGAGCAGATTTGCGAGTTGAACGGTTTTGTTTTGGCGTGTATAGCGCTCCGTATCTATAGGATTGGTCAATGGAGCTCCGCTCTGATGGTGTTGCCAAAGAGACCACAACAAGGATTCAATACGCTGGTCGTCTAAGGATTCAGCAAAAAAACCTGTTTGGGTTTGGGTCAAAATTTCATGGACATCCCACCGGTCTGGTCCCAAAGCGAGAATGGGCTTATGGGTTTCCATATATTCAAAGAATTTGCCAGGAATAATCTCTGATGCCCAGGGCTGTGAAGCTTCAACCAGCAATAATACATCTGCAGACCACTGCACTTGACGCGCTTGGTGGTGGGGCAAATACCCCCTGATGTTCACCCAAGACTGCAATCCCAGTGCTTCGATGGAGGCAACTACTGAGTCTGCAACATGCCCCACCAATTGAAGGGAGAAATGGGCCGAAAACTCAGGTGAAGCAGCAACCAATCGAGCGATTGCCAACCAAAGTCCCGCTGGATTGCGCTCAGCCAAAAGAGCACCGACATGGGCCATGACAAATCCGCTGTGCTTGTCAACCACCAGCTCCTGCACGGCCATCGGTTCATATCCGTTGGTGATACAATGAGTTTTATCCGATCCCGCTATCAGCGCCAATGAGCTTGCCGTACTGGGACTGGTCGCTATGATCAAATCAGCCTGTCGGCAAACCATTTGCTCCAATAATTGATGTTTTTTGGCCGCCCAGGGCAACAATCGCAACTTGCTGTGGTAATGAATACCCGTCCATGGATCTCTAAAATCTGCCAGCCACTTCAAGGGGTATTTGCTCGATAATTCAGCTCCGATTAAATGAACACTGTGCGGAGGACCTGTGGTGATGATCCAATCGTAAGTATCTAGATCAGACTGACTATTGGCCCAATGCAGCGCTCGCCTCACCCAGCCTATACGGGCATCTGGCACCCAAAAATTTCCCCGAATCCAAAGCAACAATCCGGGTATCAAGCCAGGTTTTTTGGGAACAATTCCTCTGGAAAGGTTTTTTGTAGCGCTAGGTAAGCACCAAGAAATCCAGCGATAGGGCTCTGTAATGGACACCCTATGCACCTTGATCTCTGAGGGAATATCTAGCGATAGTGCTTCATCGATCTGAGGATAATGCGCCCCCTGGGGAACTACGATGGTCGGTGTTACACCACAACTGCCGAGATATTTGGCAAAATACAACCAGCGTTGTACTCCTGGACCTCCTGCCGGTGGCCAATAGTAAGAAAAAATCAACACCTTGAGTGGTTTAGGCATCCGATGTTTTTTTATACCACTGAAACGCCAAGTAAAAGAAGAAAATCAACCAAATCAAAGCGACGCCGATTTGTATGCGGCTGCCCATCACAACAACCTGAGGTTCAAACTTAAATGAAATCGAGTGTGCTCCTGGGGGTACGATCAAAGCGCGCAATGCGTAATTCACCCGATAATGAGGTACATTTTCTCCGTCGATATACGCATTCCATCCTGGTTGATAATACCACTCCGAAAAAACAGCCAATCGCTCTGACTTGTTTTGGCTTTGGTATTCCAGGTGATTAGGGGCATTATTGACTAATTGAATTTGATCCAAAGTATCCGCCACCCACTGTTGCCGTTTTAAACCGCTCTTGGCATCGACTAGTGCCACATTTTGGGTGTTGATTACGGCTAAATCCTGCATCACTTGGTCGAGATCTTTAGCTACTTGAACCTGTGTGACAAACCAAGCTGGACCATTGGCCTGGGCATTTCTGGTCACTTGAGGAGCTCCGTTTTCATCGGATTGAATCACGTACTTGACATTCAGCATATTCAGGGGTTCCTGAACCCCTTTGATCAGATGATAATCAAAAATTTCTTGAATATATCTTGGCTTTGCTGCATGGTAACCGCCAATAGAGCGATGAAAAAAAGAATTTTTTGAACCGTTTAACCCTTCATCCAAATCAAATACTCGGAAATATGTAGTGTCTTGTTGGATCAGTTGATCTGTAGCACTGGGGGAAAATGGTTGTTTCATCTGGATCGCTGGAACAAAATCATCACTGTTGACATAGCGTTTAGCTACACTGCCTAAATCGGCGATCAACAAAAGGCCCAATAATAAATAACGCACAGATTCAGACCATTTTCGGCCCCAAAACAACAGTGAAATAGTCAATACCGCAAATCCCAATGACCGCATCATATCAGCCAAGTAGGCTGACTTTCTATCTTGTTGCAAAAGCGACACAAACTCATCTCCGTAATACGATTGATATGTGGCATCCCCTACTGATGTAAATGCAGACAAAAAATATCCCAAACCAATGATCGAAAACACGCTCACTAAGACCCACAAAACACGAATAATCGCTTGCTGCTGCTCCTCTGACCCAAGGGCACTCCAAGATTTAAGGCCCAATACACCCAGCAAAGGCAAGGCAAATGAAAGCAAAACCTGAATAGAAGTTACCGCCCTGAACTTGTTGTAAAGCGGGAAAAAATCAATCATCCACCGGGTGATGATACCTGAGTTATCTCCCCAAGAAAGCACCAAGGCAAACACAGATCCCAGAACCAATGGCCATTTAAGGACCCCTCTATACGTAAATAAGCCGAGTAAAAACAATACAAAAACAACTATTCCCAGGTAAGCTGGCGCACCTACAAAAGGTTGATCTCCCCAGTAAAGCGGTAGGTTTTGCGTCCACTCCATCGTTTGAGCAGGTGTCAAACCATTTTCTTGTAACCAAGGATAAAACACGGAGTCAGTTCCTAAGTCTTCGCTGTTTGAACCGCCCTTTAATCTGGGAACCAATAGATTGAACGACTCAAAAATACCATAACTGTATTCAGTGATGTATCCGTAATCCAATCCTTGAACAGCTGTTTTAGGCATTCCATCAGGATCTAGCGTTAATTCAGAAGCGCCACGGGTGCTCCAGGAACTGTACTCTGCAGTAGCCAACATCGATGAAGCATTAAACGCCAAAGAGGCTAAAACAGCGATCAGAAACACGAAAATTCTTGAGATAAAATCTTTGTGTTGATTGGATTTAATCGCTTGATAACCCCAAAAAATCAAGGCCAATCCGACCAACATCATCAAATAATACGTCATCTGAACGTGGTTGGCCGCAAGCTCCAAGCCTAGGGTCAATGCAAGCAAAAGTCCCCCCCAGTATTTGTTTTTTTGAAACAACCACACTACCGAGGCAAATACCCAAGGAAAATAACCCAGTGCATGTGCTTTAGCATTGTGTCCCACCCCTAATATGATCACTAAATAAGTAGATAATCCAAAAGCAAGTGCACCGATAATCGATGGTCGCCAAGATATCTTCAGACTGATTAAAAGTCCGTAAAATCCAAGTAGATACAAAAAAAGATAGTCTGCTGGTCTGGGCAAAAACCTAATCCCCTGATCGATCAACTTTACCCAATGATCTGGATATTGAGCCCCCAATTGAAAACTGGGCATACCCCCAAAAGCGTTGGACACCCAGAAAGGTTCCTCTGAGGTCGCCTCACGGAAATCGCTTTGTTCACGGGCCATACCCAAATACTGAACAATATCTGATTGAAAAAGGGATTTGCCCTGAAGTATGGGGTAAAAAAACAAGATTGAAAAAAGGGCAAAACCCAAGACAACAACTAAGTGGATCCAAAGACCCTTAAATATGGCTATTTTGCTCATTTTATTTCTTCAAAGTCAATGTACTCCCCGACCACTTTTGACGTTTTACCGGTTTTTTTAGCTGGGGCTGGTTGAGGGGCTGGTGTGCCAAATTCAAAACTGCTTGGGCTACCCATTTGTTTCTTGGCCCAGCGCTGAACTACAAACACCAATAACCATGGAAATACCCTTCTAAACAGCCAACCCAACAAATAAAATCCCAATACGATATACAGAAAGGTTTCCATGTTCTCGGTTTGTTTACCTAAATTTAGCTCAAAAATACAACGAAGCAGCTTAGTGTCCACCCCAAATCGCAGATTATCCAGAAATCTTTGTTGCTTAACACTGGCCCTATTCGGTGCTGGGTCAACGCTCTTTGGACAATATACAGACATCATTAATTCCAACAGACCTGGAAACTCCATAGGCGCTTACTCTGTGGGAAAAGGGGTGTTACAGTGGGAACTTGGAGGGACTTATGATCGACAAGAACACAACTTATTGCGCTATAATTCAATGTTTTACCAACAGGAGTTAAGCATGCGCTTAGGTTTGATTGGAGAGCGACTTGAAATCAGCGCACAGTGGGGATACCAATGGGAAAGCACTTTGGGAACCACCTTTAAAGATGTGCACCAATCTGATGTAGTCCTCAAATTACTGGTTTTTGATCCTTTTAAAAACCCCAATTTTGATGCGGTTAACCTGTATTCCTGGAAGGATCAACACCGTTTCAAACTCAAAAGGCTCATTCCTGCAGTATCTGTTGGCGCAGGTTACCACTTTTTCAGTCCGGATAATGCATACAATACTTGGTATCCTACCAACTATCCTAAAGTCATGGTGCTTACCCAAAATAACTTGACCAACAAGTTGGTGTTGGTGACCAACCACATTTGGGATCACCTACAAACTGATTGGCCAGAATACCGATTTCTTGCCTCATTGAACCATAGCCTAGGTAATCAATGGAGTGTTTTTTATGAGTCTGAATGGGTAAAAAATGATTTGTACGCCGACCATTTACTCAGGTTTGGCGGTGCATTTTTACAAAACAACAACCTGCAATGGGATGCCCACTTTGCCCTAAACTTTAAGGAAACACCCCGAAGAAAATCCGTGGGTATAGGTGTTTCCTACCGAATTGACCCGAATAAATAAAAGATATGATTGAAATTGTTCCAGCGATTAGTCAAAAACAAATGCGCGCGTTTGCCACTTTTCCCTTTAGCCTATACCGAGCTCATCCGTATTGGGTCCCTCCGATCATCAGTGCAGAATTGGCGTCTTGGGACAAAAGCAAAAACCCTGTTTTTGAGCACGCTGAGGCTGATTTCTTTCTGGCTTACCAAGACGGTAAAATTGTAGGTCGAGTCGCCTGTATCGTCAATCGGACCGAAGTCAATCAACAGGGTATTTCAAAGATGCGCTTTGGCTGGTTTGATTTTATCGATGACTTCCAGGTCTCTAGCGCATTGTTGAACTGCGTTGCTGAGTATGGGCGAAAAAGAGGATTAGCATTTATGGAAGGCCCTGTCGGGTTTTCCAACTTGGACAAGGTTGGGGTGATGACCTCTGGTTTTGACCATATAGGGACGATGATCACTTGGTATAACCACCCTTATTACGCCGATCACTACCGAAAATTTGGCATGGTTAAAGCCAAAGGATATCAAGAAAGCAAGTTCTTGCTCAGCGCGATTGATGGAGGAAAATACGCTCGACTAGCGCATATCGTTGCTGAGCGTTTTAAGCTAAAGACACTCAATTTTCAAAAAACAGCCGAGCTATTGCCCTATACAGATGCCATGTTTGATCTGTTTAACAAAACCTATTCAGCACTATCTTCTTTTGTTCCGATTTCTGCCAAAGAAAAGGAATATATGACCCAACAATTTATCGGGTTTATCAATCCGAGTTATATCAAATTTGTTGTGGATGAATTGGGGAACATGGTGGGATTTGCCATTACGATGCCTTCTTTCTCCAAAGCTTTGCAGAAAGCTAAGGGCAAACTTTTTCCATGGGGATGGTGGCACCTCATCCAAGCTAAAAAGAACAACCCCGATGCGGTGTTTTACCTCATCGGGGTGCTTCCTGAATACCAAAATAAAGGGGTAACTGCGCTTTTATTCGACGCTTTTTACAAAACCTATCTCCAAGAAGGGGTAGTTACCTGTTACAGAACACCAGAACTAGAAGATAACACAGCCATTATGAAGCTGTGGGTAGACTTTAACCCAGTCGTTCACCAAACGAGGTGTACGTTTAAGATGGATCTTTAGCCTTCCATCTGCGCCGCAACAGCTGCAGATAAACGCTGATAAGTGCCATTTTCCAAACGCTCTCTAATCGATGAAAACGCATCAAGGGTGATTTGTATATCCTCCATGGTATGTACCGCTGTAGGGATCAATCTCAACAGAATCAAACCCTTTGGAATAACTGGATAAACGACTATTGAGCAAAAAATACCGTAGTTTTCTCTAAGGTCCTTCACCAATGCCATCGCTTCTGGAATACTTCCTTTTAAGTAAACTGGAGTCACACAGGTAGAAGTAGTCCCTAGATCAAATCCGCGCTCGCGCAATCCGTTTTGCAAGGCGTTTACATTCTCCCATAATTTTTCTTTTAGCTCTGGTCTAGATCGCAAAAGCTCTAGGCGCTTCAAGCCACCTTTGACAAAAATCATGGGGAGTGCTTTAGCAAACATTTGAGAGCGCAAATTGTATTTTAAGTAATCGATCACTTCCTGATCAGCCGCTAAAAAAGCGCCAATTCCTGCCATAGACTTGGCAAACGTGGCAAAATAAACGTCGATCTGGTCTTGAACACCCTGTTCTTCTCCTGCTCCTGCTCCTGTTTTGCCCAAAGTGCCAAATCCATGTGCATCGTCGACCAACAACCTAAAGTTGTATTTTGATTTTAACGCAGCAATCTCTTTTAGTTTTCCTTGTTCACCGCGCATACCAAAAACACCTTCGGTGATCACCAAAATACCACCACCTGTCTGCTCAGCCATTTTGGTGGCGCGATCTAGGTTTTTTTCGAGGCTTTCAATGTCGTTGTGCTTGTAAGTGAATCGTTTGCCCATATGCAGGCGAACACCATCAATAATACATGCGTGCGCATCTACATCATAGACAATAATATCGTCTTTAGACACCAAAGCGTCAATCGCAGACATAATTCCTTGGTATCCAAAATTGAGCAAATAAGAGGCTTCTTTACCTACAAAGTCTGCTAACTCCCTTTCTAGTTGTTCGTGGAAATCAGTATGGCCAGACATCATACGTGCGCCCATAGGATAGGCAGCACCGTGCTCAGCAGCACTGGCCGCGTCAACAGCCATTACTTCCGGGTGATGTGCCAGACCTAAATAGTCATTAATACTCCAGGTAATTACTTCCTTACCTTGGAACTTCATACGGTTGGAAATAGACCCTTCCAGCTTGGGAAATACGAAATAGCCTTCAGCTTGTGAAGCCCATTTTCCTAAAGGTCCTTTGTTATCTCTAATACGGGCAAATAAATCTCTCATGTGAAGAAAAACATTTTATAATATCCTGCAAAAGTACTGATTTTTAAAACGATAATACAAAAATATTGCGCGAGCAATAACCAGTCGAATTAGGATTTAAATATCTGATTTACAGTATTTTATTTATTTTGTAACAGCTGCGGCAACCGATTTTTCTTCAGGCTGCATAAACCCTTGAGCGATCATCCATTCATCGGAATAAATCTTACTCATATACCTTGACCCATGATCAGGAAACACAACAACTACGCGATCTTGGGGACTAAAATATCCTTGTTCATCCAATTGTTTTACTGCTTGAAGTGCTGCTCCGGAAGTATAACCTACAAAAATCCCCTCCGTTCTTGAAATACTTCTCGCCATATGGGCACTTTCCTGATCTGTCACTTTGATAAACTGGTCGATTACAGAAAAATCAGTTGCTGAAGGAATCAAATTTTTACCCAAACCTTCGATGCGGTATGGATAAATTTCATTGGGGTCCACCAAGCCAGTTTCGTGGTACTTCTTAAGGATAGAACCATAGGCATCCACACCGATAATTTTGACTTTGGGATTCTTTTCTTTTAAATATCTACCGATTCCTGAAATAGTTCCTCCGGTTCCACTACAAGCAACCAGATGCGTAATAGCTCCTGAGGTTTGGTCCCAAATTTCCTGACCTGAAGACCTGTAATGGGCTTCGATATTTAACGGATTAAAATACTGATTGATATAGATAGACCCGGGTCTTTCACTGTGGATGCGTTTGGCAACTTCGTAATAAGAACGAGGGTCATCAGCACTGACATGCGCTGGGCAGACATGCACCTCAGCACCCATAGCCCGCAACATATCAATTTTATCTGGTGATGATTTTGAGCTCACCGCCAAGACACATTTATAGCCTTTTACAGCACTGACCATGGCGATACTGAATCCAGTATTTCCTGAAGTGGTCTCCACAATTGTGTCTCCAGGCTTCAGTCTGCCTTCTTTTTCAGCAATATCGATAATGTGTAACGCTATCCGGTCTTTGGAGGATTGCCCAGGATTCATTGCCTCAACCTTTGCGTAAAATTGACCTGTAAATGATGCGGTTGTTTTGGACAACTTGACCAACGGCGTATGGCCGATTAGGGAGAGCAGGTTATCGAGGGCTTGGATAGGTTCAGGCATTTAAAGAGTTTTTTACAGGCTTTTTACCCAGCAAAAATAATACAATTTTATTTAGACATCCTTATTTGCACATAAATCGATGACAAAAGCATACTCCTGCGCAATCTCTTTAAGCGCTTCAAAACGTCCAGAAGCACCTGAGTGACCGGCTTGCATATTGGTTTGAAACAGAATAACTCCATCGCTGGTGTTGTGATTCCTCAATTTAGCCACCCACTTTGCAGGCTCCCAATATTGGACCTGTGAATCGTGGTAACCAGTAAGCACCAACAGATTGGGATATGACTGAGCGCGCACTTGATCATAGGGGCTATAAGCCAACATGCGGTGGTAATCTTCCTCTTGATTTGGATTCCCCCATTCATCGTATTCTCCAGTGGTCAGTGGTATGGTATCATCCAACATAGTGGTGACCACATCGACGAAGGGAACATTGGCCACCGCAGCTTTAAATAATTGAGGGGCTTGATTGATCACTGCGCCAATCAATAAACCACCTGCAGATCCACCATAAGCACAAAGCTTCGAGGCCTCTGTCCATCCGGTATCGATTAAGTGTTTTGCGCAGTGTATAAAATCAGTGAAGGTGTTTTGCTTGTATTCCATTTTTCCAGACTCATACCAGGAACGACCTAAATATTCGCCACCTCGGACGTGGGCAATGGCATAAACAAATCCTCTGTCTAACAAACTGAGGCGCACCGATGAAAAATAGGGTTCAATGGTGTGTCCATAGGCTCCGTACCCATAAAGCAGTAACGGCTTTGGACCAGGTGTAGCATCTTGTTGTCTGTAAACCAGGGAAATGGGCACTTGTGTCCCATCTGCAGAGGTAGCCCAAACGCGCTCTGATGCGTAATGATCAGGGTCAAATCCGCCATAAACTTCCTGTGTCTTTAAAATTTCCTGAGTTTTATCCACCAAGTGAAAGCTGTAAACGGTACTAGGTCGCGTAAGCGAAGAAAAATGATACCTGATTTCCTGGGTGTCAAATTCTGGATGGTAACCCATAGAGGCTGTATAAGTCTCACCTTCAAAGGGGAGTAAATAACTGCTTCCATCAAGCCAGGAAGTTATGCGCATTTGGGTTAATCCTCCTGCTCGATAAGTCAAAATATAGTGGCTGTTAAACAGCGTAAAATCCTCGATGAGTCGGTCTGGATGATGCTCGATAAACGGCTGCCAGTACTTGGAATCTGTTTGTGCCAATTCCGTGCGCATCACTTTAAAATTCTCCGCATCGTCCCTGTTGGTCGTGATGTAAAAATATTCCTTAAAGTGTGTGATGTCGTACTCAACACCAGTTTCGCGTGGGCTGAAGCAGTTAAATTCACCCAGTGGCTGGTCTGTGCTTAACCAATGGTATTCTGAAGTAAGTGTGCTGGAAGTACCTATGATGATGAAGGCACCAGATCTAGACTTGGACACAAAAACATCAAAAGTTTCATCTGACTCTTCAAACACCAAGTCATGTGCAGCCCCAGGATCAGCCCCTTGTTGCTTGCGGGCGATGGCCTGAAACAAATCACAACGCCAGATTTGAGCACAGCGCAGGCTTACCGGATCTTTGATCGCGTAAAACAAATATCTGCTGTCCCGAGACCAACAGGCATTCCCGGGGGTATTGGCCACTTCAAAATCAAGCATTACTCCTGTTTCCAAATCCTTTACCTGAAGGGTGTATTGCCTTCTAGAAACTTGGTCTACCCCAAAAACAACATACCGATTGTCGGGGCTCACAGAGAAATGGCCTAGTTGATAATAACTGTGTCCTTGAGCCATTTCATTAACATCGAACAACAATTCTTCCGGGGATACGCCCAGCTCTTTTTGTCTGATATACACCGGGTATTGTTGACCCAATTGATATCTGGTGATGTACCAATAACCATTTTTAAAGTAGGGAACAGATTGATCGTCCTCCTTGATCCTGGCACGCATCTCTTGATACAATTCCTGCTCTAAAGAATTGGTGTGGGCGGTCATTTGATCGTAGTAGGCATTCTCTGCCTCTAGAAAAGCCAAGACATCAGGATGATCGCGTTCATTCATCCAAAAGAATGGATCGACGCGCTCATGGCCGTGAATATTCAGTGTCTTGGGTCTTTGTGTGGCAACGGGTGGTGTAGGATTCTTTTTCATCGGGGGCAAATATACCCATTATGCCACAGAAAGTCGATCAATAAAGGTCAAGACCCGATCGTGCATGGCATCTGTGTAATCCAGATGAGTCACCATCCGCCATTTGCCCTCGCCCATCTGGGAAATGCTCAATTGGATTTTATTCATCTCCTGAACAAATCTACTGGAAGACATCAGCGATTCATCCAAAGTAAAAATCACAATATTGGTTTCGCATGGCTCGACTGAATGCACCCAATTTTTTCTGGCCAGCGCTTTGGCCAATTCACCCGCTTTTTCATGATCCTCCACCAACCTGAACCTGTGGTGGTCCAGGGCGTAGATTCCAGCAGCGGCCAAATATCCCGCTTGTCTCATTCCGCCCCCAAAAACTTTGCGCACACGAATCAATTGCTGCACAAAATCTTTGCTTCCCGCAACCACAGAACCTACCGGTGCCCCCAAACCTTTGCTCAAACAAACGCTGATTGAATCAAACATACTGCCAAAAACAGCGGGATCTTCACCCTGAACTGCTAGCGCATTCCACAAACGCGCTCCATCTAAATGATAACCCAAGCCGTGTTGGACGCAGACCTCTTTGATTTTCTTGAGTTCCTTAATAGACCAACAAGCACCACCTCCTTTATTGGTAGTATTCTCGATACAGACCAGTGAAGTCAAAGGACTGTGATAAAAATCTGGTGGATTGATCACTTGAGCTACTTGATCAGCAGTCATCATTCCGCGCTCTCCATGAACCAATCGACAAGATACGCCTGAGTTGAAACTCACCCCTCCTCCTTCGTAATGGAAAATATGCGCGTACCGATCACAAATCAATTGCTGCCCTGGTTGGGTGTGCACTTTAATGGCCGCTTGATTGGCCATGGTACCACTGGGGAAAAACAAGGCAGCTTCCTTCCCCAACAGTTTAGCCACCTTATCCTCCAGCTCATTCACTGTGGGATCTTCCTTGTACACATCGTCACCCACCCGGGCCTCCATCATAGCTGCCAACATTCCAGGAGTGGGTTTTGTGACTGTGTCACTGACTAAATTGATCGCTGTTTCCATCAAAATCCGCAATTCAAAAAATTCTGGTCATCACTTCCAATCGGAGGTCCATCAGGCAAATCGGGTAGCTCGGAAACTGTTCCTGCCGAAGCGCTGCTCCCTAAAGATTTTAAATGGTTCAGGTATAAGGAATGTACGCTTTCAGGATTTTTTTTATTCACCCACGATTTGGACAATTTGGCCAAATGATCCTGAGCCATCAAACGAACTTGAGGAAAAACTGACTCATGGACGGACAATGCATAAACATAAGACAGATATCGGGTGCCGATCATTTCTTGTATCGATTGGTGATAGGCCGAAGCGTGCTGACGACTAAACAAATAATCACTGGTTTTGTCCAACAATTCGTCCAATCCTAGCTGCTGGTCATCCATCCATTTTTGTTGAACAACACGGCCAATGCGTTCTGGTTGGAACATAAACCCAAAGGCAATATCCGCTGCTGTTACCGCAGCAGTAAACGGATCAAAGGCACTACCTAATTGGCTTTTAAACGACTCCCTTCCTCTTTGATCGCCAAAAACTCGAGGTGGAAATAACCCTAGTTTGTCAGCGGGAATGGCGAGTTGTTCAGCATCCAATACAGAGAACAAACCATTTAATGCTTTTCTTTGAGCATCTGCTGAAAGCGGTGCAACATCTGTTTCAACTCCACCTTTTACCTGATAAGCATAAGTCAGCGCCCCCAACTGCTTGGCCACAGCTTCGGTCTGGTATCTATGCCAAAAAAATAAGGGGACAAATACATCTTCTAGCCCACTAGCGGTACCCTGTTCCAAGTTATCCCAGGAAAACCCATTCATGGCTGTCTTGCGCACCGCCAACATGTCGCTGAGCTCGTCTACTACATCCATACCGTTATCCCAGAGATGTGCCGATGCACTAGGACTTGAGGCAGGACGTGCATCTTGATCCGTCAAATACCTCAACCCACTGGTGTAAGCATGATCTAAAATCTGAGTCAATGCTTTCTCTTGGTCCTCACCCGGAGCTACCGTGCTGTACGCATAAGCAACAGTCACTTTATCCCATGTGCCAATACCCGTTTCATATGCGTTATCTAAAGAGACTTTACCGTCAACAAGGGATAACTGCGGATGTGGGTAATCCATCACTGAAGATTTGTTCCTGGTACTGGCTGCATAGTTATGGGCAAATCCCAAAGTATGTCCAATCTCGTGGGCTGACAATTGTCGGATACGCGACAAAGCAAAGTCCATCAGTGCTTTCTTGGAGCTAGCACTGGCAAAGGGTTGCTCGGACAAAGCTTGAGCGATCATATAGTCTTGTCGGATGCGCAAACTGCCCAAGGAGACATGCCCTTTAATGATCTCTCCAGTTCTAGGATCTGTGATACTGCTGCCATAGCTCCAACCTCTGGTCGAACGATGGACCCACTGAATCACATGATACCGCACATCTAATGGATCAATACTATCTGGAAGCACTTCAACCCTGAATGCATTTTTAAAACCCGCCGCTTCAAAAGCCTCATTCCACCAAGCTCCCCCATCCAACAAAGCGGTTCTAATCGGTTCGGGTGTGCCGTTGTCCAAGTAATAAATAATGGGTTTCACCGGTTCGGATACTGCGGCTTGAGGATCTTTTTTCACTAGACGATGCCGGGTGATCCACTTTTTGACAATGGGTTGATCCACTGGGGTCGCGTAATCCATATAACTAAATGGATAAGCGCCACTTCTGGGATCGTAGGCCCTTGGTGTATACTGATCATCCGGAAGTTCAATAAAGGAATGGTGTTGAAAAACAGTGACCAATCCAGGTTCAGGGGTTACCGAGCGAATCCATGCTCCTGTAGGTGTGCCCTTAAAGGTCAACATGACATCCATCTCAATGTTTTTGGGAAATGATTTAGTTCGTTCACTGTTCAAAGCGCTTTTGGACAAGTCCAGACTGTAACTTCCCTGCTTAGCACTGGCTAAACGCGCTGAAACTCCATGAGCATCTTGCAATAAAAAATCAGTGAGCTCAATAATCAGGTCACCCTTTTCATGGCCTTTAACCTCAAAACCATAGCGCACGGACTTGGCAAACGCCTGTTCAACCGACGCCTTCTCCAAGGGGTTATTGGTCAAAGCGCGAAATGCCAAATTGGGTTGCACCAAAAACACGCGTTGTCCCCTTTGTTCGAAGTAAACGACTTGTTCGTTACCTAATTGTCCTCGGTCTAAGCCTATATCATTGCTGCCTATCCCCTGACTGAGCGAATAGACATAAAGAAATGATTCTTTTAATCGCTCTTGAGGAATACGCGCATACAATCGGTTTAACCCAGCGTCGTAATAGGTATCGAAATAACCCTTGCGCAACACTGCCTGGGGATTCTTGGCGACCCACTGGGCGCTGATGGTTTGGGCCATAAAAAACGTGAGCAATAGCAGTCGTCTCATAGTTGAATGATTTGTTCTAAAAATAATCAAAATGACACGTGTAGCGAGGGTTTATTACTACTTTTGCACAAAATTATTCCTATGGTTACCACAGAGATCACCCAAGATCTGATTAAACGCCTCGGTGCGTTAAGGAGGTATCTTTGACATCGATCAGAAAAGAATACAACTGATCAACGAAGAAGAAAAAGCTGCAGCACCTGACTTTTGGGATAGTCCTAGAAAAGCTCAGGAGCAGATGAAATTCATTCAATCGATTAAATCCTGGATCACTGATTTTGACTCAGCCACCCAAAAGGTAGCTGACGTAGAGGTGTATCTTGAGTTTTTTAAAGAAGGGGCTGTTACAGAACAAGAGCTGGATGATGCGGCAATAATAGCCACAGAACAAATCGAAGCGCTGGAGTTCAAAAACATGCTCTCTGCAGAAGCTGATGAGTTTGATGCTGTACTTCAAATTACTGCAGGAGCTGGAGGTACAGAAAGTTGTGACTGGGCATCTATGTTGATGCGTATGTACCTGATGTGGGCCGAGAAAAAAGGATATAAAATCAAAGAACTCAATTTTCAAGAAGGAGAAGTCGCCGGAGTTAAGACTGTCACCTTAGGCATTGAGGGCGCCTATGCATTTGGTTGGCTTAAGGGAGAAAACGGCGTGCACAGATTGGTGCGTATCTCGCCATTTGATTCCAACGCAAAACGCCACACTTCATTTGCTTCTGTGTATGTCTATCCCATGGTGGACGACACCATAGAAATTGAAATTAATCCGGCTGATATTTCCTGGCAATTTGCCCGTTCAGGTGGTGCAGGTGGACAGAACGTGAACAAAGTAGAAACCAAAGCCATTCTTACCCACCACCCTACCGGCATTGTGATCCATAACTCTGAGACACGTTCACAATTGGACAACAGAGAAAATGCCATGCGATTGCTCAAGTCTCAACTGTACGAAATCGAATTGCGCAAGCGCATGGAAGCTCAAAATGAAATTGAAGCCTCAAAAATGAAAATCGAATGGGGTTCGCAGATCAGGAACTATGTCATGCACCCTTATCAACTGGTCAAGGACGTGCGCACAGGGGTGGAAACCGTCGAAGTAACCGACGTGATGAATGGCGCCCTAGATCCATTCTTAAAAGGCTTTTTAATGTTGAATGGGCAAAATACAGAGCCAGATTCGATTTAACATATATTTAGCAAATTTGATTTAAACCAATATGGCTTTATTCCATCTAAAACAATTGTCTATGAATCGATTATTCCTCCCTTTGATGACTTTAGTAGCGCTGCTTAGCGCAGTGACTGTTCAAGCACAATTTGGCAATGGCAACGGGTATGGTGGTAACCGGGATGCTTATGGTCGAAGAATTTCTGCGATGCCCAATACCCCAGCCCCCGAACCTGAACCCGAAAACCTTACTGCTGAGCAGATGGTTGAACAACAACTACCCGCCTTTAAAGCAGCTTTGGAATTGAATGATTTTGAATTGGCTGTGCTTCAATCAGTATTGACCAGGCATGTGCAAAAACGCATCGAAACCCAATTGCTTAAACTGAGTCCTGAAAAAACGATGGAGACCATGGAAGCGATCCAAAAAAGCCAAGACGAAGAATTGGCCCAAGGTTTACCCCCTGAGAAATACGAAAAGTATTTAGCGCTTCAAGAAGTCGGATTTAGCCGTATGGAGAAAAAAAACAAACAAAAAAAGAAAAAGAAAACCTAGATGAATAAACTAAGCGCTTTGTGGATGCTGTTCTTGATTGCATCAATCAGCTGGGCACAAAACCCAAACCCCAAAACAGTAACCCTCAAAGGCCGTGTGCTCGAACAAAGCAGTGATTTACCGCTAGAATACGCGACCTATATACTTCAAAAAAGCGCTGATCAAAGCATGGTGACCGGAGGAATTACCGACGATCAAGGACGTTTCCAACTAGATATCCCTGCAGGAAATTACGATGTGGTCTTTGAATTTATTTCATATACCACAGTGCGCTTGACGAATCAAAATTACGCGCAAAATACAGACCTAGGTGATGTGCGCATGTCTGCAGATGTATCACAACTCGATGAGGTTGAATTGATTGCAGAACGAAGCACCGTCGAACTCAGACTGGACAAAAAAATCTATAACGTTGGAAAAGACATGACCGTCAAAGGAGGTTCTGTCACCGATGTTTTGGATAATGTACCCTCAGTTTCTGTTGATGTAGAAGGGGGAATTTCGCTGCGCGGAAATGAGAGCGTGCGTATTCTCATCAACGGAAAACCTTCCGCCCTATCCGGTTTGAGCAATGATGCACTGCGCTTATTGCCCGCGGAAGCAATCGAAAAAGTAGAGGTAATCACCAATCCTTCCTCCAGGTACGATGCCGAGGGAACCGCAGGAATTATCAATATTATTTTGAGACAAAACAAAACCACAGGTATCAATGGCACAACCAACCTCACCTTAGGAGATCCAAAAAACGAAGCTGGAAGTTTGGGCTTAAACCTGCGTCAGAATAAGTTTAATCTTTTTTCAAATTGGACCTACCGCAACCAGGAAGGGCCTGGAAATTCACTTTATGACCAGATTAACTACAACGATGATGGGAGTATTCGCGGATATCAAAATGAAGACAGAACCAATGTGCGGGCGGGGAGCAATGCCAACGCCAATGTAGGTGTTGAATATTTTATCAATCCTACGACCAGCATCACCAATTCAACTGTGTTTGGGTATTCCGAAGGGGATAATACTACAGATATAGATTTTGTCAACTCAGATCCAAATGGTTTGCCTTTAGTGCGCAGGGTGCGCAATACCCTCCAATTGGAACAACAAAGGCAATTTGAATATTCGTTTAACCTGACCAAAAAGTTTGAGAAACCCGGCCATGAACTGCTGGTAGACTATCAGTACTCGGAGTCCGAAGGATCTGATGACTCAGTGATTGAAGAAACCTTGATCAGTGCGACTGCCGCTGATGTGCCTACAGAAAAAACAGTTAATCAGGAAGATCAAAGAAGAGCGTTGTATCAGTTTAATTATGTACTCCCTATGGGCAAAGACAACCAGTCTCAATTTGAATTGGGATACCGCGGAGGATACATCAATCAAACGACCACATTTATCGCGGGAAGTTTTGATCCATTTGGGGCGTTTGTCAACAATGAAAATTTCTCCAACACGCTGGAATACCGCGAGTGGATTCAAGCAGCCTATACCCAATTGGGCACCAAATGGGATCGATTCAACTTTTTGGGGGGATTGCGCATGGAGCATACTGATATCGATATAAACCTGGTGGAGACAAGCGATTTAAACACCAAACAATACACCAATTGGTTTCCCTCGGTGTTTTTGGGATACTCACTCAATGATGAAGACCAAATCACCTTGAGTTACAGCAAGAGATTGAGAAGACCTTGGTCTCGATTTATCAATCCATTCCCTTCTAGGTCGAGCAACACCAACTTGTTCCAAGGTAATCCAGACCTAGATCCTACCTTTACGGACGCCTATGATTTGGGCATGATCAACCAACGAGAAAAATTCACATTCAACACCTCTGTTTATTACAACAGAAGTACTGGAGTATTTCAATTTGTCACTCAAGAAACCGGAGAACTGATCGAAATTGAAAATCCAAACGACCCCAGCACCCCTATTTTAGTACCTGTTCAGCTGAGACAACCCATTAACTTGTCCACAGAAGACAGATATGGGTTTGAATTTAACACAACGTTTACCCCTGTGCGCAGTTGGCGTTTTTCTTGGGGCATCAATTTGTTTCAACGGTCATTGGTCGGTAGCTACACCTATATCAATAGCTTAAACCAGTCGATTACTCAGGTGTTTGACAACGATAACTTTAGTTGGCAGACCAATATGAGTGCAAAAATTGTACTGCCTAAGGACATCAATTTTCAAACCAATATTCGCTATCAAGGGAGAAGCGAAGATGCTCAATCCATCAACAGAGGGATCGCTTCTGCTAACCTGGCCATGAGCAAAGAAATACTCAACAAAAAAGGAACACTTGCGCTCAATGTGAGCGATTTGTTCAACTCGAGAAAAAGAATCAGCGACACCAGAACACTCAATGTGCAAACGTACAGCGAGAATCAGTGGAGACAACGCCAAGTGAATTTAAACTTCACTTATCGATTTAATCAATCGCTAAAAGATCAACGCGGTCGAGGAAGAAATGGGGGTTACGGCGATGGACAGGGAGGAGATATGGATATGGAGTTTGGCGGATAAACCGTGAGCTCTACGCAAAAAGGCGCCCAATGGGCGCCTTTTTTTGTGGTTATGATGCGTGCATTAAGACTGTTTAGCCTTCTTAGCTGCTTTGATTTCTTTCAGACGTTCAATCAATGAACCGCCAATCCAATAAGGCACTACAAATGTGATCAAAAATATCATCAACCAAAATCCTATAGTGACAATGGTGAGGAATGCGATAAAGCCAAGGTATTGATCGAACTGGAACATAGTCAAATATTTACTGCTACAAATATAGTTTAGATTCTTGGTCACTCACAAATCCAATCTAAAAAAAATAGAACTTTTTGGTCAATCCCCTACCTTTGTGTTCACCAATTTAATCACCACCATGAAATACAGAATTGAAAAAGATACCATGGGACCTGTTGAGGTGCCCAACGACGTTTATTGGGGTGCCCAAACAGAACGTTCTAGAAACAACTTTAAAATTGGTCCTTCGGCCTCCATGCCACAGGATATTATTTACGGATTTGCCTACCTCAAAAAAGCGGCAGCTTATGCCAACTGTGATTTAGGAGTGTTGGATGTCGCCAAAAGAGACCTGATTGCTCAGGTATGTGACGAAATACTCACTGGATCTTTGGATGATCAGTTCCCCTTAGTGATCTGGCAGACTGGATCTGGAACCCAAAGCAACATGAATGTCAATGAAGTCATTGCGCACAGAGCACAAGTACTGGCTGGAAAAACAATCGGTGAAGGCGAAAAAGTGATTCAACCCAATGACGACGTCAATAAGTCTCAATCTTCCAATGATACTTTCCCTACCGGCATGCACATTGCTGCTTACAAGAAAGTGGTTGAAGTGACACTTCCCGGTGTGCAACAACTCAGAAATACATTGGCGGCAAAAGCTGCTGAATTTAAAGATGTGGTCAAGATTGGACGCACCCACTTAATGGATGCTACACCACTCACTTTGGGACAAGAGTTTTCAGGCTATGTAGCCCAATTGGACCACGGCATGAACGCTTTGCGCAACACCTTGTCTCACTTAAGTGAGCTGGCTTTGGGTGGAACTGCTGTCGGCACTGGATTAAACACCCCTCAAGGTTACGATGTGTTGGTCGCCCAGTATATCGCTCAATTTACGGGACATCCCTTTGTCACAGCCCCCAATAAATTTGAAGCATTGGCCGCTCATGACGCGCTGGTTGAAAGCCATGGAGCCTTAAAGCAACTAGCCGTATCCCTGAATAAAATCGCCCACGACATCAGAATGATGGCTTCAGGTCCGCGTTCGGGTATTGGGGAGTTAATCATTCCGGCCAATGAGCCCGGAAGTTCCATCATGCCTGGAAAAGTTAATCCAACCCAAGCTGAGGCATTGACCATGGTTTGTGCACAAGTCATCGGAAATGATGTAGCGATTACTTTTGGAGGTGCTCAAGGACACTTTGAACTCAATGTGTTCAAACCCATGATGGCAGCCAATTTTTTACAGTCTGCCCAATTACTGGGAGAAGCTTGTGTCAGCTTTGACGAGCACTGCGCCCAAGGTATTGAGCCCAATACCCCTGTAATCAATCAATTGCTCAACAATTCATTGATGTTGGTCACTGCGCTCAACCCAAAAATCGGCTATTACAAAGCAGCTGAAATTGCCAATGCTGCCCACCAAAACGGAACCACCCTGAAACAGGAAGCCGTTCGATTGGGCTATGTCACTGAACAGGAGTACGATCAGTGGGTCAATCCTGCTGATATGATCGGAAGTCTAAAAGACTAAAACACCTACAAAAAAAGAGGGGCCCGAGTAAACTCGGGCCCCTCTTTTTATATAAATAACAATCGCTTATTTTAAAGCAACTGTTGAAGTAGACAACAAGCGCAGTTGATCGTCATATACGTTAACCGTGTATGAACCCGCAGTAAACTTAGCTCCTTTGATGTAATCGCAAACATCAATGGACTGGTTTTCATACAAGAATGTAGTTGACTTGCTGTACGCCAAAACAGTGGAACCTACAGTAGCAGACTCTCCTCCGCCGATCAAAGCACCTGAAGGATTCTTTACCTCGATGTAGAAAGTTCTGTTTCCAGAAGCTGCAATAGCATTTTCAGCCACGTTGTAGCACACTTGGAATGCATCAACTGGGTTAGCGCGTTTGCGTGTAACAAAAGAACCGTTAGACTTTTCTTTAACACCTGCAATCTGAACAGAAGTAAGCACCAAAGCAGAACCTTTTTCAACGGTTGCGCTCAGGTCGTTATTTTTGCTGACCAATTCTTTGTTTACCGTAGTTTGAACCTCAAGAGCGGCATAAGTTTCATCGCGTTCTTTAGTCAATTGGGCATTAGCTGCTTCCAACTCTGCAATGCGATTTTTCAAAGCATCACTTTGTTTTTGTAAGCTGTAAAAACGGGCTCTAAACTTGCTCAAAGTAGCGATGTCTGCATTAAGTCCACTGATAGAATCTAAAAACTGAGCAACTTCTGCTTTAGCAGCCGTTAAAGCCTGGTTCACTTCTTCGTTTTGCGTAACTACCCCGTCGTACTCAGCCTGTAATTGAGTAAGATCTTGAATCACTAACTCTTTTTCCTGAGTCAGGGCAGCTTCTGTGTTTTGTTTCATCACAAAAAGTGCGATGGCTAATACAGCAGTGATGGCTAATAACACCGATAAAATCGCTACTGATTTCTTTGAATTGTTTTCTGGTTGTGACATAATGAGTAATTGGTGGTTAAGATTTAAAAGGAACTTTTCCCTTAAAAACGAGGCAAAACTAAGATTTTATACCCTAAATTCCTATATTTTTATAAGTGAACTGACTAACTATCAACGATATGACACATTTTAGGTGGATTAAGTATGGATTTCAAACACTTACTGGATTGTTAATGACCACTTTAAGTGTACAGGGTCAAACCTCGTGGTCGCTGGGCAACAGTGAAGTTCGGGTAGTCGAGCACGCTTCATTTTCACTTTTTTGGCAAGAAAAGTCCGTATTGGTGGATCCAGTAGGCGACCCAAGTTTGTATCCCCATAACCCCCATTTAATCTTAATCACGGATGTGCATGGTGATCATTTTCAAACAGAAACGCTCTCCGGGGTGGTGGGTGTAAATACGTCCATATTGGCCCCAAAAGCAGTTTTTGATCAGATGCCCCCAGACTTACAATCCATCACAAAAACCATTTCAAATGGCCAATCCACCCAGATGTTCGGGCTGGAAATAAGCGCCATACCCATGTATAACCTGCGTCCAGAGGCACTCAGCTTTCATCCCAAAGGACGCGGCAATGGTTATATACTGACTATGGATGGAAAACGTTGGTATATTTCTGGGGATACCGAAGACATCCCTGAGATGAGACAGCTCAGAAACATCGATGTAGCACTTTTGTGTATGAACCTGCCATACACCATGACTGTCGAGTCAGCATCTAGTGCCATTAAAGAATTCAAACCTCGCCATGTATTGCCCTACCACTATAGAGGCAAGCCCCAATGGGAGGATCCAAAAAAAATTGCGGGCCTTGTTCAAGACCCGCAAATTCAAATAATTCTTTTGGATTGGTACCCTAAAAATCAGCCTATCGAGTGAGTTTTTTGTACTTGATACGGGTAGGCATCACATCGGCCCCCAGTCTCTTGCGTTTATTTTCCTCGTAATCGGAAAACGACCCCTCAAAAAAGTAGACGGATGAATTGCCTTCAAAGGCCAATATATGGGTGCAAATTCTGTCTAAAAACCATCGGTCGTGAGAAATAACCACCGCACAACCTGCGAAATTCTCCAGACCTTCTTCCAATGCCCGTAAGGTATTCACATCTAAATCGTTGGTAGGCTCATCCAACAACAAAACATTGCCCTCTTCCTTTAAGGTCATCGCCAGATGTAAGCGGTTGCGTTCTCCACCGGAGAGCGTGCTCACTTTTTTGTTTTGATCGGAACCAGAAAAATTAAATCTGCTCAGGTATGCTCTAGA
The DNA here is from genome assembly GCA_030726725.1 of Flavobacteriaceae bacterium. Lineage (GTDB taxonomy): Bacteria > Bacteroidota > Bacteroidia > Flavobacteriales > Flavobacteriaceae > MAG-120531. Next base: position 147,847 of record JANRDC010000004.1, read on the forward strand.
ATTAACCTGTTTACCGCCCATCATGATCAACTCTTGACTGTCGCTAAAATTTTCCCAGATCGTTTTATTGGGGTCTATGTTGCTGTGGTTTTGATCTACATAGGCGATCTTGGCGGTTTCACCTACCTCAAAGCTACCAGTGTCGGGAGTTTCTTCTCCCATAACCATTCTAAATACAGTGGTTTTACCAGCTCCATTGGGGCCGATCACGCCAACAATTCCCGCTTGTGGTAAGGTAAAATTCAAAGACTCATACAAGAGTTTATCCCCGTAGCTTTTGCTAATTTCCGAAGCATTGAGGACTTGTGTACCCAACCTAGGTCCATTGGGAATGTAGATCTCCAATTGTTCGTCCAGCTGTTTTTGGTCTTGGTTCAACAATTTATCGTAGTTCTGCAGACGTGCCTTCTGTTTGGTTTGGCGTCCCTTAGGACCTTGTCGGACCCACTCCAATTCTCGCTCTAAAGTTTTTTGGCGTTTGGAGGCTGTTTTGCTCTCTTGGGCTAGTCTTTTGGATTTTTGGTCCAGCCAGCTCGAATAATTTCCTTTCCAAGGAATACCCTCTCCCCGGTCCAATTCCAAAATCCAACCCGCCACATTGTCCAAGAAATAACGGTCGTGGGTCACCGCGATTACGGTGCCTTTATAGGCTGATAAATGGTGCTCTAGCCAGTGAACTGATTCGGCATCCAAGTGGTTGGTCGGTTCATCCAACAAAAGAATTTCTGGCTCTTGCAGCAACAATCTACACAAGGCCACCCTCCTTTTTTCTCCACCGGAAAGCACCCCGATTTTTTGATCTGGGTCGGGGGTGCGCAAAGCATCCATGGCTATTTCGAGCTTAGTGTCTAAATCCCAAGCGTTGCTCGCATCGATTTGATCTTGAAGCAAAGCTTGTCGATCCATTAATTTTTGCATTTTATCAGCGTCTTCATAGTACTCAGGAAGACCGAATAGATCATTGATTTTGTTGTATTCCTCCAACAAAGCAACCGTCTCAGCTGCGCCTTCTTTGACCACTTCCAGTACCGTTTTATCAGGATCTAATAAGGGTTCTTGTGGCAAATAACCCACCCGATAACCGGGAGAAAAAACCACATCTCCTTGGTAATCTTTGTCCACACCTGCAATGATTTTGAGCAGCGTAGATTTTCCGGAGCCGTTTAAACCTAAAATACCGATTTTGGCACCGTAGAAAAAACTCAAATAAATGTTTTTAAGCACTGGGGTTTGGGCACTCTTATAGGTCTTGGTGACCCCTGACATCGAAAAAATAACTTTCTTATCGTCTGACATATTCAAAAAATAGTTGGTTAAACCCTTCCTTTTAGTGCATTAAATACCCATGCGATGGCAAAAAATCCCAAACCAACTGCGGCAAATCCCCACCCAGCGACATCATCGTACTTAAATGCGCCCAATCCGATGAGCAATAATCCCATCGCGATCATGATTAATGTAGCATAACCCAAAACGGTATTCTTGTCCATAATTTTATCTATTTAGCGTCCAAATATCGCTATTTTTTTTCAGGTCCCCGATGAATTTGCAGATTCTGCAACATCCGCCAACAAACTGTTGAGCTCCCAACTGTTTTGATGACTCCAAAGCAAACTTTCCAGCCTGCCTTGGCTGATACATTGAATCACTTCCCTGATTTCATAAGTATACCCTTTGCCATCGAGTTGAAACACCTCAGTTTCGATTCCTCGTTCAGGTGTTTGCAGGGTGAGGCGATCCGTTTCATGCCATCTGGGATGCAACAAAACACTGCCCGAAGTACCGCCTACTTGGGCGGTCATGGCTGAAAAAGTGGCAAAACTGGACAGAAGCTGAGCGGTTGCCTCTGGGTATAAAAAATCAATGCGCAACTGAGCGTCAACACCCGTACGGGCGAGTGTCTGAGCGACCACCATGGAGGTAGGCATACCCAAAAGTTGATAGGCCCAAAAAATGGGATATATCCCGATATCCCATAGAGAACCGCCCCCTAATTCAGGGTTGAGCAGCCTGGAATCGGGATCGCGGTCCAGCGCAAAAAAACCAAAATCCGCTTGCACATAACTCAGTTTACCCAAATGACCTTCTTGGGCATAATCAATCGCTTTTTGAACAGCTGGATTAAATCTGGACCATAAAGCCTCCATAAAAAACAACCCCTTTTCACGGGCCAATCCAGTGACTTGTTTCACTTCTTCAGGCGTCATGGCCATTGGTTTTTCACAGAGCACATGTTTCCCAGCCGCTAGTGCCTTTAAAGACCACTCTACGTGGCTGGTATGGGGTGTGGCGATATACACGACAGACACTTCTTCCAGGGCCAACAAAGCTTCATAGCTGTCACATGCCGTGACTGGCGTTTGTCCATCCTCAGCATACTGCTGGGCAAACGCATCCGCTTTTTCTCGACTTCGTGAACCGACTGCAACCAGGCGTGCTTCAGGCACTAAAGCCAAGTCACGGACAAATGAATGCGCGATCTTTCCCAATCCAATGATGCCCCATCCCAGGGGCTTTTGTGCTGTGTACATAGGGGCGGTTTGGTTCAAAAATAATCATAAATAGTACTTATCTTAGCCATCATATACCGATATATGGACCTAACCTTCAACAAAAACGAAGATTTTCACAAAACTACTTTGGCCGAACTGCGTCAAAAACTAGGTCGTGTTGCCTGGGGAGGCGGTAAAGACAAACTGGCCAAACTGCACGCACAGGGAAAGTGGAGTGCCCGTGAACGCATTGATTACCTGCTGGATCCAAAATCAAGACGATTAGAAATAGGTGCCTTGGCCGGTGAGGATATGTATGCCGAACAAGGCGGTTGTCCCAGTGCAGGTGTGGTGGTCGTGGTTGGGTATATCCAAAAAAGACTGTGTGTTGTGGTGGCCAACGATGCTACTGTAAAGGCAGGGGCTTGGTTTCCTATGACCGCAAAAAAAAATCTGAGGGCCCAAGAAATAGCTATAGAAAACCATTTACCCATCATTTATTTGGTGGATAGTGCTGGGGTGTATTTGCCCATGCAAGACGAAATTTTTCCGGATAAAGAACACTTTGGCCGTATCTTCAGAAATAATGCCAAGATGAGCAGTATGGGGATCACTCAAATTGCCGCCATCATGGGCTCTTGTGTGGCCGGTGGCGCTTATCTGCCGATCATGAGTGACGAAGCCATCATGGTGGACAAGACAGGCAGTGTTTTTCTGGCAGGAAGTTACCTGGTGAAAGCTGCCATTGGCGAATCCATCGACAACGAAACCCTAGGTGGTGCCACTACCCACAATTCAATCAGCGGTGTGGCCGATTACAAAGCAAAAGACGACCGAGATGCCCTTGACCGCATCAGAAAAGTGATGGGTTCTTTGGGCCATAAGCCCACCGCAGGATTTGATCGAATCAAACCGGAAGTGCCCACCTACCCACAGGAGGAAATACTGGGTCATCTGCCCACCTCTGTAGCGACACCTTATGACATGATGAATCTGATTGAAGGGTTGATCGACAAAGATTCCTGGGTTTCCTACAAGGAGGATTACGGAAAAACAATACTGACCGGTTATGCGCGTATTGAAGGTTGGGCGGTAGGGATTGTAGCCAATCAGCGCTCCATCATCAAATCCGCTCAAGGAGAGATGCAAATGGGCGGGGTGATCTATTCCGATTCCGCAGATAAAGCAACGCGTTTTATCGCCAACTGCAACCAAAAACGCATTCCTTTAGTTTTTTTGCAAGACGTTACTGGATTTATGGTGGGAAGCAAAAGCGAGCACGGAGGAATTATAAAAGATGGAGCAAAAATGGTCAATGCGGTCGCCAATTCAACGGTTCCCAAGTTTACTGTAATTGTTGGCAACAGCTTTGGCGCTGGCAACTATGCCATGTGCGGCAAGGCATTTGATCCTAGATTAATCGTCGCTTGGCCCAGTGCTCAGTTGGCAGTGATGGGTGGAAAAGCTGCTTCACAAGTGCTTTGGCAGATCGAGCAGGAACGTTTGATCAAAAGCGGAGTCGCCATAGATGATGCTGTGAAGGACAAAATGATTGGCGAAATCACAGAGCGGTACACCAAACAAACCTCCCCTATTTATGCTGCTGCTCGTTTATGGACTGATGCAGTAATTGATCCCAGAGAAACCAGAACATGGATTTCTATGGGCATTGAGGCTGCCAACCACAATCCAGATATAGCTCCGTTTAATATGGGTGTGCTTCAGGTTTAATGTTTTGTTTCTATCGGATCACCCGCAGATCCCTGGGCAATGGCTTGCCATAATTCACGGCTTTTTACTTTGCCAGAAGCAGTTTTGGGCAGATCGATCACCCATAAATATTTGGGCACTTCACTGGGCATAAGCAAGCCAGAATCGGCCAATGTTTGAAGCAAATGAATTCCTTGCCTTTTTTCGGTAGCAAGACCCAAGGCAACCCCCCATTTTGGATCGGCTACACCTCCCAAATCAAATGGCCCATCGATCAAATGACCGATCAATTGGCCTATTTTTTCCGGGTATAGTTTTATCCCTCCTGAGTTGATCGCGTTATCTGCCCTACCCAACCAAATAAATCCGTCCTCATTATCCAGCTCGACGACATCACGGGTTGCGAAGTTATGTATCTGAAGCGAGGGATAATCAACCACCAAACACCCCTGATTGTTTTGGGTTAAGGTCACCCCTGGCAGCGGTTTGTATTTCAGTCTTCCTGGATCATCGCTGAGTTCTGACAAGGCAAAATGAGTCAGTGTTTCCGCCATTCCAAAAGAAACCCAGATCTTGGTCAAGCCTGCGCCCGATAGCAAATCTGAAATGAGGGGGGCGCCTAAGGGCGCCCCCCCCACCAACACCTGTTTAAATCGAGATAAAGTAGTTTTACAGCCAGCCAATTGAAGCGGTACCAGGGCCACAAAATCAAAAGGCCCCTGTTGCTCTGACCAAGGCGATGCTCCTGGATCGACTTCTGTAATCGACCATCCCAGCGTCAAAGCCCTAATCCACATCATTTTACCTGCCACATAATCGCAGGAAAGCGCAATTAAAGCACGGGTACCTGCACCCAAACCCAAAAACTGACCTGTCGCCTTACAGGAATAGTGAGCTTGAGCTTTGGTAAAGAAAATTGATTTGGGCGCCCCTGTAGTCCCTGAAGTAAGTACCTCGAGTGGGGCATCCGATTGTAGCCAGGATTGCACCCACTGGGCACGAGCGCGAATCCAAGGACGGGTATCCGATAAATCCGATTCCATGCGCGCCAACAGTGTTGGGATGTCCATGTGAATTCCTTCCCAAGTAAAATCAGGATGAACTAAATCAAATGCAATTGGCTTCTGGTCCATTTATTGGGCAGATTGGTCACTAGGGGGTACCACCGGCGCCGTACACTTTTGCCAAGCGTTGGTCCAGTGATACTTGCGTTTAAAAATCCAAAAAGTGATGGGAAAGAAAATAACCACTGGCAACCAAACCTCAGCACCTAAACTGGGCTGTGACACATCCATAAACAGTGCATCTGTTTGGAAAGCTGTCCAAGTTGAAGTGACCAAAACAGCGGTAAAAATATTGTTGGCTGCGTGAAAACCCATCGCCAATTCCAATCCTTCATCGATCAAGGTGATGATCCCCAAGAAAAAACCAGTGGAGATGTAGTATACCAAACTCAGCAGACCTAGTTTTTGCACTTCTGGATTTCCTATGTGCATCAGTCCAAATAAAACAGAAGTAACCACTAATGGTCCCCAAGCATTGCGGAACAACCTGCCCAATCCCTGCATCATGTATCCCCTAAAAAGCACTTCTTCAAATGAAGTCTGCAAAGGGATCATCGTCAGGGAAATAACCAAAAGCCACCAAAAAGACGATCCCTTCCACACGAAAATAAAATCTTGACCGTGAAACCAAAAGCTGATCAGTAATCCTATAAGCACCATGGAACCCCAAACTGCAAAACCAAAGAACACACGAGACCAATCGATGCGGTCTCTTGAGCTGATCAACGAGTTAAAGCTTTGGCGATGAATCCAGCGCACCCAAAAAAGAAGTACGGCCAAACCAAGGGCAAACTGTGCCAGTGATTCGAATAGAAATCTATTGGCCCCTTTTCGCGATATTTCTTGCCCCATCAAAGCGGCAACATCGATCTGACCGTATTGAATCACGGCGTAACTCAAGGCCATCACCATGATAAAAAAACCTGGTATGGGCAGATATTTCCAAAGGGACCCTTTGCTTTGATATCCTTGCTGTAGGTAACTATTTCTCTTGATCATAGTTGTGGTATTGGTGACCATTCTTTATTAGTGTCGTACCAAAGCCGTCCGTGATCAACGGTCAATGGTCCTTCAATATTATTGGTAAATAAACCTCCTGTACCCAGACCTTGCAGCAATTTGCTCTGCTGAGTAAAGGTCCATTGAGCAATGGCGTTAAGACCGATATTGCTCTCCAAGGCAGAAGTTACCCACCACTGAATACCCCGTTGTTCCGCTCTGGAGATCCAGTCCTGAGCAGACCTAAAACCTCCGATTAAGCTGGGCTTTAAAATCAGGTATTGGGGTGATACTTCATCGAGCAGTTCATCTCTTTCCCCAGGTTGTTCCAAACCGATCAAGGATTCGTCCAAGGCAATGGGAATAGGGCTTTGTGCACAGAGTTCGCCCAATAATTTTCTGTACTTGGGGGAAACAGGTTGTTCAATGGAATGAATACCCAAAGGGGATAATTGTTCGAGATAATGAAGCGCCTGATGGGGCGGAAATCCTCCATTGGCATCCAAGCGAATACCCACTTGATCTTCGGGATACAGGGCGCGCACCTCTCGAATCAAGTTCAACTCTGATGTAAAATCAAGGGCACCTACCTTAAATTTTACCGCTTTAAATCCCTGATTGATCTTGTCGGAAACCTCTTGGCGCATCTGGTCTATTGGCCCCATCCATACCAACCCATTGATGTCAATGGGCACCTCACCCCGGGTAAAACTACTGGGAAATAAATGCATGGGGTTTTGGGCGTGAAGACTTTGCCAAGCTTGTTCCCAACCAAATCGAATGCTGGGGTATTGGCTCAACTGTTGATAAACCGTTTCAAAACCCATGGATGCGTGGGATTCCACCCACCTGAGTTGATCGACAAACCCAGACATGGGATCAGGGCTCAAATCCTGTATCAGGGAACATTCGCCTAGGCCCCAACGATCACCCTGGGTCAAATAAATCAACCAGGAGTCTTTGGTGGTGAGCACACCCCTAGAAGTTCCGCTGGGCTTTTTAAACGCCAGAGGATAGTGAACCATCTTAGCTTGAACAGGATCACCTAGTGACATCGAGCAAAAACTGTTTAAACGTTTTTGAAATAGGAATTTTTTGGCCTTGAATCAACAGGTCAATGTGGTTGACGGCTTCAATATGTTGCAGATTGACTCCGTAAGACTTATGGGTGCGAAAAAACAAATCTGCGGGCATTTTGGCCAAAAAATTGGTCAAAGATGACCTAAACAGATAAGTCTGTGTCTTGGTGTAAATTTCTACATACACGTTGTCTGACTTGACATACAGAATATCGCGGTAGTTGATCTTGATGAGCTGGTCATCCACCGGCAAAAACATACAGTCGGTAAAAAAAGATTGCTTTGATTTTAATGCTTCGTCCAAAACTAAATCATCCGTGACCATGGGCTCGGTGACTTCTGTGGTGAGTATTCCGTGCTGGTAAGCAGTCCACAGCGTTCCTTGCAGAGCCGTTATTCCGATGGGATCCTCGATAAATCCCTGAGGCGTGGCACCCATTAGTTCACCGATCACTTCAACCCCTGAAGCCGCATTTAAAATCCAGACCAAGGGTATTTCATGGGTGTTTCTGACCAATGCCGCTACTAGGCTCGCCTCGGGCAAATCCTGATGCAACAACACGATGTCCACGGGTTCATACATCAATACCTCGTCAACTTCATTCAAACGATTGGAGATATACACTGGTCGGTGACCGAGCTTAAGGCACAAATCAACCAAATGTTGCACCAGTGATGGGTCATCAGCTACCAACAAAATATGAAAAACAGGGACCTCCATCTGATGAATATAATTAAAAATGCGCAGTAAAAGACCACAAAAACCAACCTAATGACCAAAAAAAAGTGGAAAGCGCTACTGTCTTTAATTCACCATCCCAACTTTTTGGTGTGCGCTCCCTCCATGCCTTTTTTAGGTGTTTACCGTAAAAAAACAGGGGAATAAACAAAGAAAACAGGGTCCAGTTCTGGAATTGAACACCTACCCAATAAAGGGTGACTAAACCGATAGAAATGATCAGAAACGAATGGTACCAAAGCATATAACGAGGACCTAATCGAACCGCCAAGGTTTTCTTTCCGCTCAAAGCATCGCTTTGTGCATCGCGCATATTGTTGAGATTTAACACCCCCACAGAACCCATGCCGATGACCCAAACCAATGGCCATAGACTGTAAGGATCCCATATTTTGGTATATAAAAACGCGCTGCCCCAAACTCCGAGCATGCCAAAAAAAACAAACACAAATATATCGCCCAACCCCAAGTATCCATAGGCGTGTTTGCCTACCGTATACCCAATTGCGGCTGCGATGGAAGCTGCAGTAAGCCCCATAAAAATCAACCAATATTGGCGTTCCCACCCAAAAGACAGATACAACGTCAGGGCAGCACTAGCGATACTTAACACAGCAAATGCCACCAAAACCCATTTTAGGGTTGATTTAGCCGCATCAGAATGTTGCAACAACCGCTCAGGGCCTAAGCGACCCTGTTGATCTGTACCCTTAACTCCATCACCGTAGTCGTTGGCAAAATTGGAAAGCACCTGAAAAAAGATGGTGGTGAGCAAAGCGCTAAAAAAAATGGGCCATTGAAAAACACCTTGGGTCACGCCCCACCCAGATCCGGCCAATATACCCGATACCGAGAGTGGCAGTGTCCGCAACCGCGCAGCCCGGATCCAAAACAACAACCCTTTTGATTTATACAAGCTGGGTTCCATCAGGAGAAAGCGTTACTTTTTGTTCTTTGTACAAGGTGCCTAAGGCTTTTTTAAATGTTTTCTTGCTCATTTGGAACACCTCTTGAAGCTCTTGCGGAGTGGAAAAATCCCCATAGGGCATTGATCCTCCGTTGTCCGCTAAATACTGCAAAATAATTTCTGCTGCAGGGGCCAATGCCTCGACACCCAAAGGTTTTAGCTGTAGATCAATTTTACCATCTGGTCTGAGGTGTTTGATGTAAGCCGTCGTTATTTGCCCCACATGCAAGGGAGAAAACACCTCATTTTCATAAAGCAACCCTTTGTGCTTGTGCTCAATGATCGCATCCCAACCCAGGTCTGACTTTCTGGAGATTAAAACGGAAACAGGTGTACCCACTTCATAGGAAACACCCTCGTTGGACAAAAACTTATCGATCTTGTTGGAACCCACCAAGCGAAAAGACTTTTCGTCTAAATAGCAGAAAACTACATAAGATTGTCCTGCAGTCATTTTTTGGCGTTGTTCCTTAAACGGAACAAACAAATGTTTTTCGAGGCCCCAGTCCATAAATGCCCCGATCTGATTCACCTCTACTGCCCTGAGCAATTGAAATTGGTTGCGCATGACAAATGGGGTCAACGTGGTAGCCACAGGTCTTTCCTCGTGGTCCAAATAGCAAAATACCGAAAGTTGATCCCCCAAATCGTAATGCAATGGCACGTATTTGTTGGGCAACAAGATATCTGTACCTTCTTCGTCCCCCAAAAAGAGCCCTACACTGGTTTCTCTGAGGATGGTCAAGGTGTTTAGTGTGCCAAGTACAATCATAATCCAATGAATTTAGCGAGGGTAGTAAAATAATCTTTAAGGGTTTGGTCGTTTGTCTTGGGATCGGTAAATACTTCCAGCAATTGAGGGCGTGTACTGGGCCCTAGCCACTGCTGAACAGCACGGGAGAATTCCATTGCATCGCGAGCGCTCAAGTATCCGATGTGGTAAGCGGCACAGAGGGTATCGGCACTTCTTTGGTGAGCTGTTTCCACATGTTGGGTGAATCCAGGCATGTCGATCGCTTGGGGCAGAATCCTGAAGATACCTCCACCTCCATTATTGACCAATAAAATCCTAAAATCAGGACGCAACACATCGTTCCACCACGCATTGCTGTCGTAGAAAAAGCTTAAATCTCCTGTCACCAAAATAGTGGGGTTTTCACTGACCAGCGCGGCACCCACCGCCGTGGAGCTACTGCCTTCAATTCCGCTGGTACCGCGATTGCAATAAGCGGTAATATGTTTTGGTTGTTGAATCAGTTGGGCGTATCGAATCACTGAACTATTGGCCCACTGTAGCGTATATGGCCGATCCAAGGACTGCATGAGTTGATGGTATACCCAAAAATCAGAAAAAGGCATTTGGGCGCGATAGTCTATCGCTACTCGAGTCATTCCCGTATAGCGCTCTTGCCAAATAGCCCCATAGCTACTCGTTGGTTGGTGAGCTATCTTAATCCATCGATCCACCAAATCCTCTACTGGAATCGGCAGAGTCTGGACGCCGCAAAAATAGGTGTCAAATGCAGGTGTTTCACCCAGGTGCCAATGATGTTTCGGCGCATGGGTACGCAAAAACTGTTTGATTTTTTTTGAAACTACAGGTCCTCCCCAGGTGATCAAAAGATCCGGCTGTAAATCTGTCATCAGGGCAGCGGATTGATCGCTGATTTCTATAGGGCCGATGAACTGATCGATGGAAGCTATCACCTTGGGATGATGAATATTTGAGGTGTTTTCAGTAAACACCAATACATGGGGCTGTTCGGCCAACCAATCCACGGCAGTTTGATGAGTTGCTCCCTGTAAGTCTACACCCACCAATACCATGACTCTGGCGGATTGTTGCCACACCGATTGAAACTGGTCCCAGTGATCCGCTAGTTCAATGGATTTACGGGCTGCAGAAGAAGACAGAATCAACGGTTCTGTCGTAGTTTGTGTGGCGTAAAGAGGTTCTTCAAAAGGAAGATTCAAATGCACCGGTCCCCGAGACTGAAACAACACGGCAAATGCTTGCTCAAATACCTTTTGTTGGGCTTCAAGCGTTTGGGTTGAATTTTGATCGATCGACTGGTTAATTTTTTCCCGATACCACTTGGGCAAAGCGTCATCATCCATGGGAAGGGTCGCGGAAAAACGTATATGGGGCCCAAAAAAATGATCCTGAACAATGGTTTGTCCATCTGCGCGCTCCCACATATAAGGTGGGCGATCTGCTGAGAGGACCAAAAGTGGAATATTGCTGTAATGGGCTTCAAGCACAGCTGGATAGTAGTTGGCCAGCGCAGATCCTGAAGTACAGACTAGGGCGGCTGGTTGTTGGCTTACTTGAGCCATACCTAGAGCGATAAACCCCGCACTGCGTTCATCGACCACCTGGACACAGGTGAAAAATGGATCCTGACTAAAACCCAACAACAACGGCGCATTGCGGGATCCAGGGGACAAAACGATGCGTTGGATGCCAAAGGCCTTGCAGTAAGCAACCGCCCATCTGGCCAATGCAATTTTGGGGTACAGCATGACGCAAAAGTAGGCATCAAACGCTGGTTTTCCCAAGTTTTAAGGGATAATTTTATTCGAGCAGCCGGGCCAATACCCGGGCCTTGGCTTGGGTCTCCTCCCATTCTTTATCCGGATGTGAACCCGCCACAATCCCACCGCCGACATAGAGGGTCACGCAATCATCTTGCCAAGACAAACACCTCAGGGTGACATATAAATCAGCCTGAACCTCGTCGGATTCATCTGCGTCAATCCATCCGAGATAGCCCGCATAAAAACCTCGACCTTTTGGCTCTAAATCCCTAATCAATTCCAAGGCCTTCAGTTTAGGTGTTCCACCAATGGCTGGGCTGGGGTGTAAAGCGTTGACAATCGTCTTTAAGTCCATCCCATTTCGGTCCGCACTGATGGTCTGGTTTAGATGAAACAATGGCCCGGCCTGAACTGTGGCTACTGGGCTGATTGAAGGTAATAACCCTAATTTTTGCAGGGATTGCTCGATATCACGGGTCACCCACTGTTGTTCTTGAATTTCTTTATCCCCCCATACCACCTCGTTGAGAGACGGTGCAGTTACGGTACCCGCCAACGCGACTGTTTCCAAATTTTGCGACTCAGTGCGCAACAAACGCTCTGGAGTGGCACACATCCAAACCCCAACCTTGGGATGCGACCAAACAACCACCATGGCAGCGGGGTAAGCGTGTAGCATTCGCTTAAAAAGCAACCAAAAGTCAAATGCGCCAGCAAAATCAATGGATCTAGCCACAACAACTTTGGACAAATCTTGTGCTTCAATGGACTGAAGTGCTTTGCGCACCTGAGCTGCGTGATCGTCTCGCCCTTGGTCGCTCAACTTTATTTGGCTGGTGGGTTTTGATGGGTCCCCGAGCTCAAATCTAAGAGCCACCCACTGTAGATCAGGTCTAAAAAACACCGATGGTTGAGCCGCTTCATCAAAAGGAGCTGCGACAAAACCTGTGGTACAAAAATCAGGGACTAACCACTCGTCGGTGGACTGCAACACCAATTGCACCTCGTTTTGGTGGGGCATAGAAAAACAAGCCCAGGGCAAATGTTGCCCTCTGTGCTTTTCTAATGCCATTTCAAGTGGTGTTTTTTTGGAGGACATTATTTTTTCGGCAGACTTAGTGTCGTTAATTTACAGGACGAAATCAGTGCACCTGATTCATCTGACAGATCAATTTTCCAGAGCTGCATCGTCCTTCCGGGATGAATTAATTGAGCGACAGCATATACGTAGCCTTCTCGCATACTCTTGACGTGGTTGGCAGATATTTCTATACCGCGGACCACAGCGTTTTGGGTGTCTAAAAAAATATGGACAGCTGCAGATCCAATACTTTCAGCCAGAGCTACCATAGCGCCCCCGTGCAACACCCCATCCGGCTGATGGACCCTAGGGTTAACCGGCATGCGCCCAGTCAGTGTTTTAGCGGTTAAATCAACCGCAGTATATTCGATAGACAGGGTCTCCATCAATGTGTTTGGGCAACGTTTATTGCACTGCGCCAGTATTTCTTCTTGAGTCATGATCTTGGTATTGTTGTGTTTCGAAATTACGCTTTTAAAGGCCTAAATCAAACAAAAAAGGACGGCAAAGCCGTCCTTTTTCTGGTGTATTCACCTTTTATTTTACCTCTTCAAAATCTACATCCTCCACTTGGTCGCCAGCGCTTTCTGGGCCTGCCTGACCATCTGGTGCAGCTCCTGCTCCACCCTGAGCTTCTGCCTGCGCTTTGTACATTTCCTCGGAAGCGTTTTTCCAAGCCTCGTTAAGCGCGTCTAAAGCTGGAGTAATCTGAGCCAAATCCTTAGTTTCAAAGGCAGTTTTGAGCGTTGATAAAGCAGTCTCCACAGGAGCCTTTTTGTCTGCAGAAATCTTATCTCCAAACTCTTTGAGTTGTTTCTCGGTTTGGAAAATCATGCTGTCTGCCTCATTGAGTTTTTCAGCTGTTTCTTTAGCTTTTTTATCCGCCTCAGCATTGGCCTCAGCCTCAGCCTTCATGCGCTTGATTTCATCCTCGGTCAAACCTGAAGAAGCCTCAATGCGAATATCTTGTGTTTTGTTGGTCGCCTTATCTGTGGCAGACACCTTGATGATTCCATTGGCATCAATGTCAAAGGTCACCTCAATTTGCGGTACACCTCTTTGTGCTGGTGGAATACCATCCAAGTGGAATCTTCCAATGGTTTTGTTGTCTTGAGCCATGGGGCGCTCACCTTGAAGCACATGGATCTCCACAGAAGGTTGATTGTCCGCAGCGGTTGAAAACACTTGAGATTTCTTGGTAGGAATCGTGGTGTTTGACTCGATCAACTTGGTCATTACCCCACCCATAGTTTCAATACCCAAAGAAAGCGGTGTCACATCGAGCAACAATACATCTTTTACATCTCCGGTCAATACACCTCCTTGAATCGCAGCACCTACCGCTACTACCTCATCGGGGTTCACACCCTTGGAAGGTTTTTTTCCGAAGAATTTCTCTACAGCCTCTTGAACAGCTGGGATACGGGTTGATCCACCCACCAAAATAATCTCATCGATATCGCTTTTGGATAATCCTGCAGCCTTTAATGCAGATTCGCAAGGCTTGATAGTGCGCTCAACCAAGGTTGAAATCAATTGCTCAAATTTGGCACGGGTTAATGTGCGCACCAAGTGCTTAGGTCCTGAGGCTGTTGCCGTGATATAGGGAAGGTTAATCTCGGTTTGCGAAGAAGAGGAAAGCTCAATTTTGGCTTTTTCAGCAGCCTCGCGCAAACGCTGAAGCGCCATAGCATCTTTGCGCAAATCCATAGATTCTTCCGCGTTGAACTCATCAGCCAACCAATCGATGATGGTCTGATCGACGTCATCACCACCTAGGTGAGTATCTCCATCTGTGGCAAGCACCTCGAAAACACCATCTCCTAACTCAAGAATAGATACGTCATGAGTACCGCCTCCAAAGTCAAAAACCACAATTTTTTGGTCTGTGTGTTTTTTGTCCAACCCGTAGGCCAATGAGGCCGCAGTTGGCTCATTGATAATACGCTCTACTTTTAATCCAGCGATCTCCCCTGCTTCTTTGGTCGCCTGTCTTTGGGCGTCGTTAAAATATGCAGGCACTGTAATCACAGCTCTAGTCACTTCTTGTCCCAAGTAGTCTTCAGCTGTTTTTTTCATTTTTTGAAGAATCATCGCAGATAATTCTTGTGGTGTATACAAACGACCGTCAATGTCTACCCTCGGCGTATCGTTGTCTCCTTGGACCACTGTGTAAGGGACACGACCCACTTCCTGTTTGGACTCCGAAAATTTGTTGCCCATGAATCTTTTAATCGAGTAGATCGTTTTATGAGGGTTGGTAACTGCTTGTCTTTTGGCAGCATCCCCTACCTTGATTTCACCGCCTTCAACAAAAGCGATTACTGAAGGTGTCGTTCTTTTTCCTTCTGCATTTGGAATAACTACTGGTTCGTTGCCTTCCATAACGGAAACACAAGAGTTGGTTGTTCCTAAGTCAATACCTATAATTTTGCTCATAACAGTTGTATTAAGTGTGATTACTCCCCTAAAAGCAAGGTTTGTGCCATGGATGAAAACATGACAAGCTGACATATTATTGACAGATAATTACGTTTTTCCGAGGCATCATCTGCTTGTTCCGCTGCTCACATTGACGTATATTCGTGGGACAATAGCACTGATATTATGGAATACATCCGCGTTTTTGATATGCTTAAAATCGGTGTAGGCCCCTCTAGTTCCCATACCCTAGGTCCTTGGCGAAGTGCGCAAAAGTTCACCCAACACCTGCTCGAACAAAACTACCGAGCGCGGATATCCCAGATACAAGTTCACCTTTATGGATCACTGGCACTCACTGGAAAAGGACACGCCACAGATAAAGCAATTCTGTTGGGATTGGGCGGATGGGATCCGGTAACTATTCAAGCAGAGGAGATTGAAGCAGCACTGCACCAAATGCACCACAACAAGCAAGTGATGTTGTGGGGGGTGCAACCCATCCCATTTGACCTAGACAAAGACCTATTCTTTCAAAAAACTTTTTTGGACTACCATCCCAATGGATTGACATTTACTGCTTATGAAGCAGGAAAAGTCCTGACACAGCAAACCTATTTTTCTGTAGGAGGTGGATTTATTGTTCAAGAGCATCTCACAGAACACCAAAACAACACCTCCTTGCCTCAAGTGCCTTTCCCGTACAGCAGCGGCGAAGCACTTTTGGCCCACTGCAGAAAACAAGGTGCCTCAATCGCCCAAATAGCCATGGCCAATGAGTCTGTGTTCAATACACCTGAGGAAATAGATGAGCAAATTCGGGCGATTTGGCAGGTAATGCGCGACTCAGCCTATGAAGGATGTCACAGCGAGGGCGTGTTACCCGGTGGATTGGCCGTTAAACGCAGAGCCTTCCACCTGCACCAATTGCTGATTAAGGACACCCCCTACACTGGGGTTGAAGATTGGATTTCCGCGATTAGATCTACCGAAATTAAATTTAAAGAAATACTCAAATGGGTGAGCTGTATTGCCTTAAGCATCAATGAAGTAAATGCTGCCATGGGCAAGGTTGTCACCGCGCCAACCAACGGAAGTGCTGGCGTGATACCCGCTGTGCTTTTCTACTATTTAGTCATTGACAACCACGACGCAAACCTGGATGAAATCAAAGAATTTTTACTGGTCTCAGCGACCATAGGCAGCATCTTTAAACAAGGGGCTACCATTTCAGCTGCCTTAGGTGGGTGTCAGGCAGAGATTGGTGTTTCTGCCGCAATGGCAGCAGCTGGACTGACCTCTGTCTCCGGAGGATCGCCTCAGCAAGTGCTCATGGCTGCTGAAATCGCGATGGAACACCACCTGGGACTCACCTGCGACCCTATTCAAGGATTGGTTCAAATCCCCTGTATTGAGCGCAATTCTATGGGGGCCATTAAAGCGATTAACGCCGCAACATTGGCCTTAGATGCAGACCCTAGCGATGCCAAAATCTCTTTGGATGCCGTGGTAAAAACCATGTGGGAAACCGCTTTAGACATGAATGCTAATTACAAAGAAACATCCACAGCTGGTCTTGCCCTCAGTGTAGGGTTGAGCGACTGCTGATTTGTTTTTCAAATATCCCTACCTTTAACCCCTAAACTTTAGCCATGTCCGCAGCCACACCTGAGCACAAGAAAGTGACCGTAAAAACCCTCAGCGATCTCAAGAAAAAAGGGGAGAAAATTTCTATGCTAACCGCCTATGACTTCACCATGGCCAAGATTGTTGACCACGCTCGAGTGGACGTAATTTTGGTAGGAGATTCAGCATCGAATGTAATGGCGGGACACGAGACCACTTTACCCATCACCCTAGATCAAATGATCTACCACGCCAGTGCTGTAGTTCGGGCTGTCGAAAGAGCGCTCGTCGTTGTTGATCTCCCTTTTGGCTATTATCAAAGCGATCCGAAAGAGGCGCTAAAATCTGCCATACGCATCATGAAGGAAAGCGGTGCTCACGCCGTAAAATTAGAGGGCGGTAAAGAAATCAAAGAATCGATTAAACGCATACTGCACGCGGGAATTCCAGTGATGGGACACTTGGGACTCACCCCGCAATCCATCTACAAATTTGGAACATATACGGTACGCGCCAAGGAAGAAGCCGAAGCATTGCGCCTGAAAGAAGACGCATTGCTGCTTCAAGAATTGGGATGTTTTGGTATGGTGATCGAAAAAGTACCCGCTGTATTGGCACAAGAAGTAGCGCAATCATTGGAGATGCCGGTCATCGGAATCGGCGCAGGCTCAGGAGTTGATGGACAAGTCTTGGTGATACACGATTTGTTAGGGATGACCCATGAATTTAACCCGAGATTTTTAAGACGCTACATGAATTTATATCAAGACATGAGCCAAGCCATAGGCCAATACGTCGCTGATGTTAAATCAGTAGATTTCCCCAATGCACAAGAACAATACTAACCTTGTCTAGCTCTAACGAAACTAACTTACAGATACTTTATGAGGACAACCACTTGGTGGTGGTCAACAAGAGATCTGGCGACCTGGTGCAGGGTGACCAAACGGGTGATTTGCCCTTGGGCGAACACATTAAAGCCTGGATAAAAAAACGAGACCAAAAACCAGGAGCAGTATATTTAGGTGTGCCCCATCGACTTGACCGTCCGACTACAGGCTTGGTGGTCTATGCAAAAAGCTCAAAAGCGCTGCCGAGACTCAATAAAATATTTGCCGAGAAACAGGCCCAAAAAACCTATTGGGCAATTGTTAAAAATCGACCTGAATCTCCCAGCGGAGAGCTGATCCACCATTTGCTGCGCAACACGAAGCAAAACAAATCCTACGCGCATATAAAACCTGTCCCAGAAGCTAAAATCGCCTCATTGAGCTACAAGACTTTGATTTCTTTGGATCGATACACTTTGCTGGAAATCGACCTGCATACGGGAAGACATCACCAAATCAGAGCGCAGTTGGCTGCCATTGGATGTCCGATTAAAGGCGATTTAAAATACGGATTTGATCGATCAAATCCAGACGGAAGCATTTCTTTGCACGCCAGATCATTGGCCTTTGTTCACCCCGTACAACAAAAGCCGATCAAGATTACGGCTCCTGTGCCCGAAGAATCATTGTGGCGCGCATTTGCCGAGGCGCTTCAAGTCATTTGAATCACCTGGTCGGGCTCTTTGACGCCGCGGAGCAACAGAATACCCAAAACAAAAAACAAACCTAGTATCGCGATGGCAATGCGCATATCTCCCGTGTATTGAGCGACTGCTCCGTATAAAAAGGTGCCCAGGACAATCCCCCACTTCTCAGCTGAATCGTAAAAACTAAAGTAGGATGCCGTGTCTTCGGTTTCGGGCAAAAATTTAGCATAGGTAGATCTGGATAACGCCTGAATTGATCCCATCACCCAACCCACAAAAAAAGCGGCCAGATAAAAATCGGCGGGGGTTTCCAAGAAAAAGGCTTCGATACAAATCAACACCCAAAGGGTATTGATCGCAATTAAAACTCGAATATTTCCCCAGCGTGCAGCTGCCTTTGCGGTGACCTGAGCTCCAGCAATCGCCACTAATTGAATGAGCAACATACTGGTAATCAGACCTGTGGTTCGCTCTTGATCACTGCCCCAAGCAATTTCTTGTTCGCCGTAAAATGCAGCGACCAGCATGATGGTTTGCACGGCCATATTGTAGACGAAATAAGCCCTGAGATAACGACTGAGCATCAACTGAGTTTTGAGTTGACGCGCCACAGCGATGAGTTCTGAGATACCTCCTAACAGCAATCTATTGGCCGATCCGTGACTCGGATGTCCTTTGGGCAAATAGTAAAATGTGTATTGACTAAATAAAAACCACCAAAGTCCTACACTGATAAAAGAATAACGCATGGCCTTGACTGCGGCAACACCCTCCCCTCCAGAAATACCAAACAATTCAGGCTTCATCACCATAGCTAAGTTAAAGAGCAACAGCAAAACGCTGCCCACATAACCCAAAGAAAATCCTTTGGCGCTCACCTGGTTTTGCTGTTCCTTAAAGGCTACATCCGGCAGGTAGGAGTTGTTGAGCGCATAACTGACCCAAAATCCGACCAAACCGAGAAAATAGGCCCCTAAACTGAAATAAATATCAGACAGTGAGAACCAATACAAACCAATACAGGAAAGACTCCCCAAATAACAAAACGCCTTCATAAAGACTTTTTTATTGCCCAAATAGTCTGCCATACCAGCAATCACTGGGGTGATTAGCGCGATCGCCAAAAATGCCGCAGAGGTCACGTAGCTGATCAGCGGTCCTCGCTCCAAAGAAGTGCCAAAAACCTCGATGGTTTCTATGCCCTCCATACGAAACAAGGCGCCGTAAAAAATGGGAAATAATGCTGAGGTGATGACTAGGCTATAGACTGAATTGGCCCAATCGTAAAAGGCCCAGGCAAAAAGGAGTTTCTTACTCCCTTTCTCGAGTTGTGGCATCTGTTTTATTTTTAAATATAATACAAGTTGGTGATAAGTCTTACTGCGGATAAACTATTTTTGGTACGCTTTTTGGTTCAATATTAAAAACCCTAAATTTTATTCCTATGAAACGTATTTTACTATCTCTAGTCACCTTGTTTTTTCTTTACTCCTGCGAAAAGAACACCTACGTTGAGGAAACAGCTGAATTGCCCAGAGTGATTGAAATCACTGCGGATTTTACCCCAGGCAACAACTATTCATTCCTCTACACCCTACCCACCAATATGGTGGTTTACGAATCAGATATCATATTAGTCTATTTAGAAGAACAAGTAGTCAACGGGAATGAATCTGTGTGGACCTTACTTCCTCAAAGTTTTTTCAGCGATTTAGGCACCTTTCAATACAGTTATAACCACACCTATTACGACATTAATTTGATGATGTACGGAAACTTTAACCTTCAATTGCTTCCGACCAACCTCACACTAGGCCAGCGTTTTCGAATTGCCGTATTGCCCGCAGCTTATGCAGCAGCGCATCCAGAAGCTTTGAGCAATATGAATGCATTGATGCGCGATGCCCAAACCCAAATCAACTTTTAAATCAAAGCGATGAAATTGATAAAGACCCTATCGTTTTTGTTTTTACTGGTCCTCACCACAGGAAAAACACACGGACAATCAAACTTGCCTACACCAAAAAAATTAAGTGTGCAGCAAGATCGTGAAAAACTGAAACAAACACTGGACCCCCAAGCCTATCAGGTGTTGTGCAACGAAGCTACTGAAGCCCCTTTTTCAAGTCCACTGCTGTCTATTAAAGACAAAGGAATCTATGTGTGTAAGGCCTGTAAAGCCCCGCTATTTCAAAGTCAAAACAAATACGATTCAGGTTCTGGTTGGCCATCATTTGACCGTGCCATTCCCGGCAGTGTGGTCTACGCGACAGACAGAAGTCTTGGAATGACCAGAATCGAGGAGCAATGCGCTAATTGCGGTGGACACCTCGGTCATTTTTTTGACGATGGGCCCAAGGAGACCACAGGAAATAGGCACTGCATCAATGGATCGGCTCTTGAATTTATACCCGCAAAGTAGAAATCTTTTGTACCTTTGCCCCCGAAAACCTATTCAATAAAATAGACGTATATGAGTGCATTTGACGTGATTGTTTTGGGCAGTGGGCCCGGTGGATATGTAACCGCGATCCGCGCTGCTCAGCTGGGACTAAAAACAGCTGTAGTAGAAAAAGAAAGCTTAGGTGGAGTCTGCTTAAATTGGGGTTGTATCCCGACAAAAGCACTTTTGAAATCCGCTCAAGTATTTGAATACCTAAAACACGCCTCGGACTATGGCTTAAAAGTAAACGGCGTAGACAAAGACTTTAACGCCGTCGTGAAAAGAAGTAGATCTGTAGCCGACGGGATGAGCAAGGGCGTTCAGTTTTTGATGAAAAAAAACAAAATTGAAGTCATTAAAGGCTACGGTACCTTGCAACCTGGAAAAAAGGTCGCTGTCAAGGACGAAACCGGCAAAGAGACCGTGTATTCGGCACAACACATCATCATTGCTACCGGAGCGCGCAGCCGAGAGCTGCCCAATCTTCCACAAGACGGTAAAAAAATTATCGGATACCGCAAAGCGATGACCTTGGAAGAACAACCCAAAAAGTTAGTGGTTGTTGGAAGTGGGGCCATTGGTATTGAGTTTGCCTATTTCTACAACTCTATGGGTACTGAGGTAACCGTGGTAGAATATTTGCCCCGCATTGTACCCGTGGAAGATGAGGATATTTCTAAGCAGTTGGAAAAAAGCTTTAAAAAGTCCGGTATCGAAATCCTGACTTCTAGCGAGGTAACTAAGGTGGACACCTCTGGTAAAGGAGTCGTTGTCCACGTAAAAACTGCTACAGGTGAAATCACCATAAACGCTGATGTTGTTCTATCTGCCGTGGGGATCAAAACCAATATTGAAAACATAGGTTTGGAAGCGGTAGGTATCGCTACAGATAGAGACAAGATTTTAGTCAATGACTTCTATCAGACCAATATCCCTGGTTATTACGCGATTGGAGACGTTACTGCTGGACCAGCATTGGCCCACGTAGCCTCTGCTGAAGGAATTCTTTGCGTGGAAAAAATCGCCCAAATGCATGTAGCACCTTTGGACTATGGCAATATTCCCGGCTGTACTTATTGCACGCCAGAAATCGCTTCAGTAGGTCTTACTGAAAAGCAAGCTATCGAAAAAGGATACGAAATTAAAGTCGGTAAATTTCCATTCACCGCTAGTGGAAAAGCACAGGCCGGCGGAAATCCAGATGGTTTTGTCAAAGTGATTTTTGACGCTAAATACGGCGAATGGCTCGGGTGTCATATGATTGGCACTGGAGTAACCGACATGATTGCAGAGGCAGTTGTCGCCCGTAAATTAGAAACTACCGGACATGAAATTCTTAAGGCGATCCACCCACACCCCACGATGAGCGAGGCGGTTATGGAAGCTGTTGCTGATGCTTACGGCGAAGTAATTCACCTGTAATTGGTGTGATGAACACAAAAACAAGGGCGCCCAATGGGCGCCCTTGTTCATTGAATGCGAATCAAAAATTTATCGCTTCATATTTTTTAAAGCCAGCAAGGCCAATCGATAACTGTCTAAACCAAATCCCAGAATCACCCCGTGTACTACTGGGGATAAAAATGACTCTTTTCTGAAGGCTTCCCTTGCATGGGTATTGGAAATATGTACTTCAACAACTGGTGCAGGAACGGCTTTGACCGCATCTGCAATCCCCACAGAGGTATGGGTATATGCGGCAGCGTTTAAAACAATTCCATCGTATTCAAATCCAGATTTTTGAATCATATCGATCAGCTCCCCTTCAATATTGGATTGAAATTCTTCTAAATGATCCTCTGGGAACAAAATTTTCAACTCCGCTAAATAATCTGCAAAGGTTTTATTTCCGTAAACTTCGGGCTCGCGCTTACCTAACAAATTAATATTAGGCCCATTGATAATCATCCATTTCATACCGCAATTGATTGTTTATTCAGCAAACAGATCGCAATTTACAAATAATGAATGAAGATGTGTACTTTTAGGCATGCAATGGGAAATAGCCATTAAGGGATATCTTCAATACCTCAAGTTAGAACGAGGTTTATCTGAAAACACAGTCAAAAGCTATCATTTTGATTTGAATGATCTCGCAGTGAAAATGCAGGATTTTGGGGATAGTGCACTGCCTTTACAGGTAGATCAATCCCAGATTCAAACGTGGACTTATGGTTTGACAAAAAGCGTAAGTCCAGCTACCTCGGCGCGCATGATCTCCGCGGCCAAAGGTTTCTTTCAGTATTTGGTCCTGGAACAATGGCGAAGCGATCATCCCATGCGCATCACCGAACGACCTCGTTTAGGCAGAAAGTTGCCTGACACCTTATCAGAGCAGGAAATCAACGCCCTGATTGAAGCGATTGACCGCAGCACCAAAGAAGGAGAAAGAAATTTCACCATGTTGGAAACACTTTATGGATGTGGACTTAGGGTAAGTGAACTGATCCAGCTCAAGTGTTCAGATCTGTTTTTCAAAGAGGGATTTATTCGGGTATTGGGCAAAGGAAGCAAAGAGAGATTAGTCCCTTTGAGCGACTATAACGCTCGGTGCATTATTCGTTACCAAAATGAGGTAAGGCACTTGTGGACCCCAAAAAAGGGATTTGAAGATCACCTATTTCTCAACAGAAGGAATGCGCCATTAACCCGGGCGATGGTCTTTACGGTCATCAAGCAACTCGCACAGAAGATTGGAAATCCAAAGAAAATAAGTCCGCATACTTTTAGACATTCATTTGCCACCCATCTATTAGAAAACGGTGCTGATTTAAGGTCTATTCAACAAATGTTGGGACACCAAAGCATCACCACAACGGAAATTTATATGCATGTGGACCGAAGTAAATTGGCTTCAGTGTTAAAAAAATTTCACCCAAGGAGCTGATTTCATTATATTTAGTCAAAACAATCGATCATGACCAACAAATGGATGCTGTGTTTATTCTTGGGGATATACACAGGAATGTGGGCGCAGAAAAACAGCCCTGAAATTCAATCGCTCAATCAAAAAAAAGCAGCATATGCTGCTATTTCAGACCAGATCTGGGATTGGGCAGAAATGGGTTACCAAGAAGTCAATAGCAGTGCACTGCTGGCTGAGACACTTAAAAACAATGGGTTTAAAGTCACGATGGGCGTTGCTGGAATCCCAACAGCCTTTATCGCAGAATACGGTACCTCTGGACCCACCCTGGGAATTCTTGGAGAGTACGATGCGCTTCCTGGCCTTTCCCAACAAGCAATTCCTGCCTTGGCACCTGCTGGTGGTGTAGGTGGTCATGGATGTGGACATCATTTATTCGGAACCGCATCTGTGGCAGCCGCCATTGAAGTGAAAAATTTTTTAACCAGAACAGGAACCCCTGGAAAAATAAGATTTTACGGATGTCCTGCAGAGGAAGGTGGATCTGGTAAGGTTTATATGGTACGCGAAGGCTTATTTGACGACGTAGATGTCGTTTTGCATTGGCACCCAGCATCAACCCATGGGGCTTCGGCTGCGGCCTCTCTGGCCAACAAGTCTGCTAAATTTAGGTTTAAAGGAATCTCTGCCCATGCGGCAGCAGCTCCTGATCAGGGCAGATCAGCACTGGACGCCGTTGAAGCCATGAACATGATGGTCAATATGATGCGCGAGCACATGCCTGACGGGTCTCGCATCCATTACGTGATTACCGATGGAGGAAAAGCGCCTAACGTGGTGCCTAATTTCGCAGAAGTGTATTACTACGCGAGAGATAAAGACCGAAAAGTAGTCATGAATTTGTTTGACAGAATTGTCAAAGCTGCTGAGGGAGCCGCCCTGGGCACAGAAACGCAAATGGAATACGAAATTATTGGCGGCACACATGAATTACTTCCCAACCTAACCCTACAGCGCATGGTTCACGAAAAGTTAGTTCAAGTAGGCGGATATTCATACAGTCAAGCGGATCAGCAGTTTGCCCAAAGCATCTCAACCACCTTGGATAAACCACTGCCCATTTCAGCGGCCCAAAAAATAGCTCCCTTTCAAGAAGTTGGCATCCCTGGTGGATCAACCGATGTCGGTGATGTGAGTTTTGCCGTGCCTACCGTAGGTATGCGCATCGCCACTTGGGTACCTGGCACTCCCTCACACAGTTGGCAGGCAGTAGCTACTGGAAAAACAAACATCGCGCACAACGGAATGATGGTGGCAGCCAAAACCATCACTTTAAGCGCGATTGAATTGTTACAAAAACCAAAGTTAATCGAGCAAGCTAGGTCTGAATTCATCCAAAGAAGGGGAAGCAATTTTGTCTATACCCCGTTAATCGGCGACCGATCCCCTGCATTGGATTACAGAAACTAAAAAAAAACGCTCCCTTAGGAGCGTTTTTTTTGTGGTGCACTGTATCGCCTCATCTGGTTTTCTTCTTCCAGCTGACTGATTTGTTCAGGAGTCAATACCTTGAGAAAAGACGGATGTTGCTCAATAGCATACTCGATTTTCTCTACAATCTGCTCGACAGTATCCAGCTCGTAATCGATTTCCATTGGCGGTTTGATCACCATAGATTGGAGAATTCCTTTCTTCTTCACCAAGAGTCCTTTTTTGTCAAAAGATCTTCTAAAACCATCGATCACTACGGGAACTACTACGGGTTTATACTTTTTTATGATATGAGCCGTTCCTTTGCGTATCGGTTTCCAAGGAGTGGTCGTTCCTTGAGGAAATGTAATCACCCAACCGTCTTCCAAAGCGCGGCCAATATTGGTGATATCGCTCATTTTCACTTGACGGTTGACATCCTGACCTTCAGCGCGCCAAGTGCGTTCAATACTGATGGAGCCGGCGTAGGCAAGCACTTTAGCCAAGAGGCTTTGTTTCATAGTCTCCGCAGCTGCTACATAATACACATTGAGTTTAGGCTCCCACAAATAGCCGACATTCTTGATTGAATCAACCCTGCCCTTTAAACTGGCATTAAATACGTGGAACATCGCCACCACATCTGCAAAATAGGTCTGGTGGTTGCTGACAAATAAAACATTGACTTCTGGAAGTTGGCGAATCACTTCAGAGCCCTCGATCTGAAGCTTATTAAACCCTTTATAACGTTGATGTGTCAGTGCCCCCAGGTAACGAATCAGCCATTTCTTTAAACACAAATAATGGCCAAAAGGATTTTTCTTCAACAACAGCATACATTCAAATTAGCAGCTAAAAATACACAATTTAAGACACTACCCCAGCGACTAATGCCCTTATTTCACTTAAGATCATGGCCGTAGCCCCCCAAACAGTTTCCCCATCAACATCAAAGGCTGGAAAACTGAGTTTTTTTCCTGAATCCAAAACTACTTCGTGTTCCGTATACTTGGGTGAAAAGATAAAATTATCAGCCGACCAGTGTATCAGTGCAGCTACTTCTCGCGTGTCTTTGATGAAATCACTACTGGGATAGATGCCCATAAATGGATGGACTAGATGGTTGGAGGGCGGAATATACAATGGGGTTAACGGAGTGATTTCGCGTATTAAACCCGGGTAAATACCCACCTCTTCCCTAGCCTCTCTCAATGCGGTATCCAGGTGGTCCGTATCACACAAATCACAACGTCCTCCAGGAAAAGCGATTTGACCCGCATGGGTTTGACCGTCGTCGGCTCGTTTAATCAGCAATAATTGGGTACTGTTGTTTTCGTCGGGAAAAAAAAGCGCGAGTACAGCAGCTTGTTTGGGATTAAATTGGGCTGGAAGTTCGCTGATCATCTGTTGGTAGCGCAAGGGATGGGTCATTTTGCCCTGTGCGTACATACCAGGTAACGGCAAATGTTTTAATTTTGATGCTATGCCCGAAAAAACACTAAAATCCATACGCCAATTTAGCATTTATCTGCTTTCCATAGTGCTTTTCACCGCCTACTTTGGGTGTCAACAACGCGCAACTACTTCCGACCTATCGGTTCAGTCAAACACTACAGAAACAGCTGTCCAGAAAGCTGAAGACACCACCCAAATCGACACCGTCCAAACCCCAGAGGAAAAAGTACTGACCATTGAGGAGGCCGTTTTAATGGAACCGGTTGACCAAAATTTCAAAATCACCGAAGACAATGCCATCGAGTTCTTTTTTCAATACCAAAAAAAAGTGCGTGAGCAAAAAGTTCGTTTGGAGACTTCCTATGGGAATATTGTGATTGAACTTTTTGATGAAGTGCCCTACCACAAGTCAAATTTCATCTACTTAACCAAGAAAGGATACTTTGATGAAACCTATTTTCACAGAATCGTAAAAGGTTTTATTATTCAGGGTGGCAATGCAGATCACGGTGGAATCGCAAAAAAGCGCAAGGAAATTGGGCGTTACTTGTTGCCTCCGGTCACCGATAAGGGTTTTAAACACCATAGGGGTATTGTCTCCATGCCGAGCAGCGACATCAACAATCCCCATCAATTGGCTTCTCCGTATGAATTTTTTATCGTGGTGACTAAGCCAGGATCCTATCACCTAGATGCTGGATACACCCCGTTTGGAAAAGTTGTTGAAGGAATGGATGTCGTGGATAAAATAAATGCTGTGGAAGTTGAAAGTGGGGATTGGCCTTTGCAAAATATCGTCATTCGAAAGGCAGTTGCTTACTAACGGGCAATTACTCCAGAACCTATTAATTCTTGACCTAAGTAAAGCGCGGCAAATTGGCCTTGGGTAATGGCCGACTGAGGCTGTGAGAAACTTAAAAAGTAATCGAATTCAGCCCGCCAAATCACCGCCTGTTGCAAAGGTTGTCTGTAGCGAATTCGCGCACTTACTTCAAGAGATTGACCTGGGGAAAGCGCAAGGTCAGGGCGCACCCAATGCATTTCATGCCCTGAGATCTTCAATGCCTTTCGCCACAAACCAGGATGGTCACTGCCCTGGCCCACGTAAATAACATTTTGAACAACATCGGTGTCCAGGACATACAAGGCCAAAGGGGTTCCTCCCACATCCAGCCCTTTTCGCTGACCTACTGTAAAATAATGCGCTCCATTATGCGCTCCTTTGTCCATACCCATCTCTGGGGTATAGGAGCAGGAGACTGAGGCTTTTTGGGCTTGTTCAAGATCCTGAATGTGCCCGGTAAACGAATCTCCATAAACAGCGTGATCTCGGGAGATTTCAACAATTCGTCCAGGATTGGGTTTTAGCTGTTGTTGTAAAAAATCCGGCAAACGCACCTTACCGATAAAACACAGACCCTGAGAATCTTTCTTCTCAGCAGTGACTAAACCTTGGGCCTTGGCAATAGCCCTAACCTCTGACTTCTGTAAACTGCCAATAGGAAATAAACTCTTGGCCAATTGATCTTGATTCAACTGACATAAAAAATAGGATTGATCCTTGTTCAGGTCCAAACCGGACAACAAATGTTGGGTGGTTACTCCGCGATCATCTGTGGTGGTCTCTTTCCGGCAGTAGTGACCAGTTGCTACGTATTCAGCACCTAGCCCAAGGGCAACTTGCATAAATACGTCAAACTTAATTTCTCGATTGCAGAGCACGTCTGGATTGGGTGTTCTACCTGCAGCGTATTCCGCAAACATATAATCGACAATACGCTCTTTATACGTTGCGCTTAAATCAATGGTCTGGAAGGGAATACCGAGCTTTTCTGCTACGATTAATGCATCGTTGCTGTCTTCTAACCAAGGACATTCATTGGAAATGGTCACTGAATCATCGTGCCAATTCTTCATAAATAGCCCAATCACCTCATATCCTTGCGCCAAAAGCAAATAGGCGGCCACCGAGGAATCCACGCCTCCTGAAAGGCCGACAACCACTTTTGGTTTATGGGTGATCCCCAGGGACATAACGAACTATTTTTTTAGTTTCTTTTGTGTCTCAGCTTGTTCCATCAACTCCCTCATTTTGCGTTGAAATCCGCTTTCTTTCTTGGGTTGTTGTTTGTTAAACTCAATTTGCGCATGAATTTTCTTGTCGTCTAAAATCAAATGCTTGATGACCAGCATAATTAAGATGGTGATTAAATTCGACACGAAATAATACAAGCTCAATCCACTGGCATAAGAATTAAAGAAGAACAACATCATCACCGGTGAGAGGTAAATGATAAATTTCATATTCGGCATACCTGGTTGTGTCGGCATGTTTTGTCCTGTGGTCATCATCATGTAGATGAAAATCGCTATGGAAGCAAGTATCGGGAACAAACTCACATGGTCTCCATAAAAAGGGATAGAGAAAGGCAACTGCGCAATCGTATCGTAGGATGAAAGGTCATCTGCCCACAAAAACGACTGTTGACGCAGTACAAAGGATGTGGGGAAGAACATAAACAACGCATAGAAAATAGGGAGCTGCAAAAGCGCTGGCACACATCCACTGGTGGGACTGACCCCAGCTTTTGAATAAAGCTTCATGGTCTCTTGCTGGCGCTTCATAGCGTTTTCCTTGTTTTGCTCATTGATGGCGGTAATTTCAGGTTTTAAGACCTTCATTTTTGCCTGAGAAACATAAGATTTATACGTCACTGGTGACATAACTAATCGCACCAAAACAGTCATCACAATAATGGCAATTCCATGAGGAAAATATTCGCTCAAGAAGGTGTACATGGGGGTAAACACATATCTGTTTAACCAGCCAAAGATACCCCAACCAAAAGGGATAGAGGACTCTAAATCCAAAGCCTTGTACTGTGACAAAACAGCTACATCAGTAGGTCCATAAAACCAAAACATTCTAGTATTTAGGGCTCCTGATTGAAAGTTTAAAGGCACTTTCAGGGTGTTTGTTTTGGTAAATGCTACAGACTTATCTTCTTCCTTGACCAAATTTACACTGCTCATGGAAGCCTGATCTACAGGGACTTCAAAGGCCAAAATACTGCTAAAAAAGTGTTGGCGATAGGAAGCCCAATGCAGTTTTTCTGCTTGCTCCTCATCATCGCTGCTGTCCGACAATTTGCTTATTTTATCGCCCTCGTGTCGGTAGGTTAAACGCGTATATCTGTTTTCATAGACCACGCTTTTGGAGTGGCGAATCCCTTGTTGCACCCACGACAACTCTGCGGGTTGAGCAGTATTCACTACCAGATCTAATCCAGATGTTTCCAACCAAAAATCCAGGAGGTAGTCGTCGGGTTTTATTTGGTAGTGATACGTGATGGATGCTCCTTCACCTAATGAAGCTGTCATCTTTAGGTGTTGGTTCCCCTGAGCATCTTGGGTGAGCTCTGGAAGAAAATACAGAGAAGCTGTTTGGATAACACTGTTATTCTTAGCTGGAAGTCCAATGGAAAACTGTGCGTTTTGGTCCTTGACTAAATAGACCGGGACAGAGTCATAGGTTTTAAACGACTTTATCTTGGCAAGGGTCACCATCCCCCCCATAGGGCTGACTTCTAGGTGCAGCAATTTGTTTTCCAATACCACGGGGGTTTTGGGCAGTGAGTCCACAGCGGGTACTCCGAGATCATCTGGTGAAGCAGGAGCAATCAAGGGAAGTTGAGGAATGGCAGCCGCTGCTTCCTCAGCGACTTCTTCGAGTACTGCCTCAGCTTTTTGAGCAGCTAATTCCTCTGGAGTGGGCTGATTGATATAAAACATATAGATCAGGATTCCGAAAATAAGTACGAATCCAATGATCGAATTGAGGTCTAATTTCTTTTCTTCCATAATATGGTCCAGGATATACTCCTACTGGCTAAGTTTTTTGTGCGCTAATGCTGCTTGTACAAAAGCGACAAAAAGCGGGTGTGGGTTGGCTACAGTACTCTTGTACTCAGGGTGGTATTGTACCCCAATAAACCATGGATGGTCAGGAACCTCGACCACCTCAACCAATTGATTTTCGATGTTGGTTCCGGAGGCGATCATTCCATGAGCCTCAATGGCTGCTAGATATTTGTTGTTAAACTCAAAGCGGTGTCTGTGACGTTCGGCAATCTGAGCAACACCGTAAACTCTGTGGGCCAATGTGCCCGGTTTTAGGTCACAAGTCCAAGCACCTAAACGCATGGTACCTCCTTTTTGGGTGACTTTCTTTTGTCCCTCCATCAAGTGAATGACTGGATCGGGTGTTTTGGGATCCATCTCCAGAGAATTGGCTTGAGTAAGTCCCAACACATTGCGGGCAAACTCGATCACTGCCATCTGCATGCCCAAACAAATCCCCAAGAATGGAATTTTTTGTTCTCTGGCGTACTGAACTGCTTTGATTTTTCCTTCAATCCCGCGTTCCCCAAATCCAGGGGCGACCAAAATACCGTGAAGTCCTTGGAGTTGTTCTGGGACATTGTCTACTGTAAGGTGTTCAGAGTGGATAGAAATCACCTTGACTTTGACCTCGTTTTGCGCTCCAGCGTGAATGAATGATTCAAGAATTGATTTGTATGAATCCTGAAGTTCGACGTATTTGCCGATCAGACCTATCCGAACCTCATCTTTGGGATTCTTGTGTTTTTTGAGAAAAGCTGTCCACTGTGTCAAGTCTGGTGCACCTTTATCTTCTAGGTGTAGCTTTTGCATCACGACTTGATCCAAACCTTCTTCCTGCATCATCAGGGGCACGTCGTAAATCGTGGATGCATCGATGGATTGAATGACCGCTTGCTTGCGCACATTGCAAAACAAAGCCAATTTACCCCTGATCTCATCAGAGATTTCGTGCTCTGTTCTACAGACCAAAACATCTGCTTTAATCCCGCTTTCCATCAAGGTTTTTACCGAGTGTTGGGTGGGTTTGGTTTTTAACTCCCCTGCGGCAGATAAATAGGGAATCAACGTCAGATGGATCACCATGGCGTTGTCATCACCTAATTCCCACAACAACTGACGCACAGATTCGATATAGGGCAATGACTCTATATCACCCACTGTACCCCCAATTTCAGTAATCACTACATCAAAATCGCCACTTTGACCCAGAAGCTGAATGCGGTGTTTAATTTCATTGGTGATGTGGGGAATCACCTGTACTGTTTTCCCCAAAAAGGCACCTTTGCGCTCTTTTTCAATCACCGATTGATAAATGCGTCCCGTGGTTACGTTATTGGCTTGTGAGGTGGGTACGTTGAGAAATCTTTCGTAATGACCTAAGTCTAGATCGGTTTCAGCCCCATCGTCAGTCACATAACATTCGCCGTGTTCGTAGGGATTTAGCGTACCTGGATCGACATTGATGTAGGGATCCAGTTTCTGTATGGTGGTTCTGTAACCTCTTGCTTGCAGTAATTTAGCAAGTGAGGCTGCAATAATTCCTTTTCCCAATGAGGAGGTAACTCCTCCGGTGACAAAGATGTATTTTGTTTGTGGCATGAAGCGTGAAGCAATAAGATCAACGCGAGCAAAAATACGAATTAAACCTTGACTAAACCTGATTTAATTCGTATTTTCAAGGTTATTTAGCCCTTATGAAAAGAAGAAATTTCTTGCAAACCACCGCCTTAAGCGCACTGGGAGCTGCCGCCGTAATTCCAGCAAAAACATGGGCAAATGCTCCTGTAAAATCAACTAGAGAACCCTTAAAAAACAACATCAATCACTCGGTTTGTCAGTGGTGTTTTGGCGATATGCCTTGGGATGATCTATTACAGGCGCTAGTTGAAATGGGGGTTAAGGCTGTGGATTTAGCCGGTCCAGAACACTGGCCCACACTCCAAAAATACGGTGTTCATTGCTCCATGTGCGACGGAGCAGAAATCAGTCTAACCAAAGGGTGGAACAATCCAAAATACCACGATCAACTGGTTGAAAATTACACAAAAATGATCCCTTTAGTCGCTGAAGCCGGATATAGCAATTTGATTTGTTTTAGCGGAAATAGAGAGGGCATGAGCGATACTCAAGGATTGGCCCATTGCGTGACGGGACTCCGCAAAGTCTTGCCTTTGGCGGAAAAGTATGGGGTAATACTTCAAATGGAGTTGTTCAACCAACAAGACCATCCGGACTATATGTGCGATCACTCAGACTGGGGTGTGGATTTGTGTATCGCACTGGGGTCTCCGAACTTTAAACTGCTGTTCGATATCTATCACATGCAAATACAAGAGGGAGACATCATCAGAAGAATTAGAGAAAATCACCAATATTTTGGGCATTACCATACCGCTGGAGTGCCAGGAAGACACGAAATCGACGAAACCCAAGAATTAAACTATCCAGCCATCATGAATGAAATACTCAAAACAGGTTATACTGGCTATGTCGCACAAGAGTATATCCCCTCGCGCGAACCCAGGTTGGAAGTGCTATTCGAATCAATAAAACGTTGTGATGTCTAGGGGCGAATCACTTGCCATTCCATATCTTTCAATGAAATCAAGACATAACCTTGGTTAACCAGATGACCTTTCGGATCATGGGCCATATCAAAAGGATGTGTGGTTCCCGCCCATTTAAAAAATGATTTCCCCTCAGCTGAAGCGTACCCTAGGCCCATGAGTTGGGCTACCGCAAACATGACTGAATCATATCCACGCACCGCTATCTTATCCGGATATTTTCCCCATTTTACTTGGTAAATGCCACTCCAAGCGACATGTGTTAAGGGCTCTTGAACCGCTGATGTGGTGTAATTCAAATCTGATAATTGTTTAAAATCCAATACATCGTTGTCAAAGGCGTTGTTGTATAACGGACTCCACAACTTGATGTGGCCGGGATAACGCAGCTGTGCACTGAGAATAGAGGCGACAGAAGAAGCTGTTTTTAAATTGGCCGTTTCAACGAACACCCAATTGGTATTCAGAGTATCCATGCGCTCAGTCAGTGCTTCAAGCAGGCGATTGCTCTGGGCAGTCGCATCTAATTTCTGGGCTCCAGGAAAACGCTGAGCGATATTCTGGGCCTGGTTCAGGGCTTCGCCGTCGTGGACAACAGTTACTTTTTGGCCGAGCCATTCTTTTTTGGCATAATCCAATAATTGTCTGCGCAGCGTTTCGTTCTTCGCGATCCCTTGAATCAAATATGGATGAACCTGTTGCGCATCAGCAATACTCGGCAAGAAAATAGGTTTTTTCTGCTGTAAAGACCATTGGGACAAGGGAGGAAGCACGCGATCCGACAAAGGCCCAATCAAAAAATCAATGTCATTGATTCTGTGCACTGCTTCTAGTTCTGCGAGCGCAATAGCTCCATTTAATTGGGTGTCAACAGGGTGAGGTTTCACCTGTATACCCATAGAATCCAATCGTTCAATAGCTATTAGTGCTCCCGAATAAAAAGACAAACTCGACTTGGTGTCATTTCTCGCCTCTAAGATCTTTTGACCCAATGCTGGATCTATAAAATCCATTTTATCTGTCCTAAACGGCAGTGCAAATGCGATCCCCAAGGGCTCCTTGGTCTGGGGAACACCTTGAATCGTCTGAGCCTGTGTGCCAAAGACCCAGAAAAAAGCTAAGCCAGAAAAAAAATGTTTCAATTTCATCTATTTACTCCCACTCTATAGTTGCGGGCGGTTTTGAACTGATATCATACACTACTCGGTTAACGCCCTTGACTTTGTTGATGATATCATTAGAGGTTTTTTGTAAAAAAGCATAGGGCAAATCCACCCAGTCAGCAGTCATTCCATCGGTGCTTTCCACAGCGCGCAATGCGACGCACTTCTCGTAGGTGCGTTCATCTCCCATGACACCAACACTTTGAACGGGCAATAAGATTGCACCAGCTTGCCAAACCTGATCATATAAGCCCCAAGTCCTCAATCCATCGATAAAAATGGCGTCGACTTCTTGTAAAATACTCACTTTTTCGGGCGTCACTTCACCCAAAATTCTGATGGCCAATCCCGGTCCAGGGAACGGATGCCTCCCCAATAAAGTTTGACTGATTCCCAGACTCGCCCCTACCCTTCTCACCTCATCTTTAAACAATAGACGCAAAGGCTCAACTACTTTAAGCTTCATATAATCGGGCAAACCACCAACATTATGGTGGCTTTTAATCGTAGCTGAAGGCCCTCCAGTAGCAGAAACAGACTCGATCACATCTGGATAAATTGTTCCCTGAGCAAGCCACTTGGCATCTACCACTTGGTGTGACTCATCGTCAAATACATCGACAAAAACTTTTCCGATGGCCTTGCGTTTTGCCTCAGGATCTGAAAGACCACTCAGAGCGCTCAAGAAACGATCTGACGCATCTACGCCCTTGACATTAAGCCCCATGTGCTTGTATTGATCCAGCACTTGGTCAAATTCGTTCTTGCGCAACAATCCATTATTGACAAAAATGCAATGCAACTGTTTACCTATGGCCTGATGCAACAAAACCGCTGCCACAGTTGAATCAACGCCCCCAGATAATCCCAAGATCACGCGATCTTCGCCTATTTGCGTTTTTAAGTTTTTTATGGTCTCATGGACAAATGAATCTGGTGTCCAATCCTGCGCTACACCCGCAATATCAACCAAAAAATTGGACAACATCTGTTTGCCATCTGTCGAATGGTACACTTCAGGGTGAAATTGAATAGCATAAGTGGTCTCACCTTCAATTTTATATGCCGCATTGGTCACATCATGGGTACTGCCGATTAATACCCCTCCAGTTGGAAGCGTCTTAATGGTGTCCGAATGACTCATCCAAACCTGGCTTTGTGGATTTACGCCTGCAAAAAACGGTTCGTTATCCGCCATAAAATCCAAGTGAGCCCTTCCGTACTCCCGGGTATTTGAAGGGGCTACTTCTCCGCCGGAGAAGTGGGCCAGATATTGGGCGCCATAACACACCGCCAGTAAAGGTTTTTTACCTCTGATTTGCGTTAAATCTGGATGTGGCGCGTCATTTCCCCTGACTGAATGAGGGGAACCCGATAAAATCACTGCTTTGTAAGCGGACAAATCTTCTGGAAGATGGTTGTAGGGTTTGATCTCACAAAAAATATTGAGTTCACGAACCCTTCTGGCGATCAATTGAGTGTATTGAGAGCCGAAATCAAGGATGAGTACATTGTTTTGCATGGGCAAAAATAAACATTTGAACCTGGAAAAAAATGCCCAGGAAAAATTATTCTAGGGTATCCAGAATGGATTCAATATCCTCCAGGGTAGTATCTATGTTGATAAAGCAAAAACGGGCCACTGTCTTCCAGTGTCCATCCACTATGTCTTTGGTGGGTGCCACTAAGGCAAATCCCTTGGCCAATTGATCATAAGTCCACTGAGCATACTGTTGGTCGCTCCATCCGATACGCTCAAAGAGCACTACGGATAAGCTCGAGGGTCGGGTTACCCTGAGATATGATCTTTTTTCAATCGCAGCAACCGCCAACCCAGCCAGGGCAATACCTTGTTCAATAGCTTGGCTGTATCTATCCGTTCCGTGCATCGCCAGAGAAAACCACAAAGGGAGGCCCCTGACTCTTCGCGTCAATTGAATTTGATAGTCCGCTGGGTTAAATCCGGTAAACTGAGGTTCATTAAAAATAGCCAAATAATTTCCTTCTTGCGTATGTGCCGCTTTGGCCTTTTGAGGGTCTTTATACAGCACCGCACCGCAATCATAGGGCGCAAAAAGCCATTTATGGGGGTCGATCGTGATGCTATCAGCCAACTCAATGCCGTCGAATAAATGTCGCACAGATGGTGCAGCTAGTGCAGCACCCCCATAAGCGCCATCGACGTGCATCCACCAGCCTTTTTCCGCGCACAAATGTGCGCAATCTTTTAAATCATCGATAATTCCCGCATTGGTTGTTCCAGCGGTAACCACCAAGGCAAATACGCGATCTTGATCCAGTGGACTGAGCGCGTTTACAGCTTCCCTGACTTGTTGCGCTGACAAGGCGCCATAACACTCGATAGAGATCACATCGGCATCGATCACCTGTGCCATAGCTTTTACGGAAGCATGTGCGTGATTGCTGCACACCATCAAACCTTTTTTATCGCGGCGATCACTGGACAAAGAACGCCAATGATGCCTCGCAGCGACCAAAGCGGAAAGATTGGCCGCAGTACCTCCAGAGGTAAAGACGCCAAAAGCACCTTCAGGCATTCCCGTTAAGGAAACCAACCACTGCATGGCTTCATTCTCACAATAAATTCCTCCAGCCCCTTCCATCCAATAAGCACCGTGAATACTAGAGGCAGAGGTCACTAGATCAAACATGATGGCTGCCCTGGTTGGTGCCGCAGGAACAAAAGCTAGGTTTCTGGGGTGATCGATGGGGACCGTGTGCTTGACCAACACCTCTCGAAAAAGCTCAAATGCCTTCTGTCCACCTATCCCCTCGGCAGAAATAGTCTGGCCAATGCGTTCTCGCAGTGCCTGCTCAGAAATGGGAATACCGAGTTCTGGGTGTGTTTTGGTAATGCGACCAATCACGTACTTCATGACATCCAAAGTCATGTCCACTACATCGATATCAATTTTGTGCATGTTTAAGGAAATATAATGAGACTACAGGCTTGATCCAGTGGATCAAAAGTTTTGAGGAGTGCATCGAAAAAATCAGGGCCGTAATCCAGATAATAGGTTGCAAAATTTCTATTGCGTTCCTGGTATCCACCTTGGGGAAATAATTCATGATGCCAATCACTCAATCGAGCTACTTGATCTTTCAGCTTGCGTTTCTGGGCGTTGAGCAACCTTTTTTCTAACACCTCGAGTCCGTGCATCTGCTTGGCTTTTTGAGCGTGTACTGCTCCGATAAACGAAGGATCTGTCGACTCAGCCAATGTGTACAAATGTGCAAATTGAGCTTCTAACTGTTCTTTGAGAAAACCGAGGTCGAGTTCAATATTAGAAATTGATCTGATTTTTTTATTGATCAACTGATCTTTGCTCATAAATATTTGAGCAGGTTCTATACCAAAAGAGGCTATTTTCTTCCATTGCTTTTCGGTCATCAACACCGCAGCATCTCTGTGCACCAAAACTGGAAAAGGGATATTTGTGCCCTCAAAAAGACTTTTTAATTCAAACCAATACGAAAGTTCTCCGCCTCCCCCAATATATGCTAGATTGGGTAAAATTGTTTCTTGGTACAAGGGTCTGGTCAAGACATTTGGAGAAAAACGTTCAGGAAATTGCTGATATAAATCAATCCATTGGGCATTGGTATAGGCGATACTACTGCCCACCACGTGAGCGCCTGCAGCATCTCGCTCCATGCGACCCCGCACTCCATCTGCCATATAAAAAAAGTTCAAATCTCGAGGCGCAACTTGCGGCTTGTAAACCGGATAGGATACTTTAATGCGCTCAATGGTCTCCATCACCGATTGACGGGTAATGTCTTCGTTAATTTCACGGATAAATACCGGCTCAAACAACCTCTTTAATTCAGGGTGATCTGCATCGATCACCACCAATCCAAGATCGCCAAACAAGGCGTCCGCTAATTTTAATGTGGCCTGCGCAAGGTTTTCAGACTGCAGATAAGCCAACTCAAACTGCGACTTTACCCAATCCGCCCTGGTAGAAGTTCCCATCGCTCTAGCTAGGGCTTCATATACTTGTTCGATACCTTGTGTGCTCAAATGCCCCACAGGTCCTTCTAGGTTAGTATTCGGCTCCCAGGCCAACTTTTGCTCCCCTAAAAAAAAATGATTGATTTCAGCAAAATCGTGGTCCTCGGTGGCCATCCAGTACACAGGTACAATGTGTTGATCTGGGTATTGAGCGCTCAATGACTGAGCGAGATTAATCGTAGAGATCAATTTGTACACCACATACAACGGCCCAGTAAATAGATTCAACTGATGTCCAGTGGTTACCGTAAAACAATTCGACTGCGTCCAATGTTCTATGTGTTGCTGTACCAGTGCTCGATGCGGAAGTTGTGCATACTGGTCTCTAAGTCGCGATTGAATTACCGCTCTGGTGTTCGAGGGAAATTCACCTCTTAAATTCATTTGTGCCCGGAGTCCTTCAAGCGTAGGCCAATGTCCGACAAACGGCTCAATGGATGACTTTTTTTCCAAATAATCCCTAACCAGACTACCCGGGGCATACATGTTGGAGAGCGGAATGCGAACTTGATGGTAAGCCATATGAATATTTGCCTGGTAAATATACGTGAAGTCTTTTTGACAGATTTGATTTTTAGAAAAACTTCGGGACTTTTTAACATTAATCCAAAGCGATTATCCCGGTCATATTGTACATTTATTGCAGTCAACAAGCCCAGCTAACTCAAAACGACAGCCATGAAAAACGCAACAAAATCAATGAGCTTCAACTGGAGTACATTCATTCTTTTTTGGGTGATATCCTTGGTGTTTTTCCACACTCATGCACAGACAAATACTTTCAGAGAAGTATCGGGAAGGATTGTCGATCAGAAAACTAAGGAGCCGCTGGCATTAGCCTCAGTAACACTCATTCCCCATCAAGGTTCTACTGTCACCAATAAGGAGGGACGATTTAGCATCAAAGTACCCTTCAATGCCCCCCCTCAAGAATTGTCCGTTTCTTATATGGGATATGAATCGGCTCGATTGGCCATAGGCAAGGCTGAAGAACCGCTGATTATTTCGCTCGTGCCCAGCGCAATGATACTCCGAGAAGTTACCGTATCTGTACCTCAAGACCCTGGTGTATTGGTGGATGAAATGCTGCAAAATCGCGACCGTCAAGGCTTACAGCAAAAAGGTGTGTTGCTCACATTTTTTAGAGAAGCTGTTCGTAAAAAGAACAAAAACCTTTCTCTTGCAGAGGCCATTATTCAAATCGATAAACAACCGAACAGTGTCGATAAGAGCGACGTAGCGCGCATGATCCAATTTAGAAAAAGCACTAATTATAAGCCCAATGACACCCTAGCCGTTAAACTACAAGGGGGTCCTTACAACACCCTGTTTTTAGACATCGCAAAATATCCAACCATAGTTTTTGACCAAGAGGCCATAAAAGCATATCAGTTTACCCATATGGGCTTTACTCAGATCGACCAAAAACTGGTGCACATCGTGCATTTTGAACAAAAGAAAAATGTGATCACACCGCTATACCGGGGTGAGTTATACATCACTACCGAAGGGAAACACTTGGCAAAAGCAATTTTTGACATGAACGTGACTGATCAAGATGCTGCCGCCGCACTGTTTGTACGCAAAAAACCAGCACGCGTCAAGCTTTGGCCTACCTCTGTAAAGTACCAAGTACAATACAGCCCCCAAAGCGATCAATGGAATTTTCAGTACAGCAAAATGGAAATGACCTTCAAAGCCCATTGGAAAAATCGTTTGTTCAATGCGCAATATCAAATTTCTGCTGAAATGGCAGTAACTGATGTAGGGCTTCCTGAATTGCTGAATTCGGCTAGGATCTCAGAGGAAATTAAGCCTTCTGTAGTGCTTAGCGAATCAACTAAAGGCTTTGGGGATCCTGATTTTTGGGGAGAATACACCGTAATTGAGCCTGACCAATCTATCGAAGAGGCCATCGACCGCATCGTAAAACAAATGAACAGATGGCAAAAAAAATCATCGCAGCATGAGTAAACGAAGAGACTTTATAGGACGATTTATCGCTTTGACTTTTACAGGACTTTGGTCAACTAACCTATTGAGCAATACCAAACAACCCTTAGCTGTGCTCGGGACAAAAAAACCAAAAAAACCGAGTAAAGAAGGGATCATTGCCTTAATCGCACCTGCATTTTTCACCTCGAAGGAAAAAATAGATCGCGCTGAAAAAGATTTGACAGCTATGGGATATCAAGTGGTTCGCAGCCAGTATCTGTCAGACAAATACGGGTACTTTAGTCAAACAGATGAATTGCGCGCTAAAGACTTAATGCGCGCTTTTATGGATCCAAAGATAGAAGCTATTGTCTGTGTGCGCGGTGGATATGGAACTACCCGGATTTTGGATTTATTGGACTACAACGCCATAGCCAATCATCCTAAACCACTGATTGGATTTAGCGATATCACAGCACTGCTCCAAGCTATTCACAAAAAAACTGGACTGATCGGTTTTCATGGCCCAGTGGGCAGTGCCCTTGATCAACCCTACACTCGAGCGATGTGGACTAATCTTTGGAGGGATGGAGGTCCAGGGTTTTTGATGAATTCTGTAGACCGAGACCAAATTGAAGATCAGAAAAAAAATGAGTACCAGAGAATCACGCTGAATCCTGGCCGCGCAAAAGGAAAACTAGTCGGTGGTAGCTTGACACTCATCAACGCCCTAATCGGCACTGAATATGAAATTGATTTCACGGATAAAATCGTCATCATTGAAGAGGTGGGCGAAAAACCATATCGGGTAGACAGAATGCTGACGCAATTACTGATGACCGATACTTTTAAAAAAGCTAAGGGATTTGCCTTGGGTGTTTGGGTAGATTGCGACCAGCCCGAAGGCAGCACAGATGGTTTTAGCCTGATTCAAGTACTTGAAGAT
Source organism: Flavobacteriaceae bacterium (assembly GCA_030726725.1). Classification (GTDB taxonomy): domain Bacteria; phylum Bacteroidota; class Bacteroidia; order Flavobacteriales; family Flavobacteriaceae; genus MAG-120531. The sequence continues at coordinate 188,884 of JANRDC010000004.1, forward strand.
CGGTTGACTCCCACAGGAATTCCTTGTTGTTACGGCATGTCTTTTGGTCATACCCCATGGAATATGACGCTCCCCATTGGCGCAGAGGTGAGTTTTGACGCTGATCTTGGAAATTTAACGCTGGAGGAGTCGATTTGGTCGTCCTAGCTGAGCATTTTAATTAGCCACCTCACTAATAAATTTTATGCGGTACAAACGAAGTTCTTCATCTTCATAATCACCGTTAAAATGTACACTGGCCTGGCTGATATCCTCTGTTTGCGCTTCAATAAAATAATCGTGTAATTCAGATTGCTGATCTTCATCCAGCAAATCTTCCAGCCAATAATCGATATTCAAACGGGTTCCACTAAACACTATTTGCTCCATTTCTTTGAGCAGATCATCCATGCTGATTCCTTTAGAGCGCGCAATATCATCTAGTGCCAATTTGCGATCTACGCTTTGAATCACAAACAGCTTAAGCGCAGACTTTGCCCCAGTGCTTTTCACGATTAAATCATCTGGGCGAATGATGTCATTTTCTTTGACGTACTCGGCGATCATACTGATAAATGGGGCGCCAAATTTTTTGGCTTTGCCCTCACCTACTCCATAAACCTGGGATAACTCCTTTAATGTCATCGGATATTTCAAAGCCATGTCCTCCAGAGAGGGATCTTGAAAAACCACATAGGTCGGAACACCGTGTTTCTTGGCTTCCTTTTTTCTCAAATCTTGCAAGATGGAAAACAATTGCTCATCGGCTGCAGAACTGCCTTGATTTGACTTTTCCACCACCTCAGTATCCGCATCCATATAACTGTGGTCTACCGTCATCATAAATGATTTGGGCGTTTTCATAAATGCTCTTCCCAAGTCTGTAAGGTGTACTACTCCGTATTGTTCAATTTCTTTGTGCAACAATCCTGCAACTATGGTTTGACGCAGCAATGCCATCCAAAACTCTTTGCTTTGGTCTGAACCGCTTCCGAAAAATGGCTTTAAATGAATTTTATGCGCAACAATTAATGCGTTGGGTTTCCCCATCAACACCTTGACCAGCTCTTTAGACTTAAATTTTTCTGCAGTTTGCACCACAATATCCAACAATTTAAGCACAGCATCTTGGGCTTCAACCTTGGGTTTGGGGTTGGTTGCATTATCGTCCATATCCGCGCCAGCACCGTTGATCTCATCAAAGGATTCACCAAAGTAATGGAGCATAAACTTTCTGCGAGACATCGAAGTCTCCGCATAGGCGATTACCTCTTGTAACAAAGCCATACCAATCTCTTGTTCAGCGACAGGCTTACCCGACAAAAACTTTTCTAATTTTTCCATGTCCTTAGGAGCATAGAAAGCCAAACAATGACCCTTACCCCCATCTCTTCCTGCCCGGCCAGTCTCCTGATAATAACTTTCAATACTTTTGGGCATGTCGTAATGGATCACGTATCTGACATCAGGCTTGTCAATACCCATACCAAAAGCTATGGTCGCCACCACCACTTCTGCTTCCTCCATCAGAAACATATCTTGGTACTTAGACCTGGTTTTCGCGTCAAAGCCAGCGTGATAAGGAACTGCATTAACTCCGTTCACTTGAAGCACTTGTGCTAGTTCTTCCACTTTTTTTCGGCTCAAACAATAAACAATACCCGACTGACCTGCGTGTTGCTTCACAAAACGGATGACATCCGCCTCCACTTGGGGGGTTTTGGGGCGTACCTCGTAGTATAAATTAGGCCGATTAAACGAAGACTTAAACACTGTGGCATCTGACATACCCAGATTTTTCATGATGTCTTCTTGGACTTTGGGCGTAGCGGTGGCCGTAAGTCCAATAACCGGAATTCCTGGATCTAATCGATCGATGATCGACTTTAAATTTCTGTATTCTGGCCTAAAATCATGTCCCCATTCGGAGATACAGTGCGCCTCATCAATAGCGACAAAGGACAGGGTAACCGATTGAAGAAACTCAACATATTCGTCTTTTGTCAATGACTCCGGAGCTACGTATAGCAGTTTTGTCACGCCCTGCACCACATCGTCCATGACTTGTTTGATCTCTGATTTTGTCAGGGATGAATTGAGTACATGTGCCACCCCATCACAATCAGAAACACCGCGTATGGCATCCACTTGATTTTTCATCAAGGCGATCAAAGGAGATACAACAATGGCTGTGCCTGGAAGCATTAAAGCGGGGAGCTGATAGCAAAGGGACTTGCCACCACCGGTGGGCATGATCACAAAAGCGTTCTTTTTGTCGAGCAGGTGAAGAATCACTTCTTCCTGTCTTCCTTTAAAATGCGCAAAACCAAAATACTTTTGCAACTGCGCACTCAATTCCTCCTTAGTAGTCATATGGGTTACTTGATCTTGTTGGGTGGTCAAACATCCCTTAAATTAAGCATTTTATGGCAATGATTACCTCCTTTTAAAATAAAACACGGAAAAAAGGAGGTTTGTTTTATTTGATTAATTTTGTGTGACCCAAAAATACATTCGTTTTCTTGGGCATCCAATCAAAATCAATGCAAAATTGAGCGATTTCCAAGCCATACTAAACAGTGCCCGCAGAACACTTGAACTCGAAAGTCAAGCTTTGTTGGGGCTAATCCCTTTGCTTAGCGATGAATTTGCCCAGGCGGTTCAGCACATACACGCTGCTCAATCCAGGGTTGTCGTCACTGGGATAGGCAAAAGCGCTGCCATTGGAAGCAAAATCGTAGCTACCTTGAATTCAACGGGTACACCCGCTTTATTTATGCATGCTGCGGACGCTATTCACGGAGATTTAGGATCGATTCAAGATGGAGACACCATCATTTGTATTTCAAAAAGCGGGGACACTCCTGAGATCAAGGTCTTGGTTCCTTTGTTAAAAAGAGGAAACAATAAGCTGATTGCCATCACCGGTAACCCCCAATCTTTTTTAGGGCAACAGTCCGATTTTGTGCTAAACACTTATGTGCCCAAAGAAGCCTGCCCCAACAACTTAGCCCCAACCACAAGTACTACAGCGCAATTGGCCATAGGCGATGCTTTGGCAGTATGTTTACTGGAACAAAAGGGTTTTAACGCCGAGGATTTTGCAAAATTCCATCCCGGAGGGGCATTGGGAAAAAAATTATACCTCAGTGTTCGAGACATTATCGTTCAAAACCAGAAACCAGCCATTCAGGGCCACAGCCGAGTTAAGGAGGCCATCGTGGAAATCTCACAAAAAATGTTGGGGGTAACCGCTGTTTTGGATGGTGAAAAATTGATCGGTGTTGTCACCGATGGCGATATACGAAGAATGCTGGCACAACACGACAATATCGGCGGTTTGTCCGCCAGAGACATCATGTCAAAAAATCCGAAAACTATTGATGTGGATGCCTTGGCTGTTGATGCTTTATCTCTGATGCAGGCCAATAGCATTACGCAACTAATCGCAGTAAATAAGGCTGGGGGTTATCAAGGTATCGTGCACTTGCACAATCTAATTCAGGAAGGAATCGCCTCATGAGGGAAAAAAAACCAGTCAATGAAATGTCCTTTTTGGACCATCTAGAAGAATTGAGGTGGCACCTGATTCGCGCGACGGCAGCCGTGGTTATTCTGGGTTTTGCAGCCTTTTTGATGAAGGATTTCATCTTTAACACATTGCTTTTCGGCCCCAAACAACCGGACTTTCCCACTTATCAATTCTTTTGCTTTTTGTCTCAAAAATTAGGTTTTGAAGGTGCTTTCTGCAGTACAGAGCCCTTGTTTATCCTCCAGAGCCGTGAGATGGCCGGACAGTTTTCTGCGCATATATGGACCTCCATCTGGGCTGGTTTCATCATCGGTTTCCCCTATGTTTTATGGGAGCTATGGCGTTTTATAGGCCCTGGATTATATGAAAATGAAAGAAATAACGCCCGAGGGTTTATTTTTATCGCCTCTTTCCTATTCTTCTTAGGGGTTTTATTCGGTTACTACGTAGTGGCGCCACTCTCCATTAATTTCTTGGGCAGCTATACTGTGAGCGAGGAGGTTACCAACCAAATTGACTTGTCTTCCTATATCGCCATTGTTCGCTCTTCAGTCATTGCCTGTGGCCTAATATTTGAATTGCCCATATTGATTTATTTCTTAACCCGTATTGGATTGGTTACTCCAGAGTTTCTTAAAAAGTACCGAAAAATTGCATCGGTACTTGTATTAATTGTCTCTGCAGTAATTACCCCTCCGGATGTGGCCAGTCAAATCATTGTTTCCATACCGATTCTAATCTTATACGAAGTAAGTATTCATATATCGCGATTTGTACTTAGGGGCGAACGAAAAAAAGCAGCAAAACATGGAAAATCCAGTTGAATCATTTAATGAATACCGTTCGAAAATGAACGAAAAGCTGCTGAGCGATCCGCAGAGCAAGCTGATTAAACGCATTTTTAACCTAGACACCAACGCATACAGCGCTGGGGCTTTGGATGTAAAGACTAAAGAGTTGCTCGGCTTGGTAGCTTCCGCTGTTTTGCGCTGTGACGATTGTGTAAAATACCACCTGGAACACGCCAAAAAAGCAGGTGCACAACACGAGGAAATTATGGAAACCTTGGGTATCGCCACCCTAGTAGGTGGGACCATTGTTGTACCTCACCTGAGAAGAGCCTATGAATATTGGGAAGCATTAGAAAACCAACAATCATGAAACTCAGGGCAGAAGAAATCACCAAATCCTATCGAGGTAGAAAAGTTGTCAAAGGCATCTCTTTAGAGGTTAACCAAGGTGAGATTGTAGGCCTTTTGGGTCCCAATGGAGCAGGAAAAACCACCTCTTTTTACATGATTGTAGGGCTGATTAAACCCAATTCAGGACATATTTACCTGGACGACAAGGACATCACTACTTTTCCCATGTATCGACGCGCCCAAAACGGGATCGGTTATCTCGCCCAAGAAGCCTCTGTATTCCGAAAAATGTCTGTAGAAGACAATATTTTGAGTGTGCTGGAACTAACTTCTTGGAGCAAACAAGAGCAAGAAGCCAAAATGGAAGCGCTCATTGAAGAGTTTGGTTTGGGACACATCCGAAAAAACAGAGGTGATTTATTGTCTGGCGGTGAACGAAGAAGAACAGAGATTGCGCGTGCTTTGGCTACTGACCCTAAATTCATTTTATTGGATGAGCCATTTGCCGGTGTTGATCCTGTGGCTGTTGAGGACATCCAAAAAATCATCGACCAACTGCGCAACAAAAACATAGGTATTTTGATTACCGACCACAATGTCCAAGAAACATTGGCCATTACGGAGCGCTCTTATTTGATGTTTGAAGGTGGAATTCTCAAATCGGGCACGCCAGAGGAACTCGCCCAGGACGAAATGGTGCGCAAGGTGTATCTGGGGCAAAACTTTGAACTCCGCGCTAAAAAATAATTACTTTTTGAGTGTGGATAAACCACCTACTACCAAGTAACTGACTACCCAAAAGAAGGGTGCAGCCCAACCCAAAATCGGAGTCAACACCAATCCAATCAACAGTAAAATATACTGCTGCGGATACTGTTTGGGCGAAAGACTGGTCATTTTAAACGACGGTAACTCTATCGTAGAGGTCATCGCCCAGGCGGAGAAAATGGATACTCCCATCAGAAATCTTGGATCCTCGGCCCACTGAGCAAGGAATCCTTGAGGGTCATAATGGGTGGCCAAAGGGATGGACATAATCAACCACGCATTGGCTGGGGTGGGCAGCCCGATGAATTTATCGGTTTGCCTTTGGTCTGTGTTAAAAGTAGCGAGTCGATACGCAGCTGCCAAAACAACCAAAATAGGCAATCCCAAAGAAGGTTTATTGAATACAGCGTCTAAGACTGAATCTGCATCGTTTGTAAACACACAAAAGCATGTTTTTTTTAACGCAAACAACAACCAAATGGCGGGAGCCAGACCAAAACTGACCAAATCAGCCAATGAATCTAACTGCTTCCCAAGTTCACCGGTAACCCCCAACAACCGAGCGGCAAACCCATCAAAAAAATCAAGCAACATCGCTACCAACAAAAACGAAACAGCCCATAATGGACGATCGTCAAATAGGGCCAAAATGGACAAAACACCCAGGGCTAAATTGCCCAAGGTAAGGGCATTTGGCAAGAAAGTTAAGTACTGCTTCATGGGGTAAATATAGCGTTTTATACACTTAAATTCTGAGGTAATTGCCAAAGAAATGTCGATATTAGCCGCGTGAAAAAACAGATTTTTGCCACCTTATTCTTTTGGTTGATCTGCTTTACACTGAGCGCTCAAAACCCTCAGTCAAGCAGTAAATCACCATCGCTTCAAGTGAGCTTAATCACCTGTGGACCAGGTGAAGAACTGTATTCAAAATTTGGACACTCCGCACTGAGAATTAGAGATGTATCCCAGGGTTTTGATGTGATCTACAATTACGGACTGTTTGACTTTAACGCCCCTAACTTTTATCTCAACTTTGTCAAGGGAAAACTGCGCTATTTTTTGGGCAAACACGACACGGAAAGTTTTATCGCTTCTTTTGTCCGTGAAGATCGCTGGGTGAGAGAACAAGTCCTCGACATAGATGAAAAAGCAGCACTGGAACTGCTCCAAAGATTGGAAGAAAATTACCGCCCAGAAAACAGATATTACCTGTACGACTTTTTCTATGCCAATTGCGCCACCAAAATAAGGGATTTATTACTCGAGGTGAGCGAAGGATCGCTGACTTACCCATATGGACAAGCCTACTCAAACAAGAGTTACCGGGATCTTATCGCTGAAAATCTACCCGTCAATGATTGGGGGGGCTGGGGTATTGACCTGGCGTTAGGGTCTTTGATCGATACACCAACCAGCAATTTTCAAGCTCAATTCTTACCAGAATACACAGCGGATCAACTCTCCACTGCACAGTGGAACGGCAGATCTGCCGTGCGCAAAGACCACTATTTATCGGATAAAACCCAAACGGATCTCGCACCCTTGTCCTTCAATCCTTGGGGGCCCCTCACCGGTGGGATGGTGTTGATGCTGTTGGTTTGGTTGACCAGAACCAACAAAAAATACAGATTGATGACCCATGGATTTTTAAATCTGATCAGCGGTGTCATAGGTGTTGTATTGGTCTTGCTCTGGACAGCGACAGACCACCAAACCACAGCCTGGAACGCCCATTTGTTTTGGGCGCAACCCTGGTTGATACTGGCTCCATGGTTGATCAGTTCAAAGAATAATTCACACAGAATCTCCAGACTACTTGTGCTTTCGGGCATCGGTGTCTGTCTGGTCATGTGGGTACTCAATATCCAATCTTTTCACTGGATGATGTTACCTATTTGGGGAGCAATCATCATGTCCCACATGTTCACCTTCAAAACAAAACCATGAATTTAATCAGCGTTGAACAAGTCGCTCGCTCATTTGGCGAGCGTATTTTATTTAAAGACATTTCTTTTGGCATCAACAAAGGACAGAAGATCGGTTTAATCGCTGAGAATGGATCTGGCAAATCTTCTCTTTTGGACATCATCGCAGGCAAGGCACTTCCGGATCAAGGTCAAGTCAACTACAGAAAAGACATGAAACTTGCCTTTCTCGCACAAGAGCCTGACCTCAATGACGCCTGGACCATTGAAGAAACCTTGACTCGAGCAGATCATCCCATGATGAGAATCATCACGGCCTACGAACATGCGCTGCTGCATCCAGAAGATGAAAAAAGCTATCAGGTCGCTTTTGAGGCCATGGAAAGATCTAGCGCCTGGGATTTTGAATTTCAATACCAACAAATTCTCTCCCGCTTAAAGCTCGATGACTTAACCCTTCAGGTGGCCAACATGTCGGGGGGGCAAAAGAAACGACTAGCACTTGCCCTAGCACTGCTTGAAACTCCTGATGTTCTGTTGTTAGACGAACCTACCAACCACCTCGATCTAGAAATGATTGAGTGGCTTGAAGCTTATTTCGCCAAGGAAAAAATGACACTGTTTATGGTTACCCATGATCGTTATTTTTTGGAACGCGTCTGCGATCAAATCATCGAACTAGATCGCGGTGAGCTTTACAACTATTCGGGTAACTACAGTTATTTTCTCGAAAAAAGACAGGAACGATTAGCCCTGGAAGCACTGATGCAACACAAAAACGATCAGGTTTTTAAATCTGAGCTGGATTGGATCAGGAGACAACCCAAAGCGAGAACCACCAAATCCAAATCGCGGATCGATGATTTTGCAGCCATCGAGGCCAAAACCAAGCAGCGAAGACAAGAACACAAGATCCAATTGGAAATCAATATGAATCGATTGGGTGCAAAAATCATAGAGTGTCACAAAGTACAACACGCCTTTGGGCAAAAAGTGATTCTAGATGGTTTCTCCTATCATTTTCAACCCGCCGAGCGACTGGGCATTGTGGGCAAAAACGGAACTGGAAAATCGACGTTTTTAAATTTAATCAGTGGGAAAATTGAACCGCAAGGAGGAAAAATCGTTGTGGGAGAAACCGTACAGATGGGTTATTACACCCAAGCAGGTATTGAGGTCAAACCAGGTCAAAAAGTGATCGAGGTAATTCAAGAATTCGGGGAATACATTCCGCTGAAACACGGTCGTCAGCTCAGTGCCTCGCAGTTGCTAGAACGTTTTTTATTCGACAGAAAAAAACAGTACGACTTTGTTGAAAAACTAAGTGGCGGAGAGAGAAAACGCTTGTACTTGTGTACGGTGTTGATTCAAAATCCAAATTTTCTCATACTCGATGAACCGACCAATGATCTAGATGTAGTCACCTTAGGGGTGCTCGAATCCTTTTTACTCGATTTTCCAGGGTGCTTGGTCGTTGTCTCTCACGACAGGTATTTTATGGATAAAATCGTGGACCATCTTTTGGTCTTTGAAGGTCAAGGTGCGTTTACTGATTTTCCTGGAAACTACTCTGATTATCGCGCCTATACTCAGGACAGTCCCAAGTCTGCAAACACTGAGATATCGCCCACAAAATCAGCATCCATTAAATCAAAGTCTCCACAACAAAATCAGCAGTTCAAAAAGGAAATACAAAAAATTGAAGGACAGATTGCTGCCCTTGAATCAGAAAAACTGGAGATTGAATCCGCTTTTTTGAATCCCGAACTAAGTCCAGAGGAAATTGCCGCACTTTCTATTAAACTGGCAAAAATCAACGATGATATAGACGAAAAGACCATAATTTGGATGGAGTACAGCGATGAAATGGGTCAGTAATACATGGTGGCGCCTAAATGTTTGGATTCAGTATTACGTGAATTCATTTCATCTACACGGTATCCACTCCCCTTTTGTTTTTGAATTTCATGAGTCGTTTTGGAAGAAAAATAGTCGCAATAATCCCGGGTGGGAAGATGCTTTGAAATCTTGGTTTGAAAAAGGACTACAAGCCCAGGGAAAAAAAAGTATATTTGCCGTGGCTTACGCCTATAAAATCACTGATGATCAGTGGAATAGACTTCAAGAGATGGCCCCTTTAGATGGTGGCACGGTATTGATCAAAGGCATCAGAAATAACCGTAACGCTTGGCAAAAATGGAACATGCTAAGCGACTTGTTTACCTGTTCAATCGATACAGGAAGAGATGGAATTCTGGTGGCAAAACGAGGACAGGAAAAAGAATATTTTTGGCTAAAATAATTCAGATGAAGATCTATACTAAAACCGGAGATCGAGGAAAAACAATGTTGCTGGATGGCAATGTTGTCGACAAAAACGATGCGCGCATTGAAGTTAATGGATGTTTGGATGAACTAAACACCCGAATAGGGCTCTTGAGGGATTCTGATATGGATCCAGAAATCAATTTGGAGTTTATCGCCCTGCAAAAAGCTATTTTTGAAATTAGCGCTACGCTGGCCGTAGATAGAAGTGGTGAATCAGCCCGCTTTGACGCTGCTCAATGGGACATTTTGGTAGAAGCTATGGAAAATCGCATCGATCAATGGACAGAAGTGCTTCCTCCTTTGACACATTTTATCATACCTGGTGGTCATCCAAAAGTCGGACTGGTGCACTTGGCAAGAACTTGTTGTCGCACTGCAGAAAGACGATTAGTTGGATTGGATCAACTGGCCGAAATCCCCTGGCAAACTGTTGTTTTTATCAACCGTTTATCCGATTATTTGTTTGTTTGGGCCCGCATGGTGAGCTTGCGTGAAGGAGCTGATGAAACCCTTTGGATATCAAATCCTTAGACCACAATTATTTAAAGTTTTTTTAACTTGCACGGACGGGATTAAAAATTATTTTTGCAAAAATCTAATTTAACCCCAAACCGATATGTACTGGACTTTAGAATTGGCTTCATATTTAAGCGATGCGCCTTGGCCAGCAACCAAAGACGAATTAATTGATTACGCCATCAGAACAGGGGCCCCATTAGAAGTCGTAGAGAACCTACAATCTATGGAAGAAGAAGGTGGAGAAATCTACGAAAGTATCGATGAAATCTGGCCGGATTACCCTTCAGACGAAGACTATCTTTGGAACGAAGACGAGTATTAAACCTGTAGACAAACAAACCTAAAAAAGCCTCTGTGGAGGCTTTTTTTTTACGTATTTTTGAAAGGTTTTGCCAGACAAATCAGGCAAAACATAGTATTTTATTGAACAGATGAGTTTTATCAACCAAATTCTAAAAGTGTTTGTGGGCGACAAGGCCCGAAAAGATGTTCAAGCACTTCAGCCTTTACTGCAAAAAACAAAACAACACGAACAAGCGCTTTCCGCATTAAGCGCTGACGAACTACGTGGAAAAACACATGCGTTTAAGGCGTATATCACCTCCCAGACAGCGACCCTAGACCAAGAGATAGACGCATTAAAAGCGGAGAGTTTAACCCAAAAGGATATCGATGCCAATGAGGCGATATACGCCCAAATAGATCAATTGTTGGCCCAGCGCAAAAAAACCATTGATGCGGCACTGGACCACTTATTGCCTGAGGCTTTTGCGGTGGTGCGCGAAACAGCCAAAAGATTTGCCCACAACGAATCAATTTCTGTGATAGCCACAGAACAAGACCGTTTATTCTCAGCCGACAAAGATTATGTCGTTTTAGATGGCGATCACGCTGTATGGAATACGAGCTGGAACGCTGCAGGAAAACCGGTTCGTTGGGACATGGTGCATTACGATGTTCAGTTGATCGGCGGAATGGTGTTACACCAAGGCAAAGTAGCAGAAATGCAAACTGGGGAAGGAAAAACCTTGGTAGCTACACTACCTGTATACCTGAATGCCCTCAGTGGATTAGGGGTACACTTGGTCACCGTAAACGATTATTTGGCCAAAAGGGACAGCGCTTGGATGGCACCAATTTTTGAATTTCACGGGCTCACTGTCGATTGCATCGACAACCACCAACCCAATTCTCTTGGACGAAGAAAAGCTTATTTAGCGGACATTACCTACGGGACTAACAATGAATTTGGTTTTGATTACCTCAGGGACAATATGGCCCATCAACCTGGCGAATTAGTACAAAGACCACACCACTACGCCATTGTTGATGAGGTAGATTCTGTGTTAATCGACGATGCTCGAACTCCACTCATCATTTCTGGACCAGTGCCAGAAGGTGACCGTCATGAGTTTAACGAATTAAAACCTCAAGTAGAGCGTTTAGTCAATGCTCAACGCAATTACCTCACTGGAGTTTTGGTGGAGGCCAAGAAAAAAATTGCTGAAGGTGATCTAAAAGAAGGTGGCTTCCAATTGCTTAGGGTATACCGAGGTCTGCCAAAAAACAAAGCTTTGATCAAATTTCTCAGCGAGGAAGGCATCAAGCAGTTGCTTCAAAAAACAGAACGCCAGTACATGCAGGACAACAACCGGGAAATGCACCGGGTGGATGAAACACTGCTTTTTGTCATCGATGAAAAAAACAACCAGATAGAGCTGACCAACAATGGGATTAAAGAGCTTTCGACCGAGGAAAACTCCGATTTCTTCATACTGCCGGACATCGGTACCGAAATGGCCAAAATTGAACAGAAAGGTTTAGAACCCGCTGTTCAAGCTGCTGAAAAAGAACAATTATTCAGGGATTTTTCGATAAAAAGCGAGCGAATTCACACCTTAAATCAATTGCTAAAAGCCTATACCTTGTTTGAAAAAGATGTTGCCTATGTGGTGATGGACAACAAGGTGATGATCGTAGATGAGCAAACGGGGCGGATCATGGATGGAAGGAGGTATTCCGATGGTTTACACCAGGCGATTGAAGCCAAAGAAAATGTGCGCATAGAGGCATTGACCCAGACATTTGCCACGGTTACCTTGCAAAACTACTTCCGTATGTACTACAAACTTTCCGGTATGACAGGAACTGCGGTGACTGAGGCTGGGGAGCTTTGGGAAATATACCAACTGGATGTGGTGGAAATTCCCACCAACAGACCCATTGCTAGAAAAGACAAGGAGGATCTGATCTACAAGACCAAAAGAGAAAAATACAACGCAATTATCGAAGAAGTGGTTGGTTTGTCTGCTCAAGGGAGACCTGTGCTTATCGGAACCACCTCCGTTGAAATTTCAGAATTGCTCTCCCGCATGCTTGATTTGCGCAAAGTCCCCCACAATGTGCTCAACGCAAAACTCCACAAAAAAGAAGCGGATATTGTTGCTGAAGCTGGAAAACCTGGGGTGGTCACCATCGCGACCAATATGGCTGGACGTGGTACAGATATCAAACTCAGCGAAGAAGTAAAAAATTCTGGAGGATTGGCCATCATCGGAACTGAAAGACACGACTCTAGACGGGTAGACCGTCAGTTAAGGGGCCGTTCTGGTCGTCAAGGAGACCCAGGAAGTTCTCAGTTTTATGTGTCTTTAGAAGACAACCTGATGCGCCTTTTCGGATCTGACCGTGTGGCTAAATTGATGGACCGAATGGGCCTTGAAGAAGGTGAAGTCATCCAACACAGTATGATGACTAAGTCTATCGAACGGGCTCAGAAAAAAGTAGAGGAAAATAACTTCGGAATACGAAAACGCCTTTTGGAATATGACGATGTCATGAATGCCCAAAGGGAGGTGATCTACAAGAGACGAAGACACGCCTTAAACGGTGAGCGTTTGCAACTCGACATCGCCAACATGATGTTTGACACCTGTGAAATTATCTCCGAGCAAAACAAACTGGCTGGTGATTTCAAAAATTTCAACTATGAAGTGATTACCTATTTCGGAGTTGAGCCAGGACTTGATGAAACCACTTGGAGCAAGATGAATGTGGGCCAATGCGCGCAACACCTGTACCAAATGGTCCGCGACCGCTACACCGAAAAAATGGACCGAGCTGCCCAATCTGCCTTTGGCGTCATCGAAAAGGTTTACAATGACCCAAACAGCCACTTCGAGCGGATATCCGTACCGTTTACCGATGGTATTAAATCGCTGAATGTGGTAACCCATCTTGAAAAAGCTTACCAGACTGAAGGCAAACAATTGGTCGCAGACTTTGAAAAAAACATCAACTTAGCGCTTATTGATGAGGCTTGGAAGACCCATTTGCGCAAAATGGATGAACTGAAGCAATCGGTTCAACTAGCGGTTCACGAGCAGAAAGATCCTTTGTTGATCTACAAATTTGAAGCATTTGAGCTGTTCAAATCCATGATTGACCGAGTCAATAAAGAGATTATCTCATTCTTGTTTAAAGCGCATTTGCCTGAAGGACCACAAGCGCCTTCGGTTCGTGAAGCCCAAGTGATTCGCCCTAAAGAAAAACTGGCATTATCCAAAGAAGAGATTCCCAACAGCGATGAAAGAGCAGCTCAAGCTAGGAATGCCGGAGCATCAGCATCTAGACCCGCTCCTGTTGAAACTGTGATCAGACAAGCGCCTAAAGTGGGCAGGAATGACAAAGTGGTATTGAAAAACATACTCAATGGGGAACAAAAAGAAATGAAATACAAACAAGCAGAACCCTTGCTTAAACAAGGAACTTGGGTGCTGGTAAACAATTAAAAGCGATGCGCAACACATTTTTATGCTTTTTGACCTTGGCCTGGAGTATCTCTTGGGCACAACAGCCGCTGAGTGAGGGGCCATTTGACCAGTTAATTATCAGAGGAGTTACTTTAATCAACGGTACTGGTGCGCCTCCTCAGGGACCAGTCGATGTGGTAGTAGAAAACAACAAAATCACACAAGTGCGTGTAGTGGGGTATCCCAATGTTCCGATCAACCCCAAAAGCAGGCCAGCACTAAAACCAGGCGGTAAAGAAATCGACGCCACTGGAATGTATCTTTTACCTGGTTTTGTCGACATGCATGGACACATCGGTGGAGATGCCCAAGGCACCTCTGCGGATTATGTTTTTAAACTTTGGATGGCCCACGGAGTAACCACTGTCCGCGAGCCCAGTGGAAGAGGTCTTGATATTACGCTAGCCCTTAAAAACAACAGTGAAAAAAACAGCATTATCGCTCCGCGCATTTTTGCCTACACCGGTTTTGGAGAAGGGCAAAAGGGAGGAATTAACACCCCTGAACAGGCCAGACAATGGGTGCGAGACAACGCCAAAAAAGGAGCCGATGGAATTAAGTTCTTTGGCGCTGAACCCGCTATCATGGAAGCTGCCTTACAAGAAAACAAAGCGCTTGGATTGCGGTCTGCTTGCCACCACGCACAACTCAATGTAGCTCGATGGAATGTCTTGCATTCGGCACGCGCTGGACTGACCTCTATGGAGCACTGGTACGGCCTTCCCGAAGCGCTTTTTGAAGGACAAACCGTTCAGCAATACTCATTGGACTACAACTACAACAACGAACAAAACAGGTTTGAAGAAGCGGGGAAACTTTGGGCACAAGCCGCTCAACCGGGTAGTGCAAAATGGAATGCGGTCATGGATGAATTATTGGCCCTGGACTTTACCATTGACCCCACTTTCAATATCTACGAAGCCAATAGAGATCTTCAAGCTGCGAGAAGAGCGGAGTGGCATGAACTGTATACCCTACCCTCTCTTTGGCGTTTCTATCAACCCAGCATGATTTCTCATGGTTCTTATTGGCACGATTGGGGCACCGAACAAGAGGTGGCTTGGAAGAAAAATTACCAGCTTTGGATGCAATTTGTCAATGAATTCAAAAACAAGGGAGGCCGTGTAACTACCGGTTCTGACTCTGGATATATTTTTCAACTGTACGGATTTGCCTACATACGGGAATTAGAATTGTTGCGTGAAGCTGGATTCCATCCCTTGGAAGTGATTCAGTCCGCAACGCTAAAAGGAGCGGAAGCCTTAGGTATGGCGGATCAAATCGGCAGCATCGCTGTTGGAAAAAAAGCGGATATGGTGTTGGTCGGTGAAAATCCGCTGCAGAACTTTAAAGTACTCTATGGTACAGGAGCCATTCGTCTCAACCAGGACAACGAAGTAGTAAGGGTGGGCGGTGTCATTTACACGATAAAAGACGGGATTGTTTACGATGCCAAAGCGTTGTTGGCAGACGTCCGAAAACAAGTCGCTGATGCCAAAAAAGCAGAGAATTTCGAAATCAAACAACCTGGAGTTTATGAATAAGTCCCTGTGGATGTTGTTTTTGGTGGTGGGTATGGCTTATGGCCAAACCCAAAAACCAACCTTGAAAAAAGCTTATTTTGCTGGGGGATGTTTTTGGTGTGTAGAAGCTGTTTTTGAATCTCTTAAGGGTGTAGAAGAGGCCGTTTCGGGATATGCTGGAGGAAACTACAAAAATCCGACCTATGAATTAGTGGTTCAAGGAAGAACAGGACACGCTGAAGCGGTTGAAGTGATCTACAATCCCCAATTGATTTCTTTCAAAACACTGGTCACTGCATTTTTTGAGTCTCATGACCCGACAACCCTCAATCAACAAGGACCGGACCGGGGTACACAATATCGCTCTATTGCCTTTTACAGCAACGCTCAAGAACGCAAAGACATTGAAACTGTGATGGCACAACAAGCGGGTAAGTACCGAAAACCTATAGTGACGGAAATTCAACCCATGACCTTGTTTTACGCAGCTGAAGGGTACCACCAAGATTTCGAAAAAAAGAACCCCAACAACCCCTATATCAGAGCCGTTTCCATTCCACGGTTTGAGGCATTTAAAGCAAAGAGACCAGATTTGCTCAAAAAAGACAGCCACTGATGAACCTCCTCAAGGAACGATCCATCACACTTAATCACGGAGATTTATCGATAACCGTATTGAGTTTAGGTGCCATTTTACACCGATTTACCTACAAGGGTAAGGACATGGTGATCAGTCTTGAGGATGAATCTGCTTACCGAAACGACCCTTGGCATACCGGAGCTGTGATCGGAAGACACGCGGGGAGAATCATGAAAAATGGCGCTTTAGCAGGTAAGCCTGTTTGCTTGGAAAGCGATGATTATTACCAATTACACGGCGGACCCTCAGGATTTTCCAAGAAGAATTGGACCTTTAGCGAGATGGGCAGTACCCCCTACCCCTATGTAACTTTATCCTTGTTGAGTCCAGATGGAGAGGGAGGTTATCCCGGAAACCTCCAGGTTGCGGTTACCTATACCTTGAAGCAAAATGAACTTGAACTGAAATACCAGGCCTCAACTGACCAAACTACCTGGGTAAACTTGACCAACCACACCTATTTTCAGTGGCATAACGCTCCTTTCCTCGACCAGCTGATCTTTGAAATTCCTGCCCATGGGGTGTTGGCTACTGACGATCAACTTTTGCCCACTGGATGGATCATACCCATGGATCAAAGCGAAATAAACTTCAATCAACCCCGCGCGTTGGGAACTCAAAGACTTGACCATGTTTATATGCTGCAAGACCCCAAATTATTGCCGCTTAAGGTACTTGACCCAGTGGCAGGTATCGGAATAGAAATGCACACAGACCAACCCAGTGTGGTTGTGTTTACCCCTGAACCCAGAAATTCATTTTGTTTGGAAGCACAAATGCCTCCAAATGCCCCTAATTGTCCAAACTTTGGATCAATTGTACTACATCCATCATCCCCATACACCCAACAGACGAGTTACCGAGTCTTTGATTTATAGACCGGGAATATTTGCCTATTTTTGTATCCTAATCACCCCATTATGCACCCGGTAACCTCAGAATTGCTTTCTATTGTTGTCCCTTTGTACAACGAACAAGACAATGTTGTCTTGCTCACCCAAAAAATACACGAGGCGCTTCAGGGCTACCAATACGAGATCATCTACGTGGATGATTTTTCTACCGATGACACCAAGAAACGGATCGACGAAATGAAGGATTCGTCCGTGTTGTTGATTCATTTGAAAAAAAATTATGGGCAAAGTTTAGCGCTTGCAGCGGGGATTGATGTGGCTCAAGGCCGCTATATCATTACCATGGACGGTGACCTGCAGAACGACCCATCAGATATTCCAATGATGTTGGAACAAGCCGTAAATCACGGTTTTGATTTAGTAACGGGTATCCGTCAAAAAAGGCAGGATAGCTGGCTAAAAACAATTCCTTCAAAAATTGCTAATTTCTTGGTGCGCAGGGTGACCAAACTGGATATCAAAGACAATGGTTGTGCGTTAAAGGTGTTTGATAAAGACATTGCTAAAGACCTGAATTTATACGGCGAAATGCACCGATTTATCACGCTATTGGCTTTCTTGGAAGGGGCGCAAATCAAACAAGTTCCGGTAAAGCACCACGCCCGTCATGCTGGAACCTCAAAATACGGTCTTGAAAGAGTATTTAAGGTCATTGCAGACATGATGCTTTTGCTATTTATTCGCAAATACTTCCAAAGACCCATCCACCTATTTGGCATTATAGGCGTTCTGCTGATGATCTTGGGTGGTGTGGCTAATGTTTATTTATTGGCCCTGAAACTATCCGGTGAAGAAATCGGAGATCGACCATTACTCACTTTAGCCATGATGATGATACTCGCTGGTATTCAGCTTTTTACCATCGGAATTGTCATGGAGCTACTGATTCGCACTTATTACGAATCTCAACAAAAAAGACCTTACCGCATTAAAAAGATCAGCAAAGGTGGTCAAGTACAATAAAAACCTAGCCACTGTATTAAAAATCTTATTCAGCGGATTTTTGCTGTTTCTGCTTTTCACCAAAGTTCCGCTTAGGGATATATGGGTGTTGTGGGCAGCGTCTAATCCCCTATGGCTTGTGTGTGCCTTATTGCTTTTTGTCGTTTCAAAATGGATCTCCCTACTGAGACTTCACCAACTGATGAATTATATAGGCCTAGGATGGGCATTGACAAAACAAGCAAAATTATACTTGATGGGTATGTTCTACAACCTCTTTTTGCCCGGGGGAATTGGTGGAGACGGATACAAAGCATACATCTATCAAAAAACATCTGAGGTCAGTTTGAAAAAAGGGGTGTCCGCCCTGTTATTGGACCGAATTTCAGGAGTTTGGGCTTTGGCATTGTGGGCCCTTGTTCTGGGGATTTTTGTGTCTGGAATGCCTTTTTCAGATCAACCTTTGTTGTATTTAATCGCAGGGATACTGGGGACTACTGCCTATGGTGTCTTGGTGTATACCGCTTTTAATAACACTTGGGGAAATTTCTGGCGCGGTAGTATACTATCCCTATTGGTCCAAGGGGCTCAATTGTTGTCGGCTCTATTTTTGCTTTGGTCTCTGGATGCAACACAAGATATCTCTGGATACTTGGTGGTGTTTTTAATCTCTTCTGTCGCTGCAGTTTTGCCACTTACCATCGGAGGTATGGGCAGTAGAGAAATTACTTTCTATTACGGATCCCAATGGTTGGGGTTGGATCAAACCATTTCTCTAGGCGTCAGTCTTCTCTTCTTTGGAATTACTGCCCTGGTGTCATTGACAGGAATTTACTTCCATATCCGAAAACCCTCATGGGAGATTAGCGATCCGCAGACAACCAGATCAAATAGCGATAAGACAGCTGATTAGTTCGGGTCTGGGGATTCAAAAAAGACCAATTTAACCGGGTAATCCTAAAATGGGGTGATTTTTCCACCAGGGTCCAATTTCTGTTGGTGTCCTTGAGCAAAATATTGGGGTCTATCTCTGTGTACAGCCAACCCTGAGAAATGGTCGAAATCTGGGTGGAATCAATCAATACCAATGGTTGGTGGGTGTAAAAATCCAAAGACCAGGTGAATTGATCTGATAATTTATAAATAGGCGCTTCTTTTCCAGTAGCTCGGTCTTTATGCCAAGCTTTGGCCAAACTAACGCCCGATTGATAGGCCAATAGGTTGGGGTAAAAAAACAAATGCATCATCAGATAAAGGCCACCAAAAATGAGCGCGGTATAACGCCATATCATTCCTGTGGAAGAGCGCCAGAGTCTGGGTAGGGCTACCACGGCGACCAAAGCCACCCAAACACCAAGTTCACTTCCTGTACCAAAAGCCCAAACCAATACTCCACTGCAAATCAACACGGCAGTCAACAGTGTTTTCTGCGCGATGACCCAAGGTTTTTTTGAGGACAGCACCGACAGATAAGGCGCGGACAACACCGCCCAAATCGGGAGCGTACCATTGAGGTAATGAGGTAATTTAAACTGTGCAAAACTGATCAATACCATGATGGCAGTGACCCCGATAAAGGTCATGGACTCGGGAAAACTTCGGGCTGAACTTATTTGCCTCCAACGATCAACCCATGCGTAAACACCCACTAGGGTCCAGGGCAAAAACACCCATAGAAACGTGTGGAAAAAAAACAGATAATCAGGGCTATTACTCCCCATACCTGTTCCGCTCATCCGTTCAAAACTCTGTTCCCAAAGAATAAAAAAAACACCACTGCGCTGATCGATTCCTCTGATGACCAACTCTGGATGAAGATCAAATTGAAGGTAATAAGCGTAAAGCACTGGACTAATTCCTAGGGCAAATACGCCCAAACCTAACAATGCGGGCCAACGAAATAACAAATACCACTTTCGGGTATGCCATAACTGGGCCAATACAGGTAAGCCTACCAGAACTACGCCAAGCTGGCCTTTGGCTGAAAATGCCATAGCTGTTGCTAAAGCTCCCCACACCAAATTTCTCCATCGTTCACGGACCAAGTAGTCCGAAAACTGCCACAATGCCCAAGCCACCGAGGCAGTCAGCACTGCATCAGTGCGCACGTCCATAGAAGCCAAAACCACACTGTATACAGATAAAAAAATAAGTGCTGCCCACCTGGCAATATGTTTGGGTTGCGCGAGTAACGACCATCGGTATACACTGTATCCCCCAAACCAAAGCGCGGCCAAGGAGGGTAATCTATAGGCCCAATCGGTGAGTCCAAACAACTTCATCGACCATGCAGATAACCAAAAATGCAGGTGAGGTTTATCCAAATAGGGCGCTGTTCCTTTGTACAAAGACCAAAAATCATGGGTCAAAATCATGCGTTGAGACATCACAGCAAATTGGGCTGCATCGTTCTCCATCAAGGGAACCGATAGCCCAAAAGCCATAGCTAAGGCAAATAATACAAAGAGGATTCGATCTGTCATGAAGCGCTAGTGCTGAACCACTTCAGCGTTAACCTATATACCAACCATCCGTAAAACAAACCAACCAACATACCAAAAAGCACATCAGATGGGTAGTGTACACCGATGACCACTCTAGAAAGCGATACCAATGCTGCCCAAAACAGCAAACTCACTCTTCCCATCAATACCCAATTATTCTTGGGCGCAAAAACACCCATGAGCAGATAAAAAAAGAAAAATAACCCAAAACTATTGGAAGCATGTGCAGAAAAGAAACCGTAATTACCTCCGCAACTATCTTTGAGCAATTGAAGCGTGCCTTCCAGTTCCGGTTCATGACAAGGCCTCAAACGCCCCACGCCATACTTAAAAAACTGAGAGGTTTGGTCGCTGAGCAAAATTAAAAACCCAACCATGGCCATGATCTGAGCTCTTTTTCTGGCATTAAACTGGATCCAGATCCAAAGGAGCAACACCGAGTAAATCGGAAAACTCCACGGCGTGTAGGAAACACCCACCCAAAAGCCATCCCAATGAGGGCTTCCCCATCCATTGATGACCCAAAGCAGTTGCTTGTCCCAATACCAAAGATCCATAGTCTAGTCCTCCTGCTCGTCTTCTTCGTCGTACCGGTCTATTTCGCGGTCGTAAAACGCGGTAGCCTCTTCAATCAATTTAAGGGTTTCTGTCTCAAGTTGCTCCTCATCTTCAGGGTCAAATTCCTCTAACCACTCTATTTCATCGTCGGCTAGATTCATAATAAATCGAGGATACTCTGTGTGTACCACATAAATAGCTTCTGGAAAATCTGTGTTGTCTCCTAAAATAAACTTGGGTAGTTCCATATTTGATGTTTTAGTGATGATTGATGATTAGTTTTTTAGTTAAGTATTGAAATCTGAGGTATAACATTCCTGCAGATGCGGTTAGACCTGCCAAGAGCCCGATCCAAATACCTGTAGAGCCCAAATCGGTGCGCAACCCCAAATAAAAACAGAGCGGAAATCCGATGGCCCAGTAAGCAATAGCCGTGATGATTGTGGGCACAACCACATCTTGTAAACCCCTAAGTGCACCCAAAACCACCACCTGCAACCCATCGGAAATTTGAAAAAATGCTGCGACCAACAACAACTGAGCTGCAATGCTGATCACCTCAGCATTATCAACCGCATTCTTGAGATCCTCCACATTGAGATAAATAGTCGGAAAAAGGTGTCTACCCAACATGAATAGCGCCGCAAATAAAATTTCCAACAGCAAGGTCAACAGAAAAATGGATTGGGCGATTCGCCTCAGGTTGATATAATCCTTAAGCCCTTTTTGGTTGCCCACACGAATCATGGCTGCTACTCCTAGCCCCATACCCACCATAAAAGTCATGCTGGACAAATTCAGCGCGATTTGGTTGGCGGCTTGTGCATTCTTGCCCAATACCCCACTGAGCCAAATGGCAGCCGTGAATAGTGCGACTTCAAAAAACATTTGCATCGCAGAAGGGAAACCTAAAAAAACGATTTTTTTAAGCTTGCTCCATTCGATGATTCGCCAATTAAATTTTAAAACGTAATAGTTCATGGACTTATTCTGGGCCAATAGATACCACAACAAAGCAACCATCACCACTCTGGAAACCAAGGTGCCCACTGCAGCGCCTACAATACCCCAAGCAGGAGCACCAAACTTCCCGAAAATAAAAAGATAGTTGAGCACTATGTTGACGATGTTGCCAACAACGGTAGCGTACATTGGGTATTTGGTGCGCGACATTCCATCAGAGAATTGTTTAAACGCTTGAAAAATAACCAAGGGAACTAGCGAAAAAGCGACCAAATCCAAGTACGGCAAGGCCAGAGCCACCACCTCTTCGGGCTGTTCCATTTGGTACATCAATGGTTTTGCCCATAAGATCATACCGAATAAACTGACGCCTAAAGCAGTGCATAAAATCAAACCGTGTTTTAAGGCGGATTTGCCTGAGGCGCTGTCCTGGGCTCCATCAGCCTCTGCTACCAACGGGGTAATGGCCGTTGAAAATCCGATGCCCAAAGACATCGCGATAAAAACAAAACTATTGCCTAGAGAAACCGCTGCCAACTCCGCAGTTCCCAGTTGACCTACCATGATATTATCGGCAAATGCGACAAATGTATGCCCCAACAATCCCAAAATGACGGGAAAAGAAAGCTTCAAATTATAGGCGAATTCTTTGGTGTAGTTGGTCAACAAATCGGCTGAATTTAAAGTGCTAAGATAATGGAATAGATGTGTCTCGTGTCAATTATTTGGCTTGCTGCCACAAAGACTCCAGTTCCTCTAGTGTGTACGAGGACCATGTTCTTTGTTGTGCGCTCATCGAGTCCTCCATGTGGGCAAATCGGCGTATGAACTTTTTGTTGGTCCGCTCCAATGAACTTTCAGGGTCAATACCTTGAAATCTAGCAAAATTGATCAATGAAAAAAGAACATCCCCAAACTCCTCCTCAGCTTTTGCTTGGTCCTTGCGTTTCACCTCAATCAAAAACTCCGCCAACTCTTCCTCCACTTTGGCCCATACCTGGTCAGCATTCGGCCAGTCAAAACCGACTCCAGCTGCTTTTTCTTGAATTCTAGTGGCTTTTACCAAGGCTGGCAGTCCTTTGGGAACACCGGATAAGACGCCTTTGTTACCCTCCTTTAATTTCAATTGTTCCCAATTCCGCTTAACTTCTTGCTCATCAGCAACGATTACGTCTCCGTAAATATGGGGGTGTCGGTGGATCAATTTCTCGCACAATTGATTGATCACGTCTGCCACATCAAACTGCTGTTTTTCGCTACCTATTTTGGCATAAAAAACCAAATGCAGCATCAAGTCCCCTACTTCTTTAGCGATTTCCTGGGGATCCCCTTCCAAAATGGCATCAGCCAGCTCATAGGTCTCCTCAATAGTCAGCGGACGCAAGGTCTCAAAAGTTTGTTTTTGGTCCCAGGGACATTGAGCCCTGAGTTCATCCATGATGGTCAACAAGCGATCAAACGCCTGGAGCTGATTCGATCTCGGGTTCATCTTTTTGGGTTTGCGCAGGTGCGAGGAGGTTTTTTTCCAGCAGCATATTATACCACTGTAGCACTTTCTTGATGTCGCTCGGATACACGCGGTCCTCGTCAAAATTAGGGAGGACTTCGAAGAAATAGGCCTCTAGCGCATCTTTATCCGCTTTGTGAGATACAGAAGTAGCTGATCCGTTTTCTTTGTCCCAGATTTTTTGAAATACCTCCTTGAGTGGCACTTCTTCATCTAGGGTATAAATAGCGATTTCATTTAAAACACTGATGTTGTTTTTAAAAGCAATGCTGATTTTCTTTCCATCTACCAAAGACTGTGCGACAAATCCAGCACGAGTTTGGGTGATGATTTCAAAAAGACCAGGTTTACCTGGAATAGATACAATTTTGTCGAGTTGCATAAATTGAAAATGAATGGATAATAGGCTGTAGACCGTTTTTAATTATTTTTTGGATTTCAAACTTGGAAACTTCATGCGATAACTAGGACTCGCTTTACCTTGGGTGATGTCCGTGAGTTTTCGCTTCAATAGACGCTTCTTTAAGGGAGATAATTTATCGATAAAAAGGACACCCTCAATATGGTCGTACTCATGCTGAATAACACGGGCAATCAATCCGGTAAACGGTTGTTCGTGAATGGCAAACTGCGCGTCTTGGTAGCGCAAAACGATATTGGGTTTTCTGGACACCTCTTCATGGATATCAGGGATGCTGAGGCATCCTTCGTTGAATGACCAGGGTTCACCGTCTTCTTCAATCAGGACAGGATTGATCAAAACCTTTTTGAATGCAGCGAGCTCAGATTGCTCCTCGGCACTCAACTCCTCATCTTGAGAAAATGCCTGGGTATCCACTACGAAAAGGCGAATATTCAAACCGACTTGTGGGGCCGCCAAACCGACGCCACTAGCGTGGTACATGGTGGCAAACATATTTTCAATCAATGCATCTAGCGCTGGATAATCCGGCGTGATGTCAATACATTTTTGGCGCAATACAGGATCGCCATAGGCAACTATGGGAAGTATCATCTTTTCTTGGTTAAATACGATTGTAAAATTAATGTAGCGCTGATTTGATCAACCAGGGCTTTATCTTGACGCTTAGATTTTTTTAAACCCCCATCGATCATAGCCTTTTGGGCCATCATCGAGGTAAAACGTTCATCCTGGCGCTCCAGTTGCATCTGCGGAAAAACAGACTGAAAGCGCTCTATAAATGATTGAATTTCATTTTCGATGGGCCCAGTGGTATTGTCCCACCTTCTGGGCGCACCCAAAACAACACAGATCACAGATTCCTGAGCTATATACTGCTTTAGGAAAGGCAACAACTCAGGAGTATCTACCGTGCACAACCCAGAAGCAATAATCTGCAAAGGGTCAGTTACAGCAATGCCTGTGCGTTTAGTTCCGTAGTCTAAGGCGAGTATTCTGCTCATTTTTGACAAAATTACAGCTTAATTTGTGATTTGGAGGGATCAAAGCGTCAAATAAAATATCCTGGTTTATATTTGCCCCTTTAATCTAAAGACATGACTGAATTTAAATCCATCATTGAAGCAGCTTGGGAAGACCGGGCATTGCTAAAGACCGAAACCACACAAGAAGTCATCAGAAATGTGATTGAAATGGTGGATAGCGGCCAGCTCAGATGCGCTGAACCCACTGAATCGGGTTGGGTAATCAATGAATGGGTAAAAAAAGCAGTAGTCCTGTATTTTCCAATTCAACAGATGGAAACCCATGAGGTGGGTATTTTTGAGTTTCACGACAAAATGCCTCTGAAACGCGGTTATGCAGCCAAAGGAATCAGGGTAGTTCCTCATGCTATAGCGCGACACGGTGCCTATATTGCCCCAGGAACTATATTGATGCCCAGTTATGTCAACATTGGCGCTTATGTCGATACAGGAACCATGGTGGATACTTGGGCCACTGTAGGAAGTTGTGCTCAGATTGGAAAGAATGTACACCTCAGCGGTGGTGTCGGTATTGGAGGTGTATTAGAACCTTTACAGGCAGCACCAGTAGTTATTGAAGACGATGTATTTGTGGGCTCAAGATGTATTGTGGTTGAAGGTATTCGCGTTGAGCGTGAGGCGGTGCTTGGGGCCAATGTGGTGCTGACAGCATCCACCAAAATTATCGATGTTACTGGCGCAGAGCCCAAAGAATACAAGGGTTATGTACCTCCTCGATCTGTGGTCATCCCTGGGAGTTATCCCAAAACATTTAATGCGGGAACCTACCAGGTGCCTTGCGCACTGATCATCGGAACCAGAAAAGAGAGCACAGATAAAAAAACATCGCTGAACAACGCGCTACGCGAATACAACGTATCCGCTTAAGTTTATTTTTTTACAATTCCGAAGTCAGTCCAAATCGCTTTTGTTTGGGCTACCTCCCTGCGAATCCCTTTGTTTTTATCGATAGACTCCTGAGTCTTGTAGGAGCGTTTGTGGTCGAGATGAACACAAATAGCACTGTACCTCAACTGCTTGGGTTTAATTCCCAAATGCACCAAACGCTCTCCCAGTTCCCGGTCTTGTCCTCCGTATTGCATGCGCTCGTCAAAGCCATTTACGGCCAATAAATCTTCACGCCATCCAGAAGCGTTGTGTCCATTCCAGGTCGCTTTGGTGGGCGTCCAATAGTTCAAAAACTGAGACCAACTACCTCCAGCCCTGAGTTTGTTATTTTTAAAACTGCGCGAAAGTCCATGACTTTTTAGCCATTTAACAGAAAAACATCGCTGCTTTTCAATATCATCAGGAGTGATTGTTTCAGAAATAGACATAGGCAACATAAAATACCCTCCAGATAAAAAATATCCGACTGACTTATGTCGGTTATGCACCTCTAGAAAATCTGCTCTGGGGATACAATCCCCATCGGTCATCACAATGTAAGTTCCTTGTGCAGCCGTCAGTGCTTTATTTAAAATCCGCGACTTTTGAAAACCTTCATCTTCTTGCCATATGTGTTGAATCGGATAAAAAACGGTTGATCGCATCTGTTCGATCAAAACTGCTGTTTCAGGACCTGAGCCATCATCTGCAATCACCAACTCAAAATTTCGAAAAGTTTGCGCATTAAATCCCCACATAACTTTTTCCAACCAAGCAACGGCGTTGTAGGTGCTTAAGATGACTGAAACAGAAAATGAGGGCTCTTTCATGGGATTAATTTGCCCAAAATTAGAAAAACAATCCTTGGTTATGGTTATTTTTGAGGCATGAAACTCAAAGAGTATCCATTATCCATATTTCACTCTGTTAGACTGTCGTTGCAAAACAAAAATCTGTGGGCTAAAGTTCCTGCAGATACCGCACCTATAGTAGTGAGCTTAACCAGTTTTGAACCCAGATTAAAGGGACTTCATCTGGTGATACGCAATATGATGGAACAAGATTTAACCCCTAGATTAATTGTTCTGTGGTTAAATAACTCACTTAAAGGCAAGATTCCAACATCCTTAGAAAAAATGATCGGGCCTCGATTTGAGGTTCGATTTTCTGATCTAGATGGACCCCAACTCAAACTAATCGAATCCCTAAAAAGTTTTCCTAAAGACCTAGTGGTTACCTGTGATGATGATTTGATATATCCTAAAAATTGGCTTTCAAAACTTTACAGTGCTCACATTTCCCTTCCGGAGCAAATTATTGCCCACCATTGCCGGCTGATCAGAAGAGATTCCCATGGCCAACTCCTGCCATACACTCAATGGAACTGGGACAGAACAAAATCATATGTGGATACCGATTTGTTGGCTATCGGATCTTCTGGGGTGCTATACCCACCAAAAAGTTTCGACCAACGCGTATTTGACATGGAGCTTTTTCAAAAAATATGTCCTAAATCCGACGATTTATGGTTTAAGGCTATGGCCGTATTAAACGACACTCCAGTGAGGTGGAGCGGATATGTCTTCGAACCCATTCCCATCATGGGCAGCCAGCGGGTAAGTCTAAAAAAATCAAATGTACATCAAGATAAAAACAGAGTCCAGTGGAATCAAATTCTAGATCATTTTCCGGAGTTGACCTAAATGAGGTGGTTAAAAAAGCCTTTGAAGTCATTGAAGGTGGTGGTGTGATCCTATATCCCACAGACACAGTTTGGGGATTGGGTTGTGACGCTACCAACGAAAATGCTGTGCAGCGTATTTTCGACATCAAAAACAGATCTGAATTAAAATCCATGATTTGCCTGGTCGAATCAGACGCCATGCTGTCGCGATGGGTGGTTGATGTTCCAGAAGTAGGTTACGATTTAATCGAACTCTCAGAGCACCCACTGACCCTGATCTTGGATGGTGCGCGATCAGTAGCAAAAAACTTAATGGCGGCTGATGGAAGTCTGGGCATTAGGGTTGTAAAACACCCATTTTGTCAAAGACTGATACAAAAAATGCGAAAACCACTGGTAGCTACCTCAGCCAATAAATCTGGATTCCCATTTCCAAAATCATACACTGAAATTGCTCCTGATATTTTACAGGCTGTCGACTATATAGTACCTTTGGACCAATCGTTAACACTTGCCCGACCCTCCACTATAATTCGCTTAAAACCGAATGGAGAAGTGGCTATTATTCGCTCATGAGTCCAGGTATTTATTGCGCAGAAGCACTGCAAAATGATGTATTCAAAACTTTAAGTCAAGTGGCACAAAAACTTGATTTAGAGTGCTATGTAATTGGTGGATATGTTCGTGATTACCTGTTAAAACGCTCGGGTTCAAAAGATATAGACATCGTTGCTGTTGGTGATGGTATCGCCTTGGCGCAAGCTTTGGCTGCGGCCCTACCCGGCTGTTCTGAAGTGAGCGTTTTTAAAAACTACGGGACAGCCATGCTCCAATATCAAGACATGACCCTAGAATTTGTCGGTGCCCGAAAGGAGAGCTACGCACAGCACAGCAGAAATCCAAAAGTATCGCCTGGAAGTTTATCAGATGATCAGAACAGGCGTGATTTTACGATTAATGCTTTGGCCTTAAGTCTAGATCCAAATAATTGGGGCGCCTTGCTTGATCCATTTAAAGGAATGGAACACCTATCTGATCAGAAGCTCATCACCCCATTAGATCCACAGATAACATTTAGCGATGATCCCTTAAGGATGATGCGCGCTATTCGTTTTGCCACTCAGCTCGGATTTACCATTGATGAAAAAGCTTGGCAATCGATTAAAGATCAGGCCTCAAGAATCAAAATAATAGCACCTGAGAGAATAGTTGACGAGATCAACAAGATCTTGGCTACACCAAAACCGAGTATCGGGCTCGCCTTGATGTATGAAGCTGGTTTGCTTGATATGATACTCCCAGAGCTGACTGCATTGTTAGGAGTAGAAGAAATAGAAGGTCAAAAACATAAAGATAATTTCTGGCACACCTTAGAGGTAGTGGATAACATATCTCTGACTACAGATAAACTTTGGCTGAGGTGGGCTGCACTGCTGCACGATATAGGAAAAGCCCCTACCAAGAGATTTGATCCTAAAATTGGTTGGACATTTCACGGACATGAATTTTTAGGTGGAAAAATGGTACACAAACTCTTTAAGCGACTTCATATGCCGCTTAATGAAAAAGTGAAATACGTTCAGAAGTTAGTCGCTATGAGTTCCCGCCCAATTATTATTGCTGAGGACTTTGTGACAGATAGCGCTGTGAGAAGATTGGTTTTTGATGCGTCTGATGACCTAGAGGATTTGATGACTTTGTGCGAGGCGGATATTACCACCAAGAATGCAAAAAAACAAAAAAGGTATTTGCAAAACTTTGCCACAGTCCGCCAAAAAATAGTGGAGGTAGAGCAACGAGATCACCTGCGCAATTTTCAACCACCGATTGATGGAGCAGAAATCATGAAAACCTTTGGTATAGGACCCTCACCATTTATCGGACAAATTAAAGAATCGATCAAAGAAGCCATTCTGGAAGGTGAAATTCCCAATGAAAAAGAAGCCGCACATGCGCTCATGATAAAAAAAGGGATTTCCCTTGGACTAACCCCAATCCACATAACCTTATGAAACAACAGTTTTACACTTGGGTGAAAATATCCCTAGTTTTGGTTTACTTGGTGGTCATTGCTGGTGCATTTGTGCGCATGACTGGAAGCGGCATGGGGTGTCCTGATTGGCCAAAATGTTTCGGCTATTACATTCCACCCACTGAGGAATCAGTGCTTCAATGGTCGCCTGGACGATCGTTTGAAGATGGACAAGTGATCATCAAGGATGAACAACTATGGGTAGCACAAGGCGATTTTACAACAGGCGACACATTCAATCCCGCCCACTGGACCTTGTACACCAAACACAGTTATGCAATTTTCAATCCTTACCACACTTGGGTTGAGTATCTCAATCGATTATTAGGCGCATTAGCTGGCTTATCTACGCTGTTGATGGCCCTTTTTTCCCTTTCGATGTGGACAACAAAAAAAACACATACCCTTTTGGCCTGGGGCGTGGTTTTGGGCATGGGGTTTCAAGCGTGGTTAGGCGCTACGGTGGTCTATTCTGTATTGGCCCCTTATCGCATCACCTTACACATGTTGATGGCCTTGGTCATTATAGGCGCTTTGATGGCCTTGTGGCCCAGAAAAAACATGGGATCCCTAAAAAATCCTTCTTTGATTTATTTTTCAGTGTCCGCGTTATTTTTATTGGCCATACAAGTGGTGATGGGCACCCAAGTCAGGGCTTATGTAGACCATCAATCTGAAATCACTCAAGGTCTTGCTCCTGAACTCTGGCTGCAAGATCCACCGGTGCTGTTTTACATTCATCGCTCCTTCTCGATTGCACTTTTGTTGGTACAGTGGTGGATATGGCGCATCAGCCCCATAGAACTTAAAAAAAGACACTTGATCACCCTCAGCTTAATGGTAGGTACTGCTATTTCCGGAATTGTACTTTATTATCTGGATTTCCCGTTGGGCAGTCAAACAGCACATTTGGTACTAGCTACCTTGATTTTTGGCCTCCAATGGAAAACTATTTTGGACTTGTTTACCTCAAAACCCCCCAAATAAACCCATGAAATACGACAAAATACGCGTCATCCTCGATGATCAATCTGATGTTTTTAGAGATATCGTTATCGACCCATCAGCATCCTTAGCAGACCTGCACCAGCAGATTT
Source organism: Flavobacteriaceae bacterium (assembly GCA_030726725.1). GTDB lineage: Bacteria > Bacteroidota > Bacteroidia > Flavobacteriales > Flavobacteriaceae > MAG-120531. The sequence goes on from JANRDC010000004.1 coordinate 219,590, forward strand.
ACAGCAGCTTCGGATTTAATGGAAATGAAATGGCATCGTTTTATACCTGTGACAGCGAATGGGTTCAAGATCGCGAAATCTCGTTGATGGATATGGGAGAAGGCGAAAACATGCAGGATACCACTGTGGAAGCTGCCCGTGAATTATCCCATAAAAAATTGATCTATGTGTATGACTTCATGAATCTGTGGACCTTCTTTGTGGAGTGGATCGATCAAGTCCCCGCTTTGACAGACGGTGCAAAATCAGGGGTGATATTTTCCTTCGGCAACCTACCCGATGATGTACCCGAAAAATCATTTGATGGCGAACAGGATGAGGAAGATCTATTTGAGGATGAATTTGGCCTCAACGATGAAGATCTTGACGATTACGGGTTTCACGATGAGGAAACCTGGAACTAAGCATTTATACCCATTATGATTCATTTTTTCAATACTCAATTTGAAGCGCTTTCTATTCATAAAATTGGCAACCAACACAAAAATGAGGGACTATCGCTCAGCAGCGAGCCCTATGCGCTTGACGATGAGCTCAATGGACATTTAAAAGAGTTCTTCTTTAAACCCTTTAGGGAAAAAGAGGAGGTATACTACCATTTCACTCATGAGGTGGATTTGGAATTTCACCCCTTATACCAAGTTGTGGATGGTGTATTTAAAAAAACCACCACTTTACACGAAGCGAGCTGTGCTATTGCAAAACACTTGTACGACCAATCTAAACACCCCCACATCAAAAGTGGAGAGCTCTATGTAGCTCAATTACAAGGGGTTGTATACAACAACCAAAAAGTAAATGCATTAGGTATTTTCAAAAGTGAATTAAAGCAGGATTTCCTTCAGGTAGCTGGTACGCAATCCATACCTGAATTGCATATCAAACAAGGGATCAACCTCAACAAACTGGATAAAGGTTGCATTGTCCTTGAACTGGAAGAGGAGATGGGATATCGAATCATGAGTATTGATACCAATCGATACGACAGCAAATATTGGCTAGAGGCATTTTTGGGGGTTTCATTGATGGAAGATGCCCATTTTTTCACCAAAAACTATTTAAAATTCTGTCAAGGATTTGCCAAAGAGGTAGTACTACCTGCTGAAGACAAACAACAAGAGGTGTTGTTTATGAATAAAGCTGTGCATCACTTTGCCAAAAATGACCACTTCAATGAATCTGCATTTATTGAGGAAGTCATTGACAATCCTGCGTTGATTCCAGAATTTAAACACTACAAGGTAGAACGCGGACCAAAATACAGTCTTGAAGACGTCGCTGAATTTGACATCGCTAATAAAGCGGTTACAGAATCGAGGAAAAAAATTCGAAATGTCATTCAGCTCGACACCAATATCCAGATCAAACTGGATTTTATCAATCCGGAATCAGCCCAAAAATTTGTTGAAAAGGGTTGGGATGAAGAGCGTCAGATGTATTACTACCTGGTTTATTTCAACAAGGAGCAGGCGGGAAATTGATCTATTTCTTAGCGGAAAAACCAGGATACATCGATGGGTTTTGATAATTTCGTTTGACAAAATCAAGGGCAAAAGTTAGTACCTCACCCATGCTTTTAGCCTGTTTAAAGGCCATATCCATAGCTAGTTCATAAATTTCTTTGGAGAGTTGAGCCACGTTTTCATCCGAAGATACGCGGTCTTTTCTGTACACAGACAGCAATTGTTCCAGTCTAGCCTCCCGACTGAGAATCCGTTTGGCGGTAATCGAACGCTCCTCTATCTTGTACTGTTCCACAGAAGAAGCGGGCAGACGGTCTTTGACTAAGTTGACCATCCTATTGTTTTCTTTGAAGAATTGCGGTCTATAGATGATCAGCCTACCCTCATAGGACTGCTGGTCGAAATCAATGGCGCGTATCTTGTATTCGACGTGATCAAAATCGTGAATGGGGATGACCACATAGTTGTACGAGCGCATATCGCCCAATAAACGAATCATACAGCGCTCATTAAACTTGACGAACTCCTTAGCGATTTGGGATTTTTCATGTGGTTTTAAATGATCTAACATATTTTCGATAAAGACATCGCCCGGAATGCCCGAAATGTGTTCTTCAATCATGGTGTCTTCATATACCAAGAAATGAAGGTTGTACGGGGAAAGCATATGCTCTAACTCCAGCCCATAAACCCGAGAAGCATCTGCTTTTTTGACGTAGAAATAGGTGAAGTTGTCATTGATCACATTGCGCACTTTGATGCGAAAAGGTTTTGAATTTCCAAAAGTGCAGTAGTCAATAGCGTCGATACTTAAGTGGGGAATGATGGACTCTGTTCCATCTGAGTGGAGTATCGCATATATTTTTTTTAGGCCGTAATCGATTTCATCACGCTCGTGATCGGCAAAATAAACGCGTATCCACAGCGTATCTTCTTGGTTTTGGTCATAAACCACCACTGAACCAACAAACCTCAATAAATCCTGATAAAGTATCGGAAGTTTCGTGTATCTGCTGTAATTTGTCAGGTAAGTTGCCAGCCGTTTCCCAATGGGATAAGCAGGTTTTTTTTTCGACATGATCGGTTGGGCCATCGATTAATTTATTTGTAACAAAATACGCATTTGTTCGTCAATAGCACAATGACACAGACTGACCCCCCTATTTTACTCAGCGTTCACCAACTGTGCAAACGCTACGGAAAACGACAAGCGGTACACCCGCTTACTTTTGACATCAAAAAAGGATACGTATACGGATTGCTGGGCCCCAACGGAAGTGGAAAATCCACAACACTAGGCATGGTACTTCAGGTGGTCAACCCTACCTCGGGCAATTTCTCTTGGTTTCAAGGCCAATGCACCCCCAATGAAGCCCTCAAAAAAATTGGCGCCATTATTGAAAGACCTAATTTCTATCCTTATTTAAGCGCTTATAAAAATTTAGAGATTGTGTGTTTAATCAAAGGCGTCCCTTTAAGCGCCATTGATCACAAACTTGAATTAGTCGGATTGTTGGGAAGAAAACACGACAGCTTTGAACAGTATTCATTGGGCATGAAACAAAGACTGGCAATTGCCTCTGCCCTGCTCAACGATCCAGAAGTATTGATTTTGGATGAGCCCACCAATGGACTAGATCCTGAGGGAATACATCAGATCAGGGGCATTATAAAAAAAGTTGCTGCTCTGGGCACGACCATAGTACTGGCCTCCCACTTGCTAGATGAAGTGGAAAAGGTATGTGATCGCGTGCTCGTATTACAAGAAGGCCATATGATTTTCGAGGGGGCTGTGGCGGATTTACTGCATGAACAACCCGTCGTCTATCTGGAAAGCCCACAGGATAAAGCCTTGGCCTCTTGGATAGAAAACCATCCCGGGATCACCCATGTTACCCCTCAGGGACTTGGCTATTTGGTGCAACTAGCACAAGAGGTTGCCACTGATCAAATCAATAAAGAACTCTCAGAAAACGGAATATTTTTGAGCGTTCTTCAGAAACAAAAAACCAGCCTGGAAGATCGCTTCTTGGCCATGACCCATAAAACGAATACCCATGATTAGATTGTTGCACATCGAATGGATCAAATTGTGGCATAATCGCTGGAGCAAGCTCCTGCTTTTTGGTTACTTGTTCTTGCTGACCAGCATCGCGTTAATCGCTGCTATAAGATTTGACATAGGGCCCGTAAAATTTCACCTAGCAGATCAGGGGATCTTTAATTTTCCCTATATCTGGCACTTTAACACGTTTATCGCCGCTTGGATGAAGTTGTTTTTGGCCATCATCATTGTATCCATGACGGCCAATGAGTACAGCTATAAAACCATCAAACAAAACCTAATCGATGGACTGTCACACGCGGATTTTTTAAAAACCAAAGTCCTGATGGTGTTGGCGTTAGCCCTGGCCTCTACCCTTTTAATCGCCTTGATGTCAGGTATTTTGGGCGGAGTATTTTCAGACTACACCACGCCTTCGCTTGTTTTTCAGGATATTTCCTTCTTAGCGGCTTACTACTTAAAATTGGTTGCCTTTTTTAGTTTCTGTCTGTTTGCTGGGGTATTGGTGAAGCGTTCAGCATTTGCCTTGGGATTTATTGTGATCTGGCAAATATTTGAGGGAATACTCACCGGACTGTTGTATTGGAAAGCCTTTAAAAACGATTCCGCCATTGTTTCGGCCGAAACCGCTGAACAAATCACCAGTTTTTTCCCCTTGGTGAGTATGTATTCCTTGATCAAACAACCGTTTACCCGACTTAATGGAATACAAACAGTGGCCAAACAGGTGGGAGAAACTTTTGAAAATGCCTACCAAACCACGGCCATGGAATATCTGATCGCTGTATTTTGGACTGCACTTTTCATCTGGGGCACGCACCAACTGCTTAAAAGAAGGGATTTATAGGATTCACTGAGCAGAATCGCTGAGAACCTCAAGCTGCTTTCGTATTTTTACGGCATGAAGTTCCAGGTCGTAGCCCCATTTGTACCCACTGGTGATCAACCACAAGCCATAGATCAACTGGTCGACGGGCTGAACAACGGCGAAGCACACCAAACACTGCTCGGTGTTACAGGATCGGGAAAAACCTTTACCATTGCTCAGGTGATTGACCGGGTTCAGCGACCCACCCTGGTTTTGGCCCACAACAAAACTCTAGCCGCCCAGCTGTACGCTGAATTCAAACAATTCTTTCCCAACAACGCAGTAGAATATTTTGTGTCCTACTACGATTACTACCAGCCTGAGGCCTACATACCCACCACGGGTGTCTACATAGAAAAGGACTTGTCGATCAATGAAGACATCGAAAAAATGCGCTTAAGCACCACTTCTTCTTTGCTCTCAGGGCGCAGAGATGTATTGGTAGTCGCCTCGGTTTCCTGTTTATACGGAATTGGAAACCCGCACGAGTTCAAGAAAAATTTGATTGAACTTGAAAAAGGACAACGGATCTCCAGAACTGCCCTGATGCACCGAATGGTACAAAGTCTTTATGCCCGGACCACTGAAGGACTCACCCATGGACATTTTCGAATCCAAGGAGATGTATTGGATGTATTTCCCTCCTATACTGATCACGCATTTCGGATCCATTTTTTTGGTGATGAAATCGATGCATTAGAAGTAATCGATCCACTGCACCAAACTATTCTCTCGCAAGAAGAGCAACTTCGGCTTTATCCCGCCAACCTTTTTGTCACCTCACCAGAGATATTACAAAATGCCATACACCAAATCCAAGAGGATATGGTAAAACAAGTAGCCTATTTCAATGAGATCGGTAGACCACTGGAGGCAAAAAGGATCCATGAACGCACAGAGTTTGATCTGGAAATGATCCGTGAACTCGGGTATTGTTCTGGAATAGAAAATTACTCTAGGTATTTAGATGGAAGAAACCCAGGAACCAGACCATTCTGCTTGTTGGACTACTTCCCGGATGATTTTCTGACGATTATCGATGAGAGTCACGTTACCTTGCCCCAAGTTCACGCTATGTATGGAGGGGATAGATCGCGCAAAGAGAACCTGGTAGAATACGGATTTAGGCTACCTGCAGCTCTGGACAATCGCCCTCTAAAATTTGAAGAGTTTGAAGCCTTGCAAAATCAAATCATCTATGTCAGTGCTACTCCGGCTGACTATGAACTTCAGCAATCCCAAGGCGTATATGTAGAACAGATCATTCGCCCCACTGGATTGTTAGACCCTGTGATTGAGGTAAGGCCCTCTGCCGGGCAAATCGATGATTTGATGGAAGAAATCCAACTCAGGGTAGAAAAGGATGAACGCACTTTGGTCACTACCTTGACCAAAAGAATGGCGGAAGAACTCACCAAATACCTCACCAGATTTTCTATTCGCTGTAGGTATATCCACAGTGATGTAGACACTTTAGAACGAGTTGAAATCATGCAGGACTTGCGCAAGGGTATCTTTGATGTACTGATCGGCGTCAACCTGCTTCGGGAAGGTCTGGATTTGCCTGAGGTATCCTTAGTAGCCATCATCGATGCGGACAAAGAAGGATTTTTGCGCTCAGATCGCTCTCTAATTCAGACTGTTGGTCGTGCGGCGAGAAACCTCAACGGCAAGGCCATTATGTACGCTGACAAAATAACGGGGAGCATGCAGCGCACCATAGATCAAACACAATACCGCAGAGCCAAGCAACACCAGTATAATGTAGACCACGGGATCACCCCCACTTCGCTAAACAAGGGACTAAACCACACTTTGGCCAAAAATTCTGTATCTACCTACCATTTTGAAAAAAAATCAATCCGCGCCCAAGAGCCTGAAGGGGCATTTGTCACCAAAGCTCATTTGGAAAAAAAAATAAAAGAAACGCGAAAAGCCATGGAAAAAGCGGCAAAAAACCTAGACTTTATTGAAGCTGCAGCTTACCGCGATGAAATTGAACAACTTAAAGAACTGATAAAAAACAGAGGATGAACAACAACGACATATTTAAAAAACTGAGGGTAGCCCTAAAGCTCAAAGATGAGGACATTGTTGAAATCCTCAAGATGGCAGAATTTAATGTAACCAAGAGCGAACTTGGTGCCCTGTTTCGGCAGGAGGATCATCCCAAATATGTTGAATGCGGAGATCAAATACTGAGAAATTTTCTCAATGGTCTAGTCATATACCTCAGGGGAACTAAAGAACAACCCAAAGAACCATGGCAGGCACTTCAAGTAAAGCCGGAGGCCCAAAACAAAAAATCCGCCTCTTAGGCGGATTTTTATTGGATAAATAATTGATTACGCTTGCAATACTTCTTTCACTTTGTCCGCTGCTTCTTGAAACTGAACAGCCGCGTGTACCGCTAATCCTGATGCATCCAAAAGGGCTTTTGCCTCAACAGCATTAGTTCCTTGTAGTCGAACGATGATGGGCACATTGATAGAGTCCCCCATGTTTTTATAAGCATCAACAACACCTTGCGCTACACGGTCGCAACGCACGATACCTCCAAAAATATTGATCAAAATCGCCTTGACTTGCTCGTCTTTTAGGATGATTCTAAATGCTTGCTCTACGCGTTTTGCATCAGCTGTACCTCCAACATCCAGGAAGTTTGCTGGTGCTCCACCGGCCATCTTAATCAAATCCATGGTAGCCATGGCTAGACCAGCACCGTTGACCATACAACCCACATTTCCCTCTAAAGTCACATAGTTTAACCCAACAGCTTTGGCCTCAACTTCAGTGGGATCTTCCTCACGTTCATCTCTCCAAGAGGCGTACTCTGCTCTTCGAAACAACGCATTGTCATCCAAAGTCACTTTTGCGTCAACGGCAATAATCTTGTCGTCAGATGTTTTTAATACTGGGTTAATTTCAAACAAGCTAGAATCACTCTCGACAAAGGCGCGATAAAGTTTGGTGATAAACTGAGTCATTTCCTTAAAGGCCGTACCAGACAGCCCTAGGTTAAACGCGATTTTTCTAGCCTGGAAGGGCATAAGACCGACACTGGGATCTATTTCTTCTGTAAAAATCAAGTGAGGTGTGTGTTCTGCTACAGTCTCAATATCCATACCGCCTTCAGTAGAATACATAATCATGTTGCGGCCTGTAGCCCTATTCAACAATACCGATACGTAAAATTCTGCTGTTTCGCTGGCTCCAGGGTAGTATACATCTTCAGCGACCAAAACTTGGTGCACCTTCTTTCCGGCTGCAGAAGTTTGTGGAGTAACTAAATTCATACCGATAATTTCACCGGCAATGCGTTTTACATCCTCTAGGTTTTTGGCCAACTTAACGCCTCCACCCTTACCGCGTCCACCTGCATGAACTTGGGCTTTAATCACATGCCAACCTGTTCCTGTATCTTCAGTGAGCTTCTTTGCAGCAGCTACAGCTTCCTCAGGGGTCTGAGCTACTATGCCTCTTTGAATGCCTACGCCAAAACTGGCCAATATGGTTTTTCCTTGATATTCGTGCAGATTCATGGGTTCATTTTAGATTACGTGCAAAAATAAGAAAACCACCTGAAATGAGGGGAGAAAATAACAGGATTTGCCCTGGACATTAACGCATAATTGTTGCATATAAAACAAATTGTTGCAAAATTAAAAATAACCTTTGCCTTCTTGCCCAAATCAAGTAGTGTCGCTACATTTGACAAATTTTCTATATGAACCACTCCGATCTTTTATCTGTAGCTGCTGAATTTGGCGCACCCGTTTACGTATACGACGCAGAAAAAATTACTGCTCAGTACAACCGACTGAGTCATGCATTTCGTCAGGTTCCCTCAGTGAGGTTAAACTATGCAGTGAAAGCCTTAAACAATATCAGCATACTGAGGTTGATGAATCATCTGGGGTCAGGCCTAGACACCGTGTCTATTCAAGAAGTTCAACTAGGACTGGCCGCTGGTTTTGATCCAAAAAACATCATATTTACGCCGAATGGAGTTTCTTTAGAAGAACTGGAGTCCGCTGCAGCATTGGGTGTGCAAATCAATATTGACAACCTATCTCTATTGGAGCAATTTGGCAGCAAACACCCTAATATTCCAGTTTGTGTGCGCATCAATCCACATGTGTTGGCTGGTGGTAACGCCAATATTTCCGTAGGCCATATCGATTCAAAATTCGGTATCAGTATCCACCAAATACCTCATATTTTGCGCATTGTTGAACTTACCGGAATGCACATCAACGGTATTCACATGCACACCGGAAGCGATATTTTGGACATCGATGTATTCTTATACGCTTCGGAGATTTTATTCAACACCGCCAAACATTTTAAACAATTAGATTTTGTTGATTTTGGCAGTGGATTTAAAGTACCTTATAAGGCAGGAGATATCGAAACCAACGTCGAAGAGCTGGGTCAAAAACTGAGCACAAGATTCAATGAATTCTGCGAGGAATACGGCAGACCTTTGACATTGGCCTTTGAGCCTGGAAAGTTTCTGGTCAGCGAGGCTGGAAAATTTTTAGCGAAAGTCAATGTCGTTAAACAGACCACCTCAACGGTTTTTGCCAGTGTAGACAGTGGATTTAACCATTTGATCAGACCGATGCTCTACGGGGCCAAACACCACATCACCAACATCTCCAATCCTCAGGGCAGAGAGCGCTACTACTCAGTGGTAGGCTATATCTGTGAGACAGATACATTTGCCTCCAACAAACAAATCGCTGAAATCACTGAGGGTGATATTTTGTGCTTTGACAACGCGGGTGCTTATTGTTTTACCATGGCCAGCAACTATAACTCAAGACTGAGACCTGCAGAAGTGCTTTGGTATGAAGGACAAGCCCACTTGATTAGGGCACACGAAACCTTTGAAGATTTGGTGCGCAACCAGGTAGAGCTCAAGGATTCTTTTTTTCAAACAGAAGTTACTGCGTAAACCTTTGTATCTTTATACAAACTGTTGATGATGAGACTGCTTGTCGCGTTTATTGCACTGATTTACAGCGGGCACATCCAGGCCCAGGACATCCAATGGATGAGTTTTGAGGCGGCTATTGAAATGCAGGCCAAAGCTTCGCAACCCAAGAAAATATTTATTGATGTCTATACGGACTGGTGTGGATGGTGCAAAAAAATGGATGCTGAAACCTTTAATAATCCAGAGGTAGCCGCCTATATGCAAGCGCATTTTTATATGGTAAAACTCGACGGAGAAGGAAAAAAACCAATCGTGTTTCGCGGAAAAACATTTTCCTATGTGCCCAGTGGTCGCAACGGATACCACGAGCTAGCTGCTGGTTTAATGCAGGGACAACTATCCTACCCCACGGTGGTTTTTCTCAATGAACAAGCCGAACTGCTCTCTCCCGTACCCGGATATCACCCACCTAAATCCTTTATACCGATCGCTCGATTTTTTGGAGATAACCACTACAAGACTTCCTCCTGGGAAGATTACAATAAAAAAGGCGGCCGTTAGGCCGCCTTTTTTATTATCTGCTGTAGTTGGGAGATTCCTTTGTAATGGTCACATCGTGTGGGTGACTTTCATTGATCCCACTAGCGGTGATTTTAACAAATCGAGCTGTGTTCTGTAGGGTTTCGATATCTTGGGCACCGCAGTATCCCATACCCGCCCTAAGTCCACCAACAAACTGATGAATGCTTTCGTAGAGTTCACCTTTGTAGGGAACACGACCTTCTATGCCCTCAGGTACCAATTTTTTGATATCGTCTTCTACATCTTGGAAATATCGATCCTTGGAACCTTGTTTCATGGCCTCCACAGAACCCATTCCGCGGTATGATTTAAACTTTCTACCCTCATAAATGATGGTTTCTCCGGGGGACTCTTTGGTTCCGGCTAGTAAAGACCCCAACATCACTGTAGCTGCTCCAGCACCAATCGCTTTGGGAATATCACCTGTATAGCGAATTCCACCATCAGCAATCACTGGAACCCCACTGCCTTTAATAGCGGCGGCTACTTCTAGGACCGCAGAAAACTGTGGAAAACCAACCCCTGCAACCACTCGGGTGGTGCATATTGATCCTGGGCCAATACCCACTTTAATGGCATCAGCACCTGCTTCTACCAAATATCTAGCAGCTTCTCCTGTGGCGATATTACCCACAACCACATCCAGTTGGGGAAATGCAGCTTTGACTGACTTCAATACCGAAACCACCCCTTTGGTATGTCCATGAGCAGTATCAATGATCACAGCATCCACTCCTGCATCGACCAAAGCCTGAGCTCTTTCCACAGCATCAGCGGTAACTCCAAGGGCTGCAGCTACACGCAATCTGCCGTATTGATCCTTATTGGCAATGGGTTTTTGGGTGAGTTTGGTAATGTCCCTAAATGTGATCAGTCCCACTAGTTTATTGTCCTGACTGACCACAGGAAGTTTTTCGATTTTATTTTTTTGCAAGATCGCCTCTGCTTGAATCAAACTGGTGCCTTCACTCACGGTCACCAAAGGCATAGAAGTCATGACTTCTGAAATCGGTCTGGACTTTTCTTTCTCAAAGCGCAAATCTCTGTTGGTCACAATACCGAGCAAAATCCCGCGATCATCGACCACCGGAATCCCGCCAATACCGTACTCCGCCATGACCGCATGGGCATCGCCCACAACAGCGGACAAGGGCAAAGTAACCGGATCTATAATCATCCCGCTCTCCGCGCGTTTGACTTTGCGCACCATGGCCGCTTGTTGGGCGATCGTCATGTTTTTGTGGAGCACACCGATACCGCCTTCTCGCGCAATGGCGATGGCCATACTCGATTCAGTCACTGTATCCATAGCAGCGGACACAATGGGAATGTTGATCGTGATGTTTCTGGTGAATTTAGTCTTGATGGAGACTTCTCTGGGAAGAACTTCAGAATAAGCAGGGATTAACAATACGTCGTCGTAGGTAAGTCCCTCTCCGGCAATTTTCTCTAGATGCGCTTGCATGGCTTCGTGGATTAATTGCGTGCAAATATACGCATAAAAAACCAATAAACCCCGAAATACCTAGGCATACTGAGTAAATAGCTCAGTAGCTTTATTGTGGGCGGCCTCAAAAGCCATCCATGAAACCCCAGTTTCTATTTTTTGCGCCGTAAAATGGGACAACATTTTTTCGGTGGGCATATTACCCGTCAGCGCATCCATAGCCATGGGACACCCCCCAAAACCCTGAATGGCTCCGTCAAATCGCCTACAACCGCCCCGAAGCGCAGCGGTCAGCTTCTCGTGCCAATGTTTGGGATGTGTGTGCAAATGCGCCCCAAAAACCACCTGGGGATACTGTGGAATCAATGTGGCAAATGCACCTTCCACAGATTCAATACGGGCAGTGCCTACGGTATCAGAGAGTGAAATGATTCCTATGCCCATATCGACTAATTGTCCTACCCAATGAGCGACCAGTTCGGGGCTCCAAGGATCTCCATAAGGATTGCCAAAACCCATAGAGAGGTAGGCGACTACTTCTTGACCAGAAGTTTTGGCCAGGGCACAGATATCCTGTAATATCTGCACCGAATCCGCCATGGTCTGGTGGGTATTGCGCATTTGAAAATTCTCAGAGATCGAAAACGGGTAACCTAGATACTTGATTTGCTGGTGTTGGGCTGCTTGTTCCGCTCCCCTAAGATTAGCCACAATGGCCAATAGTTCCGTTTTGGTACGGGAAAGATCCAAACCAGCCAACACTTCGGCAGTATCAGCCATCTGAGGTATCGCCTTGGGCGATACAAAAGATCCAAAATCTAAGGTGTGAAATCCACAGTTGAGCAGGGATTGCAAATACAAGATTTTCCTGGGGGTGGGAATCCAGGTTTTAATGCCTTGCATGGCATCTCTAGGGCATTCTACCAATTGTACCTCTGGGATTTGCATCCTTAAAAATAAGCAATATCCAGAGAATAGAGGAGAAAGACCCCCAAAAGCAGCAGTACAATAGCTTGTATACGGTTGATCCAAAGCCCTGCAGCAGGCAACTGGGTCAAGACTTTTTGCAGTCTGTATCCCGCAAAAGCCACTGCGCTAAACACGATTAAGGTGACACCAGAAAAAATCAAGCCCAGGACAGTCATTTGCCACCAAACAGGGGTGGACGGCGCATAGAGAAACCCGGGGAAAAACGCCATAAAAAACAAAGCTACCTTGGGGTTTAATGCATTCATCAAGAAGCCTTGGCCGTACAAGGCCAGTCCGCTTTTGTCTTGGGCGTCACTCCATGTCAAAGCACTTACAGTTTTGGCGCGATAAGACTGAATTGCCAAATAAAAAAAATAGATCGCTCCAAAAATCAACAGCAAATTTTTAGACCAGGGCAACTGGAACAACAAGGTAGACACCCCTGCACTGACCAGCAAAGTGTGCCAAAGACAGCCTGTCACTAGTCCGAATACCACAGCCATCGCTTTTTTGGGGTGATATACCATGGATTGGACAGCCACATATAAGATGTCCGGTCCAGGCATCAATGCCAAGATCACTGATTGCAATAAAAACAACCAGAGCAATTCCATGACTTAAATCTGTGGTGTTTTTTGAGCCTGTTCAATGAGGGCTTTATTGATGGCGTGAATTAAGGCTGGTCCTTCATAGACAAATCCTGTGTACAGCTGAACCAAAGAAGCTCCTGCCGCTAATTTATCCAGCGCATCCTGAGCTGTATGAATCCCACCAACGCCGATGATGGGGAAAGATCCCCCGCTGTGTTGGTGTAAAAATCGGATGACTTCAGTACTTCTTTGCGCCAGTGGTTTACCGCTCAAACCGCCTGTTTCTTCAACAAGCGATGGATCACTGATCAAACCAGAACGGCCAATGGTAGTATTGGTCGCAATAACTCCATCTGTTTGGGTTTGCTGTACGATATCGACAATATCCATCAATTGTTCGTCAGTTAAGTCTGGAGCAATTTTTAACAATATAGGTTTTTCAACAACCCCGTGTAAGGATGCTAGATCAGCGCCCTTCTTTTTAAGCGCTGCCAGCATGGACATCAATGGTTCCTTATCTTGAAGTGCGCGAAGTCCCGGGGTGTTGGGCGAGCTGACATTGACCACAAAATAATCAACTACAGTGTAGAGCGAGGTCAAACAGATCAAATAGTCACTGAGTGCCTCCTCGTTTTCAGTTGCTTTGTTTTTTCCGATGTTTCCACCCACCAAAACAGATTTGTTGTGCCGAAGTCTTTGAACAGCCGCGGCCACACCTTGGTTATTAAACCCCATTCTGTTGATGATGGCCTGGTCCTTGGGCAATCTAAAAAGTCTTTTCTTGGGATTACCGGGTTGTGGTTTAGGGGTAACAGTACCTATTTCGATAAATCCAAATCCCAAATCGGAAAGCCCTTGCACACAAAGCGCATCTTTGTCAAAACCAGCTGCTAAACCCACTGGATTTTTAAAGCGCAGACCGAATACTGTGCGTTCTAATGCTGGGTGGTCCTTGGTGAAGACTTTATTGTACAAACGGAGCAATCCTAAGGAAGAAAACCACCGTAACCAGGTAAACACCTGGTGGTGTACCCACTCCGGGTCGCATCGAAACAACAGCGGTTTGACGATTCTTTGATACATAGCTAAAGGATACAAAAAAGGCCGCCTTCGGCGGCCTTAAGACTTCAACAAAACTTATTTAACCTTGTTGGCACTTTGACTCATTTCCATAGAGATGGCCGTGCGGTCAAATTTGATTTTACCTGCCATGGTCTCCACGACACAAGTTCCATCATCGTTTAATTCAACTATTTTACCATGCATGCCGCTTTTGGTGACAATTTTGTCTCCTTTTGACATTGCATTGACAAATTCTTTTTCTTGTTTTTGACGTTTCATCTGTGGGCGAATCATAAAAAAATACGCAACCACCATGATCATCAATAAGGGCAAAAACTGGTTAAGTGCCTCCATATATTAGTTATTCGCTTCGATAAAAGCTTCGATTTTAATATTTTCAAACCCACTAGCTGTATTGGCCTCCACGCGGATGGTTTTGGTCACTTTATTCATTCCAGTCCCATTGAAGTTTACAGTCAATTGCCCGCTGTCTCCAGGAGCAATTGGGGTGTTTTTGGGATAATCAGGCACAGTACAGCCACAGCTAGACGTTGCATTGGTGATGATAAGCGGTGCTGAACCCGTGTTGGTAAAGGTAAATACTGTTTGTTGTGCTTCACCTTCTTTGATGGTTCCAAAATCGTGGGTTGTTTTTTCAAACGCCATCACAGGCAACTGAGTGCTGGGTGTTTGAGCAGTGCTTTCCACGGTAGTTTCAGCAGCAGTTTCTATGGTTTCCACAGCTTTGTCTTTACAAGAAGTCAGCGCCAGTGCGAGTACCAAAACAGAAGTAATAGTTTTCATGTGCATAGTAATGAATTTATTAAAGGCCTAAATTAAAACATTTAGAGTAATCCCCTACCCTTTTTTTGCAGTCTTTGGCTCGCCACAAATTCCTTGGTGAGCACATCTAAAATACCATTGATAAAGATGCTGCTTTTCGGAGAAGAATACTCTTTGGCAATCTCCAAATACTCGTTTAGGGTAACTCTTTCTGGGATTTCAGAAAAAAACAGCAACTCACAAATCGCCATCTTGAGCAAAAGCGCATCTACCTCGGCAATCCGCTCTTTATCCCACTGAGGAGTTTTTGCGATAAACTCATCTTCCAGGAGTTGGTTGTTTTCATGGGTCTTTTGGAGTAATTCTCGGGCAAAAATCAAATCATCCTCTGCAATTTTCCAGTCGGGAAGTGCGGTTCCAGAAGACTGAGCAGTCCACTTTTTTAACTCTTTAAGCAAATATGTGTTGACCGTTGGAATATCATCGACCCAGGTGATTTGATCGTCTTCCAAAAGGTCGTACAAGCGTTCGTTGGGTGCAATTACCTCTTTAAACAGAGAAATAAGCACTTTTTGATCGATGACCCATCCTTCCTGTTCGCTGAGCATGTAGTTTTGGTACCACTTGCTCGCTACAATATCTTGGTGAATCATTTTTACGTATTCCGGATGCAGGTACCAAATATTCATTTTTTTGGCGGCCAATGCTTCCCTGAGCGGTCCATCGTTTTTTAGACGCAACAACAAAGCGTTTTGCGCCCACTTATTGGGGTTAGGGAATGGAGAGGGATCTCCTTTGATGTATTTTTTCTCGGAGTGGGCACACTGTTCCTCGGCGTATTGTTGCAGTTCGATAAACAAAGAAAGCATGGACAAGTAGAGTGCATTCATTTGGTTCATGCTTTTTTGCACAAAAACCCACTGCTCTGTCACGGGGGTTTGAGGGCTGTGATGTAGCGAATACAAACCTTGCATGACTTTGATTCTGATGTGCCTTCTGGTGAGCATAAAAAAGAACTTTACTGCGTTAGCGGTGCAAAACTACAACTTATTTCGCGACCATTCTATGGGATTTAGCCCAAAATTGTTTCCCGACACATGAGGGAAAAGCGTGGGAAACAGGCTATATTTGCCTGGGGTTTTTTCCACCCCATACGCTTGATGAAGGCCTTACAACACCTCAATAAATACTTTGCAAAATACCGATTTAAGCTGTTGATCGGCGTATTGATCACGGTCATTGCGCGGGTGTTTTCTTTGGTCATGCCTCCTTATGTCAACAAGTCTATTCAGGCGGTTGAGCAGTATGTACAACAGCCTGTCGGCAGCGAATCAGATATTCAATGGGTGTTGCTGCAGTATATCGGCATCATTGTAGGGGCTGCATTGATGTCCGGATTCTTCACTTTTTTAATGCGCCAAACCATCATCAACGTCTCGAGATATATCGAGGGCGACTTAAAAAATGAAGTGTTTAAGCATTATATGCGGTTGCATCAAAGCTTTTACAAAAACAACCGCACCGGTGATTTGATGAGCCGCATCAGCGAGGATGTTTCCGAAGTGAGAATGTATGTGGGGCCTGCCATCATGTACGGAATACAAACCCTGACGCTATTTGCCTGCTTGGTGCCGTTGATGTTTCTCAAAGACGCTAAACTGGCTACTTACACCCTACTACCGCTTCCAGTCCTCTCTGTTTTGATCTATTTCATCAGCCGCGTGATTCACAAACGCTCAGCCCAAGTCCAACAATTCTTAGCGGCACTCTCCACCTTTACCCAAGAGACTTTTTCTGGCATTTCAGTGATTAAAGCCTACGGTATAGAAAAATCAGTACGTCAAGAATTATCGGATTTAGCAGAGGAAGGCAAAGAAAAAAGTATGGCACTCGCTAAAGTAAATGCTTGGTTTTTCCCCATGATGCTGTTGTTGATCGGGGTGAGCAATCTTTTTGTGGTTTACATCGGTGGACGTCAATACATACAAGGAGAGATCGAGTCTATTGGAATCATACTGGAGTTTATCATCTATGTCAATATGTTGACTTGGCCTGTGGCTACAGTGGGCTGGTTGACCTCGATCATACAAAGAGCCGAGGCTTCTCAGCAAAGGATCAACGACTTTTTACACACAGAGCCGGCGATTGTGAATCAAGCCAAGCATACTGCGCCAATTAGCGGTGCAATTTCGTTTAAAAATGTTTCGTTTACCTATCCTGAGACGGGGATCAAAGCGATTGACAACTTGTCCTTTGAGGTAACTCCGGGTATGTCACTGGCCATCATCGGAAAAACAGGCTCAGGCAAATCCACCCTGATTGAACTCATCACCCGAATGTACGATGTAGACAGCGGCGTTATTGAAATCGATGGGATTCCGATCCAAGAACACGATTTAACTTCGCTGAGACGCTCCATGGGTGTTGTCCCCCAGGATTCATTTCTATTCTCAGACACCATCTACAACAACATCGCCTTTGGGGCTGATAACCCAACTGAAGAAACAGTTGTTCAAGCCGCAAAGTGGGCCGCAGTTCACCAGAATATTGAAGGTTTTCAAAAAGGATACGATACACTGCTCGGCGAGCGAGGGATCACACTAAGCGGAGGTCAAAAACAAAGGGTATCTATAGCCAGAGCATTGGTGAAATCCCCACAAATCTACTTGCTCGACGATTGCTTATCCGCAGTAGATACAGAAACAGAGGAGAAAATCCTCCAAAACCTGCAAGAAGTAGCCCAAAACAAAACCAGCATCATCGTATCGCATAGAGCCTCTGCGGCTCAAGGTGCTGATCTTATTTTGGTGATCGATCACGGCAGATGTGTACAACAAGGCACACATGAATCTCTGCTTCAAGAGGAAGGATTTTACAAAAGCCTCTACGAAGGTCAACTACAGAAAAAAGAATTGGACTAATCTGTTGTTCACCTCAGGTTTTTTTTTCAAATTTGGTGCTCATGGACACCTAATCCCATGAAGTGTATGGAACAAGAAGAGATCTACTCAAAAGTATTAAGAGCAGGAAGAAGGACTTACTTTTTTGACGTCCGAGAAACCAAAGCAGGAGATTATTACCTCACCATTACAGAAAGCAAAAAATTCACCCAAGAAGACGGTTCGTTTCACTACAAGAAACACAAAATCTACTTGTACAAAGAAGATTTTGAGGCTTTTAAGGAAACCATGATCGATATGATGGACTACGTTTTTGAGCAAAAAGGCGACCAGATTATCTCTGATTTCAAAGGCTACGACAACGACGAACAGGAACCAAAATCGACTGGTGGTTCCTTTACGGATGTGACCTTCGACGATATTTAAACTTATTTTTTTTTGATCCACCAAAGTGTGGCCAGGGCGTGAACACCCAGTATTGTGGTGATCCACCAAGAAACACCCATGACTACACCGATGATCGCGATCGCAAAATAGCTGACCAACGCGGCCAGAACCGACCAAGTAAGCCGAAAAGTGCTGAGCATCTCTGGCTCTATACTTTTGGCAGGGAAAATCTTAGGCCACAACCACAGAATCGGCCACCAAATCAACTTGATGAACCCAGGTGTTTTCCGGGTACTGGATATTTGTTGCTGCCCCGCTGAAACAGGGGTTGGGTATTTTTTTAAATAGTCATTTACTTCAGGAGCACGGGTAATATCTATGCCTTGGGCCAGCACTTGATCCACCCATAAGTCGTGTTTTTCCAAATCTTCAATATGTACAGTACAGGTACATATAGAAGCAAAAACAGCTTGTTTTAAGGCCGTTTGCTCTTCTTGCCCCATCTGCCAGTAATCTTTTACCCTAATGGCTGGAGCTATGTACAAGCGCACGCGATCGGGAAACTCTGTAAGCTGGGTATAATTTACCCCCATGGGCTGAATCCAAATATCCAGGTCGGGATCTTGGGCTAGCGTTTTGCTCAAAATATGAATAAATCCATTTTTGAGCGGTCTTACTTTTCGTTTCCGACCATGGCCTCCCTCTGGAAAGAGCAACAAAGTGTTGCTTTCTTGGATCAACTGTGCGCATCTGCTGTATATAGCTTCATTTCTCTGCGCAAAATCACGTCCATCGCGCAAACGATAGATCGGCATCATCCGAATATACCGGAGCAAGCGGTGGATCAGGGCGTTGTTAAACACATCAGCCCTGGCTAAGTAATAAGGATAAAGACCGCTGTAAGTGCCAATCACCAAAGGATCGATCAATCCGTTCTGGTGGTTGGCCAATACCATCAGAGGTTTGTCCTTTCTCAAGTGCTCTTTTCCGTGTACTTGAATTTCTTTGTAGTAAACCCAAAGCGCTGAGCGCACAAAAGCGCGTATACACGCATTAAATAAATTTTGTATCATACCTTATGATTCATCGTATTCCTCATGATCAGGCCCATCAGTAAACCAGATATCAAATGCCAGATTCCCCAGAACGCAGCGATCAATGCCATAGATCCCAAACCGTTAAAAAAAGTAAAAATCAACATCAATCCCAAGCCTGAATTTTGAATCCCCGTCTCTATGATTAGGGTTTTCTGGTTGCTGACACCCAACCCAAAAAGTCGGCTCATCCCATAACCTGTTGCCATGGCCAATCCTTGATGTATGAAAACATACCCAAAAAGCAAACCGGAATAAGCTTCAATCTGGGCTTTATTCTGCAGTAATGCAGCGATGATCAATCCCAAAAAAAACAACAAAGCCCCGCGATTGATCCAAATAGCCAACTTTTTTGCACGTGTCGGTTGGCTGTGACGCATCCACAAACCCATGCCCAATGGAAATCCCAGCAAAAGGCCCACCAAAACAGCCATAGACCAAACATCCACAGATACGTTTTGCATGAAAGAAGACCCCGGAGTCCATAAACTAGCGTAAAGCGTAAAATTTAATGGAGTCATCAACACAGCAACTGCGGTGGCCAATGCCGTTAATGAAATAGACAGCGCCGTATTGCCTTTAGCGAGTTGGGTGATGAAATTGGATACATTTCCACCGGGGCAAGCAGCCACCATAATCATCCCCAAGCCTACCCCAGCGGGCGGATTAAACCAGGTAACCAAAAAGAAAGTAACTAGAGGCAGCGCGATAAACTGACTGATCAATCCGGCAATTATAGGTTTTGGCGCCAGCCATAGCTGCTTAAAATCCCGAGCAGTCAAGTTTAAAGCGATACCAAACATCACCAATCCCAAGGCGATATTCATCACCCATAATGAACCCTCATCAAAATGAATTTGGGCTTGATCTAAAACTGAAGATTGATTCATGCTATAGGTAACCCATTGGCTACGGTTTGTTGGGGTTGCAGCAATACCACTTGTTGGTCTGACACACTACCCAGCACCAAGCACTCACTCATAAAAGAACCGATTTGTTTGGGTGGAAAATTAATCACCGCAATCACTTGTTGACCGATTAACTCATCTGGCGTGTAGCAAGCAGTGATTTGGGCTGAGCTCTTTTTTTGGCCCAATGGTCCAAAATCAATCCACAGCTGATAAGCTGGATTTCTTGCTCCCTCAAATACCTGGGCTTTGACCACAGTACCTACCCTGAGGTCAAGGGCGGTAAATTCAGCGTAACTACACAAAGGTTTATTGTCCATCACTCAAGCGTATTCCTTGTTCTATCTGTGCGAGGTGGTGGTCCCCATGCCAGGCGTATAGGCCTGCTGTCCAAGCCAATGTTCGCTCTTGCATGCCGTCCGGGTGAACATATCGACGCTTCCACTGTTCAGCAGTCATCCCCTTCATCAGCAGCAACCATTTGGCGTGTAATGCTTTTACCAAAGCCACCGCATCTTCCATAGGTCCTTGTGCATCGGACTGCAAAGCCCAAGCGTTCTCGTCATAGGCCTTGATCAGGGGATTATCCTCTGTAAGTGCCCACTTAAACCTGATCATGGCATTCATGTGCGAATCTGCAAGGTGGTGCACCAACTGAACATAAGTCCAAGCCCCAGGTCTATATGGACGACTCCAATCCATTTGAGGATGTTGTTCCAATACCGCAACGAGTCGCGCACCAAAGATTCCGATTCGCTCCATCCAAGCAATAAGGTCGCTTTCACTGATCTCAGCTGGTGGTTCAAATCGGCCAATAGGGTATACTAAATAATTGTTTTGCATAGATCAATGAATGAATTTATCGGTTGATAAAATTAATTTATAAAAGATAACTGATTGAAATCAAATTAATTCGATTATTTAAGTATACCTTTGGCCATTATTTAATTTTTTTAATTTTTTCTAATGAACACAGGAACAGTAAAGTTCTTCAATGACACCAAAGGTTTTGGTTTTATTAAAGAAGACGGAACAGACAAAGAACACTTTGTACACATTTCAGGTTTGATCGACGAGATCCGCGAAGGTGATGAAGTAGAATTTGAACTGGAACAAGGTAAAAAAGGTTTGAACGCAGTGAACGTCAAAGTGATCTAATCTCTATATCTGTACAAAAAGTAAAAAGCCTGTCTTGCGACAGGCTTTTCTTTTTTAGCGCACATCCATCAGTTGTACATCAAATACCAGAATCGCATTGGGTGGAATGACACCACCAGCACCAGCACTTCCATAACCTAAATCGGAGGGAATCACAAAGCGCGCCTTATCACCCACTTGAAGCAATAAAATTCCTTCGTCCCATCCAGCAATCACTTGCCCTACGCCCACGACAAATTCAATGGGTTCTTTGCGTTTGTAGGAAGAATCAAACACCTGACCATTGGCCAAAGATCCTTCGTAATGCACGCTGACTTTTTTTCCTTTTTGGGCCTGAACTCCACTTCCTTTTTCAATAATTTGGTAGCGCAATCCGCTAGCGGTTTCTTGAAAACCTGTAGACAATTGATCCAATTCAGCCTGTTGTGCTGCTTTAGCCTCAGCGATGCGCTTTAATCGAGAACCCTCAAAAGTGCGGAATGCCTCTACTGAATTCCACGATTCAGCTTCAGCACCGATGCGCTCGATGACCACTGAGGACAATGCATCTCCTTGAGCCACTGCGTCGACAACTTCTTGTCCCGCTACGACATGACCAAAAACTGTGTGTTTACCATCCAACCAAGGAGTAGCCACATGGGTGATAAAAAATTGTGTTCCGTTAGTTCCTGGTCCAGCATTGGCCATAGACAACACACCAGGAGCATTGTGTTTTAACTCTGGATGAAACTCGTCGTCAAACTTGTATCCGCCATCTCCGGTTCCAGTGCCCAAGGGACATCCACCTTGAATCATAAAGTCAGGGATCACTCTGTGAAACTTTAAACCGTCGTAATAGGGAGTTCCTTGAGGTTTTGCCGTGTTTTCTAGTTGTCCTTCGGCTAGTGCCACGAAGTTACCCACAGTTCCTGGGGTTTTGTCGTGGGTGAGTTTAACCCTAATCTTTCCTTTTGGGGTGGAAAAAACCGCATAAATTCCTTCTTGCATGGATAATTTCATTTAATGGGGGCAAAGATACAAAAACATGAATGCCTAGGGTTGAACCCCGTGCTGATCAAACAAATAAATTAAACTGGCCATGGCAGCGGTGCCCAAATCCAGCTCTCTTTTGTTGATGTGCTCAAAAGTGTCGTTGGCCGCGTGGTGGTGCACAAAATAGCGCTGACTATCCGGACTGAGTCCAGCCAACACCATATTGGGGTAATGAGGGGCCAATGGGCCTATATCTGCGCCGCCGCCCCCTCGTTTAAACGAATCGATCATATAGGGTGTAAATAGCGTAGACCAAGCATCGATCTGCGCCCACTGGCGGTCACTGGCCGTAAAACCAAAACCTCTTGGCGTAAAGCCTCCAGCATCGCTTTCCAGTGCCATCACGTGTTTCTCTCCTTTTTTCACTGCCTGAGCTGCGTATTCCAATCCTCCCCTCAAGCCGTTTTCTTCATTCATAAACATCACCACGCGAATGGTTCTTTTGGGTCGGTAACCCAAATCCTTAAACAAGGCCAATACCCCCAAACTCTGAACACATCCAGCACCGTCATCATGGGCACCTGCACCTAAATCCCAAGAATCTAAGTGACCACCAACCGTAATTATTTCGTCGGGGAACTCACTGCCTTTAATTTCACCAATCACATTGTGAGACAAGACATCTCCTTTATTCTCAGAACTCTGTTTTAGATAAAATTGAGTGTTGGGATTGAGTTGTATGACACTGCTCAACAGTTCTGCGGCATTAGTACTGATCGCAGCTGCAGGAATCCATTGTTTTTTGGGAAGATCTCCATACTGAGTCACTCCTGTATGTGGAAAGTCGTCGAGTGCCAAATTAAGCGAACGAACGATGACAGCAACAGCGCCTTTGCGCGCAGCAGCAGCTGGTCCCGAGGTGCGCTGACTTCCCGCTTTGCCATAGGCAGAGAAAGTCGCAATCAGTTTAGGGTCCATGGGTTCGTTAAAGAAGACGATTTTACCGCGAACCTGTTCGGCTGACAAAGCTTCAAGACCCGCTAATCCCTTTACCTCGATCACAGTTGCCTTAACCCCTAATCCAGGAGTAGCCACAGATCCGCCTAGTGCACATACAGGCACACTGGTCGTCTTTCCCGTCTCGGTTTCAAAATATGCGTATTCTTTAGGACCCCTTACCCACTTAGGCACCATGACAGGTTGTTTTTCAACGCGATCCAATCCCATGGACCTCAACTGATCATAGGTGTAAGAAACGGCTTGTTCAGCTTGGACAGAACCGGATAAACGCCCCCCTATATTTTGGGTCAGATAACGCAACCATTCATAGGCTTTGTCATCGGTGAGCGATTGATCAAAAATGCGCTGGATCATTTCTTGATCTCGTTCATTGGATTGAGCGACCACAGAGGTGGAGACGAGCAGCAAGACAGACCAAGCTATAACAGATTGTACACTTAAATGGAGAACTCTATTCATATCAAATAATTTTTCTTACCAAACGATCCACATCCTTCACTTGGATGGGATCACTACCCAAAATGATCAGACGTTCAACGGCGTTGCTCAACTCCCGCACATTACCTGGCCAAGGGTGTTTCGCTAGTTGTGACAAGGCGTCTTGATGCCAAATCCTGGTTGGTATGCCTTGATCACGGCATACCTTTTGGGTAAAATACTCGACCAATACTGGCAAGTCCGACAATCTTTCTGACAGTGGAGGGACCTCGAGTACAATCACCGATAACCTGTGGTATAAATCTTCGCGGAATCGGCCTTGTGCGATTTCTTGGGATAAATCCTTGTTGGTCGCCGCAATAAAGCGGACGTCAACAGGTATGGTTTTATCACCACCAACCCGCTGTATTCCAGATTCTTGCAGCGCTCTAAGCACTTTTGCTTGGGCGGAAAGGGACATATCCCCTATCTCATCGAGGAAAAGTGTGCCCAGGTGGGCTTGTTCAAACGTGCCGACTTTATCCTTAACCGCTGAAGTAAACGCGCCTTTTACATGTCCAAACAATTCACTTTCAATAAGCTCAGTCGGTATAGCTGCGCAATTCACAGCGATGAAAGGGCGATGTTTCCTACTGCTGTTTTGGTGAATGGCCTGAGCGACCAACTCTTTGCCGCTGCCATTAGGGCCTGTGATTAAAACCCTGGCTTGTGTCGGGGCTACTTGCGCGATGGTACTCTTTAATTCGGTCATGCGCGGACTTTCACCGAGCATTCCCTCAAAGGACACTTTTTTTGGAGAAAGTACCCGAGCCGGTTCAGCCATAGGAGTCTCTATCGGTGTCAAGGCGTTCCGCAAAGCATCGAGCAAACGATTTAAATCTGGGGGTTTGGCGATATAATCTCTAGCGCCCATGCGCATACAGGACACAGCGGTGTCTAAATCACCATGTCCCGAAATCATGATTACCGAAACATTGGGTTGATGTTCACGCACCCATTGAAGCACTTCCAATCCATCCTTTTTGGGCATCTTAATGTCGCACAACAACACCTGACACGGGTGTGCCATCAACTGTTCAATAGCGTGAGCCCCATCAAAAGCTTCCATGAGCTGAACACCTTCAAAAGCTTCTTGAATAATCTTGATCAACACCCTGCGGATCGCGGGTTCATCCTCGGCAATTAATACGCTATACATCAGTGTTCAAAAGATTGGGGTGCGCCAAATGCACGGTGCGTTGTGGGAATGGAATCACGATGTTGCTTTGTTGGAAAGCTTCATAAATGCGGTACCTCAACTCGCTTTTGATTCGGTTATCTGTAAAACTATCCATGGTGGTATAAACCACGGAAAAGATCAAGGCAGAATCGCCAAAATTATCAAAAAGCACCACCGGTTTTTGCTTCTTGTTGATGCCTTTCTGACTGCACACAATATCGAGCAACAATTTGGAAACCAGGTGAACATCGGAACCATAGGCTACGCCAACGGTCACTTTTTCTAAGGTAGTATTGTGATTCTGGGTGTGGTTATAAATGGTTTCTATCAAAAATTTGTGGTTGGGAATCACCAAAACTTTATCGTCTCTGGTGACCGCCCTGGTTGTCCTGAGATTAATTTCAGTCACCTTGCCCACCTTGCCCTCAATTTCAACAACATCACCGACGTGTAAAGACTGATCCAGAATGATCAAAATACCGGATATAATGTCTTGAAATAAATACTGAAGGGCAAATCCCAAACCGACAAACAAGGCGGCTGAGGCGGTTAAAAAAACAGTTAGATTAAGCCCAGAAGCGTGAAGTATGGTAATGATCGCCAAGATGTAAAACAAATACCTGGCAAATCCAAAAATGCTGACAAACTTGTTTTTATCTTCCTCAGCTAATCTGCTGTTGACTACTTTTTTGATGATTTTCAGCAGCACATTGATCGCTGCGATCACCACCACAATGGTAATCAGCGTGCCTACCGTCAGGTGTACGGTGTCAGATTCGTAGATGGGTTTGGTGAGAAAACCGATAATCGCTTCCCAAAAATTGCGCAAGGTTTTTATCATCTTCAGCCGATATGGAATGCCTTAAATGTACTACATCTAAGGCATTCTTCTAGGCAAACATGTCCTTAACTTTATCAAAAAATGATTTGTCAGACTTTTCTGGTTTGGGCACAAAGTGTTCGTGATCTGCCATCTTTTCAAAAAACTGACGTTGCTCTTTGTTGATTTCTTTGGGTGTCCACACATTGATGTGCACCAGCAAATCTCCAGCTCCATAACCGTTGATATTGCGCACACCTTTGCCTTTAAGTCGCAAAATCTTGCCGGACTGAATTCCTGGATCTAGCTTGATTCTCGCTTTTCCACCCACCGTATCGATCTCTTTGGAAGCGCCGAGCACCGCCTCAGAAATACTGATGTATAAATCGTAGTGCAGGTTGTCTCCCTCCCTTTTGAGTGTTTCGTGTTCTTGTGTTTCCACCAAAACGATTAAGTCTCCTGGGATTCCTTGGCCTGGTGCGTCATTACCTTTGCCAGAAACTTTAAGCTGCATCCCTTCTTCTACTCCAGCAGGTATTTGAATAGAAACTGTTTCCTCCCGCACCACCATGCCTTGGGCATCTGCCTGATCGGGTTTGGATTCAATGATTTGTCCCACTCCACCACAAGTACTGCAGGTGGTCGCCGATTGCATGCGGCCCAAAATAGTGTTGGTGATTTTCATTTGTTGTCCAGAACCTCCACAAGTTGTGCAGTTTTTATACTGGACGCCTTCAGCCATCACCTTGCGGCGCACCTTGATTTTCTTTTCCACGCCTTGGGCGATTTCTTCCAGGTTAAGCTTGACGCGAATGCGCAAGTTGCTGCCTTTGACCCTTCGGGTTCCTGAACCGCCAAATCCTGAAAATCCGCCAAATCCACCACCGCCAAATGCAGACCCAAAAATATCGCCAAACTGACTGAATATGTCGTCCATATTCATTCCACCTCCACCGAATCCTCCTTCAAAGGCAGCATGTCCATACTGGTCGTATTTCGCTTTCTTGTCAGGGTCGCTTAAAATCTCATAAGCCTCAGCTGCTTTTTTAAACAGTTCTTCAGCTTTTGCGTCTCCGGGGTTCTTATCAGGGTGGTATTCAATGGCTTTCTTGCGGTACGCTTTTTTGATGTCCGCAGCACTAGCGCTTTTGTCGATGCCAAGTATGGCGTAAAAATCTTCCTTCATGATGTTATTGTCCTACGACCACTTTAGGGTGGCGGATCATACGGTCTCCTAATTTGTATCCTTTCTCTACCACATCGACCACTTTTCCTTTGAGGGAGGGGTCTGGTGCGGGAATCTGGGTAATGGCCTCGTGAATGTCCGCATCAAAATCTGCTCCTGGAGCTACCTCAACCAGTTCCAATCCTTTGCTTTGAAGCACTTGAGACAATTTTTGACTGATCAATTCAACACCGACAAACAGTTCTTTTTCATCTGATTTGGCGATCTCTTTAAGGGCGCGTTCAAAATCATCTACAACTGGCAGCAAAGCAGTGATCACTTCTTGTCCAGCAGTTTTGAATAAATCCATGCGTTCCTTAACCGTGCGTTTTTTATAATTTTCAAACTCGGCAAACAGCCTTAGAAACTTGTCCTTCTCCTCTGCCAGGGCTTGCTGCAACTCAGCTTGTTTGTCTTTCTTCAATTTTTTCTCGTTTTTAGGGGCGGCTGGCTCTGGGGATACCGAAGTTTCATTTTCGATATTTTGCGGGGCTTCAGTTGGGTTCAAATCTTCGCTCATGTGATGAAATAATTTGGCTATCTATTGGCAAATCTAGGGCCAATCCCAGGATAAATGTCAAATTGTCACCTCTTCGGGGTCAATAAATCTGACAGCGCATCGGAAACTTCAGAAAATTCAAACACAAAACCCGCATCCAATATTTTTTGCGCGCTGACGCGCTGACTCGACAGCACCAATGCTGATCGCTCCCCCAAAATTACCCTCAGTACCCATGATGGAACTGGGGGTGCCCAAAAAGGCTTGCGCAAAATTCGGGCTATTGTTTTGGCCAGCTCTATTTGCCTGAGGGGTTTAGGAGCGACTGCGTTATACACACCTGCGGGCCCTTGAGCAGCACACCAAATCAACAATTGGGTCAAATCTTTTAGGTGTATCCAGGATTGCCACTGTTGTCCGTGACCTAGGGCAGATCCTAAGCCCCACCGCACTGGCCCCACCATCGCAGGGAGACTCCCTGACGTAGTTGAAAAAACCAGACCAAATCGGCACTTCACTACCTCAATGCCTAATTCACTCCATCGATCTGCCGCTGTCTCCCATTGTTGGACCACCTGCCCGAGAAAGTCTTGAGCGACCTCTGTATGACTTTCAGCGTACACCTGTTCCAGATCGCTGGGGTAAATCCCGGTCGCAGAGGCGGTCACCAATTTTTTAACCGGAAACTTACCCCCCTCAATCGCCTGTGCCAAAACCGCCAAGCCTTGAACCCTGCTGTCCAAAATCTCTTTTTTATACGCTTTTGTCCAAGGTTTTGCGATAGAAGCCCCAGCCAAATGAATCACCGTTGAAACCCCCTCAAGCGCCTCGGTGTCTATAGTTCCTTGTATGGGGTCCCAACGAAATCCGCGGGCACCTGGAAATGCGGCGTTCTGAGGAACTCGAGTGGTTAGGTAATGAACTCCTATACCGCTTTGAAGCAAGGCGTTGACCAAAGAGGTTCCTACCAATCCTGTAGCTCCGGTGACTAAATACTTCATAATTTTTCTAGATTTAACCGGACAACATGGGCTGTACCGCAGTGACACGTTCCTTCCAAAAGTTCTATTTCCTGGGTTTCTGCCATCCAGGGACGACATTGATCAAAGTCAGCCAACAAGTCTGCAACATCGTACAATTGATCTAGTCCTTTTGGCCCACCTACTGATGGGTTTAGGGCTTGGTACTCTGGATGTTTTTTAGAAAAACCTTCCAAAATCAGTCTGCCTTGAGGTTTTAACCAAGACTGAAGCAGGCGCATTTGTTGTTGACGCACAGGATCGGGATAGTGGACGTAAATCAAAGCCACTACATCAAAAAAATCTGGGCGCAAGGGCAGCTCATCCAAAGAGCCCAATTGGTAATCAATCGACACTCCGTGTACCGCGGCAAAATTCAATGCCTTGTCCCGGGCTACTTCACTCCAGTCATAAGCCCACACTTGCCAACCTTGCTGTGCCGCATAGACTGCATTTCGTCCTTCGCCCTCAGCGGGCAGCAATATTCGCCCTGGGGTTAAGGTATCGATTTGCGCTTTAAAAAAAGCATTAGGCGCATCCCCATAAGCCATCGCTTCTTGGGCGTATCGTTGGTTCCAAAATTCTTTCATCGGATAGATTTATATAGGTTTAACAGCCCTGAGCATTTCCCTTTTCCCCGGGGGGCCAGGCAAACGCTCGACCAAAAATCCAACTTCGATCATGGCGCGACGCACACTGCCTTTAGCTGCATAGGTCACCAATACGCCTCCAGCTGCTAAAGCGGAAAACATCTGGGCAAAAATGGGTTGTTCCCAAAGCCAAGGCTGAACACGGGCACCAAAAGCATCGAAATACACCAAATCAAATTGGGAGGTAAACCGGATATCCTCGAAAAGCATCTCCTTCTTTTCCAAAGTGAACCAGGGGTCTAACTCGTGGCTTTCACCCCAAGTAACCCGGTGCATCTGTTCAAAAAAATCAGCAGCACCCGGAGTTTCCACCCATTGAGGATAATCCATGGTTTGCGCTATATCCCAGGGTACTGGATAAGCTTCAATCCCTGTGTAGTGTATTTTTCGCTGTGTTTTATGCGCTTCAGACCAGGTGAGCAGGGCATTAAATCCTGTCCCCCATCCGATCTCTAAAATGCGCAAAGGCTGCGCTTCAACAGCGTGAAACCCCGCCTCGATAAACACGTGAACCGCTTCTTGTAATGCCCCGTGTTTAGAATGGTAGGTTTCCCCCAACTCCGGCATCAACAAGGTATTTGATCCGTCTGCAGTAGGTTGAATTCGGTGTTGGCGCACATCCATAAATAAAAGTCAGGTACACAAAGGTGCTGATTAAATCACAAAAATTAAAAGAAATAAGGGGAATAAATGTTTAATTTTGGTGGAATAAAATTTTTTGAAATGCAGGAATTTGGAACGCCCATCACCGTAGAAAAAGCCCCACAATCAAAGATTGATCAAGTCGATTTTAATCAACTTGGATTTGGGCAAATATTTACCGATCACATGATGATCAGTGACTACAAAGACGGCGCCTGGAGTATTCCCCGAATCGTTCCTTACCAAAATATCAGCCTACCCCCATCGGCCCGAGTTTTTCACTATGGACAAGCGGTGTTCGAGGGCATGAAAGCCTACAGAGATGACCGTGGAGATGCTTGGCTGTTTCGCCCTGAAGAAAATTTCAAACGGATCAACCGTTCCTGCGAACGCCTGTGTATGCCCGCCTTTGACCAGGCTTACTTTATGGACGGGCTCAGCGCTTTGCTTAAACTAGAGCAAGACTGGATCAAACCGGGAGCCAACAACTCCTTATACATCAGACCATTTGTCATCGCCACACAAGCGGGTGTAGCGGCTAATCCTGCGACCGAATACTCATTCATCATCATCTGCAGCCCGGTCAATGCTTATTTTGCTGGCGAGGTGCGCGTAAAAATAGCAGAACACTATTCAAGAGCGGCCAAAGGTGGATTTGGCTATGCCAAAGCAGCCGGAAATTACGCCGGGCAATTCTACCCCACCAAGCTCGCCCACGAAGAAGGGTTTCAACAAGTGGTTTGGACCGACGCAGCCACGCATGAATACATCGAAGAAGCGGGTACCATGAATATTTTTGTACGCATCGGAGATCAATTGATCACAGGTCCGACAAGCGACAGTATCCTGGATGGGGTGACCCGTAAAAGCTTGATCGACATGGCCAAGGCTTCAGGAGTTGATATAGTGGTACGCCCCATCAAAGTGCAAGAAGTTTTGGACGCCTACCAAAACGGCACCCTAAAGGAATTATTTGGTGCTGGAACTGCAGCCGTGGTGAGTCCCATCAAAGGTTTTGGTTATCAAGAGCAAAAATACGAGCTCCAGGACCAGCCTGACAGCTACGCTGAACTGTTCAAACAAAAACTGACCGACCTGCAGCGCAACTTAGCGCCAGATCCTTTTGGATGGCGGGTTAAGGCTTACTAGAAAGCACCCCAGCTAGATCAGGCGGGCTGTAATTAGGCCCCTTCATCACTTTGCCGTCTTCCCGATAAATCGGTTTCCCATCAGCGCCCAATTTGCTCATGTTGGAGCGTTGAATCTCGGCAAATACTTCCTCGATCTTATCCTGAAGTCCGTGCTCAATAATGGTGCCGCACAATATATAGAGCATATCTCCTAAAGCATCCGCCACTTCCACCAAATCGCCGGCCATAGCCGCCTCCAGATACTCTTTGTTTTCTTCATCCATCAACCGGAAGCGCAGATTGTTTTTATCCACCCCTAAGGTGGCCAATGGTGTTTGGCTGTATCCCAAACCAAATGCGGTGTGAAATGCCTGTACGGCTTTAATCTTGTCTTTCATCAGGGAGATTTATATGTACCTTTGCCAAAAATACAGATATGTTCACTAAAGGACAACTCATTTTTGCCGCCCTCTTTTTCGTCTCTTTTGTAGCGATCACCATCTGGTCATACAGAAAAGAGTTATTGCACCACAAAAAAAACTATCCTGGATCCGCGCGTGTGCTTTGGGCATTTGCCCTGTTTATCGCCTTGCTTTTTGTGCTTAAACTCACTTTATTTAAAAGATAAGTAAAATACCCCCTCTTTTTTTGGGCGCCAACAGCTGTTGGCGCCCTTTTTTTTTACCCACCCCCTCCAATTTTGCATATTCAATACAAAAATTCATCATTAAATTAATTATACCCCACAATTTATAGGGGTATAAATTGATTAATTCATAATTATTGTCAAATTACCCCCAAAAAAATGGGGGCATACGTTATATATGTATATGTTTGCCAAAAATAAAAACCAACACCATGAAAAAAATCGAAGCAATTATCCGCAAATCCAAGTTTGACGAAGTCAAGGATGCGCTACACAGCATCGAAGTAAACTTCTTTAGCTATTGGGATGTTACTGGAGTCGGAAATGAAAAAGAGGGCCACGTATACCGAGGAATCTCTTACAGCACTTCTGACATACAGAGAAGATACCTCACTATTGTGGTGTCTGATGATTTTTTAGAGCGCACAATTGAAACCATACTCAATGCTGCCCAAACAGGCAATGTAGGAGATGGAAAAATATTTGTCTCTGAGATTCAAGAAGCCTACAGAATTAGAACTCGAGAAAACGGCCACGCCGGAATTAACTAACACGCCAACACAGATAGATTATGGACACCGCTTTATTTACCGCCAACAATATTTGGATGATGGTCTCAACCGCCTTAGTGTTTTTTATGCACTTAGGATTCTCCTTTTTAGAAATCGGTTTGACCCGCCAAAAAAACACCATCAATATTCTTTTCAAAAACATCTTTATTATTTGTGCAGGTCTACTGCTCTATTACGTAGCAGGATTTAACCTGATGTATCCAGGTGACTTTAACGGATACCTTGGATTTGCTGGTTTTGGCTTGCCACTTCCAGAAAATGGACTTACCCCGGATTACGCCTCAGGAGGCTACACCTACTGGACAGACTTCTTGTTCCAGGGCATGTTTGCCGCCACAGCTGCGACCATTGTATCTGGAGCAGTTGCTGAACGCGTAAAACTCGGCGCCTTTATGATCTTTACCATTATCTATGTGGGTATTGTATATCCCATTGTAGGTTCATGGCAGTGGGGCGGCGGTTTCTTGACCACATTGGGTGGAGAAAACGGCGGCTTCTACGATTTTGCAGGATCTACCCTAGTACACTCTGTAGGTGGGTGGGCAGCGTTGATCGCTATCTTTTTATTGGGGCCACGCATCGGCAAATTCGGTGCCGACGGTAAAATAAATGCGATTCCCGGACACAACATCCCCTTGGCTACTGCGGGTGTATTGATTCTTTGGTTGGGTTGGTTTGGCTTTAACGGAGGCTCTGTACTTTCTGCAGACCCAGGAGCTACCTCACTCGTATTGGTCACCACTTCATTGGCTGCTGCAGCAGGCGGATTTGGCGCATTTATCCTTTCAGCGATACGCTACAAAAACTACGATTTGACCATGTTCCTCAACGGTATCTTGGGCGGATTGGTCGGAATCACTGCTGGAGCTGATCAAATGTCCCCCAACGACGCTGTGATGATTGGACTTATCGCTGGAGCCATCATTGTACTCGCTGTCGCCTTGATTGACCGTCTAAGACTGGATGATCCAGTGGGTGCAGTAGCTGTTCACCTGATTTGTGGGATCTTCGGAACATTGGCCGTAGGATTATTTGGTGCCAAGGCTGGTATGGATCAATTCATCTACCAACTCACCGGTGTAGGTATTGTAGGCGCCTTCTGTGTCGCTTCTGCTTGGATCATTTTGTTTACCCTGAAGAAAACCATCGGACTACGCGTTTCTAAACAAGAAGAACTGGAAGGTCTTGATCTACATGAACACGGTATGGATGCTTACTCTGATTTCAGAATGAACCAACACTAATCATGATGTGCCCATAAAAAAAATGCGGAGTGTATGGCAGTACACTCCGCGGGGTACCTCAGCAATTCATCATTTAACACTCACGCTAAACAAACAAATATGACTTCAGTACACTTTTCAAAGATCGCTAAAAAAATATTCTTTACCGCATGCATCGCAGCAACAGCTGTAGCCTCAGCGCAAGAAGAAAAGCCAGCGCTATCGCTGAGCGGAACCATCGACACCTATTTCAGAAATAACCTCAACGCGCCCAACAGCGGAGAAAACGCACAGGCACCTGGAAGTTCATTTGCCAACCTCAACGGGTTTTCCCTGGGCATGGCCAATATTGTATTGGGATACGAAGAAGAAAAAGTAGGATTTGTGGCTGACCTAGCTTTTGGCCCCAGAGGAACAGATGCTATCTTCAACTCTCCGATGAACAGCGCGACCGGGAACATCGTCAACCAATTGTACGCCTATTGGAAAGTGAGTGATGCCGTCACCCTAACCCTGGGTAACTTCAACACCTTCTTGGGATATGAAGTAATTTCACCTGCGGTAAATGTCAACTACAGCACTTCATACCTCTTTTCCTATGGCCCGTTTAGCCACACTGGTTTAAAAGCCAACTTTGATCTAGGCGGTGACTTCAGCGCTATGTTGGCTGTGCTCAACCCTACTGACTTGACTGAGTACAACCCGACCAACACCTATGCTTGGGGGGCACAACTGGGATACAAAGGCCAATACATCAATCTGCTTTCAGACAATGGTGGGTTTGAAATTGACTATACCGGTGGATTTGACCTCAGCGAATCTGTGTATTTAGGCATTAACGCCGCTAGCTATGACAACGACGGAACAGGGTTCTCAGGTGTCGCCTTATATCCTCAATTCAAAACGTCTGAGACGTTCACCTTAGGACTTAGAGGTGAATACTTTGCAGAAAGCGGTGCCTTTGGTGCGATCGGCGGCGAGGCAGCAGACACCTCAGTGCTCGCATTGACCTTGACAGGGAGCACCCAAATCGGCAACCTAATCCTTAAACCAGAACTCAGACTGGACAGCGCTTCAGAACCTGTGTTTTTAAACAACAGCCTGGCCGCAAACAAAAGTTTGAGCTCCTTTGTGCTTGCAGCCGTGTACGCATTCTAAACCAAACCAAATTCTTTACCCAAATAACCCGCGCCTTTGGCGCGGGTTATTCGGTTTAAGGCATGGCCTTAAACGCCTTTACCCCAGCGGTTATGCGCAGCGGGAGGTGATTGGCTGGAGGCACAATGGGACAAGAATATTTTTTGTTGTAGGCGCAATAAGGGTTGTAGGCCCTATTAAAATCGAGCGTGATTTCATCTCCCTGAGGTATGCGCAAATCCAAATACCGACCACCGATATAAGTTTCCTCCCCATTGGTCAAATCCGTAAAGGGCAAAAACAAATAATCGCTGTACTCATCGGTCTTCATCAATTCACTGCTTTGATAGACAGGGAGCTGATACTCCTGCCCATCCAAGGAAAATGTCAGTTGACCGTAAACGCGTTCTTCTGTCATGCGCTCAGTGGTGGTGGGCATCATAAATGGCAGTGTTTGTGGGGTGCGGTTCAATTGAGCTTTTACAATTAGGGCTGGATTGATCGGGAAATAATCCAACCCATCAAAATCGACGCGATCTTTCTCCAAGAGCGGCGTTTCTGCCGCATCCATAAACGATTGATCCAAATTGAGTTGGTATTTCATCGCCGCTTGCACCAAACTGTCAGACACCTCTGCGATGGGCGCTAACTTTTGGTCGTGATATTTTTTTTCTCCACAGGAAATCACCCCTAGAGCCCATAGTGCCATGAATATTTTTCTCATCTCGCTTTGTTTTTTGGTTGAATGGGGGCATTAGAGACTACCTCAGATAGAATGATGTGGGTTCTGGTTTCTCCGTATTTGATCATTTTATCGATAAATCGCTCCAGATGAAACTGGTCTTCCAACACTACCTCCATAATAATGTTTTCATTTCCCGTAATTCGGTAGCAATTTAAGACTTCTGGAAAGCTCTTGACCACTTCTAGAAACGGGGGTAATTTGCCCATAAACACCCGCAACATCACCATGGCTTTAAGTTGGTATCCCGCCTTGATATAAGACACCGAGGCCTGGTATCCCGTCAGCACTTCCTCTTGTTCCATTTTAGCGATGCGGTCGCTCACCGTGGGGGCAGAAAGCCCTGCCGTGCGCGAAAGTTCTGTCAACGACAACCGCGCGTTTCGCTGTAAATGGTTTAAAATAACCCAGTCTTTATCATCTAGTTTAGAAATCATAAAAAATATCCGCTATAACCTAATTAAAGTAAATAAATAAGTTGATTCTCCTTAAATACCAAGGTAAATATACTTATTTCCCTTGTAATTTTGAAATAATGAATACTGAAACGCACAACCGCAAAATATTCTTAAAAGCAGACGAACTGCACAGGATGGGTCACGCCCTCTTGGTGGACGAAGTCTTGGATGCGCGTTACGGTGTCAGCTATCGGTCGTTAAGCCTCAGACAACACATCGCCTTTGACCTGAGGACTGATTGCGCACAACTCAACAACGCGATCAAACAGATCATCGAAAACACCCAAACCGAACGAAAAACACAACTGGCTTACATACAATCCCTCATCAAAAACCTGCTGTCTTATTGCAGGGGATTGGAATACGACAAGGCGCCAGATATTGATTATGTGCGTTTGGTAAAAAGAGAAACCCTGCTCTTTAGAAGGATGTACCGTCAATGGGTACGCCAGCTCACACA
The DNA here is from genome assembly GCA_030726725.1 of Flavobacteriaceae bacterium. GTDB lineage: Bacteria > Bacteroidota > Bacteroidia > Flavobacteriales > Flavobacteriaceae > MAG-120531. The sequence goes on from JANRDC010000004.1 coordinate 255,680, forward strand.
ATAATTATTTTTTTACACAATAAATTGAAAAACAGGTCGTTGTTCTAGTAGAACACGTTTTTTCATGATCCTTCCAGAGCTAGTCTTTGGATTGTTTAGTTTTTTTTTGAGTGAGTAGGTAGGGCCAGCAGCGATGTTGGCTTTGCTTATTTTAAGACCTATGACTTAAAATACACGTCTAGTGCCTCCGCCATCTCTGCTTGCAGTGACTGGGCAGCCGCTTGGGCAGCCTCGGCAAAATCAACCCCCTCACCAGCGTAAATGATCGCTCTAGATGCGTTGACCAATAAACCCACTGCATCGTTCATTCCGTAGCGACACACCTCAGCCAAACTGCCCCCCTGAGCGCCAACGCCTGGCACCAAGAAAAAATGATGGGGCAACACCTCTCTGATCGAGGCCAAATACTGGGTTTGTGTAGCCCCCACAACAAACATCAAGCGTTCGCTGTTCTGGTAGGTCAATGCCTTTTGCATCACTTCTTGATACAAGGGGTGCTTCCCTACGCTGATGGTTTCAAAATCAGCTGCTCCTGAGTTCGAAGTAAGCCCCAACAAAATAGTTGTTTTTCCAGCATGTGCGAGGAACGGCTCTATGGAATCTCTGCCCATATAAGGTGCCACAGTAACGGAGTCGAAATCTAGAGCGTGAAAAAAAGCCTGGGCATATCGATCTGCCGTGGTTCCTATATCGCCTCGCTTGGCATCGGCAATAGTAAATAAACTGGGATCAACGGATTGTATATAGCGCACCGTCTTCTCCAAAGACAACCAACCAGCCGCTCCGTATGCTTCGTAAAAAGCAGTGTTGGGTTTATAGGCCACTGCGCAGTGGTGGGTAGCATCTATGATGGCTTTGTTAAACGCAAAAATAGGGTCCTCCTCCCCCATGAGATGAGGGGGAATCTTGTCCAAATCGACATCCAAACCCACGCACAAAAACGATTTTTTTCGTCTGATAGACTCCGTAAGCGCTATTTGTTCCGGGGGATAATGGTGGCTTGGACTAGAAGACATCGGCTTGGGCTTTAAGGCGTTCAGTATTGTCTACCATCTTAAGCTCTTCCATCACACGCCCCACATCACCATTCATGATGTTGGGTAGGTCGTACAGGGTAAGGTTGATCCTGTGGTCGGTCACCCTACCTTGGGGATAATTATAGGTGCGAATCTTGGCCGATCTGTCTCCACTGCTGACCTGAGAGTTGCGCTTGGCTGCGTCTTCTTCCTGGCGTTTGGCCAATTCCATATCGTATAACCTAGAACGCAATACCCTAAATGCTTTGTCTTTGTTTTTGTGCTGGGACTTTTCATCCTGACACTGAGCCACCAATCCTGTCGGTAAGTGGGTGAGGCGAACCGCAGAATAGGTAGTGTTTACCGACTGACCACCTGGGCCTGAAGAACAGAAAAAGTCAATACGCACATCTTTAGGATCTATGTGCACATCAAATTCCTCAGCTTCTGGCAAAACCATCACTGTAGCCGCAGAAGTGTGCACACGGCCTTGGGTTTCTGTCTGGGGAACGCGTTGCACGCGGTGCACTCCAGCCTCAAACTTCAAGGTGCCGTAAACATCCTCTCCCATCACTTCAAATTGAATTTCTTTATATCCACCACTGGTACCCTCACTGAGGTCAATGACATTGGTCTTCCAACCTTTGGCTTCACAAAACTTGGTATACATGCGGAATAAGTCACCGGCAAATATACTCGCTTCATCCCCACCTGTTCCCGCGCGAATCTCGACCACCACATTCTTGGCATCTTCAGGATCCTTGGGCACCAAAAGCAATTTGATTTCCTGCTCCAATTGGGGGATACCAGTTTTGGCCTCTTCCAGCTGTAATTTGGCCATATCGACCATCTCAGCATCACTGCCATCCGATAAAATTTCCTCAGCTTCTTTTTGATAGTCCAGCAACTGAAGATACTCAGCGCGCTTGTCCATCACCGCTTTAAGGTCTTTGTATTCTTTATTGATCTCGATATACCGCTTCTGGTCCGAAATGATATCGGGCTGAATAATGAGGTCGGATAATTCGTCAAACCGTTGTTTCACGGCTTGTAATTGTTGTAATATCATAATCAGGGGCGCTTATGCGCTGTATTCAAATTGTCCGTAAGGACTGTGTATACTCACTTTTGCTTGGGGCGCCTCAGTGACGCGTCCAATAATTTGGGCGTCTACGCCAAAGCTTTTTGAAATATCAATAATGGCCTGGGCTTGTTGCTCGGGGACGTAAAACTCTAGACGATGTCCACAGTTAAACACCTGATACATTTCCTTCCAATCTGTTTGCGACTGTTCTTGTATCAAACGAAACAAAGGCGGCACCTCAAACATTTGGTCTTTGATGACATGAACACCTTGGACAAAATGCAGCACCTTGGTCTGTGCACCTCCACTGCAGTGAACTATTCCGTGAATCGAGGATCGATCGAGGCTAGCCAACACCTTTTTGACAATGGGCGCGTAGGTTCTGGTGGGTGAAAGCACCAACTGTCCTGCATTGAGCGGGCTACCGGCCACAGGATCCAACAATCCCATGGCACCGCTGTAGACGAGTGCAGGAGGTACTTGTGGATCAAAGCTCTCGGGATATTTTTCCGCCAATCCCTGTCCAAAGACATCGTGCCTGGCCGAGGTAAGTCCGTTACTGCCCATACCCCCGTTGTATTGACTTTCGTAGATCGCCTGTCCAAATGAGGCAAGCCCTACAATAACATCACCCCCCTGAATACGCGCATTGTCGATAACATCGCTGCGCTTCATGCGGGCGGTAACTGTTGAATCGACAATAATGGTGCGCACCAAATCCCCAACATCTGCAGTTTCCCCGCCTGTGGCGTGGATCGTGATGCCGTGGCGTCCTAAATCATCGATTAACTCCTGGGTTCCATTGATCAAAGCCCCAATCACCGATCCAGGGATCAAATTTTTGTTTCTGCCGATCGTAGAAGACAACATAATATGATCGGTGGCTCCCACACAAATCAAGTCGTCGATATTCATGATCAAAGCATCTTGCGCAATGCCTTTCCAAACCGACAAATCGCCGGTTTCTCTCCAGTACATATAAGCTAGTGAGGATTTGGTACCCGCACCATCTGCATGCATCACCAAACAATAATCTTCATCACCAGTGAGGTAATCCGGAACAATTTTGCAAAAAGCCTGAGGAAACAAACCCTTGTCTATTTGCGCAATGGCTTGGTGCACCTCATCTTTCGTGGCTGAAACACCGCGTTGGTGATACCTTTCGCTTGCTGATTGAGTCATGAATAAAATTTGCACAAAAATAAGGCAAATGCCCTAAAAACAACCTATTTCAAGAACAAAAGCTGTCTGTATTTAGTCAAGGGCCAATGCGCCTCTGCCACATAGCGCTCCAACTTGTCAGCGTGCAAGCGTATGCGATCAAACCTGGGCGCAATATCTTGGGCATAAGCATGTGCTCTGGCTGACGTATCTGACAAAGCATTGGCTTTTTTTCGGGCTTCAATCATTTGATCTGTTTCCGCCTTGAGCTGAGTCAAATGATCATTGATGGTGGACAATAACTCTTGGGCCATGTTCTTTTTGGCTGGACCTTCCCCGTAAATCGCTTGATCTTGCATCACCCGATTGCCCAGCACATTGAGATAATCAATAGTGCCTGGAATGATTTGGGTGTAGACCAACTCATCGAGGATTCGCCCCTCGATTTGGGTGTGGAGCACATAGGCCTCTAACTCAACTTGATGCCTGGCTCTGAGTTCTGTTTTACTCAAAACTTTAGTGCGCTCAAACAGGGCAACCACCGCATCGGTGGCCCATACCTCTAGTGCCTCTGGTGTGTTTTTAGCATTGGTCAATCCGCGCTTCTGGGCTTCCTCAATCCACGCTTGTCCATATCCATCTCCTTCAAAACGTATGCGTTTCGAAGTTTTGATATACTCCCTAAGCACATTAAAAATTGCTTCGTCCTTTTTGAGTTTCTTTTGATCGATTAAATCGTCTACCTCTTTTTTAAAGCACTGCAGCTGATCCGCCACAGCGGTGTTGAGGGCTGTCATCGGCTTGGCGCAATTGGCCTTAGCGCCCACGCCCCTCATCTCGAACTTATTGCCGGTAAAGGCAAAGGGCGAAGTCCTGTTTCTGTCGGTATTGTCCCGAAGGATCTCCGGAATTTTGCCCACCACATTGAGTTTGAGTTCCGTCTTTTCTTCAGGGGATAATTTGCCCAGAGAAACACCTTCCAATTCATCCAACACAGCGCTGAGTTGATCGCCGATAAACACGGAAAAAATAGTAGGTGGTGCCTCGTGACCACCTAATCTTTGGTCGTTGCTTTGAGAGCTAATCGAAGCCCTGAGCAAAGACTCATAGGTGTCCACTGCTTTGATGGTGTTGATAAAAAAGGTCAAAAACTGCAAGTTTTTCATCGGTGTAGAACCTGGACTGAGCAGATTTACCCCGGTATCGGTGGACAGCGACCAGTTGTTGTGTTTGCCCGAGCCATTGATTCCGGCAAATGGTTTTTCGTGGAACAACACCTTAAATTGATGGCGGTCCGCTATCTTTTCCATGACATCCATCAACAATAGGTTGTGGTCCACGGCCAGATTGGCCTCCTCAAAAACTGGAGCCAACTCAAACTGATTGGGCGCCACTTCATTGTGTCTGGTTTTAACAGGAATACCCAAATGCATGCACTCGATCTCCAAGTCATTCATAAAGGCCAAAACCCTAGAATGGATCACACCAAAATAATGGTCATCTAATTGTTGTCCTTTAGCAGAGGCCTGACCGATTAAGGTGCGACCTGCGGACATCAAGTCTATACGGGTTTGCGCCAGGGCTTTGTCGACCAAAAAATACTCTTGTTCCCACCCCAAGGTAGCGTATACCTTATTCACCGACTTGTCAAAATAACGCGCCACTTCGGTAGCTGCCTCATCGACTGCGTTTAACGCCCGAAGCAAAGGAGCCTTGTTGTCCAAAGCTTCTCCGGTATAGGAGACAAATATGGTCGGAATACACAGGGTGGATTCATAGATAAATGCAGGCGAACTGGGATCCCATGCCGTATAACCCCTAGCTTCGAAGGTATTGCGTATTCCACCGCTGGGAAAACTGGAAGCGTCTGGTTCTTGTTGAACCAACTGCCCCCCGCCAAAACGCTCTAAAGGTTGTCCTGTAGGAGTCAAATCAAAAAATGCATCGTGCTTTTCGGCTGTGGCCCCAGTCAGCGGTTGAAACCAATGGGTGTAATGAGTAGCCCCGCGCTCAATCGCCCAGGTTTTCATCCCTTCAGCTACCTGGTCAGCAATTTTTCGATCGATTTTAGATCCAGATACCACTGCGGATTGTACTGCGTCTAAAGCATCCTTGGTCAGATACTGCAACATGGGGTGGTGACCAAATACGCGATCGCCAAAATAAGAGGATCTTCTCACGCCCGCTAAGGCTTGATTAGGCAATTGATTGATTGAAAAATCTGGGTGCGACATGGCTTAATGATTAATTCTACAAAATAAGCATAAAAAAATATGTTTTTCACAAAATACCCCCCACCAAAGGAGGGGTGTTGAAAAATATCATGCAATTTTTAATAAATACCCCCACCGTATTCCCATAAGAAGGGTTAAAATGTATATTTTTGGACCGCATTTAAACCTAAAACACCCTACCATGGCCAAATCAAAATTAGAGTACCTCTGGTTGGACGGTTATTTTCCTACCGCTAACTTAAGAAGTAAAACCAAAGTAGTCGATGACTTCAGCGGAAAATTAGAAGACCTGAAAGATTGGTCTTTTGACGGAAGTTCGACAAAACAAGCAGAAGGTGGTTCTTCTGACTGTATCCTAAGACCTGTAGCTGTATATCCTGATCCAGCCCGCGACAATGGTTGGTTGGTGATGAACGAGGTCTACAATGCAGACGGAACACCACACGAATCTAACGCTAGAGCGACCATCGATGACGACAACGATGATTTCTGGTTTGGATTTGAACAAGAATATTTTATCATGGATACCCAAACTTTGTTGCCTCTTGGCTTCCCAGTGGGTGGATATCCAGGTCCTCAAGGTCTTTACTACTGCTCAGTAGGTGGAAAAAACACCCACGGTCGTGAGTTGGTAGAGCGCCACGCAGATTTGTGTATCGCAACTGGCCTAAACTTTGAAGGGATCAACCAAGAAGTAGCCTGTGGACAATGGGAATTCCAATTGTTTGCCAAAGGCGCTAAAAAAGCAGGAGATGAAATTTGGATCGCCCGTTATTTGCTCGACCGTTTGACTGAAGAGTACGGCTTCTATATCGAATACCACCCAAAACCGATCAAAGGAGATTGGAACGGATCTGGTATGCACGCTAACTTCTCCAACACAACTTTGAGAACCTGTGGCGACCGCAAAACTTTTGAAACTATTTGCGAAGCATTCAGACCTGTAACTGCTGAACACATCGCTGTGTACGGTGAATTCAACGACCAACGCCTTACTGGAAAGCACGAAACTGCATCTATCCACGACTTTAAATACGGCGTTTCTGACCGTGGAGCTTCTATCCGTATTCCGCTATACGCTGTGGAGCACGGTTGGAAAGGATATTTGGAAGACAGAAGACCTGCTTCTAACGCAGACCCCTACAAAGTGGCCTCGCGCATCATCAAAACCGTTAAGTCTGCTAAGATTTAATACCGATGAACCCTATTTCAAAACACCGCTTCGGCGGTGTTTTTTTTTGCTCCTATCCGAGTGTTTGGTATAAAAAGGCACCGTACATCCCCAACAATACCAAACCGTCTCGCCAATTGAGCCTGAGTCCCTTAGGCAAAAACACCAAGGGCAGCACCACTAGGGCAAAAGCCAACATCCAAATCATATCTTGATCCACCAAACTCCGATCGACAATTTGTATTGGCGAGATGATCGCGGTGATTCCCAAAACGGCAAAGACATTAAATATGTTGGAACCCAAAAGATTTCCCAAAGAAATCGACTTTTCTTTCTTCAATACAGCAATCACGGAGGCCGCTAATTCTGGGATACTCGTACCCACAGAAACCACCGTGATCCCAATAATTCGATCCGAAACCCCCAAAGCAGTGGCTATGGACACCGCTGACTGCACTAATAGCTCTGATCCACCCCAAAGGGCTACCCCACCGATCAGCAGATATCCCCATGTTTTCGATAAGGAAAGTGGCAAATCATCCTCCGGCAATTCATCTACCACCGCAGTCTTCTGAAATTTGACAATGTACCAAACAAAAAGCCCCAACAACCCAAAAAACATCCAACCCTCTGATGAACTGATCTGTCCATCAAACACTGAAGTGCCAAACAATAACAAAGAAGCAAACATCATCACCGGCCAGTCCGTCTTGTAAAAACTGCGGGTGACTTCGATACTACCCAACATCAAAGTGATGCCCAATACCAAGCCCAGGTTAGCGATGTTTGAGCCCACCACATTGGCCACCGCTAAATCAGGAAAACCGTCTAAGGCTGATTTTACACTCACGATTAATTCAGGGGCAGAGGTCGCAAATGAAACCACCGTCAGACCGATCACAATCTTAGGTACCCGTAGCCTGAGTGAAAGAGCGACTGCGGACTTCAATAACCAATCACCACCAGCCACCAACACCAAAAGGCCCACGACCAAAAACAAATAATCCATGATTTTAATAAATTTTGATCCAAAGATAAGTGAAGGTATTTATCTTGCGCCCATGAATTGGATGTTTCCCCTTTTGGCCAAAGCCAACAAACTGATTTTGCCCAGCCTGACCAAAAAACGCATCGATCTAGCCAAAGCCGCTCGCTGGCAGATCTGGCTCATCGGCTATCGCTATTACGTGACTTCCAGAGCCTTGGACTACACGCAACCCAAAAGCATCAAAAATTAGCGGATAGCCCTCAGTTAATTTTTGTAAACCACGATTATTTACCATATATTTGCACCCGCTTAATTAAGCAATCGGCCTCGTGGCGCAACTGAATAGCGCATCTGATTACGGCTCAGAAGGTTACAGGTTTGAATCCTGTCGAGGTCACTTAAG
>JANRDC010000005.1 GCA_030726725.1 Flavobacteriaceae bacterium
CATCCCTTTTTTTCTCACATCCAAATCTTTTACCAACTTTTTTTGAAGAAAAATTAATGGGGGAAATAAGGGAGCTCAACCTCAGTGATTTAGCTGAAAAAATTCCAGACAAAACCAAAGCGAATCACGAAATCTCTGTACGGAAATCCGGGAGCTGCGTAATAATTAGGGGTGGAAAAAGGCGCGTTAAAATGCTCAGCTTTGAGGAAAAAACGCGTTTGATCGACTTTGGCGTTAAAAAAAAGATCAAACATCGGTCTTCCTCCGAGCATAAATTGATCTTGGGTGTAAAAGGTGCCCAACAGCGGGTGGTAGCCATTCATATAAAAGGAGCTGAAATACCGAGCAGTAACTCCTGTCTGTATCTCCATAGCCTTGCGAAACACCTCATCGGAATAAAAAATTGAAGCCCTAACATTCCACTCAGGCACTTGAAACACCGGATCTGACTGATCTATTTTCTGATACATCAGTTTGTGGTCCCAAGTCCACCTGCCAAAAGTCAAGGTTTTTTCTGAGGTCAACTGAAGATACTTCAGCGTCTGCCTGGTTTGCATGGGCCGAACATAAGGGGCCATGTCTTGGTGGGCCAACACCGCTACATCTTGGGGCAGCGCTGTGCCGAAATACAGCTGACTGTCCATGACCTGTGCCTGAGCGCTCAAAGAACCCAACCACGACTGTTGGTATTGCGCACTTAAGGTGTATTGTTTGGGCATCGACCAATCCGAGCTATGATCCCAGGCAAATCCCGCGTAATCACTCACCCGAATAACCTGACTCCAATCCGACCAACGCGAAGCGCTCTCAGCGCCCAAAGTCAATCGATGATCCTCTGAAAACTCAGTCAACAGCGATGCGCGACCCTGATGGGCCGTGGCCGTACCGCTTAGGGTGTACCTCAAGAAAGCGTCCAACTGCCAGATACCTATGTTTTTTCGGTAGGTTCCTCCTACCATCCACTCCGTACCCTGAAATCCGAGTTGCGTGCTTTGAGAGGCTGCCATAGACCGATAATCGATATGAATAGAGCCTGCTTCAGCTTTTAGATCCCCCAATATCGGATTTTGAAATCGAGCTGAAAAAAACAGATCCCTTTGCTTGAGCTCAGATTTGTCATTGATGGCAGCGCTTAAAGCAGGGCCGAAATAATCGGGGGCTGCCGACTGGGCAAACTGTACAAAACGCGTTTCGTATTGGGCGGTTAGACCCAAAGACAGCTTGCTCTTACGCGCTTCAGTGCCCGGCTTGGCGATGCGGGTCAGGTAAAGCCACTGATCCATAAAATAACGCTTGCCGACAACTGTCGATCGGGCATCAGAAAAAAACTGATCGATCCGAAGTCTATTGGCAAAGGTTGGATCGTCGGATTCAAACTGCGCCTCTGGCTGAACCAAACCACCTGATTCTACTCGGTTGCTTTTTTGGCCTGCCACATGAGCTAGATAACCGTAACGCTGATCGGCGGATTGATAGTTGGCCGTCATCCTAAAACTGCTGGATTTTGCCAAATCATAGAGATAATCCCCCTGAGACCTAAATCCTGTATGTGCGATAGACAGATTAAATTGTTTGGATGTATTGAGCGCGATCAGCGCATCCAAGTAATGCCCCTCACCGACGCTGGTTTTAAAAGTCATTTCACTCAAGGGGGTGGGCACATGATAGTAACGCATATCTGACGCTTCCCAATAAAAATCATGAGCAGCCGAAGCACCGACCATGGGAGCGTTTTCGGATTGGTGTCGCTCCAAAGAGAGTGGAGCCCTGGGTTGGCCCATATTGGCCATAGGCAGATAGGCAAATGCGTCCCTGCGCAAATAATTTAAGTTTTTGTCCTGGACAAACGACATGGTCGTATCCACATGGGTGGTGTCGCGTAAAGCACTGATGATTTTGTAATCCTTAATGGTCAGGTAAACCGTGTCTTTGGCCTGCATTTTTTGATCCAAACGCGCCACCAGTTGCTTTAAACTATCCGAAGTCTTTTGTCCAGCTGCTGTACCTTCAGGTTTTACCACTGGATCTTGAGCCAGCAGTAAACCCGTGTAGAGACACCAACCAAAAAAGAAAATCAGCCGCATAATACAGAATAAGGTCCCAAAGGTAGCGATTTGAAAAAATCAAACCTGTCAAAAATAAAGCTACTTTTATGGCCGTTACCGATGAGACTTCTTCACCCAACAGAACCAGGATTAGTCGCCGGCACAGATGAGGCAGGCCGGGGATCTTTGGCAGGACCTGTGACAGCAGCTGCTGTGCTATGGCCTGATGGATTGACACACCCTTGGCTGAACGATTCCAAAAAAATGAGCAAAAATCAACGGGAGACTTTGGCCCCATGGATCAAAGAAAATGCGATCTCTTGGGGAATTTCATTTGTTTCTGCTCAAGAAATAGATCGCATCAACATCCTGCAAGCATCGATTAAAGCGATGCATCTCAGTTTAGATCAACTGGTCCCCACCCCTGATTTTGTACTGGTCGACGGGAACCGATTCAAACCCTGGAAAGAAGTTCCTTACCGCTGTGAAATCAAAGGAGATGGACGCTTCTGGGCCATTGCTGCAGCATCGGTTTTGGCCAAAACGGCTAGGGACGCCTATATGGAGGACCTACACCAGACACATCCAGAATACGGCTGGAGAGAAAACAAAGGCTACGGCACCAAAAAACACAGGGAAGCATTGACCGTATTCGGGCAAAGCCCCTACCACAGACTGAGTTTTAAAGTAAAACCCGAACAATTAGCTATTTCTTTTGAAAACGATGAAAATATTTAGTCGCCTGATTGTAATTACAGGAGTATTGACCTTGCTGGCGGCCTGCCAAAAGCAGGGCGCTGAACCTGTTTATGAAGAAGATCCATTGGCCCAGCACCTACCGCTGAGCTATGACTTTTTGATTCAGGTCAATCACCCTGCAACTCTAAATGATGTGTTGACCCAACTCGCTTTTACAGTTCCGCCAAAAAAACAAGAAGAGCAATGGGTTCAATGGCGTCTGCTTACCCAGGCCAATATTGCGCCCAAAAGCTGGATCGGTTTTTCAGATATTGGCAAAGATCAATTAGACTTTATACTGATCAGCCAAACACCCATAGCACACGGACTGACCCAAGGTGAACCATTGAGCTATCAAGGGGTGACCATAACCACTTGGGAAGGCCTTGAAACCCCTTACTTCAGCGCCAGCTGGGCGGAAGTGTCGCTGATCAGTTCCTCCAAATTGATGATCGAAAATGCCATCAGGCAGAAAAAAGTGATCCGAAACATCGACCGCAAAATGTGGATAGATCTAGCGCCCGAACAAAACAGACTGGTGGCCTCGATCGATCAAAACGCTTGGTCGACCGATATGCTTCCCCTTCAAATTGGAGGAAAACGCACACATAGGTTGGGATCCTGGAGTTCAAGTGGCATTGCTCAGGATTCCACGGGATGGACCCTAAAAGGTATCACCGCATCAAGAGACAGCATCGATGACCAATTGATCAATTTGTGGAGCGAACAAAAACCTACCCACACAAAACTGAGTGCTTGGATCCCTTCCACAGCTCAAGGGTTGTGGAGATTTAACATCAGCGATGAAAACGCATTTCAAAAAAGACAAGAACGCTGGTCAAAAAGCAAATGGTCTAAAACAAGACTGACGCCAACCCCGAGTGAACTATCCGTGGTGTACATGGCGGCTGACACCTTATACTATATGTATCTAGAAGACGAAGTCGACACAGAATCTTGGGCCACCGCTAAAAATCCCTACAAGACCTACCCCATTTGGCACACCGCTCTGGGAAAAGAGCTCATGGCGCCCTGGATGCCTGTAATGGCTGGGCCAGAGGAATTATACGCCACCCGCACAGACGAAGTTTGGGTGTTCTCCAAACGAAAATCAGCCTTATCGCTATTGATCGATCACTGGGAAGTAGGGGCTACACTGAACAAAACTTATATCGAGGAACCCTATCGTTTTGCCTGGGAAGAAAAAGCCAATATTGCCTACTACGGTTTGGCTTCCAAAGGAATATATCCCGAAACTGCTCAGGGAAAATCTGTGGGAAAAATAGCGGTGCAATGGGCGCTGAATACTCCTGGGTATTGGGACCATAAAATGCTTTGGAACCCAGCACCGAAAAACACACCATCAGGCATTGAAGTCCAGCCCCTATTTCCTTGGAAAGCGGATGTGATCCAATCCCCAAAATTGACCTGGCTCGTCGATCCCAGGGGTACACCTTGGCTGATAGCGCAAGACGGGGATGGAAAAACACAATGTGTAGATGTTTTTGGCGGACTGCAATGGGAGGCCGTATTGCCCCCTGGGTCAAAAGCAATAGCTGCCATAGATCTGTACGAAAATGGACGGGTGCAATGGCTTTTTGAAGCCGATAAAAAAAGAAGGTTACTCGACAAAACCGGTCAGGATGTCCGTATTTTGTGGGAACAAGAACGCATCGATCAGCAGTTAGCCAAAGGTGAAGACCTCGTGAAGACTTGGGGCAAAACCAAAAAAGACGCAGAAAACGCCCTAAAATCCTTGCCTAAATCCTGGGACAAAACCAAAATTTTAACGGTGTATTGGCCAGAGCAAAATGCGTGGATCGGACTGAGGGAGTTTCCTAAAAAGATCTGGACCGCTTATAAAATCGAACCTAAAACAAAGTAATCATGAGTTTATGGCGTGTCATCTTGGCTGTGATTTTCCCTCCACTTTCCGTGGTGGGTAGGGGTTGTGGATCAATAATCATCGTATTTCTTCTGACTTTAGCGGGTTGGGTTCCTGGTGTAATAGCCGCGTTGATCATCTTAAATAAACCCCAATAAATCTTCTCCTTCTAGTTTGTATCTTTGGACATGCGCGAGAAAATTCAAGTAAAAGAATTGGGACTTCTTGACTACAAAGCAGCCTGGGACCTTCAAGAGGAGATCTTCCAGCAGATTGTTTCCCACAAAAAAAGCCAGGCCAATAGCGATCAGCCCGTGCCCAGTCCCCATCAAATACTGATGGTAGAACACCCCCACGTCTACACCTTGGGCAAAAGCGGAAAAATGGATCACTTGTTGGTTTCTGAAGAGGCGTTGGCCGCCAAAGGTGCTACCTTCTACAAAATCAACCGAGGCGGAGACATCACCTACCACGGACCAGGTCAGTTGGTGGTTTACCCCATACTGGATTTGGAATCGTTCTTTAAAGACATCCACAAATACCTCAGACTCTTGGAGGAAGCGGTCATGCGCACCTTGCAAGAGCACGGTATTTCATCGATGCGTTCCCCAGGAGAAACAGGGGTTTGGCTGGATGTAGGCACCCCATTTGCCCGAAAAATATGCGCCATGGGCGTGCGGGCAAGCCGTTGGGTGACCATGCATGGATTGGCCCTGAACATAGCACCTGACATGGGTTACTTTGACTTGATGATCCCTTGTGGCATCAAGGATAAGTCGGTGACTTCGATGACTTTAGAAACCAGAAAACCGGTAGATGCCGAGCTGGTTAAAAAACAACTGCTCCAGCATATTTCAGATTTATTTGAAGCGGATATAATCGCTGAGGATTAGTCCTGCAGGTTTACCCAAAGCGTTTCTCCTTGTTTTTGAACTTGACACAGTCCGAGTTTAGTCAATCCTTTGATGGCTTTGTCCCAGGCTTTATTCGACAGCTGGGCTTGATTCTTTAAGTCCTCAAGCTCCATTTGTTTTTGTTTGGTCAACAAGTCCATCAGCGCTTTTTCCCCCTCAGAGAGCTCGACAGCCTTGCGCTCTGGCCTCATTTGAGGGAAGAACAACACCTCTTGAATTGAAGCATTGTTGGTCATCAGCATCACCAAACGATCGATACCGATCCCGATACCAGAGGTTGGTGGCATTCCGTATTCCAAAGCGCGCAAGAAATCTTGATCGATAAACATCGCCTCATCATCTCCTTTTTCAGAGAGCTTGAGCTGTTCCTCAAAACGCTCGCGTTGGTCGATGGGATCGTTGAGCTCTGAGTATGCGTTGGCCAATTCTTTCCCATTGACCATCAACTCAAAACGCTCAGTTAAACGCGGATTATCCCGGTGCTCCTTGGTCAGCGGGCTCATTTCTTTGGGGTAATCGATGATAAAAGTCGGTTGTATGTAGTGGTGTTCGCACTTCTCGCCAAATAGCTCATCGATTAATTTGCCCACACCCATACTCGGGTCCACCTCAATGCCCAAGGCAGTAGCTGTGGCGGCCAATTCATCGCGATCCATCTGAGACACATCATAACCTGTATGTATTTTAATCGCCTCTAAAATCGGCACCCTAGGATAAGGTGCTTTAAAGTTTATTTGATGATTTCCCACAGCAACCTCAGTGGTTCCATGAGCATCCAGACAAACCTTTTCCAGGAGCTGTTCCGTGGTTTGCATCATCCAATGGTAATCTTTGTAGGCCACATAGAGCTCCATCACGGTAAACTCTGGATTGTGGGTGCGGTCCATCCCCTCATTTCTAAAATCCTTGGCAAATTCATACACGCCTTCAAATCCCCCAACGATCAATCGCTTGAGGTAAAGCTCGTTGGCAATACGCAAATACAGCGGGATATTCAAGGCATTGTGGTGCGTCATAAAGGGGCGCGCAGAAGCACCTCCAGGAATCGGTTGCAAGATCGGGGTCTCCACCTCTAGGTAATCTCGGTCGTTAAAAAACTGTCGAATACTGTTGGTGATTTTTGTGCGCTTGACAAAAGTTTCTTTGACATGTGGGTTGACGATCAGATCCACATAACGCTGACGGTACCTGAGCTCTGCATCATTGAACTCATCATGCACTACTCCTTCTGCATCCACTTTAGGCAAAGGCAGGGGGCGTAGGGCCTTGCTCAACAGGGTAAACTCGCGCACCAAAACTGTCTTTTCACCCACTTGAGTGGTAAAAAGCGTCCCTTTTACCCCGACAATATCTCCGAGGTCGATCAATTTCTTAAACACCTCATTATACAGGTCTTTGTCCTCAGTAGGACACATTTCATCGCGGTTAAAATAGAGCTGGATACGCCCCTCGCTGTCCTGGAGTTCCCCAAATGAAGCCTTACCCTGCACTTTTTTGCGCATCAAACGACCAGCAACCACCACTGACTGTCCTTCACTGTAGTCGTTTTCAATGGCGTGGGCGCGGTGTGTCACGGCAAATAAGGCCGCAGGATAGGGATTAATCCCCATTTCCTTTAATTTTTCCAGTTTTTCTCGGCGAATAATTTCCTGCTCAGACAGCTGCATAACATAGTTTTGATGGGGGCAAATATACAAATTTTCAACCCTACAGCGGCCGCCCCAACACCCGGGTTGTCGAAGATCAAAAAAATAGTATATTCGGGTATGAAGCGCACTTCCCTCTGGGGCCTTATTTCAGGCCCCTTACTTATGGCCGCACTCATGGCCTACCCGGGTGACTTGGTTTCCCCTGCAGCTGATCCTGTATTGGCTTTGGGTCTATGGATGATTGTCTGGTGGATCAGCGAAGCAGTATCAATTTCTGTCACTGCCTTACTCCCCCTGCTGGTCATGCCACTGCTCGGCATTTTACCCCTTGATGAAGTAGGTGGGTACTACGGCAGCCCGATCATATTTTTGTTTTTTGGTGGTTTTGTGATGGCCCTCGCCCTGGAGAAAGTTGGTTTGCACAGACGCATTGCGCTGAACATTATCCAGAAAACAGGCACCTCCCCTGCAGCTGTACTCTTGGGATTCATGATCGCGACGGGGTTCTTGAGCATGTGGATCAGCAATACAGCCACGGTTGTATTGATGCTGCCGATTGCTCAATCCGTGATTCATTTGTTGATCGAGGACAGTGATGGATTCACCAAAGAAGACAGAAACTTTGCTTTAAGCGTGATGCTCGGAATCGCCTTTGCTGCCAATGCGGGTGGTATCGCCACCGTGATTGGCACACCCCCAAATTCAGTGCTCATCGGACTTTTGGAAAACGAGTACCATCAACCCATTTCATTTATGGAGTGGATGGCATTGGGATTCCCCTTATCAGTGCTGTTAATCGCCATAATTTACGGGGTATTGCTGCGTCTATTTCCATTTAAATCGCTTGCATTTAAGGCAGATCAAAACATTATTGCTGACTCGCTCAAATCCCTGGGGGCGATGGATTCAAGAGAAAAACAAGTCCTTGTTGTTTTTGGCGCCACAGTTTTTCTGTGGATTTTTCGGGCGGCCATCAATCAACTCATTCCCGGGCTGGGCCTAACCGATACAGCCATCAGTTTATTTGGCGCATTGAGCTTGTTTTGCATCCCCACCAAAGACAAAAAAGAACCGTTTATCTTGGCATGGTCCGACACGAAAAATCTCTCCTGGGGGATTTTAATATTGTTTGGCGGAGGCCTTGCTTTGGCCAATGGGATGACCCAAAGTGGGCTAGTAGATTTGGTCTCCTCCTCTATTCAACAACAGCAATGGCCCGTAATCGGTACCGTTGTTGTCTTAATTGCCCTCATGCTGTTTTTGACAGAATTGATGAGCAATGTGGCTTTAGTCGCTGTTTTGGCTCCTGTCGTGGCAGGTATTGCCTTAGGATTAGACATTCCCATCATCCACTTATTGATTCCAGTGACCATAGCGAGTAGTTGTGCATTTATGTTGCCCATGGCTACCCCACCAAACGCCATCGTATTTGCCTCTGGTTATATTGAAGTAAAGGATATGGTTCGCGCTGGTATCTGGTTAAATCTTATCTCGGTGGCCTTACTTACTGCTGTATACCAATGGGTGATTCCCTGGCTTTTCTAGTGTTAAACATTTGTCAAAAACAGCTTCACAATCAAACTCTAGCGATAATTTTAAGTCAAAGGACCAAAATTAATCTTATGAGACATTTGATTTTAGCTGCGGCCTTGTTTCTAGGTACCGCACAAGCAACCGCCCAACACCCTGCACAGTTAAAAGAACACCACAGATTCAGACAACATCCGGAGCGAAGCAATGACTGGGAAGCTGGGGAACACCGCAAATTCCGTCCAGAAAAACGAGCAAATCTAGTCGCCAAGCAATGGACACTAGCCTTGGACCTCAACAAGGATCAACAAAATCAAGTGCGCGCATTGCTCGAAAAACACCAGACACAGCGTCCAAAGAAACCGATGTCTCCGTACAGCAAAAAAGGAAAGGCACAATGGATGGAGGCCCACTTAGATGCGCAGATCGCGTTACAAAATGACCTAAAAACAGTACTCACGCCCGAACAATATCGTCAGTGGAAAGACATGCGTTTAGATCGAGCTCAAGGCGTGCGAAAAATGGCTGCTAGACGTTTGTTGACTCCAGAACAGGGACCAGCTCATCGAGCGCACTGATAGTTCTTTCAATATCAGCTGAAGACAACGCATCATTGAGAAAATAACTTTCAAATGCTGAGGGCGGGAGATAAATACCCCGGTCGAGCATACCGTGAAAATAAGCGTTAAATCGAGGGTTATTTCCTCGAGCAGCAGAGGTGAAATCCACCACTGGTTCTGGGGTAAAATGCAATGAAATCATAGAGCCCAATCGGTTGATCTGGTAGTCGATAGACGTTTTGTCCAACACAGAACTCATCCCGGATGCTAAATCAGCCGATTTTTTTTCCAATCGATCGTAAACCCCTCGATCGCGATTCAAGGCCTGAAGCATGGCCAATCCAGCGCTCATCGCCAATGGATTACCGCTCAAAGTACCAGCCTGATACACGGGGCCTAAAGGCGCTAAATGCGCCATGATTTCCGCTCTAGCAGCGAAAGCACCTACAGGTAAACCACCTCCGATTACTTTGCCGAAACACACAATATCTGCCTGAACACCCAATACCTCTTGAGCCCCACCTGCAGCTAGTCGGAATCCAGTCATCACCTCATCAAATACCAAAAGGACCTCATGCTGGGTACAAAGTTTTCTCAATCCATGAATAAAATCATGTTCAGGAAGGACACACCCCATATTACCTGCGACAGGCTCGATAATCACCGCAGCTACATGACCTTGATGCGCTTCCAGTAATTCGGCCACATAAGCTAAATTATTGTAGGGAGCCAACAGCGTATCCTTGGCGGTTCCTTGGGTAACCCCCGGACTGCTGGGATGTCCAAAAGTAACAGCACCACTTCCCGCTTGAATCAGGAATGAATCTGAATGTCCGTGGTAGCAGCCAGAAAACTTGACAATCCGATCTTTGCCGGTAAATCCGCGTGCCAGTCTAATGGCACTCATACAGGCTTCCGTACCTGAATTGACAAAACGGATCTGATCGATGTTGGGGACCATTTCTATGGCCAATTTGGCGAGTTCAGTCTCTATTTCCGTGGGGGTTCCAAACGAAGTGCCTTTTTGTGCCCGGTCCACGATCGCGTTGATCACCTCAGTATGAGCGTGCCCTAAGATCAATGGGCCCCAGGAGGAAATATAATCTATATAGGAATTCCCATCTACATCGTAAAGGTAAGCTCCTTGGGCACGGTCAATAAAAACCGGGGTCCCACCGACCGATTTGAACGCTCGGACTGGAGAGTTTACACCCCCAGGAATAAATTTTTGCGCCTCTTGAAAAAGTGAACTGCTTCTTTGATATCTCATTTCTTAGGTAAAATTAACACTTGTCCCACAGACAAATTGGTGGTAGTCAGTCCATTGAGCTGCATGAGCACTTCTACGGTAGTTGCGTATCGCTTGGATAGGGAATAAAGTGTTTCCCCTGGTTGAACTATGTGATTGGGCGGCAAGGTTCCTGAGGAAGCTGCAGATGATTTATCCTTTTTGGCAGGCGTGATTTTCTTACCTACTGACTTTGCTTTTTGGGAAACGACCTCTTTAAAACCCAACCTTATTTTCTTGTCGTATTTGTGCAGGTCGTACTGTTCGATGTATTTGATCAATTTTTGGGGATAGGCTGGATCCGTAGCATACCCTGCCTTTTTTAAGCCCTCCGCCCAAGCCTTATAATTCTTGGTGCTGTAATCAAACAAAAAGGCATAACGATCTCGTCCGGTCAAAAATTCTGAGTGATCCCTAAAGGACTGTTTGGGATTTTTGTATTTGCGGAAACATTCGCCTTTTTCATCGTCATCGTGGTACACTTTTTTTCCTTTCCAGGTATTGTGGCATTTGATCCCAAAATGATTGTTGGATTTTCTGGCCAGCTCACTTTTACCGGAACCACTCTCCAAAATTCCTTGCGCCAAAGTAATACTGGCGGGGATTCCGTGCTTTTTCATCTCCTTTCGGGCGATTGGTGCATATTTCTGGACATAGGCCGCCACATCTGATTGGTTTGATGCAGAAGTAGCACTCGAGTTGTTTTTTAAAGCACCACAAGATGCTAGAGCTAATGCGCTTAGGGCCAATGCCCAACTTTTAAATTTCATACGTAAGGGTGGGTAATTTTTGTTGCACACATCGTTGATTGAAGCCCGCATTTCCCTGTAAACCCCCGGTGTGAATCACCAGAATTCGGTCTTTGGGTGAAAACCATCCCTTTCGAGCTAGATCCTCGATACCGAAAAGCACTTTGCCCGTGTAAATGGGGTCTAGAGGCACCTGGGTCACTTGGTAAAATCGATTGATCCATTCGATGAGTTCTGGTTGAAACTTGGCATATCCGCCCCAGTGGTATTGATCGAACAACACGCCCTGGGTGGACGATCCAAAAATACGAACTTCCTCGGCTGAATTCATTCCTTTCAACGCCCAAAATCCCAAAATTTTTTGGTCGGTTGTATGCGAACCTTGGAGCAATCCTGAAAGTGTTCCCCCAGTGCCCACTGCTACCGCTATGTGTGAATATCGGGCTGATTCCGGCCCCAATATTTCAGCGCAACCCCGAACGGCCAGATCGTTATTACCTCCCTCAGGCAATACATAGCTTTTGCCCCATCTGTCTTGAAGTGCGGCAATCCATCCTGGATCCGACTTTAAATCGTACTCTTTGCGAGACACAAAAACCAATTGCATACCCAAAGAAGCGGCTTGCTGCAGGGTGGGGTTCAAGGGCTGGTCAGCTAACTCTTCACCTCGGATGACCCCAATGGTCTTCAAGCCAATTTTTGACCCTGCATGGGCCAAGGCATGTATGTGGTTTGAAAATGCGCCGCCAAAGGAAATAATTTGTCGGTGTCCGCTGGACACTGCCTCCTCTAGGTTGTACCGAAGCTTACGCCATTTGTTTCCAGAAAGTTCAGGAAAAACCAAGTCCTCCCTTTGTATATGAACCTCAAGACCCTTCGACTGCCAATGGACCGAACCATGACTGATATCTTGTATCGGACCCCGGTGATATGACTGGGGACTATGTAGTAGCTCGAACGACATGCATGAAAGGTATGAAATGATTAGTTTTGCTCCCTAAACTAGCCTGATGAACCTACCCACAGAAGAAGGAGATTTTTATTGGACCCCGGAGGGATATAAGGTATTCACCCAGCAGTACCATTTAAAAAGAGGGTACTGTTGCAAGAGCGGATGTCGTCACTGTCCGTATGGATTTGACCCAAAAAAAGGATATTGATCAGCGAGCAGCGTTGAGCCAATCTGCAGCTGCAGACACTGCCTGAACAAGTCCATCGGGGTTTTTACCGCCCGCTGTGGCAAAAAATGGTTGCCCACCACCTGAGCCATCGATGTATTTGCCCAATTGCTTAACTGCCTCGCCAGCGTGAAGACCCCGATCAGCCACCAACTCTTTAGACACGTAACAGCTGATCATCGCTTTATCGTCTTGAGCTGTTCCCAACACAAGCACTAAATTATCCATCTGCGCCCCAATCTGAAAACAAAGATCTTTGACCAATCCAGGGGCTAAATCCACCTTTTGGGCGATCAGTTTTATTCCGTTGACTTCTTGGATGCTATCGATCAAGCCTTGCTTTAATCCCATGGCTTTTTCCTTCATGATCGATTCGAGCTCTTTTTTAAGCAACTGATTTTGTTCCTGTAATTGCTTTACCTGAGCCAGTGGATCACCAGTGGCGTTCAGCACTTCTTTTACAGCGGTCAACTGCTTGTAATGATCCATGAAATATGCGCGTACGGCATCTCCCGTAATCGCTTCTATACGGCGAATACCCGCAGCGACTGCGGTTTCTGAGATAATTTTAAAGTGCCAAATGTCTGACGTATTGGCCACGTGCGTACCCCCGCAAAGTTCAATAGACGAACCAAATCTAATCGTGCGCACTGCATCACCATATTTCTCGCCAAACAGGGCCATGGCTCCTTGTTCCACCGCCTGATCCATGGGAACCATGCGCTGTTCCACCAAGGGGATCTGACTCTCGATCCGCGCATTGACAAATTGCTCCACGGCTTCTAACTCCTCTTGGCTCAACTTGGCAAAATGCGAAAAGTCAAAACGCAAATACTTAGAGTGAACTGCCGATCCTTTTTGGGTGACATGGGTCCCCAACACACTGCGCAATGCCTGGTGCATCAAATGGGTCGCCGAGTGGTTTTGGCTTGTTCTGGATCGTTGAAGTCTGTCTACTACTGCCTTAAACTTACCTTCCAACTCCAGAGGAAGCTGTTTGGCAAAATGAACGATTTCTTGGTTTTCCCGTTTGGTATCAATGATATACGTAATGTTTCCGTTTGCGGCCTCTAAATATCCTTTATCTCCTACTTGTCCCCCACCCTCTGGGTAAAAAGGGGTTAGATTGAACACTAACTGATAGAGCACCCCTTCTTTTTGGGAAGTCATTTTGCGGTACTTCACCAAGCGAACATCTACCTCCAAGGTATCATATCCCACAAATTCTTGCTGGTCATCCTCGCGCAAGACCACCCAATCTTCTTTGTCGATTTGTGCAGCCTTTCTTGAACGCGCTTTTTGCGCTTCCATGGATTTGGCAAATCCCTCCTGATCCAACCCAAACCCTTTTTCAGACAGAATCAATGCTGTCAGGTCAATGGGAAACCCAAAGGTGTCGTATAGTTCAAAGGCTTTATCTCCAGGGAGCACTTGGGTGCTTAATCCTGCCACCAATACATCCAGCAATTGCAAGCCTTGGTCCAATGTCTTCAAAAAGGACTGTTCTTCCTCACGCACCACGTTGGTGATCAACTGTTGTTGTTCTTTGAGCTCTGGGAAAGAATCCCCCATTTGAGCAACTAGAATTTTCACCAAACGGAAGATTGTAGGTTCTTTAGCACCTAGGAAGGTAAATCCATAGCGTATGGCTCGGCGCAAAATTCTGCGGATCACGTAACCAGCTCCAGCATTGGAGGGTAACTGACCATCTGCAATGGAAAAGGACACGGCGCGAATATGGTCTGCGATCACCCTAATCGCAATATCTATCTCTTCGGACTTTCCGTATTTGACATCGGTAATGTTTTCTATCTCGCGAATCAAAGGCTTGAATACATCCGTGTCGTAATTGGACTGAACACCCTGCAACACCATACACAAGCGCTCAAAGCCCATGCCGGTATCCACGTGCTGAGCGGGCAATCGCTCCAGTTGTCCATCCGCTTTGCGGTTAAACTGCATAAATACCAGGTTCCAGATCTCAATCACTTGAGGGTGGTCGTTGTTGACCAAGGAAGCACCTGGGATTTTTGCTTTTTCCGCTGCAGAACGAATATCCACGTGAATTTCAGAACAAGGGCCACAAGGTCCTTGATCGCCCATTTCCCAAAAGTTGTCTTTTTTATTGCCGTACAATATTTGTGACTCTGGCACTAGGTTGCGCCATAGAGCCAAGGCCTCTTCGTCCTTCTCTAATTGATCAGCATCATTGGATCCTTCAAAAACGGTGACATACATCCATGAAGGATCAATCCCATATACCTCCGTGAGCAGTTCCCAAGCCCACTCAATCGCTTCCTTTTTAAAATATCCATTTCCGCCCGCTTGGCTTTGACCAAAACTCCAGTTGCCCAACATCTCAAACATGGTGTGGTGGTAGGTATCCTTACCCACCTCCTCCAAATCATTGTGCTTTCCGCTGACGCGCAAACACTTTTGAGTATCTGCCACCCGTTGATCAGCCGCTTTGGTGTTCCCCAAGAAATAGGCCTTAAATTGGTTCATACCTGCATTGGTAAACATCAAGGTGGGATCATCTTTGATCACCATAGGCGCTGAAGGGACAATGCGGTGTTGTTTTTCTTTGAAAAACTGAAGGAATTTATGGCGAATGTCTTGAGATTTCATCAAAGTTAAAGGATGGTTAAGGTGGGGTGCTGGGTGTCTAAAAAGGAATTATCTTTGTAAGAATGGCATTTATGCGCAAAAATAGCACAAATTTAGTGAGATGGCCCAAGTAAAATACTACTACGATCCCCGGACCCTTTCCTACAAGAAAATTCAGGTACGGGCGCTGGTGCGATACCGCAGGGTATTAACTTTTCTATTGGCCTCTGCGGTCTTTGGCTTGTTAGGTTTGGTGGTCTTGCTCAATACAACCATTGTAAATACCCCGAAGGAACTCGCTTTGCAACGGGAAGTAGAAAATTTCAAGGTTCAATACAGCCTGCTTCAAAAAAAGATGGACCAAGCCCAAAAGGTGTTGGCCAATATCGAGGAGCGCGACAACACCCTGTACCGGGTCTATTTTGAAACCGCGCCCATATCAGAAGCTCAAAGAAAAGCTGGATTTGGCGGAATCAACCGTTACCAAATCTACGAAGGATATGAACACTCCGACCTCATTGCGGAGACAGCCAAAAAAATGGATATGCTCCAAAAGCAGTTGGTCGTTCAATCCAAATCACTAGACGAAATCACCGCACTAGCCACTGAAAAAGAATCACTGCTGGCTTCAATTCCTGCGATTCAACCCCTGTCCAATGAGAAAATGACCCGAATTGCCTCGGGGTATGGTTACCGATCTGACCCATTTTCTAAAACCCGAAAAATGCATTGGGGTATGGACTTTACAGCGCCTAAAGGAACCCCGATATATGCGCCTGGAGACGGGAAAGTAGTCCGGGCGGACAATAGATCCTCAGGTTATGGCAACCACATACGCATCGCTCATGGTTTTGGCTACGAGACCTTGTACGGACACTTGAGCAAATACAATGTTCGTGTGGGCCAGCGCATCAAGCGAGGCGATTTGATCGGCTATGTAGGCAGCACCGGTCGTTCAGAGGCACCTCACCTGCACTACGAAGTGTGGAAAGACAGAAAAAAAATCAACCCGATCAATTTTTACTACGGCAGCTTGAGTCCTGAGGAATTCCAAATCATGTTACGCTATGCTAACCAAGAAAATCAATCCCTCGATTAATGCAAAATTTGCCTGACAAACGATACTATTCCATCGGGGAGGTCGCAGAGGCCTTTTCGGTAAACACCTCACTGATCAGATTCTGGGAAACTCAATTCCCCCAACTCAGTCCGAAAAAAAATGCGCGCGGGGCCAGAAAATTCACCCCAGAAGACGTAGCCTTGCTCAAACAGATCCACCATCTGGTCAAGGAAAAAGGATTTACCCTGGAAGGCGCCAAAACTCAGCTAAAAAAAGAGAAGAAACACAGCATGAGCAATGCTGAGCTTATCGAAAGACTAGAGGGCGTAAAAAAAGAATTGATCGCTATTCGGGATCAGCTCTAATTATTTTTTTCTGATAAAAATACTGATCGGCACTCCGTTAAAATCAAAGTTTTCCCTGATTTTATTCTCCAAAAATCGTTTGTACGGATCCTTGACATACTGGGGTAGATTGCAGAAAAATACAAACTGAGGGTAAGGTGAGGGTATTTGGGTGCAAAACTTGATTTTGATGTATTTGCCTTTGTTGGCAGGTGGCGGATAGTTTTCAATCAGCGGAAGCATGACTTCGTTAAACTGATGTGTAGGCACGCGTTTTGAGCGGTTTTGATAAACCTGCACTGCAGTTTCAATAGCTTTAAATATACGCTGCTTGTTTTTTACCGAGACAAAAACAATGGGCACATCCACAAATGGAGCAATGACCTCTTTGATTTTCTGAGTGTATTCTTTAGCGCTATTGGTGTCTTTCTCGTACAAGTCCCATTTATTCACCAAAATGACGATCCCTTTGTTGTTGCGCTGGGCCAGCCAAAAAATATTTTGGTCCTGTCCGTCGAATCCACGTGTTGCGTCGAGCACCAAAAGACAAACGTCAGACTGTTCAATCGCGCGCACTGAGCGCATGACCGAATAAAACTCTAAATCTTCACGGACTTTGGCTTTGCGCCTGATCCCTGCAGTATCCACCAAGTTAAACTCAAACCCAAACTGGTTGTATTTGGTGTCGATGCTATCTCGGGTAGTACCCGCCACGTCAGTTACGATGTAGCGCTCCTCGCCGATCAAGGCGTTAATCAAGGATGATTTGCCCGCATTGGGTCTACCCACTACGGCAAATCGAGGCAGTTCAGCATCGTTGTCATCTTCAACCTGAGGAGGCAGTGCAGTAACTACGGCATCCAGCAAATCACCAGTACCACTTCCTGTAATTCCAGAAATATTGAAGTATTGACCCAAACCTAGGTTGTAAAACTCGTAGGCATCGTCGATGCGGTTGTTGGCATCTACTTTGTTTACCGCCAATAAAACGGGTTTCTTTACTTTGCGCAAAAGGTGGGCAACATCCGCATCCATCCCCGTCACGCCGGTTTCAACATCGACCACAAAAATGATGACATCAGACTCATCAATGGCCAATTCTACCTGTTTGTCAATCTCCTTTTCAAAAATATCCTCGCTGCCCAAAACGTATCCTCCGGTGTCAATCACTGAAAAAATGCGTCCGTTCCACTCGCTTTTACCGTAGTGCCTATCGCGTGTCACCCCGCTTACCGCATCGACAATGGCTTCACGCCTTTGGATCAATCGGTTGAACAAGGTAGATTTGCCCACATTGGGACGGCCGACAATGGCTACAATAGCACTCATAGAGGAAATTTGGTGCAAAAATAGGATTTAAATTCCGTTCAAGCCCCATCAGCGTGGATCATTACCCTTGATCGTAACCAAATCGCTTGAGCTGTCTTTGGTTAGAACGCCAATCAGGATTGACTTTGACATAGAGCTCCAGGTGTACTTGCTTGCCAAAAAATCGCTCTAAATCTTTGCGGGCAGCGACACCTACGCGTTTTAAAGCAGCGCCTCTGTGTCCGATAATAATTCCTTTTTGGGTTTCGCGTTCCACCATGACTACAGCGCGCATGCGGATGATTTTCTCATCTTCCACAAATTCCTCTGTATCGATTTCAACCGCATAGGGGATTTCTTTCTGGTAGAACTTCAATATTTTCTCGCGTATCGCTTCATTGACAAAAAAGCGCTCAGGCTTGTCGGTCAACTGGTCTTTCGGGTAGTAAGGCGGTGCTTCTGGCAACAATTCCAAAATCCGATCAAACACCTCTTTGACATTAAACACCGTAAGTGCAGAAATGGGATGAATCTCAGCTTTAGGCAATTGACCTTGCCAATAAGCCACCTGTTCCTCTAATTTTTCTTGATCTGCTTGATCTATTTTGTTGAGCAACAACAGCACCGGCACCTCACTGTGGGCGATTTTGTTGAAATAGCCTTCGTCTTTAAGTGCTTTCTCTCCTATTTCAACCATATAGACCAATACATCCGCGTCTTCAAAAGCGGTGGATACAAATTGCATCATCGCGTTTTGCAGCTGATAGGCCGGTTTGATGATCCCGGGGGTGTCCGATAAAATCATTTGAAAATCATCGCCGTTGACAATCCCCAAAATACGGTGTCTGGTGGTTTGGGCTTTGGACGTGATGATGGATAACTTCTCGCCTACCCAGGCATTCATCAACGTAGACTTTCCTACATTGGGGTTTCCAATAATGTTGACAAATCCTGAACGGTGGGTACTCATGGTCGTTTAAAGTATTCGCGAGCCGCAGCATTTACCCGAGGGGCCAGATACAACAAGGCGATCATATTAGGGATGCACATCAGCGCAAAGGATAAGTCAATGATATTGATCACTAAATCCACTGAGGCGACAGCCGCAAAGGTAATGCTAAATATATAGATGTAATTATAGCGGTAGCCCCATTTATAATCGGACAAAAAATCCAAGCACTTCGTCCCGTAATAGGCATAGGTAAACAGGGTAGAGAGACCAAAAGCCACCACAACCACCAAGAGCAACACAGCGCCATAGGGGCCGAAAAATGCCCGAAAAGCCTCCAAAGTCATCAAAATTCCGTTAGATCCACCGGAGACATAGACCCCGCTCACCAGAATCACCAGCGCAGTCAGGGTACAAACCACAATGGTGTCGATAAACGGCCCCAGCATGGCCACGAGTCCTTCTTGGACTGCGTGGGAGGACTTTGATTGGCCGTGAAACATGGGGGCCAAGCCAACTCCGGATTCATTGGAAAAAATAGCCCTCCTGATCCCGACAATAATCAATCCCCACAATCCGCCTTGAACCATGGTATGTGTGTTAAATGCTTCCTGAAAAATCAAGGCAAATACCCCAGGAACTTCACTCCAAGACTGAATCAAGATCCAAACTACGGCTCCGAGGTACACCAAAACCATAGGGGGAACCATCGAAGAGGCCACCCGAGCAATTTTCTTTAAGCCCCCAAAAATAACTGCCACAGTGAGCGCAGAGAGGGTTAACCCCAAAATCAATTTCCAAGTCCAAGGATCCGTAATGGACGTCCACTGATGGGGAGCAACTACATCGACTAGGGTTTGCACGAGCTGATTGGCCGTAAAGGCGGGCAAAACACCAAATAGACCGGCCACAGAAAAAAACACAGCCAGCCCTTTTGCTTTAGGACCTATCCCTTGCACCATATAGTGCATGGGGCCTCCTTGTACCATACCCTGAGGGTTGACACCGCGATACATCACCGCTAGGGTACATGAATAATACTTGATGGCCATACCGATCAAGGCCGTCATCCAAATCCAAAAAACAACGCCAGGACCTCCGAGATAGATAGCGATGGCCACTCCCGCGATATTGCCCATGCCGACCGTAGCTGCCACGGCCGAAGAAAGCGCTTGAAAATGGCTGACTTCACCAGGAGCATCGGGATCATCATGCTTTCCAGCCGTGATTTCTATAGCGTGTTTAAAATATCTAAATGGGATCAGACGCGAATAAACCGTTAAAAAAAGGCCTCCGCCGACGACCAAAAAAAGCATGACCCACTCTGTGTAAGGCAGTACTGAGACTAAAAATTGATTGAAGTGCTCCACCTCACGAATATAGAAAATAAAGTTAGTCGATCGCGATTTGGGCCGCGACAAACATACCCGGAGTCAAGCTTCCCTGCAGTGCCTGATCGATATCAGCGTGCACCACCAGGGTTCTGGTTTGGGCATCCACTGCCTTGTTGACCAAATGCACCTCAGCTTTATAGACCTGATCTGGTCGGTCTTGAAAGTAGAATGAAACGGATTGGCCAGGGCGCACCAGGGCTACATCGTATTCAAATACCTCGAGCTCCAAATGCATTTCCCTGAGGTCGGTAATGGTCATAGCCGCTTGATTTTCCGATAAAAACATACCCTGATGGGCGCTCACCTCGGTGATGTAACCATCGATTGGGGCGCGAACGACCAGGGTTGGGCTGATTTGGCCCCGGTTTAAAACACTGAGGTCAATGCCCATCAAAGCCATCTCAGCCTGTGCCGCCAAAAAAGCAGCTTGGGCTTGAGCCCATTCATTCTTGGCCGCTGCTGCGTCCTTGTCCGAAATGATTTTCTCGAGGTGAAGCTGGGATTGGCGTTTCCACTCTTGGTCTTGCTGGCTAAACAAAGCCTGGGCAGACAAAAAGTTTTTTTGCTTTTCGATATATCCAGGATGTGTTAATTCAAAAATCACTTGACCCTTTTTTACGCGCTCCCCGGGCAATAGTTTAATCGAATGGACATACCCGGCAAACATGGGATGAACTGTGGCCTCATGGGTCGGTGGAACCACCAAAATGCCGTGCACCTGAAGGGTTTTGGCATTGGGTTGAGCGGCGACAAGGGGTTCAGCTTCCTGGGCTTGAACCTCTGGTTGATCTACGGTGGGTTCAGGCGCTGGATCAGTCCCGCACCCCAGGAACGACAAAAGGGCAAATGCGCTAATTATTAACTTCATAAGTGTTGGTTTCAATGACATCATCGGGATAATTGAGGTCCAGTACCGCTTGGTCTAATTGCCACTGCAGCTGGAGATATTGAATCGTTGTTTGAATGGCTTGGTCTTGAATCAGGGCGTACTGCCAAAAATCGATG
The DNA here is from genome assembly GCA_030726725.1 of Flavobacteriaceae bacterium. Classification (GTDB taxonomy): domain Bacteria; phylum Bacteroidota; class Bacteroidia; order Flavobacteriales; family Flavobacteriaceae; genus MAG-120531. Next base: position 21,204 of record JANRDC010000005.1, read on the forward strand.
GCCCCAGAGCGGTGCGCAGCGGCAGCGTTTTTGGAGAGCTCTTCCCCTAGATGCCGATCTCCAAAACTCATGGATTTCAAGGCCGATTTGGCCTGTAGGTAGCGACCTAAGGCTTTTTTTCGAGCCAATACCCACTGTTGGTTTTGGTCCTGGGCCAGCCACTGGGCCTCGCTCCATCGGTACTTTGCAGCCCGTATCCGGGATTGTTGGGGTTTTGCCCAAATAGGAAATGACATCCCTACCTGAAAACCTCTGTAATTTTCACTGCTCAACAACTGATTGGTTCCCTGAAATACACTCCCTGATAAGGTGGGCAGATACCCTTGTACCGCAATGTTTTTTTCAATCCGCGCACGATCGACCAACTGTACTTGTTTTAAGCGAGCCACACTGCGCAGATTGGTCGTATCCAGGGCAATAGGCGTCCAAGTAGTATCTGCTGCGGCAAATCCTGCCGGCAATTGCGCCCAACTGCTCATCTTGCTCACCAGGGCTTCTAACTGCCACACCTCTTGGGCCAGCAACTGCTGAACAGACCTCGCCTTGGCCAACGCCGTCATATGCTCCAAGGGCGTGATGTCTCCCAGGGCTAGCCTTCGGTCATTTTTCTGGGTCCAATCCGCGAGTTGAATCGCCAATTTCTTCCAGTGAGCCACCACTTGTTGGCGGTACACCAACTCCTGGTATGCGCTCAACGCTTTCTTTTCCCAAGACCAAATCAAAGACTGCAACTCGAGGGAAGCGGTTTTCGCGCTTTGGGTCAATAATTGATGACGGCTGAAAAGCAAAGTAGGGAAAGGTATGGTTTGATTGATCCCCCACACCCGAAGCGGAAGACCGTTGGGCGCTATATTGTTTTCGTCAAATTGGTGGTAGACCTCCGTAGATCCGATATCCCAAGCAGTGCCGATCATTGATTTTGCGGACTGCCCACCCTGTTGCGCCGCCTTGATTTGCGGGTGGTTGTCCCTCACGAGAGCTACCCAATCCTTTTGGCTTACTCGTTCCTGGGCACTGAGCTGTCCCACACCTAGGGCGATAAACACCCCCAATACCACCGCTTTCTTTCCTGACTTCTTCAGGCGTATCGGGGATGGATTCCAGCGATCAAACAAGGCGTACAACAATGGAAGCACCAGTAAAGTCAACAGTGTTGCGGAGACCAATCCTCCGACCACTACAGTCGCCAATGGTCTTTGCACCTCAGCCCCTGCGGAAGTGGAAATGGCCATAGGTAAAAAACCCAAAGCGGCTGCAGATGCGGTAAGCAGCACTGGACGCATTCGGTTTTGGGTTCCCCGAATAATACGGGCATATCTATTGCGCACCCCGTGAACTTGCAGCTCTTTAAATTCCTCAATCAAAACAATTCCGTTGAGCACCGCTATGCCAAAAAGCGCGATAAATCCAACACCTGCTGAAATGCTAAAAGGCATGCCCCTCAAAGACAACAAAAGCACCCCACCAATGGCAGATAGCGGAATCGCTGTATAGATCAACAAGGCATCTTTTACCGAGTCAAAGGCGAAATAAAGCAGGACAAAAATCAACAATAGGGCTACTGGAACTGCAATCGCCAAACGACGCGATGCAGTCTGCAGATTTTTAAACTGTCCTCCATACTCAATCGAATACCCCACGGGAAGCTCAATTTTTTCCGAAACTATTTTTTGCACATCTGCGACCACTGTGGCCAAGTCTCTATTGCGGACATTGATCCCTACCACCACCCTTCTTTTGGTATCGTCTCTTGAAATTTTAGCAGGACCCTGATCATAAGTTACCGAGGCCAATGAGCCCATCAACACCTGACGGCCGTCGGGTAACTGAACACTCATCTTTTCTATGTCTTGTAAATCCTGTCTGTACGACGCATCCCATTTCAAGGTCATGTCGTATTGTTGTTCTCCTTCAAAAACAGTGCCCACCCGAGCACCGGCAAAACCCATGGAGAGTAGGTTGTTCAGCTCATCTACCGTAACCCCATAGCGGGCCAATGCAGGTCTGAGGTATTGCACCCGCATCTGGGGCAGTCCTTCAATTTTTTCGACGCTGATATCCGATGCTCCTGGCACATGCGCAATAGCTGACTGTATCTCTAGGGCTTTTTGTTGCAGTACGGAAAGGTCTGGCCCGAATATTTTGAGGGCCACATCAGCCCTTACCCCGGTGATCAATTCGTTAAATCTCATTTCAATGGGTTGCGTAAACTCATAGGCTAAACCTTCTATCTGCATCAATGAATCTTTGATCAAATCAGCCAGTCCATCCTTGGTGGTTGCGTTTTTCCAAGTATCTATAGGATGTAACTTGATGATCACATCGCTCTCTTCCATTGACATAGGATCCGTAGGTACCTCAGCGGCCCCAATGCGCGTAACTACTTGATCCACTTCCTCAAAACTCGAGATAATTTGCTCCATCTGCGTGGTGTATTCAATGGTTTTGCTCAAAGATGTTCCCGTAGGCAAAACTGGCTGAATGACAAAGTCTCCTTCGTCCAAGGTCGGTACAAACTCCCCACCCATACGGGCAAATAACACGATAGCCCAAACCAACAGGGCTACGGCCCCGCTGAGCACCCATTTTTTGTGGCGCAAGGCCCAAACAAGCGTCGGGTAATACACCTGGCGCGACAATCGCCCCAGCACACGTACAGACCAACCTGAATTCAAGGCTTGATCAGGCTTGACCACCAAGGCAGTAATGACAGGGATGTAGGTAAAACAAAGCAACATGGTTCCGACTAGGGCAAAACTGAATACCAAAGCCATCGGGCGAAACATCTTGCCCTCCACCCCTACTAGAGAAAGGATTGGAATAAAGACGATCAAGATAATCAACTGACCAAAAATGGCAGAGCGCATCATTTTTGAAGCTCCTTTTCTGGTGATTTCATCCACGGCACTTCGCCGTTCCAAAACAGACATAGAGGACAGGCAAACGCTTTGGGCTGTTATTTGGTAAGCGATAAACTCGACGATAATCACTGCTCCATCGATGATAATACCAAAATCTATGGCCCCCAAACTCATCAAATTGGCATCTACCCCAAAGAGATACATCAATGACAGGGCAAAAAGCAAACTCAGGGGAATCACAGAGGCCACCACCAGACCTGAACGCCAGGATCCGAGCAAGACCACCACGACAAAAATGACGATCAAACAACCCAAGATCAAGTTTTCGGCGATGGTAAATGTGGTTTTTTCGATCAGTTCACTGCGCTCCAAAAATGGGTTGATGGAAACTCCTTTAGGCAGCATGGTTTGCACCTCAGCTACCCGTTGCTTCACTGAGGCGATGACCTCTTGGGCATTGGCCCCCTTGAGCATCATGACTTGTCCCATAACCGCTTCTCCTTGACCGTTGGCCGTAATGGCGCCAAATCTATTGGCATATCCGTACCGCACCTCAGCGATGTCCCTGACCAAAACCGGTATGTTGCCTCTTTGAGCGACCACCAATTCCTCGATTTCGGAAAGCTGATTGATCAAACCCTCACCGCGCACAAAATAAGCTAAGTCGTTTTTTTCAATGTAGCTGCCCCCAGCAATGCTGTTGTTGGACTGCAGGGCTTCAAAAACATCCAATACAGAAATCCCCAAAGCTTGAATTCTATCGGGTTTAATCGCGATTTCATAGGTTTTTAAATACCCGCCCCAAGTATTGACCTCCACCACTCCAGGGATACCCGACAGTTCTCTTTTGACCAACCAATCCTGTATGCTGCGCAAATCAGTCAGCGAATACTGGTCTTTGTGGGCTGCATCTACCGAAAGCGTGTAATGATATATTTCTCCCAGGCCAGTAGTGATCGGGCCCATAAACGGGGTCCCAAAACCTTGGGGTATTTTCTCTTGGGCAGAAGCGATTTTTTCCGCGATGAGTTGGCGGGGCAAATAAGTCCCTAAATCATCGTCAAACACTACGGTGACCACGGAAAGTCCAAACTTGGATACGGAGCGGATTTCTTGAACCCCGGGAAGATTGGCCATTTCTAGCTCCACGGGATAGGTCAGATAGCGCTCAACATCCTCAGTGGATAAACTCCTGGAGGTGGTGATGATCTGCACTTGATTATTGGTGATGTCTGGGACAGCACCTACGGAGATCTGACTCAAGGCATAGACCCCGTAAAGTGCCATTAATGCTGTGCCTAAAAGAACCACCAACTTGTGGTTCAGGGCGTATCGAATGATTCGGTCCATAGTCGTATACCTACAAATATAACAAACACCTCAGCGCGTAAATACCCTAAGGTGTGATTGTAATTTAGACCAACAACAAATAAGCAGGGTTTAATCCAGGTGGTAGATTTCCATGATGTTTTCCAAGATGCGCTCAAAATCTATGGCCAAATCCACCAGTTTTCCCGTGTGTACATCGAATACCCAACCGTACACCTTGAGCCCGCGCTCTCGGTAGGCTTTCTGAACAGCAGCAGTCTTGATCAGGTTGACGCATTGTTCCTGCACATTGAGTTCCACCAGTCTTTTGTAGCGTTCTTGCTCTGAGTCAATCGCGTTAAGCTCGTTTTTGTGGATGCGGTACACATCGCGAATATTGCGCAGCCAGGGATTGAGTATCCCCATATCCGCAGACTGCAACGCCGCTTGAACACCCCCGCATCCGTAGTGCCCACAGACGACTATCTTGCTGACCTTAAGGTACTGAACCGCGTAGTTGACTACCGACATAACGTTGAGGTCAATGGAAATAACCATATTGGCTATGTTTCGGTGCACAAAAATTTCCCCTGGGGCTGCGCCCATCAACTCTTCAGCGGATACGCGAGAATCCGAACAACCTATGTATAACAAATCCGGATTTTGGCCAGCACCTAACCGATCAAAATATCCAGGATCTCCTTGAAGTTTATCTTCGATCCACGCTTGGTTATTGTCAAAAACAGTAGGTATGTCCATAGGTATCAGTGCTTGTGGTAAAGAAACAAAAAATAAAGAATTATTCTGTCAACACTGGCCGAATAGACTTCATTTTATATTACTTTTGTATAACATTTAATTGTAAACATTAAACAAATGGCGGCTACTAAATCAAAGAAAACAGCACTTAGCGCTCAGGAATTGATCTCTGCCTATATGCATGCCCAATTAGACGGAACAAAACCGTGTACCAATGTGTTTCAGTTTTGTCAAATTGCCGGATGCAGCGAGGCTGATTTTTACGCTCAATTCAGCGATTTATCCCACTTAAAGGCTTCGATTTGGGAGGCGTTTATGGGACAAGCCAGTGATTTAGTGCAGCAAAGTCCAGATTTTCAAGCGGCTCCTGCCCAAGAAAAGGCATTGAGCCTGTTGTTTACCCTGTTTGAAGTCATGACCGCCAACAGGACATATATACTGCACAGCGCCGAAGCATTTAAATCGGATCTTTCGTCTTGGAGTGACTTGAAGGGGTTCCGCACCCAGTACAAAGCTTGGGCCAAAGAACATTTATCCCGTACATCTCAAGGACCCAAAGCGATGGCTCAACTCCAAAGCGCCGGTACAGAGGAAGCCTTCTGGATTCAATTTATGCTTTTGTTGCAATACTGGATAAAAGACAGATCCAAAGGATTTGAAAAAACAGACATCTTGATTGAAAAATCTACAGCGACTTTCTTCGAGTTGTTTATGGAACGGCCGAGCAGCAACTTATTCGATCTAGGCAAATATCTGATTAAAGACTTCATCGCACACTAGGCCATGAAATCCATCAATTCTATACCCACGTCAAAAATTGCACGTGCCAAAACCCTATTGAAAACTGGGGTTCAGGTAGGCGGCAACTATACGGTGCACTACACCAAAAAACTACTCGGACAAGAAGTATCTCAAAACGAGCTGGACAAAGACAATGCCTCGGCGATCTACGACGGATTAAAAACCATGAAAGGGAGTGCGCTTAAAGTGGCGCAAATGCTCAGCATGGAAAAAAACATGCTCCCGGAAGCCTATTACGACCAGTTTTCACTGGCGCAGTTCTCAGTCCCCCCCTTGTCTTACCCATTAGTTCAAAAAACTTTTAAACGCGCCATGGGTCAAAGTCCCGAGGTGCTTTTCGACTTGTTTGAACGTGAAGCAACTCATGCCGCCAGCATTGGCCAGGTGCATAAAGCTTATAAAGCCGGGCACACTTATGCAGTTAAAATACAATATCCAGGCGTGGCAGACAGCATTGTATCCGATCTTAAACTGGTCAAACCTGTAGCGCTTAAGATGTTCAACATCAACGCGAAAGACTCAGAAAAATACTTTCAAGAGGTTCAAGACAAACTTTTGGAAGAAACAAACTACACCCTAGAGCTCGAACAAAGCGAAGCCATTGCACAGTCCTGTGCAGGACTGGAGAACATCGTTTTTCCCAGATATTACGCATCGCTTTCTGCTGAGCGCATACTGACCATGGACTGGATGGAGGGTAGGCACATACAAACTTTTGCCAAGAACAATCAGGGAACACCTGAGGCACAGCAAATAGGACAAACCCTTTGGGATTTTTATATGTACCAGATGCACGTGCTCAAAAAAGTACACGCCGATCCACATCCTGGAAATTTTTTGGTAGATGCACAAAACAGGTTGATCCCGATCGACTTTGGGTGTATGAAACAAGTGCCCGATTCATTTTACGCCCCCTACTTTGCCTTGGCTACTGCTGAGGCCCAAAAGGACCGCGCTAGATTCGACGAATTGTTGTGGGAATTAGAGATTTTGGTGCCCAGCGACGATGAAACTACTCGGCGTTTTGTCTCTGACCTGTTTCACGAACTATTGAGTTTGTTTACCCTACCCTTCCAACGGGACCGTTTTGACTTCTCCGATCCTAAATTCTGGGGCGCAGTCGGCCAATTAAGCAAAAGGCTCAGCAGCGATCAAACCTTGAGAAAAATGAATGGCAACCGCGGGTCTAAGCACTTTTTGTACATCAACAGAACTTTTTACGGTTTGTACAATTTGCTTTTTGATTTGGGTGCTGTAGTGGATACCCGGGCATACATCCGGTATATGAACTGATTGCTGCAGCTATAGCTTTTCGTAGGGCATCCGCTGTATCAGCTCCGGCAGAGCATACCCATCCAAACCATTGATCGTCACAGTCGCTACCTGGTCTAATTGCAGAAAACCATCTGTAGCCAATACCTGAGCGTTGGCGTATAAATGAGCGACTTGGCCGACCACTAAAATAGTTCCATTCTCGGCAATAGTGTAGTGGTTGAGGTAATTCATACCCATTTGCACCTGAGATTCGGCTGCGTAGGGTGCGGCAAATCCATCCATGTCCAAAGCCGTCAATCCAGTCGCTTCAAATTCGGATACCTCTTGAGGAAATTTTAGACTAGTGCGGTGGGCTGCATCCACCATGGGTAGGTGAATATGGTTGATGGTATAAACCCCGGTGGACAATATATTGCTCCAGGTATGACGGGGTACGGTATCCGGTCGCAACAAAAAACCGAAAATGGCAGGTTCGCTGCCCATGTGGATGACCGAGCTAAACACTGCTAAATTATCCTGACCCTCAGCTGATCGGGTTCCGATCAAGTTAGCTGACTTATACCCTGAAGCAGAGTTGATCAAGTGGATCCTGAACTTTGGATCGAGCTGTGCTAGATCAACGCTGGACCAATGAATCTTCTCTGTCATAGCTGGCATAAGCATTAAGCGCTTTCTCTAAGTCATTGACCTGTCCTACATAACGCACTTGTGGATGGGTAAGCACAGAAGGAATCTCTTGGACAATGTCCCCAGAAATCCACAGCTGTCGCTGGGGTTGGTTGAGCAGCATCTCGCTGAGTTGGGCAAAATACTGTGCCGTTTGGGCTGGGCGCATGCTGTGGGACATATGGGTGTAATAAATCACCTCTTTGGGCAAAGCGTTAAACTTAACCAAGGAAGTTACAGGCACTGAAGGCCCCAACATCACCGATTGTACCCCTTTGGCTAGTGCTAGATAATAGGCAAAATAGAGCCCGATTTCGTGGATTTCATTTTCAGGTAAGAAAAAGAAGACCAACACTGAGGTGGTTTTGGCATGTTTGCCCTCCAATGGTGCTATTTGCAAAAGCAAACGCTCCTTGATCAATTGAACCACAAAGTGTTCTTGGGTAATGTCAACGGTATTGGTCTGCCAAAGTGTACCGATTCTTTGGAGCAGCGGCACAAAATACTGGCTGAAGATTTCTGAAAAAGGATGCTGTTTTAACAGCTCTTCATAAAGCTCCAAAAACCGGATTCGGTCATACCCAATACAGCACAACATAAATTCATCGATGTAGTAATCCTCTGGGTGCTTGGCGGAAACTTCACGGTGTACCCATTCGTATACTTGCTCTTGGGTCGCCTCCGCAATCTTAGAAATCTTGTGGCCGTGTTGTAGCAAAAATCGCACATTGAGCAACTGCTGAAGATGGGTCAAGTCGTAATTCCGCAAATTGGTATCGGTCCGTTCAGGAGCCAACAATCCATAGCGTTTTTCCCACATCCGCAAAGCAGGGGTCTTGATGCCAGAGATGGACGACAAGTCCCCTATGGTAAAGCGTACTAATGTGTGATCGATTAATGACATAATTTAAAATTTAGTTAGTTGCGGCAGCCTTATGGGCTTGCAAAAAGCGTTCTCTGGCCATTTTGTGGTCAACAATTGGTTTGGGATAGTTGAATTCCTGATACTCAGGTACCCATCGGCGCAAATACCGATGGTCTTTGTCAAATTTTTTGATCTGCTCCTCGGGGTTAAAGATGCGGAAATACGGGGCTGCATCGATTCCGCTACCAGCCACCCACTGCCAATTACCCACATTGCTAGAAAGCTCAAAATCAAATAGTTTTTGGGCGAAATAAGCCTCACCCCAACGCCAGTCAATCAACAGGTGTTTCACTAAAAAACTGCCGACCAGCATACGCACTCGGTTGTGCATAAATCCCGTGGCATTGAGTTCACGCATTCCCGCATCAACGAGTGGATATCCCGTTTTGCCTTGGCACCAAGCCTGAAAATCATCCGGGTTATTGCGCCAAGCTATGCGGTCAAACACCGGTTTATAGGACTGGTGTACCGTATGGGGAAAATGCCACAAGAGCATCATCATAAACTCGCGCCAAATCAACTCCTTAAGGTAGGTATTGTCCTCGCTGCCCAGGGCTTGAACCACTAGGGCGCGCACGCTGATCGTGCCAAACCTGAGGTGAACCCCTACTTTGGTGGTCGCATCTTGAGCGGGATAATTTCGGGTATCCACATAAGTGGCTATGCGTTGTACTTCAGTCTTGGCCTCGGGCGCATCAATCGCTGTAGCTACAAAACCCATATCTTCCAGAGCAACCCTTTGGGAAGCTATCCCCAATCCTCGGTGCAAAAGCGTCTCGCTCGGATATTGTTCTGGAGCCATGCCGCCTAGTTTGTTCAACCAGGCTTTGCTAAATGGCGTGTACACCAGATAAGGCGTACCGTCTGACTTGACCACTTGATGGGGTTCAAAAATCACTTGATCCTGATGGGTATACCAAGAAATACCTTGGGCTTTTGCCCATGATTCCACCTTTTGATCTCTTTGGCGGGCATAGGGCTCATAATCCCCGTTGGTGTGTATTTCAGCTACTGTATAGGTGGCCGAAAGTTTTTCCAATACTTCGAGTACAGGTCCGTAATACACCTGTAACCCTGTGCCCAAAGCCGACCATTCAGCGTCCATTTTTTGGAGCTGTTGGTGGATGAAGTGCACCCTGTGGTCATCGCGAGGTAACTCATCGAGGATGCTGGGGTCAAAAATAAAGAGGGGCAAAACCCGTTTTCCGCTGCTCAATGCTCGGAACAGTCCGTGGTTGTCAAACAACCTCAGGTCTCTTCTAAACCAAAAAAGCGCGATCGGGTCTTTCATTATCCTAGATTTAAGCGAGACATGCCGCCATCAACACCGAATACTTGTCCGGTAGTCCATGCCGACTGATCGCTGAGTAAAAAAGCAGCGGTTTGCGCAATTTGTTCAGGGGTACCTACAGACTTCAGCGGATGCCTTAAGGCTGCCTTTTCCATTTTTTGTTCGCTGTTGAGGAACTTATTGGCCAGTGGGGTATCTGTCAAAGACGGCGCCACCACATTCACGCGTATTTTGGGTGCCCACTCAGCAGCCAGCGCCCGGGCAAATCCCTCCACAGCTCCCTTAGCAGCAGCCACAGACGTGTGAAATGGCATACCTACTGAAACAGCCACCGTGCTGAACAACACCACACTCGCACCCGCGGATTTTTGCAACTTCGGGGCCAGGCTTTGCAAAACGCGCACCATGGCCAAAAAGTTCAACTCCATATCCTGGGCAAATGTTTCGGGCTTTAAACCAGAAAAAGGTCTGAGATTGATGCTCCCAGGAGCGTACACAAATCCGTCTAAGTGATCTGGCAACAGAGACAGATCCAAGGTGTCTGTCAACACATCGAATGCGATGTGGTTACAGCGAAGACCAGAAAGTGAATCAGCAGATCTGGAGGCCACAAAAACATGGTGGTCTGGAGCCAATAGTTTCACCAAGGCCAATCCGATTCCTGAACTTCCTCCTATGACGCATATATTTTTCATTTTTTTTCGGTATAAATGCCAAAAAGGCTGTTTAATTTTTGGGTGCGATAATCGAAAATACCTTGGAGTTGTTTGCGCACAAACAAAGCGTGCGCCAGCTTGCCCAAGGGGCCTAAGGGCAGTTTGTAATGCACCCAATCCTCCATTTCCACACCGCCGTCTACTGGATGCAGAAAATGCTTGTGGTGCCAAAATGAATATGGACCAAACCGTTGTTCATCGACAAAGAATTGGCCTGGGGCAACATGCGATATCTCGGTCACCCAATTCAATTTCAATCCCAACAACGGCTTTACGGTGTAGCGGATAATTTGGCCGGCGTATACTTTGCGGTCAGCGCCGGAATGGATGTCAAATCCCATATAAGGGGGCGTGATCTCTTTCAGGTTTTTGGGGTCGGAAAAAAACGCCCATGCCTCATCTATAGAGATAGGTAATGTCTGTTTGGTGTGTAGTTCGTACATATCAGTTAACTTGAAACAAAAATACACTTTTGTTTAAGAGTTTCGAAAAAATGTTAAACAAATTATTATCTTTGTCCGTATGGAACAAGCCGCCATTTTTAGAAAAGAACACTTTAACGCAGCACACCGCTTGCACAATCCACTCTGGGATGCCCAGAAAAACCAAGAAATTTTTGGTTTGTGCAACAATCCTAATTTTCACGGGCACAATTACGAGTTGATCGTATGTGTCAAAGGTCCTATTGACCCAGAAACCGGATATGTGGTGGACACCAAAGCGCTTTCTGACCTGATAAAAAAAGAGGTGACCGATAAACTCGACCACAAAAATCTAAACTTGGATGTACCTGAGTTTAGCGCGCTTAACCCTACCGCAGAAAATATCGCACGGGTCATTTATCAGTGGCTCAAACCCCATATGAAACCCGAGCAATCATGGAGTCTTACACTCTACGAAACACCCAGAAACTATGTTCAATACCCTGTCTAAACACCAAATCGACCTAGTAGACGAACTGGGCGATGCCCATTCAGCAACCAGCATTGAGACCCCGATGCGCCCAGACGCATTTGTCAAAAGCGACGAACAGAAAAAAATAGAAATCGCTGAATTATTTGCCCAGATCATGGATGTGATGGGTATGGACCTTACAGACGATTCGCTTAGAGGCACCCCAAAACGCGTGGCTAAAATGTATGTCGACGAACTTTTTGGCGGGTTAAATCCCAAGAACAAGCCGGCGATGACCCTTTTTGAAAACAAGTTTCAATACAACCAGATGTTGGTGGAAAAAAACATCAGTTTTTATTCCAACTGCGAACATCACTTTGTGCCCATTTTCGGAAAAGCTCATGTGGCTTATCGCTCTAACGGAAAAGTGATCGGTTTGTCTAAACTCAACAGAATTGTTCAGTATTACGCAGCTAGACCTCAGGTTCAAGAGCGATTGACCAACCAAATCGGTCAAGAGCTGATCGAAGTATTAGGCACCAACGACGTGGCTGTTATTATGGATGCCAAACATTTGTGCGTCTCCTCTAGAGGCGTTAAAGACGATGCTTCATCTACAGTGACTGTGTTTTACAGCGGTATGTTTAGCCGACCAGAAAAAATGGCTGAATTGCACCAATACATCAACAAGGACTAAATCTTTTGCGCAATTCTGCCCAAAAAACGGTGGCCAAGGGCAATTTACCCCAAAAGACCTGCCCCGCATGTAACCGGCCTTTTTCCTGGCGCAAAAAATGGGAAAGAGATTGGGACAGCGTGGTTTATTGCAGCGATGCGTGTCGAAAAAAAGGCAAATGAAAACAGCAATAATCTGGTTCACCAATGACTTAAGGGTAGATGACCATCCTGGACTTGCCGCAGCCACGCAGCAAAACGATCAGGTCATCGCCTATTACTGTTTCGATCCTGCCGACTACGCCGTAACCACTTGGGGATTTAGAAAAACAGGTGACTTCAGGGCTCGATTTATTGCTGAATCGCTGGAGGAACTGGCCAGAGCGTTATCCGCGCTGGGTATTGAACTGTGTTATCACCAAGGCGATACTGCAGAGGGATTGGCCCAGTTGGCAGAAAAACACCAGGCTCATCGGATCTACACACAAAATCACTGGATGCCTGAAGAGCGGGCTCGCATAGAGCGCTGTCAACAATGGTGTTCCGCAGCATGGGTGTTTCACCACAACAGTTTGTTGATCGACCCGGAAGATCTGGGCATGAACCTGGAGGATTTGCCCTGGATTTTTACCGAGTTCAGAAAAAAGATTGAGCGAAACCTGAGGATTAGGCCGGCTGTAAAAGCCCGAAAAATGAGTGATTCCTGTCCGCCGATTCATCCCATACCGGAACTAACGTCCTGGAATATCCAACCGGTATCCCCCCCCAGTCATACGGCTTTTCCCTTTCGCGGAGGAGGTGCCTCTGCCCTTGAGCGACTTCATCATTACACCTTTGGCACCCAAAAGGTAGCTTGGTATAAACACACCAGAAATGGGATGCTGGGGGTGGATTATTCCACAAAATTCTCCCCCTATCTAGCACTGGGTTGTATTTCAGCCCGAACCATTTACAGAACAATCAAAGATTTTGAGCAGCAACACGTCAAAAACGAAGACACCTATTGGGTGATTTTTGAATTGTTGTGGCGGGAGTTTTTTGCGTACACCGCCATGAAGTATGGGGCGCAGTTCTTCAGCGGTTTTGGCATTGCCAAACAGCTCAGTCCCGAAGTGCCGCATTGGAAAAAAAGCCCATCGGTCAACCCATGGCAACAAAAAAAATCTATTCCCTCAAACGGTCCTTGGGGCCGATGGGTCAATGGTCAAACCGCCTCTGATTTTGTCAATGCCCACATGGTTGAATTGGCCCAAACCGGTTGGATGAGCAACCGAGGTCGACAAAATGTCGCCTCCTACTTAGTTCATGAACTCGGGGTTGATTGGCGTTGGGGCGCAGCGTATTTTGAATCGCTTTTGCTGGACTACGACCCCAGCTCCAACTATGGCAACTGGATGTATGTAGCCGGGGTGGGCAACGACCCGAGGGCGCGTGTATTTAACATGGAACGCCAAGCGCAGCAGTACGACCCCAAGGGTGTTCACCAAAAAACCTGGTTGCAAACCGCATTATTTTGAAGACACTTAGGCTGATATTAGGAGACCAACTCAACGCAAACCACACTTGGCTGCAACAGCCAGACCCTGAGGTGACCTATTTCATGTGCGAAATGCGTCAGGAAACCGACTATGCGGTACACCATGTGCAAAAAGTATTGGCCTTTTTTGTGGCGATGCGCCGTTTTGCAGACCAACTGACCCAGCAAGGTCATCAAATCACTTATTACCGTTTAGACGATCCGCTTAATCGGCAGGACCTCATCCAAAATATCGAGCAGCTCATCGAATCAGGCCCATACGAAGCCTTTGGCTATCAACAGCCCGACGAATACCGACTTGACGTGCAGCTCAAGGAATGGTGCGCCCGACAATCGATCACCATCGAACAGGAAGACACCCAACACTTTTTGACTACACGCACAGATTGGTCCACGCACTTCAAGGACAAAAAAACCTATACCATGGAGTTTTTTTACCGGGCCATGCGCAAAAAGACCGGCTACTTGATGACGCCTACTGGACAGCCTGAAGGGGGTATCTGGAATTTTGATGGGGAAAACCGCAAATCGTGGAATGGAAATCCAGCCATACCTGAGGGCCCTGTTTTTCAACCTGAAATCGAGCAGATCCTATCGATGATCAAAGACCATGGGGTAAAAACCATGGGTCACCCACCTCAGCTTGGACGTTTTCTGTGGGCGACCTCGCGCAGTGAAGCACTGCTGTTACTCGATCATTTTGTCACCCATTTGCTGCCTAATTTTGGCCGCTACCAAGATGCGATGCATCCCGAGGAACCACTTTTGTTTCACAGCAGACTTTCCTTTTGTTTAAACACGAAAATGATCAGTCCTCAAGAAGTAGTGGAGGCTGCGATCCAGGCATGGAAAAATGAACCTCAACGCGTTGAGCTCGCACAAGTAGAGGGATTCGTGCGTCAAATCATTGGATGGCGCGAATATGTGCGCGGATTCTATTGGGCACATATGCCCGGTTACTCAGATTTAAATTATTTCGACCACCAAAATCCCCTACCCGATTTTTATTGGACCGCTAAAACCCAAATGGCTTGTGTGCAGTCTAGTCTACAACATACGTTGGACAATGCCTATGCCCACCACATCGAACGGTTGATGGTCACTGGCAATCTAGCGCTGTTGTTGGGGGTGGCGCCAAAAGCGATTGAATCTTGGTATTTAGGTGTGTATATCGACGCTCTAGAATGGGTAGAAATGCCCAATACGTTGGGGATGAGTCAATTTGTTGACGGAGGTAAACTAGCGACCAAACCATACATATCCAGCGCCAACTACCTCCACAAAATGGGTAAAAGCTGTTCCGGTTGTCGGTACAATCCCAAGGAGCGCCTCGGTCCTGATGCCTGTCCGTTTAACGCCCTGTACTGGCGTTTTCTCGCGGTACATCGACCCTTGTTGGGCCAGAAAGAACGCATGCGCATGATGTATGCCCTTTGGGATAAAATCCCACAAGACGAACAACAACTCCTCATCGAGCGCGGAGAAGCAATTATTGAACAACCAGATTTATATTGATCTATGGCAAAAAACACTGAGCTGAAGCATTTAGACGACAAGGCCATCGACCGCATCATCGAAATGGCCTGGGAAGACCGCACGCCTTTTGACGCCATCAAGGCCCAATTTGGTGTGGCTGAATCAGAGGTGATCAAGTTGATGCGCCGGGAACTCAAAGAATCGAGCTTTAAACTTTGGCGCGCACGTGTTCAAGGAAGATCGACAAAACACCTCCAAAAACGTATTTTTGAACAAGGGCGATTTCGCTGTTCCAGACAGCGCAGCATCAGCCAAAACAAAATCAGCAAACGGTCATGAAAAAACCAGATCAAGTCAAGTACAATGAGGAAACAGGACGTTATGACGCAGCCCTAACTCCCTATGCTACATCTGTTGGTGCACCCCGCATTGAAATGGACGATATCGAAGGATGGAAAACCCAACAAGTGGTCGTGGCCAACTCTATGCTCGAGGCGCAATTTGACGCCATAAAGGAACAGTACCTGGCGCTCAAAGAGCGGGTGGAAAGCAACGAGCGTATCTACCGCGCACATTTTAAATTCACCCCAATTGTCGGTAAAACATACCATTTGTATGAAAGTGTGCAAGGGGGCGAATTCCTCTCCTTGCTACTCCCAAGCGAGTGCAACTTTGTACACCTAGGCTCTTATAAACTCACCGATCACCAGATTTGGGAGCCTGTATAAAAAAGTGGGGGCGGCCTTCGGCCGCCCCCAACAAACAATAAATAAATTCAATTAGGCGTGAAAAGTCACGACACCCGTCTGGATGTCATACATACCGCTGACAATTTTTATTGCTCCAGCCTGCTCCATCTCCGCTAAAATAGGGCTGTTTTTCCTGATCATTTCCACGGTCCTATCCACATTAGCATTGGCCACAGCATCGACGAAATCAATGTTTTTGCTGTTGCGCAACGATTTTTCTTTAGGATCATCAATCAAATCCATCGCTGGAGTTATTTTATCGAGCAAATGAGTCAAATTACCCAATTCCACACCATCACATGCCCCTTTAACTGCCCCGCAGTTCGTGTGACCCAAAACTACAATGGCTTTAGTTCCTGCCACCTTACTGGCAAATTCCATACTCCCGAGAATGTCCTTATTGACAATGTTACCCGCGATGCGGATGCTGAAAATATCTCCAATACCTTGGTCGAATATAAGTTCTGCCGAAACCCTGGAATCAATACAACTCAGTATGGTGGCAAAGGGGTATTGGCCATCACTGGTCTGGTTTACTTGTTCCATTAAGTTCCTATTGATTTTTGTGTTCTCCACAAAACGTTTGTTGCCGTCCCTAAGCAGTTGAACTGCTTGGTCTGGGGTGATTCTTGCTTGTTGTTCTGCTGTTAGTGTTTTCATGTCCCCTGCTTATATCGTTTGTTTGTCTAGTTGAAAAAATGCCATCAGATCGGTGGGATTATCCACGATACCCCGCTCAGAATTAATGCGGATATCAATCTGTTTGGCTTGCGCCTTAAAGGCAAAATCCTGAAAAATCTCGATGATGTCTTGGTCTAAATAACGGGTCTTGCGCACATCGACCTCCAACATCGTCTCGTTGGGTAAGGCTTCAAGCTCACGGATGATGGCCCCTTTGTTAAAAAAGGTCACCTCTTCTGCCAGCGTCATCTTGAATTTTGGTCGACCGTTACTCTGGTCCTCTAAATGTAAAAAGTGAGAGTTTTGGTAGCTCTTAATCAAAATGACCAATACGCCAACACCGAGCCCTAGACTGATACCTACCAAAAGATCCGTAAACACAATCCCCAATACCGTGGTGGCAAATGGCACCCACTGTTTCCAACCCATGCGGTACATGGTAAAAAACAAGCTGGGCTTGGCCAGTTTATAGCCCACCAACAACAACACCGCAGCGAGTACAGAAAGTGGGATTTTATTGAGCAAACGCGGTATCAATAATACTGCGAGCAACAAAAACAAACCGTGCAAAATCGCGGAAAGTTTACTTTTGTTTCCCGACTGAACATTGGCCGAACTGCGCACAATCACCTGCGTGATCGGAATCCCACCCACCAAACCAGACATGATATTGCCCACGCCCTGGGCCATCAATTCCCGATTGGTCGGGGTGACTCTTTTTTCTGGATCCAATTTATCCGTCGCCTCCACGCTCAGCAAGGTCTCCAAACTGGCGACCAGTGCTATGGTAAAGGCAATGACCCAAACATCCCCACGCCCGACGACGCTAAAGTCCGGAAAGGTAAACTGACCGAAAAAATCACTGACATTTCCAGGAACAGGAACAGACACTAGATGGGTAGGATCGATCGCCCAAAGCGCATTTCCTTCAGTCAACACAAAATAAGTGATGCCCAAGGCAACGGCGACCAATGGCCCTTGTACGACCTGAAATATCTTGGATTTTTTGGACAGGTATAGATCCCAAAAAAGCATAATTCCCAGACCGATCAATCCAATGGCGGTAGCGCTTACACTGATGTGTTCGGCAGTGCGCAATAGTTCAGAAAAGGTATTCTCCCCATCGGGCTGAATAAACGACATTTCCCCATTGGGGTCTGCGTCATACCCGAAAAAATGGGGGATTTGCTTGAGTATAATGATGATGCCTATCCCGGTTAGCATGCCCTTAATCACTGAGTTGGGAAAGAAATACCCGATTACACCCGCTTTAACAACCCCCAAAATCAATTGAAGTACTCCCGCCAAAACCACAGCCACCAAAAAAGCCTCAAAACTCCCCAGGGTGCCAATGGCCGTCAAGACAATTGCAGCTAAACCCGCCGCAGGTCCACTGACGCCTACTTGAGAGCCACTGAGTGCTCCTACAACTACGCCTCCAATAATTCCAGCGATCAATCCAGAAAACAAGGGCGCACCTGAGGCCAATGCTACCCCTAAACAAAGCGGTAAGGCCACAAAAAAAACGACGATACTTGCCGGAAGATCCGACTTTAAATTTTTAAACATACATAAATGAATTTAGCCCCATAGGGCGATTGAAATAAATAGTAAAAGCTCCTGTGAATTATGCCTGATCAGGTGGGTCGATGATGTCCCTGATGCTTCCTAGCGGAAGGTGATCGGCATACACCCAATTGTGCTGGGTGACAATCTCCGAGGTAAACAAAGTATTTGAATGTCGGTTTTCCAAGATTTTCTCTTCATCCCAACCGACTTTAACCAGATTATCTCCGCCTTCAGCGGAAGAATCATCTGGCGTATCTGCCCATTCTATCTCCTGGTTTAGGCCTGATTCAATAGGGGCATACATAAAAACATTTCCTGTGATGAAAGAGATCACAAAAAACCAAACAACAGCGATATGTGTATACCTATCATTCATCAAGGATGGCTTTTTGAATGAGATCTCTGTAAAAAGACTCTACCAAATGCGCTTCATCAGCGACCTGATCTGTAATTGTGGGGAGATGATCTGCAAAAAACCGCATTTGATGAGCCCCCTCTACCACAGTGGTGATTAACATATGTGGGTATGCATAATTGGGGTTCAATGCGGTAACCATATCGCTTACCCGTTGAATCACTCTTTTATATACCCCAAAAAGTCCATCTTCATTTTCTTGATCTATAGACTTGGTATGCATGGCCTTGGGGGCCTCTGTGATGATGACTCTTTGCAACTGGGCTGCATTCATACAAGCCACCAAGGTTCCGTCAGGCCACTTTTGCGTCAACAAGGAGACAGCGATGCCTAGCTTTTCTTGGGCATCTGCAATACCTGAGGTGGAAAAAACCAATTGATACTCCATCCATGACCAGTACCAATTGATCAAATACAGCAACAATTGATGTTTGCTCTCAAAGTATCGGTAAATAGAGCTTTCATTGGACTGTATGTCTACACCGAGCTTCTTAAATGTAAATTCCTCAAATCCCAAAGACTCGATCAAAGCTACACCGTGTTGCACGATTTTTTTACCCAACTCAGAAGACAAAGGGTCTTTGAGGTAGAGCTTTTCGTGCACCCTGAGATTGATCGATAAATGCTGCATATAACAAATATAATAGTAATACTATTAAAATGTCATTGTTTAACATTCTTTTAAGTGGTAGGTTTTCGAAAAAGCTGACCGATGAGTAGAATGTGGGGGAAAGTAATTCCTACCCCAGCAGCAAGCAAGACGGGAAATAGACTCCCTTGAAGTAAAGTATTGGCCCAAAGCAAAGCGGCAAATCCCAAAAGCGCTACGCCCCAAAACGGTAAACCCTTAATCAAATATTGCTTGAGGTGATCCCGGGAAAAACTGCCAAATGACTCTTTGATTTGATCGGCCATAGAGGGCAAAGCATGCCAAAGCACAAAATACAATCCAAATGAAAGGGCCAAATCTGTGCTTTTAAACACGGCCCAAAAGAGCAGTAGATAAAAAACTTCTTTGGGCAGCTCCCCTTGAAAGGCATTATAGTCAATCACCCAAAACAGGGCGAGCAAAAGTCCTGAACTGATGGTCATCACCTCCCAAGGCAGGTTGATAAAGGATTGACCTGTCATGGGAACCAACAGCGCTTCAACTTCTTGAGGATGACTGCTGATCAACATCCCAAAAAGAAACAATCCATAGACCATATAATGTAACCTGGGAAAATGCTTTAAGGCTCTTGAGTGCAGATGCTGTTCGCCAAAATGATAGCTACTGACCAGTAAAAAAAACCAAAAACCGATCACAGGTGCCGCAAATACCAATAAAAACACCAATAAGACAAAGAGCAGGTAATAAGCAATCAGAACGGTTACATTCTTATTTCTTGCATTGACAATCAAAGACTTAAATAAAAAAATATCAAATGATCCGTGCATCAAGCCTAAAGTGAGTGAAAAAAATCCAGCGAGGTAAATCTCTGCGAGCGGGCTTAAATAAAGGGAAAGCCAAATAATTAATACCGTAAAAATGATGCTAAATTTTTGTGTCATCCAAAAAAACTATTCTAAATATTTATTGAATTTACATTTTTTATTTTGAAGGTTCATTATTTTGTTTAACTTTATAATAGTTTAATCAAACAAAAATAAATCAACCATGACAAAACTATTAAGCATGCTTCCTTTGGCGTCTCAGATGGCACCAAATGACTACGTTGGCTTTACATTCTTTGTAGGATGTATGGCGATGATGGCCGCTTCGGCCTTTTTCTTTTTGTCGATGAACGGATTTGACCGCAAATGGAGGACTTCTATCCTTGTTTCCGGTTTGATCACTTTTATCGCTGCTGTACACTACTGGTACATGAGGGATTATTGGGCAGCCTTTGGCGAGTCTCCAACATTCTTCCGCTATGTGGATTGGGTATTGACTGTGCCGCTGATGTGTGTGGAGTTCTACTTGATTCTTAAAGCTGCTGGAGCTAAAAAATCACTGATGTGGAGAATGATCTTCCTGTCGATTGTGATGCTAGTTACTGGGTACTTTGGAGAAACCATCGACAGAGACAACGCACAAGTTTGGGGTCTGATTTCTGGTATCGCTTACTTTGTCATCGTGTATGACATCTGGGTGGGTGAGGCTAAGAAATTGGCTACTGCGGCTGGTGGAGCTGTTCTTTCAGCCCACAAAATGTTGAGCTGGTTTGTCCTTGTAGGATGGGCTATTTACCCCATCGGTTACATGGCTGGTACTCCAGGATGGTACGACAGTATCTTTGGTGGACTTAACCTAGATGTGATCTACAACATCGGGGATGCCATCAACAAAATTGGATTCGGTTTAGTGGTATACAGCTTGGCTGTAGCTAAATCAGAATAACGACAACTTTACAGGTAAAAGGCCGCCAAAAGCGGCCTTTTCTTGTTTTAGGGTAGTACCTTGCGAAACTCAAACCTTTTGGATGAAAAAACTAGGAGCACAGTACCGATTTATTGATTTATCCGACTATGGACGACCGCTTTCAGACCAAATTGCCATTTCGCTAAAAGACACCTGGGTTACTGCTATCCACCTTACCCTGTTATTTGGACTTGCTGGAATGATGGCCTTTTATGCCATCGTAGCAGGGCATTACAAAACCGCGTTGCTTTTTCTGCTCATCAAATCGGTTATCGATGGAGCAGACGGCGCATTGGCCAGGCTAAATAATCAACCTAGTTATACCGGCAGATATCTGGACAGCGTCTTCGATATACTGCTTAATCTTATTTTCTTGGGCGGTATCTGGTATATCAGCGACTCTTCATGGATTTGGTGGGTGGCCGCATTTATCTCCCTACAACTCCAAGGCACGCTCTACAACTACTACTACGTGATTTTGCGCAACAGGCTTTCTGGGGGCGACAACACCAGCAAAGTCTTTGAGTACAAGGTTCCTGAGGCCCTCCCCGGCGAATCCCAATGGTCAGTCAACCTTATGTACCGGTGTTACCAGATATGCTATGGCGTTTTTGACAAAACCATTCACGCGCTTGATCCCAAGGCCTATCAAGAGACCTTACCTCAACCGTGGTTGATGACCTTGGTATCCGTGTACGGGCTTGGATTTCAACTCCTGCTCTTGGGCTGCTCCTTAATTTGGCTCCCTACCTCTTGGATTTTACCGGGTATCGTTGTCTTTAACCTGTTTATTCCCCTTTTTATCACCCTGAGAAAATACACCCAAAACCCATGATTGCACTTACTTCGTACAGCGACAAAAAAACCAAAAAGGCTTTTGATCAATTGATTGGTCCTCCCTTTTCCATTTGGGATATCTTAAAGAAAGGAAGGGTGGGTTCTGCTTATTTTAAGGTGGCTTCCTTGCGCCTAGGCGAATCTTTCCCAGAACTACAACAAGCCCCTGACGTTCGGGCGGTGCTAGAAATCAGGCCAAACGGAATTTTGGTACACCTCAAACACCGAAACGACACCTATGCCTGGGCTTTGCCCTTCTACCAAATGCACTTATACCACACCGACCACCTGGGCATCTATGGACAGGGTCTAGGAATTCAACTGTACAAAGACAAGCAATACGATAAAAACCAAGGGTTTTTGCGTATTTTAGAACAGGCCAAGGCTGACTTCCACGAGCGTTTCCCACCTCTGGAAGCCAATCCTCCTTACGGCTCTAGCTTATGAGAAAACTTTTTGTATTCATCGCCCTAACCAGCATGGCAATACTATCGGCACAAGACTGGCCCCAGCTCGAGAAATACCAAAGCGACAACGCGCAAATCCTCCGCGAAAAAACACCCGTGAGGGTTGTTTTTATGGGAAATTCCATCACCCAAGGTTGGGCGGACATGCGTCCTGAATTTTTTAAAGAACACGGATTTGTGGGCCGAGGTATCGGTGGGCAAACCACCCCACAAATGCTGTTGCGCTTTCGACAGGACGTGCTTGAACTTCAACCCGAGGCCGTGGTGATTCTAGCCGGCATCAACGACATCGCGCAAAACACAGGACCCATCTCCCTGGAAGAAACCTTGGGCAACATCCAAAGCATGGCCGAACTAGCCCTAGCGCACGGGATCACCCCCCTGATCTGCGCTGTATTACCGGCCAATTCTTTTCCTTGGCGTCCTGAAATCATTCCCACAGAAAAAGTAGTCGCCTTAAACGAATTACTGCGTCGTTGGACTCTTGAAAGAAACCTGGTATTTGTCGATTATTACACTCCTATGGTCGATGAAAAACTAGGGCTTCAATCTCATCTAGGGTATGACCCAGTTCACCCCAACCAGGAAGGATACAAGGTCATGGAACCACTGGTGCTTAAAGCCCTTGACCAGGTGTTGAAATAACCTATTGGGCCACTACATTTTTAGCGTACAAGACCCCGTCGATATACATCAACACGACCAATAATCCTTTTTCAAAGACCCTGGGCTGTACGGTAAGGGTGCGCCCATTTCTCCATACTGAACTGGGAATTTCTCGTCCTGTGGCAGTGAATAGCCTCACCTCATACCGAGCAAAATCACGAGACATTTCTGCGGTAAATTGGGCGACAAAAGGATTGGGGTAAACTTTGATTTTAGGGGACAAGACCGGGGCAATAAACACGGGCAAATCCGGCACCTCAAATCCGTAAAAATGCGTTCCTTTTTCCTGATAAACCACAGAAAAAGGCAGTGCCACCGTTTGAGAAACCCTCGGGCTTTGCACCAACACGCTCATACCTGGCATAGCTTCTTTAAGCAGCTTTTGTCCATAAGCCGTTGGGGCCAATGCCCACAATACACACAATAGAATAAATGTTGTTGCAGAAGTCCGCAAAGGTGGGTTGTTTTTGTAAATTTACTACATTATCGGTCAGATGAACAAACTGCTTATTTTCATACTCCTGATTCCACAGTTGTTCTGGGGACAGGCCATCAGCTTTGAAGTGGGTGCTGTAGGCAGCACCTTCTACTATAAAAACAGCGACAATGAACGCCTCTCTACCCTAGACCCAGGCCGTTCCACAGGTGTCGCCTTGATGGGTTATAAATCTCTAGGTCGCCCCATTGATGCGCGAAGCCTCAAATTTGGACTCAGATACCAACAGCTCAACGCTCAGGGCTACGCTGTTGATGTCCCCCTAAATTATCAAACTCAATTTTTGAGTCTATCGGGCGCCTACGAGGTCAACCCCTACACCATCTATGTCAACGAGTACTGTGCCAACTGCGTCAAAATCAGGGTGATTACTTCCTTGGGGGGCGAAGTAGCTAAAATACTGAGCGGAACCCAAAAAGTGGGCAACCGCGAAACATACAACTTGGCCGATGAGGCTGAGTTTAACGGAATCCTTTTTGGCCCTGTGGGTGCCCTTGGCCTCGAGGTAGATCTGTTTAACTCGACCACTATGTTGCTCAACTACCACTACACCTATTTTTTTAACAGCCACAGTGCCCCTGAACGTCTGCACTTTGGACGGGGCATGTTGTCACTTGGAATCAAAAGCGCCTTATGAAGCAGTATTTGTTCTTTTTGCTGGCCCTGACCAGCATTCTTCTGGCACACGCACAAACTCCTGGCATTCCATATCAAGCTACCTTATTGGCCCCAGAGACCCAACTTCCAGGCGCCAACTCCGGCCTCATCCCCCTTAAAAACACAGATGTATGCCTCCGCTTCACCTTTAAAAGTGCCTCAGGCACCGAATACCAGGAGACCCAAACCGCTACCACCAGCGAATTTGGCCGCATTGACCTAGTCATCGGAAACGGAACCCCGATCACCGGATCATTTGCCGGCATCAACTGGGATGGCAACCCCAAAACCATGGAAGTAGACATCGACTACAAAGGACTTTGCGCCAACTTCGAGCCCCTAGCCCTCAACGAATTCCAATACGTCCCCTACGCCTTCTTTGCCCTCAACGCAGGCAGCGGATCCACCACACCCCCAACCATAACCGCCACCGCCGACCCCACCATCCCCGGTGAACTGACCATCGGCACCAACAACCTACTCATCAACGTAGACGACGCCGACTCCGACCCCACCAACGAAATTGAACTACCTGCTACAGCAGCCATAAATCAAGTACTCACCTGGGACGGCTCCGCTTGGATCGCCAAAAACAACCCCGTGGACGCCGACTCCGACCCCACCAATGAAATTCAGGATTTG
>JANRDC010000006.1:0-72304 GCA_030726725.1 Flavobacteriaceae bacterium
TGATCTAGCTTCTTTTTGATTTTTGAAGAAGCGTCAAAAATCAACAGCAGCACCAAGGCTGCCAAAGCGCCGATGGCTGAGCCCAGCGGAATCAGGTTGCTGTCCGCCAACAAGCGATCGTAGTTCACTTGGGTGAGGTTAAAGATGGCCAAACTGACGGAAAGGAAAATCAGGACGTAAAACAGGTACTTGTTCATGGCAGTGCTGGATTAAAATAAGTTGTTGACATTGGCGGCAAAAAGCTTGACCGCAATCGCCAAAAGGACCACTCCGAATACTTTTCGGATAACGCCCAGGCCGTTTTTGCCGAGCACACGCTCGATTTTTGTAGAGGACTTGAGTACGATGTAGACAAAAATCATATTGATCAAAATGGCGACAATGATGTTTTGCACCTCGTATTCAGCCCTGAGGGACAACAGCGTGGTGATGGTACCCGCTCCGGCAATCAGCGGAAATGCGATGGGCACAATCGAAGCGGTTTCAGGGACGTCGTCTTTGTAGAGCGTGATGCCCAAGACCATTTCGATGGCCAAGAAAAAGATGATCAGTGAACCCGCCACGGCAAATGAGCTCACATCGATCCCGATCAGTTTTAGGATTTTTTCCCCCACAAAGAGGAAGGCGATCATGATGACCGCGGCCACCACAGATGCTTTTTCGGATTGAATATGGCCGACCTTGTTGCGCAGGCCTATGATGACAGGTACACTGCCCACAATATCAATCACCGCAAACAAGACCATACTCGCGGTGGCAATTTCTTTGAAGTTCAAGACCATAGGAACTGGAGTTTTAACGGGTCAAAGGTAGGAATTTTCCTATCTTTGGCGCTACAATTCCCGCTATGTTTCAACTGCAAAACACCCTGGTCTCCGAAGACCTGATCGACTACGACTTTGTGTGCAACCTCAATGCCTGCAAAGGCGCATGTTGTATCGACGGGGATGCGGGCGCCCCTGTGGAAGACGAGGAGACCGCTATCTTGGAACGCATTTTTCCCCAAGTGCGCCCCTTTCTCACCCCAGAGGGCATCGAAGCCATTGAAGCTCAAGGAACCTGGGTGATCGGCAGCGATGGAGAGAAAGAGACGCCTTTGGTCGGGGGAGCTGCCTGTGCCTATGTGGTCGTTGGTCCCCATGGCATCACCCACTGTGGAATCGAGGCGGCCTACAATGCGGGAGCAGTGGATTGGCGCAAGCCCGTTTCTTGTCATTTATACCCGGTGCGCACCCGCGCCTATGAGACTTTTACCGCGGTGAATTACCACCAGTGGCAGATCTGTTCACCGGCCTGTACCTTGGGCCAATCCTTACAAGTTCCCGTCTACCAATTCGTCAAAGACGCCCTGGTCCGCAAGTTTGGACAGGCCTGGTATGACGAGCTTTGCCTGGTGGCTGAGGAGTACAAAAAACAACAGCCCTAGCAGTCCTGTTTTCGGGGTGCAAAAACTTGTTTTTGGGGTCAGCCCAACCGCAGTAGGGGGTGGGGGACATTTCAACATGTAGTGTTAAAAACTTCAATGTTAAATCATTGTTTGCGTCTTTTTGAAGCAGGCACTTTTGACCATCTTTGTGATTCGCGATTTTCCATTTTTAACTACTAATTTAAACGTCATGTCTGCACAGATTGAGCCCATTTTAGCCGAGAACAAAGACCGTTTTGTGATCTTCCCGATCAAACACAACGATATTTGGCAGTTGTACAAGTCCTGCGAAGCCTCCTTTTGGACGGCTGAAGAAATCGATTTGCACCAGGATTTGACCGATTGGAGTGAAAAATTGAACGACGACGAGCGTTACTTCATCAAGCATATCTTGGCGTTTTTTGCCGCTTCTGACGGAATCGTCAACGAAAACCTGGCAGAAAACTTTGTCAACGAAGTGCAGTACGCTGAGGCCAAGTTTTTCTACGGTTTTCAGATCATGATGGAAAACATACACTCAGAGACTTATTCTTTGTTGATCGACACCTATGTGAAGGACGAAAAAGAGAAACATTTGCTCTTTACCGCGATTGAAAACTTCCCAGCGATCAAGAAAAAAGCGGATTGGGCCCTCAACTGGATTGGATCTGAGAGTTTTGCTGAGCGCTTGATCGCATTTGCCGCGGTGGAAGGAATCTTCTTTTCCGGGGCGTTCTGCTCCATTTTCTGGTTGAAAAAACGCGGTTTGATGCCTGGCTTGACCTTCTCCAACGAGTTGATCTCCAGAGATGAAGGGGTGCATTGCGACTTTGCGGTGCATTTGCACAACCACCACTTGATCAATAAAGTGCCTCAAGAGCGCATCAGAGAAATCATTGTCAATGCACTAAACATCGAGCGCGAATTCATCACCGAATCACTTCCAGCGAGTTTGATTGGGATGAATGCCAAGTTGATGACCCAATACCTCGAGTTTGTCACCGATCGCTTGTTGGTGGAATTGGGATGTCCCAAAGAGTACAACTCGACCAATCCATTTGATTTTATGGATATGATCTCGCTACAAGGAAAAACCAACTTCTTTGAAAAGCGTGTCTCCGAGTACCAAAAGGCCGGAGTTAAAATTCAGGACGACAATTCTGGAGATCAATTCAGCTTCGACGCAGATTTTTAGTCTTGTAACACCTATCCAATCACCCAACCAAACCTATTGGCCCCATGTATGTACTAAAAAGAGACGGAAAGCAGCAGCCCGTCATGTTTGACAAAATCACCCAACGCATCAGACAATTGTGCTATGGATTAAATGAACGCGTAGATCCGCTTAAAGTCGCTTTGCGCGTGATCGAAGGTTTGTACGATGGGGTGACTACGTCTGAGTTGGATAACCTAGCGGCTGAGGTGGCAGCGACCATGACCACCACCCACCCTGATTTTGCCAAGTTAGCGGCGCGCATCTCGATCTCTAACTTGCACAAAAACACCAAAAAGTCCTTCTCTGAAACGATGGCGGACCTCTACCACTACGTGAATCCACGTACCGGTAAACCCGCTGGTTTGATCGCCGAAGATGTATTTCAGGTGATCCAAGAAAATGCTGAATTCTTGGACGCAACCATCATCTACAACCGCGACTTCAACTACGACTACTTCGGATTTAAAACACTAGAGCGCTCGTATTTGCTCAGACTTAACGGAATGATTGTCGAGCGCCCCCAACACATGTTGATGCGCGTTTCTGTAGGGATTCACCTAGGTGACTTGGAGTCAGTGGTGGAGACCTACAACTTGATGTCCAAAAAATATTTCACCCACGCGACTCCCACGTTGTTCAACTCCGGAACGCCGAAGCCTCAGATGTCTTCCTGCTTCCTGTTGCAGATGAAAGACGACAGCATCGAGGGGATCTACGATACACTCAAGCAGACCGCTAAGATTTCACAATCAGCTGGAGGGATCGGTTTGTCTATCCACAACATTCGCGCCACGGGATCTTATATTTCCGGAACCAACGGTACCTCCAACGGGATTGTGCCGATGTTGAAAGTGTTCAACGACACAGCCCGCTATGTGGATCAAGGGGGTGGAAAACGCAAAGGAAGTTTTGCGATTTACATCGAGCCTTGGCACGCCGATATCATGGATTTCTTAGACCTCAAGAAAAACCACGGTAAAGAAGAAATGCGCGCCCGCGATTTGTTCTACGCTATGTGGATCTCCGATTTGTTTATGAAACGCGTGGAGGCCAATGCGGACTGGACACTGATGTGCCCCAACGAGTGCCCAGGTCTATACGACACCCACTCTGAGGAATTTGAGGCCTTGTACACCAAATACGAGTCTGAAGGCCGCGGCCGCAAGACCGTTAAGGCCCGTGAGCTATGGGAGAAAATCCTCGAGTCGCAAATCGAAACAGGAACCCCCTATATGCTCTTTAAAGATGCGGCCAACCGCAAGAGCAACCAAAAAAACTTGGGGACCATCCGCTCTTCCAACCTCTGCACCGAAATCATGGAGTACACCGCTGCCGACGAGGTGGCTGTGTGTAACCTAGCTTCGATTGCCCTGCCTATGTTTGTCAAGGAGGGTAAGTTTGACCACAAAGAGCTCTTTAGGGTAACCAAACGCGTGACCCGCAATTTGGATCAGGTCATCGACAGAAACTACTACCCAGTGATCGAGGCGGAAAACTCCAACATGCGCCACCGACCTGTGGGTCTTGGGGTACAGGGATTGGCCGATGCCTTTATCATGCTCCGCATGCCGTTTACCTCGGATGAGGCCAAACAGCTCAACCAAGAAATCTTTGAAACCCTCTACTTTGCTGCATTGACCGCTTCTATGGAGATGGCCAAGGAAAAAGGCAAATACTCCAGCTACGAGGGATCTCCCATTTCTGAGGGGATCTTCCAATACCAGATGTGGGGACTTAAAGACGAGGAGCTTTCAGGACGTTGGGACTGGGCCAAGCTCCGCAAAGATGTGCTGAAGCACGGGGTGCGCAACTCTTTGTTGGTCGCTCCGATGCCAACAGCCTCTACCTCACAGATTTTGGGCAACAACGAGTGTTTCGAGCCCTACACTTCCAATATCTATACCCGTCGCGTGCTCTCTGGAGAGTTTATCGTGGTGAACAAACACCTCTTGGAGGATTTGGTAGACCGCGGTTTGTGGGACGAGCAGATGAAGCAAGAGCTCATGAGGGCCAACGGATCTATCCAAGACATCGACGGCATTCCACAAGACCTCAAAGAATTGTACAAGACCGTATGGGAAATGAGTATGAAGGACATCATCGATATGGCCCGCCACCGCGGTTACTTTATCGACCAGAGTCAATCCCTCAACTTGTTTATGGAGAACGCTAACTTCTCTAAATTGACCTCGATGCACTTCTACGCCTGGAAAAATGGCTTAAAAACAGGGATGTACTACTTGCGCACCAAATCAGCCGTGGATGCGATTAAGTTCACCTTGGACAACACCAAGAAAAAAGAGGTGCCTGTCAGTGTAGCCGCAGAAGCTGAGGTGGAAGCCGCCACGCCAAAACCTGCTCAGGCAGCTATGCCCGCACCCAAACCTGAAGCTTCTCAAGCCGCGCAGCAAACGGTGGATATAGAGCCCATGACCGCTGAGGAAATGAAGGCTTTGATTGCCCGCGCTAAAGAAGGCCAAGGCGATGACGACTGTTTGATGTGTGGTTCCTAGTCAAGCAATGACTAAAGACAATAAAAAAACCCCCAACCGATCGGCTGGGGGTTTTTTATTTGAAAAACAAACCAAAAACTACAAGGAATATACTTTTCCTTGGGTGAGTTCCTGAAGGTTGCCACAGGCAATCCACTGTCCAGGTACTGGATCATAAGCCAAGTGTTGCTCGCCAACCACTTCGCTGTTTTTGTAGGCCCAGATCGCTGTACCGCGGATTTCTGAAGCCCAAGCAGCGGCGTCAGCCATGCCTCCGGTCAAGGCGGCACGCGCTTCAGCGCTGATTTTTAGGGTAGCAGCCAAGACCACATCCACATCTGCCTCGGTGAGGTCAGCAGGACTGGATTTGCCACTGCTCGCCAGCACTTCGGCGATAAAGGCATCTAGTCCCTTAAGGGATTTAGGCTGGTCTTCAGCAGGTACCGTTTCAGCCAATAATTTATCCACAAACTGGGGAATATTTACTTCTGAAGCCGAAGGGCTGTCTGTTTTTGGGAGCATGACATCCACTACTAACGTCAGCACGTGTGCTTGGTTAGCAGAGAGCAGTACTGGGGTCCAAGGCAGGGAAGCCTCAGAAGTACAGCTCTGTAAGATGCTCAACAAGGTAGGCGTGGCTACGGCATATCCGAAACCGAGTCCTAGGTTTTTGAGGGCGACTCTTCTATCCATTACAATAATCCTTTTTTAAGTTGTTCTGCAGCAAAATTGGCTGCTCTTGCCGTAAAGGCCATATAAGTCAATGATGGGTTCACACAAGCAGCCGAGGTCATAAAGGCACCATCGGTCACAAATACGTTGGGACATCCGTGTACTTGGTTGTTTTGGTTCACCACAGAGGTTTTTGGATCCGCACCCATACGGGCAGTTCCCATTTCGTGAATTCCCAAACCAATACCGTGTTGGGCAGGGTTGTCGTAGCCTACAATGTCTTTAAATCCAGCAGCTTCCAACATTTCAACGGCAGCGGACTTCATGTCCTCGCGCATTTTCATTTCGTTGTCGCGGAATTTAGTTTCAAAGGTAAGGGTAGGTAGTCCCCACTGATCGAGGTTTTCGTAGTCAAGGGTAAATCGGTTGGCTGGATCTGGAAGAATTTCACCAAAGCCCATGATTCCAAAGGTCCAAGCCCCTGGTTGCATCACCGCTTCTTTGAGTTCTTTTCCGTAACCCGCTTCAGCGATCAAGCTGGACCAGTCACCGCGAGAGGCACCTCCTTGGTAACCGAAACCGCGCAAATAGCTGCGTTTCTCTTGTCCTTTGAGGTTGACAAAACGAGGGATATACACCCCGTTTGGTCTGCGGCCTTTAAAGTACTCGTCTAGGTGACCTTCTACTTTTCCTGAAGCACCTACACCGAGTTGGTGGTCCATGATGTTGCGGCCCAATTGATCTGAATCGTTGCCCAAACCATTGGGGAAACGATCCGACTTGGATTGCATCAAAATGGCTGCAGAGGCTATAGCTGAAGCGCACAAGAAGACCACTTTGGCCTTAAATTCAAAGGTTTCTTTGGTCAATTGATCCACGACCTTAACTCCAGAAGCTTTGCCCGTAGCCGCATCGTAGATCACTTCAGCGACAATAGAGTCAACCCGCAAGGTGAGGTTGCCCGTTTTTGCTGCTGCAGGAAGTGTAGATGAGTTGCTGCTGAAGTATCCGCCAAACGGACATCCGCGCATACAGCGGTTGCGGTATTGGCACTGGGTTCTTCCGTCGAACTCTTTTTCAGAAGTAGTGATGTGGGCAGTACGTCCTGGGGTCACCACGCGACCTAAGGAAGCTACTGATTCTTTAAAGTGTTTTTCCACGCAGTTGAGGTCCATAGCAGGGAGGAATTTGCCATCGGGCAAAATATCCAGGCCGAGGTTTTCACCGCTGACGCCGATGAATTCTTCTACTTTGTCGTACCAGGGCGCGATGTCTTTATAGCGCACTGGCCAATCCACCGCTACGCCGTCCTGGGCGTTGGCTTCAAAATCCATATCGCTCCAGCGATAGGACTGACGACCCCACATAATGGAGCGTCCACCTACATGGTATCCGCGCATCCAGTCAAATCGATACCCTTCCTTTTCGTTGTAGGGGTGATCGATGTCGTCGACAAAAAAGTGTCTGTGTGCAGGATCAGTGGTGTAACCAGTTCTGGCCTGCTTGAGTTGGCGAGAGCGCTCCTCAGGAGTGGCGCGCTGGCCATTGGGAAAGTCCCATGGATCCATGTTGGCAGTGTGGTAGTCCTCGATGTGCTTGATCATGCGTCCACGTTCCAAGACCAAAGTCTTTAGACCGTTTTCACACAATTCCTTGGCAGCCCATCCACCGCTAATTCCCGAACCAACAACAATCGCGTCGTAGGATTGTTGCTCTTCGTTGTAGAAAAACTTACTCATTGATTGTGGTTTAAGGTGTTTTTAGTTTGTGTTGAGAAGGCTAAATATAAATAAATTTTTTACTTTAGGCTGGGTTATTTTGTGCCAAAATTACCTCCCCTACCGATTGAATAGGACATATTTGTATCTTCAAACGGTCAAACTAAACCAACGCTATGAAAAAAAACGCATTATGGACACAGATCGCTAGACGCGCTTTGTGGGTCATGGCCGCACTCTTTGTTTTGGGTGCTTGCAAACCAAAAGACACCGGAGCTGGGGATTCAGCTCAAGCTACCGCCCAAGATTCTATCCAACTCTCACTGGCCCAATGGTCGATGCACCGCATGATTTGGGAGCAGGGTGCTGACCCCTACAGTTTTGCAGAAAAAGCCCACGCTTGGGGTTTTCAAGGTTTGGAATATGTAAGCGCCTTATACTATAAAGAGTTAGAACCCCAGGGGTTCTCCGCTGAGGCCATGGCTGCCTTTGTGGAAAAATCCAATGCAGCAGCCCAGGCACACGGCATGAAAAATCTGTTGATCATGATCGACGGTCAAGGCAACTTGGCGGCAGAATCTGCTGATGAGCGAAAAGCTGCGGCAGAAAACCACCACAAGTGGGTAGATGCCGCTGCAGCTATGGGTTGTCATTCAATTCGGGTGAATCTGGCTGGTTCAGAAGACCCCACTGTGTGGGTGCCAGCGGCAGCCGACGGATTAAAGCAACTAGCTACCTATGCCGCGACCAAAAACATCAATGTGATTGTAGAAAATCACGGAGGTTTGTCTTCCAACGCAGCCATGCTCGCTCAGGTGATGACCGAAGTAGGCATGGACAACTGTGGCACTTTGCCAGATTTCGGCAATTTTTGCATCCGTCGCACTGACCCAGCAGATTGGGGATCGGGATGTGCCGAGTCCTATGACCGTTATCAAGGGGTTCAGGAAATGATGCCCTTTGCCAAGGCGGTCAGCGCAAAATCTCACGACTTTGACGCGCAAGGCAACGAGATCAACACCGATTACGCGCGCATGATGGGATTGGTCATCGACGCCGGTTATCGCGGTTTTGTCGGGGTGGAATACGAGGGAAGTACCCTGCCAGAAGAAGCTGGAATTTTAGCTACTAAAGCGCTTTTGGAAAAAGTGTTGGGCCGAACTTCTGCCGCAACCCATACTTCCGAGACTCATTGATTCAACCACCTGAACGAACGATAAATCAACCAAGATCAACTAAAATCAACCAATATTACCTATGAATACGACCACTAAAATTCAATTGTCTGTCATGATGTTCCTCGAATTTTTTATTTGGGGGGGCTGGTTTGTCACATTAGGCACTTTTATGGGCAACAATTTAGGCGCCACCGGTGCTGAAACCGGGATGGCTTTTTCTACCCAATCCTGGGGGGCTATCATTGCGCCGTTCATCATCGGACTGATCGCTGACCGATATTTTAATGCGGAACGCATCTTGGGGGTACTTCACCTTTTTGGCGCTGTCATGATGTATCAAATGTATCAGTCCAGCGACTTCGCAACGTTTTATCCTTATGTATTGGGGTATATGATCGCCTACATGCCTACTTTAGGTTTGGTGAACTCTATTTCCTTTAACCAGATGAAAGACCCCGCCAAAGAGTTTTCTGTGGTGCGTGTATTTGGTACCATTGGTTGGATCGCTGCTGGACTAGCGATCAGTTATTTATTTTTGTGGGATACCCCAGAAGCACTTCAAGCGGGCTTGTTGAAAAACACCTTTTTAATGGTGGCCATCGCTTCAGCGGTATTGGGTATTTTTTCGTTTACCCTGCCTAAAAACCCACCAAAAGCCCAGGCACAGGGCCAAAGCATCAGCGCTATTTTGGGCTTAGACGCCTTGAAGCTGCTGGCCAACCGCAATTTCTTGATGTTCTTTGTCGCTTCGATTTTGATCTGTATTCCACTGGCTTTTTACTACCAGAACGCCAACCCGTTTTTGGCGGAGATCGGCGTGGCCAATCCCACCGGCAAGATGACCATAGGCCAAATGTCCGAGGTGTTTTTTATGTTGTTGCTGCCATTTTTCTTTAAGCGATTTGGGTTTAAAACCACATTGATCGCAGGGATGGTGGCCTGGACGTTGCGCTACGTATTATTTGCCTTTGGGGATGCCGGAGCACAATCGTATATGCTCATCTTGGGTATTGCACTCCACGGGATTTGCTATGACTTTTTCTTTGTTTCCGGACAGATTTACACCGATTCAAAAGCGGGAGATCAATACAAGAGCGCTGCTCAAGGTTTGATTACCCTAGCGACGTACGGGGTAGGGATGTTGGCTGGTTTCTGGGTGGCTGGACAGATTACGGATGCCTATTTATTGGCCGACGGAACTCATGATTGGGCGCAGATTTGGTTGTTCCCCGCAGGATTTGCCTTGGCGGTGATGTTGTTGTTTGCCCTGTTCTTTAAAAATGAAAAAATAGAATACAAGGCCTAATCCTTGTTGAATCAATACGCATGAAAAAAATACGCTTAGGAATTTTAGGTGGGGGTGGTGACTCCCTCATTGGGGTACTCCATAGGGTGGCCTCATTTATCAATGACAATTATGAAATCACGGGAGCCGTGTTTAATCCTGTATGGGAAGAAAACATCGGATTTGCCGAAAAAATCGGCATACCTACCAACCGCATCTACCCAGATTTTGACACGCTGATCGCAGAAGAGTTAAAACTCCCTGCCGATGAGCGCATTCAGGTTTGTTCCATATTGACGCCTAACTTCTTGCATTTCCCCATGGCCAAAAAGCTGTTGGAAAACGGTTTTCACGTGATATGTGAAAAGCCGATGACCAACACCTATGAAGAAGCTAAGATTTTGGCAGACTTGGTCGCTGCAACAGGGCTTCATTTTGCCTTGACCCACACCTACACGGGTTATCCGTTGGTGCGTCAACTCCGCGAGATGGTCCACAGCGGGGCCATAGGCAAGGTGCAAAAAGTGGATGTACAGTACTATCAAGGCTGGATCAACCCGATCATCCACGACAAAGACAAGCGTTCTACCACTTGGCGACTTGACCCCACCAAGGCAGGTATCAGTTGCTGTATGGGCGATATCGGAACCCATGCATTTAATATGGTGGAGTACACCACGGGATTGCGCGTCACTTCATTGCTGGCTGACCTAAATTATTTGTACGCTGACAATCAAATGGATATTGACGGCAACGTGCTTTTGCGCCTCCAAGGTGGGGTAAAAGGGGTGTTGCGCGCGAGTCAAATCGCTACCGGAGAAGAAAACGGATTAAAGATTTCAGTCTACGGGGATCAAGGCGGATTGACCTGGGAACAGGAAAATCCCAACCGATTGTTGGTCCGCTCTGATGACGGTGCTTTACAAGTATACACGCCAGGTCACTCCTATAACTCCGCCTTATCGCTCGGCGGCACCAAACTGCCTCCTGGACACCCAGAAGGCATTTTTGATGCTATGGCCAATATTTATTTGGGCATGGCCAGAGCTATTCGCCAGCAAAACCCTCATGTGGCAGAGTTCCCTACCGTGATCGACGGGGTGCGCGGATTGAATTTTATTGAAAGTACCGTTGCCTCTCATCAAGGAGGTAATGTTTGGATTGACTTAGATCAACAATCATAGGCATGAAAACAATCAAAGGACCTGCGCTGTTTTTGGCGCAATTTGTCGACAGTAAAGCCCCGTTTAATTCATTGGACGGGATGTGTCAATGGGCGGCAGATTTGGGCTACAAAGGCATACAAATACCTACTTGGGAGCGATTTTTGATCGACTTGGACTTAGCCGCTGAGAGTCAAGACTACTGCGATGAGCTCAAGGGCAGAATCGCTGGTTACGGATTGGAGATTACCGAGTTATCCACGCATCTGCAAGGCCAGTTGGTTGCGGTCAATCCGGCCTATGATTCCATGTTTGACGCATTTGCCCCAGACGCGGTGAAAAACAATCCCAAAGCGAGAACTGAGTGGGCGGTAGAAACCGTAAAAAAAGCAGCTACCGCAAGTAGACGTTTGGGTCTGAAGGCCCACGCTACTTTTTCTGGCGCCTTGCTTTGGCACACCATGCATCCTTGGCCACAGCGCCCCAAAGGATTAGTAGAACTCGGATTTAGCGAGCTGGCCAAAAGATGGATGCCCATTCTGAATCATTTTGATGCCGAAGGCGTGGATGTTTGTTACGAGATCCACCCCGGTGAAGACCTGCACGACGGGGATACCTTTGAGCGCTTTTTGGCGGCTACAGGCAACCACAAACGCGTGAATATACTCTACGACCCCAGTCACTTTGTGCTGCAACAGTTAGATTATATCACCTATATCGATCACTACCATTCTTTTATCAAGGCTTTTCACGTGAAGGACTCTGAGTTTAACCCCACTGGGAAAAAAGGGGCCTTTGGCGGATACAATGACTGGTCTGAGCGCGCTGGTCGCTACCGTTCATTGGGTGACGGGCAGATCGATTTTAAAACTATTTTCTCCAAATTAACCCAGTACGGTTGTGATGTTTGGGCGGTATTGGAGTGGGAGTGCTGCATCAAGAGTCCTGAACAAGGGGCGCGCGAAGGTGCGCCGCTGATCAAAAGCCACATCATCGAAGCCACCCAAAAAGTATTTGACGATTTTGCAGGTGGAGCTACTGATGAAGCCCAACTCAAACAAATTCTCGGTATATAAATCAACTAAACCAACACAAACGATATGAAAAAAACATGGATATTGGCCTTAGCACTGATCGGATTGGTCGGCTGTAAGGATAAAGAAGCTCAGGCAAATGCTGAAGACATCACTTTTTTGGAATCAGCAGAACAAGATGCTTGGCAATCGCTTTTTGACGGCAGTACATTCTCCGGCTGGCACGCGTATAACGGTGGAGCTGAGCTCAATGGATGGGTGATCGACGAGGGAGCCATGCATTTTGATCCCAACGCGCGCACCGAAAAGAAGTCAGCCAACATCGTCAGCGACCAGGAGTTCACCGATTTTGAGCTGAGCATTGATTGGAAGATCGCTCAAGCGGGTAACTCGGGAATCATGTGGTCCGTGGTCGAAGATGCCGCTTATGGCGAGCCTTACCTCACCGGTCCAGAAATTCAGGTCTTGGACGATGCAGAACACCCTGATTCTTTTGTGGGAGATGGCAAGCACAAAGCAGGTGCTCTATACGACATGATCGCTCCAGCAGTAGCTGCAGTAAAACCCTTTGGGGAGTGGAACACCTGCGTGATTCATATCGACCACAAAGAAAACCTAGGCTGGGTGACCTTAAACGGCACAGAAACCGCTCGTTTTCCTGTGCAAGGACCTGAGTGGGATGCCATGGTTGCCGGATCTAAGTTTGCAGATTGGGGCGGTTTTGGCGCTTCAGCTACAGGTAGAATAGCCTTGCAAGACCACGGGGACAAAGTGTGGTACAAAAACATCAAAATCAAAAAACTCCATGAGTAGTTTTTGGAAACAACGCCCACTTCGGTGGGCGTTTTACTTGACCCTGTTCGGGTTGGTCAGCTGCGCCACTTCCGAAAGCGATCCGTGGACTCCGCTTTTTAATGGAACAGATCTCGCAGGATGGAAGGTGTATCAGGGTCCCCGGGAGGCCAATGCTCCAGGAGACTACAACGGATGGATGGTGATGGACAGCGTACTGGTATTTGATCCCGCGCGTCGAACTACCCCTGCACCAGCCTCCATCATCACCGAAAAAGTCTATACCAATTTCGAGCTCTCTCTGGAGTGGATGGTCAATCCTCAGACCAATTCTGGGGTGCTTTTTGGCATCCAGGACCAACCTGAGTTTGAACAATTATACCATACTGGTGTTGAGATTCAGGTGTTGGATGACGAATGGACCGACTATATTGAAGAGCGCGGAGACCTTAATCGCGCAGCGTCTTTATACAACTTGATGCCGCCCAGCGCCTTGGTCGCTCAACCTACAGGAGCCTGGAATCACTATTTATTACACGTGGACCATAAGTTAAACGAAGGGTTTTTGGTGTTTAATGGAGTGGAAGTGCTCAGATTTCCCGTTCATGGACCTGAGTGGGAAGCCATGGTGGCGGCCTCAGGATTTGCCAACTGGCCAGGATTTGGTCGTTTTCAGACCGGACATATCGGATTGCAAGAACACGGAGGAATGGTCGCGTACAGACGCATCAAAATCAAGGAATTACCTGAGTAATTAACAGGTTGTCGACTTGTTTATTTAGCTGCGGTAAAAATTCATTCGGTCGATGTAGGTCCACACCGCTTCTGGTAGGTAGGGCTGTACGCTGTGCCCCTGGGCAATTGCAGCGCGAATAAAACTCGATGAAATTTCGACCACCGGTGCGTCCAACCAATGTACGCTCGGGTGGTTTTTGTATTCTGTGGGGAGGCTAGTGGTGTCTAAACGCGGATACACGTATATGGGATAGTGTTCCAAAATAAAAGAGGCGTTGTTCCACTTGTGGAGGTGGGTCAGGTTGTCCGCCCCCATCAATAGGGAAAAGGTGTATTTGCCGCTGTATTTTTCTTCTAATGCCACCAAGGTATGTGCGGTGTAGTTGGGTTGAGGCATACCAAATTCTATGGTGGACACCGAAAATTTAGGATAAGGCTCGATGGCTTCTAACAGCAATTGGTGCCTGTGGTGGTTGTCCAACAGGGACTGCTTGGTTTTAAACGGACTTTGGGGGGTGACCACAAACCACACTTCATCCATCTGGGTGTATTCCAACCAATGATGGGCCAGGATGAGGTGTCCGATGTGAACCGGGTTAAAGGTGCCAAAAAACAGTCCGATGTTTTTCATCGCATGGGGTTATTGATCCAGGAATTGACGCACCAAAGCTACAGCCTCTTTTTTGGCGGTTTCCAGGTCGTCATTGCGCAGAATAAGGTCAAACTGCGGAGCCGTTGCCAGCTCAACAGAGGCCTTGGCGATGCGCATATTTATTTTTTCCTCGGGTTCGGTACTGCGCTCTTTGAGTCTTCGTTTGAGCTCATCCACACTGGGCGGCTTGACAAATACAGCCAGGGTGCGCTCGGGAAATTTCTTTTTGATCCTCAATCCTCCAGCTACATCGATATCAAAGATCACGTGCTTTCCTTGGGCCCAAAGGCGTTCTACCTCTGACTTTAGGGTGCCGTAAAAGTGGTCCCGGTACACTTCTTCCCACTCGATAAAGTCTTCGTTTTTGATGTGTTGTTTGAACTCCTCGGCGGTTTTGTAGTAGTAGTGCACCCCTTCTTGTTCATCGCCTCGGGGCGCTCTTGAAGTGGCGGACACCGAAAACGCCAGGTTGAGCTCATCTTGAGCCAATAGGTGGCGGACCAAGGTAGTTTTACCACTGCCGGAGGGGGCGGAAAAAATAATCAGTTTGCCTTCAAATGCCATTAGAGCGCGTTGAGTAGTTGTTCTTTTATTTTTTCCAGTTCGTCTTTCATCTGCACCACGAGTTGTTGCATGGGGGCGTAATTGGCTTTGGAACCGGTGGTGTTGATCTCGCGACCTATTTCCTGGGTGATAAAGCCCAGTTTTTTACCGCAGTCAGATTCTTGGGTCATCGTGGCCTCAAAATAGTCCAAGTGGTTGCCCAGTCGGAGTTTTTCCTCGGCGATATCGTATTTTTCGATGTAGTAAATCAGCTCTTGTTCAAAGCGGTTTTGGTCGACTTCGGTTTGCAGTGCGGCCAATCCTTTTTCCAAACGCGTTTTTACCCCTTGAACGCGCTCGGGGTCCATGGCGGTGACCTGGTGAAGCAGGTCGCGTATGATGCCAATGCGCATCCCAAACTCATCGGCCAATACCTGTCCTTCAGTTGAGCGGAAACCGACCAAATCATCCAAGGCACCTTCGATCAATTCCTGCACCTGGGCGAGTTCAGCTTCATCCGCTTCGTATTGGGATTGGGTAAGTGTATCCGGTAACCTGAGCGCCATAGCGAGTAGCTCTTGGGGCGCTGCCCCGGGGGCTAATGCGCCTAGTTGTTCCATATACTGGGTGACCACAGAGGTTTGCACTTGAGCGGAAGGGGCAGCGCCCGTTTTCTCCACATAGATGCCGGCGTCGATTTTACCGCGCACCAAGCGGTCAGAAATGCGTTTGCGCCACTCGATTTCCATCGATTTGTAGGCGTTGGGGAGTCTGAGGTTGAGGTCAATCCCTTTGCTGTTGAGGGATTTGATTTCGACGGATATTTTTTGGCCGCCGTAGTCAATTACGCGTTTGCCATAGCCCGTCATCGATTGTATCATGGTGCTTATTTTGGCGCAAAGATAGCAAAATCAGCCCAAGAAGTGGGTTTGTGGGCGAGGATCAAGGCGACCATCGGGTCAGCGCTGCCTCGGATTTTTAAGGCAGCTGTTTCGCCAAAGCGCTGACCCGCTGCGCTGGCCTTTAAGGCCAGCTCGAGCGCTTCGCGCTCGGGCGCC
The DNA here is from genome assembly GCA_030726725.1 of Flavobacteriaceae bacterium. Taxonomy (GTDB): domain Bacteria; phylum Bacteroidota; class Bacteroidia; order Flavobacteriales; family Flavobacteriaceae; genus MAG-120531. Next base: position 15,944 of record JANRDC010000006.1, read on the forward strand.
CCCCAGCTCCACTGCATGCCTTGATTTTTGAGGTATTGTTCAAAATCATCGATCCACTGTTCAGGGATGTTTGGTTTTTGTCCCCATGTTTGTTCGTTGAGCCCCAGCCAATAACTGCGGTCTTTGTCCATTTGCTCAAACACAAAGTAGTCGATGAGTCCATACGCCTCCAATTGTTCCACGCCCAAAAGTCCGTCTTCCGCAATAGGCACAAATACGTCGGGGATGATACCGCCCCCACCATATACCACCTTCCCTTTGGGTGTTTGATACTTTAGGGAGTCGGCCACCTTGATGCTGTCCATGGATTTTAGTTCCCCCGAGTGATAGCGATCCCATAAATCTTCGTAGCCCCCGTTTTTGTAGGGTTTTTGAATCGAACGCCCTGTGGGGGTAAAGTAGTAGGCCGTGGTGAGTCGAATACTGGAACCATCTCCGAGCGGCATTTCCTGTTGCACCAGTCCCTTGCCAAACGTGCGTCTTCCGATAATTGTGCCCAAATCATTGTCTTGCAGCGCGCCTGCGATAATTTCGGCTGCTGAAGCGGTCTGTTCATCGACCAACACATAGACCGGTTTGTTTTCAAACGACCCACCTGAGTTGGCGGTCACTCGCTCTATGGTTTTGTCTTTGGACTGGGTAGAAACTACCTCGGCTCCTTGGGGTAAAAAGTCATCCACCAATTGAATGGCGGGTTCCATAAACCCTCCTGGATTTCCTCTGAGGTCGAGTATTAACGATTGAGCGCCTTTCTTTTTTAACCCGGTCAAGGCTGTTTTGAATTCGGTGTAGGTAGTGGCTGCAAATCGATTGACTTTGATGTATCCCAAGCCTGGGGTCACCATATAGGCCCCATCCACACTGACCAAGGGGATACTCCCTCGTTTTATGGAGGTTTCGAATAAGCTGTCATTGGCCTTGCGGTAAACACCCAGGGTCAGTGGACTTCCATCCACACCTTTTAGGGTGCCCACGATTTGATTACTGGTTAAGCCTTTGCCAAAAAGGGTGTCTTGATCTGCCCACAATATGCGGTCTCCCGATTTTAATCCCGCCCTGGCGCTCGGACCCCCAGGCACTGTCTTGATCACGGCAATACTGTCTTGGTACACGTAGAAATTGACGCCGATACCGACAAAGCTTCCTTTCATCTGCTCAGCCGCCGCTTCAGCCACCTCAGCAGGCAAGTACTGGGAGTGGGGATCGAGCTGACCGAGTATGCCCTCTATGGTCTGGTCGACAATGGCTTCGGTGTCTACTTGATCCACATAGTAGTTTTCAATCAAGCCCACCAAACGCTTTAATTTTTGCGCCGCTGGACTTTCCTGTTCCACAGCGTAGTGCGCCCGAGTCCACAAACGGTCCCACCAAATGCCCAGCGCCAATCCAGAGAGGAACAACAGGGCAAAAAAGGCGAGGAGTCTACGGTAGCGCATCAGGATATGGCAGGTCTAAGGTACAGGTTCAAAAGGGAGGCATTCAAGTTCAACCCCGGCTTTGTCCAAAAATTCCAGCCCAGTGGTGTCCTTATAGGTGGTGGCGTACACCACCCGTTTGATCCCTGATTGATGGATTAATTTAGCGCATTCTTTACAGGGCGACATGGTGATGTACAGCGTGGCTTCTCTGCAGGACTGGGTGGAAGCAGCGACTTTTAGGATGGCATTGGCCTCAGCGTGCAGGACATACCACTTGGTGTATCCCTGCTCATCCTCACAAAAGTTTTCAAAACCAGTGGGCGTGCCGTTGTATCCGTCGGAGATGATCATGCGGTTTTTGACGATGATTGCCCCGACTTGACGGCGCTCACAGTAGGAGAGCGACCCCCATTCTCTGGCCATTCTGAGGTAAGCCAGGTCGTATTTTCTTTGTTTTTCCGTGGGTTTTTCCATGTTATTCAAGGCCCAATAGCGCCAATAGTGTATTCCATTGGAGGGGTAGGGTGAGCAACCCCACCAATAGGGATCCTCCCCAAATATAGGTTGATTTGCTCAGTTTAAAGGCTTGCGATAGGGACCATCCCAAGAGCAGTACGGCTGCGATCACTGTGATTTGCGCTACCTCGAGTCCAGCGGCAAAGGCCACCAGAGGCCCCACCTGACTTTTTTCAGCCCCCATGAGCATTTTGAAATAGTTGGAAAAGCCAAAACCGTGAATCAACCCAAACAACAGGGTCGCACCCAGGTGCAGGGTCCAATTTCCTTGGGGTGTTTCTTTTTTGGCTTGGGACATATTGAATCCCAACATCAGTAAAATACTCAGGGGGATCAAAAATTCCACCCAAGTAGTGTTGACTTCAACGATCTGGTAGACAGAGAGCGCCAAAGCGGTGCAGTGGGTCAGGGTAAAAGCGGTGGCTAGCCAGACCACCCTGAGGCGGTGGGACAAAGAAAAGGGTATGGCCAATGCGGCCAAAAACAACACATGATCGTAAGCACCGGGGTCCAGGACATGGGCGATGCCCAATTCTAGGTAGAATAAAAAGGTATCCATGAGCGTGTCAAAGTCATAAAAATACAAAAAGCGGGGTATTTATAACCCTCTTTCTTTTTGGATCTGTTCGTAGGCTGCTTGTACCTGTTTGAATTTTTCTTCAGCTCCTTTTTTGAGCGCTTCGTCTTGGGTGATCACCCGGTCTGGGTGGTATTTTTTGGCCATGTTGCGGTAGGCGTTTTTCACCTCTTGGTCACTAGCGCTTCGCTCGATCTCCAAGATCGCATAGGCGCTTTCTGTAGAGGCGACAAACATCGCTTTTACAGACCTAAAATCCAGGGTTTTGATCTGAAGTAAGCTCGCAATTTCAGTGATTTTTTCTAGCTCGGCCCCAGAGATTTGACCATCGGTTTGGGCCAGTCCAAAGAGAAAATGTACCAATTGGAGTTTTACTTCGTAGGGAAGCCTCAGGTTGATTTTGGCGCATACTGACGACGCGGTAATGGCGCTTTTATCGATTTCGGTGTTGAATCGGCGAAATAAACTATTGGCCCGTTCTTGCCCATAAGTCTGAACAAAATACCGCTGTACAAATTGCATTTCTTGTTCGCTCACTACCCCATCAGATTTCATCACAATCGCGCAGAGCGACAGCAAATGCATCTCAAAGTCTGAAGTGGACATACTTCTGGTGGTGGCGGTAAAGGTGGTAGAGCCATTTCGGTATGAATCCACGAGCGATCCTAAAAAATAACCCAGAAATGCACCTGGGAGTCGCAAGAAAAACCAGCCCAACAGGGCGGCAAGCCATTTAATCATTGATTTTTATTTTACTGAGCACAGCCTTTTCAGCCGCCTCTATGCGTTCTTGAATGGGCCCTTCAGGGCTTATGGGGGGGTGAATGTCAAATGTAATGTGGGTGCCTATGCCGTTGGGGAAGGCCCCATATCGCTGCATCTTCCACGATTCGTTGACGGAAATCGGGAGGATCCAAGCGCTGGGCGCATTTTTTAGCAGGGTTTCCAGGCCAGCAGTTTTAAACGGCTTGGGCGCGCCGTTTTTACTGCGGGTTCCCTCGGGAAAGATCACGGCAGATCCTTTGTTTTTTTCGATACGCTGACCCAAGCCCGCAATAGCCTCAATCGCTTGACCCGCATTTTTTCGGTCAATCAAGGCGGAACCTCCGTATTTTAAGTTGAAAGATACCGAGGGGATACCCCGACCCAATTCTTTTTTGGAGACAAACTTGGGTTGTAGCTTCCTCAAATACCAGATCATGGGAATGATGTCGTACAAACTCTGGTGGTTAGACACCACCACATAAGGTCGGTCTAGGGGTATTTGGGACCAATCGATATGCAACCGGTAACGGGTCCCCAAAATGCGGGTGTTTTGGAGCAAAAACCAATTGAGTATGGCTACGCTGATTCTGTGGGGATGATATCCCCCAAGTTTTAGGGCCAACCACTGAATGGGGTGGAAAACAAGCAAGGTGATCCCAAAAGCCAGGTTGTAGAGCACGCTCAATGGGTAGGCCATCGCTTTGCGCAGCCCGCCTCCTTGACTTTGTGGGGAATGTTTCTGTTTTTTCATAAAAAAACCACAGCGGACTGTGGTTTTTGCTGATTAATTGCAGAAGTCGTTATAGGCTTCTTTGAGGTTTTCGGCGATCAAAATAGCTGGACGGCCCTCGATGTGGTGACGCTCCAACATATGCACCAAGTCGCCGTCTTTAAACAAGGCGATGCATGGTGAAGATGGAGGAAAAGGCAACATCATCTCGCGGGCAGTATCCACCGCTTCAAAATCTACTCCGGCAAATACCGTTACCAAACGATCTGGTGTATGTGGATTGTTGAGGCTCATTTTAGCGCCTGGACGAGCGTTTCCTGCAGCGCAGCCACAAACAGAATTCACCATCACTAGGGTGGTTCCTTCGGCGTTTAAGGCGTCTTTGACAGCTTGGGCGGTATATAGCTCCTCGAACCCGGCTTCTACCAAGTCCAATCTCATGGGGCGAACTAATTCTTCTGGATACATAATTTTGTTTTTAGGAAGGACAAAAATACAAAAAGTATGTGTCTTTTGGGCCGTCACTTGCTGGATTTGTAGAAGTTGGCTACATTTAGTGAATGCCTCAAAAAGCCCTTAGAAAAAGGATTTTTCAGTCCATGATACTACTCGTGGTGCTCTCTTCTTTATTGATTGCGGGGATCACCTTTTATCAATACGCGGAACAAGCCAACGACTACAACCAAGTTCGGTTGTTGAGAAAAGAAGACCAGCTCAAAAGAAGTTTGTTTTACTGGGCAGAACACTACCACCAAACTACAGACCTGTCTGAGGGAAGACCCACCCCAATTCCAGACTCACTGTCCCTTTGGGAAATGTCTGACATCCACAACTTGGATTTTGAGTTGTACACCCCCAAAGGCAAGTTAGCTCAGGCTTCCTTTACCGGGGATTTTAGACCGATTAAAACCCCTGAATTGGATCCGGCCCTATTGGCCAGTATTTACGACTTAGGCCACCAAGTGTTTACGGTAGAAGACCCAGATCCCTATCTGTCCTCGTACAGCGCGTTGGTGGACGCACGAGGTCTGCCTTGGTTGATCCTGCACATTCCGTATCAGGACGATTACGGATTTGCCGATAAAGAACTCAGGGAGTTTTTGGTGCGATTGGGCATGGTTTACCTGCTGCTTTTGGCGGTTGGGGTGGTGTTGGCTTTTGGACTCTCGAGGTACATCACCCGCTCCGTGCAAATGGAACGCGAGCTCGCTTGGCGCGAAATGGCCAAACAGGTGGCGCACGAAATCAAGAATCCGTTAACCCCCATGCGCTTAAACGTGCAATTGTTACCCACCCAATTTAAGGACTTATCTCCCCAGGAGTCAGAAAAACTGGATACACATACACAAGCGATGCTCGAACAGATCGATTTGTTGAGCGAAATCGCCACGGCTTTTGCCCACTATGCACAAATGCCCCAAGCCAATGCTGAGCGATTTGACTGGGCCGAAGAGACCGAGCAAGCGTGTAAGATTTATCCCCAGCCTTGGATAGAGGTCAAAGGCGCTGTGGTTCCGATTTTTGTGTCTATGGATCGGTCTCAGTGGACCCGCGTGGTTACCAATTTGTTGAACAACAGCATACAAGCGCTTGCAGAGGTCAATAATCCCCGGATCACCATTGAGTTTGCCCAGGAGGGACGCTGGGGGATTTGCCGGTTTTCAGACAACGGCCCAGGTGTGCCCTCCCAACTAGTTCAGCGTATTTTTGAGCCCAGATTTACGACCAAATCGAGTGGAATGGGGCTTGGACTTGCGGTGGTGCGCACGGTGATGCAAGCCTATGGAGGGTCCATTGCTTTTGAGCCGAACCCTCATGGAGGAGCTCAATTTATTTTGAGGCTCCCCAGGGAACAAAAACACACATGAACATACCTAAATGATTCATCTAGATCGATAGAAAATAAGTTATGGAACAACCCTTGGTAGTACTGGAACGTCAAGATCGGGTAGCGCTCGTTACCATTAATCGACCAGAAAAGTTAAACGCCCTAAACACAGGTGTCATCGCTGCGCTGGCAAGCTTGATGGAGGAATTAAACAAAGACACCCACATCAGAGCCATAGTGCTGACCGGAGCTGGCAACAAGGCTTTTGTAGCGGGCGCGGATATATCGGAGTTCTCCACCTTTAACGCCAAAGAAGGTTATGCCCTGGCCCACCAAGGACAGGAGCAACTTTTTGACCGCATTGCCTTGATGGATAAACCGGTGATTGCCGCCATCAATGGTTATGCATTGGGTGGGGGATTAGAGCTGGCGATGGCTTGCCATTTTCGCTACGCCTCCACCAATGCCAAGATGGGACTTCCCGAAGTGACTTTGGGACTGATACCCGGATACGGAGGGACACAGCGTCTACCTGCCCTAGTGGGCAGTGGCCTAGCATTAGAAATGATGACTTCTGCACAGATGATCGACGCGGAGAAGGCTTATGCGGCGGGTTTGGTCAATAAAGTAGTCGCCTTGGATGAATTGGTGCCCGCTGCTTGTGCTGTGGGGAAGAAAATAGCTCAAAACGCACCTGGTGCCGTGGCGCATGCGCTTCGGGCAGTGCGCGCCGGTGCTGGGGCCCAACCCGGAACGCCAGGATATGAAGTGGAGAAAAAAGCGTTTTCAGCTTGTTTTGGCACTTCAGAGTTTATCGAAGGCGTTGGGGCCTTTTTGGCCAAACGAACCCCCGATTTTTAAGGCCAATACCCAAAGCGTCAAACATTTTTATACCTTCACGAAACACATAAAATCCAACCCGATGAAAAAAAGTAGTTCATGGATTATTGCGCTGAGCACAGCCACTCTTTGTTCTGTGTTTGCACAAAAAACCAATACACCTGCACCTACAGAGGCGCAAGATTGGCTAAAAGCTAGTCAATACCACCAACAAAAATTGACGCAAAGCCCTTTCTCAGCGGTAGATTTCACCTCTATCGGGCCGACAGTGATGAGCGGAAGGGTAGTGGATATTGAGGTAAATCCGGATAACCATACGGAGTTTTACGTGGCCTATGCCACCGGCGGTCTTTGGCATACCCAAGACAACGGAATTTCCTTTACCTCATTGATGGACGATGCCCCTACACAAAACATTGGCGATATCGCCGTGGATTGGACCCAGGGTCACTTGTGGGTAGGTACCGGAGAAAATAACGCTTCTCGTTCTTCCTATGCGGGGATGGGTATGTTGTTTTCATCCGATCAGGGCAAGACCTGGGTGCACAAAGGGTTGGAGGCTGTACACCATATAGGACGCGTGGTGCTACATCCGACAGATCCCAATACCTTATGGGTAGCAGCAGCGGGAAGGCTGTATGGGCCTAATCCAGAACGCGGGGTCTACAAAACCACGGACGGGGGAAAATCGTGGAAACAAGTATTGTATGTTTCTCCCACCGCAGGAGCGATCGATTTAGTGATGGTGCCCAATGAGCCCCAGACCTTGTATGCTGCTACTTGGGAAAAAGACCGAAAAGCATGGCATTTTGAAGGAAGCGGAGCGGGTTCTGGCATCTATAAATCCGTGGACGGAGGGGAAAAATGGACTTTGGTAACCACGCCAAAAAGCGGGTTTCCCACGGGCGCAGGCGTGGGTCGTATCGGCTTGGCCGCTTATGACAAAGACTTGATTTACGCGGTATTGGACAATCAATTTCATCAGGAGAAAAAAGAGCCTTCCGGTCCCAAAAGCGGAGCGTTGACCAAGGATGATTTTAAAACGATGACGGTGGCTGAGTTTGCCGCGTTGGCCGATGGCAGGCTGAATGAATACCTGAAAGCCAACGGTTTTCAAGAAAAATACCGAGCCCCTAATGTCAAGCAACTCGTGGCCTCGGGTTCTGTGAAACCGGCTGATTTGGCTTTGTACTTGGAAGATGCCAACGCGATGCTTTTTGACACGCCGGTGATCGGGGCCGAAGTATACGCCTCGCGCGATGGCGGCAAATCTTGGTCCAAACAAAACAAACAACCTATTGAAGATTTGTTTTACAGTTATGGGTACTACTTTGCACAAATTCGCGTCGCTCCCTCTGATCCCAACCGCATCGTATTGGCCGGGGTACCTTTGATTCAATCTGTGGACGGTGGTAAAACATATACCGCCATTGACAAAGACAATGTGCACTCTGACCACCACGCCTTGTGGATCAACCCAAAGAATCCAGATCATATGATCAACGGAAATGACGGGGGCGTGAACATAACTTATGATTCAGGGGCTCATTGGATGAAAAACAACACCCCAGCTGTGGGTCAGTTTTACGCGATCAATGTGGATCATCAAACGCCTTACCACGTATATGGCGGCCTTCAAGACAACGGTGTTTGGTCAGCCCCACACACGACGCGTGTCAATGAGTCCTGGCAGGATTCAGGTGCGTATCCTTGGAAACGAATTTTGGGGGGCGATGGAATGCAGGTAGAGATCGACCCCAGAAACCCCAATACCGTATTTACGGGCTTTCAATTTGGCAATTATTTTCGGGTTGACCGAACCAAAGGAAAGAATACGCCTATTCAGCCCAAGCATACCCTGGGAGAAGCCCCATTTAGATTTAATTGGGAGTCCCCCATACGTCTTTCCAAACACCATCCAGATATTTTGTATTTCGGGTCGAACCACCTCCACAGATCATTGGATCAAGGGACCACCTGGGAGACCATCTCAAAAGATTTGACCCAAGGGGGACGCAAAGGCAACGTAGCCTTTGGCACGCTAACGGTCATCGAAGAATCACCAGCTGCATTCGGTCAGATTTGGACGGGCTCGGACGACGGTTTAGTCTCGTACACCCCTGATGGCGGACACACGTGGTCGTTGAAAAACAAGGATTTGCCCCAGAACCTTTGGGTGGCTTCCATCGAGGCCTCTGCTCATGATTCAAAAAGGGTGATACTGGCGCTCAACAACTATAGAAACGATGATTTCACCCCCTATGTCTATGTGTCAGAGGATGCGGGTGCTACCTGGAAATCTTCGATCAAAGGACTCCCGCTGGGTGCAGTCAATGTGGTGATTGAGGATCCTGAACACCCCCATTTATTATATGCGGGGACAGATGTTGGTGTATTTGCCAGTTTGGATTTAGGTGCTAATTGGCATCCATTGGGCAAAGATCTACCCAAAGTGGCTGTACACGACTTGGTGGTCCAAGCTGAGGCCCACCATTTAGTGATTGCGACTCATGGACGAAGCGTGTATATCGCGGACATAGCAGATCTTCAAAAGATGACGCCATCCGTGCAAAAAACCACCTTGTCTTGGCTGGCTACACCAAAAGTGAAACACTCCGCGCGTTGGGGAGCCGCTTGGGGTTCATGGAGCGCGCCCAACACCCCCAGCCAAACGCTGAGCTTTTTTAGCAAGAATTCGGGTACCGCCAACTTTGAGGTCACGCATTCTAACGGCACCCTGGTCTATGCTCACGAAGTTTCGCTAAATAAAGGCTTAAACAGACTTGATTTTGGATTGGCATTCTCTGAAAAAGGAGCTGCAGCTTACTTGAAGAAGGTGAAAACGGAGCTCAAGAAAGCGGCCGATGGACATATCTATTTGCCCAAAGGAAATTACACCTTGACCCTTAAATCTGCAGACGCCCAAATACAAACACCTTGGGCGATAGAGTAAATAGTCCGGGTATATACCATAAAAAAAGGCAAGCCATTCGGCTTGCCTTTTTTGTTTGGGCCCAGTGCTCCTATTGGAAGGAAGCAGGTGTTAATGCTTCGTTGAGGTACACTTCTTTTATTTTAAGATCAATAGCTTGTGGGCCTACTTGTTGCTTCAGGGTAAAGGGCATCAAAATTCCTTGGAAAATTTCGTAGTCGCCAAATTCAATGGCGCTTTCCATCGTTTGGCCTCCTGCATCAACAGCAGTGACCTCTTTTAATTTTAATCCGTTGTCCACAGAGTAGTACGCCCATTTGTTGGCGCTCAACTTCACCTTGTAGGCTTTTTGTCCGTTTACGTCTTCAACACCTTCCAAGGTGGCTCCGCTCATGCCCAATTCAGGAAAAGGCATGGCTTCTTGGCGCACTTGAACGATGTCTTTGTCTTGCATGGGGATTTTTTGCCCTTGCATGCTCACGTATCCAGACTCTCCGTTAAATACTTGTTCAGACATTACATTGCCCATCAAAGACATTTTTTGTTTGAATTGCTGTCCTTGTGTACGGGTGATTTCCACGTTGATGGTCATGCCTTGAACTGTGCCTTCAGCGAGCAAGCGCAAAGAGGAAACGCTTTCCAAAAGCGCACGTCCACCCACGGCCTCAATGTAATCTGCAATCACTTGGTCGGCGCTTAAGCCTTCAGGTATCGCTGCGTCGTAATTCGGTTGTTCCGCTTTTTCTGCCAGTGGGGTGTAATAGTTCACCGTGAGGGGTTGACCTTTAAAAGTCATTTTTTCCAAGGCGGGCAGTACATCCCTTCCTTTTCCAGCCACGACTACTTGGGCGTTGTCCGCGGTAAAGTATTTGCGCGCAGCAGCTTGTACCTCTTCAGGGGTTACGCTGTTGATGCGGCTGAGGTAGGTTTTGTAAAAATCCTTAGGCAGACCTTCACTGGCGATGCGGAAGGCGTAATTAGCTACCGTAGCTGGGTTTTCCAAAGCCATCACGAAGTTGCCCACGTATTCGGCTTTGGCCATAGCCAACTCATCTTGAGAAACTGGTTCTTGAGCCATGCGGTCGATTTCAGACAATAGCTCAACGGCAGCACTATCCGTGACAGCGTTGCGCACTGATGCATAAGCGCGGAATCGAGCAGGGGTGTATTTGCTGCTGCCCAAAGAAGAATAAGAACCATAGGTAAAGGCCTTATCCTCGCGCAGGTTCATAAACAAACGAGCGGAAGCACTTCCCCCCAAAATATTGTTGGCCAATAGGGCGGACAAATAATCAGGACTTTTCATCGGTAGATCTACCAAGTTTTGAACAGTCACTTCTGACTGGACTGCGTTGGGCATGTCTACAAAATGAATAGCCGTATTGCCTGAAGCCTCAGGTTTTTTCCATGTGGCTGCGGTAGCGCTGGATTTTTTCCAGTCACCAAATTGTTTGCTGATGGTCTTTTTAGCCGCGGCTACATCGATATCACCGATCACGATCAAGTATCCCTTGTTGGGGACAAACTGAGTTTGATAAAAAGAGGTCACATCGGCAAGTGTGTTGTTTTTTACCGTTGTTTCAGTCACAAATTCACCGTTGGGGTGGTCGGTGCCATAAGCGACAGCGCTTTCTAATCTTCGGGCGATGGCTTTTACATCTTTCTCTTCAGACTTGATCCCGGTGATGATTTTTTCTTGTTCTTTTTCAAACTCTGCTTGGGTCAACAGCGGGTTTTTTACAGCGTCTGCCATCAATTCAACCAATCGGTCGAAGTATTTTGACAATCCGCTGGCTGAGGCTGAACTGGCGCCAAAATTGATGGAGGCCCCCATAAAATCGACTTCTTCGTTAAAAGTATCTTTGGATCGATTGGTGGTTCCATTCCCCATCATGGAACTGAACAAGCTGGATACGCCGGCTTTATCTCCTTCCAATACGGGAGGGTTGTCCAAAATCAACTGAACAGATACCCGAGGCAGTTTGTGGTTTTCTACCAACATCACTGTCAGTCCATTTTTTAGCGTAAAAGTCTGTGGGTCTTCGAGTTGAATACTCGGAACAGGTCCTGATTGAGGTTGCTCGCTGCGGTTGATTTGCGCCGTAGCTATTGAAGTGGCCCCCAATAACAGGAAGGCGAGGGATAAAATAGTTTGCTTTCTCATCTTGTCTTATTGTTTAGCGGATTGGGGCAAATAGTCGATGACCACACGCTGGTTGGGTTGTAAATACTGTTGGGCTACTTGTTGAATCTCTTCGCGGGTGATCGAGCGGTAGATGTCGATCTGTTTGTTGATCAGCGAAGTGTCCCCATACAACATATAGTAGGTTGCCAATGACCCAGCAATACCCTCTACATTGGAGTTGGCATTGACAAAGTTGTTTTCAAATTTGTTCAATATTTTTTGGTAATCGTTTTCTGAGATTAAGGTGTTGCGCACCGCAGCGATCTCTTCTTCAATTTCTGTATTCAGGGTTTCCAAAGTGTTCTCTCCCACAGGTAGACCAAAAATTAGGTACATCCCGTAGTCTTCTTGGCCGAGGTTAAAGGCGCCGATCTGTAGGGCTTGTTTTTGCTCATCGACCATTTTCTTGTACAATTTAGAGGTCTTTCCATCGCTGAGGTAGGTGGAGATCATGTCCAACACATAGGCTTCACGGCTGGCAAATCCTGGAGTTCTGTACGCGACAATAGTCGCTGGAATTTGGATGTTGGGGTCGTAGGCTTTCGCGCGAACCTCTTCGGTAATCGGCTCCTCCACAGGGAAGTCGCGCACTACATTTTGTCCCGTTGGCACCGGTCCAAAATACTGCTCGATCATCGATTTTGTTTTGTCGATATCGATGTCACCGGCAACGACCAAAACAGCGTTGTTCGGACCGTAGTATTTTTCCTTGTAAGCGATAAACTCCTCGAGGGTAGCTGCGTCCAAGTCTTCCATATACCCGATGTTCGGATCCTTGTAAGGGTGAACCTTAAATAGGTTTTCGCCCACCACTTGCAGTATTTGCCCATAAGGGCTGTTGTCCATACGCAAGCGTTTTTCTTCCTTCACCACCTCGTTTTGGGTGTCTACACCGACTTGGTCGATCACTGGGTGGAGCATGCGCTCAGATTCCATCCAAAGCCCGAATTCAAGCTGGTTGGACGGGAACACCTCGTAGTAGTAAGTGCGGTCTTGAGAAGTGTTGGCGTTGTTGTTTCCCCCTCTAGAGGACACCAATTTCATCCAGGTGCCGCGTTCGATATTCTTGGTGCCTTCAAACAATAGGTGCTCAAAGAAGTGGGCAAATCCTGTTCTTCCCTGAGTTCGGTCTTTGCCACCGACGTGGTACATCACTGAGGTAGTGACCACAGGAGCTCCGTTGTCTTGGTGCAAGATCACGTGTAATCCGTTGGGCAGGTCGTACTCTTGGTAGCTTACCTGCTGGGCTTGAGCCGCGGTGATGCCAAAAAATAGGGCACAGGCGGTTAAAATGCGCAATTGCTTCATAGGTTTATGGTTCAAGGTTTTATTTACAATAACAATAAGGTGTTAAAAATAGGCAAATGTTACCGCTTGGGCATTTGTTTTAGATTTTTTTAGGCTTTTTCTGGGTTAAATACACCCCGACCAACACAATCAGTCCACCTGCCAGTTGAGCGGGATACAGAGGCTCGTGATCCACCCATGCCCAAAACAATGCGACCAACGGGATGGTATAGGTCACCGAGGCGGCAAATACCGGACTCGACAGGCTGATGAGTTTGTTGAACAAAATATTGGCCAAAGCAGTCCCCAAAACAGCCAAGATCAACAAAGAGATCAAGGATTGTTGCACCACAGCTTGGCTGAGGTCTGGGGCAAATCCTGTCGACAGAAGCACAATAGCTGCCGGAACCACCACCACCGCAAAACTACCAGCTGTGATGGACATAGGACCCAGGTGGGCCAATTTGTTTTTGATGATGTTGATGTTCAGCGCATATCCTACAGAGGAGGCCAAAATAAATCCGACATAAGCATAGTTTTGATCCGCCCGGAGCGAAGCCCCTGTGGCCAGCAGAAGCCAAGTGCCCAGCAGCCCGATCACCACACCCACTACCTGTTTTTTGCTCATCTGCGCCCCAAAAAAAGCCAAGGCCACCAAGGTGGTGTTGAGCGGGGTCAACGAATTGAAGATGGCGGTCACCCCAGAGTCTATTTCGCTTTGGGCCAGTGCAAAAAACAAGGGCGGAAAGAATGAACTCAACAATCCAGCCGCGCTGATCCATGTCCAGTCCCTTTTTGAAATCACTTTTAAAGAGGGCCAACCAATCACCAGCACTGTGGTGGCTGCCAGCAGGATGCGCAGTGTGCCCACCTGAAGGGGCGTTACCCCTAAAAGCGCTTTTTTGATCAGAATAAAAGAGGATCCCCAGATCAGGGAGAGCGCCCATAAATAGGCCCATTTGCTGGTATTGGCTGTCATAGTGCTGAAAAAGCTAAAGATAGGGTGTTTTTTTGGGCTTGTATGATGCTGGATATAGGAATTTTAGGTATATTTGCACCCGCTTTAAACTGTTTGAAGCGGATAAAAAACAAAAATTAACGCTATGTATGCAATTGTAGAGATAGCAGGGCAGCAATTTAAAGTTGCAAAAGACCAAAAAGTGTATGTACACCGTTTGGCCGCAGAAGAAGGAGCAAACGTTCAGTTTGACCGCGTTCTTTTGTTGGAAGACGGAAGCAAAATCACTATTGGCGCCCCAGCTGTAAGTGGAGCCGCTGTAGAGGCCAAAGTCATCAAACACTGCAAAGGAGATAAAGTCCTTGTGTTTAAAAAGAAAAGACGTAAAGGGTATAAAGTAAAGAACGGTCACCGTCAGTACTTAACTCAAATCGTTATTGAAAACATTTTGGCTTCAGGTGCAAAACCTGCTGCAGCCAAAACAGCTGCCCCTAAGGCCGCTGCCCCTAAAGCTGAGGCTCCTGCCGCTGCTGCATCTGCTGATTTAAGCGGAAAAACAGTAGCTGAGTTGAAAGAGTTGGCCAAAGCTGCAGGTATCGAAGGATACACTTCTATGAAGAAAGCTGAACTAATCGAAGCATTGAGTTAAACCGATAAAAACCCATTAGACCATGGCACACAAAAAAGGAGTCGGTAGTTCCAAGAACGGTAGAGAATCAGAATCAAAACGCCTAGGTGTTAAGATTTTTGGTGGTCAAGCTGCTATCGCTGGGAACATCATCGTAAGACAACGCGGAACAAAACACAACCCAGGGGAGCACGTTTACGCTGGGAAAGACCACACCCTACACGCTCGTGTAGACGGATTGGTAAAGTTCCAAAAGAAAGCCAACGGAAAATCTTATGTTTCCATTGAGCCTTTCCAAGCATAATTGACTAGGTCAATCTAAAAAGCCCCGCATTGCGGGGCTTTTTTTTTGCCGTGACCGGAGGTGCTGAACTGGGTAAAAAAAAGCGGGGGCCAAAGGCCCCCGCTGGAATATACAGATCAAAGAGCGCCAACTAGTAGCGGTAGTACTCAGGTTTGAACGGTCCTTGAACCGCCACCCCGATGTAATCAGCCTGGTCTTTTTTGAGTTCAGTAAGTTCTGCGCCTAAACGAGACAAGTGCAATGCAGCTACTTTCTCATCGAGGTGCTTAGGCAACATATATACTTGGTTCTCGTATTGATCAGCTTTGGTCCACAACTCGATTTGTGCCAATGTTTGGTTGGTAAACGAGTTGCTCATCACAAAGCTAGGGTGGCCAGTGGCACAACCTAAGTTGACCAAACGACCTTCGGCCAAAATGATGATGTCTTTTCCATCGATGGTGTATTTATCCACCTGAGGTTTGATCTCATCTTTGGTGTGTCCGTAGTTTTTGTTGAGCCAAGCCATGTCGATCTCGTTGTCAAAGTGTCCGATGTTGCAGACAATAGCTTTGTCTTTCAGACCCATAAAGTGCTCTCCGCGAACGATGTCTTTGTTTCCTGTGGTCGTGATCACGATGTCCGCAGTACCCAAAACAGTTTCTAATTTTTTCACTTCAAAACCGTCCATCAACGCTTGAAGTGCGCAGATTGGATCAATTTCAGTGACGGTGACAATAGATCCAGCTCCTCTAAATGAAGCAGCGGTTCCTTTGCCCACGTCTCCGTAGCCACAAACCACTACTTTTTTACCGGCCAACATGGTATCTGTTGCACGTCTTACCGCATCTACAGCAGATTCACGGCATCCGTATTTGTTGTCAAATTTAGATTTGGTTACCGAGTCGTTTACGTTGATGGCAGGCATGGGCAATGTCCCGTTTTTCACGCGCTCGTACAAACGGTGTACCCCGGTGGTCGTCTCTTCAGACAAACCTTTGATGGCAGGAGCCAACTCAGGGAAGCGATCCAATACCATATTGGTCAAGTCACCACCATCGTCCAAAATCATGTTGAGCGGCTGACGGCCTTCTCCAAAAAACAGAGTCTGCTCGATACACCAGTCAAATTCTTCTTCGTTCATTCCTTTCCAAGCGTACACAGAAATACCTGCAGCAGCGATGGCCGCAGCGGCGTGGTCTTGGGTAGAGAAAATATTGCATGAGCTCCAAGTGACCTCAGCGCCCAAAGCGACTAATGTCTCGATCAACACTGCGGTTTGTATGGTCATGTGCAAACAGCCTGCAATGCGCGCTCCTTTCAGGGGCTGGCTTGGGCCGAATTCTTCGCGAAGCGCCATCAAGCCAGGCATTTCAGCCTCAGCGAGTTGGATTTCTTTGCGTCCCCAAGCCGCAAGGCTGAGGTCTTTAACTTTGTAGGGAACAAAGGGCATGATTTGGGTAGACATATCTATATAATTAATAATTTAGCAGTTGCTCCTGTTTGAGGAGGCGTCAAAGGTACAAACTCCCCCAACAAATGCCCAAACTTTTTTCGATTGATTCACCTAGATCTACCCGCTTGGCGGTTTGGTCTTTGACGGAGTCCGAAGAAGATTTAGCCCTGAGCTTCAGCGCTTTGGATGAAACACAGCAAAATAGATGGGCCCAACTCAAAACACCGCTGCAGCGTTCAGCCTTTTGGAGCCTAAGGCATTTGATGCTCGATCTAGGCCTAGACCCTTTATCGGTGTATTACGCCCCCAGTGGTCGGCCGATGTTGCACAGCGGGGGGTGGCTCTCTTTGAGTCATACAGCTAAATACACTGCCCTAGCCTGGAATACCGAGGTGGCTGTCGGGGTAGATATAGAGGCCCAAAGGCCACAGATATGGCGCATTGCCCATAAATTCAGCCCCCCGAAAGTAGCTCCAGAGGAGTACAGTATAGAAGAGCTCACGGATCTTTGGTGTGCCAAGGAGGCCTTGTACAAAAGCGCCGATGTTCCGGGCATTTCTTTTTTGCACGGACTTGAAGTGGTGTCATGGACTCAGGGTGTGGCGCAAGCATCAGGGGTGATTCACAGCAGTAAAGATTTGCCCTGCGACCTGTCTTTTTATCGTTGGGAGGACCAACACCTCGCATTGGCCGAACACTTGATGTAAATCATATGGATACAAACACTTGGTGGGATATTTTGTGGGCGCCGTATCGCGGGGGAAACCCAGTGTGGATTGGGCTAGAACTCCTGGCGGTTTTGTTGGGTATGGCTTCGGTGTGGTATGCCAAAAAACAACACATCGCGGTGTTTCCCACAGGGATTGTCAGCACAGGTATTTATGTCTGGTTACTCGCCCAATACAGTTTGTTGGGCGATATGATGATCAATGCTTACTATGTCGTGATGAGCGTGTACGGATGGTGGTATTGGCGTTTGCGCGGCCCGGAAACCGATCAGCGGCCGATTTCCTATATGTCGGGTTTGGAGCGTTGGTGGGCTTTGGCCCTGGCGGTGGGCAGCAGTTTTTGGGTGGTGTTGGTTTATCAGTATTACGATCGCTGGACTTCTTGGACTGCCTATGCAGACACCTTGACGACAGCCTTGTTTTTTGTAGCCATGTGGTTGATGGCGCGCAAGAAAATGGAACATTGGACTTTTTGGGTGGTCGGCAATCTGATTTCTATTCCACTGTATTGGTATAAAGGCCTTATCTTTACGTCTTTTCAATATGCGGTGTTTACCGCAATCGCCCTTGCGGGTTACCGAGTATGGAAGAGCAATATAGACAGGACCCCTCAAACCTCGTTAAAGTAGTCCTTTTTGGGCCTGAATCAACGGGAAAAACCACTCTTTCAGAGCAACTCGCGCGTTATTATTCCACGCTTTGGGTCCCGGAATACGCCCGACAATACCTGCAGGACAAGTGGAATGAGGAGCGAAAAACCTGCGAGCCTCAAGATTTATTGCCCATCGCCCAGGGGCAAATCTTCCTGGAAAACAAACTCTCCAAAAAAGCAGACCGCTTGTTGATCTGCGATACCGACCTTTTGGAAACCAAGGTGTATTCTGAAGCCTATTATTTGGGTTATTGCGACCCGATCCTAGAGCGAAATGCCTTGTTAAACACCTATGATTTATACTTTCTGACCAACATTGATATCCCTTGGGAGGCAGATGATTTGCGGGACAAACCTTTGGAGCGCGAAAAAATGTTTGCCTACTTCCGGGATACCTTGGAGAAGCACCAAAGACCTTATGTGCTCTTGAGCGGAGGCAAGAAAGAGCGGTTGGCCCAAGCGGTTTCAGAAATCGATCAATTGCTGGCCCAAAAAAAATAAGCTTGTTTTTTGACGAAGTCGATGTATCTTTGACCCGTCTCAAAGGGGTGCCGCAAGGCTGAGATTATACCCATAGAACCTGGGCAGGTAATGCTGCCAAGGGAACCAGCAGTTCTACTGCAAAAAATTCAGTTAAACCAAGAATAATGACCCCTTTTATTCGTAAACATTTTACGGATGAAACCATTATTGACGATTGCAGCTTTAGGGCTGATGGGCACCGGACTCTGGGCCCAAAACACCAAAAACACACCCAATTCCCAAAATCTGGATACCGTGCAAGGAGCTGAAGTTCAGCTCAAAGAGGTCTTTGTCAGCGCGGTTAGGGCCAATCAAAAAATGGGTGTGACCTACTCAGAAGTCAAGGCCCAGGATATTGCCCCGGTGAATTTGGGACAGGATTTGCCTTTTTTGATTCGCTGGATGCCTTCGGTGGTGACCACCTCAGATGCGGGTACGGGTATTGGCTATACGGGTATTCGGGTGCGGGGTAGCGATGCGACCCGGGTCAACGTCACCATCAATGGGGTGGCCTACAACGATGCGGAATCCCACAGTACTTATTGGGTGAATTTGCCTGATTTTGCCTCTTCGGTTTCCAGCCTTCAGCTTCAGCGCGGGGTAGGAACCTCCACTCAGGGCCCAGGAGCCTTTGGGGCCAGTTTGAACCTGTCCACCACCTCCACCCAAGCCGACGCCTATGCCGTATTGCAGGCATCAGCGGGTAGCTTTGCGACGCTGAGAAACAATATGTCCTTTGGCACTGGCCTGATCAAGGACCATTGGAGCCTACAAGGAAGGCTGTCGCGCATCGTCTCCGACGGTTATATCGATCGGGCGAGTGCGCGCCTAAACGCTTATTTTTTACAAGGCGGTTATCAGGATGAAAACACTCGGGTGCAAGCTTTATTGTTCGGCGGGCACGAAGTCACCTACCAAGCTTGGTACGGAATCGATGCAGCCACTTTGGCCACAGACCGCAGATTTAATCCAGCAGGCGCCTATACCGATGATTCAGGAGTTTTGCGCTTCTATGACAAGCAAGAGGACAACTATAAACAGGACCACGCGCAATTGCTTTGGTATGAGGATTTGCCTGGGGATTGGTCTTTGAATACGACCCTCCACTTTACCCGTGGTCGAGGGTATTACGAGGAATTTCAAGAAGATGCCTTGCTTGGGGATTATGGATTTACGCCTGAGTTGATGACCGACTTGGTGCGCCGCAAGTGGCTGGACAACCGGTTTTACGGGGCCAATGCTTCTGCCCTCCGACAAAGGGGTGCGGAAATACTGCAATTTGGTGCTGCTGCGAGCCGATATCATGGTGACCACTTTGGCCAGGTGATTTGGGCCCAACAAACAGGAAATAGCCACCCGAGAACACCTTATTATTTTTACGATGCGCTCAAGACGGAGTGGTCCGCTTGGGGTAAATACCAATGGGCGATTGCTGAGGACTGGACCGGATTTGCCGATCTTCAATACCGGGGTATTCAGTACAATACCCAGGTGGATACGGGCGCTGTTATCGCGGACACTTTTGGGTTTTTTAACCCCAAATTCGGGTTGACTTGGACAGCTGACTCCGCCCCCAATCGCTTGTCTGAGTGGTATTTATCCTATGCCGTTGCCCATAGAGAGCCCAACAGAACGGATTATGAAAACGGAAGTCCGCAACCAGAAACCCTGAGGGATGTGGAGTGGGGTTATCGCTGGGCCACCCCAGAAATACAGGTCCAATCCAATCTGTTTTATATGCACTATACCGATCAACTGGTACTCACAGGAGCCATCGATGAGGTGGGTGCGCCCATCAGGGCTAACGTGGGCCGCAGCTACAGAACGGGTTGGGAAACTCAAGTGAACTGGACCCCCAATAACCAGTGGTCTTGGCAGTCTTCTTTGAGTCTGTCCAGACACAGAAACCAGGAGTATATAGAAGCCTGGAATGGTGGGGTACGCACCTGGAGTGACACGCCGATTGCCTTATCGCCCGAAGTAGTTGCCAGCAGTATTTGGGTGTGGACACCAGACGCCCGAAGCAGAATCCAGTTAGCCGCCCAGCATGTGGGCACACAGTATCTGGGGAATACCCAGTCCGAGGTGGGACTTTTACCTGCCTACACCCAGTGGGATTTAGTAGCCAGTAGAACATTTACCCCCGCCTATGGGCCAAAAATCACTCTTTCAGCTATGGTGAATAATCTATTCAATCGCGATTTGGTCACCAATGGCTATTACTACACCTACGACGATACTTGGTCAGCGCCCGGCGTGACTACTACGGTGGAAGGCGCTGGATTCTATCCCCAAGCGGGCAGACACTTTTTAGTCGGTTTGGAGATGGCTTGGTAGTGCAGGCAACTAGGGCTGAAACACCCTGAGGGTATTGCCGTAAAGCGCTGCTTGGTAGGACAATAGATCGTAATAGCGTTTTCCGTCGTTGGGACGCTGGAGCATCTGTCCGGTAAACAAGGTGTAGGTGTAACCTTCACAGCTACAAACGCCGTTTTGACCGGATAAAGTCAGCAAAGAGCAAGTGTTTGGCGCATGGTTGGGGCAAGCGGCCTCAAAGGCGCGAAACTGGTCAAATCCTGTGTTGATGACGTAAACCCCTTGGGTTCCCACCCCTGTAGTCGTAATCAATACAGGATTTCCGACTTGTTGTAAAGGGGCATAAGCGGGTAAGTTGAGGTTGAGTTCTACCGAAAACCGCACCTCTTGAAGGTAGGGGTTTCTCTGTCCGTATTCCGGGGTGCATGCCGCCCCAAAAAACAGCATACAGGCGATAAAAATCAGACGTTTCACGTTGATTTGTTTTTTTGTATATTTGTGTAAATCCTCTGAACCAGAGGATTTTTTGATTTAAAGTGTGAAGATATGAGTAATGTTTCTTACTATACCGCAGAAGGGTTAAAAAAACTCAAGGAGGAGCTGGACCACCTCAGGGATGTAGAGCGCCCAAAGGCTTCTGAGGCCATCGCAGAGGCTAGGGATAAAGGTGATTTGTCGGAGAACGCGGAGTATGATGCAGCCAAAGAGGCCCAAGGACTTTTGGAACTTAAAATCGCTAAGATGGAGGAGATTTTCTCCAACGCCCGCTTGATCGATGAATCTCAACTGGACACTTCTAAAGTTTTGGTGCTGTCTACAGTAACCCTAAAAAATACGGCCAATGGGGCCAAAATGACCTATACCTTGGTCGCTGAAAGCGAAGCGGATTTGAAAACCGGTAAAATTTCGGTGAGTTCGCCGATCGGCAAAGGACTTTTGGGGAAAAAAGTGGGTGAAACTGCAGAAATCGCGGTGCCCAACGGAAAAATCACATTCGAAATAGTAGAGATCACCAGAAACTGAGTATGGCCAGTATTTTTACCCGCATTATTCAAAGAGAAATTCCCGCGTATATCGTCGATGAAACCGAGGACTTTATCGCTTTCCTAGACGTAAATCCCAACGCTGTTGGTCATACGCTGTGCGTGCCCAAAAGAGAAGTGGATAAAATCACTGAGCTCACTGAATCTGAGTTTGGTGCCCTGATGCAATTTTCAAGACGCGTGGCGGTCGCTCTAGAAAAAGCCGTACCCTGCAAACGCGTAGGATGGACGGTGATCGGTTTAGAAGTACCTCATGTGCATGTGCACCTAATTCCGCTCAACACCATGGCGGACGCCACTTTTGGAAAAAAAGAAAGCCTCACTCAGGAGGCTTTTACAGCAGTAGCCGATCGCATTCAATCGGAATTAGCTCATCTTTAATTCAGCGGCCTAGAAAGGCAAATCATCTGCTTCATCCTGGCTGTACGCATCTGCTGGAGGAAAAGCGTGTCCCGCAGGCATTTCAGGCAAGTTTTGGCTGGGAGTCACTGCATTGGACTCGATCCGCCATCCTTGAATAGAATTAAAGTATTTTACTTCTCCTTGGGGGTTTTCCCATTCTCTACCGCGAAGGTTAATCGATATTTTTACCGATTGACCCGCAGAAAAACGGTCGAGTAAATCGCATTTGTCTTGAACGAATTCAATCATCAAGGGTTGGGGGTATTGCTCCTCTGTAAGGATGACTACCTCGCGTTTTCTAAACCCTTTTGCACCAAAGGTTTTGGTGTCTTCAATTTTTTTAAGCGTGCCAATCACTTCCATAACTTCAATTTTGTGGTGGCAAGTTAACGCAAAAAATCATGGGATTCAATTATCTTTAGCAAGGCCCGACACAAAAAATAAAGCAAAGCAGGTCTAGTTTTCCACCGATATGATGTCCCTACGCTCTTTGTTTATGCGCTATAGCCGATTGATGTTGACCGGCATCGCTTTGGCTATTGTCGGACTCATTCTCTGGCAGACTCGGTCATTTCTAGAAGCTTATCGCGCGGAAGAGCAGCGCAAAATGGAAATTTGGGCACTCGCCCAAAGTCAGTTTATGGGCATGGACCCGAGTGAAAGCTTAGGGCCGCTTATTCTTAAAATTTTTCAATCCAATACCCAAACCCCTATGGTGTTGGCCCATAGGGATGGGAGTTATTCAGTCAATAATCTTCCTCCAGAAGTGGCTAAGGATACCGTTCAGATCAAAAATCTGATCGAACAATACGCCGGTGAAAACACCCCTTTGGTTATGGAGGTGGATGGGGTTGTTTTAGCGACGCTTTACTGGGGGCCAGCTCCGCTGGCCCAGCAGCTGGCCTATTACCCTTGGGCATTGCTGTTGGTGCTGTTGCTGTTTGCAGGACTGGTGATGATTTACCACAGGAGCAGTAAAATTGCGGCTCAGAACAAGCTTTGGGCAGGTATGGCCCGGGAGACTGCCCACCAAATAGCCACCCCTTTAAGTGCGCTGATGGGCTGGAATGGTTTGTTGAAAGCCCAAGGATTGGCCCCTGAAATTGGAGATGAAATCGACAGGGATTTGGAGCGCCTGCATTTGATTACGGATCGATTTGCCCGGATTGGAACCCCGCCGACGCTTGCTGTGGTCCCCATTGTAGCGGCCACCCAAAAAGCGGTGGATTATCTCAGTCCTCGCTGGCCGGAGTCCATCGAATGGTCCTGGGATATTCAGCTTGACGAGGTGGAGGTCATGCTCAATGAACCGCTCTATGCCTGGTGTATGGAGAATTTGCTCAAAAATGCGATCGATGCGATGCAGGGTAAAGGCAGGCTGGTCATACAACTTCAAAAACACCCCCAAGGAGTGGCCGTTCGCGTGGTCGATCAAGGCCCCGGTATTCCCAGAAGTGCGGTCAAAAAAATTTTTCAGCCCGGCTTTACCACCAAGAAACGAGGCTGGGGGTTGGGACTTTCCCTGGTTCAACGCATTGTGGTCCAATACCACAAAGGTGTGGTGCGCGTGGCCAAAACCGGCCCATCGGGCACGGTGATGGAACTTATTTTTGGGCGTTAGGACCCTTATCTAGGGGAAAACAGGTAGTAAATTGTGCCCCATTGTTGGGGGGTTTGGGCTGGGTCAAACAAGGTTTGCAGCGCGTATTTTTGTGCGTTCTCCAGCAGGCATCCGTTTTCGGTGGTGGTTTGCTTGGGGTCTATAGCTGTCTCTACCACCTGTCCTTTTTCATTGACTTTGATGCGCACCGCGACTTTGCCTCCTGAGGGGCATATATAAATGGGTACAGCGATATATCGGTGCATACGCCCGACCAGACTGTACCAAATCCGGGTGTTTTGCGGCTTGTTGTACACCTTTTCAGTGAGCTGTTCGGGATCTACTTCCTCTAAAACATCTGGTTTTTGAATCGCCTTGAGTTTTAAGGCGTAGTCAGCACCGATGGGTCCCTGGGCCCACATCGCTTTCTCCGCTTGTTCAAAGTCGGCTTGGGCTTGACTTTTTTCTGGAGCGGATGCCTTTGTCTCTTTTTCTTCCGTGTTAAAAGCCTGGAGGGTAGTCGGTTCTGGGGCTTCAGGTGCAGGTTCTGCCAGCTGTATTTCCGGTTCTGGACTGGGTGGTGGCGTTGGTTCTTGGAAGTCGATTTCCGCCATAAACACCTCGTTTTGGGCCTGTCCTTGCAGGCGAATACCCAATAAAAGCACCACACTACCCATGATTCCCGTAGCGATGGCCAATGCTTTTAGTTGGTTATCTCCCCACTCCATATCACTGATTGTTTTCTGAGGTCTGATCTAATCCTAAAGATTTTTTCAGGGCCTCAATCTGCCAGGCATCTCCCACCTCAAACGCCCCAATCCGCGTTCTTCTCAATTCGGTCAAATGTGCTCCGCTGTTGAGCGCTTTCCCCACATCATAAGCAAGAGATCTGATATAGGTGCCTTTGGAACATTGAACGGTAAATGGCAGGTCTGGCGACACCCATGGTCCGAGTTCTAGTTGGTAGATGTGGATAGGCCTGGCGGGTATATCTACAGCCGTTCCTTGTCTGGCCAGTTCGTACAACCGCTGTCCCTCTTTTTTTAGGGCGGAAAACACAGGGGGTTTTTGCCAGATTTCCCCGCTAAACTGAGGGATAACGCTGTTGATCAATGGCTGATCGATGTGTTCGACCGGGAAGGTTTGGTCTATGGGGGTTTCTAAATCGTAGGATGGGGTGGTGGCTCCGAGCCTCATCACGCCTGTGTAGGTTTTGGTTTGCCCCTGAAAAGTATCGATTTGCTTGGTCATTTTCCCGGTACAGATCACCAAAAGCCCAGTGGCCAATGGATCTAGGGTACCCGCATGACCGATTTTGAATTTCTTTAAACCCAAAGCCTTGCGCAAGGACCATTTTACTGCGTTAACGGCTTGGAAGGAGGTCCAGCCCAAGGGTTTGTCCAAGAGCAGTATTTGTCCGCTCTGCACGTCCTCTGCAGTCCACTTCATCATGAGACTAAGGTGCCAACAGTGATGGCGATTGCGCCAGCGATCGCACAGTACACCGCAAAATAGGTGAGCTTGCTTTTGCGCACCAATTGAACCATCCAAGTACAAGCCCACCACCCACTGACAAACGCGGCGATGCCTCCGGCTATGATCGGTGCCCAGTCCATAGAGGCTTCCGTCAATGTGCCCTCCATGAGGTCTTTAGCGACTTTGCCCAGGATCAGCGGGACCACCATCAAGAAGGAAAATTGAGCAGCTTGACTTTTATCTGTTTTGAGCACCAAGGCTGTGGCGATGGTGGCTCCTGAACGCGAAATTCCCGGAAGTATCGCAATGGCTTGCGCTATTCCGATGATGACTGCTTGACGCGCGCCTATTTTTTTGTCCCCGCTTTGGGCCCGATCCGCGTAGGCGAGTAAAGCCGCAGTAACCAACAGCATCCATCCGACAAAAAGCACACTTCCGTCAAATAAGGCGGAGAGTTCGTCTTCAAAAAACACGCCGACGAGCGCAGCGGGTACCATGGAGGCGATGATTTTTAAGCTGTATTGGGTCTCTTCATTCCAAGTAAACGAGCACAATCCCCGGAGGATTTGCCCCACTTGTGCGCGAAACACAATCAACGTGGCTAGGGCAGTTGCTAAATGCAGCATCACGGTAAACAGCAAGCCTTCTTCTGGGGTGTAGCCCAAAATAGCCTTGCCCAGTTCGAGGTGTCCGCTGGAGGAAACCGGTAAAAATTCAGTAAGCCCTTGAATCAGACCCAGCAAAATCGCTTCGAGTAGTTCCATATCAAGCGCGTGGTTTGGTCAATACAGCGTATACCAACACACCAAGCCCGGCCAATACCAGGGTTGGCGCCAGTCTGATGCGTCTAAAGTTGTAAATCTCCGGATTAAAGACTTGGGGATCTTGACTCTTACCGCCACTCATCAGCACAAAACCCAAGGCCATTAACGCGATTCCTATGCCCAAAAAGACATAGTTTCTTTTTCCGAATAAGGTGTTGTTGTCTCCCATAGTTAATCGTATAGTTCAGCGGTGCGCAGTTTTAGAAAACGCTGAGCGGCCCAGAATGTGCTGATGCCAGCAATGGACATTCCCAAAAATGGCACGCCCAAAAACAGCCAAGCTACTTGTTTGATATCGCCCAGTACATCCAGTTCTGGAATGCTTTGTTGTACGCGCCACAGCACGATGCCGATAAATATATCAGCCATCACCGCGCCGATCAGACCGAGTTTTACGTTGGTCAAGATAAATGGTTTTCGGATAAAACCTGGGGTAGCCCCTACCATCTGCATGGTTTTGATGATGAATCGCTTGGCGTAGATCGACAGTCGAATGGAACTGTTGATCAACAAAAACGCCACTAAACTGAATATTCCGCTGACCACCAGGATCCACAACGTCATTTTGGTGATGTTTTCGTTCAATAAACCGATCAGTGGCTGGTCGTAGCTCACCTCGGCTATGCCTTTGGTCGCTTCCCATTCGGCCACGGCTTCAGCGATGGTCGTTGGGTCGACAAATTCAGCATTCAGCTGAACGTCAAGCGCATTTTTTAGGGGATTAAACCCTAGGAATTCCACAAAGTTTTCTCCTAAATCTTTTTCTTGAGCTTGAGCAGCCTCGTCTTTGGAGATAAAGGTCATCGACTTGGTGTAGGGCTTTTCGGATAAGGCCTTGCTGATTTCTTTGATCTGTTGGTCCGAGGTGTCATCGGCCAAGAACAGCACCAGGTGTACTTGCTCTTTGAAGTGATCGCCGATTTTTTTGGTGTTTAACACTAAAACGCCCAAAAGTCCCATCAGAAATAGGACCAGAGCAATGCTGAGCACTACTGAGAAGTAGGAGCTGATCAGTCTTTGTTTTTGAAATTTGTCAAATGCTGTATTCATGGCGCAAGAATGCCCCAAATGTAGCAAAAATTCCTGCCCCCTGCCCCGAGGTCTAATCCCTAATGACTATTTTTGCCCCAGTCTGTTTTGGATGCAGGCTAGGGCGCGTCGCCCCACGGATATTGTACAAGATGATGAATTACCAACCTACAGAAATCGAAGCCCGTTGGCAGGCTTATTGGGCACAGCACAAGACATTTGCCGCAGACAACCACTCAGACAAACCCAAATACTACGTGTTGGATATGTTTCCTTATCCCTCGGGCGCTGGGCTTCACGTCGGGCATCCCCTGGGGTACATCGCCTCGGACATCTATGCGCGTTTTAAACGACACCAAGGATTTAATGTGTTGCACCCTATGGGGTATGACTCTTTTGGTCTTCCTGCCGAACAGTATGCGATCCAAACTGGACAACATCCGTCAATCACCACCCAGGCCAATATTGACCGCTACCGCACCCAACTCGATCAGCTTGGTTTTTCCTTTGATTGGGACAGGGAGGTGCGCACCTCAGACCCTGCCTACTACCGCTGGACTCAGTGGATTTTTAGCGAGTTGTTTCAGTCTTGGTACGACCTGGACACAGACAAAGCACAACCGATTAACCTGCTGATCGATCGAATTGCGAGCGAGGGAAATGCAGGGGTACATGCGGCGGGCGCCGAAATGGCGCCCGCCTGCAGCGCATCGGATTGGGCGGGTTTTTCACCCGCCCAAAAAGAGGAGCTCCTACAGCATTATCGCATGACCTATTTGGCAGAAACCGAAGTGAATTGGTGCCCTGCCCTGGGTACTGTTTTGGCCAATGACGAGGTGATCAACGGTCGTTCTGAACGCGGTGGTCATCCGGTGGTGCGCAAGAAAATGCTTCAGTGGAGCATGCGTATTGCTGCTTATGCCCAGCGTTTGCTCGATGGATTGGCCCAGCTGGATTGGCCTCAGCCTCTAAAAGATGCCCAAACCAACTGGATCGGTCGTTCACAAGGCGCTCAGGTTATTTTTCACACCCTGCCCAGCGATTACCTCAAAGAAACTTATCCGATCGAGGTGTTTACCACCCGTCCCGACACCATTTTTGGGGTGTCGTTTATGACCTTGGCACCTGAGCATCCATTGGTGGATCTACTGACTTCCCCCGACCAAAGAGGGGCCGTCCAAGAATACGTGGCCGCTACTGCCCAACGCTCTGAACGCGACCGTATGGCGGATGTGAAAAGAATTTCCGGCGTATTTACAGGTGCCTATGTGGCGCATCCGTTCACCCAGGAGCCTATTCCAGTTTGGATCGGGGATTATGTTTTGGCCGGTTATGGGACAGGGGCTGTGATGGCTGTTCCTTGTGGGGATCAACGCGATTGGGATTTTGCCCAGCATTTTTCCTTGCCCATTCCCAATATTTTTAAAGAGGTAGATGTCAGCACTGCTGCCTATGAGTCCAAAGACGGGGTGGTGATTGACAGCTCTGATTTTCTGACCGGATTGGATTATAAATCCGCGCTAAAGGCGGCTATAGCAGCGATAGAATCGCGTGGTCTGGGTCAAGGTAAAATCAATTACCGTTTGCGGGATGCCGTTTTTAGTCGACAGCGATATTGGGGGGAACCATTTCCTGTGTTTTACAGAAATGGGGTGCCCGAGTTGGTAAATCACGCGCATTTGCCGGTGGTTTTGCCTGAGGTAAAACAATATTTACCCACCCCTACCGGAGAGCCGCCCTTGGGCAATGCTACCCATTGGGCCTGGGATACCGTCCAAAATCGCGTGGTTGCCAATGAATTGATCGACCAAAAGACAGTTTTCCCTCTTGAACTGAACACTATGCCAGGTTGGGCGGGAAGTTCCTTCTACTTTT
Source organism: Flavobacteriaceae bacterium (assembly GCA_030726725.1). GTDB lineage: Bacteria > Bacteroidota > Bacteroidia > Flavobacteriales > Flavobacteriaceae > MAG-120531. The sequence continues at coordinate 44,814 of JANRDC010000006.1, forward strand.
TGCGCTACATGGATCCGAAGAATACAGCTGCGTTGGCCGATGAAGAAGTGATGAAATACTGGGGTCAAGTGGATTTGTACATCGGCGGAAGCGAACACGCAACAGGGCACCTTTTGTACGCTCGTTTTTGGACGATGTTCCTCTATGACCGCGGATTTATTCCCCAGGAACATTTTGCCCAGAAGCTGATCAATCAGGGGATGATTACCGGTACCTCCGCATTTGTGTACCGTTTGGAGGACAACAAAACTTTTGTGTCTAAGGGGTTGATCGGAGACCGTCCAGTGACCCCGATTCACGTGGACGTATCCATGGTCAATGCCTCTGACGCACTGGATATAGACGCATTTAAGGCTTGGAGACCTGAGTATGCCCAAGCTGTTTTTGAATTGGAAAACGGGGTTTACTACACCGGTAGGGAAGTGGAAAAAATGTCCAAGTCCAAATACAATGTGGTGAGTCCAGACGAGGTCTGTGCTACCTATGGGGCTGATGCACTCCGGCTGTACGAGATGTTTTTAGGCCCCTTAGAACAGTCTAAGCCATGGAACACCGCGGGAATTACAGGTACTCTTGGGTTTTTGAAAAAATTGTGGCGACTGTACAGCGATGGCACCCAATGTTTGGTGGACGAGAGCACGCCCAGTGCTGCTTCTTTGAAGACACTCCACAAAACCATTCAGAAAGTTACCGAAGACGTGACCCAGTTTTCGTTTAACACTTCGGTATCCAGCTTTATGATTTGCGTGAATGAACTCGCCCAACAAGGCTGTAAGGCCAGGTCGGTATTGGAGCCTTTAGCGGTATTGGTGTCTCCCTATGCCCCACACATCGCTGAGGAACTATGGCAAATGATGGGCCACAACGGATCGATTGCCCATGTGCCCTTCCCGGTTTTTGATCCGGCGATGGTGGCTGAATCCGAAAAGGAATACCCGATTTCATTTAATGGAAAAACAAAGTTCACCTTGTCATTGTCCTTGGATACTCCCAAAGATGAGGTGGAGGCAGTAGTGATGGCACACCCCAAAACACTGGAATACCTAGGTGGAGCTACGCCCAAAAAGGTCATTGTTGTTCCTGGGAAGATTGTGAACATTGTGCTCTAGAGCGCTGTGTCTTTAAATTAAAAAAGGGGGAGGCCAGCGGCCTCCCCCTTTTTTTGATCACATATCCAGTGATTAATCCCGGTTGCTGCCCAAAAAGCGCAACACGAAATAAGCCAGTGTGGCCAAGGCGCCAATGGCAGCAACCAGGTAGGTGCGCGCCGCCCATTTCAAAGCGTCTTTGGCTCCGGCTAGTTCTTGTTGGCTCACCATATTTTTGCGTTCCAACCACAGAATCGCGCGGTTACTCGCGTCGTATTCAACGGGTAGGGTGATGAGTGTAAAAGCGGTCACAATACCGTAGAGGATAATACCGGCCAAAAACACCATACTGCCCAAGGGTGATGAGGCCGAGAGAATCAAACCACCCATGATCACCCATTGAGAGAGACCAGAGGCGACTTGAACCATAGGAACCATTTTAGAGCGCATGGTCAACCAGGAGTAGGCCGTGGCGTGTTGTACGGCGTGGCCACATTCGTGGGCGGCCACTGCGGCGGCGGCGGCATTGCGCTGATGGTACACCGACTCACTGAGGTTGACTGTTTTGTTTTGGGGGTTGTAGTGGTCGGTTAATTGGCCTGGGGTAGAGATGACTTTTACGTCGTAAATCCCGTGGTCCGCCAACATTTTTTCTGCGATTTCTGCACCGCTCATCCCATTGCGCAAATGCAGTTTGCTGTAGTGGGCAAACTTGCTTTTTAGCTTGCTGCTCACAGCCATAGACAGAAGGGCGATCACGCCCACAATGACATAGTACATCATAGGTAACTTTTTATTTGGGTTGTGTCAAAATTAGTACCAATTTAATTACGTGGATCAGTATTAACACATTTTGGCAGATTACAAGGCAATTTGTCGGTCGATTTGTTGGGCCAATGAGATAAAAGTCTCCGTGCGAGAAACCCCATGAATCGCTTGAATTTGTTTGTCCAGCAGTTCCATCAGGTGAGCGTTGTCCCGACAAAGCACTTTGATCAGTACAGACCAGTTGCCTGTAGTGTAGTGGCATTCAAGCACTTCGGGAATTTTTTTTAAAGATTCTACCGCTTCAGGATGGTTCATCGCCTTATCGAGGTATACCCCGATATAAGCCATGGTGGTATAGCCCAAAACTTTGGGGTCCAAAACGTACTTTGAACCGGTAATCAGTCCAGATTGTTCGAGTTTGCGCAACCGTTGGTGTATGGCCGCCCCTGAGATGCCTATTTTGCGCGCAATCTCCAAAATCGGGGTACGCGCGTCTTTCATCAATTTGCGCAATATCTCCTTATCGGTACCATCTAATTGTAGTTGGGTGTTCTTTTGGCTCATTTATATATTTGTTTTGGCCAATTTACCCATTTTTTGCTTACACATCCACCGTAAAGGCATTCGGGTTATATCCCCGGTATTCGGTTTTTTTATGGTGGAATACAATTCCTTGTTCTTGCAGTGTTTTGAGCACTGGTTGGTATAGATCTTTGGATAAAGGAAGGTGAATCCCCGGTTGATCAAAGGTGCCCATAAAGAGCTGCATCGCCCCAATCGCCAGTGGAAGTCCTACGGTTTGGGCCATAGCGGTGTAGTGTCGGTCTTGGCCAATAGCCACCATATAAGCGTCGATTTGTTCCATGACGCCATTGAGTTCATATCCGATCTTGTGGTACATCACGATCATGTCCTTGTCCTCAGGCCCCATTGTCCAGGATTTTTCTAGGATTTCTTGTAAGGCTTGGGCTGGGGTGGCATGCGCCCGTTCTATGGTCAGGGTTTCGCTAAACAATCCCAACCAACTGAGCATCTCCCAACCCGGATCGTCTTGTGCGATGTTGAGGTAGTGTCGGAGTTTTAGTTCTACCCGATCCGTGGCTGAATAGGGCAAGAAAAGATTGGTGAATGCCCGATAGCTCATGCCTTGACTGTGCTCGATGGCGTAACTGTCATCCGTCATGCCCAGCTGAACTAGGTGATTCCATGCTTTGGAAAAACCAACTCTTCTCATGGTGCCCCGAAAAAGGGTCAACACATTTTCTAAACCATAGGCCTTTTGATAGCTCAAAGAATCCCTGTTGGGGTAGGCTTCAAATTTCCCAAATCCTTCGATCTCCATAAATTCAATGCGCCGAAATAGCTTGTGGTAGGGGATGTATTTAAATGTGCCTTCTTGTAGAAATTTCGCAGCACCACCCTGACCAGCCAACACCACATTTCTCGGATTCCAGCTAAACTTATAGCGCCACGGATTGTCATCGCTCTCCGGTGCGACCAAGCCTCCGGCAAATGATTCAAATAGCTTAATGACACCACCTCGGGCCCGGATATCATCGATCAGCTCCATGGCGCTCATGTGGTCCAGTCCTGGATCTAAACCCATTTCAAATAAAAAAGTTATTCCCACTTCACGGAGCTTGGGTTCCATAGCGCGGATCTGGTCTGAAACATAAGAGGCTGTTGCCAGGGGTACTTTATGGGTCAAACAATCTTCGGCAATGACTCCGTGCATGTGAGCGGGCAACATAGACACCACCACTTTAGAGGTGGCAATATAGTTGCTGCGCGCTTCGGCTTGATCTATTTCCAGTTCAATCAATTCACAGTAGGGGCTATCTCGCCAATTTGGGGATACAAAACCCCAAGCTCGGTCAATAACGCGCAAAGTGAATCCGTGAACAGGGGCCTGGTCCAACAGATAGTCGATGAGGTAGGGGGTGGATTTGCCACTGCCAAATAGTGTGATGAAGGTAGGCGCCATAGATTGTTGTAAATGCCACATAAATATAGAAAAATGTTTTAATTCTTCTATATTATTGCGGAGCAAGCATAAAAAAACCCCGCCAAGGCAGGGTTTCGTTCATGTTCAACAGTCCGTGTGGCTATTTTAGCTTGTTGACTTCTTTGATGTAGTTGTGCAATGCCATGGTCATGGATGGTGCCTCTGGCGTTGGGGCTTTGATGTCAATGCGCAGGTTTTCACGCTTTGCAGCTTCCATAGTGGTGTTTCCAAATACCGCAATACGGGTATTGTTTTGCTCAAAATCTGGGAAGTTCTTTTTTAAGGACTCAATTCCAGCTGGGCTGAAAAACACCAATATATCATAGTATACATCCCTCAGATCTGACAGATCGCTCATCACGGTGCGGTAAAAAATACCTCGGGTCCAGTTGAGTTTAAGTCCGTCCAAAGTTTGAGGCACTTCGGGTTTTAACACATCAGAACTCGGAAGCAAGAATTTTTCTTCTTTGTATTTTTTAAACAAAGGCGCTAAGTCTGGGAAGTCGATTTTCCCGACATAAATTTTGCGCTTGCGGTACACCACATATTTTTGCAAATAAAACGCAACTGCTTCAGATTGACAGAAATAGCGCATAGTGTCAGGCACTTTAAAGCGCATTTCTTCAGCCATGCGGAAGTAGTGGTCGATGGAGTTTCTGCTGGTAAAAATCACAGCCGTATACTGGCTTAGATCGATTTTTTGTTGGCGTACCTCTTTGGCGTCTACCCCTTCCACGTGGATGAATGGTCTAAAATCAATTTTGATTTTTTCAGCATCCACAATTTTTTGGTAGGGAGAGTTTTCCGCTTTGGGTTCAGGCTGAGATACCAGAATGGTTTTTACTTTCATAGAAGCCCCTTGTTTAGATAGCGCCAGAGTATGATCCAAGGCGCTATTTCGAAGGCACAAATGTACAAAATAAAGTAGAAAATGCGGCGCTGCAGATATTTTTGATGCGCCTTGATCAATGTAAACCACCCAACCCCCAATATCAGGGCGTAAATCAGGGTAAATACCCAGGTAATGAGTGTATTAGACCAAGAAAAATACGCGCCTATCCCTGCCCCTAAAAACAGGAATAAACCCCCGAAATTTTGATAACTCAGCTTTCCGTGAATCAATTGAGCAACAGTTTTGTTGGAAAACAATTCTGCGGTTGTTTTTTGCGCACCAATTTTGGACGCCAACCCCAGTCCAACTCCGGCAAATAGCCACCAAAGTTCTGGTGTTTTACGGCCCAGACCTAGATCGGTCCAGTGCACCCAGAGAAAGGCGGTGCTGTTCACCCAGAATGCCAGATTCATCATCCAAAAAAAAGGTTGACGCCAAAGCTTTCCGCGGTTAAAGACCATCAGGTATTTGTTGTTGACGGCCAAGGTACTGAACAGCGCCCAGCGATTTGGGTCTCTATAACGGGCAGCCACGCCCAGTCCTAGACCCAATAGAAGGAGCCAAAACAAACCATCAGGCGTGGAGGAGGTGCGTATTATGGGTTCCATTCCGCTGTTTTTTGTGGAGCGCCTTGAAGTCCGGCCGGGAGCGAAAAACTGCCTACACCGACACGCACCCCAGGAATATTTTTCGATACTGCTTTAGGCCATATCATTTGGAGCCGCAGGGTGTCTTGGGGACTCCATGAGTCGGGAATTGCCTGAGGTTCCAAAGGCCAAGGGATTTGCCTCTGGAGCCTTTTGTGGTCGTCCAACACACCAAAACTCAGGTAAATTTGTTGTCCTTTAAGCGCATGAGGATCCTGGTGGGTTAATTCCAAACGCACTTGATCCCCATGGACTTGGGTGATTTTGGCCTTGATCTGGTCGTAATAGGAGAACTCTTCGATCCATGTGCCAAAATAGGTGTCGCCCACTGCTTTCTCAAAACTGAACTGAGCTTTATTTTGCTGCCAATACACATGTGATTTAGGGCCTATGAGTGCTATTTTCTTTCCTTGAATCCGCTCATAGGAGTTGTCGATGCTGTATTGATTTTTTCTATAGCCCATGGTGTTTAGGGAGTAGGAATGCCCTGCTTGGTAAAAGGCGTACATAGGGGCATTTCTGTAGGAATCCAAGAACACGACAGGTGAGTCGCCCACCTCTGCTTGAAGCCGACTGGTCCAAACCTGGTTGCCGTGTGTTTCATAGCGAATGGGCAGCAGTGACTCATGTACCAAGCCGATGCGCGCATAGATCAATACCAGTGCTGTGATTGCGGCACTCCACATCAGGGGGCGGCGTATTTTTCTGTCCCTTAAATAGAGCTCCCAAACCAAAACGGCTGTTGGAATGGCGATCACCACAATCCATTGGGTTTGAATACGCTTGGTAAAACTGGAAATAAAAAAGAAAGTCAAAACAAAGAACACCAGTGATTTAAGCACTGTGCTGAATCGACCTTTGGGCGCTTTGTACCAGGCATAAATGACCCAGGGCAGGGTAAAACCAAATTGGGCGATGATGTTGACCAAGTAGCCCAGTGTAAATGCTTCAAATCGGTAGGGTTGGTTGGGTCGCTCGCTTAAGTGGTAAGCCACCGATACAAATTCGTGGGTGTACAACCAGTACAAATGAGGTGTGTACAGCAGCAAAGCCCATAGAACAGCTACCCAAGCTTTAGTCATGCGCACCAGCGGCCAATACCCAATCACCACACCGATAATCACGAGTACAGCGTGGTATTTGCTGTACATCATCGCCGCCATGGCAGTTCCTGTGATCAGGGCATAGGTCCATGTGGGTTTTTTGATCAGTTTCTTGACGCTCCAAAGAAACAAGGCGCTGAAAAAGAGCAGTGGGGTATCCGGTAAGGTGAAGAAACCGTAGGCGTTAAGCAGGGTCATGGAAAACATCCACAAGAAGAATTCGGGGATATAGTGGTTTTTTTTCACACCGCTGATCATGTCCCAAACCAGAAGATAAGTAGCTGCGCTCAACAAAATTCCTGCGATCCGCACCCCTAGAGTTCCTGAGAAAAACAGCTGTCCCAAAGCAATCATCCAAGCCATCATCGGTGGGTGGTCAAAATATCCCCAAGCCGGTTGTTGGCTAAAGTACCAGTAATAAGCTTCGTCGTAAATCAATTCAGTCACGGATGCTTGCCACAGGTTGATGCCCAGCAGTAAAGCGAGCATGATCCAAAATAGCGCAAGTCGTGAAGTGGGCACAGGAGGTTGAATTAGGCCCTCAAAAGTACAAATAATGGTGTACTTTTGTTCCACAACCCACAAGCGATCACGGATTTATGTCTCACCGACTGGTTATTATTCCCACCTATAACGAAAAGGAAAACATCGAGGCGATGGTGCACAAGGTATTCTCTTTGCCTATGGCCTTTGATCTGTTGGTGGTTGATGACGGTTCCCCTGATGGAACGGGTCAGCTGGTGAAAAATCTGCAAGAAAAATTTCCCGGTCAGCTTTTTCTCGAAGAACGGACAGAAAAGAACGGTCTAGGGACAGCGTATATTCATGGATTCAAGTGGGCATTGGCCCGTGATTACGGATATGTCTTTGAAATGGATGCTGATTTTTCCCACAATCCAGATGATTTAGTGCGCCTTTATGACGCGTGTTCACAAGGGGCAGACGTGGCCGTAGGCTCTCGCTACATCCAAGGGGTCAACGTGGTCAACTGGCCACTGCACCGCATTCTGCTGTCTTATGGCGCTTCGTTTTACGTCAAGTTGATCACTGGAATGCGCGTTCAAGATCCCACAGCTGGATTTGTCGGGTACCGCAGGGAAGTTCTGGAGCATTTAGACCTCGATCGCATTCGGTTTGTCGGCTATGCTTTCCAGATTGAAATGAAGTTTAAGTCCTTTACCGCAGGCTTTAAAATTGTAGAGGTCCCCATTGTATTTAAAGACCGAGAACTCGGTCATTCAAAAATGAATGCTTCCATCGTCAAAGAAGCGGTTTGGGGTGTGCTGCGCCTCAAGTGGGATCAGTTGTTTCATAAAAAAAAGACATCCCACTCATAAGTGATTCTAATCGATCAAAGTCGCTGAAAAATGATTCGTTGAGTAACTTTACCGCATGAAAAGAATTTTGATCAAAAACGGGATCCTAGTCAATGAAGATCAGCAGTTTGCTGCAGATATCTTGGTGGAAGGAACCTATATCGCAAAAATAGGGACAGACTTGTCCCACCCCAATGCCACAGTGATCGATGCTCAGGGCGGCTATGTTTTTCCAGGAGTGATCGACGATCAAGTACACTTTCGCGAACCGGGATTAACCCACAAGGGTTGCATCGCTTCTGAAAGTAGAGCGGCAGTGGCTGGGGGAACTACCTCTTTTATGGAGCAACCCAACACCAACCCACAGACGGTGACTTTGGAGGCCTTGGAACAAAAAATGGCCATGGGCGCCGCGAGTTCTGTGGCCAATTATTCCTTTTTGCTCGGAGGCACCAATGACAACTTAGAGGAAATCAAACGTTTGGACCCCAAGGCGACCTCAGGCATCAAATTGTTTTTGGGTTCCTCAACCGGCAATATGCTGGTGGATGACCCCCAAGTGATTGAAAAAATATTTAGGGCTACTCCGCTGGTGATTTCCGCCCATTGTGAGGATGAGGCCACCATCAGGGCTCAAATGGCCTGGGCCCAAGAAACTTATGGCGATCAGATGACCCCTGAGCTGCATCCGGTTATCCGCAATGCCGAAGCCTGTTATTTGTCTTCTTCACGCGCCATAGCCTTAGCGCGCGCCACAGGCGCGCGCCTCCACGTGTTCCATTTGTCTACGGGGATTGAAATGGACTTATTGGCCCCCGGACCACTAAAAGGAAAACAGATCACCGCTGAGGTATGCATCCATCATTTGTGGTTTTCTGACGAGGATTACGCGACCAAAGGAAACCTGATCAAGTGGAATCCTGCCGTGAAGTCCGCGGCTGATCGCGATGCGCTATGGGCTGGCTTGCTCGAAGACCGCATCGATGTGATCGCCACCGACCACGCCCCCCACACTTGGGAAGAAAAGAATAAACCCTATGCGCAAGCGCCTTCTGGCGGACCCTTGGTACAACACAGTTTGGTAGCCATGTTGGATTTTGTAGAGCGCGGTAAAATATCGCTCAATCAAGTGGTGCGCAAAATGTGCCACAACCCAGCAGATCTATTTCAAGTACACAAAAGGGGCTACCTCAGGGAAGGATATTACGCGGATATCGCCGTGGTCCAACCCAAAACTTGGACAGTGGGTAAGGAAAATATTGTGGCCCAGTGCGGATGGTCTCCGTTTGAAGGACAATCGTTTAACTACGCAGTGACCCATACCTTGGTCAACGGCCATTTGGCCTACAACCAAGGCCTGATTTCGCCGGAAATCAAGGGAATGCGTTTGACATTTGACCGATGAAAATCAGCCTGAAATACATAGGGGTACTTTTACTCGTTTTTGCTGTCAGCTGTGTGAAGCAGGTGGCCGAAAAACCTGATCATTTGCTCAGCGAATCTGAAATGGAGTCCTTGGTCTACGACCTAGTCATGTTTAAATCTGTTCAGTCCTACGCCTCAGAAATCCAACGCATCGTCCCCAATCCGGAACAAACCATGTATGGTTGGTACGGTTTGGACAGCCTCTCTTATGTGCAAAACGATCGGTATTACGCGGCCCAACCCGAGGTTTATGAGGGGATATACAACCGAGTTATGTTGCGTATCGACCGAGAAAAAGAAGCTTTAGACGCCCGTATTAAAGAGGCTTTAGAGAAAGCCCAAGCGGAGAAGTCTACAGAAACACCTCCTGTGGTTTTGGCGCCTAAGCCTCAGCAGGACTAGTATGCCCAATTGGTTTTACGTGAAAAAGTAGTCCCAGGCCAAGGCTTTGGAGGGACCAATTCCTATATTTGCCCCCGAAAGAACACCTACGATGAAGAATTTTGTTGCTGAATTGACTTGGCGAGGCATGATCCACGATGTGATGCCCGAAACTGAAGCCCATTTGATGGAATCCATGCGCGCTGCTTATGTGGGCATTGATCCTACGGCAGATTCTTTGCACATCGGTCACTTGGTGGGTGTGATGATGCTCAAGCATTTTCAGCTTTGCGGCCATAAGCCTGTCGCTTTGGTCGGGGGCGCCACCGGGATGATCGGCGATCCTTCGGGCAAATCAGCGGAACGCAATCTGCTCGATGAACCTACTTTGAGACACAATCAAGAAGCGATCAAAGGACAGCTCGCCCGTTTTCTGGATTTTCACAGCGATCAACCCAATGCAGCCGTTCTGGTCAACAACTATGATTGGATGCATTCCTTTACCTTTTTGGATTTTATCCGCGATGTGGGCAAACACATCACGGTGAACTATATGATGGCCAAAGATTCGGTGAAAAAACGTCTTTCTGCAGATGCCAAAGAAGGGATGTCATTTACAGAGTTTACGTATCAGTTGGTGCAGGGCTATGATTTTCTTCACCTCTACCGGACCCACCACTGTACCTTGCAGATGGGCGGCAGCGATCAGTGGGGGAACATCACCACAGGGACTGAACTGATCCGACGTATCGGAGGTGGCAAAGGGTATGCCATGACCTGTCCCTTGATCACCAAAGCAGACGGCACCAAGTTTGGCAAGACAGAAGGCGGTAATATTTGGTTGGATGCCCAACGCACCTCTCCTTATGCCTTTTATCAATACTGGTTGAACACGTCTGACGAAGACGCGGCTAAATACATCAAAATATTTACGCTTTTGGACCAGCCCACGATTGAAACGCTGATTCAAACCCACAGCAACGCACCCCACGAACGCGCCTTGCAAACCAAGCTAGCCCAAGAGGTGACCATTTTGGTCCACGGACAACAGGCGTTGGATCGCGCCCAACAGGCCAGCGCCATTCTTTTTGGTCAAGCGACGGCTGATATGGTGCGCAGTTTGGATGAGCGCAGTTTGTTGGATGCCTTTGAGGGTGTTCCCCAGGCGGAAGTGTCCCGAGATGCCTTAGTGGCTGGTCTGGGGATGGTGGATGCATTGGCCGGTCAGACTGGATTTCTCCCCTCGAATGGAGCTGCTCGACGGGAATTGCAACAAAACGCGATATCGGTCAACAAAGAAAAGGTGGCGGAAGATCGCTTGATCACCTCGGAGGACTTGATTGCAGATCGATATGTGCTTTTGCAAAAAGGCAAGAAAAATTACTACCTGCTTGTGGTGGTTTAATTATTGATTGACGGCAACCAGCAGGTTACATCCCCTGATTTCTGCGTGATCAAATCGACCGAGCACTTTAAATTGCCCTGGTCCAGTAGCGCGACCTAAATCTTGGGTGGAGATAAAACTGCAAGAATCTACATTGGCCAAGTCGATGATGTCGATTCCGCCACTCTGTCCCTCTGGCAATCTGGTCAGCGGATCTTCAGTATCCCTGATATTCACCCGCATCCATGGCGGGCAAGAAAAAACCCCACCTCCCAATGAATAGGCTTGGGACAGCAATTCCGTCATGCCGTATTCGCTGTGAATCGCGGCGCCGCCCCAGGCATCGCTGAGTTTCTGGTGCACTTCTTCGCGTATCATTTCTCGACCACGCCCTTTCATTCCTCCGGTTTCCATGACGATGGTGTGTTTTAGGGCCATGGGGTATTGTGCTGCAAAATCCAGCAAGGCAAATGTTACCCCCAACAGCAAGGTGGGTGTTTGACTGGCCTCTAAGGCCAATAGGGTCTCGCTCAGCTCCTTAAATTGATCGAGGTAGAACCCGCTTTTGGGATGACCGCTGCGCTGAATCATGTCCTGGGCCATATAGACCAACGAAGATCCTCCGCGCTCTAGATAAGAAGGCAACAGGGCGAGTACACAATAGTTTTCTACAGGTCCGTAAAACAACTCCCAGCCCTGGCGAAAGCTCTTTTCGTAAACGTCAAGTCTAGGCACATAATGTTTGCTGGGCACCATTCCTGTAGTGGCACTTGAGGTAAAATAATGACTGGTGTCTGCTCCAGCCCTGAGGACTTGATGGGTTTTAAAAAAGGAAATAGGGAGGTAAGGTATTTGGCTCACCGCTAGAACCCGTTCTGGGGTGCGTCCCAAATGATCGCAAAATTCCCGGTAAACTGCCACATGAGCGTACTGATCGCGGTAGCGATACATGGCGATTTGGTCAAATGTTTCCGGGTGATCAATCGAGGCCCAGTCGAAGGTATTTGGCATGGACCCAAAGATAAGGCATTGCTTTTTTCTATTTGACAATCAATTTTCGCGTGGCCGTTTTTCGCTCTTCAGTGATGCGAATCACATAGACACCAGCGGGCAACGCAGATACATTGAGCTGATCCCCCCTGAGGTTGGTCTGCAACACAGGGGCCCCAAAAACATCGAATACCGTGATTTGTTTTGCTTTAGCCTGGGGGGTGCGGATATATAAAGTCCCGTCTGATACTGGGTTGGGATACATATTTAAGCCAGGAATCTCACCGTCCACCGAGGTCTGCCCCATCAACAGTGAGGTCGCAAACAGCAGTATAAGCAAGGGCCAATACTTCATAAACAGGCTAGCATTTAGTGAGTTAGATGGCTAAGATATAAAATTTCCCCATCGATCAGGTATTTTACTGCGCACTCGCTTCTTGAGTGCACATACCTTATTTCTATAGCTACAAAAGTTATGGAGTTACGTTTACTGTGATTTAATCGGAATAAAACATTTTTTATAAACATCTGATATACAGCATATTAACATTACATCAATCATTAATTATCACTAACTTAACATTAGGGCGTGTATTGTCCTTGATTCTTAACGTTGGATTAATTGGCCAGCAAAAGTCCTCCATTAGATTTGCCTCAAAATCTTAAAAAACCAAAAAAATGAAAAAATCATTAATGGCTGCCCTTTTTGCTGGGACCCTTTTTTTTGCTTCTTGCGAGCAAGAAGTTGTGATCGACGATGCACAATTGCAAGAAATCGTTGACGCTGCAGTTGCTGCTGCACTTCAAAACTATCCCAACACCCAAGCTATTGCTGACGCTGCTGCTGCTGCTGCAACTCAAGCAGTAAACGCTGGTATTGCTTCATTGGACATCAACGGAGCTATCCAAGCTGCTTTGGATGCTGCTGATGCAATCGCTAACCCTGAAGTAGTAAACGTAGGTACCGGTGGTATCTTAGAAATCACTACCAACACTACTTGGACCAACGACAAGATCTGGTTTATGAGTGGTAAAGTAGTTGTTAAATCTGGCGCTACTTTGACTATTGAAGAAGGAACTATCGTTAAAGCTGCTGGTGGACAAGGTTCTAACGCTACTGTATTGTTGGTTGCTCAAGGTGGAAAAATCAACGCAGTAGGTACTGCTGCTAAACCCATCATCTTTACTGACTTCCAAGATCAAATCACTTATGCCCACGGTGGTGTGAGCCCAAACCGTTCATTAGGTGACCGCGGTAAGTGGGGATCTATCGTAATTTTAGGAAAAGCTAAAGTTGGTGAAGACGGTGGTACTGAAGATATCGAAGGTATTACCTCAGGATTTGATTTCACTGTATATGGTGGTTCTGACGATGCTGATAACTCTGGTGTATTGAAATATGTATCTATCCGCCACACAGGTACTCAAGTAGCTGGTGGAGATGAGCTACAAGGTTTGACCATGGGTGGTGTTGGTTCTGGAACTGTAATTGATAATGTTGAGCTTTTGGGTTCAAACGACGACGGTATCGAAATCTTTGGTGGTGCTGTAAACGTTACCAACTTGGTAGTTTATGGTCACAAAGATGATGGTATTGATTTGGATGAGGCTTACAAAGGAACTATCAGCAATGCTTTGATTTACATGGCAGCTGATTCTGACACTGCTTTTGAAATCGACGGTACTGAGGACGGTACTGGCACTGTAAAAGGAGAGTATACTGTACAAAATGTAACTGTATACGGCACTTTGGATGCTGAAAAAACAGCTACGCTTGGTGACTATAAATCAGGTGCTACCGGTTTGAACAAAAACATCGCATATGTTGACTTTAAAGACGGTTCTGGTTACAAAGGAATCGATGCTGGTAAATACGGCGGAGCTGGAACAGCTACTGCAGTTGACAAATTGTTCTTCAACAGCGTAGTGTTTGTTGGTGGTTCAGCCAACACTAAAGCTACATTATTAAACGGTAAAGCTTCAGAAGACTCTGCTACATGGTTGACTGTTGCTTCAACAAAAGCTGCTACAGCTGGTGCTGACGAATCAGTATTTGGTTGGACTCAAGTAAAATAATCGAATACTTTTCACAATAAAGTAGACAAAGAATAGCCCTAAGCGATTAGGGCTATTTTTTAATTTTTGATATTATGAAAAAACTAGTGTTTTTGTTTTTGGGTCTGATGACTCAGTGGGCCTTTGGTCAGTCGGTGATTTCCGGAGTAGTGATCGATGGAGATTTTAACGAGCCATTGGCTTTTGCCAACGTGGTTTTGAAGGCCCAAGGCAGCGATGCCGTACTGGGAGGCTCCATTACTGACTTTGAAGGTCGGTATTCTTTTGATGTTTCTCGTTCTGGCACCTATGAATTGACCTTTTCTTATTTGGGTTACGAGACAAAATTAATCAGCGATATCCAAGTAGGTGCTTCTGAAGAAAAAGAAGTGACTGTGGTGCTAAACCCGTTATCCAATGCTTTAGATGAGGTTGTGGTGACTACTTCAGCCCGCAAGAACAGTGAATCTTCTGTTTTAGCCATTCAAAAAGGCGCCGTGATTTTGATGGATGGTTTGTCTGCGCAAAACATCAGAAAAACCGGTGACGGAAACGTGGCTGCTGCCATCAAACGTATCCCTGGGGTTTCTGTACAAGGGGGTAAATTTGTGTATGTGCGCGGTTTAGGAGATCGTTATTCCAAGACTTTGTTGGGTGGATTGGAAGTTCCTGGTTTAGATCCAGACAAGAACACCCTTCAATTAGATATCTTCCCTACAGGATTGTTGGACAATATTTTGGTGAGCAAGTCAGCCAGTGCTGAAATGGGCGCTGATTTTACTGGAGGGATTGTGGATGTAGTCCTACGGGATTTCTCTACTTTACCTGAGTACAGTGTAACCGTTTCGACCAATTACAACAGCGATACCAACCTACAAGAGGCTCCAGCTTTGGCTGATGGTTCTTTGAATGGTTTGTCTTTTGACAGCGGCAACAATGATCTACCTTTCTCTTCCACAAAACAAATTCCCTTACCTGAGTCGTTTTTAACACCGGTTGAGGAGCGTGTATTGGTGAATTCAACTAAGGCGTTAAACCGTCAAATGGGTGTGAGTAGAGAGAACAACTTGATGGATTACTCCATTGGAATGACTGCTTCTAACCAGTACACCTTAACTGATAAGACTTCTTTGGGTTATATAGCTGCGTTAAACTATAAATACGATTCAGATTATTACGCTGAGTTTTTTAACGGTACTGTTTCTAAGGAAGCTGATTTAGGGGTGATTCCCTATAACTCGCAACAAGGTGAATTGGGAACTATTCAGGCGATTGGCAGCGGAATGTTTGGACTTTCCCTAAAATCCGGGAATACCAAACACAAAATATTGGCCTTGGCCATCAAAAGTGGGGAGAGCAATGCGATTGACGGAGTACTACAAGACTTTATCGAAAACCCCTACTACGGTGCGGCCAATATCATGACCCATACTGAACGCAATATTTTGACCATTCCGGTGACAGGAAGCTATAAGCTGGACAAATGGTCGATTGACTGGAAAGTCGCTCCATCTGTAGTTTCTGTAAAAGATTTGGATTTTAGAAAGGCTGTATTTAATCAATTGCCCGACGGTACTCGATTGATCAGCAACAACACGACAACTTTTCCAGAGCGTTTGTGGAGAAACTTGGACGAGAACAGTTTGGCAGGTAAACTGGACTTCAAATACGATTTTAAACTCGGTGATAAAGAAAGCCAGCTGAAGTTTGGCGGTGCCTACTTATCTAAAGACAGAACCTTCAGCACAGATCGTTTCTCGATCGGGTATGAAGGTCCCTCTGCAGAATTAGGTGGAGATTTCGACAACATCCTCAACCCTAACTTTATTTGGTCTGTGGCCAAAGGTAAAGGTTCGTATTTGTTTGGTGAATTCCAACCCACCGACCAGTATGAATCCACGAGCCAAACCCTAGCTGGATATGTGTCTAACGACATCAAGTTCAGCGATAAATTTAAAACTGTACTGGGTGTTCGCTACGAGATGTACACCACTACCTATACCGGAGAAAACATCGAGCGCCAACAATTTAACGAGGAGGAGTTTATCGACGTGGCGGATTTCTATCCTTCTGCTAACTTGATTTACTCATTTAACGAGGCAACTAACTTGAGATTTTCTTATTCTAAAACCACGGCCAGACCTAGCTTTAGAGAAAACTCAGCTGCGCAAATTTACGATCCAATCACGGAGCGTTTCTTTTTGGGTAATACAGATTTGACGCCTACTTATGTAGACAACTTAGATATGCGTTGGGAAAAATTTGGTGAAGGAAACCAAATTACCGCCATGAGTTTGTTTTACAAAAAGTTTACTGACCCGATTGAGATTTTCTACTACAGCATTACAGCGCCCAATGTGTTGATCGGAAGAAACAACGAAGAAGCGGTGGTTTACGGTGCTGAGTTTGAGTACAGAAAGAACCTCATCGACACTGAGTTGGATCGATTGTCTTTAAACCTAAATGCTTCTGTGATTGTATCTGAGCTTCAGATGAGCGAACAAGAGTATCAGGGTAGAAAAGTCAATGAGCCCAACAGGGACATTTCTGATGTGAGACAACTACAAGGACAATCTCCTTACTTGATCAACGCGGGGGTAAACTACAACCTTTTTGCCAAAGCCATCGAGGCCGGTATCTATTATAATGTTCAAGGGAGAGCGCTTCAAGTCATTGGGGTAGGTAGCTTGCCTGATGTGTATACAGAGCCATTCCACGGGTTGAATGTCAATTTGAGCAAGTCGTTTGGACAGGACAATAAAAAAACCCTTTCTTTAAAAGTAGAGAACTTGTTGAACGATGTTCGCGAGAGCAGATTTGACTACTTTGGCAATACTGAGTATCTGTTTTCTAGTTTAAAACCAGGAATGGATGTCTCTTTAGGATTTGCCTATAAGTTTTAATACTCGGTTTTTTTAAGATTTAAATCCCCCAGCAATGGGGGATTTTTTTGTTTTTGGGGTATTTGAATTATTTATTTGATTTATAGCATGTTAGGTAATTGTTTCCCATTTTAAATCAATGTTAACTCAGCGCAGCCTAAATCAATTATCTTTACATTTGACCTAATCTATAGGTAACTGTTATGAACGAGACTGAGATCATAATCCTTTTGGTAGACGATGAGCCGGATATTTTGGAGATCGTTTCCTACAACTTGATGGCCGAAGGCTATAAGGTGTACACGGCAAAAAACGGGATTGAGGCCTTGGAAAAAGCCAAAAAGAAGAAACCACATTTGATTATTCTCGATGTGATGATGCCAGAAATGGATGGGATTGAAGCCTGTGAGGCGATTAGAAACACCCCTGAATTGGCGCATACCCTGGTCGCGTTCTTGACTGCCAGAGGGGAAGATTACTCTCAGATGGCTGGTTTTGATGCAGGTGCCGACGATTACATCACCAAACCGATCAAACCTAAGGTTTTGGTGAGCAAAGTAAAGTCGCTACTCAGACGTGTCAATGTGGCTGATGCTCAAGAAGAGCTCGGAGACATCTATGTAGTTGGGGACATCACCATCAATAAAGAAGAGTACAAAGTACTCGTTAAAGACAAAGAGCTCGTTTTGCCCAGAAAGGAATTTGAGCTCCTTACCCTGTTGACGTCTAAACCCAATAAAGTGTTTAAAAGAGAAGCAATTCTGGACACAGTTTGGGGCAGTGAGGTGGTTGTCGGTGGTAGAACCATCGATGTGCACATCAGAAAATTGCGCGAAAAAATAGGCGATGACTACTTCAAAACAGTCAAAGGGGTAGGGTATAAGTTTCATTTATAAATGTCTCAAAAACTCAGAAAGCCGTATCGATTTGCGGCGATTACATCCCTGTTGATCTCTGCTTTGCTCACCTTTTTGGTGGGCTTTTTGTTTGATTCCTGGAGCGCGCAGATGACGCTCTCTTTGGTGGCGTTTGCCTTCCTGTCGTTCGTGCTCACCTTTGTCGTGATTCAGTGGCGCATCGAACAGTTTATCTACTCTAGGATAAAAAAACTGTACGACGATTTGACGATTTTACAGTCCAGCGCCATCAATACGGGCCCAGTGACTACTGACATGAAAACCCTGACGGCGGAAATTGAAAAATTTGCCCAGGAAAAGAAATTGGAAATTGATGGTTTAAAGGTACGAGAACAATACCGCAAAGATTTTTTAGGCAATATATCTCATGAATTGAAGACTCCGCTGTTCATGATTCAAGGATATATTTTGACCTTATTGGACGGTGCTGTGGACGACAAAAAAGTGGCTAAAAAATACCTGCAGCGGGCCGCCAAAGGGGTGGACCGATTGACCTACATCATCAAAGATTTGGACTTGATTACCAAGTTTGAGGCGGGTAACTTGACGGTAGAGCCTGAAGCGTTTGACGCCGTTGATCTGGTGAGGTCTGTTTTTGAAATGCTCGAGATGCGGGCCTCAAAAAAAAATATTACCCTTACCTTTGACATGGAATACCAACAGCCCATTATGGTGTGGGCTGATGCGGAAAAAATCCAGCAGGTATTGACCAATTTGATTGTCAATGCGATCAAGTACGGGCATGAAGATGGAACGATTGAGGTGAGTATTGAGGACTTGGTCAAAAGCAAGGTCATTATCCGAATTACTGACAATGGGGAGGGGATTGCTAAGGAGCACATACCGCGCTTGTTTGAGCGTTTTTATCGGGTCGATAAAAGTGGAAGCAGAAAAGAAGGGGGTTCGGGCTTGGGCTTGTCCATCGTCAAGCACATCATTGAAGCCCACGGAGAAAAAATATATGTGGAAAGTGTTTTGGGGGTGGGATCAGAGTTTTCCTTCACCTTGGAAAAGCACCAAAAAAAGGAATAGATATTGGGAAGTAAGAATAAGTTAAAGAGATTTAGGGAGAACGAGGGATTTGCCCATGTGTTGCAGCCTTCTCGCGATGAAATTTTAACCGGCCAATACGCCCAGCCTGGCTACTGGTCTTCATTTTTTGGCAACGATCATCCGATTGTTTTAGAGTTGGGTTGTGGCAAAGGGGAATACACCATCGGACTGGCCAAGCGCAATAAAAACATCAACTATATCGGGGTGGACATCAAGGGCGCTCGCTTTTGGCGCGGGGCGAAAACCGCCCACGAAAGCGGACTCAAAAATGTCGCTTTTGTGCGCACCCAGATCGAGTTGATCGATTGGGTCTTTGCCCCTGAGAGCATCTCAGAGATCTGGATTACCTTCCCAGATCCTCAGATCAAGTTCCAACGCACCAAACACCGAATGACCAACCCTGCTTTTTTGGCGAGGTACAAAAAAATTCTCCTCCCAGGAGCCCCAGTTCACCTCAAGACAGATTCAGCTTTTCTACACGGGTATACCTTGGGATTGTGCTACGGTTTGGGCTTAGAAATCCAGTACGCCAACCACCACGTCTATCGCAATGAAGGCAGTCCTGCTGAAGTGTTGGAGATACAAACCTTCTATGAATCCCAATATTTAGCTTTGGGTACCCCAATCACTTATATGCGCTTTATTCCCTAGATGACCCATTTATTGCTCTTGTTTTTCTCCACGTTTTCTGCGGCATTTATGGCCTCAGCCCCACCTGGACTTTTAAATCTAAACGCGGCAAAAACCAGGGTGAGCCAAGGGAAAACTTATGCGTATATGTTTGGGTTAGGGGTGATTTCTGCGGTGGTCATTCAGTCCGGTATCGCAGTTTGGATCGCGAGATATGTCGCCAGAAATCCAGATTTAATCCGTTGGATGCTTTGGTTTGCGGTGGGGATGTTTGCCGTATTGGCCGTTTATTTTTTTAGTTCACCCACCCAAAAAAATCCGATTGAAGGCATTGTCTTCAAGAAGAAATACAGTTTTTGGAAAGGTTTTGGGATGGCCCTGGCCAATATGCTCACGATTCCCTACTACGTCGGCCTACACGCCATGTGGCGCGCTTCAGGTTGGATTTTTTTTGCTCCCGAGGACATCGCTGTGTTTGTGGTGGCAGCGTCATTAGGGACGGGCTTTTTGCTGTATTTATACATCGAGTTTTTTCAAAAACTTCTGGCTGACCCCAATCAAATGCCCAAACGATTCAACAATTGGCTCGGGGCATTGATGGTTGTTTTGATGCTGCTTGCAATCTACCGTTTATTTTGACCATTTACAGTCCAGATACTACCTCATTTTTTGAGCGCGTGTACGTTGTTGTGCGCCAAATCCCTTATGGTCGTGTCACCTCTTATGGAGCTATAGCTGCGTTTTTAGGTAGGCGGGGCAGCGCCCGAATGGTCGGTTGGGCGATGAATGCAGCCCACAATTTGTCCGATGTGCCTGCCCATAGGGTGGTCAATCGCGTGGGCATGCTCACGGGAAAACACCATTTTGCGGGGACACACTTGATGCAGCAGCTCTTGGAAAGCGAGGGTGTTTTGGTGCAACAAGATCAAGTGGTCCACTTTAAAGAGCACTTTTGGGACCCCACCAAGGCTTTATCTTCTAAAGGTTAAGTCGTATCTTTGCGCCTAAAATAGGCAGTCATGAAAACCACAAAACAAGCGGTACTGGATGCGTTGACAAAAATTTCAGCGCCAGGCGAAGGAAAAAACATGGTGGAAAGCGGTGCGGTGACCAACGTAGTCGTTTTTGGCGATGAGGTGGTGGTCGATGTGGTGATTGACAACCCAACACTTCAAGCGCGTAAAAAAACTGAAGTTTCTGTCATGCAGGTGATCCACGCTGAGGTAGATCAGAAATTAAAGGTAAAGGTCAATATCAAAGTCGAGGTGCCTCAAAATGCACCCAATCCAAATCTGATCAAAGGAAAGCCTATTCCAGGCATCAAAAATATTGTCGCCATCGCCTCCGGAAAAGGAGGGGTAGGCAAATCTACCGTAACTGCCAACATCGCGGTTACCCTGGCCCAAATGGGTTTCCAAGTGGGTCTCTTGGATGCAGATATCTACGGGCCCTCAATGCCCACTATGTTTGACGTGGTGATGGAAAAGCCTTTGTCAGTGATGATTGATGGCAAATCCAAAATGAAGCCCGTGGAAAACCATGGGGTCAAAATGCTCTCCATAGGATTTTTTACCCAGCCTGGACAAGCCGTAATCTGGCGTGGCCCCATGGCAGCCAAAGCCTTAAACCAATTGATTTTTGACGCCCATTGGGGAGAACTCGATTTTTTATTGATCGATTTGCCCCCTGGAACAGGAGACATCCACTTGAGTATCATGCAAGCTTTGCCTATTACAGGCGCCTTGGTGGTCAGCACTCCTCAAGAAGTAGCCCTGGCCGATGCGCGCAAAGGTGTGGCGATGTTCCAACAGGAAAATATCCAAGTACCGGTGCTCGGAATCATTGAAAACATGGCCTATTTTACTCCGGAGGAGCTTCCTGACCATAAATATTATATATTTGGTAAGGACGGGGCCAAACACCTGGCTGAAGACCTTGGAGTGCCTTTTATCGGAGCGCTTCCTTTGGTGCAGAGCATCCGAGAGGCAGGTGATGTGGGCAGGCCAGCTGCGCTTCAGCAGACAGGACCTACTGCAACAGCTTTTGAAGCATTGACCCGCGAAGCTGTTCGTCAGGTAGTAGCGCGCAATGAAGCGCTTCCGCCGACAGAGGCGATTAAAATTACAACCATGGCCGGATGTTCGGCCTTGAAATAATGGAGATGACATCAGAACAACTCGTTGAAAAAGTACAAGAGGCCTTAGAGGAAATCAGGCCGTTTCTCCAGTCAGATGGCGGAGACATCAGTTTGGTCGGTATAGAGTCTGACACCATTGTTCGCGTGCGCCTTGAGGGAGCGTGTTCCGGGTGCAGCATCAACCAAATGACGCTGAAGTCTGGGGTGGAAGCCACGATCAAAAAACACGCCCCCCAAATTCAAACGGTACTCAACGAATCCTAGCTGAGATGACTTACTTCCAACGATTAACTCAGTTGTTCTTTTTCGCTGCAGTTTTGTTGTTGGGTTCTTTTGGTTGGTCACAAAGCGCACCTGCTTATGCGGAAATACAGCAGTGGACGGCGCAAGCCAAACAAGTAGAGATCATCCGGGATACTTATGGCGTTCCTCACATATACGGCAAAACCGATGCAGATGTGGTGTTTGGATTGATGTATGCCCAGTGTGAAGATGATTTCAATCGGGTAGAAACCAATTTTTTAACGGCTATAGGTCGCTTGGCAGAGGCTCAAGGCACCGAAGGGTTGTACAGCGACCTCAGGGCGAGGTTGTGGATGACGGACTTGGAAGCTCAAGACCAATACAACACTGCTCCCGCCTGGCTTCAAGAGCTTTGCCAGGGGTGGGCGGATGGACTCAATTATTATTTATACCGCCATCCTGAAGTAAAACCACGGGCTATCAATCGTTTTGAGCCTTGGATGTCTCTGTATTTTACTGAAGGATCTATTGGGGGTGATATAGAACGCGTCTCCCTAAAAAGTCTGGCTGCCTTTTATGAAAATGCACCAGAACCCTTAGCGGTTCACCAACCTAAAGCAAGAGATATCCAGGAGCCAGCCGGATCTAACGGTATTGCGCTCTCCGGGGACAAGACATCCTCAGGATATCCGATGTTGCTGATCAATCCCCACACTTCATTTTACTTTCGGGGGGAAGCCCACATGGTGAGTGAAACTGGGCTGAACGCTTACGGTGCCATCACTTGGGGTCAGTTTTTTATCTATCAGGGATTTAATGAGCAGATGGGCTGGATGCACACCTCAACCTATGTAGATGTGATGGATGAGTATATCGAAGAAATTGTCCCCACAGAACAAGGATTAACTTATCGATATGGCCATGAATGGAGGCCGGTAATCGTGGATACGGTTTCTATTCGGGTGAAACAGGCCGATGGATCGTTAAAAACTCTTGATTTTCCCAGATACAAAACCCACCATGGACCGATTACCCATACATTGGACGGGCGTTGGACAGCTACTTCTATGATGTGGCGGCCTGTAGATGCATTGGCCCAGTCTTACCTCAGAACCAAGCAGGAAAACTACGAAGATTTTGTTGCCGTCATGCAAGCCCGCACCAACGCGTCCAACAATACGGTGTACGCGGATCAATCGGGAAACATCGCTTATTTTCACGGTAATTTTGTGCCTAAACGCAATCCAGCATTTGATTTTTCCGCGCCACAAAAAGGGAGTGATCCCCAAACGGATTGGCAAGGGCTACATCCGATAGAGGAGCTGATCTTCTTAAAAAACCCTTCGGTAGGTTGGGTGCAAAACTGCAACTCAACGCCGTATACAGCTGCTGCCGAGGACAGTCCGCGACCAGAAGATTACGCGCCGTATATGGCCACGGCAGATGAAAATTTTAGGGCCATTCACGCCCAACAATTGCTTGCCCAGGCCGATAAACTGGATTTAGACGGTCTGATCCAATTGGGTTATGATCCCTATCTCCCTGCTATGGCCGCGTTGATTCCCGGATTGGTGCAGAGTTTGGAAGCGCTTAAAGAAACGGATCCTCGTTTTGCTGAGGCAGCCTCAATTTTAGGGGCTTGGGATTTTACCACCTCTGCTGCTTCAGTCCCCATGACCCTCGGGCATTACTACGGTACAGCAGTACTGCGAAAAGGAGTCAATCCCCTTGCAGACAGTAGTCAAATGGATTTCTTGTCCTATTTTGGCACTCAATCACCAGCTCAAGAGCGCGTGGATTTAATGAAAGGGGTGCTCGATCAATTGACTCAGGACTTTGGCGATTGGCGGATGCCTTGGGGTCAAGTGAATAGATATCAGCGTTTGGATGGGGGAATCAGACAAGCTTTTGACGATGATGCACCCAGCCTTGCTATAGGGCATGCCTCTGGAATCTGGGGTGCATTGGCCGCTTACGGAGCCCGCTACTTTAACAACACTAAGAAAATATACGGAACACGGGGCAATAGTTTTGTCGCTGTGGTGGAGTTTGGACCCAAGGTAAAGGCCAAGAG
The DNA here is from genome assembly GCA_030726725.1 of Flavobacteriaceae bacterium. Lineage (GTDB taxonomy): Bacteria > Bacteroidota > Bacteroidia > Flavobacteriales > Flavobacteriaceae > MAG-120531. The sequence continues at coordinate 68,804 of JANRDC010000006.1, forward strand.
TTTGCTCGCTGGGGGACAATCTTCAGACCCCAATTCCCCCCATTTTAGGGATCAAGAAGAAATGTATGCTCAAGGGAAATTTAAGGAGGTTCCTTTTTACCGGGAGGCCGTTGAAGCCAGCGCCCAACGAAAATACCACCCAGGCTTTTAGCGCTATTCTCTGACCACGATAATGGTCCCTTTGGCTCCTTGAGAGAGGTTCCAAATGGCTTGTTTGATCAATCTCCCCGCCTCGTTAAAGACACCGACCATAGCTGTATTGGGAGACGCCGACCCTTCGTTGATCGCTTCAAATTCAATTTTGTTGATCCCCATAGCTAGGTCCATATTGATGCCTTTAAATCCGCCGGTGAGATAAAAATTATCGTACATCAGGTTGCCGTTGAGGTAAATACGCACCCTGTCCCCATCGATCATCTGGTGGTCTCTGCACACAATGCCCACAAAAGAGTCGCTTGTTTTTACCTCTCCTAAAAAGGTATCTCCGTAATAGGAGGCCGATTTTTTGTTGGGTTTCGATTTGATCTTTGGATCTAGGTTTAGATAGGCCCCAGCAGGCACCAGGTTCCGATCATCGATCATTTTGACCGGATTTCTAGTCACCTTAAATTCCATTGGCAAAGGCTCAGCTTTGGGAAGGTTAAGGTTTTTGGGCAGGGATAGGGGCATGCGCGCATTGTTGTTGCTCGGCTCGATCCCTGTTGGCGTAGGCAAATCAATCGGACTTCCGCTTTCAGTTTGGGCCATGGCTGTGTATCCACCTAAAAGGGTGATACACAGCACAAGGGTGTACCCAAATATGTTCATGAAAGTTAGTTATCGGTTTATGCGAAGTAAATATAAATACCGATCACTAAGATACATATGGCTATTCCGACAGATTTAACATTTTTATACGGCGTAATATCTACCTGTTTGGTGTATTCCATCACGTAATCCTCACTGCGCGGGGCTATTTTCCCGATGATCAACATGATGGCGATGTTTAACAAAAACAAAATGAGCATTACATCCAAGTAGTGCGGGTAGGCAATACCTTGATCTGCCAAATAAGGCTTCAGCACAAATTGGCTTAAAATATACAGCAGTGACCCGGAAACCACCCCAATTTTGGCGGCGATGGCAGGAACTCTTTTGGTGGTGTACCCCACTACAATGATGGTGAGGATCGGAATGCTGTAGATACCATTTACCTCCTGTAAGTAATCAAATAAACTACCTGCATTGGCGATGGAGGGAGCGATAAACATAGAGGCAAAGGCTAGGAAAAGACCAAAATATTTGCCGTATTTCACGATCACTTGTTCCCCTGCTTCAGGGTTGATGTGTTGTTTGTAAATATCTATCCCAAACAGCGTCACAGAGCTGTTGAGCACTGAGTTAAACGAACTTAAAATGGCACCGAACAATACGGCCGCAAAAAATCCGACCAATGGGGTAGGAAGCACTTTAGACACTAATGCGGGATAGGCTTGGTCAGCTACTTCTAATCCTCCGTCAAAGATGTGGTAAGCGATAATTCCTGGAAGCACGACCAGCAATGGACCCAACACTTTGATAAAGGCCGCCAACAAAAGACCTTTTTGACCTTCTACCAAATTTTTAGCGGCCAGTGCTCGTTGAATGATTTGTTGGTTGGTCCCCCAATAAAACAACTGGACCAACATCATCCCGGTAAACAGGGTGTGGAAGGGCACAGGAGAGGAAGGGCTTCCCATGGATTTGAATTTATCAGGGTTTTCAGCTACCAATATCTGAATGCCCTCAATCAGGTGACCATCGCCGATATACAGCAATCCAAATACGGGAATCATCAACCCGCCGATCAACAGACCAATCGCGTTGATACTATCTGAAACGGCCACAGCTTTAAGCCCGCCAAACACCGCATAAATCGATCCGGTAATCCCGATACCCCAAACACAAATCCATATAGCTGTGGTTTGAGATACGCCCAACAAGGTGGGGACATCAAACATTCCGCTGATGGCCACGGATCCAGAATACAGAATAATCGGCAAAAGCACGACCACATAGCCTGTTAAAAACAAAGCAGAGGTGATGGTTTTGGTAGTGACGTCAAAACGCGATGCTAAAAATTGAGGAACAGTAGTCAGTCCTCCTTTGAGGTATCTGGGCAGCAAAAAGATGGCGGTAACGACCATGGCTAGAGCGGCCAAGGTTTCCCAAGCCATCACCGAAAGTCCTTCAGCATAAGCACTGCCGTTGAGTCCAACAATTTGTTCTGTAGAAAGGTTTGTCAACAACAATGAACCAGCAATAACACCGGCTGTTAAGCTTCGCCCGCCTAAAAAATATCCATCTGAGGTGCGCTCATCCGTTGTACGTGTCGCTAGATAAGCGATCAGCCCTACCAATAGAGTAAAGCCGACAAAAGAAATAATTCCGATCATTTTGGTTTGGTTTAGTTGATTTTAAAGATAGTTATTTTGTCTGAGGAAGCGCTGTTATCAGGTTTTCTTGAATATACCTCCCTACAGCTTCACCCTGGTTCATCCCTTCCTCAATCGCCATTCGGTAGTGAATTCCACCGTACATACGCGATATCGCTGCCTCTTCAGAGGCTTGTAAGAATGAAGTAAAGCTTCTATCTGGCAACCCGTACCTTCTTTCAGAAGTGTCTACAAAGGAGAAATTATCTCCGTAAATACCGGTCAGCGCAATGGCAGAAGCCCTAGAGATCACCGAGTGGCCAGAAGTGTACTCTGGGAAAGGAGGTGTTTGCAGGTGTGGCATCCACGCTTCATCGATGTATTGATTGATCAGTGTTTCTGGACGGACCACAATGGTCTTCCACTTGGTATCCCAACAAGAAATAAAGGCGTCAAATAACGAGATAGTCACCCGGGTATAAGCATTGATGGTCTCAGGAAAATCGCTGCCCGCTTGTTTACTAGCAATTTTGACGATATTAACCCAGTGACCGCCAGGGCTGATTTTTTTGGTGGCAAACATAGCGTGCCCCCTTTGGTGGGAGACAAATGGGTTGCAGTCCCAAAAAGCGGCGATCTGCGCTTTTTCTCCTTCAGGGTCTTGGGACATTTCATTGCCTACATCGTATACTTCTTTTAGTTGCGCATAAAATGGACTTTCAGTGCTCAGATCAATAGGCAGGGGGGCTTTGGGCATAAATTGATCTGGGTAATCCAATACCAAGGTGCGGATTTTGTTCCATGAAGGCTCAATTCCCTCCATATACATGGGCGGGGTGGGTTTCCAGTAGGCGTCCCCATCTTGAATGGTGTATTTGGGAAAGGTGCGGGTCTGTTTGTAGAAGTCTGTGTTGGCCCAGGCCATAATATGTGCGGCCACCTCTTCTCCGTAGGCCAATGAGGCTTTCTTCACACCAGACGGTAAACCTTCTTCATCCAGTTGTTCATACAACCCATCGCGATATGCCTCAATTTTTTCCTCGGAAAAAATAAAGTTTTGACTCAGTTTTAGAAAAGCGTGAACGGCAGCAAGATTCATGTCTACCTC
>JANRDC010000006.1:72404-119447 GCA_030726725.1 Flavobacteriaceae bacterium
AGTTTTGACTCAGTTTTAGAAAAGCGTGAACGGCAGCAAGATTCATGTCTACCTCATTGCTTTGGGGCTTGGGAATCGAAGTCAGGTCCTTTAACTGACCTGCTAAATCGGCGTATTGATCTGGATAAGCCTGTTGCATGATCGAATAGGCAGCCACAGTCGGATACACGTATATTCTAGAAGCTACCGGTGGAGAAAAAATATCATGTACGATGACATCGGTCAGCGTTTGCATGGCCTCGCTGAACAACTTGGGATCTTTTAGGTGTTCTTGATAGGCTGTGTTTTTTTCGCATGACGTAAAGGCGATCAATATGGCGGCCAATAAAACGCCAGATTTTTTAAAAAATGTGTTCATGATTATTTCTTTTTATTCAACATTATAGCTTGTTGGTTATTGCGTACGACCAAGAACCTGCCTTGGCCCAGTGGCACCACTTTTCTCGCTTCTGAAAATAGGGGTAATGGAAGATTTTGGTGGGATTTAAATCCTTGTTCGCCAAATTCACTCAAGATGCCCCCTGCTTGGGCTTTGTTGATACCAAGTTCGGTGACATAACCGCTGTAATTACCCACATACCAAATTTGCCCTGGGCTTTCCGGATCGACCGCGAAATCTTGAATACTGCTTCTCTGGGCTATTTTGGGTAAAGGAACGCCCACAAAACCTGAGGCGCCTTGGTTGAGGTAGGCCATGGAGCGCAATTCTCTCACTTGTTTGGTCTCTAAGACTTCTTTTTTACCGGTAAGCCCTGAGATGTCCTTGGCTTTAGTAAACGATTTGTAATCGGTAAATGTCTTTTTTAAAGGAGGGAGTTGTCCTGTGATTTTGTCCTTGGAGGCAAAGGGAACCTGCCGGTCTTTCATCCAGTAAAAGATGATGGGGTCCACTTGCTGATTTTCGTCATAGTCATCCAGGAATAGAGAGATGGGTTTTTGTTCAGATGCTTCCCATTTCATGTTTAATCCAGCATTGCCCACTAGCAAATCTAATTGTCCATCTCCATCTAGATCAGTTGTAGTGATACAGTTCCAAAATCCATCGGTCTTGTCCAATCCTAAAGCAGCGGTTTCATCTTTAAAGGTTCCGTCCCCTTGGTTCATCCATACGGTAACGGGCATCCAATCTCCCACAACAATCAGGTCTAACCAACCGTCGGCATTGAGGTCTGCAAACTCGCTGTCGGTCACCATCCCTAGACGCTTTCTCTCGATGAGTTCAAAGTTGAATTCCTGGGTGTTTTTCAAAAGCGCGCTGTAGGGCGATAGACCATAACCTTTCGGAATAGAACGCGATCCCAAATACATGTCGGGATACCCATCATTGTTAAAATCAGCGACCGATATGCTTCCGCTGTTGCTGTTGGGAAGTCCTGCTTGGAAGCGGATAAAGTCACCTTTGCCATTGCTCAGATACAGTCGATCCAGCATTTGAATATCGCCCTCTGGGTTGTCGTTACCCCCACTCATCACATAGAGGTCCAGGTCGCCATCTTTATCAAAGTCAATGGCTGCAGCGTCTACATCCTCATGTATGGCATCACTGATAAATGCTTTTACTTCTTGGTATTTCCAACTGCCATCGGTTTGTTGTAGGTAATAGCCGGGAATTTGGTTTTTACCCCCGCCAATGTATAGGTCTTTTAGGCCGTCACTGTTGAAATCCTCATAGACCACAGCAGGACCCTCAATCGATAGTCTTTCTGGCATCAGACCTTCGTTTTCATAGTCGAAATAGGTGTTTTCGGCGTGTTGATAGTTGAATAAGGATACTTCCAAGTCAGCCATAGCGATCGCTTGAGGCTGTGTAGCTTTAGCGATAGCCCCCTCTTTTTCCTCGATGAGGTGGTATTGGTCAGCGTTCAGGTTTTTATACACCTTAGGAGTTCTGCCTACCCATTCAACAACGACGGAGTCAATTTTTGCTTGATCTCCCAACCCAAAATGAACAATAGGGGTAGAGGAGGATTGAAATCCGCGGGCATTGGCCTGTGACTTTTGCCAGACACCACCTTCAGCGTATACGGAAACTCTACTGCCCATGGTGGTCCGGTCAGATTTGAGGTCTAAGCCTACCCAGTGTTTTGAGCCGGGACTAACATTGCGCAAAATACTGGCTTTTTGGTTGATGTTGTTCACAATCAGGTCAAGCCGTCCATCTCGATCTAGGTCGGCATAGGCTGCCCCGTTGGAATAGGTTTCTTCCATGCCTGCTTCCTTGGTGAGTCTCTTAAATTCCAATCCGCCTTGGTGCTCAAAGATCACATTGCTGATTTTCAAGGTCGGCATTTCCCCAATTAATTTTTGGGCGATCTCTTTCTGTTGGTCCTGGTTGTAGGCCGCAAAATCCACATTGCTCAAGTAATTGATGTAGTCCAAGTCATTGGGCCTGTTTAAGATGCCGTTGGAGATAAATATATCGGTGTTTCCATCGTTGTTGTAGTCCTGGAGCAGCACCGACCAACTCCAGTCAGTCGCATGTGTTCTAGTCATCAAGGCCACATCGGCAAATCCCTGGTTATTCTGATTGATCTGCAAGTGATTTCTTGAGTATTGTGGACCAAATCCAAAAGTTTCTTTGATTTGAGACACTTTATCCGCGTCTTCACCCCCTGATTTAAGGAAGATTTCTGGATCATCGGGCATCATATCCAAGCTCATCAAGTCTGTTCTCCCATCTCCATCGATGTCCGCCGCATCTACCCCCATGGTAAAGCGAGAGCTGTGGGCCAAATAGTCCCCTTGTGCTTGTCTAAATGTTTTGTCTTGGTTGTTGAGGTACAGATAATCGTTTTCGTGAAAATCGTTGCCCACATAGATATCGTCCCAACCATCCCCGTTTAGATCTCCCGTGTGCAGCCCAAGGCCATAGCCTAATGCACTGCTCAGAATCCCGGCTTTTTGGGTGACATCTACAAAGCTAAGCACGCCAGTTTCCCAAGTATTTTCCAGTAGTTTATCTCCAGCTGACGGATCAATTTCATTTCTTTTATCCGCAGTTCCATAGCTGTAGGGCGTGTGGACAGAGTGGTTCATCAGGTAAACATCTAAGTCCCCGTCTTGGTCGTAATCAAAAAATGAAGCCTGGGTCCCAAATCCTGCTAGGGCCAATCCTACTTCTTCAGAGGCCTCTCTAAATTTCATACCCCCCGTATTGAGATACAATAAATGATGACCGGTTAAATTTTTGTACCCGCTGACTTGGGTAACCATGATATCCAATAGGCCATCGTTGTTGATGTCTGCCATCACCACCCCATTGGACCAATCTCCTGATTGAATGATCCCTGCTTTTTCCGTGACGTCCTCAAAGGTAAAATCACCTAGATTTTTGTAGAGCTTATTGGGTACCTGATTCCCTGTAAAGAACAAGTCGTCTAATCCATCTCCATCCAAGTCTCCTGCTGCTACACCGCCACCATTGTTGAAATACAAGTATTCAATCATGTTTAAGGGGCCATTGGGGTCTAGGTCGTTTGAAAAATCGACACCGGTTTCTTGGGCTGACAAAGCGTCAAATTTGATACCTGCATCTGTTGCCTCTTTGTCTTTGCACGCGGTGGCCAAAAACAATGCGCTAAGCGCCAAAGTCCATTTATTATTCATTTCCGTAGGTGTATATGGCCAGTGAGTCACTGTTTCTCGCGGCGATTAGCATGTTCTTGTAGGTGAGCATCGATCTGATTTCTCCCTTAATCTTTAATCCGTGTCCTGGTTTGGGCAATAACCATTGGCCATTATCTTGAACCAGCCATTGGGCATAGCTTGCGTCATAGCGCCCTACCTCAGGCTTTACCCGAAATAGGTTTCCACCAAATGCCAAATCTAGGTCTCCATCTCCATCAAAGTCTGCGGCACAAATCGCATAAACCGGACTGATTTGAACTGCTTTTGGCAGTTTTACAGCGTTGAATTCCAGTTTTCTTTGGTTGATCAGCACCGTGGTTTCGAGGTCATTAGCCAAAATGTGCTGCGCTTTTTCTGAGCCTTGAGGGCCGAGTATTTGTTCGATATCGGCTGTTTTGAAGGAAGCGTAGTCCGGAAATAGTTTCTTGAGCGGCTTCATTTGATCGATCAAATTGTGGCGTAGGTTGTACGGGTAGTATTTGCCATCAGGGCGTTGGAAAGTCATGATGGGATCCAAGTCTCCGTTGTCATCAAAGTCCCCATAGGTCAACCTGATGGGGCGTTCTTGAGTGGCTTTAAAGAAGCTGTTGGTGCCGTGGTTACCCAGAGCTAAATCTACTAACCCATCTCCATTGAGGTCCTGGGCCAATACCGTGTTCCACCAACCCTTTTTCTGAGCGAGTGGGTGATCCTTTTGACGTGTCAATTGTTTTGTGTCGTTGATAAAAAGCTCCACGCCCATAAATTCACCCACGACCACTAAGTCAAGATCACCATCGCCATCTAGATCTGTCCATGCAGCATCAGTGATCATGCCTAATTGGCTCAGTTCTGGCGCCCAAGTATCAGTTTTGTCAACAAAATGACCTTTTCCATCTGAAAAGAGCAAGTGACCTGAACCAGGAACCCCATAAGCGCCATTGATGCAACGTTCACCGACAAAAAGGTCTGATTTGCCGTCTCCATCGATATCTCCTGCGCGCACGGTACCTGTGTTGAAATAAACGCTTTGCGTGGGCAATACAGATTTGGACAAGGCAAAGGATCCTCGCCCATCGTTGAGAAATAGTTGATCCCCTAATTCTGAGGAAAAAGGGGAGAATTCAACACCCCCTTGACCAAAATATACATCTAGATCACCATCGCTGTCCACATCGATCAGCGCTACAGCTACTGTTTCTGAGTTTTTGTTCTCTTCAAAACTAAACCATGGCTTTGGCTCAAACCCCGAAGAAGTACCGGCAAATACTTGGCTAGGCAGGCCTTTAGCTCCTGGAATCAACAAATCCTCAAAACCATCCCCGTTGAGGTCACCCAAAGCGAGTTTAGGGCCGGGGGTGCTCATCATATGGTGCATCAAGCGATCTTTGTTAAAGTCGATGTAGTTATTCTCTTGATGCACGTACTCCGGTACCTCTGTCAAAGGGGCAAATACTTGCTTTTCGCTCGGTTTCGTCGATGCATTCGACACACCCTCACTCATGTCTAAAACGAGCATTTGATCTACAGCCACCTCTTTGAGTAGGGTGTGGGTTCCGTTGGGCCATTGTACATCAACAGTTACTTTTTGTACCCCAGGCAGTCCTATGTGTGGCCGAGTATCCATACTGGATTGAAATCCGCGTACAGGCTGCTGCGCCACACTGTAAGAGGCGTTTCCATCGTGTACGGTGATTTGGGTGCCCACAGCCAGTGTGTTTTGCCCCATTCCTTTTAATGAAAACTGAAGAAAGTGTCCTTTCTGCTGATCTACGGCCTTGTTTTGGTAGACAAATAAGGGCATATTCACATTGTTCACCACCAAATCGAGGTCTCCATCGTTGTCCAAGTCGCCATAGGCAGAACCATTGGAGAATCCTGGAGTGTCTAGCCCTAGTGAAGCATCGTTTTCAAATGTCCAGTCTCCTCGGTTGGCAAATGCTTTGTTAGCAATGGGATTCGAGGGAATGATATTGACCAACTCCGCGTAGTTGACTCCATCCCCGGACACCATGGATTCAATCACCTCGTTGGAGGAAACGTATTGCAGATAATCTTGATCGGTGAGGTCTTTGTAGATACCATTGGCCACAAATAAGTCCTTATTGCCATCGAGGTTCATGTCAAAAAGCAAGGCACCCCAACTCCAGTCAGTAGCTGAGACTCCAGCCATTCTACCTATTTCACTGAACGTGCCATCCCCGTTATTTCTCTGTAATGTATTTCTGGTGTATTGATGGTAGTAGCCATTTTTGGTGTTGTAGGTGTATTTATCCCAGTCCTCAAAAGTGGTCACAGACTTAAGTCGCTCGTATTCGCCTGGCAGCATCTCAGTGACAAAAATATCGGCATTGCCGTCATTATCCACATCGGCCATATCCGCTCCCATCGAAGCACCGCTTATCGATTGTATGGACTCAGTCAACACTTCTTTAAACGTACCGTTCTGTTGGTTCACATACAGGTAGTCCCGCTCAAAAAAATCATTGGAAACGTAGATGTCTTCCCATCCGTCGTTGTTTACATCACCCACGGTAACGCCTAATCCAAATCCAATAACGCTTCCATAGACACCCGCTTGTTCACTGATATCGACGAATTTTCCTCCTCTGTTTTCCAATAGTTTATCTCCGCCCAATTCATCGCGTTTGGGTCGCTCGTTCCTGCGCAAATCAAAACTTCCAATAGCTTGGTATGAATTGTTGAGCAAATAGACATCCAAATCGCCGTCTTTGTCAAAGTCAAAAAACGAGGCGTGGGTGGAAAAGCCTTGATCAGCGAGCCCATATGCTTCAGCCTCTTCGCTGAACGTACCGTCTTTTTGGTTGATGAACAACTCGTTCTGTTTGTTGTCTCCGGATACATCTCCTGAATTGCACACATAAATATCCAACCATCCATCTGCGTTGATATCCACCATACTCACCCCGGTAGACCAAGCCCTGGTTCCAGCTACACCAGCGCTATCGGTGATGTTTTCAAACTGCCAATCTCCCTTGTTTAGAAATAGTTGGTTGGGCTTCTGGTTGGCCGTCAGGTATACATCTAGCAATCCATCGTTATTTACGTCGCCCAGCGAAACACCGCCTCCGTTGTAAAAATTGCGGTAGGTATACACATTAAACTCTTTGGAGAATCCGAGTTCATTGCTGAATTCCATCCCGATATCCGAAGGTTCCATCGCTTCAAAAAGCAGGGACTCTTTTTGGCACCCATTTAGGGCAAAAATCAAAAGTGTTATTGCAGAGAAAGCCCACTTGTTATTCATAAATCTCTGGGTATTTGTAGCGCAAGTCTTCTAGTTTTGCGGTGATTTCTTTTTCATTTTTTGGATAGAGCAGAATTTGTCTGCTGCCATCAATTTTAATCCAAACTTCTCGGTCGAGTTCTTTGAGATACACAGATTTGAATTCATTGCCAGGGTACCATTTTACCAAGCTGTCCTTGATTTGTGGGATTAATTTTTCAGCGTATAAATCTGTGTTCCATGGGGCCCATGCTTCGAAATAAAAGCCCATATCCAGTCCTGTCATCAGTTGTTCTGGGGTGAAAATTCCATAGAATTCATAGACAATGGAGGTTTGCCCTTCTTTTGTTGTCTCAAAAGTGTGCTGTACGGTTTTGTTGTTGGGCCCTTGGGTTACTTTCCCCATTTTATTCAACTCCCAACAACGGTCAAAAAATTGTTTTCTGTTTTGGCCCACCTTAAATCCGAAATACAAATCTTCGGTAGGGGTAGGGTTTTTTGCCTCAGATTCGACCATTTGCGTGTAATCAGAACGACAACTGCCCAACAATAATGAAACAAATAGACCCAATAGTCCTAATATCCTGATATTTCTGTTCATGGTAAAATGCTTAATTTTTTATTGTTTATGCCAAAAATGATGCGTTTGCCCGCTTTTGTGTCCAGTGGTGAAATAGCGCGAATATTGCCTTTTATCCCCAGAGGGAGGGGCGTTTGATTGAATAAATAACCTTGTTTTCCCCCGGGAATAGCCCAGCCACTCGAAGCGTCAGAGGCCCCAAATCTAGGTTTTATCAGGTACTGATTTCCGCCAAAAATCAAATCATCAATCCCGTCTTTATTGTGATCAGCTAAAGCAATGGCGTTTATGTGTGCGTACTGCAGCTCACCGGGTAGTTTTATTGGTGTTAATTGATCTCCATCAAAACTCCAGGCAGATGTCGACACCGAGTTCAGTCTGTAGTTGGTCGATGATTCCATGGCCTCTTGTCCCAGCAATTTCTCCAAAGTCGCCGTGCTGTAATCCGCGTATAACAATCTGTTTTTTTTGAGGTAGGGAAGTTGCTGGCTCAGCTCATCTTTATCGTGAATCGGATAATCTTGTTCATCGATCTGATAGGTAAATATTTGCTCAGGACGACCGTTTTGATCAAAATCTGCCACCCACATACCCATACCTACCTGATAAAAACTGTTGGTGCCTACATTTCCTGCGATGAGGTCCTTTATCCCATCACCATTGAGATCAGCCAGGTGTAACGCCCCCCACATACCCCGGGTGTTACCCATTCCGAACTGATCGGTGGCTCGTTCAAATTCACCGGCTCTATTCAGGTAAATCTCCACATTCATCCAGTCTCCAGAGGCGATGATATCAGGCCAGCTATCTGCGTTCAGGTCGGTCACAACGGCACTCCGGACCATACCCATATCTTTAAACGCTTCACTGGACGAAAGACTAAATCTGCCCAGCCCATCGTTGATCAATAGATAACCCGAGCTCGGTAATCCATAGGTTTCTGTGTCGTATCTACCGGCAATCCACAAGTCGGGATCGTTGTCAGCGTCGGCATCGAAGCTGATCACAACACCTGTGTTTAACAAAGGTACTTCCTCGATCGCGAAGGCAAATGCTTTAAAGTTCCCACGACCGTCGTTGAGATAAAACAGGTCTTTTAACGCACTGTCAAATTTTGAAAATGCTTTCCCACCTGTTCCTACATAAAGGTCTAAATCCCCGTCTCGATCGGTGTCTACAAACAACGCCACTACCTCTTCCGCATTTTGTGCTGCTGCAAAAGGTTCAGTACGAACCGTGTAGGTTCCATCCGGCTTACTCAAAACGAGTTGTCCGCTTTGCTTCTTTCCCCCTCCTAAATACACATCGTCGTATCCATCCCCATTGACATCTCCTACGGCCAATGCCGGCCCTTGGTGACTCACCATCTCCGGAAGCAGCTGTTCAAAATTAAAATCAATATATGGACCTTCTTCATGGGCTATTTCCGGAAAAATTTCCTCTTGAAGCACTTGCAGCGTCTCCGTTTCTGGAATTGCTTGTGTAGGTACTTGATGCTGATCTATATGCAGTAATTGGTTGGCAGTAATGTCTTTTAGCACACTTTTGGTTCTGTTGGGCCAAATCACTTCAATACTGTCCACTTTTTTTGCTGCACCGAGTCCAAAGTGCAGTCGGTTTGGGCTCGCACTCATAAATCCTCTTGAGGGGAATTGTTCTCCCATGGATTTATTGCCTCCGTAATATACAATAGCCTTGGTACCCACCCCAAAAGTGTTTTTTCCCAGCGCTTTAAAGCTTAATTGTAGGGCATTGGCCTGCTGATCTGTATTGTTTTTATAGATAAACGGAGGCATGTTTACATTGTTGACCACCAAATCTAGATCACCATCATTATCCAAATCCCCGTAAGCACTTCCATTGCTGAAAGAGGGTGTTTGCATACCCCAAGTTTCTCGCATATCCTCAAATTCCCAATCCCCTTTGTTGCGATAAACCGCATTGGGGACTGCTTTTGAGGGCATTAGGTCAATGAGTTTGGTGATCACCTCATCATCCTCTTGAATCATTTGGCGGACCTTCTCTTCGTTGGCCATATAGGCTAAATAATCGCGATCGAGCAGGTCTTTGTAAATACCGTTGCTGACATATACATCGCGCAGTCCGTCGTTGTCCATGTCAAACAACAACGCTGCCCAACTCCATTCGGTAGCTGACAAACCAGTCATCCTGCTGATTTCGGCAAATCCTTGCTGTCCCAAATTCCGCTGTAAAGCATTTCTGGGATATTGTTTGTGGTATCCCTTACTTCCTGCCAAACTAAATTTGTCCCAGGATTCATAAGTCTGTTTCGTTTTCTGGCGCTCTAAAGTTTCGGGCAACATTTCTGTCACCATCAGATCAGGCAGTAAATCATTGTCTAAGTCAGCGGCATCTGCGCCCATGGAGCCCATAGACAACGCAGAGAAATATTGGTCGCTTACCTCTTTGAATCCCCCTTGCCCAGTATTGAGGTAGAGATAGTCCTTTTCAAAAAAATCATTGGAAATAAATAAATCAGGTCGGTGATCCCCGTTAAAGTCTGAAAGTGTAATCCCCAAACCAAATCCTATAGCAGAGGTGTAAATTCCCGTTTCTTCGGACACATTCACAAAAAACCCGTCTCGGTTTTCCAAAAGTCGGTTTCCATCAGGATGACTTTTTTCTCTTTGCCCTTCAATAAGGTCATAAGCGCCCACTGAGCGAATAGAGTTATTGAGCAAATAGCAATCCAAATCTCCATCCGCGTCATAATCAAAAAACGCTGCTTGAACAGATAAACCCACTACATCTAGCCCATAGGCCGCAGATGATTCTTTAAAGGTTAAATCGCCTTGGTTGATAAACAGTTCATTGTTTCTGTTTTGCCCACCTGGCATCCCGGATTTAGTCACGTAAAGGTCTAGTAATCCATCTCCATTGATATCTGCCCAGGTAGCTCCAGCAGACCAAACTCCGCTACAGGCTACGCCTGCCCGATCAGTGATGTCCTCAAATTCCCAATTTCCTTTGTTGAGATACAGTTTGTTTTCGGTCATATTACCTGTAAAATACAGGTCGATCAACCCATCGTTGTTGATGTCTCCTAGGGCAACCCCAGCCCCGTTATAAAAATTGCGGTAGGTATACGGGTTAAACTCTTCTGTATAGCTCAATTGATTTTCAAACTCAATACCCAAATCTTTAGGATCCATCTGGGTAAAGCGCGTGTCCTTTTCGGCGCAACCCACCAATAAAATCACCCAGGCAATAGTCGTGAACCAGGGCCCATACAAATATGTTAAACTTCTAGATTTAGTGGAATACATCAGCTCTTTTCGATTTCCTTTTCCGGTGTGAATGTAACAAAATTCAAGCAGCTGCTCAAAGATTCTTAGCCTGGTGTTTCTTGAATTTTGTTAAAAAAAAAGCCACCCCGAAGGGTGGCTTTTGCATTAATTTGGTTGGTCTACTAGTTGTAGCCAGGGTTCTGAGTCAAAGTACCACCACTCACCTGAATTTGTTCAGCAGGGATTGGCATTACAGTTCTGTAGGCATCAGAGTTGGTTTTTTCCCACCATGAAGCACCCCACTTATTGAAACGGATCAAGTCAGTTCTTCTTGAAGCTTCTTGGAACATCTCACGTCCTCTTTCAGCCAAGAATTGGTCTGCAGTGATTGAAGTCATCGCAGCAACTCCAGCACGAGCACGGATGGTGTTTACATCTGGAAGAGCAAGAGCCCAGTTTCCAGCTGCACGAGCAGTAGCCTCAGCACGGATCAAGTACATATCTCCCAGACGAATAATAGGGAAATCGTTATCCATGTCTGGACGTCCAAACTGTTGGAAGCTAAATTTACCCAAACGAGCACCACCGATACGGTTAGCATTTGGTTCCAACTCGTTGATGTTTGGCACGTAGTTGATCGCTGGGTCAGCGTTGTCAGAGGCTAAATCCACCAATGCATTTCCACCGTAATCCAATTGTGCACCTACGATAAAGTTGGCAGTTTTACGCGCATCACCGTTCTCATAAGAGTTATAGAACTCTTCAAGAGCAGAATAACCGTTCCATGGTTGGTCTTGGAAATTCCAAGAGTACTGAGAAGCGTAGTGCAAAGTCATTTGGTTGAAGTTCATACCACCAGCAGTTGCTTCGTCGTATTCAACAGACCAGATGATCTCAGGGTTGTTTTCGTTGTTTGGTGCAAATACTGCAGCATAACCTGAAAGTTCTACTGGGTCAGTAGATACAGATGGTCTTCTTCCCAAGTTAGTTACTTTAACACTGCTGTCAGACAAACGGTAAGGACCGTTTTCAATGACAAAGTCAGCGTGGAAGGCAGCATCAGCCCAACGAGCAGTACCGGTGTACACTTCAGCATTTAAATACAATTTAGCCAACAAGCCGTGAGCGGCATATTTGTTGATTCTGTATTTCACATCGTTTCCACCAAGGTTAGCTACAGAGGCAAGAATTTCGCTTTCAATCCAGTTGAATGCATCTGTTCTTGTTCTTTGTGCTGTTGACTCACCTGTAGCTACAATTTTGATACGTCCAAACATATCCATCAATCTCCAGTGCAGGTAAGCACGTACAACGCGCGCTTGAGCCAACTGGCCAGCATCTAAATTACCATTGGTAATTACGTTGTTTACCTGAGCGATTTGCTCGTATTGCTGAATCCAAGTTCCGTTGATCGGTCCATTGTTTGAGCTAAAAGTGTGTCTGTGCATTTCTAACCAGATACCACCGTCATACCAGTCACCACCTTTTTGGGTAACCGCCATTTCATCAGATGAAACTGATTGTACAGAGAAGTATCCACCGTGGTTGGCAGTTCCCGCGTTTCTTACCGCGTTAAATGCTCCGGTTAATGCATCTCCAGCATCTCCAGATGAGCTAGAAGCAATCCCTTCGATCGCAAAATCCGACTGAAGGTCTCCCACTAGTTCTTCCTCAAGGTCTGTACAGGAATAAGTAAGTCCTACTAGTCCTAAACCAAAGAATATTTTGTAGATATTTTTCATGATTTATTTATGATTAAAAGTTGATGTTTAGTCCAATGGTGAATTGGCGAGAAGAGTAGTAGCTGTTTCTGCGCTCAATACCAGAAGCCAATGGATTTCCGTCATTGCTGTCGAAAAGAGCTGGCTCTGGGTCAGTACCAGTGTAGTTAGTCAAAACAAAGGCGTTTTGTACGTTCAATGACAATTGCATTGAGTCGAAGATCTTGCTGTTAGACACATCCAAAGAACGAGCGATGGTTAAGTTGTCCAATTTGAAGAAATCTGCTTTTTCAACATACAATGAGCTGAACTGAGCATTTTTGATGTCAGGGTTAGCCAATTCTGTGTTTACGTAGTTGTAAGATTTCTGAGATCCTACTCTTGGCTCGTAGAAAGCGCGGAAGGTGTTCACCAAGCTGTGTCCGAAAGCACCGCGGAAGAATGCGTTTACTTCCCATTTGCCAAAGCTCAATTGGTTTGACCATCCCAATTCGAAGTCAGGAGTACCTTTACCCAAAACAGCGAAGTCAGCGTCCTCTGCATTCCAAGAACCTTGGTTGGTCACTAGGTTTCCGTCTCCGTTAACGTCTACGAAGTTTTGTGATCCGTTGGTGATTGTTCCATCCCAAACTGGTCCCCAGATTTGGCCGATTTCTTCACCCTCTTTAACGCGGATTACATAAGTATCGTTTTGTCCAGGAGCACCTAGGTTACCAAAACGATCTGATTCAGCTACGTAAGATTCCAATACGGATTTGTTTTTAGATAAAACAATACCTGTGTTGTAGCTGAGTTTGTCTCCTTGAAGTACATCGTAGTTCAAAGCTAGTTCCACACCTTTTGAAGAAAGCTCTCCAGCGTTTTCCCATCTTCTGTTAAATCCGTATACAGTAGCATCTACTTGACGGTTGATGATGAAGTCTTTAGAAGTTTGTTCGTACAAATCCAAAGTAGCAGAGAAACGATCCATGTTGAAATCGATACCGAAGTTCATCTCCGCTTTTTCTTCCCATTTCAAATCTGGGTTAGCTGCACGAGCTAAAGCTGTAGATCCACCAGTAGCATCTCCACCTGCCCAAGCATAGGTTCTGATTTCTTGAGAAAGACCAGATCCACTTGGTAAGTTACCAGTTACCCCGTAAGAAGCACGAGCTTTCAATTGGTTAACTCCTTCGAGTTCAAGGTATTTGTTTAAGTCAGCTCCTAAAGATACCGCTGGGAAAAGACCCCACTGATTTCCATCACCTAGTTTGGTTGATCCTTCGCGACGAAGAGAAGCATTTAAGAAGATAGAATCGTCAAAAGTCATGTTTAAACGACCGAAGTAAGCGATGATTTTTTCGTCTGGGCTCTTGTCAGAGCTTGCACCGATCAAACCAGCGTTTTTCAAGTCTTGAGAGTACTCAATAGCATTGATGTAGTCCATATCATCATTAGGGAAATCTCCTAATGTGAAGCTATGAGACATGTAGTTTTGCTGTTGGAATGAGTAACCTGCAGTTACAGTCATGGCCAAACGATCAAATGATTTTGCGTAAGTACCGTATCCTTCGTACAATTTAAATCTGAACTCATCATTGAAGAAAGAAGCTGACCCCTTACGAGTAGGAGAATCTGCTCTACCATTCCAAAGTGAAGTTGTTCTGTAGTACAATCTGTTAGAATAACGAGACAATTGCTCAGCAGCTCTGAAGTATCCAGTGAAATTTTCAGAGAAATTGTAGGTAAAGTTGGTAGAGTGGTTAAATTCTACTTTGTTACCGTCGTTGATGTTTTGTCTGATGATAGATACAGGGTTGTAAGAATCAAACAAACCTAAGGTTTCGAAGTATCCTCCGTAAGTGGCTGAGTTGAATGCGTATGGGGCATCAGCACCGTAAACAGGAGCAGTTGGGTTGTACAAAGTAGCGTAACGCAAAGCTTCGTTGAAACCGTTCTGTTGATCTCTCTTAGTGTAAGAGGTAGTGAAGTCAATTTTCAACTTGTCGTTCAAAGTTCTGGTTGAGAAATTTAAACGAGTGTTGAATTGCTCAAAACCTGAATTTAACAAGATACCCTCAACATCTCTGTAGTTGGTAGAGATACGGTAGTTAGTGTCACCAGCACCACCTTGAACAGCGATGTTGTGCACTTTAGTTTGTCCTTGACGGGTAACTTCATCAATCCAATCTGTTTTAGATCCTAGATCACGACCACCTGCAGCGATAAACTCGTCTGGAGACATTAAGTCGATTTGATTCAAGATGTCAGCTGTAGTGAATTGAGCATTGTAGTTGAATTTTGGCTTTCCTTGAACCCCAGCACCAGATTTGGTGGTAACCAAGATAACACCGCTAGATCCACGAGATCCGTAGATTGCAGCTGCAGAAGCATCCTTCAATACGTTGATAGAAGCGATATCAGAAGGATCGACGTTGGCTAGAGATGCACCAATAACTCCGTCGATTACTACAAGTGGAGAAGAGTTTGCACCGATGGTAGACAAACCTCTCAAACGGATAGTAGCCCCTGAGTTAGGGTTACCACCTTTGTTGTAGATCTGAAGACCAGCAACTTTCCCTTGAAGCAACTGAGACGCGTCGTTTACGTTTCCTTTGTTAAAGTCTTTCTCGCTGACAGCAACCACCGCTGAGGTGATTTCTTTCTCTCTTTGAGAACCGTAACCGGTCAACACAACTTCGTCCAATTCGTTTCCTGGGATAAGTACCACGTTGATGGTGTCTGAACTTCCCACGGTAACTTCTTGTCCGGTATAACCAACAAAAGAGAAGAGAAGTACATCCCCAGCTTTTGCAGAGATAGAATAATTTCCATCAAAGTCAGCCGAAGAACCAACTGAAGTACCTTTAATAACCACTGTAGCACCTGGCAGAGGGCCATTTGCATCAGAAACGTTACCGGATACTGTCTGCGCCCCTACAAGTCCAAAGCACAAAAGTGCGCCGACAAGCAGAAAGCTTTTAAGTAGCGTAATTTTCATAAATGTTAATTTAGTTTAGTTAATTTTTAGTTTTTAGGTTTTTTTAACACCTGTAAAAAGCAACATGAGCCCTGGATCAAGTCTTCCGTGTTGTTGGGGGTAATGGTGCAATTTTATCAACAACGATGCGGCTTCAGTGATTTTTAGACACAATGCATTTTTATCAAATGCTATGCAATTATAATCAAAAAAATGCATGCTTTCAATTTTTATCGCCAAAATGAAGGTGGAAATTTCACTCTTTTGTGAGAAAATAATACAGCAAGTTACCTTCAGTACCTTGAAAACACTGAGGTTGAGCGCAGATTAAAATGTCAACTCTTGATAATCAACACGGGTATTTTACACATTTTGACAAACTTGTGTTAAATTTTTCTAAAAATCATGTGTTATCCCCAATAAAATCGGGTGTTTGAGGCTTGAACTGTCCACCTGATTCTATTCGAAATCGTTGTAGTTGCGCTTAGGTTATCAACAATTCTGTCTCACTGGGGTTTTGAGGGTCAGAAGTCCTGATTTTAAGCGCTTAAAACTTTATATTCGCATCGATCAAAACAAAATATTTTTGGCAAAAAAATATACACTTAAAGATCTGGCTCAAGAGCTAAATATCTCCATATCTACAGTTTCAAAGGCGCTGAACAACAGTGCGGAAATCAGTGAGGAAACGCAGCGGAAGGTATTGGCCCTGGCGCAGCTGTATCACTACAGGCCCAACAGCACTGCTTTGAGACTCAGAGAGCGCCGCAGCAATCATATAGGTGTTGTTTTGCCGGATTTAGTCCACCATTTTTTCACCACTGTATTTAAGGGAATCGAAGAGTATGCCAATGCGCGTGGGTTTAACGTCAGTGTTTGTTTTTCAGACGACAGCAGCCAAAAGGAGCAAGATGCGATTAACTTATTGATGGACAGTGGTGTAGATGGAATTATTCTCTCCCTGGCAGGCGAAACCCAACAGTTGAAGCGTTGGGAATATTTGCAGGAAATAACCGCACAGGGAACGCCAGTAGTGATGTTTGACAGGGCAACCGACCAGGTGCTCGGAGACCAAGTGATGATCGACGATGTTCAGAGTGCTTATAAGGCCACGCAAAAACTGATTGAGTGGGGTCGTTCAAGCATTGCATTGCTCACCACTGAATCCTATTTGAGCGTCAACCAAGACAGACAGAGCGGATATCAAAAGGCGTTAAACGACAGCAGCTTATCCTATGATCCGGCAAGGGTATTGGCGCTTCCTAAATCAGAGGTCGATCCCGAAGCGCTGCGCCAGTTTTTTACAGATTGTCCCGTAGACGCGGTGCTTTGTGTCAATGAACTCATCGCGGTACAGGCCATGCACGTGGTCAGCTCTTTAGGCAAACGAATTCCTGAGGACGTGGCATTTATCGGATACAACAACGGTATGCTGTCCAAGTATTCTTATCCCAGTTTAACGGTCGTAGACCAGCAAGGCTATCTTATGGGAGAAAAATCAGCCGAGGTGTTGATCGACAAAATTTTGAGCAAGACACCTTTGGACACCAACAAGTACGTCATACCAACGACTTTGGTAGAACGAGATTCTACCCCTAACACATAAATAAAGCATGAAAAAAGGAATGATTTTCGACCTGGACGGGGTCATTGTGGATACAGCCAAGTACCACTATTTAGCTTGGAAAAAAATGGCCGCTCAGTTTGGGTATGATTTTACAGAAGAGGAAAACGAGGCATTTAAAGGGGTGAGCAGGGCCCGTTGTATGGAGTTATTGCTTGAAATGGCCCAGGTTCAGGCTACTGAAGCGCAGATTGATGCATGGTTGTCTCAAAAAAATCAGGATTATTTGGCCTACATTGAACAGATGGATCAGGATGAGATATTACCTGGAGTTCTGGCGACTTTATCCTTCTTTAAATCGAGGCAAATCCCCATGGCTTTGGGATCGGCGAGCAAAAATGCGCGACCTATTTTGGAAAAGGTAGGTCTTTTGTCTTATTTTGATGCCGTAGTAGACGGGAATGACGTATCTGCGGCTAAACCGGACCCAGAAGTATTTTTGGTCGCAGCCCGTCAGTTGGGGGTAGCTGCTGACCACTGTGTGGTTTTCGAGGATTCAACCGCGGGTATTGAGGCTGCCCAACGCGCCTCTATGGGTACCGTGGGCATTGGACACCCCGAAAGTCTGGGGCGAGCAGACGTCGTGTTTGCCCAGTTTACAGAGATGGATGAAACATTTTTAAACGGATTATTGACAGCATAGTATGAATCAAGATTACATCAAAGCGGATCCTTGGAAGATCATCGAGGAAGGATTTAGCGCAGACCAGGTCAAATCATCAGAGAGTTTATTCAGCATCGGAAACGGAGCTATGGGCCAACGCGCCAATTTTGAGGAGCATTACTCAGGACCTACTTTTCAAGGCAGCTACATCGGTGGTGTTTATTATCCAGACAAAACCAGAGTGGGTTGGTGGAAAAATGGTTATCCCGAGTATTTTGCCAAAGTGCTCAACGCGCCTAGTTGGATTGGGATCGACGTGCACTTGAACGGAACGCGTCTCGATTTGAACCAGTGCACCGTGCGTTCATTCCGCCGAGAATTGGATATGGAGCACGGAGTCTACACCCGAAGTTTTGAAGCTGAAACGGCTGATGGGCTCCAGGTGAAGGTAACGGCTGTGCGTTTTTTGAGTATGAAAGTCGATGAGCTCGGGGCGATACGCTACAGCATCACTCCGCTCAACGCAGATGCGCAGATAGTGATGACCCCCTATTTGGATAGCTCCATCACCAACCACGATTCAAACTGGGATGATGCGTTTTGGAATACCACTGAAGTACAGGTCGGCGAAAACGAGGCTTATATTTTGGCGCAAACCAACAAAACCAATTTTAAGACCTGCACCTTTATGGGGGTTGCGCTATACCTGGATGGAAAAAAAGTGTTGTCTGCAGGTAAGTCGGATCAAAAAGAAAAATGGGCTGGAATTACCTACAGCCAAAATGTGACTCAAGGGGCTGTTTTGTCCCTGGAGAAATTCGGGGGTTATGTAGTGGAGAAATTTCACAGTCGATCAGCGTTGGATGTGGCACAAGGAGTTGTTGCGGATGCATTGGCCACAGGCTTTGACGCTTATTTGGCGCTGCAACACCAAGCTTGGGAGACCATTTGGTCGACCAGCGACATCACGATCGAGGGAGATGTTAAGGCCCAACAAGGGATTCGCTTTAACGTGTTTCAGCTCAACCAAACCTATTCCGGTAATAACCCTCAGCTGAACATAGGTCCCAAAGGATTTACAGGAGAAAAGTACGGCGGTAGCACCTATTGGGATACCGAGGCTTATTGCATCCCCTTCTACATGGCTACCAAAAATCAAAGAGTAGCGAGAAACTTATTGCAGTACCGCTACAACCAGTTGGATCGGGCGATTGAAAATGCGCAAAAGCTCGGATTTAAGGACGGAGCAGCGCTGTACCCTATGGTGACCATGAATGGGGAGGAGTGCCACAACGAGTGGGAGATTACTTTTGAGGAAATCCACAGAAATGCGGCCATCGCCTTTGCTGTCTTCAATTACTACAGATATACGGGGGACTACAGCTATATCCCAGAAATGGGGTTGGAGGTGTTGATCGGCATTGCGCGATTCTGGCACCAAAGAGCGACCTTCAGCAAACACAAAAACGCCTATGTGATTTTGGGGGTAACCGGTCCCAATGAATACGAAAACAACGTCAACAACAACTGGTATACCAACTACGCCGCCAAATGGTGTATCGAATACGCTGCTGAGCAAATCACCAAAGTAAAAGAAGGGTATCCAGAGGATTACGCCCGCATCAAAGGGGTGACGAAAATAGATCGCTACGAAGTAGATGCTTGGATGAAAGTGGCCAAGAATATGTACTTCCCCTACGATAAAGACTTAGATGTGTTCTTGCAGAACGACGGGTTTTTGGACAAAGAACTGATTCCGGTATCGGAGCTGCCCAAAACCCAAAGACCGATCAACCAGAGATGGAGCTGGGACCGCATTTTGCGCTCGGTGTACATCAAACAGGCAGACGTGCTGCAAGGCTTCTATTTCTTCGAAGATCATTTTGACCAGGCCACTTTGGCCCGTCATTTCGACTTTTATGAACCGTTTACCGTTCATGAATCTTCACTTTCTCCTTGTGTTCACGCTATTCAAGCAGCCAAATTGGGCCGCATGGAACAAGCCTACCAGTTTTATTTGAGGACCTCTCGATTGGATTTAGATGACTACAACAAAGAGGTAGAAGAAGGTTTGCACATCACCTCCATGGCGGGGACTTGGATGAGCATTGTGGAAGGATTTGCCGGGTTGCGCATTGTGGATGACAAACTTTCATTTCATCCGCAGATTCCGGACCAGTGGGGATCGTATTCATTTAAAATCAATTTTAGAAATAGAATTTTAAAAGTTGATATTTCAAAAGCACAGGTGGCTTTTACGCTCTCAGGAGACACCGAGATGTCCATTCGCATGTTTGGAAAACGCGTGGTGTTGTCGCCTGACCAAACCACGATACATCCTTTGTCATAAATGAAAAAAATGTTGTTGGCCGTCTTGGGATTGGCCGTTTTAGCTTGTCAAGAAATGAAAAAAGAAGAGACCGCTGTGGTGGAGTTGCCTGAAATGTCCCGCGATGTATTGGCAAAATCAGTGATTTACGAGGCCAATATACGCCAATATTCCCCCGAAGGGAGTTTTAACGCATTTGCCCAGGACCTGCCAGAGCTCAAAAAATTGGGTGTCGACGTTATTTGGTTGATGCCGGTGTATCCGATTTCAACCACCAACAGCAAAGGGACCTTGGGGTCGTATTACGCGGTGTCCGATTACACGGGAGTCAATCCTGAGTTTGGCACAATGGCGGACCTCAAAGCGCTGATCAACCAGGCGCACGCGTTGGGCATGTATGTAATTTTAGACTGGGTGCCCAACCACACCGGTTGGGACCACCACTGGCTGAAGAACCACCCTGAGTGGTATACGCAGAACGAGCAAGGCCAGCCCACGCATCCCGTGGGTACAGACTGGACGGATACCGCCGATTTGAACTACGACAGTGCTGAGATGCGCGCCCAAATGGTCAAAGACATGCAGTATTGGATCACCGAGGCCAACATCGACGGTTTTCGATGTGATATGGCCGGTATGGTCCCCCTTGATTTCTGGGCGTCGACCATCCCTGCCCTCCGCGCCATGAAACCGATCGTGATGTTGGCAGAAGCTTGGGAGCCAGCCTTGATCGATGCGGGATTTGATATGGCCTACGGCTGGGAAACCCACCACATCTCCAACCGAATCGCGCGAGGAGAAAACGATGTCAACGCTTGGCGTCACCGTATGGACGAGGTGCAATCCATGTATCCTTCTGGTACCATTCTGATGAATTTCACCTCCAACCACGATGAGAACTCCTGGAATGGAAGTGCTCCCGAGCGATTGGGTCCAGCTTTGGAAACTGCGGCGGCTTTGATGTATACGGCTCCTGGTATGCCTTTGATCTACAGCGGACAAGAGTACAATTTAGACAAACGATTGCTGTTCTTTGAGAAAGATTCGATCAACCGAGTAAAATCCACGATGTTTGGTGTTTACGAGCGATTGGGCGCCTTGAAAAAAGCCACGACTGCTTTGGATGCTGGCCACGATGGGGCTGCTTACCGAGACCTATCCAACAGTGCTGGGGATCGCGTTCTGTCTTTTGAACGATCGAAAGGCCAAGACCGTTTGTATTACGTCGCTAACTTCAGCGCTGAACCAAAGACATTTACGGTGGATATCAACGGTTCATTGATCGATTATATGACCGGACAGCCTCTGGATTTTGCCCCAGGCGCTACCTGGACATTGGCACCTTTTCAGTACCGCATTTTACTCCCCAAAGCTCCATAGATGATGAAGTACACCAAACATTTCTCCTCCGTTGTTTTGGGCACTGCTCTATGGGCCAGTTGTTCGCCTCAGGGAAATGATTTTTTGGTCATCGGACATCGAGGCGCCATGGGCCATGTCTTGGAGAATACCCTGGCCTCAATAGACACCGCGCTCTCCCTAGGGGTGGATATGATTGAAATCGATGTGTACCGCATCGCCAGTGGGCAGTTGGTGGTCTTTCACGACGACACACTCGGGCGATTAAGCGTTTACCAGGATTCCATTGAACACCTCACGATAGAGGCCCTAGACACCATCAGACTGCACGATGGGCATGCCATTCCTACCCTGGCTCAGGTCATTGACCGCATTCAAGGCCGAGTGCCCCTGAATATTGAGTTAAAAGGGGCCGGTACTGCGGCACCCACGTATGCGCTGATTCAAGAACTGACCCCACAACAGAACAGTCAATCATCCCCCTACTTGATTTCCAGTTTTCGCTGGGATGAATTGGAGATCATGCGTTCTCTTGACGCGGAGTTGCCCATCGCTGTGCTGACTGAAGACGATCCCCTTTTGGCGTTGGATATGGCCCATAAGCTTCGGGCCCAGGCGATCAATCCGTATTATAAAAATGTGGATGCATCCGTGGTCGACGCCCTCCACCAAGCTGGTTTTCAGGTGTTTCCATGGACTGTCAACGAACCAGAAGACCTGGAGGCCATGAAAGCGGCCGGTGTAGACGGACTGTTTACCAATTTTCCAGAACGACTTCGTTGAGGTGGGATATCGCCATAGTGGGGGCAGGTGCTTCGGGCTATTACGCGGCCATACACGCTGCTCAGACACTGGAATCCTACGGCATCGAATACCGAATTGCGCTTTTGGAACGCGCAGCAGAAGTGCTTTCCAAGGTCCGTATTTCTGGGGGTGGGCGTTGCAATGTCACGCATGACCAGCGAGACCCCCGTTTGCTGGTCGATCAGTACCCCAGAGGCCATAAAGCCCTTTTGGGCCCTTTTCACCACCATGGACCCGATCAAGTGATCGAATTTTTTGCTCAGTTGGGGGTTTCTCTAAAAACAGAGCCAGATGGGCGTATGTTTCCCACGACAGACCGCTCTGAAACCATCATCAACGCCTTGGTCGCAGAGGCTGACCGCTTGGGCGTGCAGGTATTGACAAGATCTTCGGTCCAAACCTTGGTGTATGACGCAGCAACATCGCTGTGGCAAATCACCACTACTGCAGCATCCCACCAGGCGCGCACCGTACTGGTGGCTGCCGGTAGCAGCCCCCAGATGGGCCGCTTGCTCGAAGACTTAGGCCACCAGATGGTGGCTCCAGTGCCTTCCCTGTTTACTTTTCATATTCAGGATCCCCGCTTAGAGGGGCTTATGGGGTTGAGCGCTGAGGTTTCATTGCGCGTTTTAGACCCCCAGGGACATCCGACAAAGCCCCTGGTCCACACCGCGGGACCCTTGTTGATTACCCATTGGGGTGTCAGCGGTCCTGCCGTGTTAAAAGCCTCTGCTTGGGGCGCGCGTATGATGGCAGATTGGCGCTATAATTTTTCGATTGAGGTCAATTGGTTGCCTCAGCATAACCTGGATTCAGCGGCCCTAGTTTTGGCTGAATTTGCCGGGCAAGAAGCCAAAAAGTCCATGAGTAACCATCCCTTTGGAACCTTACCCAAGCGTTTATGGGAACGAATGATCAATGCCGCGGGTTGTGGCGGCGATCAAACATGGGCCCACCTCACCAAGGAACAGCGCATGGCACTGGCCGCTGAACTCACCCAAGCGCGCTATCAGGTGACTGGAAAAAGCACTTTTAAAGAAGAATTTGTCACTGCAGGAGGTGTAGATTTAGGTGAGGTGCGTTTTAAAGACCTGTCCAGCAAACGGGTGCCCCAGCTGTTTTTTGCTGGCGAATGCCTAGATGTAGACGCAGTTACCGGAGGCTATAATTTTCAAAATGCGTGGACCACCGGTTATCTGGCGGCTCAAGGCATGGTCTCATGGCTGTTGGAACACCCAGTCGAGGCTCGGGATTAATTTGTATTTTTGGCCTTCAAAGTCTGCCATGAAGGAGTTTTCCCCCATTACACAGCCCCACCTATCCATCCCCCACCAAGTGGCCTGGCAATCTCCCAGCAATATTGCATTGGTCAAGTACTGGGGAAAATACGATCCTCAGTTGCCCGCCAACCCTTCGGTGAGTTTGACGCTCAACCAGTGCAGGACCAACACCAGCGTTTGGTGTGGACCAAGGCCATCAGCGGCCACAGGGACTTACTCCTTTGAGTTTTTGCTCAGCGGGACGCCAAAACCCGATTTTCATCCCAAAATCGAAGGTTTTTTTCACAGAATTTCATCCTATTTGCCGTTTTTGACTCAGGTGCATTTGCGCATTGAGAGTGAAAATACATTTCCTCATTCCAGCGGTATCGCCTCTTCTGCGAGCGCGATGAGCGCATTGGCCTTATGCTTATGGCAAATAGCCAGGGGAGCGGAAGCCTTATCCGACCCTGAATTTTATCGACAAGCCTCTTACCTCGCTCGTTTGGGCTCAGGTTCTGCCTGTCGCAGCATATGGGGACCTGTGGTGGTTTGGGGCGAGACGCCTGGTATCCCTCAGGCGAGTCAGGAGTTTGGCTGGGCCAGCGATCGGGTACACCCCGTTTTTGCAGATTACCAAGACACGATTTTGTTGATTGATCAAGGACAAAAATCGGTGAGCAGCACAGTCGGACACCAACTCATGGTAGGGCATCCCTTTGCAGAAGCGCGGTTTAAACAGGCCCACGATCACTTGGGGCAAATGATGGAGGTATTGGCCCAAGGAGATTTGGATCGTTTTATCGATTTGGTCGAACGCGAGGCACTGACATTACACGCGCTGATGATGGCCTCCAACCCGAGTTTTGTATTGATGAAGCCCGCTACACTAGCGGTGATTGAAAAAATTAGGGCCTACAGAAAGGCCACCCAAAACCCGGTTTGTTTCACCTTGGATGCCGGGGCCAATGTCCATGTGCTCTACCCCAAATCCATCAGCAAAACAGTTTTGCAATGGATTCAGGATGAACTCGTTGTGTATTGCGAAAAGGAATCGTACATTTGCGACACGGTAGGCAGTGGAAGCTCACCGATCAACGGATGAAAGGACCTCTATTTTACGCAAAAATTTTGCTCTTTGGAGAGTACGGAATCATCAAAGATTCCAAAGGCCTTTCCATCCCGTACAACGCTTTTCAAGGTGCGCTTAAGCGCGATGAATTCCCCGACGAAAAAGCACAGCAATCCAATAAAAAACTCGCCCATTACGCCCAACACCTCGCTGAGGTGCGCGCCCAAGACCCATCCTCGATGCCCATAGACACGGAACAATTGTTGTCTGACGTGGCCGCAGGGCTTTATTTCGACAGCTCCATCCCTCAAGGATACGGCATCGGAAGTTCAGGGGCATTGGTCGCAGCGGTATACAGCCAGTACGCCATCGACCGCATCACCGTTTTGGAAAACCTGACCGCGGACAAACTTTTGGCATTAAAAGCCCTTTTTGGCCGTATGGAATCCTTTTTTCACGGCAAATCCTCCGGTCTTGATCCCCTCAACTCGTATTTGAGTCTTCCGATCCTCATCCACGCCCAAGACAATATCGCTTCAACCTCCATTCCCCACCAAAACGGTCAGGGTAAGGGGGGTGTCTTCTTGATCGACAGCGGTCAAGTCGGAGAGACTGCTCCTATGGTGCAGCTGTTTATGGAGCAGATGAAAAACGACGGTTTTAGGGTCATGCTCAAAGACCAGTTTATCAAACACACCGATGCATGTGTAGAAGATTTTGTCAGCGGCAACGTCTCCTCTTTGTTTCAAAATATCAAAGCCCTGTCCTCTGTGGTCATTCAGCATTTTACGCCTATGATTCCACAGGAGTTTCACCAAGTGTGGAAAAACGGACTACAGACCAACGACTACTACCTAAAACTCTGCGGTTCGGGTGGTGGCGGATATATCTTGGGATTTGCCCCGGATCTAGACAAGGCTAGAGCAGCGCTTAAGCCCTACCAGCTAGAGGTCGTTTACCAATTTTAATTGAGGCTGATGAGACGATCGCTCAAACGGATCGCCCTCAAGAGTTTTGCCGTGTTCTCCTTGTTGCGCCTGCAAAACATTTCCATGATTGTCTTGGCTCAGTATTTGTGTGCGGTCTTTATTTTTGCCCCCCAGCGCAGCATCACCCAAGTAATTTTTGACCCCAACGTCATTTTCTTGATTTTGGCCTCAGCCATGACCATTGCGGCGGGTTATCTCATCAATGCTTTCTACGACCAAGAAAAGGATTTGATCAACAAGCCTTACGTCACTATGTTGGGGCGCCACATCCCACAACGCCATAAGATCACGGCTTATTTTGTGTTAAACTTTTCTGCTGTGGTGGTGAGCAGTGCCATTTCTTTTCGGGCGGTACTGTTTTTTTCGGCCTATATTTTTAGCCTTTGGGTCTATTCCCACAAAGTCAAACGCATTCCGCTTTGGGGCAACATCGCCTGGTCAGTGCTCACCCTCACCCCTTTTTTAGGGCTGTTTATTTACTTCAGCAGCACAGACGCCCATATTTGGGGGCACGCCTTGTTCTTGTTTTTGATTTTTTGGGCGCTGGCTATGATCAAGGACTTGCGTAACCTGCCCGGGGATTTGAGTCAAAATTACCTGACTTGGCCATTGGTCAAGGGGGTCAGTTCGTCAAAATACTGGGTCAGTGGACTTTTAATCGCCACCTGGTTACCCGCTGCTTGGTTGTTGTGTTCAGGGTCAGTTGGACTGATGGGGTACTATTTTATGCTCTCCATAGCCACCGTTTTTCCTGCTTTGTGGATGCTGTGGCGCACACAGGTCGCTGCTGGTTACCAAAACGTTTACAACCTGCTGAAGCTGTTGATCGCCATCGGCGTGTTTAGCATCGTATTGATGCATTGGACGGCTTAATGGATGGCAAAAACCAAGGGATTTACTGGATCATTTCTAGATTGATGACCTCTTGTTTGGTCAAGGGTCTCCAGTGACCTCTAGGCAAATCTTTTTTGGTCAATCCCGCGTAATACACCCGATCTAAAGCGACGATTTCGTAGCCCAGATGTTCAAACAGGGTAGGGATCATGTTGTGTTTGGAGCTCCAAACTTCTAGGCCGATTTCAGTTTTAGGCTTGTCATCGACATAGGAAATCTCCTGTACCCTTTGCGGAATTCCCTCGATCAGTACGCCCTCAGCAATGGCATCCAAATCTGTTTTTTTTAGGGGTTTGTTCAAAGTGACTTGGTAGATTTTTTTCAGTCCATTTTTTGGCTTGTTCAGCCTTTTGATCAAGGCCTCATCATTGGTGAACAGGACCAACCCCATGGATTTGTTCTCCATTTTTCCCACGGGCTTTAAGATAGATTTACTCGCATTACCCACCAGTGAAGTGGCCGATCTAGCTCCGGATTCTGTACGGGTAGTCAGGGGGAAATCCTTGGGTTTGTTCAATAGGATGTATTCTCTTTTTACAGGGTTGAGCAGACGTCCGTCAAAGCGCACAGCGTCATCGATACGGACCTGATACCCCATTTCAGTCACCACTTTGCCGTTGACGGTTACGTTGCCTGAGCTGATGTATAAATCCGCTTCGCGACGAGAACACACACCTGCGTTGGCCACATAGCGGTTCAGTCGGATGATGTTGGGGTCTTTGGGTGGTGTTTTGGGGGCCTGTTGACCGCGGACAATAGGTTTACCTGTTCTGGTGGTGGGGGTAAATGGTCTTGGACCACGTGCGCCCGGACTGGTATTGGGTGTTCCATCCGCATTTTTTGGGGTGCGGGGGGTGGGTTTAAATTTCATGCCCTTCAGCTTCTCCGCCAGGGTAAGCCCTCTTTGACTGGTATCTGATTTTGGGGAAGTGGGACGCGGACGGGCAGATCCTGAGTCCGAAGTTGCGCCTTGGTCACTCCATCTGGGTATTCCTGCTTTGGGCCCAGATCCGCTTTTGGTTGGGGCTCCTGCTTGTTTGGGTTTGCCGAATGCAGAGGATCCACTGGGTTGGGCACTGCCGGTTCTAGGACCGCTTGGTTTTGAGCCGCTGGGTCTACCGCCTGTTGGCCTAGCCCCGCTGGGACGGGCGCCTTTTGGGGCATCATTTTTTCGAGGAGCAGCCCCAGAAGTATTTCGGGGTTTTGAGGGTCTAGAACCGGCCATAAACGTATTTTGAGGCAAAGATACGCATGTTTCTCACTTAATGGGCAGACCTGAGGTACCTAGTTGTTGGACCAGTCGCTCGCCCGTTGCATTTTGGCCTTAATTTGTTCAAAACCCGGAGCGCCTATACTGCCGATATGCGTGTGATTAATGTCCCTTTTAGGAAGGTAGGTGCCCTGTGCAATCTCGGCACCCAAGCTTTTATAGGCATCTCTAAAGGGCATACCTTGAAGCACCTTTTCGTTTAGGGCATCTACGCTGAATAGATAATCGTATTTGGATTGATCGGTGATGCCTGGGTTAACGATGATGTCTTTGAGTCCAAAACGCATCATGTCCAAGCAGGATTTGAGGTTGGCGATGGCTGGAAAGAGCACTTCTTTAAGCAATTGGTATTCCCTGTGGTAACCGCTTGGCAGGTTGTTGGTCAACAGGGTTAAGGTGTTGGGGAGTGCTTGAAGCAAGGCGGATTTGCCGCGAATCAATTCAAATACATCGGGATTTTTTTTGTGGGGCATGATGCTCGATCCAGTGGTGAGCTGGTCTGGAAAACTGATAAATCCAAAATCTTGACCCATGTATAAACAGATATCCATCGCCAAACGGCCCAAAGTGCCTCCGAGTGAGGCCAAGGCATAGCCCACCGCTTTTTCTGTTTTTCCACGGCCCATTTGCGCAGCGACGACATTGTATTTCAGTGTTGAAAAGCCCAGTTGACGGGTTGTCATTTCCCGGTCAATGGGGAAAGAGGATCCGTATCCTGCGGCAGAACCTAAAGGATTTTGGTCCGTGGTCTTGTAGGCGGCATGTGCGAGATATAGATCATCGATCAGCCCCTCTGCGTAGGCCGAAAACCAAAGCCCAAAGGAAGAAGGCATCGCGACTTGAAGGTGGGTATACCCCGGCATCAGGGTGTTTTTGTGTCTTTCTGCCAGGTCCATCAACAGCTCGAATAAGGCTGATGTTTCCGCCTTAATCGCCTCGAGTTCCGCTTTCAGATACAACTGACAAGCCACCAATACTTGGTCATTTCTAGACCTGGCAGCGTGAATTTTTTTACCGGTCTCTCCCAATTCCTGGGTCAGTAGGTATTCAATTTTGGAGTGCACATCTTCAAATGAATCCTCAATGACGAACTCACCGGCCTCTATAGCCTCGCCTATGTGCGTTAATGAGGTAATCAGCGCTTGGCTTTCCTCATGCGTGATCAATCCGACATGGGCCAGCATAGCGGCATGAGCCTGGGATGCTTGAACATCGTAGGGCGCAATCAACAGGTCGAGTGTTCTGTCCATCCCCACGGTGAACTGATCTATTTTTTGGTCTGTAGGTTGTCCTTTATCCCAGAGTTTCATGGTCTTGCGGTTTTAAAAAGGGGTTCAGTAATCGAAAATAAATTTCAGGAGCTTCCAGCAACTCATCCAGATAGATAAACTCATCAGCGCTGTGGCTTCGCGTGCTGTCACCAGGCCCCATTTTTAGGGAGGGACAACTCAATACCGATTGGTCGGATAAGGTGGGGCTTCCATAGGTGGTGCGCCCCAGAGCAAGCCCTGATAGCACCAGGGGATGCTGCGGATCAATGCCTGATGAATTGAGCCTTAGTGATCTAGGCGTAAGTGTACAAGGTGCATCTGCTTGCAGTTGCCCAGCAATTTCAGCATTGGTATAGCACTCATTGACACGCACGTCAACCACCAGGTGAAGTTGGGCGGGTACTGCATTGTGTTGCACTCCTGCTTGAATTTGGGTAACGGTTATTTTAACGGGTCCCAATTGGGGAGATACTCGTTCAAAACGATAGTTTTTGAACCATTCTAGCACGGGAATTGCTCGATAAATGGGGTTGTCCTCATTGGGGTGTGCTGCGTGCGAAGCTGTTCCTTCGACGACACCATCAAAGACGACCAAGCCTTTTTCTGCAATGGCTAGCTGCATTTGCGTGGGTTCGCCCACAATGGCTACATCGATATGTGGGAGGGTGTCGAGTAGACCCACCAGTCCATTGGGGCCAGAATTTTCTTCTTCAGCCGTGGCAGCCAACACCAAATTATGGGTCAAATCGACCTCGTGATAAAACGCCATAAATACAGCCATCAAGCTCACCAGCGCACCACCGGCATCATTGCTCCCCAAACCGTACAATCGGCCCTCTACCAGATCAGCCTGATACGGATCACGGGTGTAGCCTTGGTTGGGCTGTACTGTGTCGTGGTGTGAGTTGAGCAACAAAGTGGGTTTAGCAGGGTCAAAATGCAGGTTGGTCGCCCAGATGTTGTTGCCTTGACGGTTGGTCGTCACCCCTCTTGCAGTCAACCATTGGTGAATCAGTTCAGCAGTTCCTTGCTCTTCACCTGAAAAAGAACGCGTCGCAATCAGCTGTTTCAGCAGCTCAATGGCCTCAAGGGTGTATTGTTTGATCAATTCTTTGTTTTTATCCATGATTAGTGGATGATGGTTGTTCTGGGTTGTTCTGGTTTTTGTAACATAGACTCCGATCCAATTTCGATGTGGCCTACACCGAGTTTGAGCGCGGTAAAACAATTGTTCAGTTTAGGGAGCATACCTTGGTGAATCACCCCTTGATCGACCAGTTCTTCGAACCTTTGTCGGTTCAATTCGGTCAACAGGGAATGCGGATCGTTTAAATCTAAAAGGACGCCTTGTTTTTCAAAGCAGTAAGTCAGCCGAACATCGCATTGCTCTGTGAGTGCAGCCGCGATAGCTGCGGCTATCGTATCCGCATTAGTGTTGAGTAATTGTCCTTTTTTGTCGTGGGTAATGGCGCAGAACACCGGGATAAATCCCGCTTCCATCAATCGGTTAATGCTCAGGGCATCCACCTGATGGATATCGCCTACAAAGCCATAATCCACTGGTGATGGAGTTCGTTTTCGCGCTTCAATCACATTGCCATCTGCACCGGACAGCCCCAGGGCATTGACGCCATAAGACTGCAGCAGACTTACGATGCTTTTGTTGGTCCATCCCGCATACATCATGGTCACCGCTTTAAGGCTTTCTGAAGAGGTGACCCGACGACCATCAATCATGGTCGTTGGAATACCCAGTTGAGCTTCCAAGACAGAGGCGTCTCTTCCACCTCCGTGTACCAAGATTTTTGAGCCTTTAAGGGCAGCAAAATCTTGGAGCAGTGCTTCCAGACGGGCGGTGTCTTCCAGGATGCCGCCCCCGATTTTCACGATGTGGACCTGTGGTTTAGACATGGTTAGGCGTTGAGTATTTGGTGGAGTACATACAGGGCGGAGTAGGTGCGGTTGTTGGCTTGATGGAGCACCAGTGATTGAGCAGAATCCAGCACGTCGTCAGCGACTACTACATTGCGGCGCACAGGCAAGCAGTGCATCATTTGGGCTGAGCCCAATTTATCCAAATTCACCATCCAATTCGGGTCTGTGTTGTGTACAGTTCCGTATGGGTCAGAAGCGCTCCAATTTTTCACATAGACAAAGTCCGCATCTTCCAGGGCTTCCTCTTGGTTGTGGTAAATGGGGATTCCTCGGGTGAGCTCAGGGTTTAGTTCGTACCCTTTTGGGTGGGCGATGGCTGTAGGGCCGCCCATCAACTGCATCATTTCAACAAACGAGTTGGGAACGGCATGTGGGAGTGCTCTGGGGTGGGGCGCCCAAGTCAGCACAATTTTGGGTTGAGCGGTTTTTTTGTGTTCTTCTATCGTCATCGCATCGGCCAATGCCTGAAGGGGATGACCTGTGGCACTTTCCATATTGATAACCGGTACCCCGGCGTATTTTACAAATCCGTTGAGCACTATATCCGCTTGGTCTTCCGCTTGATTTTTAAGCTCTGCAAACGAGCGCACGGCAATCACATCGCAATACTGGGACAATACAGCAGCAGCTTCTTTGATATGTTCCGCTTTGCCGCCATCCATCACGACCCCATCTCCGAATTCCAATTGCCATCCCTCGCTGCCAAAGTTCATGACCACCACCTCCATACCCAAGAGACGTCCCGCTTTTTGGGTGCTCAACCTGGTGCGCAGTGAAGGGTTGAAAAACAACATCCCCAAGGTTTTGCCCTGTCCCAAAGTCGCTGCTTTGCGGTGATCTTTTTTTAAGGCCAATGCACCCTTTAGGTGATCCCCAAAGGGGTTGAGATCCGATAATGCGGTGAAATTTTTCATGCGAGTGCTTGAATTAATGCGTCAAAGAACTGGTCGATGTGTTCTTTTTTAATGTTTAGCGCTGGTAAAATACGCAATACCTTCGGATCGCTGGCTGATCCGGTAAAGATGTGGTGTTCGTGGATCAGGCGATTGCGCAGCGGAGCTACCGGTGCCTCAAAGGCCAATCCCAGCATCAATCCACGGCCCTTTACTTGAAGGACTTGGGGAATTTGGGCTGCTTTGGCCTTGAAATAGGGCTCCATAGCCGCGGCATTGCGCATCAGATCCTCAGATTCTATGACTTCTAAAACTGCAAGTGCTGCTGCGCAGGCCAGGTGATTGCCGCCAAAGGTGGTCCCCAACATTCCGTAGCTCGCCTGGATGTGGGGGGCGATTAATATACCCCCAATCGGAAATCCATTGCCCATGCCTTTGGCTACGGAGACGATGTCTGGGCTAATCCCCGCGTGTTGGAAGGCAAAAAATCGGCCAGAACGGCCGTAACCTGACTGAACCTCGTCTGCGATCATCATCGCTCCATGTGCTTTACAGGCGGCTGAAATCTGTTGCAAAAACTCAGCGGAAGGCATATCCAATCCACCCACACCTTGGATGGGTTCTACAATCACCGCAGCGATTTTTCCGGTGGCCAATAATTCCTCAAGTCGCTGATGATCCCCAAAATCAACAAAATGCACCTGGTGCTGTGCGTTGAGGGGCGCAACAATTTTTGGGTTGTCGGTCACAGCTACCACAGCAGAAGTACGTCCGTGAAAGCTGTGTGTAAAGGCGATCACTTCAGCTTTTCCTGTGGCCATGGAGGCTACTTTGAGGGCGTTTTCGTTGGCCTCTGCGCCTGAGTTGCACAAAAACAGCTGGTAGTCCTCCAATCCGGAGAGCGCGCCCAGTTTTTGCGCGAGTTCCTGTTGTAAGGGGTTTTGCACCGCATTGCTGTAAAAGGCCATACGGTCGAGTTGTTCCTTGATTCGGGAAACGTAATGCGGGTGGGTATGCCCGATGGAAATTACTGCGTGGCCTCCATATAGGTCTAGGTATGGAATGCCGTCACCGTCCCAAACCACAGATCCCTCTGCCTTTACGGGTGTGATGTCGTATAATGGATAAACGTCAAATGGCTTCATAATTGTTCTCGGGTAATATTGCTTATTTTTTCAAACGAGCGTTGCATGCCTTGTATCAAAGCAGAACTCATGCCCTGGTGTTCCATCTCGTTGAGTCCTGCGATGGTACACCCTTTTGGGGTGGTCACTTTGTCAATTTCCGCTTCTGGGTGGGAGTTGGATTTGACCAAAAGATCAGCCGCTCCGCGACAGGTATAAACGGCGAGCTCTTGGGCTTCGCGGGCTTCAAACCCCAACTGAATGGCGGATTGGGTGGTGGCTCTGATCAGGCGCATCCAAAAAGCAATGCCGCTGGCACAAACCACGGTGGCTGCCTGCATCAATTCCTCGTGAATGACCATTGAATGTCCCATGCGCTCAAAAATGGCTTGAGCCAGCGCCACTCTTTTTTCTCCTTTTGGATTGCTGCAGATACAGGTCATCGAACTGCCCACGGATAGAGCGGTATTGGGCATGGCCCGGATCAAGTATCGATCAGGCCCCACTATTTCCTCGATAAATGCGATGCTGCAACCGGCAGCTGTGGAAATGACCACATGCCGTTCTTCTAAGAGATCGTTGACTTCAGTCAGGATGGTTTTGAGTTGGCTGGGTTGTACGGCAAAGATCAGGATATCCGATTGTTGAACGGCCAATCGATTATCGGTCGTTATGGTCACATTCCCGTAGGATTCAAATTCTTGGATACTGGCGGTATGTCTTTTGGTCAGCACCATGGAGGTAGCTCCGTTGGTGTTGAGGATGCCGCGCGCGAGCGCTTTTCCCAGATTTCCCGTTCCGATGATGGCGATTTTCATAAGCGTTAAAATGCGGAGGGTTTGAGTAACAACCCTAGGTTTTCTTCCCATCCAAAGATGAGGTTCATGTTTTGTACGGCTTGGCCTGAGGCCCCTTTAAGCAGGTTGTCAATCGCTGAGGTGATCAGCAGCTGGTCTTCAAAAAGGTGTAGGTGTATCTGGCAGAAGTTCGTGTTTACTACTGCTTTTAAGTGAATCGGATCCTCTGATCGGTGCGTAAACGGCGCATCGGCATAGAAATCGTCAAATAGTTGCTTGGCTTGGTTCAGCGTCCCGGAATAGGACGTATAAGCAGTGGCCCAAATCCCGCGGGCAAAATTTCCTCTTTGGGGTAAAAAGTAGAGCTTGGGATTGGTTTTTTGAAGCCCCCCTAATTGCTCGCCGATTTCCCCTAAGTGTTGGTGTTCAAAGGCTTTATACCAAGACATCGAATTGTTGCGCCAGCTAAAATGCGTAGATTCCGACAGGGCAGCACCTGCACCGGTGCTTCCGGTGGTTGCGTTGATATGAACAGGTTCTTTCAGGTATCCATGAGCAGCGAGTGGAGCTAGGGCCAATTGGATGGCGGTAGCAAAACAGCCGGGATTGGCCACGGCATCAGCCCCCTCTATCGCTTTCTTTTGGGTTTCGCAAAGTCCGTAGACAAAGTTTCTTCCGGCAAATGAGGCGTCTTTTTGGGCCCTAAAGTCCGTGCTTAGGTCGATGATTTTCGTGTGAGCGCTAAAGGGATGTTCGGTTAAAAAAGCCGCTGAAGCCCCGTGGCCCAAACACAAAAAGACCACATCCACTTCGGGGTTGACTCGGTCCGTTAGGGTCATATCCACTAGGCCTAACAAATCAGGATGGGCACTGTGGACCGGGCGACCCGCTCTGGTGGTGGAATACAAAAAATCAATGGTGACGGCTGGGTGCTGGCTGAGGATGCGCACGAGCTCCCCACCGGTATATCCCGTAGCGCCGATGATACCTGCTTTAATCATGGTACGGATGTATCGAGTTGTAAATCATTCCGGCATTGGCGCTCATGGCGATAAAACCTTTGGCGTCTTCAGCCGTCCATGCCTTGTTTTCTTCCCCATAAGAACCGAAGGAAGAACGCATGAGGTCGTTGGGAGAATCAACCCCATCCAAGGTAAATCGGTAGGGGTGTAGGGTGACGATGACCGTGCCTTCCACCGCTTTTTGACTATCGATTAGAAAAGCCTCCAGGTTGCGCATCACAGGATCCAGGTATTGGCCTTCGTGCAGCAGCATGCCATAAAAATTCCCGATTTGCTCTTTTTGGAATTGTTGCCACTTGCTGAGGGTGTGTTTTTCGAGTAGGTGGTGGGCTTTGATGGTCAACAAGGCAGCAGCTGCCTCAAATCCAACACGGCCTTTGATGCCGATGATCGTATCCCCCACATGGATGTCGCGACCGATTCCATAAGGACCTGCAATGCGCTCCAAGTCTTGAATGAGGACTTGTGGGGCGTCCACACGTCCATCTATAGAAACTAATTCCCCGGCTTTAAAGCCCAGGCGCAATGTGCGCGGGGTATTTTCGGTCTGTTGGGTTGGGTAAGCGTGTTCGGGCAGGGGTCGATCTGAGGTTAAGGTTTCTACCCCGCCTACTGAGGTGCCCCAAAGCCCTTTATTGATCGAGTATTTGGCTTTTTCCCATTGCCCTTCAACCCCTTGAGCTTGTAAATAAGCGATTTCAGTTTCCCGACTTAAAGCTTCATCCCTGATGGGGGTGATCAACTTCATATCCGGGGCGATGATGCGGAAAATCAAATCAAATCGGACCTGGTCATTCCCCGCCCCGGTAGATCCATGGGCGATGTGGGTGGCGCCTATTTTTTGGGCGTACTGTACAATTTCTAGGGCTTGAACCACGCGTTCAGCGCTGACCGATAATGGGTAGGTATTGTTTTTAAGCACATTGCCGAAAATCAAGTAACGCACTACTTTGGTGTAAAAGCGGCGCACCGAGTCGATGGCGGTGTAACTATGCACCCCCATAGCCAGCGCTTTGCGTTCGATCTCAGCGATTTCTTCTGGGGCAAATCCCCCCGTATTCACCGTCACCGCATGGACTTCATATCCAGCGAGCGAAAGGCTTTTGGCGCAATAAGAGGTGTCGAGGCCTCCGGAATAGGCGAGTACTAGTTTTTTCATTTTTTTTGGGCTTTTAGCAATAGTTTTTCCTTGATTTGTTTCAGGCGTTGAAATGCTTTGGGATTAAAAATCCGCTCCTTAAGTCCCGGCTTTTTCACCTGAGGATCATAGAGCATTCCGGTACACAGACACATTTTGCGTTCTGTACGGGTCAGGATGTCAAAGTTCTTACATGTTTTGCAACCATTCCAAAATTCTGGATCATCGGTCAATTCTGAAAAGGTCACAGGCTTGTACCCCAAAGCGTAGTTGATTTTCATCACAGCCAGGCCGGTGGTGATACCAAAGAGTTTAGCTTCGGGAAATTTCTTTCTGGATAGGTCAAAAGCGGCCTGCTTAATTCTTTTGGCCAGACCAGTACCTCTGAAGTCTGGGTGGACGATAAGGCCTGAATTGGCCACAAATTTTTCGTGACCCCATACTTCGATATAACAGAACCCAGCAAAATCTTCACCGCGCAAAGCGATGATCGCATTCCCGTTTTCCATTTTCTTTTGGATGTATTCCGGGGTGCGTTTGGCGATACCTGTTCCTCTGATTTTGGCAGATTCTTCAATGGTGTCGCAGATGATGGGTGCGTATTTAAAATGGGTGCGATCAGCAACGAGGATGCGCATAGCACAACGTGGTGTTTAGTGAAATAAGTGAAAAAAGGATTTTGTTTTCGAGGGGGAATTGGACACACCTAATTCCATAAAAAGACACACCCTTACGGGCGTGGAAACCTTGGGGTTGTCCTATAAGAAAAGGACCCCTGAGCTAATGACGATAAAAGTGCTTGGACTTTCATGGGCACAAATGTAACAAAATATCCAGGCGGTGTCCTGCTAGTTCAAGGATTTAACAAAAAGCGCTTCAGCTGTCATAAATCGCCAAGTGACTCCACCCAGTGTAAAAAATACTATTTTAGCGCAAAATGATTGAATTGTGATCCGAGTATTCCGCACTGCAGTACTGACTTGCGCCTTATTGGCCGCAGCAGCTTGTCAAAATAAAAAAGAAGCAACACCCCCCGAAGAACCTACTGCTTACCATGAGGCCTATCGCCCACAACTGCATTTCTCCCCAGAGGCGCATTGGATGAATGACCCCAATGGTTTGGTCTATCACCAGGGCGTGTATCATTTATTCTACCAATACTATCCCGAGGATATCGTTTGGGGTCCCATGCATTGGGGACACGCCACCTCGACTGATTTGGTTTCTTGGACACACCAACCCGTCGCCTTGTTTCCCGACGAACACGGCTATATCTTTTCCGGTTCTGCGGTGGTGGATACCCAAAACACCAGTGGCTTAGGCACTTTGGAAAACCCACCCATGGTGGCGTTGTATACCTACCACAAGGCGGAACGCGAAAAGGAAGGGTTTAATGATTTTCAAACTCAGGGATTGGCCTACAGCTTGGACAACGGGCAGACTTGGACCAAGTACGACCGGAATCCGGTGATTAAGAACCCAAACAGCATTCGCGATTTTAGAGACCCCAAGGTGTTTTGGAACGACTTGACGCAAGCTTGGACCATGCTATTGGTCGCTGGAGATCACGTGCAGATTTGGGGTTCAAAGAATTTGATCGACTGGGCTCAGCAAAGCACTTTTGGCCATGAACTAGGGGCCCATGGAGGTGTTTGGGAATGCCCTGACTTGTTTGCTTTACCTGTCGAGGGTACGGACCAGGTCCGTTGGGTCATGTTGGTCAGTATCAATCCAGGCGCGCCCAACGGAGGAAGTGGCACCCAGTATTTTGTGGGTGACTTTGACGGAACCAAGTTTACCACCGATCAAAAAGATCCTCTGTGGATCGATGGAGGCACAGACAACTACGCTGGGGTGACGTACAACCATACCCCTGATGGATCCAGACAGTTTATCGGCTGGATGAGCAATTGGGCCTATGGTCAGGAAACACCCACCAAGGAGTGGCGTTCTTCGATGACTTTGGCGAGAACCTTGAGTTTGAGGGCTACACCACAAGGCCCTAGGTTGCGCACCAAGCCTTTGC
Organism: Flavobacteriaceae bacterium; assembly: GCA_030726725.1. GTDB lineage: Bacteria > Bacteroidota > Bacteroidia > Flavobacteriales > Flavobacteriaceae > MAG-120531. The sequence goes on from JANRDC010000006.1 coordinate 110,176, forward strand.
CTGCGCTGGCATCATACAGTCAGGGTGCGGCTGAAGCAGTTGCCGTGGATCAACCTTGGACCCAACCCAGTCAAGGGCATTTGCAGGGCCAAGTGTCTGGGGATCAAGTCTTGACTTTGTCCAATGCCTCTGGTCAATCTGTAGTATTCACCTTTGAGGCTACAAAAAACAGAATCACGGTGGATCGATCCGCTTCTGGGGATGTTTCGTTTAGCGAAGCGTTTGCCGCAGCGCCTATGCAGATGGATTGGGATAACCCAGCTGACAACACGCCGGTCTCTTTTTATTTAGACGCGTCCTCCATCGAACTCTTTGTCGGTGACGGGGACCAGGTGATGACCCTACAGGTATTTCCCACCACGCCCTGGGACCGCATCTCGGTGGCCCCATCTCCAGGTTCAACCACTGATACTCCATGGAGCTGGCAACCGATGCGCTCCATTTGGGAAAAGCACTAATAAAAAGGGGCGGCCACAGGCCGCCCCTTAATTTTTAACCCTTTTGGTGTTATTGAACGTTGACTGAAAAACTCACCAACACATCGGTTTCACCACCCGCTGTATCCGGATTTCCGTTGTTGGGCTTGGTGGGTAGGTGTCTGAGCATGACAGTCAAGGTGCCCGATCCCTGGGTGGGGGTGATGGCAAATGCAGTCCCCAAAGGTTGCCCATTCCCATCGTTGTTGAGGTACTCTAGGTTGAGCGAAAAACCATTGGCCACAAAAAACACTTGGTGCTCATCGGATTCTGCTTCAACTTCTTCAGTGATATCTTCAGCAGGGCTTTCTGACTCGTTGAGAAAAGTGATGGCACCGACATACCGAACCCCGGACTTTAATGGTCCAGACACACTGATGTTTGGCGCTTGAGGGCCATCTGCATCCAGATCTCTGTACACCAGGGTGACATTGCCTTCAGCACTGCTTAACGCCACTTCAACCGTGGTGATCAGTTCTTCTTCGTTGATTTCTTCAGGCACTTCATCTTTGCTGCATGAAATTGCGGTCAGTCCAATAAGTCCGTATATAAATAGTAGTTTTTTCATATGAATTAGAATTTTAAAATGGAATAAAGTTGAATAGAACGCCCCAAGTCATCTGCGTAAAAACGCAGGCGATTCAGGTAGTTTCTGTAATTTAAGTCAGTTGCATTGCGGATCGATAATCCAATTTTTGGTTGGAGTTTTCCTTGTTTTTTTACTTGGTATTCCAAGCGGGTATGCCAAAGTCCATAGGCGCTCGGCGGTGTGGATAGGTCCAGGTCAACCGTCCTGTTTTCCGTGGGAATAAACACCGCTATGTCGTATTTTGGAAACCGGGTTTGCTCGGCTGTCCATTGGTGTTCCAAACTCCACGACCACACCCCTTTGTTCCAAGCTATTTGGTTGTTAATCGTCGGCGGTGGCATCATCATCAAAGGCTCGTCACGATCGGTGTCTGTTCCACGCAGCCACGAAGCTTGGTGCGCAGAGCGCCAATGTTCGCTCCATTGATGCGCCGCATCAACATCAAGGCCCCAAATAGAAGCCGTAGTTTGTCGGTATTCCCAGACCTGAAAATGTCCCCGGATGGTCTGCATGGCCCCGGTGGGTACCAAGAGCATAAATCCTTCGATCCACTGAGCGTACGGGTGAATCTCCAAGGTGGTACGCCCTGTTTTTTTGGTCCAAGTCCCACTTGCTTTATGGGATACTTCTGGGCTAAATCTGATGTCGCCTAACTCTATACTCGCTGCAGAATGGTGCAGGCCTTCACTGAAGAGTTCGGCGGGATTGGGCGCTCGACTTGCCCGTGCGATATTGAAGTACTGTTCCCATCCGCGTCCCGCATCTCGATGCAGTCCCAGACTCCCAGACCAAGTGGTGTAATCGAGTAGTGGTCGGGTCAGCATTTGCTGTTCTTCTTTCCAAACTACCCAATCGCTAAAGTCATCACCGTATTGGCGCTGGTCCCAAAAACCAGTTCGGTAGTACTTATATCCTTGGATTTCCTGGTGGTCGACTCGGATACCCGCATCGACAATCCACAGGTCGTCCACGGGTTTTGTCCCCAACAGATAACCTCCGTATTGCTGGGATTGATAGTCGGGAATCAAGCGTTTGACCCCTGTGCCAGGGTCCGATGCGTTGGACTGTGTGCCCAGCACCATACCGTATTCCAGGGTCTGTTGTTTGGGGTCAGTTTTTTTAACGTGTAGGTTGGCGTTAAAACTTTGAAGCGTCAGGTCGAGCGCTGGCGTTCCTTTAAGGGACCCTCTGCGCACATCGAATTCTTTGCGTTGGTTGAATTGATAGTCGATCTGTGCAGATACAGTACCCCAAAACGGGTGGCGATAATATCCATCAATCCGCGTAAGACCGTGTCCAACTGATTGACGCGGCGCATCGATGACATAGTCAAACTCCTCGATGATCAAAGGTGTTTGAGCGCTGAGCGCCCGGAATTGATCCTCTGCGCCAGAAAGATGGGATGCAGCCAATATACCCAAGTCGCTACCGATCCAAGAACCATAAGCGGAGAACCCAAAGTCAGTTTGTTTCCACCCCCATTGTCCGCTCCAGCTTTTTTGCTCCATAGCTGTGTTGGTCAACAGATAATCTGGCGCCTCAAGGTCTCCTTGTTTTTGGAAGCCTGCGGTCATGCTCGAGAACCAACCATTGGCCTGGCTGCGGTTGAGTTGAAGACTGCTTTGGAACCCTTGTCCGTTGTCTTGGTAGGACACCTGTGCCTTGCCCCACAAGGTATCCTGGCGCACTGGACGCGTGGATTGAGCGATGACTACCCCGCCCAAAGCATCTCCGGTATATCTCAATGCTTGAGCTCCTTTGACCACAGTTACTGCCGCTAAGGTGCTTAAGTCCACCATAGGGGCGTGTTCGGCGCCCCATTCTTGGTCTTCTACGCGCACTCCGTTCAGCATCAAGGCTACCCGAGAACTGTGCAGTCCATGAATGATGGGTTTCACCACATTGTTGCCCGTTTTAAGACTGTTCACTCCGCTCACCTGGCTGATCAGGTCACCTAGGCTACCTCCTTGTGCCCGTTCTATTTGGGCTCCGACAATTTTGCTGGCGTTGTTGCTGGTGTTTGGGTCGCTGAAAACAGCTGCCTGTACCATCACCTCGTCCAACAGGTGGATGTGATGTTCAATAAAGAAATCCTGTGTCAGATTTTTGGTCAGGTCAACCGCGGTCTCCAGGGGCTCACAAAACGGGTGGATGATGCGCACTCGGTATTTTCCAGGCACAATATCCACGATCAAAAACTGACCGTCAAGATCGGTAGTTGCCACCTTATCCGTGCCGAGCAACTGCACAGCAGCTCCAGACATGGGGTTTTGGTCCGTCAGGTCCAAAACCCTGCCCTTGAGGGTGTGGTAGGTCGATTGACTGTAGCCCCATAGACTGATGCCTAGGGTGCAGAGGATAAGCAGGATTCGCATAGCGCTTTAATTGATCAATAATTCAGTGAAGACTAGATCAAACCCGAAGGGGGCGCGCGCAATGGGTTTTTGGGTTGGTAAAATGAAGTCTGATACGGGGTGAAAAAATTGCTTTTTTCGTAAGTGGCTTCAGGAATCCAAGGCTGGAATACCAGGGGAACTTGGAGCTGCATGGGTGCCAAACGCATGTGGTACACCCAACATTTTGGTTTGGCTTGGTGAAAATGGTGATCTGCCTGTTCGCATTTGACTTCGTGCTCAGCTTCAAAGCCGTGGTGCAATTGCACACCCAGGGGGGTCAAAAAGATCCCCAGCAGCAGCAAAGCACTGACTAGTCGAGCAAGCGAAACAGTTAGGCGCATTCTTTAAAGATACGAAATTTTAAGGATTTATCCGTTGTGGGCACCGTTGCAAAATGGTGGAGTTCCTGTTTTTCCACAGCCGCAAAGCGTAAATCTGGGCCCGTGTTCTATTTCAGTCCCGTGCTCATCGGTGAGGGTTACTGTTCCTTTAACGACGATCTGCCCATTGGATTTTCTGATGATTTCTGTCATGACTTTTTTTGGTTGCTAGATTAAAAATGGATACTTTAAGGGTCGAATCACCTAAGCGGTAGCAATATACTACAAAGATGCAAATCATCGACCAATCAAAAACCTATGACGTGGTTATCGTCGGCTCTGGAGCTGGCGGAGGAATGGCCACCAAAGTACTTTCGGAATCAGGATTAAATGTGGCCGTTGTAGAAGCGGGCCCTTATTTTGATCCAGCTGATCCAGCCCAACAAACCCAATTTAAATGGCCTTATGAATCGCCCCGTCGAGGTGCGAGCACCCAGCGCGCATTTGGCGATTTTGACGCCTTGTACGGAGGCTGGGAAATAGAAGGAGAACCTTACACCCAAGTGGGCGACACCAAATTTGACTGGTTTCGCGCGCGAATGATGGGGGGGAGAACCAACCACTGGGGTCGGATCTCACTGCGTTTTGGCCCAGAAGATTTTAAATCAAAAAACAAGGATGGCCTGGGTGAAAATTGGCCCATCAGCTACGAAGATATCAAGCCTTATTACGACAAGGTCGACAAACTGATCGGTATTTTTGGCACCAAAGAGGGCTTGCACAACGAGCCTGATGGATTCTTTTTACCACCGCCCAAACCTAGGTTGCACGAATTGTACTACAAAATGGGAGCGGAAAAAACAGGGGTAAAGGTTATTCCCTCCAGAATGTCCATTGTCACTAAGCGCATCAACCAGGAAAGAGGGGTCTGTTATTACTGCAATCAATGCAGTAGATCTTGTCAGATTTATGCAGATTTTTCTTCCAGCTCGTGTTTGGTGATCCCCGCCCACAAAAATACAGGTCGGGTAGACTTATACATGAATGCCATGGTCCGCGAGGTCACTACCGACGACGAAGGACGGGCCACAGGTGTGTTGTACGTCAATAAAGAGGACCGACAAGAATACCGCATTAAAGCTAAAGTGGTCGTGCTTGCTGCGTCAGCCTGTAGTTCAGCGCGTATCTTGCTGAATTCAAAAAGTCCGCAACACCCCAATGGGTTAGGGAATTCCAGCGATACGGTGGGTCGATATTTGCACGATTCTACCGGGGCTGACCGCATGGGTTTTGTGCCTAAGTTGATGAATCGAAAAATTTACAACGAAGACGGGGTGGGAGGATTACACCTGTATTCGCCTTGGTGGTTGGACAACAAAAAGCTCGATTTCCCCAGGGGTTATCACATCGAAGTCTGGGGTGGATTGGGTATGCCTTCTTATGGTTTTGGCTTTAATCACAACTACCTCAACGAGTATTTGGGGCTACCTGTGGGTGGATATGGGACGAAAATCCGCGAAGAGGTCCGTCAGTATTACGGGGCTGTAGTGGGGATGTCTGGTCGTGGCGAATCCATCGCACTTCGCGATAATTACTGCGAAATTGACCCCAATGTGGTCGATGAGTTTGGGATTCCTGTGCTGCGTTTCCACTATAAATGGAGCGATCATGAACGCAAGCAAGCCAAACACATGCACGATACCTTTGAACAGATTATCGAAAATATGGGGGGCGTGGTCTTGGGACAAAAACCTGGTGCGGAACAAAATTACGGACTGCACACCCCTGGGCGCATCATCCACGAAGTAGGCACTACCCGAATGGGGGATGACCCCAAAACCTCGGTGGTCAACCGATTTGAACAGATGCACGAGGTCGACAACGTGTTTATTGTCGACGGGGGTCCTTTTGTGTCTCAAGCGGATAAAAACCCGACCTGGACCATATTGGCCTTGGCTTGGCGCACCTCAGACTATATTGTGGAAGCATTAAAAAAACAAAACATCTAAGCCATGGATAGAAGACAGAGCATACAATCCCTATTGATGGGTTCAGCTATGGTAGGCGCCCTGGCCCTTGAATCCTGCGTGGGCGGCGATAAAGAGGCGTTAGCCCAGAAGGTCTGGGACCACCAATACGGAAGAACGCCCAAAGAAATGGAACACGACAGCCGCTTGCTCGCTGAGGTGTTTTTTCATGAACACGAACAAAAAACCATTCATCGACTCGCCCATTTGATCATGCCCCCCAACGAGCACGGGGATATAGACCAAGCGGGTACCCTGGAGTTTATCGAGTTTATGGTCAAGGAATACCCCGGTTTTCAGTCGCCGCTGCGCGGAGGATTGATGGGGCTTGACCACAGGTGCCGCAAAGAGTACGGGACCCAGTTTATCTCCCTGACCGAGGATCAACAACACCAGGTGTTGACTTCCATCGCATATCCAGATCCAGCCGTTGAGGTGCAGCGACAGGAGGTTTCCTTTTTTGCGACACTGCGCAACTTGGTGGTCACCAGCTACTACACTTCAGCGGTGGGTATTGCTGAACTGGGATACCAAGGGAACCAACCCAATGTTTGGGACGGTGTACCTCAGGAAGTCCTCGATGAACACGGTCTTTCTTATCCCGAATCCTGGATGCCCCATTTTTTAGACGTAACCAAGAGGAACACCCAGGCGGAGTGGGACGATCAAGGTAATTTGATCACCTAGTTGAGGGTCGCCAATCCTAAATTTTAACAGACAAAGTATTTTTTTCTATGAACAACCAAGCTTTTAAGGCAGCGCTATTCATCAATTATTTTGTGTTTGCGATCCTGCTCAATTCTGTGGGTATTGTTATTCTTAAGTCCCAAAATGTATACGGAGTTGATGAGGTGGCTGCAAGTACTCTGGAATTGTTTAAGGATATGCCCATCGCTATAGTTTCTTTCCTGGTGGCATCTTTTCTGCCGCGCATCGGCTATAAAAAAGCCATGCTATTCTCTTTGGGTTTAGTGACACTTGCCTGTTTGGGTATGTATTTTGGAAATTCTTTTTGGTGGGCCAAGGCCTTATTTGCCGCAGTAGGCGCTTCTTTTGCTTTGATTAAAGTGTCGGTTTATGCCAGTATTGGGTTAGTAACCGCCAACCAACAAGAGCACAATGCCTTGATGAGCAACATAGAGGGGGTGTTTATGTTTGGCATCGCCTTGGCTTATTTTTTATTTCCCGCCTTTAACACGGGAACAGATCCGGATTCATGGTTGCGTGTGTATTGGGTATTGGCTGGTTTGTCAGCACTTTCCTTTGTGTTTTTATGGCGTGCTCCATTTGCGGTTACAGCAGTAGCTTCGGATGATTCCGCTGGATTGGGGGAGGACTTTGCAGCCATGTTTCGTCTGATGGTTAAGCCCTTGGTATTGGTTTTTGTGGTTTCAGCATTTTTATTTGTGATGATTGAACAAGGCATCATGACTTGGCTGCCGACGTTTAATGACCGGGTATTGGCGCTTCCTGAAAATTTAGCGATCATGATGGCGAGTATCTTGGCAGTTTCCTTGGGTATTGGGCGCATAGCTGCGGGTGTGTTGACCCGCTATATTTCGTGGTTTTGGGTCCTTCTGGGTTGCTTGGCCGCGGCTATGGCGATGGTCTATTGGGTGCTGCCGATGGCCGTAGCATCAAAGATCGATGGGGTGACTACCCTAAGCGATATTCCCCTTTTGGGCTTTGCTTTTCCCATTGTTGGGTTATTTATAGCACCGATTTATCCTTTGTTAAATTCTGTAGTATTAAGTGCCTTACCCAAACACAGCCATAGTGCTATGTCGGGTTTGATCATTATTTTTTCTGCCATTGGAGGCACCTTAGGCTCTCGGATAATCGGACTTTTATTTAAACATGTCGGGGCCTCTGAGGCATTTAGCTACACCTTATTGCCTATGGCTTTGCTGCTCGGTGCACTGGTATTATTACGCCGATGGACCCAAGAACACACCTAGTATGAATTACCTCCCTATAGAACAGGTTTTTGGAGCGCTTTTTGTCGATTTACATGTGAGCGGTATTTGGTCAGATGGCAAATCCATCTCCGACGCACAACCTCTGTATGCCCCTGAAGTGATTATCCGCGCTTATCAAGAACAAAAAGACCAGCCCGGTTTTGACTTAAAGTCTTTTTTTGAGGCTCATTTTGAGCTTCAGTCTACTCCTGCCTCTGGATTTGAAAGCATCGTTTCCCAAGGAGTTACAGCTCATTTAAAGCGGTTATGGCCTTTGTTGCTTCGCGACTCAGATCAAGGGGTTGAAGGCAGTTCTTTGGTGCCTTTGCCCTACAGCTATATTGTACCAGGTGGCCGATTTAACGAGATCTACTACTGGGACAGTTATTTTACTCAGTTGGGTCTTAAGGCTCATGGACTCCAGGAGGTAATTCGATCGATGGTGGACAATTTTGCTTGGATGATCGATCGTTTTGGGTTTATCCCCAACGGAAACCGCACCTATTTTCTGGGGCGTTCACAACCGCCCTTTTTTTCCATGATGGTGGAATTACTCGCTTCCGTCTACGGGGATGAGGTTGGGGATACCTACCTGCCGCAACTGGAAAAAGAGCATGCATTTTGGATGACTGAGGCGGATGAGTTGTCAGGTTTCAGGCTGAACAGGTATTTTGATCGTTTGAGTGGACCACGTCCGGAAATGTACGCCACGGATCTGCACGACGCACAGTCCGCTCCGAACCCACAAGAATTCTATCGCCACGTTCGGGCGGCATGTGCCTCAGGATGGGATTTTTCGGCTCGATGGTTTGAAGATCCCAATCGATTGGCAACTATTCGGGCTGCTGATATCGCGCCTGTGGATTTACAGTGTTTGCTTTTTCATCTAGAGCAAAGCATAGCCGCGATATATAAAAGAAAGGGGAGTATCCAATTCGATCGTTGGAATTCAATGGCTCAACAGCGAAAAGAGTCGATTCAACAGTTGTTTTGGAATCCGAAGATCGGATACTTTTCAGATATTTTCCTGCCTAGTGGGCAACCTACCTCGGTACCTTCCTTAGCGGGAGTTTTTCCTTTGGCTTTGGGTGTCGCTAGTCAAGAGCAAGCGGATCGAGCAGCTGCCTTTATTGAGGCCCACTTTCTGCAGCCTGGGGGTGTGGTTTCTACCAGCCTGACCACAGGGCAGCAATGGGACGCCCCAAATGGTTGGGCACCCTTACAATACATGACCGTTTTGGGCCTCAACAAGTACGGACACCAAGAATTGGCTGATTTGATCAGGGATCGCTGGGTAGCTTTGAATGAGCGTGTTTTTCAGCAAACAGGTAAAATGATGGAAAAGTACAATGTGGTAGCTATGGACCTGCCCTCTGGTGGAGGTGAATATCCCGTTCAAGATGGCTTTGGATGGACCAACGGGGTATTGGCCCATTTTCTGGCTCAAAAAAATGGATAAAACTTATTTCTCTCAGCCTTTAGAGACCGAACATTGGTTGATCAGAC
>JANRDC010000007.1 GCA_030726725.1 Flavobacteriaceae bacterium
GCAAAAGCAGGTGTTACACCATCTACCCCTTGTCGTAGTTGTCGTATAAATACCAGGGAAGCGCCAGTGAAAAGCCAACCAAAAACAAGGAGGCTAGATATTTGATAAACTGTTTTTTGTTGATGGCTTTAACTTTAAGTCGGTAGATCAGAAATATAAGGAAGGTCGAGGCGGCGATCGTCAGATCAGCATTCAAAATTTTCATGCCATCATTGAGGCTGATCTGCTCAAAAAACAGCGCGGTAGACCATACCCCGTTATTCGACTGAATAAATTGAAAAATAAAATAGTAAGGAAGAGCGATACCCAAAACGCTCATCAGGGCAAATACTTTTTTCATGGTTATAGAATTAGTTGATCTGTTTTAGGTTCTAGAAAGGCATCTAAAAAAAAGGCCGCGAAACTATGTTTCGCGGCCTCATGGAAGTGAGCTATTCCCCACCATTTCTATTGGGAGAACGCGTGGTAGGCCATGTGCGTTCCTTGCCAGATCTGGGGTCTTTGCCTAAATCAGCTTTTTCACGAGAAGTTTTTTCCGGGTCTTCGCTGGCCATATAGGCGAGTACTGCGGTCAGGATGGCGTTGTTGCGCACATCGTCAAATACGATTTTGTCATAGGTGTCCAGGTTGGTGTGCCAGGTGTAATTGAAGTAGCTCCAGTTGAGCGAGCTCAACGAAAATGCGGGGGCACCTGCAGCGACAAATGAGGCGTAATCTGAACCGCCACCTCCTGGGGTCCCTGGAAATGTGGTTTCGATGTGTTTTTTTACGCCTTGGGGCACTTCAGCCAGCCAGCGTCCTAGGTAGGAATAGGCGTGCAGGAATCCTTGGCCAGAGATTTGCACGACCCTTCCAGTTCCATTGTCTTGATTAAAGAGCGCTTGAAGGCCGTTCACGACTTCAGGATGGTCTTCTACAAAAGCTCTAGAACCGTTGAGTCCTTGTTCCTCACTGCCCCAAAGGCCGATGATGATGGTGCGTTTTGGGTTCGGGTACACTTTTTTCAAAATGCGTGCAGCCTCCATCATGGTGATGGTGCCTGTTCCGTTATCTGTAGCTCCAGTCCCCCCATCCCAAGAGTCGAAGTGGGCAGAGAGCACCACGTATTCATCGGGTAATTCAGTTCCTGGAATAGTGGCAATCGTGTTAAAAGTGGGGACTTTGCCCAGTTCTTTAGATTGAGCGACAATTTTCAGCACCGGTTTATCTCCGTTTTCTGCCATCCGGTACACCATCCCATAGTCCTCCAATGAAAGGTCGAGTACTGGAATTTTTTTGGTGTTGGCGCTAAACACTTTGTTGGCCCCAAAAGCGTTGGACCACTGGGATTGAATCAAACCCACAGCGCCAGCGTTTTCCAATGCGGTGTTTAAGGTTCTTCGGTCGTATCCAGTGCGTGTTAGGTTTTCATTCCAAGCCTTGTTGGCCGCATCGCGTTGGCTTTTCATCAGCTCAAAAGATTCCTCTGTGGCAAATTCTTTCCAGTTGTAATCAGGTCTTCCCGTAGGTTGGGGCATGGAGATGCAGACTAATTTGCCTTTGATCTGTTTCAACCAGACGGCAAACGCTACAGAGTCCTGGACCACTGGAAAGGGTATCGCCTCTGCCACCACTCCTTTGGCAGAAGTTGATGGGCTCCAAGCTAATTGTCTTCCGTGTAAGGACACCACTCTGGGCTCGACTAAATCAATATGTGATATGCCGCGTTCCCAACCGCGCCAGGTACCCCAAGCCTCGTTATTGGCTTGAATCCCCCACCGATTAAAGGTAGCTACGGCCCATTGGTGTGCTTTGGCCATTTGGGGGGTACCGACCAATCTAGGCCCGATGACATCCACTAATTCGTGGGCGAGTACTTCTAATTGAGAGTTTTCAGTGGCTTCTTTTTCAATTTTAGCTGCCATATCGCTTTGGGCATAGGCGCCTGAAAATGTTACAGTCAGCAATAATGCCAACGCCAGGGGGAAACGGTAGTTCATGGTATGGGTGGGTTTAGTTTAGTTCTAGAAATATACATAAATTTTGCACTGATTCACCCTGGTCAAGTTCCACCTCTGTCCCCATGGTGATTCAGTGGAGGATGCCGCAGATTCCTCATTAATTTTCTGGCGAAAGTAATCCAGCGCGGGAAAAAAGACCGATTTGCCGTATCTTCACGTCATGAAAACACAGAATTTTAAGAACCACACCCAGACTGTATTTGGCTTCCACGGCGTATTATTTTTTCTCTATGTAGTATTTGCTGCTGGAGCTTTTAATTATTGGGCAAGATCATCAGCCGATAATTTTTATTTGGCCTCGCTATTGCTCTTTTTACTGCCCATTTTATTGCTGGTTTTTTGGTATTTAAGGGTCTTTGCCTTGAAGGCCCAAGACCGTGCCATTCGCGCTGAAGAGCGCTTGCGTTATTTTATCATGACCCAAAAAGATTTGCCCAGCGATTTGAGGTTGTCTCAGATCATCGCTTTGCGTTTTGCCAGTGATGAGGAGTTTGTGGATTTGGTCGAAAAAGCAAGAGCTGAAAAATTGCCTGCCAAAGAGATCAAAGCGCTGATTAAAAACTGGAAAGGCGACTACCACAGGGTATAATCATGTCAGATCAACTGGGCAAATGTTCGGTAGTTTGGTTCAAGCGAGATTTAAGGCTGCGTGATCACGCACCACTAGCTGCTGCCATAGCTGCGGGACATCCCGTTTTGATGGTCTATTTATTTGAGCCTGAATTGATGGATCAGCCGGATTGGTCCCTGCGCCACGGGCAGTTTGTGCACCAATCAATTACAGACCTCAATCGGCAATTGGCTGACTTCGGCACCTCAGTGTTGGTGGCCCATCAAAACGCATTGTCTTTTTTTCAAGCATTGTCCAAGATTGTTTCCATAACCGGATTTTACAGTCATCAAGAATCCGGCAATCGAGTTTCTTTTGATCGGGATAAAAGTTTATCTCATTGGTTAAAAGGCCAGGGTATTGGGTGGTTTGAGTACCCCAGTAATGGGGTGGTGCGCGGATTAAAAGGAAGGATAAATTGGGCTGACCTTTGGAAAAAAACCATGAAATCCCCCCAGATTCATCCAGATTTATCAGCTTTAAGACCTATTTCTGCTGAGGTGCTCGCGCTGAATGGCGCTCCTAAGACTTTTGAAAAACTTGGAGTGACACAAGTGGCTTCTGGATTTCAGCCCGGTGGGGAACGCTACGCCCATCAATATTTAGACAGTTTTTTGCGCGATCGGTATAAAGATTATGCGCGCTCCATCTCAAAACCTGAGGCGAGCAGAAAGTCGTGTAGTCGATTGTCCCCTTACCTAGCTTACGGCAATTTAAGTGTGCGTCAGGTGTATCAGGCCGTATTGGCCGCACCGGTTTCTCTTAAAAGCAGGGCTATCCAAGGTTTTGTCAGCCGATTGCATTGGCATTGTCATTTTATTCAAAAGTTTGAAAATGAATGCGCTATGGAATTTAGGGCGTTAAATCGGGCCTTTGAAGCCTTGGATCGACCGCTGGCCCCAGAACTTCTAGAAGCTTGGAAGCAAGGACAGACGGGGGTTCCCTTGGTCGATGCTTGTATGCGGTGTTTGCGCGAAACAGGATATTTGAATTTTAGAATGCGGGCTTTAGTTGTGTCCTATGCCACCTTTAATCTTTGGCAAGACTGGCGTTTAGTCGCACACCACCTGGCCCAGATGTTTCTGGATTATGAACCCGGCATACACTATCCCCAAATACACATGCAAGCGGGGATCACCGGCATCAATACCCTGAGGATCTACAACCCCATGGCCAATGCCCAAAAGCACGATCCCCAGGCCGAATTTATCAAAAAGTGGGTGCCAGAACTCAGGGAGCTTCCTTTGGCTTATGTCTTCGAACCCTGGAATATCAATCCTATGGAGGAGGTGATGTATGGATTTGCCCGTGGCGTGGATTACCCTGATCCCGTCGTTGATTTTGAAACTTCGCGCAAAACTGCAGCAGACCTGCTCTGGGGCCTACGCGAGACTCCAGCAGCCAAAAAGGAAGGGTTGCGCATCCTCAGTCAGCACGTCAATCCCAGAGTATAGGGATTATTTGTATCTTGATAAAATATAGCATGACCATGAAGAATAATTGGATACTTATTGTTTTTGCCCTGTTTGGATGTGCCCAGATTTGGGCCCAAGACACCAATAGTTACAAACCTGTTCGCGAATATTCCATCAACGCTTTTGACCTGATCGCCGCTGGCGCCCTTGATCTTCAATACGAGCGATACCTCAACGAAAATTCTTCCTACGGAGGCGCTGTATTTATTCGACTTTCCGACGAGATCACCGACCGACTTTTTTCCACCACTGCCTTTTATCGCCAGTATTTTGGCCGATCTCCCTACAAGGGATTCTTTGTGGAGATGTTTAGCGCCTACCAAGTCAACGAGGATTATTTCAGTTATTACTACGACGATTTTTGCTTTGAGTGTACTCATTCAACTGAAGAGCGCGATCAATCCGACTTTTCATTGGGCTTTAGCGTAGGGAGCAAGTTGGTGTCGAACGACCGTTTTATCGCTCAGTTTTATTTGGGCGTCGGAAGGCATTTGTTTAATTCCGCCATGAACGAACCGGTCTATGCGCGTTTCGGTATTCATGTTGGCTTGAGAAATAGACCCTAATGAAATATTTATTGTCTCTTATTGCTGCGCTGTTGGTCAGCTGTGGCGGCCCAGTCTACGAATCCCCAAATGCACTAGAAGCACTCCCGTTGATCCCTAAGCCACGCTCTGTGGTATCTGAATTGGGTGGGTTTGGCTATGCTTCGGGGGTAGCAGTCATCGCCGAAGATCCACTGCTCGACGACTTAAAAGCATGGGTGCCCGAAGGTGATGCTGAAGGCGCTGCTTCTGGTCCGATAGTTTTGGCGTTGGGTTATCCACACGCTAGTGCGGAGGCTTACCGGTTGACGATAACCCGAAGTGAAGTCCGTATTCAAGGCACCAGCCCTGCAGGGGTATTCCGCGGACTCCAAACCCTTAGGCAAATCCTGGCCGCTTCCACCCCAGACCCCACCACCCGCGTTAGGGTCTTGCCCTTGGGGGTGATTGAGGATGCTCCCATATTGTCCTACCGAGGAACCATGTTGGATGTGGCCCGCCATTTCTTTACTGTAGCCGAAGTCAAGCAATACATCGATCAAATAGCCCAATACAAAATCAACGCCCTTCACCTGCACCTCAGCGATGATCAAGGTTGGCGCATTGAAATCAAGGCTTATCCTCGTTTGACCGAAATCGGTGCTGCCACTGAAGTCGGCGGGGGACCAGGAGGGTATTACACCCAAGAAGATTTCCTGGAGCTACAGGATTATGCCGCCCAACGTTTTATCCAAATCATACCCGAAATAGACATGCCCGGACATACCAATGCCGCCATAGTCGCTTATCCAGAACTCAATGGAAATGGGAAGGCAGTGTCTCCGTACACGGGAACAGCAGTCGGGTTTAGCACCTTTGACGCCCGAAATGAAGCGGTGTATACGTTTATCGATCAGGTGGTTCAAGAAATATCCGCCCTGTCAACTAGTCCTTATTTTCACCTGGGTGGGGATGAGTCTCATGTGACCTCCAAAGAGGATTACGTCTTTTTTGTGGAACGAGTAGGGGAGATCATCCGGACGCACCAAAAGACACCCATAGGTTGGGATGAGGTGGCCCAGACGGATTTAGGTCCTGGGTCAGTAGCCCAGTTTTGGTCTTCGGAGAAAAACGCATTGGCCGCTGCGGATAAAAAAATGAAGGTCTTGATGTCTCCTGCTAAAAAAGCGTACCTCGATATGCAGTATGATTCGCTATCTCCCTATGGATTGCATTGGGCGGGTTATATCAGTGTCCAAGATGCGTATAACTGGGATCCCTTGAGTTATGTGCCGGGACTGGATGCCGACCAGATTTTGGGTATCGAAGCTCCTTTGTGGTCCGAAACCATCAGTGATTCATCGGGTCTTGAATACTTGGCGTTTCCCAGACTCATTGGTTTGGCAGAGCTGGGTTGGACTCCTCAATCATTGCGCTCTTGGGAGGATTTCAACAGACGCCTCACCGAAGTTTCTTATCCCGGAAAACAAGCCGAGTAAATAAATAACATCTAAGGCTACTTATGTGTTATTTAAAACAATTGCGTTAACTTAGTGGGTAAATTGGGTGATTTTGACCCTAAACCCCTTGGTTATGTCTTCTGATTTTTCCCGCAGCAACAGGTCTTTTCGTCCCGAGAGTTTGATGATGTCCCATGGATATGATCCAAAGTTATCCGAGGGATCGCTCAAATGCCCCATTTTTCAAACTTCCACCTTTGTATTTACCTCCGCTCAGCAAGGCAAAGATTTTTTTGCCCTGGCTTATGGAAAAAGAGCAGCTGAGCCAGGTGAGGAGCTGGGATTGATCTATTCTCGATTAAACAATCCCGATGTCCAAATCTTGGAAGAGCGCTTGTCTCTTTGGGACAAGGCTGCCTCTTGTGCTGTTTTTGAAAGCGGCATGGCGGCGATTTCCACCGTTTTTTTGGCCTACCTCAAACCCGGTGATGCCTTGTTGTACAGCCGCCCGGTGTATGGAGGAACCGATCATTTCATCAATAAAGTCTTGCCGGATTACGGCATTGAGGTGATTCCATTTTCTGCCTCAGACTCCTATGACGATCTCGTGCGCTTGACCCAAGGCAGACCTATACGTTTAATCTATGCCGAGACTCCGGCCAATCCCACCAATGCACTCATCGATCTATCGATGTGCGCTCAACTCGCCCAACAACTCAGCACACCAGACCGCCGGGTCCACTTGGCGGTGGACAACACCTATATGGGTCCGCTCTGGCAACACCCGCTGGATCACGGTGCCGACCTGGTATTGTACTCAGCGACCAAATACATCGGGGGTCATTCTGATTTAATCGCTGGTGCTGTCTCTGGTTCCTTGGAGGCCATGCTTCCTGTGCGCACTCTGCGCACTTTTTTGGGCAATATGGCGAGTCCCTGGACATCTTGGATGTTGATGCGCAGCTTGGAAACCCTGAAGGTGCGCATGGATCAACAAGCCTTGAATGCCGCCCGTGTGGCAGATTATTTAAAAGAACACCCCAAAGTGGAACGCGTATACTACCTCGGTCATTTGACCCCAGCGGACGCCAGCTATGAAGTGTATCAAAAACAGTTGAGCAGCCCAGGCGCCATGGTTTCTTTTGATGTGGTGGGTGGCGAATCGGGCGCATTTGCCTTTCTGGACCACCTCAAGCTGTTCCATTTAGCGGTCTCCTTAGGCAGTACAGAGTCACTGGCCGAACACCCCTACAGCATGACCCATGCGGATGTAGATGACCAAGACAAAATAGCCTTGGGTATTACCGAAAGTCTGGTGCGCCTGTCCATCGGGGTAGAGCACGCAGATGATTTGATCTGGGATATCGAGCAAGCACTGACCCACGTGTAAATAAGTGGACATGAAACACCGGCACCAAACTCCAGCATCTGTTTTATACCAAGAGTCGATCGAGCATCACGGCGCGCAAGTAGCTGATTCAGGGGCCTTAGTGGTCCGCACAGGTGCCTTTACAGGTCGTTCCCCCAAGGACAGATATATTGTTCGCGATGCGATTACGGACGAGCAGGTGTGGTGGGGTTCAGTCAACCAACCTATTTCTCCCGCTGATACCGAGGTGTTGGAGTTAGCTATGCGCCAATATTTATCGGACAAGGAGCCTTACGAACGTTACAGTTATCTGGGATGGGCGCCGGAATACCAAATATCCGTGCACACAGTGTGTGAATATCCCTGGTCTGACCTCTTTGTGCGCAATATGATGATACAGCCTTCAGAGGAGCAACTCAGTGGATTTGCCACCGATTGGACGGTGTTATGCGCCCCAGGTTTTGAGGCAAATCCGCCTGTTCATGGAGTGGCTCGTAAAAATTTCACCATCCTCAATTTTACCAAAAAACTCGTCCTCATCGGTGGTTCAGGGTATACAGGAGAAATAAAAAAGGGGATGTTCTCCGCCTTGAATTTCCTTTACCCCACTCAATCAGGAATCTTGCCGATGCACTGCAGCGCAAACGAAGGCCAAAGCGGAGATGTCGCACTATTTTTCGGCCTGTCAGGCACAGGTAAAACCACCTTGTCCACCGCTCCAGATCGCTCACTCATCGGAGACGACGAACACGGGTGGACATCTGATGGTCAGGTATTCAATTTTGAAGGCGGCTGTTATGCCAAGGTAATTGACCTCAATGCGGACAAGGAACCCGAGATTTTCCAGGCCATTAAGCAAGGAGCGCTACTCGAAAATTTAGGACTTAATCCAGATGGATCTCCCCAATTTGCTGACCGATCGATCACAGAGAACACCCGCGTAAGTTATCCGCTGCACCATATACCTCAAGCCAAAATTCCTGCAGTAGGTGCTTCGCCTAAAACTATCTTCTTTTTAACTGCCGATGCCACGGGCGTTCTGCCCCCGCTGGCCCAATTGACCCCAAGTCAAGCAGCCTATTATTTTATCTGTGGATACACCTCTAAAATTGCTGGAACAGAACAAGGCATCACCGAGCCAGTTCCCAATTTTTCTGCCTGTTTTGGTGCGCCATTTATGCCCCTCCACCCGGTCAAGTATGCGCAAATGCTGAGTGAACATATCGCAGCACAAGGCGTACAAGTATGGCTGGTCAACACTGGATGGATACAAGGCGGTTATGGTGTTGGACCCAGAATTCCACTCAAGTACACCAGAGCACTGATTCAAGCCGTGCTTGACGGATATTGGTCCTCCAAGGATCACACCATGATCACTGACCCTGTATTCGGATTTAAGTTGCCTGAATCCTGTCCAGGTATCCCCAGCGAAGTGCTCCACCCGGATTTGGGCTGGTCAGATGCCGCAGGGCTGAGTGCCGCCCGAAAAAAACTAGCCGGCTGGTTCACCAACCACTTTGCCCAATTCTCCGCCGATGCTCCTGAAGAACTAATCGCTGCAGGCCCTAGGATTTAGGGGGAATAACCAGGGTAAACGCTCCTGGGCTGGGCATGGTCACAGCATAGTTTTCACCGGACACCATAATGTCGATTTCTGTGGCGCCTTTTCCTTCCCAGAATCCAAGGACTACTAAGGATCCATCTGTGTTTTTAAAAGCCACTTGAGGCAGATCAACCGGACCTTTCGAGTCAATTCTCCATGAGCCTGGTCGTACATAAGGAGCTATTTGCCCTATGAGGTAGTACGCTGGATTGCGCACAATTTCGTCACCCTCGATGGTGAGCACACCCAAACATCGGTTGCATCCACCCGGCGTGTAGGGCTTCCACTGAGCGTCGGAAGCGATATTCCACTCCAAAACAGTTTTACTCCAATTATTTGGCGCACCGATAAACAAGTTTTTCATGTGCCAAGCAAAATCCCCAGCAAAGTTTCCTGGAGCCCCAATCCATTGTTCCGTGAAATAGATGTCTTTTTCCGGATAGGCTTCGTGAACCTCGCTCAACGCCTCTATATTTCCTCCGTACAAGTGAAACGCCGAACCAGCTACATATTGATAAGCCATAGGATCACCCAACACCTCTAGCGGGTAATCAGGTCTATCTGCATTGTGGTCATAGGCCAATATCTTGGTCTTCAACCCCACCTCCGTTATCATCGGCCCTAAATATCGTCCGATAAACCGGGCCTGTTGATCTGCGAGCATCAGCATGCTCGGATTATTTCCAGGATGCAAAGGTTCATTTTGCACCGTCAGTCCATCCACTTCGAACCCTAAGGCACTCATCTCTTCAAGATAGCGCACTAAAAACCGCGCATAAACTTCTTCATACTTGGGCAACAAACTGCCTCCCTTACTCTGTTTATTGTCCTTCATCCAAACCGGCGCGGACCAAGGACTCGCCATAATCCCCAAATCCGGGGACCTCTTTAAAGCTTCTTTCAGAACCGGTAATAAAAATTTCGCATCCCTGCTTAAGTCAAAATAAGCAAGCGACAAATCCTCCGCTACACCCCCAGGCAAATCCCCATAACTCCAAACTTCCTCATCCAAATCAGAGGCACCCACACTCACCCTCAAGTAACTCATCCCAATCTGACCTGGCATCGTGCCAAACAACTCGTCAAACACCTCTCCACGTCGCCCCTCAGACAGGTTCATTAAATGCTGCGCTGATCCGCCAGTCATCGTTCCACCAAACCCCTCCATCACCTGAAAAGTCCGCCCCGGATCAACCACCACACGAATGTTTCCATCCAACTGCCTCTCCCCATCAGGCATCACCCAAACCTGCTCCAACAACATCGACTGATCCACCAACGTCCTCACCAGCTTGGCTGGTTGGGGTTGGGC
>JANRDC010000008.1 GCA_030726725.1 Flavobacteriaceae bacterium
AGTATCTTGTACACGTTTAAAACGGCCAGCAACTAAAAATCCAACACCAGTCCGATACTGGGAATCAATGAACCTTCTTGTGGCGGGATAGGCGCTAATTGAGCTGGATTGATCAGTTCCCCTTGATCCGTTCTCAACAAACCGTATTGCGTGGGTTCGGGGGTGATTCGCCCCAAGGCATTTTGTATCTCAACAAACAGGTTAAAGGCATACGAACGGGCATTCCATCTTTTGTCAATGCGCAGGTCTAACTGGGCAAATGAGCCCAACCGCTGAGCGCCTAGATCGGAATAATCCAACTGCAATTCAGGATATGAGACCAATGAACGGTCGACATCAACAGGGGCATATGGGGTTGTTCCCGCGTAGCGAAAACGCCCGCTGACTTCCCAGTTGCGGTTCAACTTGAGTCCGGCTGTAGCGGAAAATAAATGTCGGCTGTCCCAAGTCGACGGGCGCAGCACACCATCAATTCCGCTAAACTCAGAGAAAAAGTAGGTGTAGGACATAATTCCGTACAATCGTTCTACCAATCTTTGCTGCACGAGCAGTTCTAGACCATAAGTTTGACCACCGCCAGTAAACGCTAAGGGTTCGTTGCCCAGTACTTCAAATCCAGCACCTTTGTTGGCCAAAGACACCCCATCCCTCAGTGAAATCGGATAGTTGTGGTACTTCTTGTAAAAGCCTTCTAAGGTGATCAGCGCACTTGAGGACAAGGCTTGTTCCACCCCCAAAACCAAGTGGTCACTGCGCAAATATCTGGCTGATTCCTCATGGGCATAGATCCCCACAGTAGACTGAAATCCCAAAGCGGTATAGGTGGGCAATTTGAAGTAGCGTCCTGCGGATGCGTTTAAGGTGCGGCCTTGGCCGAGATTGAGTCGCGCCGATGCACGCGGAGACAGTGTTGAAGCGATAGAAGAACCGCTTAAAAAAGTATCGTCGTCCGCCCGAAGCCCTAGGGTAATTCCCAACCGATCAGCAAACAATTGAGTGGATGCTTGTCCCCAAACACCCCACTTTAAAAAATCAATCTCCGCATTATAGGTATTGTCGAAATAAACACTGTTGGTGTTGTTGGTGTAGGCGGACTGCTGCAGATGGGCGCCGGTTTTTAAAGTCCACGCACCTTGGCGCAGGGAACGCTGCAGTCTGATTTTGGTCTCTTGCTCTCTGGATTGATTTTGAAAAATCAGTCCAGTCCTATTGACGTTATCCCGAAAACGGCTAAAGGTATTGTCCAAGGTGTTTTGGCTCAGGGTCACCAGGGTTTGGGCGGCACTGTTGGGTGATCTGTGTTTCCAAGTCACCCCAAAAGTCTGGGTGTTTTGTTCGATAAAGGGCACTTGCTCCAAAGTAGCTTCTTGATCGGCAGCATAGGTTTCGGGGGCTTCTACGGAAAAGTCATCGATGGAACCTAGCCCTAAAAAAATCAATTCATTATAAGCGTCAATCTCGTGGCGCACCTTAAACTGGTAATCCCAATAATTCGGACGAATGGGCAGTCCAATTAAGGCAAATAAGAACTGTAAATAACTCCGGCGCACTGAGGCGATATAAGTGGTTTTGCTGCCCAAGGGGCCCTCGGTAGTCAAGCCGGCATCGCTTGCGCTGACGCGGACATTGGTGCGTGCCCGCTCTGAATCCCCGTTGCGCTGTTCAAACTGAAGCACTCCAGATAATGGATTGTCGTATTGGGCGCCAAAAGCAGAGGTGTTTAAGGTCACCTGCTGAATGAATGAAACATTGAGCATGCCTACGGGGCCCCCACTGCTTCCTTGTGTTGAAAAGTGGTTGATGTTGGGAATCTCCATCCCATCCAAATAAAAGACGGTTTCGTTGGGGGCCCCTCCGCGAATGATCAAGTCATTGCGAAAGCCGCCTGGGGATGGGGCCACACCAGGCAAAGACTGGGCAACGCGGACCACATCGTTATTTCCACCTGGATAATTAGCTATTTCTACAGCGGATAGGGTTTGGGTAGACAGTGGGGATTCGCGGTTTCGGCTGCTGTTCCATTGGGTCAAAGTCACTTCATCGAGGGACTGAGCTGACTCTTGAAGGGTGATCGACAAGGGGGCATTACCCTGGGAGCGCACAATGGTGTTGGGCAACACCACATTTTGGTATCCCAAAAAAGAAACGATCAGGTTGTATGAATTAGGGGGGATTTGCCTGAGGGTAAACTTACCCTGGCTATCGGTAACCGCGCCAAAATCAGTGGACTCTAGATAAACAGTGGCACCTTCTATCGGTGCGTCAAAAGCATCCTTGACCACTCCGGTTATTTGTCCAAATACGGAATTCCCAGTTTGGGCAGATGCATCCATGGGTCTGAGCAGTAACCCAGCGATCACGGCCAAAAAACAAAAATAACAAGGTTTCATTTTGTCTAATTTTTTCAAAACAAAGTTAAACAAAAATACAGGTCCATGGGCGAAGGGTTTTTTAATTGCGCCAGGGTATAAATAACAAAGGCTGAAAAAAACAGATATGCGGACAAAATTGTGTGCTTCTTAAAAAATGGTGGCCATACGGAGGTATTTGCCTAATTTAGTGGTTTAGCCTAAGTCAGAAAAATAGTATGTCAATACGAATCAAGCAGTTGTGCTTCATATACATCCTTTTAGCGGGAGGAATTATCGATCTTTTTGGTCAAGAAACTCCGCCATTTCGCTATTACGGTGCTCAAGAATACCAGGCTGCTGCGCAAAATTGGAAAATGACCAACAACCCTGAAGGGGAGGTGTTTTTTGCCAATAACGAGGGCGTGGTTCACTATGACGGGGCGCATTGGCAGACCTTAAAGTCTGTCAATCAGAGCATTGTGCGCTCTGTACACTTTGCCGACAACCGATTATATGTCGGTATGTACATGGAGTTTGGTTACTATCAAAAAGACGAATACGGTGTCTGGCAGTACACTTCGCTCGCAGAAAACATTCGGAATCAGTTGATTGAGGACGAGCAATTTTGGAATATTCTTCCTTTGGGTAACCAATTGGTGTTTCAATCATTGGACCAGCTCATTGTTTATGATCCGCAGAAAAGTGCCTTTGCCGCATTGGCCCATAACCGGGGGATTACTGGGGCATGGGCACCTGGCAACAGTTTATATGTTCAGGATACGGACCGCGATTTATATCGGGTAGAAGGGGGCCAATGGATCATGATTGCCGATGCTAAAGCGCTGGGAGACGCTTTGGTGGTGGGGATGAAAAGCCAACAAGGCGTTTTAACCGCCGTCAATGAATGGGGTGTTTTTTGGACGTATCAATCCGGAACATGGACGCAGACTTTGGATGCTGGACTGAGGGCGGCACATGTGTACTCTGCCGCAGTGCTGGCTGATGGTGGTTGGGCGCTGGGCACCATTTCTGATGGGATCAGCATCTGGGACGCACAAGGGCGCAAACAATACCAACTGGGCAGCAGCAATGGAATAAAAAACAATACGGTGCTGTCGATTCACCAAGATGACCAAGCCCACATTTGGTTGGGTCTGGACAATGGGATCATCTGTATCAACAACCGCGCTCCGCTGCGCAGCTATGTGGACCAACAAAGTGAATGGGGGACCATATACGCTTCCGCGCACTGGAAGGACATTACCTATTTAGGGACAAACGTAGGGCTGTTTTACAGAGATGCTTCGATGAGACACTACAGCCAAGTTCCGGGTTCTTCTGGACAAGTTTGGTCTTTATCCGTTCAACAGGGAAACCTGGTTATGGGTCATCACTTGGGCGCATTTGCCGTGGAGGGCACAAAATTAACGCCGCTTAGTTCGGGTACCGGTGCCTGGACATTTACCCGGATTCCCGAAACCAACAAGATGATCATCGGCACCTACAAGGGGCTTGAATTGGTGGAGTGGCGGGACAATCGATGGAATTGGCTGCGAAAAATGGAGGGCTTTAACCTCTCCGCGCGCTATGTGGCCGAGGTGAACCAAAAGACATTTTTGGTCAGCCACGAATACAAAGGGATATACCGATTGACCTTGTCAGATGATTTAAGCAGCGTTTCAGGCGTGGAACAAATCGACCAACCGGAGAAGGGGGCGCATTCGGCGCTGGCTAGATTTGAGGATGCAGTTTGGTACCACGCACCCAGTGGGCTCTGGAAATACGCTGCCGATGAAAAAAAATTCATCCGTCAAGGGTGGGCAGATCAACTCTTGGGCGACGACCCGTATTACTCGGGTAAAATGATTTCATTTGGGCGGGAATCTCTGTGGTTTTTTAAACAGAATAAAGTGGTGCGCATCACCCCTGCACTCACCCGAGGAACATATACGGCCAAGAGTTTTCCCGTTGCGCTAGAAACCCTCAAACCCATGAGGGGATTTGAAAACCTGGGGCAGCTCAAAGAAGATCAATATTTAATCGGGGGGGTCAATCAGTACTTGGTGCTCGACAATCAAGCCCCCGCTGCTAAAACCCCTGCGCCACTGATTCAACACATCGAGGGCATAGACCAAAAAAACGCAGCAATCTTTGCTGTGCCTGTATCCGGAGGGCCCATCCCCTATCGCTTTAACACCGTGCAAATCACGGTAGGCGCCCCAGCATTTAACGTGTATAAAAAAACACAATACCAGTACCGACTTTTGGGCCACCAAGAGCTATGGAGCGAATGGAGTGATCAGGCCGTCATCACTTGGCCCAGGCTTTCTCCAGGCAGTTATCAATTTGAAGTGCGTTCTGGGTCATCGGCCGAAGAACCTTCAGAGGTACGCAACTACTCATTTGAAGTGGCGACACCCTGGTTTATGCATCCACTGATGTGGTTGTTTTATTTGGTGTTCAGCTTGGGTATGATCTGGACAACACACCGCTCATACCTGCGTTATTTCAGCAGACAAAAGCTCAGAATCATGGAGGAAAATGAGCGGAACAACGAACTCAACCAACTTCAAGTCAAGCAACAATTCATTCAGGACAAAAATCAATTCCTAGAGGATCAGTTCAGCCATAAGAAAAAGGAACTGGCCAATACTTTACTCCACCTCAACAAGAATATCGAACTGCTGATCGAAGTTAAGGACCAACTGGGACGTTCCTCACAGGGCGATTCATTTAAAGAATTAATCAGACGTATCGATGAAAACCTGACGGATGAGGACTCTTGGCAATTACTAGAGGAAGCATTTAACAATGTAGATCAAGAGTTTTTATCCAAACTAAAAACTGAATTCACAGAACTCAGTCCCAGCGAACTCAAACTCTGCGTCTATCTAAGACTTAATCTATCGACTAAGGAAATCGCCACACTACTCAACATCACCCCCAAGAGTGTTGAGATTAAACGATATCGTTTGCGCAAAAAACTAAATTTGGGCAGTGAAGACCATTTGCAAGACTTTATTTTGGGGTATTAACCAGGAAGACCAAACAGCATTAACCTCTACAAAAGCACTACACACACCCTACATGACCTAAATAATCAAAGATTAAATAATTGATTGTCAAATATTTAAAATAATAACAACCTTGATGTGTATTTGTAGCGCACCTACAATAGGATATTTCGTTTTTGTTTAAGATTTTAGAGGAAACTTAAAACTAAAAAAGTAATGAAAACAACAAAATTGACATTGATGGCCTTAATGGCTTTAATGATGGGATTCACCGCATGTTCAAGTGATGAAGAAACACCTGTAGTAGAAGAACCAGCACATCCGCTAGTAGGTAGCTGGAAATTGACAGCTGCTCCCGGTTCATTGGGTGTAGGTCCTGCCGCTGGAGATTACAGCTGGTGGTCCAACGACGCTCAAGTGGTTACTGACAGAGCTTGTTTGTTTGATGACCTATACGTATTTGAGGCGGACGGAACATTTAAAAATGTTCAAGGCGGAAGCACTTGGTTAGAAGGATGGCAAGGTGCTGAAGCTGAGGCTTGTGGAACTCCAGTGGCTCCTCACAATGGTGCTACTCCAGGAACTTGGGCGGTGACCAACCAAACCTTGACTATTTCTGGCGCTGGTAGCTACATGGGACTTGCTAAAGTGCACAACTCTGGTGAGAATGGTGCTCCAACAAACAACACCATCAACTACAGCATGAGCTTGACCAACAACGACACTACACTTGAATTGACCATTTCTGGTTTCCAAGGTGGCGGAGAAACTTGGTTCTTCAGATTTACTAAGCAGTCATAATTAATACCTTTCCCTATGCCTAGAGCCCTATTGTCCGCCGCATTTGCCCTCTCTGCCTTGTTTATTTCCTGCTCTAAGGACAGTGAAGACGTGGTTGAGGGACCAGCAGCTCCAGTGGCTGAAACGCTCAGCGAAGCTGATCGCGTTGGCTTGGTGTGGTCCGATGAATTTGATTCAGGAACCGCTCCAAATCCCGCTAACTGGACTTATGAAATCGGAGACGGTAGTGCTCAAGGCATCCCGGGATGGGGTAATGGAGAACAACAGTTCTATACCAACAGACCGGAAAACGTCAGTGTAGCTAATGGTTTTTTAACCATCACGGCTCGCGGAGAAAACTATTCTGGCAAAAACTATACTTCTGCCCGAATCAAAACACAAGAAAAATTCAGCTTTAAGTATGGCCGTATGGTCGTACGCGCAAAATTGCCGAGCAAATCAGGTACTTGGCCTGCAGTATGGCTATTGGGCAATTCGATTACCCAAGTGGGTTGGCCGCGTTGTGGAGAGATCGATGTGATCGAGCAACGGGGAACAGACAAAACAAAAATTATGGGCGCAGTGCACTGGTTCGATCAAGGAACAAATGCCAATGCCAAATACGACAAAGAAGTTGCTGTAGCGGGATTGACTGCAGAATTTAAAAAATATACGTTTGAATGGACCCCTACTGTGGTGCGGTATTTTGTGGACAACACAAAATATTTTGAGATGACCATCAATGAAAGTATGCCCTTCAACGACCCTTTCTTTTTGGTGACCAACATCGCCATGGGAGGTACTTTAGGAGGTGCTATCCCCAGCGGATTTTCCACAGATAAATTGATGATCGATTATATACGCGTTTATGAAAACTAAACTATTGAGCCTTGGGGCTATCGCATTCAGCGCAATATTATTCACCGGATGTGTGAATCAAAACGAAAAAGAAAACACAGAAACTCCAGAAGGGTATTCGCTTTTATGGGCAGATGAGTTTGAAGGCAGCGGACTGCCAGATACCGAAAAATGGTTTTTTGAAACCGTAGCTCCAGAAAATGGAAGCTGGTATAACGGTGAGTTACAACACTACACCCAACGCACAGAAAATTCTTACGTGAGTGATGGTACACTGAAAATTGTGGCCAAAAAAGAGGAATACACCTCAACAGGCACCACAAAATCATACACCTCAGCGCGTATGAACAGCAAACTGAAATTCACCTACGGAAAAGTAGAGGTGCGCGCTAAATTACCTCGTGGCGCAGGCACCTGGCCAGCGATCTGGTCCTTAGGCAGCAACTTGGAACAAGTAGGTTGGCCTGCTTGCGGAGAAATTGACATCATGGAACAGCTTTTTGAAAACCACCTGATGGTTCAGAGTGCTATTCACGTGCCCGCACGCTTTGGAAATGATCCCGCTTTAAAACAGGTTAATGTGAGTGATGTGACAGAAAACTTCCATGTATATGGGATGATTTGGACTCCTGAAAAAATAGATTTCACGGTAGATGACCAAGTATTCTTCACCTACAACCCAGAAGATAAAAACGAGGCCAATTGGCCATTTAACAAGGATCAATTCCTATTGCTCAACGTAGCCATGGGTGGTAATCTAGGCGGGGCTGTTGACCCCAACTTCACCCAAGACCAAATGGAAGTGGATTACGTGCGCGTTTATCAACTGGCTCAGCCAGCCCAATAAATCATTTTCGGAGGCTTTTCAGAAATTCTAGACTCCGCTTGAGCAACTCAGGGTGAATGGGCCTCACTGGATCTGTATAAGACTTCCAATTGTCCTGAACATCACCTTCAGTCACTTGTTTGAGCACATGATTCATCCCTGTTATAGGTACCCAAACGGCTTGATCATTGGTTTGCGCAAGTCTTTCTCCGTCTTGCATAGTTACTTGAAGATCCTGATCTCCCTGGGCAATAAATACAGGTAGCTCAATAAGTCCGACAATTTCAGCTGGATCATGTGCAAACCAGGAAATCAAATAGGGTTGAACTGAAGGCCGAAAAAGAGCCCAAAGCCAGGGTGACACCTCAGGAACCTCCTTGCCTTGAACCAAGGAATCCAATACGGGAAATGCCAATTCTTGAACTTCTTTGGGCTGATTCATCAATTGGCTTCTGAGCACCTCAGCAGCGGGCCTACCAGCGCCCGATAAACTCAATACACCGATCACCCCGCTGAGTTGTTGGGCCGCAAGCGCTGCAATCAATGCGCCCTCACTGTGACCCGCCAACACCAAATGAGTGTACCCCTGAGCTTGCAGCTCGTTGCCCCAAGCTACAGCGTCAGCGACAAAGTCCGTAAAACGAATTTCGGCCTCATTGACCGACACAGAGGCAGAGGCACCTACACCTCTTTTGTCGTATCTCAATACGGAAAATCCAGCCTCAGACCATCCCTCTGCCAAAAACCGCAAACTGTTGTTCTGCATCAAAGCTTGATTACCATCCCGATCTGTAGGGCCTGAACCCGCGATTAACAATACAGCTGTATCGGTTGAAATAGGCTGATGAGCAATGGTCAACATTCCGCCAAGCGGACCCATTTGCCATTCTTTTTCGGTAAAATTTTTGGATAAATCCTGGGCATAAACCCAGGAACTTAACAGTGCAAATACCCACAGGGAGCGCAGCATACGGTTCATCACAGTCTTTTGACAAGAAAGATACGAAATAGACCTGTCCAGAAGTGAATTACCCGTTATGCCAAGCCGTAATTTGACTATTTTTGCCCTCCCAGGCCCTATAGTTCAACGGATAGAACGAGCGTTTCCTAAACGCTAAATCCAAGTTCGATTCTTGGTGGGGCCACGATGCAACCGTACTACAGTGCTGAACAATGGGCCAGTTGGCTCGATCAGCTCGCAGAAGACTCTTTGGTGGTGATGGAGGATTTCCTCCCCGCCTCGATTTTGTCATTAGTGATTGATTTTTTTGATGTTCGGTTGGCAGAGGGCGCATTGGCCCCAGCTAAAATCGGAACAGCCTTTGATGAACAGAGACAAGCTGAAATTCGTTCGGATTTCATCTGCTGGATCGACCAACAGCAACACCCTGAAGTCAGCCCTTTCTTTGCACTCATTGAAGAACTCCGAAGCCGGGTAGCACAAGAACTATTTCTATCATTAGAGGGATTTGAGTTTCACCTGGCGCAATATCCGCCAGGAGGGTTTTACAAGCCCCACTTGGACCAATTTAAAGCGCGTAACAACCGCATGCTTTCCTTGGTTATCTACTTGAATCAACATTGGATTCCAGAGCACGGCGGACAGTTGCGCATCCACGAGCCTGTGATCAAAGACATCGACCCCGTTTTTAACAGAGCTGTTTTGTTTCGATCGGACTTGGTATTGCACGAGGTTCTGCCGGCGCATCACACCAGAAAATCTTTGACAGGATGGCTGCTCAAACGCCCCTCAGGTGTAGGGCTTTTTGGGGTATAATCGATTTGTTTATCTTTAATCAAATTACATCCCATGAAACAATGGATCATTTTCGCACTGGCCTTCGTCTTGGTGCAATGCGGACCCAGTTACACCTACAGAGCCCATCAAAATGATTTTGCTCAAGAAGTAGCCCAACTAGTTGAGCAAGACAAAACGCTTTCCCAGAGGGATTACCTATTATTTGTCGGGAGTTCCAGCATCAGACTCTGGGACGATATGGAATCGGATATGAAGCCATATGCCACCGTAAAACGAGGATATGGAGGGGCTCACTTCTACGACTTAATTCACCACACCCAAACCCTAATTGCACCCCACCAAAATGCTCGGGCTATTCTTTGTTTTGTGGCCAACGACATCGAGCATCCTTGGGGGGACCCAAAACCCAAAATGACTCCTCAAAAGGTGTTGCGTTTAGCCCAGAATTTCTCCGATCAAGTAAAAAAACTTCACCCCAACACACCTTTGTACTTTATCGAAATCACACCATCCCCCAGCAGATGGACACTATGGCCAGAAATAAGCCAGGCCAACGACTTGATTCAATCCTGGACAGAGAAAACGCCCAATAGATACTTCATCTCCACCCGTAAAGCGATTTTAGGACCCGATGGCCAACCACAAACGCACTTGTTTATCCAAGATGGACTTCACCTTTCCAGAGCGGGATACCAGGTATGGACAGAACAGATCAAGGCTGGATT
>JANRDC010000009.1 GCA_030726725.1 Flavobacteriaceae bacterium
ATAAACAAGGCCTCTGTTCCTGTTTTTGGTCAAAAAACAACACTTTTGAAAAAATTCTTACCCAACACATTTGTAACTAAAAATTTAGTTGTAATATTGACTAAGTTTTTAGTTATATGAAAAAATTAACCGCTGCCGAAGAACAAATCATGCACGCCTTATGGGCTTTGCCTGAAGGTGGGTTTGTCAAAGACGTCCTCGAACAGCTCGAGGCTCCTAAACCTCACAACAACACCGTGGCCACCTTGCTTAAAATTCTGGTTGATAAAGGATTTGTTGGCTTGGAAACCCCGGGCAGAAACCATATTTACCGCGCTCTAGTCTCCAAAGAAGCTTACTCCAAGCAGAGTATTGCCGGCCTTGCGGAAAAATATTTTGACGGATCGTTTGCCAATGTCGTTTCGTTTCTAGTCGACAAAAAACAAATGTCTCTCTCAGACCTGGAACTCTTGCTCGCTGAACTTAAAAACAAAAAAAATGGCTAGCGCGCTGTTGATCTATTTAGCCAAAACCCTCGGCATCTCGACCGTGTTGTGGGTCTACTATATCTGGTTCCTCAGGGACGAGCGTTTTCACCAATACAACCGGTTTTATCTGCTCGGCGTATACGTGCTTTCCCTGGGACTGCCCCTGATTCCTTGGCGTTGGTGGGTTATTGAAGCCCCAGCAACCCTGATGAATACTACTGGTGTCTGGCGCCCAGCGGGCCCTGAATACACCACCCCCAGCGCTGATCAGTGGGTGGTCAGCGCAGCATTGGGGGTCTCTGCCTTGTTGGTGTCGATTTTAATCTATCGCGTTGCCCAAGTGCTTCTATTGGAAAAAAAATACCCCAAACGTCAAGTACAACAGGCGATGATCGTGGAAACCGACTTAGAAAATGCTCCTTTCTCTTTTTGGAATCGATTGTTTTGGAAAAGCAGTTTGGACCTCACCCAAGGACCAGGACAAAAAATATTTAAACACGAATATACCCACATCGTTCAAAAACACACCCTAGATCGATTGGTATCTCAATTGATGCGCGCTGTGTTTTGGGTCAATCCTTTTTACTGGCTCATCGCCAAAGAGCTGGAAACCATTCACGAATTTATCGCAGATCAATCCGCTGTGGGTACAGATGCGCCAGAGGCCTTGGCCGAAATGCTGTTGACTACGCACTTTGAATCGCCATTATTTCAACCGACACACTCATTTAACGTTTCATCCATTAAAAGAAGAATTATGATGCTTACACAACCCAAAAACACCCAACACGCCTATTTGCGTAAAATCTCTGCCCTGTTTTTAACCGCAGGCCTGGTCGCCCTATTTACCTTGCACATTCAGGCACAAGAAGCCCCCGTGCCCCCAGCTCCTCCAGCGGCACCTCAGCCCGAATTTACCTGGACCAAGCAAGATACCCTAGCGCCTACTCATGTAACGGTGAGCTATGAGACCGCCAAAAAGATAGAAGGCAAGGGAAAAAAGAAAAAGAACCAGAAACAGAGCTTGGTGATTCGCCAGATCAACACAGACACTATAGTGCTTGTAGATGGCGTAGAACTGAACGAAATTAATCCTGCGGATTTTTCCGAAATCAATGTGCGTCAAGAAAAAGGCAAAGACGCCGTGTACATTGTTAAAAAAGCTAAAGCCGGTGCACCTTCCAGCGTGATGGTGTTTCATCCAAGCGATAAAAAAGCTGGAAACCACTCCCAGGTCAGCAAGGTGGCCTCCATCACTTGGTCAGCAGACAACAAAGATGAAATCTCTATGACTGTCGATGCCGAATCACCCATACCTTCGGAAAAGGGCATGGAATTTTATGTCAATGGGGATAAAGTGAGCAAAGCGGTGGCCATGGCCATAGATCCTGAAAAAATTATTACGGTAAATGTGACAAAACAAGACAAAGACGGAGTCTCCACAGGCCAAGTATGGATCGTGGTTAAAGAATAACCCGTGATTAAACAAAAGAAGAACCCCGCCTTAAGCGGGGTTTTGTGGTTAAATATGCAGGGCAGCGGTGAAGCTGTTCTAGCTCGAGTTAAGGTTTAGGCACCTCGATGTGGGCGCCTAAAAACAGTGCGTTTAAAAACATGCGGTTCATCCCATAAGTGGTGCCCCTAAAATTGGGGTTGTCCGCGAAAAGCACCACCCGCCCAGAACCCAGAGGACTGACCAGAACTGAAGCGCTTTTGGACAAAAATTGTTCGCGGTTTTTGGGAGAAATATATCCGTCGACATGGGCGTTGGCAGTGTATCGAGACACGGTGCTGTAGGGGTTTTTGCTGGGCGCTAGCCAAACCGTATTGTTTTTATACAGACTCACCTGATCCTTGGTATAGCCAAAGCCGATGGGGTGGGTCAGATCGAGATCTGCGCGAACAAATACGCCCCCCAAAGCTTCTCGACCGATGTGTTCCGGCGCTTCCACATAGGGCAAGCGTTCTGCCGTGGCAGTTGAATCTTTAGGCGCTTCGATCAGCTTTTCGGTCACCCATTTTTGGTTGATCACCCAGCTAGCGCCTCGACCGATGGTGATCAAGGTTCCTCCCTGAGATGTCCAATCCTTGATTTTCTGTTTTTGGGTTTCTGGAAGGTTGTAGCTGCCTGAAACCATGACCAAAACATCGTACTCTTTTAAGGATGCGCCCCCAAATCTGCGCAAAGGCAGTTTGGTGATGGGCATGCCGACTCGTTGGTCCAACAAATGCCAAACTTCTCCAGCCTCACCAGCGCTTACGCCTTCGCCGATCAACATCGCGGCTTTCGGCATTTTTACAGGCGTCATATATCGACTTCCCAGGTCAACTCCTGAAGCGCTCAATCCAGTGGTTGCTGCATGTGTCTGAATATTTAAACGCTTAGCTGCGGCGGACAGAATGCGCGCCACCTCATCCGCTGACTTTTTCTGAAGGGAGACGGGCAACACCAAAGAACCGTAGGAAAAAGACCGCACGCCTTGGGACGTCTGCACAGAAAAAGGTTTAAACGCGACCATCGGCACTAATTCCTCTTTTTGGAGTGCGTATAGCAATGCGGGAACATGGTAATCTTGGGCGTCCACCACATAGGCATAATCAGAGGCCACAAAATCCGACGCGATATTCCAATCGGAGGCATGCACCTCTGAAAGACCAGCGGGCAACTTGGTCAGCGGTTTGGCATCCAGCTGGTAAAAATGAGCCAGGGCCCAAGCAGAGGCATCGTAATACACGCTGTCTCGATACTTGCTGTAGGTCTCAAAAGCAGTCTGCACCAAGCGGTATTGGGGCTGAGCGGTGGGCACTACAATTTGGTCCCCTTGGCGCATCACCTTGACTTTGTGGTGGTCCATCAAGGACAAAAACGCTTTGGTTTTATTTCGGTCCCGATCAGAAAAAGCATATCCCTTGATGGGGCTTTTAGCGGCCCTTGACAAAGCGCTTTTAAAGAACGATGTCTGATAACGGCGCATCATTTGGCGATTTTCCACGGCGGCCTGAACCGTGGTCATACTCGAAACGTACTGATTTCTGATGGTGAACGGAAAAGTGATTTCCCCAAAAGCAGTGGTCTGCTTCAGCCCTCTTGAACTGGCTTGCTCAAAGAGCAGGGCCAATCCTCCTTGAAGGTCAGGATATGAGGACCCATAGCCTGGATAGGTGCCATCGAACACTTCCTTGGTGAAATAGAAAGATCCGATTGAATCCAACGACTTGGAAAAATAATTGCCAAACAACGTGTTTAACTCGTTGTAGTTTTCCTTAGGCATAATGGGATCCCAAGAAGCGTTGGTTTTCATCGGCTCAAAAAAATAGGTGCTTTGCGACCCCATTTCATGAAAATCAGTCACCACATTGGGATACCACTGATGGACCCAATTGAGTTTTCCCTGGCTCTCCGGGTGAATGGCCAGAATCCAATCTCGGTTTAAATCAAACCAATAGTGGTTGGT
Source organism: Flavobacteriaceae bacterium (assembly GCA_030726725.1). Taxonomy (GTDB): domain Bacteria; phylum Bacteroidota; class Bacteroidia; order Flavobacteriales; family Flavobacteriaceae; genus MAG-120531. The sequence goes on from JANRDC010000009.1 coordinate 3,923, forward strand.
CCTCCCGCCAGGCCAATACTCGTTGTGCTCCGCGTCCTGTGGGTCCGCCACCAATGGAGTGCCTTTGTAGGTGTTGGCCCACTGGGTGTGTCGGTCCCTACCGTCCGGGTTGATGGTCGGATCGATAAAAATCACCGCGTGTTTGAGGTAGTTGATCACCTCAGGGTGGTTAGAACTCGTCAAGGTATAAGCGGTCAACAAGGCGGCTTCTGAACTTGAGGGCTCATTGCCGTGAACGTTGTAGGCCAAATTGATGATCAGCGGAAGCTCTGGATCTGTTTCTTGTCCCAGTTCTGGGCGAATAGACTTCAGGTGCTGCTGCTGAATTTCCGATAAACGGGCTAAATTCTCCGGAGAAGAGACGGCCAATAAGACCAGCTTTCTCCCCTCATAGGTGCGCCCGTACTCCACCAGCTGAGCGCGATCACTGGCCTGGGCCAAACTGTTTAAATACCCCACGATCATGTCGTGTCTGGTGTGCTGTTCCCCAATTCCATAACCCAAATAGGATTCAGGGGATTGAATCTCGGGTTGATAAGGTGCGTATCTGTCCAAAAAATAGCCCTGGGCCAAAGTGGTCAAGGGCAAGGCAAGTAGCGCCGCAAGGGCAAATATTTTTTTCATCGCATCAATTTTAGCGGTCCATAACTTAAGCGCCTGTACAACAAACGCTTATCTATAAAGATACAAAAATTTCTGACGGAGATTCCCTATATTTAATGACCTTAACTTGTTGCCGATGAAACCATTTGCCCTTTGGACTGCCGCCCTTGCTGCGCTGATCCTCGTTTCCTGCTCCCAAAAACCCGTGATTGAGATCACGCTTTCCCCAGAAATTATCGATCAAGCACAAGAGGGTCGTTTGGTGTTGATGTTCTCCCTAAACGAAGACCAAGAACCCCGTTTTCAGATACAGGATGGCCCGAATACCCAAATTGCCTTTGGTATGGATGTATCGGATTGGGCCCCTGGAACACCCCTTGAGTTTGACCTTGAATCCTTTGGCTATCCATTTCAATCGATCGCTGATTTGCCCAAAGGGACCTACCAAGTTCAAGCCCTGCTCAACCGATATGAAACCTATCACCTGGCAGATGGGCGCGTGTTGCAACTCCCCCCAGACCAAGGCGAAGGGCAACAGTGGAACCTGAAACCTGGAAATGTTTACAACGTCCCTGTATCGGTCACCTGGGATGGCTCGGGCGGATTTGCCCTGACACTTGACCAGATGATCCCACCCATTGAACCGCCCAAGGACACCAAATACATCAAACACATCAAAATGCGCAGCGAGCTGTTGAGCAAATTTTGGGGGCGAGACGTCTATCTCGGGGCCAATGTGCTTCTGCCCGAAGGATTTGACGAGCACCCGGAAGCGCGCTATCCGCTGATGATCTATCACGGACACTTTCCCTACACGTTTGGCGGGTTCAAAGAAACCCCGCCAGACCCCAATATGAAACCGGAATACTCCGAACGTTTTGGCATAGACGGATATAATATCACAGTAGAACAAGAAGCCTATCAACAATATTTGGACTGGACAAAACCGAATCAGCCGCGTTATTTGGTGATGGAAATTCAACACCCCACGCCTTACTACGACGACAGTTATGCGGTAAATTCAGCCAATCAAGGCCCCTATGGAGACGCGATTACTTATGAGCTCATCCCGTACATTGAAAAGATGTTCCGCGGGATTGGCGCGGAATGGAGCAGATACCTATATGGTGGCTCTACCGGCGGTTGGGAAGCATTGGCTGCGCTTATCAAATACCCCGATCAATACGGAGCGTGTTTTGCGGCTTGTCCGGATCCCATCGATTTTCAGGCGTATACTTTAGTCAATCTCTACCGAGATAAAAACGCTTATTTCTTGGATAGTCCCTTTAAAAAAACCCCGCGGCCAGCCCACCGAGATCACCTGGGAAGGGTGAGCAGCACCTTGGAAGAAACCAACCACCGAGAGTTGGTGCTGGGCTCAAAAAGCAGAAGCGGACAGCAGTGGGATATTTGGGAAGCGACATATTCGCCGGTAGGACCAGACGGATATCCCGCCAGAATCTGGGATAAGGTCACCGGGGAAATCAACCCTGAAGTCGCCGAATATTGGAAAGAAAATTTTGACCTCGGACACATTTTGCGACGCGACTGGGAAAACGGACTTGGTGAACAACTAGCGGGCAAAATCCACATCTATTGCGGAGATATGGACAACTACTACCTCAACAATGCGGTTTATTTGGTGGAAGACTTTTTGGAAAAAACCAAGAACCCCTATTACGCGGGGGAAGTGGACTACGGAGATGGGGCGATTCACTGCTGGAACGGAGATCAAGAGAATCCGCTCTATATTTCTAGGCTGCGGTACAACACGATGTATGTGCCCAAAATCATGAATATCATCAAAAAAAGTGCGCCAGAAGGAGCGGACCTCAAGAGTTGGGTGTATTGATCGAAACGCCTATTTTACATAAAAAAACCCGCAAGTTGCGGGTTTTTTTCTTGTGGTCCCACACGGGCTCGAACCGTGGACCTACTGATTATGAGTCAGTTGCTCTAACCAGCTGAGCTATGGGACCGGGACTGCAATATTACTATCAAATTTCTAGTGACACAAATAAATATTTACGCGTAACTGCACAACTCCATCAATACCCCTAGATGCGATTTGGGGTGAAAAAACTGGACTTGTTTGCCTTTGGCGCCCAAGGTGGGCGCAGGTGTCAATGGTTGTAACCCCAAATCGGTCAGTCGCTTAATTTCTAATAAATACTGCTCTTGGGGCACCAAATAAGCGATGTGGTGTAATCCCGGGCCTTTATGGGCCAAGAATTTGGCCATCGGGCTTAGGTCCCCAAAAGGGGCGAGCAACTCAATCGAGGCGGTTGGGGTAGTAAAAAATGCCACGGAAACCCCTTGAGTTTCTAAAGTTTCCAGGTGGTCTGGGCCTTGACCAAAAACAGAAGTATAGTGCGCTATGGCTTCGGAAAGATCTGCAACAGCGATCCCGATATGGTCAATGGGAAATGGACTTTGGGGGGTCATAAGCCTATGGTCAGCAATACAGCAACAAGATACCCATATTCTGCGTATTTTTGGCCCATGGAAGAAACCCAAAGACAGAAAAAAGTAGGAGGCGTCCTTCAGGCAGACTTAGCCGATGTATTGCAAAGAGCTGCCTCAGATGGCGGGATGCAAGGGGTGTTGATTTCCGTCACCAAAGTTAGGGTGACCACAGACCTATCCATTGCCAAAGCGTATTTAAGCGTGTTTCCAGAGGACAAAGGGCCTGCCTTATTGGAAGGTATCCGATCTAATCAACCGTTGATCCGCAAAGAACTCGCAGCGCGTACCAGACACCAGCTGAGAAAAATGCCAGAACTGATGTTTTACATCGACGACACCTTGGCTTATTTGGACAAAATTGACCAACAGCTCAAAGGGGCTGATAATCCGATTGCCCATCCAGAATTACTCGACAAGCGCAAAAAAATATAGGTGAACGTTCCCGGGTACATCGCGCGCCGATATCTGTTGGCCAAAAGCCGACAAACCGCCGTTAACCTCATCAGCGCGGTAACCCTGTTGGTCGCATTAATCGGTTCTGCCTCGCTTTTTGTGGTGTTGTCGGGGTTCTCTGGATTGAAAGAATTCAGCGTCACCTATACAGAAATGACCGATCCGGACCTCAAAGTCCTTCCTGCAACTGGCAAATATTTGCCTGATTTCACCGAAATAACCGCAAAAATCAACGCCCTGGAAGGTGTGGCAGCTTCAGCTCCGGAATTGGAAGAACGGGTTTATTTAACCCATGGAGAAAAAAGCCAAACCGCTTGGATCAAAGGAGTCTCCCCCAACTGGCCAAAGGTTATCCCCATCGAAAAAAACCTCTACCTCGGCGACTGGGATGTTGAAGGCGTAGGCATCTTGGGACTGGGACTGGCCCAAACCCTAGGGGTGACTGTGGGTGCCTATAGCCAGCCGTTAGGCGTGATTGTGCCCAAGCCCCTAAAAAAAGGGATGCTATCCACGGCAACACCCTATGAGCAAGGATATTTAACCTTGTCCGCCGTTTACGCCGTCGATGCGGATTGGGACCAAAAATACCTGATCACGGACATTCGCTGGGTTCAAGCCTTGTTGGGCCGCACTCCAGAAGAAGCGACAGGCATTTCCGTCAAACTCAATGAAATAGGCCGGCAAAACCCCGAATTTTGGGCCCAACAAATCCAACAATGGGCGCCCGATCAGTACGTGGTTAAAACCCGGGTCCAGCTCAACTCAGCCCTCTACAAAATGCTCAACACCGAATACGCAGCCACTTATGGGGTGTTTACTCTAGTGTTGGTCATTGCGCTATTCAACTTGGTGGGGGCGATGATCACCATCATTTTGGACAAACAGGAGAACGCCAAAACCTTGTTTGCCCTGGGGCTTACCGAGCGGGAAATCAAGCGCATATACCTGATACAAGGGATCGGCTTGTCCGTGCTGGGCGGACTTGGGGGACTGCTGCTGGGCAGTGCGCTCATCGGTTCCCAGCTGTATTTTGGGTGGTTAGAAATCGGTTCAGGATTGGCCTACCCCGTGGCCTTTGAGGCCAAAAACTTTGTGTTGGTGGCGGTGACCATCTCTGTTTTGGGCAGCCTTACCTCTTGGGTGGCCAGCAGACGCGCCACGCGCTAGTTTTGAGGGGTTTAAGCGCAGGTTGACGGCCTGTAGATGTCTTGCTCATCAAGCCTGTCCGTTGCCTTGGGCAACCAGTCTGGATCTACTTCCTGTAAAATATCTTCAAACACGGCAAATACGTCCGCTGAGTCATCGCTGCTCACCAATCTGGTGCGGAAAGGCTTAAAGTTTTGGATGCCCCTAAAGTAGTTGGTGTAGTGCCTTCTGGTCTCGAAAACACCCAGTTTTTCGCCCTTCCAATCGATGGACATTTCCAGGTGTCTTTTGGCCACAGCTACGCGCTCTTCCAAGGTAGGCGGGGCCATGTGCGTCCCGGTCTCAAAAAAATGTTTGCACTCCCTAAAAAACCAAGGATAGCCTATACTGGCGCGCCCGATCATGGCCCCGTCCAAGCCGAGTTCATCGCGCATGATCATCGCTTTTTCAGGCGTGTCTACGTCTCCGTTGCCAAAAATAGGGATGTGTATTCTGGGGTTGTTTTTCACCCGGGCAATAGGCGCCCAATCCGCTTGACCCTTGTACATCTGTGCGCGGGTGCGCCCGTGGATCGACAGGGCTTTAATGCCCACATCTTGTAATCGCTCAGCGACTTCTTCTATGAAAATGCTGTTCTCGTCCCAACCCAACCGCGTTTTCACCGTCACCGGCAAATGCGTTTGTTTGACGATCGCCTCTGTGAGCTTCACCATCAGCGGGATGTCTTTCAAAATACCCGCCCCAGCATTCTTAGAAACGACTTTTTTTACGGGACAGCCAAAATTGATGTCGATGATATCTGGTCCGGACGCCTCAACGATCTCCACCGCTTGGGTCATCGAATCCAGTTCCGCCCCAAAAATTTGGATACCCACTGGACGCTCTTTCTCGTAAATATCCAGTTTTTGTCGGCTTTTGGCCGCGTCCCTAATCAATCCTTCTGACGAAATAAATTCAGTGTACACCAAATCAGCCCCTTGTTCCTTGCACAATGCGCGAAAAGGAGGGTCACTCACGTCCTCCATAGGAGCGAGCAAAAAAGAAAAGTCGGGGAGTTGGATGTCGCCGATTTTGGCCATAGCACCACCCGTTAGGGATTTAGTCGTTAAGTTTCAACACCGCCATAAATGCCTGCTGTGGGATCTCCACGTTACCGACTTGGCGCATGCGTTTTTTACCTTTTTTCTGTTTTTCGAGCAGCTTGCGCTTGCGGGAAATATCTCCCCCATAACACTTGGCCGTCACGTCTTTGCGCAAAGCCTTAATGGTTTCTCTCGAGATGATTTTAGCGCCAATAGCCGCTTGAATCGGAATGTCAAACTGCTGACGCGGAATCAACTCTCTCAACTTTTCGCACATGCGTCTGCCGATGTTTTCCGCGTTGTCAAAGTGAATCAAGGCAGAAAGCGCATCCACAGGTTGGCTGTTTAACAAAATATCCACCCGCACCAATTTAGAGGTGCGCATACCGATGGGGGCATAGTCAAAGGAGGCGTATCCCTTGGACACCGTTTTTAGGCGGTCGTAGAAATCAAATACGATTTCCGCAAGGGGCATATCAAACGACAGCTCAACACGGTCCGTAGTCAAGTACGTCTGGTTGGTGATCAAGCCGCGTTTGTCGATACACAAAGACATGATGTTGCCCACAAAATCAGACTTGGTGATGATGGTCGCTTTGATATACGGTTCTTCCACATGGTCCAAAGTAGTGGGGTCTGGAAGATCGGTAGGGTTGTTGACGATGAGCGGTTTTTCCGGGTCCTTGCGGGTATAGGCGTGATAACTCACGTTGGGAACCGTGGTGATCACCGTCATTTCAAACTCGCGCTCGAGACGCTCTTGAATGATCTCCATGTGCAACATCCCCAAGAAACCGCAGCGGAATCCAAAGCCAAGGGCGGCGCTGCTTTCGGGGCTAAATACCAAGGAGGCGTCGTTGAGTTGAAGTTTTTCCATAGAAGACCTCAAGTCCTCATAGTCCTCGGTGTCCACGGGATAAATCCCGGCAAATACCATCGGTTTTACATCCTCAAATCCGGTAATCGGCTCTTTAGTTGGATTGGCGGCATCGGTAATGGTGTCGCCCACCTTAACCTCTTTGGCCTCTTTGATTCCGGTGATCAGGTAGCCCACATCTCCTGCGGAAATGCTCGCCTTAGGCACTTGACTCAATTTTAAGGTCCCCACCTCATCGGCAAAATAGTCCTTGTTGGTGTTGACAAACTTGATTTTTTGGCCCTTTTTGATCGTACCATTGATCACGCGGAAATAGGTTTCCACACCGCGAAACGGATTGTATACGGAGTCAAAAATAAGGGCTTGTAAGGGTTGTGCTGGGTCGCCTTTAGGCGCGGGGATGCGCTCGATAATCGCGCTGAGGATTTCCTCAATCCCCAGTCCGGTTTTGGCAGAGGCGGGGATTACATCGCTGGCTTTGCACCCCAAAAGATCGACGATGTCGTCGGTGACCTCCTCTGGGTTGGCCGAAGGAAGGTCCACTTTGTTGAGCACTGGAATGATTTCTAAATCGTTTTCCAGGGCGAGGTATAGGTTAGAAATCGTCTGGGCCTGAATGCTTTGGGCGGCATCAACCACCAAAAGCGCTCCTTCGCAAGCGGCGATGGAACGGGACACCTCATAGGAGAAATCCACGTGCCCTGGGGTATCGATCAAGTTGAGCACATACTGCTCCCCTTGATAGGTGTACTCCATTTGGATGGCGTGGCTCTTGATCGTGATGCCGCGCTCTCGTTCCAAATCCATATTGTCGAGGAGCTGGTTTTGTTTTTCGCGGTCAGTCACTGATCCGGTAAAATCCAAAAGCCGGTCGGCCAGGGTGCTTTTCCCGTGGTCGATGTGGGCGATGATGCAAAAGTTTCTGATGTGTTTCATCGGGTTGCTTAGATTCGGGCAAATATACGCAAATCCAAGGTCTTCTCACCCTAGGCTTAAGCCAATGGTTTGCCTAAATACACCCAGGCATAACCCTTCAGATTTTTGACGTTTGTCCAGTCAAATGTAGGGATCAAATGCAGTGTTCCTTCGGGGTCTTTGACAAACAGAGGGACCGCCAAGGGTTCGGCAGCTATTTTTTGCTGTAACTCGTCCCACTGCTTCTCCGATTTGTAAAAGGCTTCGTGTACTTGTGGGTAGTTAAAAGCCGCCTCTTCAAAGGCTGCAAAATCATCCGTACAGGAAATCAGCTGGTCTTGGTGCTCCAAACGACTCGCTTGTTTTTCGTCGGCGTGCATCAACCTAAAAGTTCCGTTCTCCCCAAACTGTTTCCGAAACTTGGCCAGGGCGTAGTCGTTGATCTCAGCGTTGGCGGTTAAGGCAAACAGGTAGCCCACGTCGTTCAGCTCAATGTTGTCGGCGAGGTTGTCGGCGTAAATATTGGCCTTAAAGGCGTCCAAACCCCGTGCCTGTGCTTTTTCCACATTGTTGTCGTTGTTGTCCACCAACACCACGTGGCGGTTGTTTTCCTGAAGATATTGGGCGATCAGCTGAGCGTAATTGGACCCCCCGACGATCAAAATCCCTTCGGATTTTTCCAGAAATACCTTGAGCCATTTAGCGACGATGCGCGCCGTTGTCGCGTTGAGCAAGACCGTGCCCATCACCACCATAAACACCAAGGGCGTAATATACTGGGCTCCGGGAATCCCTTGGGCCACGAGTTTTGATCCAAAAAGCGAAGCGATACCCGCGGCTACAATCCCTCTGGGTCCTACCCAAGAAATAAACATTTTATCCCGTTTTCTCAGACCGGATTGGGTCGTGCTTAAAAAGACGCCTATCGGGCGCACCACAAAGACCACAACCCCCAATAGGGCAAGAGACTCCCAGCGCCACAACAGCATCAGTTGGGAAATGTCGATATGGGCCGCCAAAAGGATAAACAAAATCGAGATAAGCAGTACGCTTAACGACTCTTTAAAATACAATAACTCCTTGAGGTTCGGCAAGTTGATATTGCCCATCACCATACCCATGACCACCACAGAAAGCAGTCCTGACTCGTGGGCAAATACCTCTGAAACCACGAAAACCATCAAAACAGCCGACAAAGAAGCTACGTTGAGCAGATAATGGGGAATCCAACGCTTTTTGATGACCAGTGCCAAGGCGTGGGCCCAGGTAAAACCAAATGTGATTCCAAAAAGCACAATTTTTCCAAAAGCGATTAAGGCGGTTTGGGTGAACCCTTGGTCTGCGTCTACCGAAATAAATTCATAGACCAATACGGCGACCAAAGCCCCGATGGGATCGATCAGTATGCTCTCCCACTTCAACACCGCAGACACTTCCTTTTTCATGGGGATATTGCGCAAAATCGGGCTGATTACGGTAGGGCCTGTCACAATAATCAAGGCAGAAAACAGATAAGAAAGCTCCCAAGTCAGTCCAAAAATAAAGTGGGCGGCTATGGCTGCGCCAAAAAAAGTGACCGCCGAGCCCAAGGTGATCAACTTGGAAATCACCGGCCCTACTTGTGCGATTTCGCTGCGTTTTAGGGTGAGTCCTCCCTCAAAAAGAATAACGCTGATCGCTAGGGAAACAAAATAATACAGCCCATCTCCGGGGAACAACCCTTGGGTGCCGTCCCAAATAGGTTCAATGATTTTACGACCGTCTTCCGTGTACAGCGAGGCCAATGGACCCACGGCCAATCCGATCAAAATAAGCGGAAGAATGGCGGGCAATTTCATGCGCCACGCCAACCACTGGGCCAATATGCCCAAAATCACTATACCTGCCAGTTCAATCATAAAATATCGTTTGGGCTAAGCCCTTTTTGGCAAAATACAAAATTCCGTACCTTCCACCTAAATTTTCAATCATGCAACTCTACCCCATAGAGGCCGGCCATTTCAAACTTGACGGAGGCGCCATGTTTGGCGTGGTTCCTCAAAGTATTTGGCGGCGAACCAATCCCCCAGACCAAAATAATTTAATCGATTTGGCCACCCGCTGTTTGCTGGTGGAAGACGGGAATAGATTGACGCTGATCGACACTGGAATGGGGGGAAAACAGCCGGATAGTTTCTGGAAACACTATCATCTTTTTGGCGATCACAGCTTGATGGGTTCTATAAAAAAAGCAGGGTTTGCCCCTGAGGACATCACCGATGTACTGCTCACCCACCTCCACTTCGACCATTGTGGGGGCGCGGTAAACCGCGCCCCCAGCGGAGCCTTGGAGCCCGCCTTTAAAAACGCGCGTTATTGGGTGCACCGCGCGCACTGGGATTGGGCACTAGCGCCTAACGCGCGGGAAAAAGCCTCTTTTTTGTCGGAAAATATACTGCCTCTACTCGAGAGCGGTCAACTGAGGTTTTTAGACCAAACCAACCTCAGCCCAGGTTCGCTCGGGGCGCCCGTGTACCAAACCCCTTTGGGTTTTGAGGTGTTTATCGCTGATGGACACACCGAAAAACAGCTGCTGCCATTGCTTCCTTGGGCTGGCGGTATTTGCGCTTATGGCGCTGACCTGATCCCAACAATAGGACATATTCCGCTCGCTTATGTCATGGGTTACGACGTGCGTCCGCTGCAAACACTCACCGAAAAGGCCCTGTTTCTAACGTGGGCGGTAAAACACCAATGGACCCTGTTCTTTGAGCACGATCCCACCCACCAAGGGTGTACCCTGGTGCAGACCGAAAAAGGTGTGCGAAGCGATAAATTGATTACTTTTAACGAGCTTTAATTTCCCTGTATGAACACCTCATTTTTCTGCTCCACCAAGCGTTTGGGGCTTGTCCTCGCCTCTTGTGGAACGCTGTTGTCTTGCAAAACTGTCCTTCCTACTTACCTGAATCAAGCACCTGTGGCAGTGGGTAAAAAAGCCCCGCTTACAGAGGCTGAAAAACAAGGCTGGCGCTATGCGGATTTAGTCCGCGACAGCCTGCCTGGATTGAGCGCTCACCAAGCCTGGGCGCAAGCGGAGAAACTCGGAAATCCGTCCGAAGTCGTGGTAGGAGTTTTGGACTCAGGAATCGACTTAAAGCACCCAGCTTTGGCTTCTGTCCTCTGGATCAATACGGATGAAATCCCCGACAACGGAGTGGATGACGACCAAAACGGCTATGTAGACGATGTGCATGGGTACAACTTTTTGGGCGGTGCGTACAACGAGCGTGTGGAAGTCACCCGCATTGCCGCTCTAGGCCTAGGCGACGAGGCGCTGATCGCCCGTGCAAAAGCAGAAATCGACAAAGAGCGCCCTAAGGCCATTCAAGACAAAGAGCGCTACAGCTCAATTTTGTCGGCTGTTCAAGAAGCCGATCAAGCGTTTAAAACCGCTTCTGGGAAAACAACCTATACCGAGCAAGACCTAGATAATTTTGGTGCTGATCAGATTATGTTGGTCCCAAAAATTCAATTGCTCCAACAGATGATCTCTTTTGTGGGCAGTGTTGATGCGGCCCTCACTGAATTGACTGGAGCGGTAAAATACTTCGGGGACAAGGCAGATTATCAACTCAATCCCGATTTTGATGGAAGAGTTGTGGTGGGTGACGACCCCTACAATTTCGAAGATCGCGGATACGGTGACGGAAATCCCCAACACCAAGCCCCTGATGAATCTCACGGAACCCACGTGGCCAGTATCGTCGCTGGGGTAGAGAACGACCTGGCGCCTGGCGTGCGCGGGATGGCTACCAATGCCAAAATCATGTCCCTCAGGGCTGTGCCCAATGGGGATGAATACGACAAAGACATCGCTTTAGGCATACGTTATGCGGTGGATAACGGCGCGCGTATTGTCAATATGAGTTTTGGCAAATCCTATTCGCCAAGAGCTGAGTGGGTGTACGACGCCATTCGCTATGCGGCTTCCAAAAATGTGCTGCTGATTCACGCCGCAGGCAATGAAGGCGTGGATTTAGACGATCCCAAAAACCCCAACTTCCCCAACGACCAAGTTGAAAATGGGCCAGAAATCGCAGATAACTTGTTGCGTGTGGGCGCATTGGCCCCTTCTTTTGGCCCTGAAATGGTGGCTGAATTTTCCAATGTGGGGAAAATCAACGTAGACGTTTTTGCGCCTGGGGACGAAATTTATGCGGCCATGCCTGAAGGGCAATACGCGTTTCAAGGCGGCACTTCCATGGCCGCCCCAGCAGTAGCAGGAGTTGCGGCCTTGGTGTGGAGTTATTATCCCGAACTGACTGCTGCCCAGCTCAAAAAAATATTGATGTATTCCGGTACTTCTGTTTCCCAGAATGTCACCCACCCAGCGCGCGAAGAAGCGGTGTCTTTTGGCAGCCTATCGCGCACAGGAAAAATCGTGAATGCAGCACAAGCCCTGGCCCTGGCAGAATTGGTGGCTCAAAAGAAATTTAACCTGAATAGATATGAAAAAAAGTATGTGGCAAAGCGTTAAAAAAATGAGCTGGGGACTGATCTCCCTGGTGTTTGTTCCCGCTTGGGCACAGCCCAATCCTGGTTATTGGCAACAACAGGTAAACTACACCATGGAAGTCCAGATGGATGTCGCCACCTACCGATATACAGGAACCCAAAAATTGGTGTACACCAACCATTCGCCAGACACCTTAAATCAGGTGTTTTACCACCTGTATTTCAACGCTTTTCAGCCGGGTTCTGAAATGGATGCGCGCCTGCAAAGCATTTCGGATCCTGACCGCCGCATGACCACCGAAGACAAGAAAAGCCGCATAGCCGGCTTGTCGCCAGACCAGATCGGTTACCTCAACGCCAAAAGTTTAACCCAAGATGGCCAAGGGGTGTCCATGGCCCAAGAGGGGACCGTCTTGGTGGTCCAACTAGCTCAGCCGTTAGCGCCTGGCCAATCGACTACCCTGGATATGGTATTCGAAGGACAAGTGCCCGAACAAATACGCCGCTCGGGTCGCAACAGCCGTGAGGGGGTAGCCCTATCTATGGCGCAGTGGTACCCAAAGATGGCAGAATACGATTTTGAAGGCTGGCACGCCACGCCCTACATCGCTCGTGAATTCCACGGGGTTTGGGGCGATTTTGATGTAAAAATTACCTTGGACAAAACGTATGTCGTTGGTGGCAGTGGTTATTTGCAAAACCCTGACGAAGTCGGACACGGGTACGAAGCCCCGGGCACGAAAATCGCCAAAAACAAATCAAAAAACCTGACTTGGCACTTTATCGCCCCTGGAGTCCATGACTTTATGTGGGCGGCAGATCCTGAATACCAACACGATACACTAGCTATGGACAATGGTCCTGTGCTCCACTTTTTATACAAAAAGAACCCTGAAACGGCTGAAAATTGGAAAAAACTACAACCGGCAACCGCACAGGCTATGTCCTTTTACGGTGCGCTGGTAGGCCCATATCCCTACGGTCAGTATTCGGTGATTCAAGGAGGTGATGGCGGTATGGAGTACGCGATGAGCACCTTGATCACTGGAGGACGCGACTACGAAGGCTTGGTGGGCGTCATGGCCCACGAGATGGCCCACTCTTGGTTCCAACATGTGTTGGCCACCAACGAAGGCAAACACGCCTGGATGGACGAAGGATTTACTTCGTTTATCTCTGACTTATTTGAAGATCAGTTTTATGAAAAAAATCAAGTAAACCCTTGGTCGGGCGCTTATCGTTCTTATCGGTATTTGGTGAGCTCTGGCAAAGAGCAACCCGGGTCCACACACGCAGATCGCTACGACTACAACATGGCCTACAGCATCAATGCGTATTCCAAAGGAACCCTGTACCTCAGCCAATTGGCCTACATTATGGGGTGGGAAAATTTAGTGGCTACCCTTCAGAAATACTACGCCGACTTTCAATTCAAACACCCAACACCGAACGACATCAAACGCACTGCTGAAAAAGTATCCGGTATGCATTTGGACTGGTTCCACATCGACTGGACATCGACCACCAGCACGATTGATTACGGCATTCAATCGGTCAGCGATCAAAACGGTCGCGCTGAGGTGGTTTTGCAGCGCATTGGACGCACACCTATGCCTATTGACCTAGTAGTTACCTACACAGATGGCAGCCAAGAATCCTTCTATATGCCTGTGCGTATGATGTATGGTGCCAAAGAGAACCCATTCCCACAAATACCGCGCAAGGTGTTGTCCGATTGGGCTTGGGCCTATCCAGATTACCACATAGCGCTTGAAAAAAGTACTGCAGAAATCGCGCGCATCGAGATCGATCCTGCAGGATTGATGGCTGATGTCGTCCTGGAAAACAACACCTGGACTCCTAAACCCTAATCCATGCCACTCAAGGGATTTGGCCTGCCCAAAAAGAACCGACTCAAGGGAAAAAAGCGCATCGATCGTCTTTTTCTTGAGGGGGATTCGCTTAAAGTAAAACAACTAAAAGCGGTCTATTTGCGCGCGCCAGAACAGGCTGAGTTTTGTGTGGGGGTATCCAGTCCAAAAAAACTGATGCCTAAAGCAGTTCACCGGAACCGAGTCCGCCGCTTGTTGCGGGAACATTTTCGGTTGATGCGGCCCGAGTGGACAGAACAGCAATGGGCAGGCATGCAGCTCATGTGGATTTTTTTGGGCAAAAGACTGCCCAAGCACGAAGAAATAGAAGCGCCTATGCGCACCATCATTGAACAAATACTCAAGAACAATGAAACATCCTAGAATTGAAGCCATTGAAACGCGTATTGAGCCATTGAGAAAAGCATTGGCCCAACACCATTTGTACAACAGACTACAGACAATTGAAGATGTGGCTTTGTTTACAGAACAACACGTATTTGCCGTGTGGGATTTTATGTCATTGCTCAAATCCTTGCAGCGCAGTTTGAGTTGTGTGTCCGTGCCCTGGGTGCCTGCGCCTCATCCCCAGATCACCCGATTTATCAACGAAATTGTTTGGGGAGAAGAAAGCGATCTCGACGTTCATGGAAAGCCCAATAGCCACTATGTGATGTATCTAGAGGCGATGAAAGAGCTCGGGGCTTCTACCCAGGAGATCGAAGGATTTGTGCGCCAAATAGCTCAAGGTGTTTCGGTACAAGACGCGCTCAAAGCTCACGCGCCAAGCGATGCCGTGCGCGCTTTTGTGGACTATACTTTTTCTGTGATCAACACGGGCAAATCCCACTGTGTGGCCTCCGCTTTTACTTTTGGCAGAGAAGATTTGCTGCCTGAAGTGTTTATTCAAATCCTTGAAGAATCCAAAAATCAAGGGCGTCACTTTGTGCGCTTTAACTACTATTTGGAAAGGCACATAGAGGTAGATGGCGGGGAACACGGTCCTATTGCCCTAGAAATGATCGCGGCCTTGTGCGGAGATGACGAGGAAAAATGGAAAGAAGCAGAAGAAGTGGCTGTTCGCGCCCTCGAGGTGCGCTTAGCTTTGTGGACTGGGATTGCGGAGCATCTTCAGATGCGGAATGTCGTCCTCTAAATAGTTTTCTCCTGAACGAACAAAGCCAAAACCTTGGTAAAAGTCTTCTAAGTAGGCTTGGGCAGAAATGTGAATCACGGTCTTGCCCCAGCGGTGTTCCAGGGACGCTATAGCTTGTTTCATCAGTTGTTTTCCCTGCCCGAGTCCCCTATGGGTTGGGCTAGTAACTACGCGCCCGATGCTCGCCTGTTCAAAATAATCACCTGGCCCAAACAAGCGGGCATAAGCGGCCAACACGCCGTTTTGCACACCCAATAGGTGTAAGGCTTTGAGGTCTTTTCCATCTACGTCTTGGTAAGGGCAATTTTGCTCCACCACAAACACTTCAGACCTAAGCGCTAAAACAGTGTATAAGCGATCTTTGGGCAAATCTTCCCAGGTATACACCTCCCAATGTAATTCTGTCGTTTTCAATCTTGTACAATCACAGGTTTAGGATCGTTCCTTCCGTATTCCGGCTGAAGCGTGATGTGGTTAATACCAAACTTTTCTTCCAGTACTTGCTCGATATGAGACAAGGATTGGTGGAAGGCTGATAAAGGAATATCGCTGTTAAAATCTATGTGTGCTTCTAAATGAATTTCGCGCTCGTTCAGCTGCCAAATATGGATGTGGTGCAGGTTTCGCACCCCTTCAAAACTGCAGACCTCTTGGACCAAAGCATCGACATCGATGTGTTCTGGGGTAAACAGCATCAACACTTTCATCGATTTTTGAAGTAAATCCAATCCTATATACACCAGATAAACGGCAATGGCTACTGTCAGCAGCGGATCCAACCAGTCCCATCCTAAATATCGGATACCTAAACCCCCAACCAACACGGCGATTGAAGCCAACATATCCGTAAACAAGTGGACATAAGCCGACTTCATATTCATGTTCTCTTCTGAATGTTTGTGCAAGAGCAGGACGCTGGCCCCATTGGCCAGTATTCCCAAAAGAGCAAACCAAACCACCAACATACCATCAATCGGATGTGGATCTCTCCATCGGTGATAGGCCTCAAAAACCAAAATGACGGCAACAATCACCAAAGTAGACGAATTCACAAATGCGGCTAAGATTTCAGCGCGTTTATACCCAAATGTTTTGTGAAAGGAAGCCTTGTTTTTAGACAGTCTAGCTGCAATATAGCTGACAATTAAAGAAAGTACATCCGAAAAATTGTGCAAAGCATCGGAAAGCAAGGCTAAACTACCAGACCATATACCACCGATGACCTGGGCTGTGGTAATCAGTATGTTTAACCCAATAGACCAAAGCAGTGGTTTTTTTTGGTCGTGGTCAACCTGAGTATGTGGGTGGTGGTGACTCAAGCGCAGGGAATTTTGTCAATCCGATCCTGATGTCTACCTCCCTCAAAAGGCGTTTCTAAAAAAGTTTTTACCATCTCAACTGCTTGAACAATCGATACAAAGCGAGCTGGAATACTCAATATATTGGCGTTGTTGTGCTGCTTAGCTAAAGCGACGATCTCTTTATTCCAACAGAGTGCCGCGCGTATCGCTTGATGTTTGTTGGCCGTCATGGCAGCGCCATTTCCGCTTCCGCAGATAATGATTCCTAAATCAACTTTCTTTTGTGCTACATCTTCGGCGACAGGATGTATAAAATCTGGATAGTCAACACTGTTTTCGGTGTCTGTTCCATAATTGGTTACTTGGTGACCTTGGGCTTGTAAAAAATCGATAATGGCTTGTTTATAAGCAGGACCGGCGTGGTCATTTCCCATGGCTATTCTCATATGTGTACAGTTTAGTTCAAAGTTAGTCAATATCCTTTTGATAACTCTTGATTACTTTATGATTGCAGATCATCTCATTTGTATAAGGGACTAAAAAATCCAATTACACAAGTAAATTTTGTGTTTAGTTATGGTGGAGATGTTCACGAGTTCCAGGGAAAGATCAACAGAAATTTCATTTTTATTTCTGCACAAAACAAACTTTAGCTGCTTATTAACTATTGTTTATTACTCAATTATACAGCTGTTTTTCAAGTAATTAAAATTCTAAAAACCCGTTGATAAAATCGAATTTGTGTTGACAGATATTTTAGACAAAAAAAGTTATTGACCTTATCAACAATACATCATAGTCCATCATTTCATTTAAAATAAAAAAGAAAAAATAGAAGATGGTTTCTATTCTGTTCATAGCTTTTCAAACCAAGCCATCTTTATTTCGTACTTTTCGGAAAATTTTTATAATGTCCAGAAATAAAAAGAAGCAGCATTCCACTTCAAAAGCTACTTCTTCCAAAAAGGATCATCGAAAAGGTGGTCCAATGACCAAAAAATACGCTGAAGGAGTTATTGAAGTCACTGCTAAAGGAAATGCTTATGTGGTGATTGAGGGACAAGAACAAGATGTCTTTATTCCTTTTCACAAAATAAACAGAGCTTTTCACAAAGACAAAGTTCAAATATATATCTATCCCCAAAGAGCTGGAAAGAAGTTGGAAGGTGAGGTAGTACAGGTATTGACTCGCTTTAAAACTGCGTTTGTTGGGGTAGTAGATCTTCAAGAAAAATACGCCTTTATCAGACCATCAGATCACCGGGTGTACAAAGACTTTTTTGTGCGTTTAGATGATTTAATGGATGCTCAGGATAAAGACAAGGTAGTGATTGAATTTATCGAGTGGTCTGAACATATGGGTTCTCCGACCGCTAAAGTAGTTCAGGTTTTAGGTACACCAGGAGCGCATCAAACAGAAATGCACGCTATTCTAGCTACGTACGGTTTGCCTTATAGTTTTGCTCCTGAAGTGGAAGAATTTGCCCAGCAAATCGATACGCGCATTTTGCCCGAGGAAATTGCTAAGCGTCGGGATATGCGGGATGTGCTCACCTTTACGATTGATCCAAAAGATGCTAAAGATTTCGATGATGCTTTATCTTTTGAAGTTTTAGACAATGGATTGTTCCGCATAGGTATCCACATTGCTGATGTGTCCCACTACCTTCAACCAGGTACCGTATTGGATGATGAAGCATTTGAAAGAGCAACATCGGTTTATTTGGTAGACCGCGTTGTGCCTATGTTGCCCGAGGTTTTGAGCAACCACGCATGCTCGCTGCGTCCCAACGAGGAAAAATATACTTTCTCTGCCATTTTTGACCTAGATCAACAGGGGGTGATAAAAGATCAGTGGTTTGGGCGTACAGTTATCCTGTCTGATGAACGCTTTGCGTACGAAGAAGCACAACACCTGATTGAAACCCAAAAAAATCATATACCCGCACCTATTTCTATTCGAGAAACGGCTTATGATGTGTCGGATGAAGTGCTTAAGGCGGTGTTGACCATGAATCAACTAGCCTTGATTATGCGAGAACAACGCATGGAGCAAGGGGCTATATCGTTTGACAAAGTAGAGGTTAAGTTCAAATTAGACGAAACCAACAATCCTGTCGGTGTGTTCTTTAAGCAAGCTAAAGCAGCCAACCATTTGATTGAGGAATTCATGTTGCTGGCCAACAAAAAAGTAGCAGAGTTTATCGGAAAAAACGAGCATAAGAAAACGTTTGTTTATCGGGTACACGACGAACCAGATCCACAAAAATTGATTTTGCTCAACGGCATTATCAGCCGTTTTGGCCACAGGCTCAATCTAAAAGATCCCAAAACGATCGCGCAAAGTTTAAATGGTTTGCTCAAGGATGTTCAAGGAAGAAAAGAGCAGAATATGGTCGATACTTTGGCGATTAGAACCATGAGTAAGGCGATATACACGACCCAAAATATCGGACATTACGGATTGGCTTTTGACCATTACACCCATTTTACCTCCCCGATTCGACGCTATCCAGATGTGATGGTGCACAGACTTTTGCAACATTACCTAGATGGTGGTGCTTCGCCCAAGGAAGCCAAGTACGAAGCCATGTGCAAACACAGCTCTGATATGGAAGGTCTTGCTGCCAATGCGGAAAGAGATTCTATCAAATACATGCAGATCAAGTGGATGCAAGACCGCAAAGACCAAACATTTTTGGGCGTGATTTCTGGCGTCACCGAGTGGGGTGTCTACGTAGAAATTGTAGAAAATAAATGCGAAGGAATGGTCCGTACCAGAGATATACGGGGGGATCATTTTGTGTTTAACGAACGAGAATACGCCATTGTGGGCCAACGCACCAAGAGAACCTATCAGCTCGGAGACGAGGTGATGGTATTGGTTAAAAACACAGATTTAGAAAAAAGGCAAATGGATTTTGAGCTGCTCGGCACCCCACAAGAGGTACAGGCTAAGCGGTAATTTTGTATTTTTCAAGGGTGAAAAACTTTTGGGCTTTATTATTGTTTGTTTTTTTCTCCATATCCCTTTGGGCTCAAGGAGATAAGTCGCTTCAGCCGTTTACTACTTTTACCGCTGAAGACGGAGTCTCTGTGGTACTGATTCCGGGCAGCGAGTACAAAATGCAGGTCAAGGGCGCTGGAATCGACCAGCTGATCATCGCTCAGTCTGCAGGAAATCTAAACATCAAACCCAAAAACAAAACGCTTTTTTCTGGATATAAAATATTCGTTGAATTGACCTATTCAGGGGCATTAGCTGTTGTTGAGGCCAAGAACGACGCTCTTGTTAAGCTCAACGGGCCGCTCAAACAAACCAGAATTCAACTCAAAGCACAGGATAATGGGCGTGTTGAGGCTCAGCTTCAGGTAGAACAACTATTGGTGAGGGCTACCTTTGGCGGTATTGTTGAACCTCAGGGAACGGCAAAAAATCAAGACATCGTATTATTGACATCCGGCACCTTTTTGGGAAAAGCGTTTAAAACCGCTTTTACGACACTTTCTGTCAGCGCAGGAGGACAAGCAGAAGTGGTGGCTAAAGATTACTTAAAAGCCACCGTAAAGGCCGGAGGAAGCGTCATCGTCTTTGGCAGACCAACCCAAGTCGAGCAAAGCACTTTGTTTGGGGGAACCATAACCATTAAAGATTGATGTGGGGGGATATACAAGCGGGAATTCCGCTCGGGATCTTATTGGCCTTTGTAGTAGGTCCTGTATTTTTTGTGGTTTTGGAAACTGCTGCGCTTAGAGGAATAAAACCCGCATTGGTGCTTGATCTAGGCGTAGTGACTGCAGACGCCCTTTTTTTAACCATCGCTTATTTCAGCAGTTTTCAGCTTTTGGACAACCTCAACAATCAGCCAGGTCTTTTTGTTTTTGGGGGCGCCGTGCTGTCCGTTTACGGTTTGGTGCTGATCTTTAAAAAAGAAGCACCCCACGAAAACGACCAAAAACCGAGCTCTGGGGATTACTTCACTTTATTTGCCAAAGGATTTTTGCTCAACATCATCAACATCGGTGTATTGGTATTTTGGTTGGGGGTGGTGATTGTAGTTGGCCCAACTATGGACAATGATCCCAGTAGATTAGGGGTGTTTTTTGGCACGGTGCTCACCACCTATTTAACGGTTGATTTTTTTAAAATTTTGTTGGCCAAACAGCTTAAGTCCAAGCTTACCCCCACCCGTGTTACCCGAATAAAAAAAGGAATAGGCCTGCTTTTAGTGGCCAGCGGTGTGTTTTTGATGGTTAAGGGCTTTTTACCACAAGAAGCATTGCCGCTTACCCAGGGTATAGAATATTTAGAGTAGGGCATAAAAAAACCCGCTAATCGCGGGTTTTGAGGCATCAAGCAGATTCGAACTGCTGTACGAGCTTTTGCAGAGCTCTGCCTAGCCACTCGGCCATGATGCCCTAAGGGCTGCAAAGGTAGGTGAAAAACCCTGAATTGCAATAGGAATTTTTCTTTACCCCCCGTTTTCAGTGGCTTCCAACCGCGCCCAGGTATCTCTGAGACCAACGGTTTTATTAAACACCAATTTTCCTGGTTGGCTGTCTTTATCCACCACAAAATAACCCATGCGTTGAAACTGAAAGCGATCTTCCGGTTGGGCGCTGGCCAAACTAGGTTCTACAAAGGCTTGAATCACCTCTAGGGAATTTGGGTTGACCAAGTCTAAAAAAGGGATGTCTTTATGGCTGTCGGGTGTAGCGTCGGTAAATAAGCGATCGTATAAACGGACCTCAACGGGCAGCGCATGGGCCGCGGACACCCAGTGCAGGGTTCCCTTCACTTTGCGCAAGCTTTCCTCTGTACCGCTACCGCTCTTGCTTTTCGGATCATAAGTGCAATACACACAGGTAATTGCGCCTGTTTCGTCTTTATCGCAGCGCACCGCTTGGATGATATAGCCGTTTTTGAGTCGCACTTCTCCGCCTAGGGCCAATCTGAAAAATTTGCGGTTGCCTTCCTCTTTAAAGTCTTCTTGCTCGATGAGCAATTCCCGGGTAAACGGAATTTGGCGCATACCTGCTGATTCGTCTTCTGGATTGTTTTCCGCATCGAGCCACTCTACTTGACCTTCCGGATAATTTTCAATCACCACCTTAAGCGGGTCAAGCACCCCCATCACCCGAGGGGCAATTTTGTTGAGGTGTTCACGCACGCTAAATTCAAGTAGGGATAAGTCCACCAAGTTGTCTCTTTTGGCGATTCCGATGGTGTCGGCAAATTGTCGAATAGATTCAGGTGTATACCCCCTTCTTCTGAGTCCAGAAATGGTGGGCATACGCGGATCATCCCAACCGCTCACGTGTTTTTCCTCGACCAACTGTAGGAGCTTTCTTTTGCTCACTACGGTATGGCTAAAATTCCTGCGGGCAAATTCTCGCTGCTTCGGACGCACCGCCTGAGTGTCGATAATCTGGTCCAAAAACCAGTCGTATAATTCTCTGTGCATGGTAAATTCCATGGTGCACAGGGAGTGTGAAACCTGTTCTAAATAGTCGCTCTGACCGTGTGCCCAATCGTACATGGGATAGATGCACCAATCGTTGCCAGTCCTGTGGTGATGTCTGTGCAAAATCCGGTACAAGATCGGGTCGCGCATCAGCATATTGGTGTGGTCCATGGCAATTTTGGCCCGGAGCACATGGCTGCCTTCTGGGTGAACTCCGTCCTTCATCTCGCGGAACAATCGCAGGTTTTCTTCGACTGAACGGTCTCTGAATGGACTGTTGGACCCTGCCTGAGTCGGTGTTCCTTTTTGTTGGGCCATTGTTTCAGCGTCTTGGCTGTCCACATAAGCTTTTCCCGATTGAATGAGACTTACTGCCCAATCGTAGAGTTGCTGAAAATAATCAGAAGCATAGCACTCTTGGTCCCAAGTGTACCCCAGCCAAGCCACATCGCGCTTGATCGCATCGACGTATTCCTGTTCCTCTTTTGCTGGATTGGTGTCGTCAAACCTCAAGTTTACAGGAGCGTTGTAGCGCTGTCCCAGTCCAAAATTTAGGCATATAGAACTGGCGTGTCCCATATGCAGATACCCGTTGGGCTCAGGAGGGAAACGAAACTTTAAATGTGTTGGGGCCAATCCCCCCTTGAGGTCGTCCTCAATGATGTGTTCAATAAAATTGAGTGAACGGGTAGGCGTTGTCATGAAGCGATGAGATTTAACGCAAAAGTAAGCATTTCGACCCATATTTGCCGGTGTCTGTAAGAGTTGTGTATCTTTGAGCTATGGACTGTATCAGACTC
This sequence comes from Flavobacteriaceae bacterium, assembly GCA_030726725.1. Lineage (GTDB taxonomy): Bacteria > Bacteroidota > Bacteroidia > Flavobacteriales > Flavobacteriaceae > MAG-120531. Next base: position 26,555 of record JANRDC010000009.1, read on the forward strand.
AGAAATATTCGCCTGTACGCGTTTCACGGCTGTTTGCCACAGGAAACTGCCATAGGCACGGACTACCGAGTAGACTTATGGGTTTGGGGCGATTTGACCCGATCCAAGAAAAGCGATGATTTATCCGACACTGTCGATTACGTTCGGCTGCACGCCATCGTCGCCCGCGAAATGGCTCAGCCATCCAAACTTTTGGAGCACGTAGTCCAGCGTATATTACAATCCATCTGGGCAGAGGAACCACAAGTTTCCTCAGCCAAAGTACGCGTTGAAAAGCTCAGCCCGCCCATCGGAGGAGATGTTCAAGGCGTCAGCATTACCGTTAAAGAACACAAACCCATTTAATACTAGATACTATGAACTTTGGACTCTATTTTATTTACCTGATTGCGCTGATCGCGCTTTTCTCCTCATTTTTTATTGTCAAACAACAAACCTCAGTCATTGTGGAGCGTTTTGGCCGCTTTTTAAGCATCAGAAACTCGGGCTTACAGATGAAAATACCCTTGGTAGACCGCATAGCAGGCAAAGTATCTTTAAAAATTCAGCAGCTGGATGTGATCGTAGAAACCAAAACCAAAGACGATGTTTTTGTCAAGCTTAAGGTTTCCGTCCAGTATGTGGTGATCAAGGAAAAAGTGTACGAAGCCTTTTACAAACTCGAATATCCACACGATCAAATCACTTCGTATGTGTTTGATGTAGTGCGCGCCGAGGTTCCTAAAATGAAGCTAGACGATGTGTTTGTCAAAAAAGACGACATCGCCATTGCAGTGAAACGCGAGTTGCAAGAGGCGATGCTGGATTACGGTTACGACATTATCAAAACCTTGGTGACCGATATCGATCCCGATGCCCAAGTGAAGGCGGCGATGAACAGAATCAACGCCTCTGAACGCGAGAAAGTGGCGGCACAGTATGAAGGAGACGCAGCCCGCATATTGATCGTGGAGAAAGCCAAGGCAGAAGCGGAAAGCAAACGTCTTCAAGGTCAAGGGATCGCCGACCAGAGAAGGGAAATCGCGCGAGGATTGGAAGAATCTGTAGAGGTGTTGAACCGCGTGGGCATCAATTCCCAAGAGGCGTCCGCCCTGATTGTGGTAACCCAGCACTACGATACCCTCCAGTCGATCGGCGAAGCCACTCAATCCAATTTGATTCTTTTGCCGAATTCGCCCCAAGCGGGAAGCGATATGCTCAACAATATGGTGGCCTCATTTTCCGCCAGCAACCAGATTGGAGAAGCGATGAAAAAGAACAAAAAAGACCAGGAGAAATCATAATAAACCTGCCGTCTGATCATAAAAAAACCACCTTTTGGGTGGTTTTTGTTTTTTAAGTCAGGCGGTCTAAAGCCCGTTGGATTCTGTCCATCGTTTCTTCTCGTCCCATCCAAGCGGCAATGTCAAATACATGCGGGCCTTGTAGGGCCCCGACCAAACAAAGCCTGAGCGGAGCCATAATCGCACCTAATGAAATGCCTTCTTGACCAGCCCAAGCTTTGATGACTTGTTCGGCAACGGCGGCCTCAAAGCGCTCTTCTTGTGGCCAAAAGACCATCAGCCTTTGCAGGATATCTGGGGTGGTTGGTTTCCATTGCTTTTCCACAGCCTTAGCGTCGTATGCTTGGGGCGCTGTAAAAAAGTATTCCGACAAGCTAAAAATATCCTGGGCAAATACCGCCCTTTCTTGAACCATGCCTGCAACCTGGGTGAGCGCCTGGTCCGACCACCGGTTTTCCACACCCGCTTGCTCCATACCCTTTTTCAGGGCGGGCAATAAGTCTGATGCGCTCATTTTCTGCAAATGCTGTTGGTTAAACCACTTGGTCTTGTCTGGATCGAACCGCGCTCCGGATTTTTGGACGCGGGCCAAATCAAATTTCTCGACGAGTTCAGCGAGGTCAAAAACCTCTTGCTCGTCTCCGGGGTTCCACCCCAATAGGGCCAAAAAGTTAATCACCGCTTCGGGGGCGTATCCAGCTTCCCGGTACCCGGTAGATTGTTCCCAAGACAAGGGAAATACTGGAAACCCGCCAACCTCACCATCTCTTTTGGACAGTTTTCCTGGTCCAGAAGGTTTTAGAATTAAAGGTAGATGGGCAAATGCGGGCGCTTCCCATCCAAAGGCCTCATAAAGCTGCCAGTGCAAGGCCAACGAAGGCAACCACTCTTCGCCGCGAATCACATGAGAAATTTTCATTTCGTGGTCATCCACGACATTGGCCAAGTGATAGGTAGGCATGCCATCGCTCTTGAACAACACCTTGTCATCCAATAAATCGCTGTCAAATTGAACCACTCCTCGGATCAGGTCTGAGCCCGATACCTGTCTCCCGCCCTCTGTTTTAAAACGGATCACGTACGGCTCTTGGTTGGCGAGCAATGCGTTGGTTTCTTCCGGGGAAAGCTGGAGTGAATTGCGCAGACCGCTCCGGTTTTTGGGTCCGTAAACAAAAACTTCGCCTAACGCTTCTGCTGACGCTCTGAGTTGATTCAGCGATTCCTCGGTGTCAAATGCGTAATACGCATGGTTGGACGCAATTAATTCAAGCGCGTATTTGCGATAGCCTTCTTTGCGTTCAGATTGACGGTAAGGACCATATCCCCCCTCCTTTCCTGGGCCTTCATCAAAGGGAATGCCGCACCAGTTTAGGGCGTCAATAATATATTGTTCCGCTCCAGGCACAAACCTTTTCTGGTCGGTATCTTCGATGCGCAGTATAAAGGTTCCTCCGTGTTTTTTGGCCAACAGATAATTGAAAAGCGCTGTGCGCACTCCTCCTATATGCAGTGGTCCGGTGGGACTCGGCGCAAAACGCACGCGTACTTGGTTTGTCATGGTATGATTTCTTAGCAGGGCAAAGATACTTATTGTGCTATTTTTCTGCCATCCATTTTGTGTAACTTTGCCGCTAAATACTTGAAATGATTGAATTTGCTGCCCAGACCGACTTTGAGTTAACCCAGCCCGACCTTCATTCGGAATGGCTTAGTGAAGTGGCGCACAGCGAAGGCTGTAGTGTGGTCGGTTTGCAGTATGTGTTTGTGACTGATGAGGAGCTGTACGAAATGAATGTTAAGTATTTGAATCACAACACATTAACAGACATAATTACCTTTGATTACACAGAAAACGAAGCGCTTAGCGGGGATTTATTTATCTCTATAGACCGGGTTCGTGAGAACGCGGACACTTTTGCGGTTTCGTTTGATGTCGAATTGCGCAGGGTGATGGTGCACGGATTGTTGCATCTTGCGGGGTACGGAGACAAGACTCCTGAAGACGAAGCGCTCATGCGACAAAAAGAAGACGAAAAATTAAAAATGTTCCACGTGGAACAATAGCTATGTTTTTAGACACCTACGATGTAATTGTTGTTGGCGGAGGTCACGCTGGAGCTGAGGCTGCTGCCGCTGCTGCTCAGATGGGATCATCCACGCTTTTGATTACCATGCAGCTACAAGCGATTGGACAGATGTCGTGCAATCCTGCTATGGGAGGAATTGCCAAAGGACAGATTGTGCGTGAAATTGACGCCTTAGGCGGTTACAGCGGCATTGTATCTGATCATTCCGCGATACAGTTTAAGATGCTCAACCTCTCAAAAGGACCAGCTATGTGGAGTCCTAGAACGCAGAACGACAGAATGCGTTTTGCAGAAACGTGGAGGTTGATGTTGGAGAAAACCCCCAATGTTGACTTTTATCAAGACATGGTTTCTGGACTCTTGATCGAGCAAGACCGAGTCGTGGGCGTGCGCACTTCCTTAGGTATCGACATTAAGGCTAGGTCTGTAGTGTTGACCAATGGAACTTTTTTGAATGGGATGATCCACATTGGATTAAGGCAGCTTGGTGGCGGGCGCGCAGGCGAGAAAGCAGCAACCGGAATTACAGAACAACTCGTTGAACTAGGTTTTGAATCAGGAAGAATGAAAACAGGGACTCCGCCTCGAGTCGACGGAAGGTCCTTGGATTATTCAGTGATGATACCCCAGCCAGGAGATGCTGTTCCTGGGAAGTTTTCCTACACCAACACCCCGCTGCTCACAAGACAATTGGATTGTCACATGACCCATACCAGCGCCTTGGTACACGAACTGCTTCAAGAAGGGTTTGACCGCTCGCCGATGTTTAACGGTAGAATTCAAGGCTTGGGACCTAGGTATTGTCCCTCTATTGAAGATAAAATCAATCGATTTGCTGACAAGCAAAGCCATCAGCTTTTTGTGGAACCAGAAGGATGGGACACTGTTGAGGTTTATGTAAACGGTTTTTCTACTTCACTTCCAGAAGATGTTCAGTTTAAAGCCCTGAGACAGGTTAAGGGGTTTGAAAAAGTAAAGTTCTTTAGACCGGGTTACGCGATTGAGTATGATTATTTTCCACCCACCCAGCTTAAAACAACCCTGGAGACCAAGTTGGTCAACGGCTTGTTTTTCGCAGGACAAATCAACGGAACTACTGGTTACGAAGAAGCTGCCGCACAAGGGCTCATGGCTGGGATTAACGCCCACTTATACGTAAGTGAAAAACCTGGATTTGTGCTTAAAAGAGATGAGGCTTATATCGGGGTTTTAATTGATGATTTGATTACCAAGGGAACCGAAGAGCCTTACAGAATGTTTACTTCTCGGGCGGAATACAGAACGCTGCTCAGGCAAGACAACGCCGATTTTAGGTTGACCCCCATGGGATTTGCTTTAGGTCTAGCTGGCGAAGATCGCTTAAGGGCTATGGAGAAAAAGAAACAGCAGTCTGATGATTTGGTGCGTTTTTTTGAGAATCAGAGTGTATTGCCAGAGGTGATTAACCCTTTGTTAGAGGAAGTGGATTCTGCTCCAGTGAAACAATCCGGTAAGCTGTTTAAGATTTTCTCCAGGCCTGATGTGACCATGGAACACATGCTTAGGGTGCCCGAAGTGGCCGCTTATATCAGCGAACTAAACCCAGACCAGGAGGTTTTAGAACAGGCTGAAATCCAAGTTAAGTATCAAGGATATATAGAAAAAGAAAAGAACAACGCGGACAAGTTGCACAGGCTGGAATACGTAAAAATCCCCCAAGGGTTCGACTACAGTACCCTTAAATCACTTTCGATCGAAGCGCGGCAGAAATTGCATAAAATTGCCCCTGAAACGATAGCCCAGGCTTCGCGCATCAGCGGAGTTTCCCCATCAGATGTTTCGGTTTTATTGGTGCACTTAGGAAGATAATGTTCCACGTGGAACAATGATATGAAAGCACAACAAACACACTATATCGCTTGCAGAGACCACTTGGTTTCCCAAGAAATGTTTGATCTGGTTGAAGAAATCCCAGGCCAACTACTGCGCACCGCTCACCCCCCCGAGGACCTTTCCTCCTACTATCCAGAGCAAACGTACCGCTCTCATCAAAACGCCGGAAAGTCCCTGTTGGACCGAATATATCAGTGGGCTAAAGTCCAGAACACCAAAGGTAAATTGAATTGGGTTTTGGCTGCTGCGGTGAGCGAAAATCCAGTTCATTTGGATTTCGGAGCCGGCAATGGATACTTTGTGCAGTCTGTCCAAGCCAAAGGTTGGAAGAGTTACGGGGTTGAGCCAAGTGTATTCGGGCAAACTGCCGCCGAGCAGCAAGGGTTAAAACTTTATGGGTCACTGAGTGATTTGCCAGAGGACAAGTTTGACGTGATTACCCTGTGGCATGTTTTGGAACACGTGCCTAATTACCTGGAAACGCTTCAAAAATTGGTCCATAGGCTAAAGCCCGGAGGCCAAATCATTATCGCAGTTCCCAACTATAAAAGCTATGATGCCCACATCTACGGAACGCACTGGGCAGCTTATGATGTGCCCAGACACCTTTGGCATTTTTCTGCTGAATACATGCAAAATCTGGCTGCTAAATATGCTATGGAATGCTTGGACCACAGACACCTTTGGATGGATGCATTTTATATTTCATTGGTTTCAGAACAATACGCCCAAAGCAAGTGGACTTGGCTGAAAGGATTTATGGGTGGTTTACACAGCCATATCTATGGACGCAGAACCGGCCAATATTCTTCCATGGTCTACACCTGGAGGCTTCCAGACATGAAATAATCATTTAGAGGCGTTTTAAAAGCGTTTTTACCCCAAAGACAACTACTCGCCTCAGAATTTTTTAAAAGCACGAAAAAGGCGCCTTTCTGGGCGCCTTTTTTTATTGGAAATTTCTATGAGTTTGTCTTTTTTCTATTGATTTTGTCGATATGACTAAACGCTTGCCTTGGCGTGAAGCAAGCGGGTCAACTGTAGGGCTAAATCTGCCAAGATCATTTTTCCATTACCGTTTCGCTCAATATGATAAATAGCTTCATCGATAGACTGGGCAATAGACCCTATGTTGTTTTCGTGGATAAAGGGCACAAATTTTTCGAAGTCAAATCCGGGAACCGAAATGGATAGATGACACAGTTCTCGCATGCCGTAGTTGGCCAGCATAGCTTCTCGAAAAAAGGAGAGCGCGTACATCAAGAAGTTTTTTTGTGTTTCCCGGCCCACTTTGGCTACTTCTTGACTCCACATCATCAACTCTTGAACTGCAGATTTTTGGGTTTTCGCTTTAAACGCTGACCTGATCCATTGCACCATCCATTGTCCAAATACTTGCTCTTCCGAATCTTGGGCCAATAAGTCCAACGCCTTATTCATATTGCCCTGACTCTGTTGGGCCAGATTGATCGCGGTGGAATTAGGGACCCCTTGCTGGGTTAAATAATTCACCATTTCTCCTTGACTAAATCCTTGAAGTGTGGTGAGTTGGCATCGAGACCTTAGCGTTTCTAGCAGGGACCCTTGGTCTGAGGCGGTGAGAATAAAGACTGTTTTTGCCGGAGGCTCTTCCAGCAGCTTGAGCAGTTTGTTGGCGGCTTGGGTGTTGAGTTTATCCGCATGCCAAATCAACATGATTTTATATCCCCCTTCAAAGGATTTTAAATTGAGTTTTCTCCAGATTTCTTGGGCTTCATGCACTCCGATGTTGCCTTGTTTTTGGGCTAGGCCCAGGTGTCTGTACCAATCAAACAGGTTGCCAAAGGGTTGGCTGGAAACAAATTCCCGCCAAGCGGGTAGGAAGTCGTCGCAAATGCTGTGTTTGCTGGAGGATTCGCCGGAAACTATGGGGAAGGCGTAGTGGATATCTGGATGGTTGTGGTGCACGCATTGGCGCCAGCAGGCCTCCAGTGCCGCTCCGGTTTTGTTCTGGCACACCAGTTCATGGGCCATGGCGAGCGCAAAGGATAGCACGCCACTTCCCTCGGGCCCAACCAATAAGTGGGCATGAGCCATTCTCCCTTGAGCGATGTTGGCTTTGAGGGAAGCGGCTTCTTTTTGGTGTCCGACGAGGTCTTCGAAACGCATTTTTAGGGCTTGTGGTTCAAGGGTGTTAAAGATATTAAAAAATGAGACGGCGCGGGTTCTGGGACTTGGCCCATCTGATTATTTGTTTACTTTTGTTTTCTAACCTTTTTAGTATCCATGAAAACGCTTCAAGATTTTGACTTTGCCGGACAAGCTGTATTGATCCGTGTTGATTTTAATGTGCCCCTCAACGACCAGAAACAGGTCGCAGATCCCAATAGAATTATTGCCGCTAAACCCACCATCGACGCAGTGATCGCCGCTCGAGGAAAAGTGATTTTGATGAGCCACCTAGGTCGCCCAGACGGAGATGTGGATCCGGACTTTTCTTTGGGACATATCAAAGACGCAGTGGCTGAGGTACTAGGTGTTCCTGTCTCATTTGCCCAGGACTGCGTAGGGCCAGTAGCTCAAGCAGCGGTGGACGCTCTGCCAGAAGGAGGAGTGCTGCTCTTGGAGAACTTGAGATTTCACGCCGGAGAGACTAAAGGAGACGTGGATTTTGCACGTCAGTTAGCGGATTTGGCTGATTTTTATATCAACGACGCTTTTGGAACAGCGCATAGAGCGCACGCTTCTACCACGATCGTCGCTCAGTTTTTCCCAGGTCGTTGTGCTTTTGGCACCCTGCTCGCCAAAGAAATTGACGCTATTGAGAAAGTGATGCGCACTGGGGAGAAGCCGGTTACCGCCATTTTAGGCGGATCAAAAGTTTCCTCTAAAATCACCATTATTGAAAACATTTTAGACAAAGTAGACCATTTGATTATTGGAGGAGGAATGACCTACACCTTTGTTCAAGCCTTGGGCGGACAAGTAGGAAACTCTATTTGCGAACCGGACAAACTGGATATGGCCATGGAGATATTGGCCCAAGCCAAGGCCAAGGGAGTACAGGTTCATTTACCGGTCGACGTAGTGGCTGCAGATGGGTTTAGCAATGATGCCAACACACAAATAGTCGACACCTACCAAATACCTGCTGGCTGGGAAGGACTAGATGCAGGGCCAAAAACACTGGCTAAGTTTGCCGAAGTGATCAAAGGGTCAAAAACCATTTTGTGGAACGGACCTGTTGGGGTGTTTGAACTGCCTAGCTTTAGCCGCGGAACGATTGCCATCGGTGAAGCGGTGGCTGAGGCCACCCGATTGGGCGCCTTCTCATTAGTGGGTGGAGGTGATTCAGTGGCTGCAGTTAAACAGTTTGGTTTTGAAGACCAAGTGAGTTATGTTTCTACAGGCGGAGGAGCCATGTTAGAAAGTCTTGAAGGAAGAGTGCTTCCAGGAATTGCCGCGATCCATCAATACGCCCAGGCATGATCAACATCAAATCAGTCAGCTTCGGTGTAGTACTGGCCACCTTCTTGTTGTTCGGGACCAGTGTTTATGCCCAAAAAAAAACCACCAAGGACCAGGCCAATGCTCCAGTAAACCTAAAGGAGCCCCAAAATTTAGGTCCAGCACTATCGGTCAAGCAACAAGATTCTCTGGCCAAAACCTCGAAGTACAGAGATTTGGCTTGGACCGCTCAAGCGGATAAAAAATGGCAAGCTTCTTTTGCCCAGGAACAGGGGCTGGCTTACCTAGCAGAGTCTCGTTTGGACGACACAACCCAGACAGCTCAACGTCAAAACTTACAAGAACGCTTAAAAGTTTTGGACAAGAAAACCATTTTTGACGTGGCCTATCACCCCTCTTTAGAATCGGTGATCCATATGTTTTTGACCGAAAAGCGCGACCTCATGGAACGCATGTTGTTTAGGTCTCAGTACTATTTTCCTCTTTTTGAACAGGAGTTAGATGCACAGGGCATGCCGTTGGAAATCAAGTACTTGGCTATGGTAGAGTCCGCTTTGAATCCCACAGCAAAATCCAGGGTAGGCGCCACAGGTCTTTGGCAGTTTATGTACGACACCGGAAAAATGTACGGGCTCGAGGTGACCAATTATGTGGATGAACGCCAAGATCCAGTGAAGTCAACGCAAGCCGCTGTACGTTATTTGAAAAAACTTCACCAAATTTTTGGAGACTGGAACCTGGCACTAGCTGCTTATAATTCAGGTCCTGGCAATGTGAACAAAGCGATACGAAGAGCTGGCGGGAACAAAAACTTTTGGGCGATTCGACCCTACCTGCCCAAAGAGACATCGGGTTATGTACCTGCCTTTTTGGCTTCGATGTACATTTTTGAGCACGCGGGCCCGTTGGGCCTTAAAGCAGCTCCGCTGGCCGTTCCCAGACACGCAACAGATACTGTACAGGTGAAACAATGGATGGAGTTTGGCGCATTGGCCAAGGAGCTTTCTGTGGATTCAGCACTGATCGCACAACTCAATCCTCAGTACAAGAAACAAGTGATTCCCTATGTGGAGGGAGAGCGATACGGCCTGAGACTACCCGTTGAAGCCGTGGGAAGATTTGTGGCCAATGAAAAGCAGATTTACGCCCAACTCAAACCAGCCGAACTGGCTCGCCGTGCACAGGTTGAGGCCATGGTACAAGCCGCTCCAGCGGTGACCCGATACAAGGTGCGCTCAGGGGATTTCTTGGGCAAAATTGCCAATAAACACCAGGTGACCGTCAAGCAAATCATGCAGTGGAACAAGCTGAAAAGCACCAATATTGCCGTCGGCCAATCCCTGATCATTCACGGAAAAAATTCAGGGTCTTCAGTGGCGCAAAATTCAACTGCATCGACCAAAGCCAAAGCAGGGTCTAACCAATCAGACACCGAATGGTACGAGGTGCGCCCGGGAGACACCTTGTGGAGTATCGCTCAGCGGTTTAAGGATGTCAGTCTTGACCAGATCAAGCAGTGGAATCCACAATTGGGCAACAACATCCAACCTGGAACAAAAGTAAAAGTTTGCGCATGTACGCCCTAAAACGAATATATACACGCTTGATGCTTTGGGCGATCACGCCCTTGTTTTTGGCTTCTTGCCAAGACAAGAAGACCGATGAAGCGGGGTATTTGCCGAGCTCAATCGGTGCGATGCACGCTGTGTTGGTTGTCGCGGAGACAGAGCTTTGGGACGGAGTTGTCGGAGACAGCATCCGCTCCATTTTGTACGCCCCCATACCGGGTCTTTCTATGATTGAATCCCAATGGGACATCCAGCACATCACACCTGGCTTGTTTAAAGGCACGGTACAACAGAGCAGGTCGGTTATCTTAATTCAGAAGGACAGTACCGCCAGCGCTTACCTCAAAGAGGACGTATTTAGCCGCCCGCAACAAGTAGGCGTGATTAAAGGACCAGATGCGGCTTCGATCGCATCGTTATTGGCCGAAAAAGCGCCTGAATTCACCACGGCGTTTGAAGCTTTAGAAATGAAAGAGCAACAGACGCGATTCAGCCGTTCCTTGCTCAAAACCGAAAACCTCAACGAGCGTTGGGGGATCTCATTAAATATGCCTTCCGCCTATGTATTGGGCAAGGAAACCGAGGATTTTTTGTGGTTTGATCGACCGATTAAAACCGGAACACTCAATGTGATTGTGTACGCTTTGCCCAGAAATGGCCAATCCCTGGCAGAACGCTCCACCTCAGAACTCGTCGCTATGCGCGATTCAGTGGTGGGCATCCATATTCCAGGACCTGATGTCCCCGGGAAAAAAACATATATGGCGACAGACAGTATCTTAACGCCTTATGTTTATCCAGCTCAAGCGGGCGTTTGGAAAGGACTTGAGTTGCGCGGGATGTGGGACATGCGCCATTATCCTATGGCAGGTCCGTTTGTCGCCTATTATTTGGACCAACCCGAGTTAAATCGCATATTGGTGTTGGAGGGGTTTGTATTTGCCCCAGACACATTAAAAAGAGACTTGCTCTTTGAGCTGGAAGGCATCTTGAGTTCAGCCCATTAAGGATCTGTCCATAAAGCCCATAAAAAAAGAGCCTATTGGCTCTTTTTTTGCTTAGACCCGAAGGCCAATATTTAATTTTTGTTTTCGATCTTGGGATCTACAGTGTCTTTGTCTTCTTTGGAGGCGTCTTTAAACTCCTTGATTCCGCTGCCTAAGCCGCGCATCAACTCTGGAATTTTTTTACCGCCAAAAAGCAATAATACGAGGGCCACCACAACAACAACTTGCCAAGGGCCAACAGCTAAATAGGGGAATAGTGCGATCATAGCGTTTGTTTAATAGCAACAAATGTAATAAAATTCCATCTGCCACAGCAGCATCCAAATCCTTATCTTTGTCAACCATGGCACAAAAAGCGACAAACAGGCCCAGACAGGGCGCCAAGAAGTGGTTGGACAAGTACCGATTGTTGGTCCAAAACGAAGACACGCACGAAGAGAAGTTTTCGTTGACCCTCAACCGACTCAACGTCCTGCTGCTGGTTTCTTTGGGCTCTTTTTTGTTGATTTTGATCACTACGGTTGTCATCGCCTTTACCCCATTGCGCGAGTATATTCCGGGTTATGCCTCCACATCCCTGAGAAGACAGGCGGTTAAACTTTCTGAGCAAACCGATTCGCTCCAGCAGGCATTGGCCCAAAACAATTTATACTTAACCCGGGTGATTGAAGCGCTCAGGGGAGATCTTCCCTTGGAGCAGGTGACAGACACCCTGTTTTTACCCGTGCCCAGCGACAGTATTGATGTCGATTTATCGACTATTGAAGAGGATTCGCTATTGCGCGCCGCCGTGGCTTTTGAAGATCGGGTCAATGTTTTTCCTGCGCCAAACGCAGGGTTACAAGTATTTTACCCCCCAGCGTCTGGGCCCTTTTCCAGCGCATTTGAACCGGAACACAATCATTGGGCATTGGACATCACCGCAGAACCGGGTAGCCCAGTTAAGTCCGTAGCCCAAGGCACTGTGGTGTTTGCGGACTGGACCACCAATCAAGGTTATGTGTTGGTGGTAGAGCACCAAGACCGATTTATTTCTGTGTACAAACACTGTGGCACCTTGTTGAAAAGCCAGTCAGACCGTGTTAAAGCTGGTGAAGCAATCGCTACAGTCGGCAACACAGGAACCTTGAGCACTGGGCCTCACCTGCATTTTGAACTGTGGAAAGACGGGGCTCCAGTCAATCCGAACCTCTATATAGATTTTGCCCCATGAGCATCAAGTCACTAGCCGCCAAAATCTACGCCGCGTGGGTATACCACAAAACCCAGCAATGGGCGCGCGCTCCACACAAAACCCAAGAAAAGGTTTTTCGCGCTTTGATTGACACAGCCCGAAATACCGACTTTGGACGAGACCACGACTTTGGTTCAATTACCTCCCATGCGGATTTTGTAGCACGGGTACCTGTGCGGGATTACGAAGGGCTAAAACCTTATGTGGAACGGATCAAAGCAGGGGGCACTGATGTGCTTTGGCCAGGCAAACCCCTTTATTTTGCCAAAACCTCAGGCACCACCTCAGGAGTTAAATATATCCCCATCACTGGGCCCGGGATGAAGGCCCAAGTGGAGGCCTCCAAGAATGCGATATTGTCGTACATCCACGAAACAGGAAACGCGGATTTTGTAGACCGCAAAATGATTTTTCTTCAAGGCAGCCCGGAACTCACCGAGGTGGGCGGGATCAAAACCGGTCGTCTCTCAGGAATTTCGGCCCACTTCGTCCCTGCTTATCTTCAGAGAAATCGTTTGCCGTCTTGGAAGACCAATTGCATTGAAGATTGGGAAACCAAGGTGGACGCAGTGGTTGCTGAAACCAAAGATCAGGACATGGGCGTTATTGCGGGGATTCCATCCTGGGTACAGATGTATTTTGAGCGCCTGCAAACCCAAACCGGCTTGCCTACCAAAAAGTTATTTCCCAATTTTCAATTGTTTATCTACGGAGGGGTGAATTACGAGCCCTACCGGGCCAAGTTTGAAGCCCTGATGGGCGGACGCGTAGACAGTATTGAGCTTTTCCCGGCCAGCGAAGGGTTTTTTGCCTACCAGGATAAACAGCAAGAGCGCGGCATGTTGTTGTTGCTCGACAGCGGTATTTTCTACGAGTTTATCGAAGCATCAACTTTTGGAGAAGACGCCCCCAAAAGACTCACCTTGGATCAAGTCAAGGTCGGGGTAGATTATGTCTTAATCATCAATACCCAGAGCGGTTTGTGGGGCTACAATATGGGTGATACCGTTCAGTTTACCTCTACAGCACCCTATCGGGTGATTGTGTCTGGACGCATCAAACACTACATCTCTGCTTTTGGAGAACACGTTATTGCTAAGGAGGTCGAGTACGCGATGCAGCAAGCATTGGCCGAGAGCGATGCACAGGTCAACGAATTTACGGTGGCTCCGCAAATCAATCCGGAAAGCGGATTGCCTTTTCACGAGTGGCTGATCGACTTTCAGCAGTTGCCGAGCGACATGGAGGGATTTGCCGAGTCTCTTGATCGCGCTATGAGGGCGCAAAACACGTATTACGACGATTTGATTGCCGGTTCTGTGTTGCGCAGGTTGGTGATCACGCCTTTGGCGCACCACTGTTTTTCTGATTATATGAGGTCTTTGGGCCGATTGGGCGGACAAAACAAGGTGCAACGCCTGTCAAATGACCGAAAAATGGCCGATGCTTTGCACGGCTTTAATAACTTAGCCAAATGATGAATCTGTCTAGGGCCAGGGAGTCCACCAACGCGATCAAAAGGATTTATGTGGCCATGCAGCACTTGCTGAACAGAGGGCACTATAAACCGATGGGAGAGTCGGGAAACGCTTTGCGCACCGCCCTACTCGAGCTTCGCCCTGAGATTTATGGATCGATTGCTGAGGAAAAGACAGAGCTCAACGGATTGATCTACGTGCTGGAGCGATTGCCAGAAGGAATCGAAGCCTGTGTCCACATCAATTTAACTTCTGACGAAGGATACGCAGAAACCCACCTCAAAGCGATTGTGCCGCCAAAACGCCGCAGAAACTGCTACCGCATCGATCCCGAACAGATGAATATCGAGATCACCCGCGGGCGATCAGATGTCTATGATATTCTGACGCACTTGACTTTTTTATATTGGGAAGCGGACAAACTTCAACAACGCGCTTGGCAGGCCGACACCCAAACGTTTAGTCACGATTGGGTCAAGTTTTCAGCGTTGATGACTTTGGAGGAACGCACTGAGGCAGATCGCGAACGCGCACTGATCCATTTAGCCAGCATGATGGGCCGCACTTACACGGAAGCTTCGGCACTGAACAGCAATTTTGCCACAGCTCAAGACCCTGACCGCATGTTGTCCTTGTTTTACTGGTTGATCAAGCGCTCTACAGACGAACACACCCAAGGCATCAAGCGCAGTATTTCGTTTAGCCCGCTGTTGCGCGAACGCATCGGACACCACATCTACGGCGAAAAATGGGCCAATAACATCAAGAACACGCTTTCCGAACACCAGTTGTTTCATCGCCCAATCCACTTGATCAGCGCCAATATGCACTCTGTCATGAACGCCCTGTACGCCGGTCACGCCTTGGCAGAGGAGACCCAAGGACTGGCCCCCTTGGCCCGATACGAACTGCTCAGCGCTGCGGAAAACGATCATTTGCGCAGCCAAGTAAAGGCCTATGCCCAGGCCCATGGTATGATTTCTATCGACGACACTTCTGGCACCAACATCGATGTTCAGGTATTTGACATGGCCCAATGTGTTTCTGGCGCTTGCGCGTTTAACAGCGATCGGGATCCCGCTCAGCAACCCGTTTTGGTGGTGATGGATTACGCCTTTGGGGAACAGGCCTTTGAAACCGTAGATGAATTTCTCAAGCCGTTAAACACCCCTGAAGGTCGAGCGTATTTAAACATTGTCTCCGTGTCGATTATGGGAAAAGCGGGGATATTGTCCGGTGATAAAGGGGATTTGATGATTCCCAACGCCCATATATTTGAGGGGACAGCCGACAATTACCCCTTTGAAAACGCCTTGTCCACCCAGGACTTTGACGGACACGGATTAAAAGTTTTTGGAGGGCCGATGCTTTCTGTGTTGGGTACCTCCCTACAAAACAAAGACATACTCGCGTATTTTCAGGCCTCTTCCTGGGGCGTAATCGGATTGGAAATGGAAGGGGTTCACTATCAAAAAGCGATTCAAGCCGCCGCTAAAATCAGAAAAAATATTCGGGAAGATGTGGTGGTCCGCTATGCCTACTACGCTTCTGACAACCCGTTGGAAACCGGCAGCACACTGGCCTCAGGCGGATTGGGCACCACCGGGGTGAAGCCCACTTACCTGATTACAGAAAAGATATTATCTCAGATATTTAACGATTAATCTAGCAAATGATCGACACACAGACGCATCAACGCATTTTGGTCACTGGGGGAGCTGGATTTATCGGCTCTCACTTGGTGCTTCGTTTGGTGCGCGATTTTCCCCAGTGGACCATCCACAACTTAGATGCCCTCACCTATGCCGCTGACCTAAGTCATTTGGCCCCCATCAGTCAAGCGCCTAACTATCGCTTTCACCATCTGGACATCACCGACGTGCCGGCCTTGACCGAACTTTGGGAAACCCACCAGTTTGACGCGGTAATACACTTGGCGGCTGAAAGCCATGTCGATCGTTCCATTCAAGGCCCTGAGGTGTTTTTGACCACGAATGTACAGGGAACGCTCAATTTGTTGACACTTGCGTTAAAACACTGGAAAGACCAACCCGAAAATAGATTTCACCACATCAGCACGGATGAGGTGTACGGATCTTTAGGCCCGGAAGGATATTTCTCGGAGCAGTCGCCTTATGCGCCGAATTCGCCTTATGCAGCTTCTAAGGCAAGCGCAGATCATTGGGTGAGGGCTTATGCGCATACTTATGGTTTAAATGCGGTAATCACCAACTGTTCGAACAATTACGGGCCTCACCAACACCCTGAAAAGTTGATCCCTCTTAGCGTGGAACGGATGTGGCGCATGGAGTCAGTACCTATGTACGGAGATGGGCAACAGGTCAGGGATTGGTTGCATGTCACCGACCACGTATCCGGAATCCTGGAGGTTTTTTTAAAAGCAGCGCCAGGAGCCCAATATGTCATTGGAGGGAAAAACGAGTGGAAAAACCAGGAATTGCTCCGGGAAATAGCACGTGTGGTAGACCAACTCTTGGGCAGGACACCCGGCACCTCAGCTGCACTCATCACCCCGGTTCAAGATCGATTAGGACACGACCGCAGGTATGCCATTAATCCCCAAAAAATAGAACAAGAACTGGGTTGGATGGTCCAAAAAGACCTGCGATCAGGACTTGAAGAAACAGTAGCTTGGTGTTTAGAACGCGCTCAATCGGCGCAAAACACCCCTAAACCATGACCAATAATCAACCAACGATGAAAGGAATTGTCTTGGCCGGAGGAACCGGAACCCGGCTTCATCCGCTTACCCTAGGCGTTAGCAAACAGCTGATGCCCATCTACAACAAGCCGATGATCTATTACCCCATCGCCACCCTGATCTCGTGTGGGATTCGGGAAATATTGCTGATCACCACGCCCCAAGACACCCCTTTGTTTCAGGCCTTATTGGGTGATGGAACTGCTTGGGGGGTTGAGTTTACCTACCTGACCCAGTCCAAGCCTGAGGGTATTGCGCAAGCCTTGGTGCTGGCAGAATCTTTTTTGGACGGGGCGCCAGTAGCCTTGATTTTAGGGGACAATTTGTTTCACGGAAAGGGCTTGTCCGACTTGTTGCGCCAAGAAATCAATCCGCGTGGCGCTACGATTTTTGGGTATGCCGTCAACGATCCAGAACGCTATGGCGTGATTGCTTTTGACGAACAGATGAACCCTGTGGACTTGATCGAGAAACCCAGCGACCCCCCTTCTGCCTATGCGGTGCCGGGCATTTATTTCTACAACTCCGAAGCACCTAGTCGAGCCAAGGCGACCCAAAAAAGCGGGCGCGGAGAGTACGAAATCACGGACGTAAACAAGTCTTATCTAAAGGACGGCGCACTGAATGTGGTGTTGATGGATCCTGGATTTACTTGGTTGGATACGGGCACATTTGCCGCGTTAAGCGAGGCCAGCCAGTTTGTGGAGGTGTTGGAGAACAGGCAAGGACAGTTGATTGGAGCTCCGGAGTGGGCCGCTTATCAGGCTGGATTTATCGACGAAACACAATTGACCGCATTGGCCAAGCCCCTGTTGCGCAGCGGTTACGGACAGCAATTGCTCAAAGCACTGAACAGTTATGGAGCGCGTTGATACACATC
>JANRDC010000010.1:0-629 GCA_030726725.1 Flavobacteriaceae bacterium
ACTATGTTGGGTCCGCCAAGCGGATTCAGAAATACCACTTTCACCGAACTCGACGCCAAGTCCATAGGCGCTTTTGCCATCGTTAAACTTGACAAAACGCAGATCGTGCTGGTAACCACATCTAAAGTGCAATAATTCGCCAAAGACATCTTCCCGAACCATATTCAAAATGGCCATGATGTCTCTGCGGTAACACACATTTTCTAATATCATCAAATGGGTTCCAGTCTGTTCGTGGGTATTGACTAAATCCCAACACTCTTCCATTGTATTGGCGGCAGAAACTTCTAAACCAGTATATTTTCCCGCGCGCATAGCATCCACGGCCATGCGGGTATGCCATAGCCATGGCGTAGCAATGATGACAGCATCTACGGTCTCAAGGGCTAATAAATTTCTATAATCAAAATCATTTTTTTCGAAAACAAGCGGTTTTGGTTGTCCTGCTTCGGCAATCATTTTTTGTCCCAATAGGATGCGTTCAGGATTGATATCGCAAATCGCTGTAACCAAACAATCATCCCGCAGCAATAAATTTTGCAAGTGATTGGTCCCGCGCAGTCCCACTCCGATCAAACCAACATTCAGCACATCTTTACTGCCGCTTGATCTATAAGCATTTGCCCAAC
>JANRDC010000010.1:639-2054 GCA_030726725.1 Flavobacteriaceae bacterium
GTCGAAAGTCCTGCACTAGCAAGGGCTGTGGTCTTTACAAAATCGCGTCGCGTACTCATGGGTGTTGGTTTTTAGTAAAAATAGCATTTTTAGTGAGAGGTATTCCTCCCAGGACTTTTATTTTGTTGTAGTGTTATAAAGGATGGTGCGTGTTAGGTTTAGCGTGTCAAATAGCGTCATACTCAGTAATGGCTCTCTAGTACTGTGCTAAAATCTGTATCTTTGGCAGATCAAAAATGGTACTATGTCATCTGATTTTTCTGAATTACTTGCCCAATCGAATGCGCTTTGCAAAAACACCTTAATGGAAACCCTGAACATTGAGTTTGTGGATGTAGATCACGAGTCGATCACGGCAAAAATGCCCGTAAATACTCGTGTTTTTCAACCCGATGGGGTGCTTCATGGAGGGGCTACTCTGGCTTTAGCAGAGAGTGTCGGCAGTGCGGCAGCACAAATTTTCCTTCGCCGAAAGGACATTCAGGTGCGGGGTATTCAACTTTCAGGGAATCACGTCAAGAGTGTTCGTGAGGGTTATGTTTGGGCCAAGGCTAGCTTGGTTCATGGCGGAAGAACAACTCAATTATGGGAAATACGTGTGGTGAATGATGCTCAGGAATTGGTTTCCTTAGTGAAGTTGACTACCATGGTATTGAGTCAATAGTATGGCAGACCGGCTCGTACGACATATAATAGAGCATCTTGAGGCCCATAAGGGTTTCGTGCTCTTTGCCGCCCCCGAAGCCGATTTGGTAGAAGGTTGGTTTTCAAAGGGTATGCCCCAGCAGTATGCCCCAAGTAGACCTGAACAGCAAAAATTACAAGGCTCCCAGTTTGTCATGCAGGCTTTTGATGTCTCAAAAGCGCCAAGAATACTAAATCAATTGGACTGTCACATCATCCATTTACCCATAAATGAATTGATGCCCCAGCAAATAGCGACGCGTATTGATCCGCCAGAGGATGGCGCTAGTGGTTATGCGCAACTTGTGTCTCAAGCGATTACAGCCATCGATCAAGGTGCCTTCCAAAAGGTTGTTTTGTCAAGGGCTCACCATATCGCGCTGGATCCTTATCATTGGCCAACACTTTTGACCCAGCTTATGTTGAGCGATCAACAGGCTTTTCGCTATGTCTGGTATCATCCCGAGGAGGGACTTTGGTTGGGTGCTACACCAGAATTATTACTCAGCGGAACCGGTCGGAGTTACCAAACCATGGCCTTGGCCGGAACACAATGGAACAGTAAACCAGAGCACCATCTTTGGACAGATAAAGAAGGTGAAGAGCACCAATGGGTCATCGACGACATAAGTCATCGACTTAGTGGCATCAGTAATGAGGTACAAATAGGCCAAACCCAAACGCATCAGGCTGGGGCTTTGCAGCTACTTAAGACGCCAATATCAGGCACA
>JANRDC010000011.1 GCA_030726725.1 Flavobacteriaceae bacterium
ATGAAACACGTGTTAGTCACCGGCGCCTCCGGTCAATTGGGCACGACATTTCAGAGATTGGCCCACCGATTTCCCGGTTTGGAGTTTGTTTGGATGGACCGCAACACCTTGGACATTGCAGACGCCCAAGCAGTGGCAGAGTCGCTCGCGCTGCGCAGATACAGTTATTTGCTGAATTGCGCGGCCTATACCGCAGTGGATCAGGCCGAAAGCGAGCCTGAAGCAGCAGACCGCATCAACCATTTAGGCGCTTGTGTGTTGGCACAATCCTGTGCGGATGCAGGTGTACACCTGGTACACATTTCGACGGACTACGTCTTTGACGGAAGGTCCAGCACGGCCTATACGCCCGAGGACACCCCCAATCCACAAGGGGTCTACGGATCCACCAAATGGAAAGGGGAGCAGTGCATCAGCCGCTATGCCCAGCGATACACCACGGTCCGCACTTCTTGGCTGTACGACCGCACGGGAAAAAATTTCGTGCAGACCATGCTGCGCTTGTCCCAAACCCAAAAGGAGCTGAAGGTGGTCGACGACCAAATCGGCTCGCCGACTTTTACCGAAGATTTAGTCATGGCCTTGGGCAGCCATATGGAACAGGGCACTTTGCCTTTGGGCACCACCCATTTCAGCAATACAGGTGCTTGCAGTTGGTTTGATTTTGCCCGTGCTATTTTTGAAGAGCGCGGCATCGACATTCCCGTGGCCCCAGTGAGCTCAGCGGCTTATCAATCCGCCGCACCCCGCCCCGCCTATTCCTTGCTCGCACTAACGCCTGAATACCCATCCAGGCCTTGGAGAGCAGCCCTTAAAGACGCATTAACTACCCTTACCCATACCCCATGAATGTACTGATATTAGGTTCTGGAGCCAGAGAACACACCATGGCTTGGAAATTGTCCCAAAGCCCCCAAAACCCCACCCTTTTTGTAGCCCCTGGCAATGCGGGTACAGCGAGCTTGGCCACCAATTTGCCCTTATCCGTCACAGACTTTGGGGGTATAGCCCAGGCGGTTCACCAGAACAACATCGAGTTGGTGTTGGTAGGCCCTGAAGACCCATTGGTATTGGGCATCAGCGACTATTTTGCTGCAGATCCTCAGCTGGCAAATGTTCCGGTCATCGGACCCAACAAAACAGCCGCCCAACTCGAGGGCAGCAAGCAGTACGCCAAAGAGTTTTTAATCCGACACGGCATACCTACTGCGGCTTATGCGGCATTTACCGCAGATACCCTAGCTGAGGGGCAAGCGTTTTTGACCACCCTCAAGGCGCCCTATGTGCTGAAAGCAGACGGATTGGCCGCAGGCAAAGGGGTCTTGATTCTATCCGATCTCGCAGAGGCGCAGTCGGCTTTGGCGGAAATGTTGGTGGATCAGAAGTTTGGCGCCGCCAGCCAAACGGTGGTCATCGAGGAGTTTTTAAGCGGGATTGAGCTGAGCTGTTTTGTGCTTACCGACGGCCATAGCTATAAGGTTTTGCCTACGGCCAAGGACTACAAGCGTATTGGCGAGGGAGATACCGGCCTAAACACAGGGGGTATGGGTGCCATTTCTCCAGTGCCATTTGCCGATGAAGCGTTTATGGACAAAGTGCATCAACGCGTGGTGATTCCCACAGTTGAAGGATTGAAGAAAGACGGCATCACTTATGTAGGATTTATTTTTATCGGACTGATCAAGGTAGGCGACGATCCCATGGTGATCGAATACAATGTGCGCATGGGGGATCCCGAAACAGAAGTAGTGTTGCCGCGCATCAAAACCGATTTATTGACCCTGCTCCACGCCACAGGTCAAGGAACTTTGCACGAGGTTGCTCTGGAAATAGATACGCGTACGGCCACTACGGTCATGGCAGTCGCAGGCGGATATCCCGAAGCCTACGAAAAGGGACATCCGATCACCGGGATCGATCAGGTGAAGGAAGCCTTGGTGTTTCAGGCGGGAACTGCCCAAAAAGGAGATCAAGTGTGCACCAACGGAGGAAGGGTTTTGGCGGTCACGGCCTTTGGCGCGGACTATCGACAGGCACTGGCCGAATCTTATCGGGGATTAAGCCACATCAGCTTCCAGGATATGTATTTCAGAAAAGACTTGGGGTTTGACCTCTAGCAAAAAATAAGGGCGGCCATAGGCCGCCCTTTTATATTTTTAGGGCTATCCCCTATAGAAACGAGTGCGCAGAGTTGTCTTTGTTTTCCTCTTTGCGGTCGTTGAAACCTTTGAGTTGATTCATCCAATACCCAAAAGCAGCCATACCGATTAGGATAAAAATCCAATTTACGGCGTTGGCCAACCACCAGTTGTCCATAAAACGCAATACGTCGTAAGGAATAAACAATCCGTCAACAAATAGGCTTTCAATGAATTTCCAGAACGCTTTCATGTGTGATGTTTTTCAGGCCAATGCGCCTTGCCGGCGACTTTGGATTATATTTACCGAGCAAAAATAGAAAAAGCCGCGATGATTTCAAGTGTTTTTGGCAAAAGCCGCCTGATTAATTTTTTGTTGGTCTGGTTATGGATCTTGCTTTTTGTTTTTTTAGATCGCGGAATGGCTGGAGATGCCGAGGCTTGGCGCGTTTTTTTGGTAGACGCAGTGCTCCTAGCCTTGATCTTGGGTTTGTTGCAGTTTGTGATTGCCAAGAACAACCTGACGACCCAACACCATATCGCGTTATTTTTCTTTGGGATGTCGGTTTCAGCCCACCCAACTTCGGTGTTGGATGTGCCGATGTTGGGCGCATTGGCCGCTTTGTTGTTGGGGTTTCGCCGGATATTATCCATGCGCTCACTGCAAGACATACGCCCTAAAGTGTTCGATGCTACTTTATGGATTTTATTGGCGAGTTTGTGGTTCCCTTCTGCCTTGGCGGCCCTGGTTTTGGTGTATTTAGGACTGTATTTTTATCAGTGGGAAAACCTCAAAAACTGGTTGGTCTCCCTGCTGGCCGCAGCTGCATTTTTTGTCTTGTTGTGGGGGTTTGGCTCAGAGAATGCTATTTCAGGCTATTTTACTCGAGTGCAACAAGAATTTATGCGTCCTGATGAGACCCAACACCCTTGGTTTCCCTATCTGTATTGGACCGCCTTTGGGGTATCCGCCTGGACGATGGCCCGAACAGTTCAAGGTTTGAAGTCGGGATTGTCGGGACGATTGTTGTCCTTGAGGTTGGTCTTTGTGTTTTGGGGTATTGGATTTTTATGGGTGGGACTTCACGTACACGCCCATCCTTCGGTTTGGTTGTTGGTCTTTGTGCCCACGTCAGTGTTGGCTGCCGCAGCATGGGAAACCTTGCCCAAATACTGGATGCGGGAAGTGATGCTCTGGCTTGCCTTGGCCGCAGCGGTTGTGGCTTGGATTTCCGGGGTGATGCAAACGGTCTAGCCTCGAAGAATTAGGTATATTTGCCCTAAAATTTACGCTATGTTTTGTGCCAAAGCCTTCCGCGTTTTTGAAGAAAGTATACTGCAATACCATGTGGCTGATCGCGTGGACCAACCCCTGATCAACCCATATCCTTCCGGGGATATTGAGCATCTGCTCTACAAAAAGAACTGGATTGACACGGTGCAATGGCATTATGAGGACCTGATTCGGGACCCGGAGATCGACCCAACGGCAGCGTTGGTGCTCAAGCGCAAAATTGACGCCAGCAACCAAGAACGCACAGACTTGGTCGAGTATATCGACGCTTATTTTTTAGATCAGTTCGCTGAAGTCTCTGTGCGCCCCGAAGCGGTGATCAACACCGAAAGTCCGGCTTGGGCGGTAGATCGCTTATCGATTTTGGCGCTGAAAATTTACCACATGCAACAAGAAGTGGAGCGCACCGACGCCACACAGGAACACCTAGCCCAGTGCCAGACAAAACTGAATGTGTTGCTCACCCAAAAGCAAGATTTGACCACAGCGATTGATCAGCTCTTGACGGACATCGCTCAAGGACGCAAATACATGAAGGTCTACAAGCAGATGAAAATGTACAACGACGACGAGCTCAATCCCGTGTTGCGTGTCAGAAAATAACCAGACGGCTAGCCAGCCCAAGCTGCTCTTCATCCGTTCATCAGCCATGGGCGATGTCGCCTTGTCTGTTCCGGTGGTACACGCCCTTAGTGTACAGCACCCAGAAGTGGGTGTTTGTGTGCTGACCCAGCCCAAGTTCTTTCCGCTTTTTTCCGGAATTCCCAGGGTGGAGTTATACGCCTTGGAAACCCGGGGTATTCACCGGGGTTTTTGGGGGATACGCAGGTTGGCCCATGACCTGCGAAAACATCAATGGACCTCAGTGGTGGATGCCCACAACGTATTGCGCACCCGCTTGTTGCGATTTTGGATGGGCGATGCCGCGCCTTGGTTTGTGCTGGATAAAGGACGCGCAGACAAGCGCGCACTGATCCGCAAGCGCGGTAAGATTTTTCGCCCTTTGTCACATGCTACTGACCGCTATGCAGACCTCTGTGTTCAGGCAGGGTTTCCCATAGCTTTGGGCCGCGAGGCCTGTTTGCCCAAGCCGAATAGACCTGAGGACATGGAGGGTAACGACACAGGATTTTGGGTCGGGGTCGCTCCGTTTGCCGCTCATCAAACCAAACAATACCCTTGGGGTGCCCTCATTGATGCCCTGACGGCCATCCAAGAACAAGCCGCTGATCGACCGATTAGGTTTGTCTTTTTTGGCGGAGGGTCTAGAGAGCTGATGATGATTGAAGAGTTGGTGGAAGGTTTTGAGCACAGCACACATACCCTAAACGCGCCTGTGGAAACCCAGCTCGCCTGGGCTGCTCATCTCGACGTTATGTTGGCCATGGACAGCGCCAACGGACATTTGGCGGCCATGTACGGGGTACCCGTAGTCACTTTGTGGGGTCAGACTCATCCCTATGCCGGATTTGCCCCTTTTCTCCAGCCGATGGAACGACAGATCATTCCCGATAGAGCGCAGTATCCCCTGCTCCCCACGTCAATTTTTGGTAAAAAAGGGCATAAGCCTTACGCCCGAGTTATGGAAAGCATAGCTCCTGAGCGCGTGGCTGAGGTGGTCATCAACACATTAAACAGTCCCGATTAAACGTCGTCGAAGTCGATCGAAATCTCTGATGAGGTGGGGTGGGCTTGACAGGTTAAAATCAGCCCTTCAGCGATCTCGTTGTTGGTCAGGATTTCGTTTTTGATCATCACCGCACTTCCTTTGGTCACCCGAGCGATACAGCTGCTGCACACACCGCCTTGGCAAGAATAAGGAGCATCGATTTTGTTTTTCAGCAAAGCGTCGAGCAGTCGGTCTGTCTGCTTCATCTCCAGGGTGGCGGATACTTCATCCAGCAACACATGCACCTGGGTCATTCCATCTGGAAGACTGTTGGGGGCTTCTTCTTTTTTAGAAGAGGTAAACAGTTCGTATTGGATCAGGTCTGGAGATACCCCGAGCACTTGCAAGGCCTCACTGCTCTCTTGGATCATTTCTTCGGGACCACACAGGTAGAACGCATCAAAAGCGCGGTCCGCAAACTTGTTTTTAAACGCAAAATTGATGATGCTTCGGTCGATGCGACCAAAATGGGCCCTAGGTATGCTGGCGCGGCTGTAGACATATTCAATTTTCAAGCGCTCCCCATAGGTGTCTTTTAGGGCGTCGATCGCCTTGGTGTACATTTGGTCGTCCTTGGTCTTGTTGCCGTAGATCAACATAAAAAAACTCTCTGGATGGCTTTCCAAAACAGTTTTGGCGATGCTCAAAATGGGCGTAATTCCACTTCCCGCGGCAATACCGGCGATGTGTTGGGCCGAACCGTTGGGGTCAAAAACAAATCGGCCTTGTGGGGGCATGACCTCGAGGGTGTCTCCTGGGCGCAAAGCTTCGTTGGCGTAGGTGGAGAACAATCCTCCCTGCACCTGTTTGATACCCACCCCCAAAAGAGGCTCAGAGGGGGCCGTGGCAATGGAGTAAGCTCGGCGCACTTCTTGTTGGCGGATGTTTTGTTTTAGGGTGATGTATTGGCCAGCTTTGTAGGCAAATGCGGCCTTAAGTGACTCCGGTATTTCAAAGGACACATGAACGGATTGGTCCGTTAATTGCTCGATTTGGGACACTTTTAAGGAAAAAAATTCAGACATTGCGGGAGTTTTGCGTAAAATTACACAATATCACCCAATCCTCATGAGCCCGATAAAACTACTCGCACAATTTTTTCACCTGGAGCGGAAAGACTTTTTGCGCTCCCCCTCTTTTGACACCTCACTGGTGATTTTGATCCTGATGGGGTTGGGGGCCTTGTATTTTGCTGTAGTATTTGTCGGTTTAGGGATCGGGATTTATTTTATCGCAGAAGAAGTCGCTCCCCAAAACCCATTTGGTTGGATCAACCAAGGTATCTGGGTATTTTGGCTGGCCGACCTCATTTTTAGGTATATGGGTCAAAAGATGCCGATTACCAAGATCAAGCCCTTGCTCAGCATGCCGATCAGCAAGTCGAACATCGTGGTTTTTTCCATGCTGAAGTCGGTGGTTTCGCCCTTTAACTGGCTCTATTTGTTTTTGTGGATTCCTTTGTACGTGGTGCTCTTGCAGCAGGATTTAGACCCGGTAGGGGTGACCACCTGGATCCTCGGGGTATCGGTTTTGTTTTTGGCCAACAATTTCCTCAACCTGTGGGCCAACAACAGTCCCTGGGTCTTTGGCATAGCTTTCGGAGCGCTGGTTATTGCGGGAGCCGGCAAATATTTTGAGCTTTTCGACCTTAAAGCCGTTTCGGGTGGGCTGTTTGAGGCCTTCTACCAAACGCCGGCGACCTTGCTGGCCGCCGTGGCCTGGTTGGCTTTTTTGGTCTGGGGCAGTCACCGATTCTTTTTGGCCGGAATGTTTTTGGACGACCGCTTTAGCGTAAAGGCCGAGGTGGCCCGCACCACCAAAATGGCCTGGTTGGATTCCATGGGGCGCATGGGCATTTTTCTTAAAAACGATTTAAGGTTGATCGCGCGCAATAAAAGAGCCAAGATGGCCGTTTTAACTGGGGTGTTTTTCCTGTTTTATGGGCTGTTGTTTTTTACCAATGCTATCGAAGTATATCAAGGAGCATATTGGAAAGTGTTTGCAGGGATTTTTGTCACCGGAGGGTTTTTGTTCTCCTTTGGCGGATTTGTCCCCAGCTGGGATTCTTCGTATTACCCCTTGATGATGACCCAAAAAATCACTTATGCAGATTACCTGAAGGCCAAGTGGTGGTTGATCGTTTGGGCGACTTTGGCGTCCACGGTGTTGGCCTCTTTTTACGCTTTGATGGGCTGGGAAGTTTATTTGGCGGTATTGGCCGGAGCAGCGTACAATGTAGGGATCAACGCCCACCTGGTGCTGCTTGGCGGGGCTTTTGTCAAAACACCCATCGACCTCACCTCAGCCAAAAAAGCCTTTGGGGACAAACAGGCGGTCAACCTAAAAACCATGTTGATCGCGCTGCCTAAAATTGCGCTGCCTATGGGTATATACGCCCTGGGCCAATGGATCTGGGACGCACAAGGCGGCTATTTGCTTTTGATCGGCCTGAGTTTGCTCGGATTCGGATTGAGGAATCCAGTCCTCGGATGGATTGAGCGCATCTACAAAAAAGAAAAATACGACACTATTCAAGCCTACAAGCCAAAATCATAACCATGATACACATCGAACAACTCAGCAAAAGTTATTCAGGAACCACGGTGCTCGACATCGAGACCTTACAGATTCCTTCAGGGACCGCCTTGGGTTTGGTGGGCAACAATGGCGCAGGCAAAACCACACTCTTTAGCTGTTTGCTGGATTTGATCAAACCGACACAAGGGCACATCACCAACCGAGATCTTCGGGTAGACCAGAGCGAGGCCTGGAAGGATTTTACTTCGGCCTTTATCGATGAATCTTTTTTGATCGGCTACCTTACCCCAGAGGAGTATTTTTCCTTGATCGCTTCTTTGCGCACGGTGCCTCAAAGCGAGGTCGACACCTTGATGGAGGAACTCGCCCCGTTTTTTAACGGAGAGGTGCTCGGACAAAAAAAATACCTCAGGGATTTTTCCAAAGGGAACCAAAAGAAGGTGGGTATCGCCGCAACACTGATTGGAAAACCCAGCGTGGTGGTCCTCGATGAGCCATTTGCCAACTTGGACCCCACCACCCAGTTCAGGCTAAAGGACCTATTGAAAAAAATTGCCAGCCAAGGAGACACTACCCTTTTGGTGTCCAGCCACGACCTGAACCACGTTACTGAGGTGTGCAAACGCATCGTGGTACTCTCCAAAGGCAAGGTCATCCAAGACTTAGAGACCAATCCATCCACTTTGGCAGCGCTAGAAACCTATTTTGCCCAACAAGTACCGGATGCCTCGATCGGTTAAGACTTATGGTTCATTTTTAGGAGTCGCATTTATCGCACTCTTGTTTCTGGGGTGTTCTACCCAGCAAAACCGTCTGCTCAACCGCGAATGGCACGCGCTGAACACCAAATACAACGTGGTATACCACGGGAATTTGTCT
Organism: Flavobacteriaceae bacterium; assembly: GCA_030726725.1. Classification (GTDB taxonomy): domain Bacteria; phylum Bacteroidota; class Bacteroidia; order Flavobacteriales; family Flavobacteriaceae; genus MAG-120531. The sequence goes on from JANRDC010000011.1 coordinate 8,519, forward strand.
TTTGAAGAGCAGTGGACTTTGCTCCAGTCCGGATACCGAGAAAACTTTTGGGAGCGCTTACCTGTGGAGCGCCTACAGGTTGATGGACCCGCGGGCATCAAATACGCCGCCACAGAGGATGGCCCATTTAGCCAGGCTGAAGCCAAGGCGGTTAAAGCCATCCGCAAACACGGGATGCTGGTAGCAGGCCAGGAGCGCAACCGCCAGATGATTGAATCCTATTTGCTGTTGGGCAAATCCCGATACTACGACCAGCGATTTGTTCCTGCACTCGAAGCTTTTCGCTTTATCATACAATACCACAAGGCGACCAATGCCCTTAACGAAACGAGGATTTGGAAAGAAAAAACAAATGTTCGCTTAGGCAATCCCGAAGTTGCTTTGGAGAACCTCAGGCGGTTATTGGCCAACCGAAAACTCAAGCCCCAAGAAAAGGCGGATGCCTTTGGGGTGATGGCTCAGGCCTATATGGATTTAAACCAGCCAGCAGCAGCCGTTGAGGCTCTGGCCGCGGCACTGAAAACCACGGCTAAAAAGGTGGAGCGCGGTCGATACGGATATCTTCGGGGACAACTGTTTGAAGAACTGGGCCAGCGCGACAGCGCTTTGACCGCCTACCGCCAAGTTGGGGCCAAAAAGCAAGCGGTGTCCTATGATTTTTGGATCAATGCCCAGCTGAGATCTATGGCCCTTCAACACCCCGATGATCTGGGTGATGAAGCCATCGAACAACTAAACCTTTGGGCCAAGCGCTGGGAAAACCAGGACTATCGAGATAAAATTTTCTATTATCAAGCGCAAATTCAAAAAGGCCTAGGCCGTGATTCCCTGTATGTCTCAGGATTAAATCAGTCATTAAAATGGGCGCAAAGCGACCCAGTCTTGCAGGGGATCGTTCATGAACAACTCGCCGACCATTATTTTGACCGCAAGCAATATCTTCTGGCCGCAGCACATTTGGACACACTGCTCCCTTTGTTGCCGAACCCCTCAGATCGTTGGCGAGCTGCCCACAGCAAAAAAGAGAAACTACAGAGCTTGGTGGAGTACCTCAATCGGGCTGCGGAAATAGATTCTGTATTGGTTTTGGCGGCATTGTCGCCTGAGGAACAAAGAACCAGACTGGTTGCAGCCCAAGAGCGAAAAAAAGAGGCGGAAGCAAAAAAAGCGGCCCGACAAGACCTGGCTGCTCCGGCTATATCCGAAAAATCCGCTGGCGGAACTTCTTCGGCCAAAGGACCGATATTTTACTTCTATGACCCCAAACAGTTGGCGATTGGCGCGGAAGCATTTGCCCAAAAGTGGGGCAAGAGAGCCTGGCAAGACAACTGGCGCGCCCAGGCCAATGCGTCCATGTCACCCCCCCCTACAACTGGAATGACAGGGAACAACACCAACACCCCAAAAACCAATAGCAACCGAAGCAGGATGTCTGCCGACGCCCCGGACCAACCTGGGAACCAACAACCCGGGGTTGACCCAACAGCGCCCCAGGAACCCCTGGATGAAATCGATCAGCAGATCGCGCAACTTCCAGCGAATCAGGAGGATATCGACGCCTTAAAACATGAGCGTATTGGGGTGTATTTCCAAATAGGCCAGCTCTACGTGTCTCGTTTAGCTGAGCCTGCTTTGGCCATTCCCGCCCTGGAAAAGGCGGTAGATTCCCCACAGGAACACCCCAGCAAACTACCGGCCCTGTACGCTTTGTACCAGGCGCACACCGCTTTAAATAGTCAAGCCGCTCAGCAGTACAAAGACCAGATCCTGGCAGCATATCCGCAAAGTGTTTACGCCCAGTATTTGGCCCAGCCCGACCGCGCTTTGGTGACGCCCGTCTCAGTTTTAGCCGCCCAATACGCTGAGGTGTACGCCCTGTATGCCGAACAAAAATACGCGGAGGCCATCGAAAGGATCGACGAGGTGCTGACACAGTCCTGGTCCCCAGAACAAATCAGCCCTTGGGTGCTGCTGCGCGCACAGGCGCTTGGAAGAATACAGGGCAAAGAAGCCTTTTTGGCAGAACAGGCCCGCATCGTGCGCGATTATCCCAATACCCCAGCCGCATTATCTGCCGCAGCTTGGTCTGCTTCTGAGTCCAGCGAAGTCCTTTTTGGAGATGCAGAGCCCTATGACCATTACAAAGTGGCGGTGCTTTTGCCAAAATTGTCACAGGCTCAAGACAGCTTGTTGATGGATGGACTCAACCGTTGGCTGCTCGGTCAAAAAAGCGAGATCCGCCTGAGGGTGTCCAAGGACGCCTATGACCAAAATCGAGATTTTTACGTGGTGCACGGTTATTTAGACCCCAAAAAAGCCAAGGACCTCATCAAGGAGCAGATTTGGACACAAAAGCCGTTGTCTCAGGGTCAATTTTTTGTATTTTTAGCCTCCCACTACCGCAAAATACAGATGTATAAGGCCCTAGATACTTATCTAGAGCAGCGCAAACCAAAAAACCCATAACCCATGTCCCTATTCAAGAACAAAGTCCCTGTTTCTCTAGAAAACAGCGCGCAACCTACCCGAATTGAGAAAAGCACCAGCATGGAAGGGAGCATTGATGCTCAGGCAGATGTGCGTATCGACGGTTACCTCAAAGGCGATGTGTCCACGACCAAAAAAGTAGTGATCGGAAAAACCGGACGTGTGATCGGCCAAGTGCGCTGTCAAAACGCGGAGATTGAGGGTTATTTGGAAGGGACATTGGCCGTAGAGGAATTGCTCAGTGTACAGGCCAGCGCTCAGCTCTACGCTCAAGTGGAAACCACGCGCCTATCCGTGGTGTCGGGAGCGGTCATTCAAGGAAAGATTTTCATGAAGTCCCCCAACTCCTTAAAACAAGTCACCGATGAGTCAGCCGCAGAAGCCAGCTAAAAAACCACTCAGCGGACTACAGCAGTTCGGCCGTTTTTCTGCCTTGGGCATTCAGATGGGGGCTACGATTTATTTTATGGTTCAGATCGGTAAATGGGCCGATGATTTTTGGTCCCTACCAGGCCGCCTCGGGGTTATTGTCGGCACCCTATTTGGGCTGGTCACCTCAATTTGGCTGGTGATCAAAGAGACCAAAAAGATGAATTCATGAAGCCATACAAGCACTTCCGATGGTTGCTGATGTGGTTGATGGGCGTCTTTATCCCTGTTTTTGGTTTGCAAGGAGCATTGCTCACAGCCCTGGATAAAACTGATTTTTGGGGACCACTTTCCTGGAGTTATGCCACACACGCCCTGTTGACCCTCGGGATCGGGTGGGGTATTTTGCGGGGCCATCAAAAAGTCCCAGACCTCATTGGGTTTCTTTTTATGGGGGGTAGTTTGTTGAAGTTTGCCGCTTATTTTTTGCTGTTTAAGCCTTTTGTTTTGGCAGGGCTTGGCGACCGCGGTTGGTCATTTTTTCTCTTTGGAATTCCCTACGCCTGCGCCCTCACCTTGGAAACCATCTACGTAGCCCGGCTCTTGGGAATCAATCAACGCTAAACTTCTGAAAAACAGCCCTGTTCAATCCAGATGAAGTGGCCGGGTTCAGAATGGCAAATAATCTTGTGTTCTTTTTTTGGTTTTCACTAAATAGCATACCTTTGCAGCGATTTTTGAAGACTGAACTGAACCGATGAAGTACCAACGGATTATTTTCAAAGTGGCCTTAGCCTTGACCATGATGGTTACAGCAGGGGTTGCTGCGGCTGAAAGCCCAAAGGAAAACCACACAGGAGGCGCCGACCTCAAGACTGAAATCAAGGAGTATATCCAACACCACCTTCAGGATTCGTACGATTTTTCTTTGTACTCCTATACAGACGAGCAAGGGAAACACGTGTATGTGGGCGCGCCCCTTCCCGTGATCTTGTGGGATAATGGACTTCAGGTTTTTTCTTCAGCTGCCTTGCACCACGGGGAAACCGTGGCAGAGTCGAATGGCAACTTCTACGCCTTGGCCCACGGAAAAATTTACAAAACGGACGCTCAAGGAACTTTGAGCTACGACGATCACCACCACATTACCAACCCTAAACCATTGGATTTTTCCATGACCAAGAGTGTTGTGGCCATGCTTTTGGTGGGTGCATTGATGTTCTTTTTGTTCCGAGGCTTGGCCAAGTCCTATGCCGCCCATGGTGGCGTCCCTCAGGGATTTGCCCGTCTGTTTGAGCCTATTGTCCTGTATATCCGCGACGACATCGCCATTCCCAATATCGGTCACAAACACTACGGAAAATACATGAGCTACTTGCTGACCATTTTCTTTTTTGTCTGGTTTTTAAACCTGATGGGGTTGACCCCGCTGGGTGTCAATGTCACCGGAAATATCGCCGTGACCTTCGGTTTGTCTTTGCTCACCTTCTTGGTGACCAACCTCACCGCCAACAAGAACTACTGGGGCCACATTTTCTGGATGCCAGGCGTGCCTTTGCCGATGAAAATCCTTTTGGCACCGATTGAATTGCTCGGGGTAGTCATCAAGCCGTTTTCGCTGATGATCCGTCTATGGGCCAATATGTCCGCAGGCCACATCGTGTTGATGAGTTTGATCGGATTGATGTTTATCTTTCACAACTGGATCGGAAGCTCTTTGAGTTTTGTGCTTTCTTTTGTGTTATCTATATTGGAATTGCTCGTAGCTGCGCTACAAGCGTATATCTTTACCATGTTGTCTTCTCTGTATTTTGGTTTTGCCAATGAGGAGGCGCATCACTAAAAATGAATTGTTTAACTTTTAATTAATATTTATGGAAATCCCAACAATTGTAGGTGCAGGTTTGATCGTTATCGGAGCTAGTCTTGGTATTGGTCGCATCGGAGGACAAGCTATGGACGCCATCGCTCGTCAACCAGAAGCCTCTGGAAAAATTCAAACAGCGATGTTGATTGCAGCAGCGCTTATTGAAGGTATCGGTTTCGCTGCGTTATTCGCTGCTTAATCATCCTGTGAATCAGCAGTGGAGGACGGTTGGTCCTCCCCTGTTGTTTCTTATGTTTAAAACCTCAACGATCCATGGAAAAATTAATTGAAGAATTCTCATTTGGGCTGTTCTTTTGGCAAACCCTCATTTTTGTAGGGTTGGTATTGCTTTTGGGCAAATATGCCTGGAAGCCCATCCTAAGCGCGGTAAACGAACGCGAACAAGGAATCAAAGACGCCCTAGACGCTGCTGCCAAAGCTCAAGACGAAATGGCTCAGCTCAACGCATCCAATGAAAAATTGTTGCAACAAGCGCGTCAAGAGCGCGAGCAAATGCTTTTGGAGGCGCGTCAATTTAAAGACAAGTTGATGGCGGAAGCCAAAGAACAAGCGCAAGCTGAGGGAGAAAAATTACTCGCTCAAGCACAAGCGGTGATTGAAGGTGAAAAGAAAGCGGCTGTGGAAGATTTGAAAAAACAAGTAGCGTCTTACGCGATTGAAATCGCAGAGAAGTTGTTAAAGTCAGAATTGTCTGCCCAAGCCAAACAAGACCAGTTGGTAGAAAACCTGGTCAAAGAAATTAAAATCAACTAAGCGATGAAGCATTCCCAAGCGGCCGAACGCTATGCAAAAGCAGCCTTAGCACTTGCCTACGAGCAGGGAGCAGGACCTGTACTTGCACAGCAAGTCAATGACCTCTTGGCTACCCTAAACGGGAGCGATGCGCTTGAGGCGTATTTGCACAACCCGACTGTGGAGCAAGCCACCAAGCAACAAGCCGTAGCCGCTGTTGCCCCACAAAGCCACCAGATTATGCAGGGGTTGTGGAGCGCATTGGCCCAGAACAAACGCATGGACTTGCTCGCTGAGGTGCTTACCGCCTACGAGCGATTGGACGCAGAGAAAAACAAGATCGCTCAGGCGACGGTGGTTTCTGCAGCACCTTTGACCGATGCGGTCGTCAACACCTTGAAAGAGAAACTCGCCCAGGCAGTTCAAAAAACAATCGCCCTGGATACGCAAGTAGATACCAGCTTAATCGGAGGATTTATCGTGAAGGTCGACGACCTGGCATACGACGCCTCTGTGGCCCATCAATTGAGCCAACTCAAAGAACAACTAACCCAAGTCAATAATCGATAACGAGGCTTAGCCTCAAGGACACCAAACAATGGCAGGAGTAAAAGCAGCTGAAGTTTCAGCAATTTTAAAACAGCAAATCGAAGGATTTACAGGCGCCGCATCCATGGATGAGGTGGGAACAGTACTTCAGGTCGGAGACGGGATTGCCCGTGTTTACGGCCTTTCCAACGTGCAATACGGCGAATTGGTCAGCTTCGAAGGAGGCGTACAAGGGATTGTGTTGAACCTGGAAGCAGATCACGTAGGGGTGGTTCTATTGAGCCCTTCTCGCGATATCGTGGAAGGTTCTAGCGTAAAACGCACAGAGCGCATTGCCTCTATCAAAGTAGGTGAAGGTATTGTAGGTCGTGTGGTAGACACTTTAGGACAGCCCATCGATGGCAAAGGTCCTTTGGCAGGCCAATTGTACGAAATGCCATTGGAGCGCAAAGCGCCTGGGGTTATTTTCCGTCAACCGGTTAACGAACCATTGCAGACAGGTATCAAGGCGATTGACGCGATGATCCCTGTAGGTCGTGGACAACGCGAGTTGGTGATCGGTGACCGTCAAACCGGTAAAACTACCGTGTGTATCGACACCATCTTGAACCAAAAAGAATTTTTTGACGCAGGTCAACCTGTGTATTGTATCTATGTAGCGATCGGACAGAAAGCTTCAACGGTAGCGGCCATCGCCAAAACCTTAGAAGACCGCGGCGCTATGGCCTACACCACCATTGTGGCCGCTAACGCTTCTGACCCCGCACCGATGCAGGTATACGCCCCATTTGCTGGAGCAGCCATCGGCGAATATTTCCGCGATTCAGGTCGCCCAGCGTTGATTATCTACGACGATTTATCCAAACAAGCAGTAGCTTACCGCGAGGTGTCTTTGTTGTTGAGAAGACCACCAGGACGCGAGGCCTACCCTGGAGACGTGTTCTACCTACACTCTCGTTTGTTGGAGCGTTCTGCTAAAGTAATCGCTGACGATGCAATTGCTGCCCGTATGAACGATTTGCCCGAATCTTTGAAGCCCATCGTTAAAGGTGGTGGATCATTGACCGCGCTTCCGATTATCGAAACCCAAGCGGGTGACGTTTCTGCCTATATCCCCACCAACGTGATTTCGATCACCGACGGACAGATCTTCTTGGAGCAAGACTTGTTTAACCAAGGGGTGCGTCCAGCGATCAACGTAGGTATTTCTGTATCTCGTGTGGGTGGATCTGCACAGATCAAGTCCATGAAAAAAGTGGCGGGTACCTTGAAATTGGATCAGGCTCAGTTCCGCGAATTGGAAGCATTTGCCAAGTTTGGATCTGACCTAGACGCCGCTACCTTAAACGTGATTGAGAAAGGTCGCCGCAATGTGGAGATCTTAAAGCAAGCGCAAAACGATCCGTTTACCGTAGAGGAGCAAGTAGCGATCATCTATTTGGGATCTAAAAACTTGTTGCGCCAAGTACCGGTGGACAAAGTAAAAGAGTTCGAACGCAACTTCTTGGATTTGATGCGCGCTAAACACCAACCTGTGTTGGCCGCTTTGAAAGCAGGACAATTGACCGACGAAGTAACCGACACCCTAGCACAAGTGTGCGCTGAGGTAGCGGCTGCCTATAAAAACTAAGTGACAGCGGGCCGGCGCAGCCGGCCCGCTAAAACCCCTCTGTATGGCCAACTTAAAAGAAATACGCAACAGAATCGCCTCCGTCTCTTCGACGATGCAGATCACCAGCGCCATGAAAATGGTGTCTGCTGCCAAGCTCAAGAAGGCACAAGACGCGATTACTGCCATGCGTCCTTACTCGGAGAAACTCACTGCACTGCTCGCCGCCCTAAACGAGAGCATTGAAACCAGCGACGTGCGTCAATACGCTGAAGAACGCCCTGTAGAAAAGGTGCTTTTGGTCGCCATCACCTCAAACAGAGGCTTGTGTGGCGCGTTTAACACCAATGTAGTTAAACAGACCTTGGCCTTGGCCGAACAGACCTATGCGGGCAAACAAGTCCACGTAGCTGCCATCGGCAAAAAAGCACAAGATGTGCTTTCCAAAAGACTTCCCGTGGTCGCCAACCACAGCAAGATTTTTGATCAATTGGATTTTGAAGGAGTTTCTGTCATCGCTCAAGACTTGATGGACCTTTATGCCGACGGTGCCTATGACCGCATTGTATTGATTTACAACCAGTTTAAGAACGCCGCTACCCAGATCGTTCAAACTGAGCAATTCTTGCCCTTGGCCCCTGTGGCACAAAGCGTATCCGGATCTGCGGACTATATCTTTGAGCCCAACAAAGAAGAGATTGTTAACTTTTTGGTGCCCAAAGCATTGAAGACCCAGCTCTACAAGGGGATTAGGGATTCGTTTGCCAGTGAGCATGGAGCGCGTATGACCGCCATGCACAAAGCCACCGACAACGCAACAGCTTTGAGAAATCAATTGAAACTCACCTACAACAAGGCGCGTCAGGCGGCGATTACCAATGAGATTTTGGAGATCGTCGGTGGGGCAGAGGCCTTGAACGGCTAGTTTTGCTGCAAAAACTGTTTCAACAGACCTTCATCTACGGACTAGCCACTGTGCTGCCCCGGATGTTGTCTTTTTTGCTGCTTCCCCTCTATACTTTATTGCTGCAAACGGCTGATTTTGGATCAGTTACCGTTTTGTTTTCGCTGTTTGCCGTATTTAATGTGGTCCTCGCTTATGGGATGGAAACCTCATTTTTTCGGTTTTTTCAAGAGAAAGAACAACAAGCGGCCGTCGTTTCCACAGCGCTGATTTCCTTGGTGGGGTCCACCCTGTTGTTTTTGGCCTTGGGCTTTTGGACAGCGCCTTCCATCGCCTCTTTGCTCGGATTGAGCACCAGATTGATTCATTATTCTTTGGGCATATTGGCCTTAGACGCCTTGGTCATCATTCCTTTTGCTTGGATGCGCGCCCGACAACTGCCCGGTAGATACGCTTTGGTCAAGGGGGTCAATGTCGCCCTAAATTTTGGGGCCAATGTTCTCTTGTTGTATTTCGTGCCCCTGTGGGCCGCCCAGGAACCCGAGTCAGTAGCGGCATTTTGGCACCAACCCGGACACGAGGTGGAATACGTTTTTTTGGCCAATCTATGGGCCAGCGCTCTCACACTGGTTTTGTTGTTGGGTTCATACACCCGCATCACCTGGCAATTTGATTGGTCCATTTGGAAGCGCATGATGCGCTACAGCACACCTGTGATGATCGCAGGACTCGCATTTGTGGTGAATGAGGTATTTGATAAAATTCTGCTTTCCTGGTTGTTGCCCACAGATGTGGCGGCCAGCGAGCTGGGCCAGTACGCAGCCTGCTATAAGTTGTCGGTGTTTATGACCCTATACGCTACGGCGTTTAGGCTGGGCATCGAACCCTTTTTTTTCAGCCAGATCAAGGCCAAAAACCCACAGAATGCCTATGCCCTAGTCACTTATTATTTTGTGTTGATCGGTTCTGTGCTCTTGTTGGGCGTCATGGCTTGGGCGCATCCGCTTAAGGAGTTGTTGATTAGAAACAGCGATTATTGGCCTGCAATGAAGGTGGTGCCGCTGATTCTGATCGGAAGCTTTTGCTTGGGTATCTACCACAACTTGTCTGTTTGGTATAAGGTAACTGACCGTACGGGCGTTGGGGCCTTGATTTCCATGGTAGCGGCCGCGATCACCATCCTGCTCAATTTTTGGCTGATACCTACTTTGGGTTATATGGCTTCGGCCATAGCTACCCTCGCCGCTTATGCCACCATGATGTTCTTGTCCTATTTCTGGGGCAGAAAAGCGTATTACATTCCCTATGACCTCAAGGGTATCGGGGCCTATTTTTTCGGATCCATCCTGCTTTCACTCTTGGTGTTTTATGTGTTTGACGGGATTCCATACTTGGGGTATGTGCTGTTTTTCGCGTATCTTGCTGCTGTTTTTTTGATCGAATACCGCAAATCAAAAACCTCACCCATCCATGGAGATCAAACTGATCAATAAGTCACATCACCCGCTGCCACAATACGAAACTCAGGCTTCTGCCGGGGTTGATTTAAGGGCTTATTTGCCCCAGCCCATAGTGCTCAAACCTATGGAGCGCGTATTGATTCCCACAGGTTTATACCTTGAATTGCCCCTGGGCGTTGAAGCCCAAGTGCGCTCGCGTTCTGGACTGGCCTTAAAAAAAGGGATCGCCGTGCTCAATGCACCAGGTACGGTAGATGCGGACTACCGAGGCGAGGTAGGGGTTATATTGATCAACCTCTCTACAGAAGATTTCCCCATTCAGGACGGGGACCGTATCGCCCAACTCGTTTTGGCGCGTCACGAGCGCGCATCTTGGCAGTTGGTCGAAGAACTCTCGTCCAGCGACCGGGGTACAGGAGGTTTTGGCAGCACAGGAATTCAATAGATAGAGATGCGCGTAGCTAGGGTACTTTTGGGAGTTTTGTCCTTGTGGATGATGGCCAGTTGTGGTTCAGCCCGCAAAGCTACCGCTTCGCAAACGTCCGACAACACAGGCGCAGCAGGCGCTCAAATCGCATCCAGCCAGGCTTTAAGCTCGGTTAGCGCCAAAGACATCATCAAGGCTGTCAAGGACAGGAACACCGGTACAGTGACCGCCTTAAACGGCAAAATCAAAGCCACGCTGATACAGAAAGACCAAGAGCAAAGTGTGCCCTTGACTTTCCGTATGGTTCGGGGCAAAGGTATTTGGCTCAGCGCCCTGTTTGGGGTAGCTAAGGCCATGATTACCCCCAAAGAAGTTTCGTTTTACAGCAGCGTAAACAACCTTTATTTCACCGGTACGTTTGAAGAGTTAAGCGACTACGTCGGCGTAGCCGTCGACTATGAAATGTTGGAGCGCCTTTTCTTGGGCGAATCTCTGCTGCCACTCAAACCCGGAAAGACCTCGGTCACTTATGTAGATGACCAATACCGCTTGGTGCCTGAGCGCATGAGTGCCTTGTTTTCTTGGTGGTTGGACATACACCCCAAAGACTATACCTTGACCAGGGCTTCACTCTCCGACAGCCAAGGGCGCGGAGCTGTTTCCATGGCTTATGCCAATTACGCTTCTGTGGCGGGGGTTTGGCTGCCGGGCAACCTTTCCTTGACCGCTGAAAGCAAAAACACAGCCCTTAAATTGGATCTGGAGTTTAAACAATGGGAACCCAACAAACCCCTTTCATTTCCCTATAAAATCCCCGAGGGATTAAACCGAATCCATTTGGCCAAAAAAGCCCCACTGTCCCATGAGTAAGCAGTTTCACTTTATTTTGATGGTGTTGTTGGCCACCGGATTGGCCTGGGGACAGAGCGACCAAAAGAAGTTGGAAGCCCAACGTACAGCCCTCCAAAAAGAGATTGCACAAATAGATCAATTGTTGTTTAAGCAAAAGAAGATGCGCTTGGACGTAGCTGATGATATTCAAGACCTCAATAAAAAAGTAAAAGTGCGGGAGGAATTGATTTCCGTAACCAGCCGGCAAGTTCGGGCGCTTGAACAAGCCATCAAAGACCGCAAATACAGAATCACCCTTTTGGAACAGGAACTGACCTCCCTGAAAAAAGACTACGCCGCCTTGATCCAACAATCCTATAAACAAGGGCTTCAAAAGTCCAGATTGTTGTTTCTCTTGTCCGCAGCTGATTTTAATCAAGCCATTAAGCGCTATCAATACTTAAAGCAATACGCTCAATTCCGCAAAAAACAGGGGGAGGAAATCATCGCCCGTACGGAGGAAATTGCCCGCGAAACCGCCGAGCTTGAAAAGGAGCAGGCCGCCAAAAAGATCTTGGTAGACGAAAACACCCAGGCCCGCAAGACTTTGTTGACCGAAAAAAATCAGCTCCAGAACTCTTTGGCAGAAATCAAGCGCAACGAGCGCAGTTATCAGGCCACCATGGCGGCCAAAAAACGCCAAGCAGATGCTTTGGAGGACAAGATCGAAGAATTGATTCGGGCTTCTATCGCGGCCAACAACGCCAAAAATGCCCCGAGTAAAACCGCAACTGGCAGCGCTCCCGCCACCAAAAAATCCGCAGGAGCTTCTTTTGTGCTCACCCCAGAGGCCAAAAGGGTCGCTGATGGATTCAGCGCCAACAAAGGCAAATTGATATGGCCCGTAGAGCGCGGTGTCCGCAAACAGGGGTTTGGGGTATATTCAGATCCGGTTTATCCAGGGATCAAACACCAGAGCAACGGAGTGATCATCGCCACCCCTCCGGGATCCAAAGCGCGTTCGATCTACGAAGGTGAAGTAATCGCTATCCTCCAAGTACCTGGCGGGAAGTTGGGTGTACAGGTCAAGCACGGTAACTACATCAGCACCTACTACAACCTCTCAGAAGTCTATGTAAAAAAAGGAGATCGGGTGCGCGAAAAGCAGGATTTAGGGCTGATCCACACCTCATCTCTCGATGGCCAATCCATCCTTAAGTTCTACCTCTATCAGAACGCTACCCGCCTAAATCCGCAGCTGTGGGTATACCAATTATAATACTCTCATTATAATAAGACCTTTTTTTATCCCCTAAACTAGTTTTAGATTTGCCTTATCTATTGGAAAAAAAGTGTCTTCTGATTCCATCTGACTTACCTACTAGATGCTTTTTATGCCCCGCCCCCAAAGCGGGGTTTTTTATGCCAAAAAAAAACCCAGCACTGAGCTGGGTCTATGAGGCGTAAATCGATTAGGCTGGTAAAAAAAGCGCCTTGAGCTCTGTAGCATCTTGTGGGTTCATCCGCCCAGCCAACACCAAACTCAGCTGTTTGCGCCTCAGGGCAGCGTCGTAACGGCTTTTTTCTAAATCAGTTTCAGGCAATAGCTCAGGAACGGCGGTTGGGGCACCTGATTCATCTACGGCGACAAAGGTATAGATGGCCTCATTGGCCTTTAGGCGAGCGCCGCTGACCCGGTCTTCCATCCACACATCGATATAGACTTCCATGGAGGTGTTAAAGGCACGGGAAACAGCAGCTTCAACAGTGACTACACTGCCTAAGGGCACAGGGCGATTAAAGGCCACGTGGTTGACCGAAGCGGTTACTGTGATGCGTCTGCTGTGTCTTCTCGCCGCAATGCTGGCAGCGCGGTCCATGCGGGCGAGCAATTCTCCGCCAAACAGGTTGTTGAGCGGATTGGTCTCAGAAGGGAGGACCATGTCTGTCATGGTGGTTCTGGACTCCGAGGGGGTCTTGGGGGGTAAGGACATCTTAAGGGGTTTGAACAAGTAGCCAAGCGTCTTTAGCGCCGAGCTTTTTCACGCGTTCCAATAAGGTGCGCGCTGTGTTTTCTTGTGGATAAGCACCAAAAACCACCTGGTGTAAACCAAATCTGTTTTGGCCGATGATCGCGGCGTCCACATATCCTTGAGCGCGCAGTTGGGAGAGTTTCTTTTCCGCGTTGTCAGACATTTTGAAGGCGCCGGCCACCACAGAATACATCTGTGTGGGGGCTGTTTCCGCAACGGTTGCTTCAGCGACTAGGGAAAGTGCAGGAAGCGTGGTGGGGTTTTGGTAAAAGAAGGTGGCTTCGTGAATTTCGCGCTCCAAAGCGATGCCGGCTTCTTTTTGCGCCCAAGCCAGGTTTTGGCGGTAGGTGTTGTTTTGGTACACGCCTAAGGCGGTAGCGATGGCCACCATACCGACTGCGGCATATTGCATCCAAGGGCGCAGAGACACCACTGGTTTTTCTGGAGTTTCCACCGCTTGAGCCACTACAGTTAATTCCGCTGCTTTGGCGGCCAATGGATCCGACTGAACCGCAGAAAGTCCAAATGCGGCTCTGAGGTAGTTGGTGGTTTTGTAGGATTCAAACTGCAGTTTTCCGCTTTTTGAACGGCTGATGTGTCCCAGTTCGGCCAAATCAAGACTGCTGCCTTGGGCCAATGCCGCCTCCCACGCACCTACGCTTTGAGCGACAAATTCCATCGCCTGGTCATAGGAGATCCCTTGACAACTGGCGACATAGGACACCAAAAGCCCGTCACCGATCTTTATCTGCTCGTTAAAGGATATCGCTTTGCTGGGCGGATAAAAGGTGTGAGTTTTGGGGGAAAATACCGCTGAAATGTTGTGGGTCAAGAACGCGCCAAACCCAGGAACAACCACGCATTGGTGTCTGTAGAGCAAGGGCGTAATGTAGGTGGTTAAGGACATAGAGCAAAGATGTAAAAATTTTATGGGCACACAAACCCCTTTGAACGAAAATTATAAACAATATCCCACTCCTGAGGCTTGTCCAGAAAACGAGGCGTTGGCGGTGCTGCGCTTGCAGATCGCACAAGGCCTTGGCGTTCAAAGCGCCCACCAATTGCTTCGATTAAGCGGTACCGCATCAGCCCTCTGGGACCCTACCTGTGAAGACCAAGTTCACGCGCAAACCCAGGCGCGTGAAAAGTTTCCCGATCTATTTTCCTCCAGGACCCAGGAGCGCGCGCTCAGGGAGTGGGAGCGCGTCCAGTCCTCGGGACTTTGGGTGTGGTGCTTGACCTCAGGGCCATACCCCCACAACCTCAAGCAGTGTCCGGACGCACCCCTGATGCTTTTTGGTCGAGGGCCCTTGTCCGCCCTGGAGTTGCACCATCCTCGCCGCCACAACAAGTTGATCTCCGTGGTGGGCACCCGCAGCATGACCCAGTACGCATCTGATTTTTTGATCGATTTTGCCGCAGACCTGGCCCATACAGGGGCAGTTATTGTCAGTGGGCTCGCTCAAGGAGTCGACATCACAGCGCAAATAGCGGCCTACAAAAACGGATTGCCCACCATTTCCTGTTTGGCACACGGCATGCACCAAATCTATCCCGCCCAACACAAAAAGTACCTGCCTTTGCTTTTGGAGCAAGGGGGGTTAATCACTGAGTATTGGTATGGAGAGCGGGCTCAGCCCGCTCAATTTGTGCGCAGAAACCGAATCATTGCAGGGCTTTCTGAAGTGACCTTAGTGGTGGAGTCGCCCCGAAAAGGGGGCAGTATGATCACGGCCCACCTGGCTAAGTCTTATGAACGCACGCTATGTGCGGTGCCCGGCAGAATCAGCGATCCCATCAGCGCGGGTTGTTTGGACGTATTGGCCAGGCCCGATTACGCCCATGTAGTGCGTCACGCAGCCGATCTTTTTCGGCATATGGGTTGGGATGATTTTGTGCCCCAAACCAGACAGTGGGTGGTGCCTGAATTGAATTTGGCCCAGCAGGACGTATTGCGCGCTCTGCGCTTGCGGGGACGCGCCACCGCAGACCATTTGTCGCAAGACACCCAAAGACCTGTTTCCGAGGTGTTGGGTTTGCTGTTGGGTTTGGAAATAGCTGGTGTGCTTTACCGTTTGGAGGGCGGGTGGTATGCCCCCAAAACCGGGGGAAACTAGTAGCCCAGTTTTTCGCGCACCCGGTCCAATACCCCCTGGGCGACCAAACGGGCTTTAGCTGCCCCAACAGCCAGGGCGTCATCGATCTCTTGCGGATGATCCATATAGTGCGCAAAACGTGCTCGGGGTTCCGCAAATCGCTCAAGCACAGCGTCTAGCAAAGCTTTTTTGGCGTGGCCGAATCCGTAGCCTCCAGCCGAGTATTGGGCCCGCATCTCCGCGACTTGATCGGGTGTGGCGATGTGTTGATAGAGGGCAAATACCGCGCAGGTATCCGGATTCTTGGGTTCTTCTAATGGGGTGCTGTCGGTCAAAATCCCCATGATTTGTTTTTTAAGTTCTTTTTCGGGCAAGAAAATATCGATGGTATTCCCCTTGCTTTTGCTCATTTTCCCCCCGTCTGTTCCCGGAATATACATGGTGTCTTCCTGCACCTTGGCCTCAGGAAGCACAAATGTTTCCCCGAACTGGGCGTGAAAACGCATAGCTACGTCTCGGGTCATTTCCAAGTGTTGGAGCTGATCTTTACCCACAGGTACAAAGGCGGCATCGTAGATCAAAATGTCTGCAGCCATCAACATCGGATAGCTGAACAGCCCGGCATTGACATCTTCAAGCCGGTCTGCTTTGTCTTTAAACGAATGAGCCAAGGTCAGTCTTTGGTAGGGAAAAAAACAGTTGAGGTACCAGGCCAGTTCAGTGACTATCGGCACATCGCTCTGTTTGTAAAACACGGTTTTGTCCACATCTAAACCAAAAGCCAGCCATGTAGCGGCAGTGGCCCGAGTGTTGAAACGCAACTGTTCCGCATCTTTGATTTGGGTAAGTGAATGCAGATCAGCAATAAACAAAAAAGAGTCGTTTTCCGGTTTTTGTGCCCAGGCCAATGCGGGTATAATCGCCCCCAAAATATTGCCTAAATGCGGGGTTCCAGTGCTTTGAATGCCAGTGAGAATGCGCGCCATAACGTGTCAATGAATGGGCCAAATATAGGCATAAATTCCGATGACCGATTCCGACTTCATTTCACCGGGGGCGTTTTAGATGCCAATAAAAAATACTACCTTAGCTGACCTAAAAACAACGCCATGAGCAACGAAAAAGAAGCCAAGCTTAAAGCCCTGAAACTCACCTTAGACAAACTGGATAAAACCTACGGAAAAGGTGCGGTGATGATGTTGGGAGACAAGGTCGCCCAAGAAGTTGAAGTGATTCCTTCGGGATCGATCGGGTTGGATTTGGCCCTAGGAGTGGGCGGATATCCCAAAGGGCGCGTTGTTGAAATTTACGGACCTGAATCTTCGGGAAAAACCACCTTGACGCTTCACGCTATGGCAGAAGCCCAAAAACAAGGAGGAATTGCCGCGTTTATCGACGCAGAGCACGCTTTTGATCGTTTTTATGCCCAAAAATTAGGGGTAGACGTAGATAATTTAATTATTTCTCAACCGGACAATGGGGAACAAGCCCTAGAAATCGCAGACAACTTGATTCGTTCAGGCGCGGTGGATATTGTGGTGATTGACTCTGTGGCTGCATTGACGCCCAAGAGCGAGATCGAAGGGGAGATGGGAGATTCAAAAATGGGATTACACGCTCGTTTGATGTCTCAGGCCTTGAGAAAATTGACGGCCAGTATTTCAAAAACCAATTGCACCGTCATTTTTATCAACCAGTTGCGCGAAAAGATCGGGGTGATGTTTGGCAACCCAGAAACCACCACCGGTGGAAATGCGCTTAAGTTTTACGCCTCTGTGCGTTTGGATATTCGCAAATCCACCCAGATCAAAGACAATGACGGCAATGTGACCGGAAACAAAACCCGAGTTAAGGTGGTGAAAAACAAAGTGGCCCCACCGTTCCAAACCGCAGAGTTCGATATTTTGTACGGGGAAGGCGTTTCCTTGATGGGAGAAGTAATCGACTTAGGGGTTGAATATGAAATCATCAAAAAAAGCGGTTCTTGGTTCAGCTATGGAGACACCAAAATCGGACAAGGACGCGATGCAGTTAAAGCGATGTTGATCGACAACCCAGAGTTGTTGGAAGAGCTTCAAGGCAAGATTGTCGAAGTGATTAAAGCGTTGCGCAAATAATCCAATGACGGTCGCACCTTTCGACCGGAAATAAATAGAACAGCAGATTATGGCGTGTGGTAATTGTGGTACTTCCTCAGACGGAACCCCTAGGGGCTGTCAAAACAACGGAACTTGTGGCACCGATGGGTGCAACAAGCTCACCGTATTTGATTGGCTAGCCAACATGTCTTTGCCCGCGGAAGAGGCGGCCTTCGACTGTGTCGAGGTGCGCTTTAAAAACGCCAGAAAAGAATTTTACCGCAATGAGGATCGCTTGCCCTTAGCTGTGGGCGATGTGGTGGCGACCCAAGCCAAGTCAGGACACGACATAGGAATTGTCACTTTGACCGGTCCTTTGGTCCGCATACAGATGGACAAGAAAAAAGTAGATCACAAAGACCCCAGTCTATTGAAGATCTACCGCAAAGCCAACCAAAAAGACATCGAGATCTGGCAAAATGCGCGAAATCGAGAAGAGGAAATCAAGAAAGGGGCCAGAGAGTTGGCCATTGCACTCAAGCTCGAGATGAAGCTCTCCGATGTTGAGTTTCAAGGCGATGCTTCTAAAGCTACTTTTTACTACACCTCAGAAGAACGCGTAGATTTTAGGCAGCTGATCAAGGATATGGCCAAGGCCTTTAACATCCGCATCGAGATGCGTCAAATCGGCTTGCGCCAAGAAGCCCAGCGTCTAGGAGGCATTGGCTCTTGTGGCCGAGAGTTGTGCTGCTCCACTTGGCTGACAGATTTCAGATCAGTAGGAACTGCCGCAGCTCGCTACCAACAGCTGTCGCTCAACCCCCAAAAGCTAGCCGGTCAATGCGGCAAGCTCAAGTGCTGCCTCAACTACGAATTGGATGTTTATGTCGACGCCCTCAAGGATTTTCCAGCAGCGGACACCAAGCTCAGGACCGAAAAGGGTATTGCGTATTGCCAGAAGGTCGATATCTTCAAAGAAAAACTCTGGTTTACGTACCGCGATGACCCAGCTAATTGGCATATGTTGACCAAGGAGCAGGTTTTGGAAATCTTAGAGAAAAACAAAAACCAAGAGACCATCGCCTCCGTGGAAGAATATGCCGCGGACAATGTTGTCAAGGTGGAAAAAGTGTTTGAAAATGTCGTGGGTCAAGATTCGCTGACCCGATTTGATGCACCGAAACGCGGAAAATCAAACAACAAACGCCGAAATAAATCTGGAAACGCCCCACAAGCAGGTGGGCCAAACGCACCCAAGTCGGTTCCAGGAAACAGAAACAATCCCAAGCCAGAAGGGGGCGCTCGCCCGCCGAGGCCAGAGGGGGAGCGCACTGCTCAAGCAGGTAGATCAAACCAAAAAGGCAGAAACAATGGCAGGAAAAGAGGGCCACAGCCGCCAAAACAAGCTTAGTTACGCAGCTGGTTTTTTGATGTTGGCGCTGACCAGCGCTTGCAGTGAAGGTGTTGTTTCTGCTGATATGACTGTTTTACCCCCAGAAGGATGGTCCATCAAACGAGTGGTTCAACACGCTTTTGAAATTCAAGACACGACCCAAACCTATGATTTGGAATTAATCGTGCGTCATCGCCAGGAGTACCCGTACAGCAACTTGCTTTTAGTCACTCAATGGGTGACCTCTGATGGCGATACCCAGACAGACAGCTTAGCTTTGGATGTTGCTGATGCTCAAGGCCGATGGCTGGGTTCAGGCAAAGGCGCTTCGATTACCACTAAGTGGCTGATTAAGGAGAATCAGCCCCTTGAAGCGGGCAAGCACGTTTTGCGCATCCGTCAAGTGATGAGACAACTGGGTGCTCTTGAAGGACTAGACCCACTACCCGCCGTGGATGCGGTAGGATATACCTTGTATACACATTCCGATGAAAAAGAAACAAGCCGTTGATTTTATGGCCTCTTTAAAAGAGGCGTTTACCCCGAGAAAAACCCCACCACCAGGGGTACAGCGCTGGTTGTGGCGTTTCTTTTTTGGCGGTCTAGCGCTGTTAGCTGTTTTGTTTACCCTAGCGGCCTATGGGTTGTTGGGGCCCATGCCAGGGTTTGAGCGTCTGGAAAACCCCAACAGCAATTTGGCGACGGAGATCATCAGCGCCGACGGCAAAACTTTGGGTACTTTTTATTTGGATGAAAACCGCAGTCCGGTGCGCTTTGAGGATTTGCCCCAGGAGATGGTGGACGCCTTGATCGCGACTGAGGACAGCAGGTTCTTTACCCACTCAGGTATCGATGCCATCGGCACTTTGCGCGCTGTGGTGTTTTTGGGAACCCGAGGGGGCGCAAGCACCATTACCCAGCAGCTTTCAAAGCTGTTGTTTACCGAGAAAGTCGCGCGTTCCAAACCTGGGCGCATCTTGCAAAAGTTTAAGGAATGGGTGATTGCCGTTCGATTAGAGCGTCAATACACCAAAGAAGAGATCATCGCGATGTACCTCAACACCTACGACTTTGGCAATAATGCAGACGGGATCAGATCTGCTGCCTTGACTTATTTTGGCAAGGAACCCAAAGACTTATTGGTGCAGGAGTCGGCCATGTTGATCGGAATGTTAAAAAACTCTTCGCTTTATAATCCTAGGCCAAACCGCAATCCAGAGGGCACTTTGCGCAGGAGAAATGTCGTATTGGATCAGATGGAAAAATACGGTTTTCTAGAGGATGAGGAACTCGATTCTCTGCAACAAATCCCCTTAAACCTGAATTATAACCCCCAGTCTCACCAATCTGGATTGGCCACTTATTTCAGGATGCACCTCAGGGATTTCCTCAAGGATTGGATTGAGAAGAACCCCAAAGAAGACGGATCGAAGTACAACTTGTACCTCGATGGACTCAGGGTGTATACCACCATCGATTCGCGGATGCAGGAACACGCAGAGGAGTCAGTGACGGAACATTTGAAAAATGTACAAGCGACATTTAACAAGCAAAATACCCGAGAAAATAACCCCAAGGCCCCATTTTTAGGGGTGAGCGACGAGGAGGTCAACCGCATCATACAGACGGCCATCAGAAGGTCTGAGCGATGGTTTGCGATGAAGGCAGAGGGTAAGTCAGAGTCTGAAATATTGGCCAGCTTTGACCAGCCCAAGGCGATGCGCGTATTCGATTGGAGGTCACCTGAGTACGAGCGCGATACCGTGATGACTCCCAAGGATTCCATTGTCTATTACAAGTATTTTATGCGCGCCGCTATGATGTCCATGGAGCCTCAAACAGGCCACATCAAGGCTTGGGTGGGGGGCATCAACTACCGACATTTCCAGTACGACAATGTGTTTCAGGGATCCCGTCAAGCGGGGTCTGTATTTAAGCCCTTTGTATATGCAGCGGCCATCGACCAGTTGCGCCTTTCTCCCTGTGACCAGCGACCAGACACTCAATACTGTATCGCGCCGGGAAAACACAACAATATTGAGGCTTGGTGTCCGAGAAACGCAGGAGAGGAATTCACCGGGGAGATGATGACTTTGCGCACCGCTTTGGCTAGATCGGTCAATTCGATTACCGCTCAGGTGATCGATCAAGTAGGGCCAGAGCCCGTGGTTCAGTTGGTGAAAAATCTCGGGATTCGCAATACCATTCCGCCTGTTCCCTCTATTGCTTTAGGTACGGCCGACATCAACGTGATGGAGATGGTGGGGGCCTACAGCGCGTTTGCCAATAAGGGTGTTTATGTCAAACCCGTAGCCATTACCCACATCACGGACAAAAACGGCCGTGTGCTTTATCAATACACCCCAGAAACCAGGGATGTGCTCAGCGAAGACGTAGCTTATGCGGTGGTCAACCTGTTGGAAGGGGTGACCCAAGGAGGATCTGGGGCGCGTCTGCGCACAGAAGGGGCAGAAGCCTATCGCGTCGACTACCAGGAAATGGCCACAGGATACCCTTGGAAATTCACCAACCCAATCGCTGGAAAAACCGGAACTACTCAGAACCAAAGCGACGGGTGGTTTATGGGGATGGTGCCTAACCTAGTCACAGGCGTTTGGGTCGGTGCAGAAGACCGAGCCACCCATTTCCAATCGATTACTTATGGACAAGGGGCTGCAATGGCCTTGCCGATTTGGGCCAACTATATGCGCCGCAACTACAACGTCCCTGAGCTCGGTGTATCTACCGGTGCTTTTCGTCGACCAGCAGAGATGTCTATCGAGGTGGATTGCCGCAAGCAGGCTGCTGCAGAGGCTGTTTTGGTGGACGAAGATGACGACCTTGAAGAGTTCTAATCAAGCATAAAAAAACCCCGCTTCTGCGGGGTTTTTTATAGGTTGATGCGTCCTTAACCTTTCAGTGAGGCGCCTAGATATTCGCGGTTCATGCGGGCGATGTTCTCCAAAGAAATTCCTTTGGGACATTCGATCTCGCAAGCTCCTGTGTTGGTGCAATTGCCAAATCCTTCCAAATCCATTTGCTTAACCATGTTTAACACACGGGTAGTCGCTTCGACCTTACCTTGGGGCAACAAAGCGTATTGAGATACTTTTGCTGAGGTGAAGAGCATGGCTGAGGCGTTTTTACACGCGGCAACACAGGCGCCACAACCGATACAGGCAGCTGCGCTAAATGCGTCGTCTGCGTCGTGTTTAGGCACTAAAATAGCATTGGCATCGGTGGTGTTCCCTGAGGTGTTTACCGAAACATAACCACCAGCTTGTTGAATGCGGTCAAAGGCGGAGCGATCGACGATCAAATCTTTGATCACTGGGAACGCTTTAGCGCGGAATGGTTCAATGTCGATGGTATCGCCGTCTTTAAACATGCGCATATGCAGTTGGCAAGTAGTGACTAGACGATCTGGTCCGTGTGGCTCTCCGTTGATCTGCAAAGAACAAGAACCGCAAATACCTTCACGGCAGTCGTGGTCGAATTCCACAGGCTCTTGTCCTTGGAGGATGAGTTTGTTGTTGAGCACGTCCAGCATTTCTAAGAAGGACATATCTGGAGAGATGTCATCAATCGAGTAGGTCACAAACTGACCTTTAGACGATGCGTCTTGCTGACGCCAAATGTTGAGTGTAAGCTTCATGTCCTTATCTTATTTATAGCTTCTGGCCTTAACTTTAATGTTTTCGTAGATGAGTTCCTCTGGGTGAAGAACTGCGTCTTTAGGAGCTCCTTTGTATTCCCAAGCAGATACAAATCGGAAGTTTTCGTCGTCGCGCAATGCTTCGCCTTCCTCGGTCTGGAACTCTTCGCGGAAGTGACCCCCACAGGACTCGTTGCGCTGCAAAGCGTCTTTGGCAAACAACTCTCCCAGTTCCAAGAAGTCAGCTACGCGAAGTGCTTTTTCCAACTCTTGGTTTTTTCCGTTGATGGTGCCTGGAATTTTGACGTTTTTATAGAAATCTTCACGCAGGGCGGCAATCTCTTCGATCGCTTCCTTCAAGCCCTGTTCGTTTCTCGCCATACCGCATTTATTCCACATGATTTTACCCAGTTTTTTGTGGTAGTAGTCGACCGGGTGGGTTCCATTGGCGTTGACCAAGGCCTCCATTTGTGCGCGTACGGCTTGTTCTGCAGCCTCAAACTCTGGAAGATCGGTAGATATTTTTCCGGTGCGGATGTCTTTGGATAAGTAGTCACCAATGGTGTAGGGCAATACAAAATATCCATCGGCTAGTCCCTGCATCAACGCAGAAGCCCCTAATCGGTTGGCTCCGTGCTCAGAGAAGTTGGCTTCCCCAGCGGCATAGCATCCAGGAATGGTCGTTTGTAGGTTGTAGTCCACCCAAAGTCCACCCATGGTGTAGTGTACCGCAGGGTAGATCATCATCGGGGTTTTATACGGGTTCTGATCTACGATTTTTTCGTACATCTGGAATAGGTTTCCGTATTTGGCCTCGACCACTTCCTCGCCCAAACGGCGAATAGTTGCCTGGTCTGCATCCTTGATGCCCATCACTAAAGATTTCTCTTTTCCGTAGCGCATGATCGCAGAACCGAAGTCCAAATAAACGGCTTCTCCAGTTTTGTTGATGCCAAAACCTTCGTCACAACGCTCCTTGGCTGCGCGTGAAGCAACATCTCTAGGAACAAGGTTTCCAAAGGCTGGATAACGGCGTTCCAAGAAGTAATCTCTATCCTCCTCCGCTAAGTCGGTCGGTTTTAATCTGCCTTCGCGAATGGCTTGGGCATCTTCCAATTTAGCTGGAACCCAGATGCGGCCGTCGTTTCTCAACGACTCGGACATCAAGGTCAATTTAGATTGGTGGTCACCGGACACTGGGATACAGGTCGGGTGAATTTGCGTAAAGCAAGGATTGGCAAAAAACGCTCCTTTTTT
The DNA here is from genome assembly GCA_030726725.1 of Flavobacteriaceae bacterium. Classification (GTDB taxonomy): domain Bacteria; phylum Bacteroidota; class Bacteroidia; order Flavobacteriales; family Flavobacteriaceae; genus MAG-120531. The sequence continues at coordinate 32,287 of JANRDC010000011.1, forward strand.
GTGGGTTTTCCAAGCAGCGGTGACGTTGGATCCCATAGCGTTGGTGGACAAGAAAAACACGTTTCCGTATCCACCAGAGGCGATAACCACGGCGTGCGCGCTGTGTCTTTCCAATGCGCCGGTCACTAGGTCACGCGCGATGATTCCTCGGGCTTTTCCATCGACCAATACCAAGTCGAGCATTTCATGTCGGTTAAAGGACTTGATTTTACCTCGGTTGATCTGGCGGTTCATGGCCGAGTAAGCACCCAGTAAGAGCTGTTGGCCGGTTTGGCCTTTAGCATAAAAAGTTCTGGACACCAATACCCCACCAAAAGATCGGTTGTCGAGTTGTCCGCCGTAATCGCGGGCAAAGGGAACACCTTGGGCGACGCATTGGTCGATGATGTTGGCAGATACTTCAGCGAGGCGATAGACGTTGGCCTCACGGGCGCGGTAATCCCCTCCTTTAACGGTGTCGTAAAACAGGCGGTAGGTGCTGTCTCCGTCTCCTTGGTAGTTTTTAGCTGCATTGATCCCCCCTTGAGCGGCAATGGAGTGCGCTCTTCTGGGCGAATCTTGGAAGCAGAACGTTTTGACATTGTAGCCCAATTCAGCTAAACTCGCTGCGGCAGAGGCCCCAGCTAGTCCAGTCCCTACCACGATGATGTCGATGTTGCGCTTATTGGCCGGGCTGACCAGCTCAATTTCATTCTTATACTTCGTCCACTTTTCGGCCAATGGCCCTTCAGGGATTTTCGAATCGAGTACGCTCATAGTCATTAAGAATTAAAGTGGTGGAATAAGGCGATAAAAATGAATCCGAGCGGAATCACGATCGCATAGGCTTTGGCAAAACCGGTCAAGGCCTTGCTGTATTTGTTGTTCCAGCCCATCGACTGGAAGGAAGAGGCAAATCCGTGGTATAAGTGCAATCCCAAGAGCACGAAGGAAACCACATAAAGACCTACACGCACCGGGTGGTGGAACTTTTCAACGGTTTCGTGGTAGTAACGCGTGGGATCTTCAGGATGAGCAGCTACATATTTGTACACCATTTCAGGAAGCCAAAAGTCGCTCATGTGCAACACCAAAAAGGCGAGAATTACGGCACCGCTGAGGATCATATTTCTGGAAGCCCAAGCTGCATTTGCACCGCCGTTGTAGTTCTTGTAGCCTACAGGCCGCGCTTTTTTGTTCTGCAATTCCAAGACAATCCCCATCACAAAGTGCACGATGACCCCAGCGATCAAGACCGGCTGCATCAACAGCTGAACCAGCGGGTTGTACCCCATGAAGTGGGAAATTTGGTTAAACACGTCTTCAGAGAACACCGAAGTCAGGTTCATCGAAAAGTGCATGGCCAAAAACAGGACCAAAAACAGGCCGGATAAAGCCATCACAACTTTTCGGGCAATTGAGGAAGTTCTTCCGCTCATTTTGTTTCAAATTTTGACGCAAATTTAGAACAGAACGCGTTCATCGCCAAGCGTTCTGTCCAATAATTCTGGGGTTAATTCAAGGCGATTATCCCAGGGATTGCAGGTATTTTTTTGGGGTGGTTCCGTACTTCTTTTTAAAGGCAGAAATAAAGTGACTCGCAGTGCTGTAGCCGATTTTCAACCCTACCTCATTGACGTTGTGCACCCCGGAGTTCAGCATTTTGCGCGCCACCTCCATCTTGTAGTCAAACAAAAATCCGTACACGGTGTCCCCGTAAATCTGCTTAAACCCTTCTTTTAGCTTCTTGAGGCTCAGCCCAATTTCATCGGCCAATTCCTGTAGTCCAGGGGGTTCTGCCATACGGCTGAGCACAATTTCTTTGGCCTTTCTGATTTTGCGCACATTGTCTTCGTCCGCTAAAAACGGGCACTGAGCGCTGTCCGGGTCTTCAGAGGGGTTAAAATACAGGGCCATCAACTCGTACACCTTGGCCTTGAGGTAGAGGGACTTCATGGGGCCGGTAATCGAAGAGCTCATCATTTGGCTCAACAAAACCGCGATGGAAGGAGGTATGGGTTCCTGGGCGTAGTGTTTCTGATCCTTGTTTTCCGGTCTGAGAAAAGGGATTTGCTGGGCCTCACTGCTGAACAGGGCGTGGAATTGTCTGAGCTGTAAAAGCACACTCAACAGCCAAGTGCCCGGAGGCACCACAATGTGCAGCGGCAAATCCTGCTGGGTGTTGTACAACAGTATGGATTGTTCTTCTTGGGCGTTTAGGCTGTAATTCCCCTGGTTAAACACCCACTGAGCATGTCCTTTTAAGCAGAAATGAAACTGCACATAAGTCTTGTCGACATGCCTTTGAACTACCTGATTATCAGTGGATTCATTCATGATTTTCAGGAGAATAAAACCGGGTTCTAACACGATTTCTTCCCAGGGACTTAGAGCGGTATTTTTTTCTTCCATAAGTGTTGTTTATTCGAAGTTTATTTAGAACGCATCTAAATAATGAGCCAAGCGGTATGTCATTTAACCCAATAAAATTAGGGATTTTACCCCTTTTATCACGCAAAAAGGGCAAATATCACCTCTGCCGACACAAAAAGTACTTCTAGCGTTATTTTTATCTGTTTTACCCCTGTATTTTTGTGTCCGAATTCAGCGCCCCTTAAACGCGCATTATGAAGCAATACCACCTTTCCAAGCACCAGACATTTTACTGTGTGGGGACCAATTACCAGAAGGCCGATGCGGCAGTGCGCGGACAGTTCAGTTTAAATACGCCCCAGATTGAGCAATTGCTCATCGACGCAAAAGCACAGGGCATCGACGGTTTGTTGGTGATTTCTACCTGCAACAGAACTGAACTTTTTGGATTTGCGCCCCAAGGCCAAGCCTTGGTCGAGTTGCTCTGCGCTCATTCGGGCGGATCGGTGGACGAATTTTTAAAGGCTTCGTACTGCTACAAAAACCGATCCGCCATCGACCATCTATTTCAGGTGGGGACCGGTTTAGACAGCCAAATCTTGGGCGACTTTGAAATCATTGCCCAAGTAAAAAGCGCTTTTAAACAGGCGAGACAAGCTGGTCTGGCCAATCCTTTTATCGAGCGCCTGTGCAATGCGGTGATTCAAGCCTCGAAACGCATCAAAAATGAAACGGAGATATCCAGCGGAGCTGCTTCGGTTTCATTTGCCTCTGTACAGTACATCTTAAACCACGTTCCAGACATCGATCAGAAGAAAATTTTGCTGTTTGGCACAGGGAAGATCGGCAGGAATACCTGCGAAAATTTGATCAAACACACCCCAAATACGCAAATCACCCTCATCAACCGCACCAAGGACAAGGCGGAACAGCTGGGGGCAAAACTCCAAGTAGCAGTTAAAGACCACGGTCAGTTGCCCGCGGAGATCCGCAATGCAGATGTATTGGTGGTGGCTACAGGGGCGCAGCGACCGACGATTTCCAAGGAAATCGTGTTCAATAAGAAACCGCTCTTGATTTTGGATTTATCGGTGCCCAAGAATGTGGATGCCAATGTGTTGGAATGTGCGGATGTCCGTTTGGTGCACCTCGATGAACTCTCGCAGATCACCGACGAGACCCTAGAGCGCCGCAAGGCACATGTGCCCCAAGCCCAAGAGATTATCGCCCAGGTGCAACAGGAATTTAACCAGTGGTTGGAGACCAGAAGATTTGCCCCGGTGATTCAGGCCCTAAAGGCCAAGCTCAAGACCATGCAGGAAGAGGAGCTGGATTTTGTGCACAAGAAAAACGGGGGGGATGCCCAAACCGCCGTGGTGGTCAGCGATCGTTTGATACAGAAGATCACCAAACAGTTTGCCGAGCATTTAAAGCACAACGACACCGACCCCCAGCAAAGTCTGGCGGTGATTCAACAGGTGTTCAAAATAGAAGAGATCCATGGCTGAACCGATTCGCATCGGAACGCGCGATAGCGCACTGGCCTTATGGCAAGCCGAGGCAGTACAGCAAGCCTTGGAAGCCTTGGGGCACCGAACCGAATTGGTGCCTGTCAAGTCTGAGGGCGACCTCAAACTGGACAAACCGCTTTACGCTTTAGGGATTACAGGGGTATTTACCAAGGTGTTGGACATCGCGCTACTCGAAGGCAAGATCGATATTGCGGTGCATTCGATGAAGGATGTGCCGACCCAACTTGCCGATGGACTGGAAGCCTTGGCTGTTTTGCCCAGGGCGAGTACCTTAGACGTTTTGGTACATAAAGGCGGCGGACTGAATAAGCCTCAGCGCACGATTGCTACGAGCAGTTTGCGCCGCAAGGCTCAGTGGCTCGCCAAATACCCCAACGACATCGTGGTCGATATCCGCGGTAATGTGCCTACCCGTTTGCAAAAGCTGCAAGACAGCGATTGGGACGGGGCGATCTTTGCCCAAGCGGGCTTAGAGCGCCTGGGGTTGGCGCCTGAATTTGTGGAGTCGCTTACCTGGATGTTGCCGGCGCCAGCCCAAGGGGCTGTGGTGGTGGTGGGCCGTCAGGACCAGCGCCAGATCGCCCAGGCCCTCAGACAGATCAGCGATGCGGATACCGAACGCTGTACCTGGGTGGAACGACAATTTTTGCGCACCCTGGAAGGGGGATGTACGGCACCCATCGGGGCATTGGCCCAGATAGAAGGGGATCAACTCCTGTTTAAAGGGTGTGTGCACGCTTTGGATGGAAGCCAGTTCTTCGAAGTAACCGAGGCATTTAGCAAAACGGATCGCTACGATATGGGTTGTAAAGCAGCCACAGAGCTACTCGCTCAAGGGGCCGATGATCTGATCGCCCAAATCAAAAGGCAAATGCGCCCAACAACAGAAACATAAATACCGACATGAGCCCCCAACAAAAAAACCAAAACCCACCGCTCTTGCTCTCGACCCGTGCCTTGCGCAAAGGGGAGAAGCAGTCGTTGTTGGATTTGGGTTTTGATGTTTTGGTTCAGCCGAGCATCGCTGTAAAACACCTCGCTTTTGACATGCCCCAAGGGTGGAATCAAGCGGTGTTTACCTCCCAACACGCGGTCGCCTCGTTTGTCAAGCACCCCCAAGCCGAAAAACAGATCGCCTTGGGCCGTATCGCCCATTGTGTGGGCACGCTCACCCAGGAAGCAGCGATCAGTGCAGGTTTTCGCCCCGGCCACCATGCGGACAAAGCGATTGATTTAGCAGGGCTTTTGATCGATCAACCCATGCCCGGCACTTTGTTTTTCTTTTGCGGGGACAAACGCCTGGACGTACTGCCCACCCGACTTGCCGAAGCGGAAGTAGATTGTCCAGAACGCATAGTTTACCGATCCAGACCAAAGTCTACCCCCCTAAACCGCTCCGTCGATTACCTGTTGTTTTACAGCCCCAGCGCTGTGCAATCTTTCACCGCCGTCAATAAAATTGGGGCGGCTAAATGCGTGTGCATCGGCCCGACCACTGCCGCGGCACTCACCGGAAAAACCCAAAAGGTTTGGATCGCCCAAACCCCAGATTTTAACGCCCTCAGCGCTGCGCTGCAAGAAGCCCTTCGCGCTGAGTAAAACCCGAATTATGGCACTTAAAAACGATTTATTCTTACGCGCCCTCCAAGGCCAATCCGTCGATAGACCCCCCGTGTGGATGATGCGTCAAGCAGGCAGGTATTTGCCTGAGTTCCGCGCCTTGAGGGACAAATACGATTTCTTCACCCGCTGCCAAACCCCAGAAATTGCCGCAGAAATCACCGTACAACCCATCCAGCGTTTTCATATGGACGCCGCGATTTTGTTTTCCGATATTTTGGTCATCCCTCAAGCGATGAATATTCCGGTGGAGATGCGTCCAGGCTTAGGTCCTTACCTGCCTCAGCCGGTGAGAACCGCCAGCGATGTGGAGCGCGCTGAGGTGCCTGATGTGCACCAGGCCTTGGGTTATGTATTTGAAGCGATTAAAATCACCAAACAAAAGTTGGACGATGAGGTGCCGTTGATCGGATTTGCCGGAGCTCCTTGGACTATTTTGTGCTATTGCGTGCAAGGTCAAGGCAGCAAGACCTTCGATATGGCCAAAGAGTTTTGTTTCACCCAACCAGAGGCCGCCCATGCCCTGTTGCAAAAAATAACAGACACGACCATCGCCTACCTGAAGGCCAAAGTGGACGCAGGTGTGGACGCCGTACAAATTTTCGATTCTTGGGGCGGAATGCTGTCGCCTGTGGATTACCAAGAGTTCTCCTGGCAGTACATTCAGCAGATCATCGACGCGTTGAAACCCCATGCCCCAGTGATCGCCTTTGGCAAAGGGTGTTGGTTTGCCCTGAAAGAAATGTCCCAATCCGGAGCGTCAGCACTAGGGATTGACTGGACGCTTTCAGCGATGAACGCCCGCTATTTGAGCGGCGGACGCATCACCCTACAAGGTAATTTTGACCCAGCCCGCTTGCTCTCTCCTCCGGCGACCATCACCAAGATGGTACACGAGATGATCGACGCCTTTGGCAAAGACCGCTATATTGTCAATTTAGGACATGGCATTTTGCCCAATATCCCCTTGGAAAACGCCCAAGCTTTTATCGAAGCAGTAAAAAGCTATCCGAACAGAAATTTGTAATCCCATGGCGCAATCCTCCATGAAAGATCAGTTTTTTGCCTACATCCAAGGCCTTCAAGACCGCATTTGTGCGGGTCTGGAGGCGGCAGATGGACAGGCCCGCTTTCGGGAAGACCTCTGGGACCGCCCCGAAGGTGGAGGTGGCAGAACCCGTGTACTGGAAGGTGGAAAGGTGCTGGAAAAAGCCGGGGTAAACATTTCCGGAGTACACGGCGACCTTCCCCCAGCCATGCAGCAGTATTTCGGAGTAGGTGAGAGTCAGTTTTACGCCTGCGGCTTGAGTTTGGTGCTCCACCCCAGAAACCCCATGGCCCCTACCGTACACGCCAACTGGCGTTATTTTGAGCTGTACGACCTTTCCGGACACCTCATCGATTCTTGGTTTGGCGGCGGCCAAGACCTGACCCCTTATTACCTATTTGAAGAGGACGCCCAGCACTTTCACCAGGTGTGTAAAAAGGCCTGTGATGCCCATGACCCTGCGTTTTATCCCGCATACAAGCAGCGCTGTGACCAGTATTTCCACAACACCCACCGGGGCGAAGCCCGAGGAATAGGCGGCCTGTTCTTTGATTACCTCAAGCCTTCCCCGGAGCGCGACGCCCAAGGATGGTACGATTTTGTCACCGAAGTGGGCGACTCCTTCTTGGAAGCCTACATCCCCATCCTCAACCGCCGCAAAGACCTGCCCTACACTCCAGAACAGCAAACCTGGCAAGAGATCAGGCGCGGTCGCTATGTGGAGTTTAACCTAGTGCACGACAAAGGCACTTTGTTCGGCCTCAAAACCAACGGCCGCATTGAAAGTATTTTGATGAGTCTACCCCCGCGTGTCCAGTGGGTGTACGACCACCACCCAGCACCCCAAAGCCCGGAGGCCGCCTTGATCGAGGTCCTTAAAAATCCGGTGGACTGGGT
>JANRDC010000012.1 GCA_030726725.1 Flavobacteriaceae bacterium
CTCTTGGACCCGGATGCTCGGCCAGACATTTCCGTCGGAAAAAACGGTGTGGATGTGGAGGTCAGTGGTCAGTGTCTGGTACCCCTTGATGTGGGGATAGGCCACTGATGTAGTAGATGAATGACTGTGGTTTTGTGCTTGAGCAACCAAGCCCAAAAGCAAGAAGAGGCCAAGAATATTCTTTTTCATAGGTTAAAGAGCTAAATCCAGGGACAATTTAATAATATGACTTTGGGTGTAGGGTATCCCCTGTATTAATTTTTGGTCAAATATGTAGTCGATTTTCCAGGTTTTGTCTTTTCCAGCATCGAGTTCAGTACCCAGTTTGATCCGCCAACCCGCGCCTCCTGAACGCTGAGGGTGGTCTATGTGGTGAAACCACTCAAATCCCAAGTTTGGATCTGCTTTCCAGTCTTTGATCTTGTAGGTGGCTTCGGTACGCATACGCAGCACTTGTTCCAGGGATTTGTCTCTATTGGTGACCCGATCGCTTTGAAACTGAAGTCTGTGTTTCCAATCCAGTGGACCAGTTTCGTGCTTGTAGGTGGTCAGGAAGTATACCCGCTCAATGTTTTGATAGCCTCTGAGTCCCCCTTGGTCATCGTGACGCCAGGTGTGGCGCAGACCGCCAGATGTTTTAAAATCCTTGGCCCATCTGCTGCCTAACTCCATTTCCAAAAGGTAGGCATCAACATCCCCTGCTTCTGTTCGCCACTGGGTTTGCGCCTGAATATCCCAGGATTTGTTCAGTTCTTTTTCAACCCCAAAACCAGTCCAGGTTCTTAGGGGCGTTTCTTGGGCTGAGAGTGTTTTGTGAAAAAAGGCGACCATCAGCAACGCTGCAAAAAGTCGATAATCAATCCGCATAATAGACAGTTAGTTTAGCCATTTGCGCTTGTCGATCAATTTTTTGTAAGTCAATACGGTCAATTTTCCAACCGTGTTTTGATTCAAGTTCTTGCTTGAGCAAGGACAAGCCATCGGCCTTGGCTATGTTTTCGTAGGGCTCTACCCATTCAATTTTTTGCAGCGCTTCGTTGTTTCGAATCATGCGTTCCAGCAAATAAAGCAGGATGATCATAAAACTATTGCCCATAATCAATTCGAGCATAGAAGACTCATCCCTGGACAGTGCGTTGATGATCGACACCCCAATCACCACAAAAAGATAGGTCATTTCTTTGATTCCAATGGTGTCTGTTCGGTAGCGAATAATGCCGAAAACAGCAAACAAACCCAGGGCCAATCCCAGGTCCAATTCGTACTTCTGGAGGTTGTAGCAAAGCAAAAAAACCACCGTGCTGATCATCAAATAAGTGAACACATAAATGGGGTTTTTGGAAAAGCGGTAATAAACACCCCTAACCAACACCATGACAAAGAAAAAATTGAGCCCTAAGCGCAGCAATAACGGCCACAGAGCATCGGCAATCCAAGGAGAAAATCCGTTCATAAAGAGTGAGTTGATTCCCCTAAGATATTTGAAAAATTGGGTTTGTCGACAATGCACGCACTTTTAGAGTTTAAATACTTGACAATCAATTACTTGAATTTGCAATGTAAAATAACAGTTAACTCAACTCGATTTTTTTGAAAACACCCACTTTTTCAATTTTTTTCTTTTCATTTGCACTTGCATTACGCATAGAATGAACACAGCTGTTTTTGTTTTTGGGTCTGCGAATCAGTCGAAGTATTTTTCACAGACAGCCTGGCACACAGGCACCCAAAATGTAAAGCCTACTTCGCTGGTGGACCTCCACTTTCGCTTGTACAGCGCGTATACTTTTGTACCTACCACCGTCAGACAAATTTTGATCTAATACGTTGTATATTAATTCGTTACAACTATTATTTTAATCACGGTACAAAATTTCATCGATGAACATTCAGTATAAAGACCTTATTGATCAGAGTTATTATTTTCCCCAAAAGGAATTTACCCTAGAGGGAAACAACTTGGAGTTTCACGGCATCGACCTCAATGGCTTGGTGGCTGAGTACGGATCTCCTTTGAAGTTTACCTATTTGCCTAAAATCTCAGAAAACATCGTTCAGGCCAAAAAATGGTTTAGCCAGGCGATGAAAAAGCACGAGTACATGGGCAAATATTTTTACTGCTACTGCACCAAAAGCTCTCATTTCAAGCATGTGCTGGACGAGGCACTGAAAAACAATATCCACATCGAAACCTCCTCGGCTTTTGATTTGAATATTGTGGAAAACCTGAAAGAGGCGGGGTCGATCAAGAACGACACCTACGTGATCTGCAACGGGTTTAAGCGCAGTCAATACATTGACAATATTGCTAACCTGATCAATGGAGGACACAAAAATTGCATTCCCATCCTGGACAATTACGAGGAACTCCCCTTGTTGACGGGACAGATCAAGAAGAAATTTAAAGTAGGGATTCGCATCGCTTCTGAAGAGGAACCAAAGTTCGAGTTTTACACCTCTCGCTTGGGTATTGGGTACAGAAACATCCTGCCATTCTACCGCCAACAGATCGAGTCCAATCCACAGGTTGAACTCAAAATGCTTCACTTTTTCATCAATACTGGGATCAACGACACCGCGTATTACTGGAATGAACTGCAAAAGTGTATGAAGGTGTACGTCGCTCTAAAAAGGGAATGCGACACCTTAGATAGTTTGAATATCGGAGGTGGATTTCCGATTAAAAACTCATTGGCCTTTGATTACGATTACGCCTATATGGTGGATGAAATCATCAATCAGATCAAGATGGCTTGTGAGGAAGCGGAAATCGACATGCCACACATATTCACTGAGTTTGGCAGCTACACCGTAGGTGAAAGTGGAGGTGCTATTTATCAAGTTCTTTACCAAAAGCAGCAAAACGACCGCGAAAAGTGGTACATGATCAATTCTTCATTTATCACTACGCTGCCTGACACCTGGGCGATTAACAAGCGATTTATCATGTTGCCCATCAACCGATGGAACGATGAATACGAACGGGTTTTGCTCGGTGGTTTGACTTGTGATAGCGATGACTATTACAACAGTGAGCAGCACATGAACGCGATTTATCTGCCCAAATACAAGTCGGACAAACCGCTTTTTATCGGATTTTTCAATATCGGCGCTTACCAAGAGACCATCGGTGGATACGGGGGACTACAACACTGCCTGATTCCGAGTCCCAAGCATATCTTGATCGACAGGGATGCAGACGGTAATTTGGTCACTAAACTTTTTAAAGAACAACAAAGAGCCGAAGAAATGTTGGCTATATTAGGATATGAAAACAAGTAGAACCTACGCAGGTATACCAGAGGAGAACGCTCAATTAGAGACGTCAAAAATCGTTTTAATCCCTGTTCCTTACGACGGTACGAGCACCTGGGGCAAGGGTGCAGACCAAGGCCCTGAAGCATTTTTATCCGCTTCTGAGAACATGGAATTATACGATATCGAAACGGAGCAAGAAGTGTACAAGCAAGGTGTTTTTCTAGCGCCAGCAGTTACAGAGAAAAGCAGTCCTGAGGCGATGGTGGATGCAGTACACGCGGCGGCAAAATCCTACATCAAACGCAATAAGTTTGTGACCCTTTTTGGGGGAGAGCACTCGATTTCTATCGGAAGCATTCGCGCGTTTAACGAGTGTTTTGAAAATTTAACCGTGTTGCAAATCGATGCGCATGCAGATTTAAGACCTACCTACGGGGGGACTACCTGTAACCACGCATGTGCCGTGCACGAAGCGAGCCAAACCACCAATTTGATTCAAGTCGGTATTCGTTCTATGGACGCCATTGAGTTAAACTTTATGAACCGAGAGAAAACATTTTTTGCCCATGAAATGGCGGAAGATGACTACTGGGCGGATAAAGTGGTTGATCTGTGCACAGAACACGTCTTTATCACCATCGATTTGGATGCTTTTGATCCATCGATCTGCCCGGCAACCGGCACTCCTGAACCAGGAGGTATGTTGTGGTATGAGACCATGAATTTGCTGAAGGAAGTATTCAAGCAAAAAAAGGTGGTGGGATTTGATATTGTTGAATTGTGCCCCAATGCAGCGTCTAAGCCTTCAGAGTTTTTAGCCGCAAAGTTGTACTACAAAATGTTGGCTTATAAATTTAAAAATGAGGCTTTTGATGAGCCTTATGAGTCCACATTTGGGACGACACACACTGTAAAAAAATTCAAACCCCACCAAGATGAAGCATAGAGGACCGATTTCTGAATTTATCACCAAATACTATCTGCACTTTAATGCGGCGAGTTTGGTGGACGCCGCAAAAGGCTATGAGGATCAACTAGCTCAAGGGTCTAAAATGTTGGTGTCACTCGCAGGTGCTATGAGTACAGCGGAGTTGGGCAAGATATTTGCCGAGGTGATTCGTCAAGATAAAGTGCAAATTATTTCTTGTACAGGAGCTAACTTGGAGGAGGACATTATGAATTTGGTTGCCCACTCTCATTACGAGCGCGTTCCCCACTACAGAGACCTAACCCCTCAGGATGAATGGGATTTGTTGGAACGCGGACTTAACCGAGTTACAGATACCTGTATTCCTGAAGAAGAGGCCTTTAGAAGATTGCAAAAACACATCTACCAGATTTGGAAAGATGCTGAAGATGCTGGTGAACGATATTTCCCCCACGAGTTTATGTACAAACTTTTGTTGTCGGGTGTTTTAGAGCCCTACTATGAAATTGACATTCAAAACTCCTGGATGTATGCTGCTGCCCAGAAAAACCTACCGATGGTCGTTCCAGGGTGGGAGGACAGTACCATGGGTAATATATTTGCCTCTTATGTGCTCAAGGGAGAGCTCAAAGCTTCGACCATGAAATCAGGGATAGAATACATGACCTTTTTGGCGGACTGGTACACACAAAATTCAGCACATGGTATTGGATTTTTCCAAATAGGAGGAGGAATAGCTGGGGATTTCCCCATCTGTGTTGTGCCTATGCTTTACCAAGACATGGAGCGTACAGACACTCCTTTTTGGAGCTATTTTTGCCAAATCAGCGACTCGACCACCAGCTACGGTTCATACTCTGGAGCGGTGCCTAACGAGAAGATCACTTGGGGTAAATTGGACATCAATACCCCTAAATTTATCATAGAAAGCGACGCTACTATTGTAGCTCCATTAATCTTTGCCTATTTACTAGAGATGTAATATGAAGAATTTGAAGCGTGTCATCATCGATTACAAAAAACTCACCCCAGAGCTGTTAAAGCTTTTGGTAGAGACTTACCCTGAAGGGTATGATGATTCTAATGTGGTTACCTTTCGCAACCTCAAAGGCGAATTAATTGAAGCTGTTGAGGTGTCTACCGTGGACACTAAGTATTTGGTGAAAATCAGTACTTCACTGGAGAAATCCATGGCCAATTTTGATGAGGATGAAGAAGTGTTTGATGCAGATGCGGATACAGATCCTGAAATCCCTGAAGTAGACGAAGTTGAAGAGGAATAATCCCCCAGTAGCTATGGACCAACTCACCTTATTGGGGAGTGAGGAGTGGTGTCAACTCTCCAGCCTCCACATCCCTGCCATAAAGGTGCGGGTGGACTCTGGGGCAAAAACCTCTTCCATTCAAGCTTCTAAAATCAAACCTTTTGTCAAAGATGGGCAGGACTGGGTAAAGTTTGAGGTCAATCCGCTTCAGGACAATATGACCATTTCTGTGCCTTGTGAAGCCCGCGTATTTAGCAGAAGAATTGTCAAAAGTTCTATCGGTATTGCTGAGGAGCGATTCGTGATTAAAACACAGGTTGTTTTGGGCGGATTGGCCTTTGACATACAGTTGACTTTGGCGAGTCGCGACACCATGGAGTATCGCATGCTGCTCGGTCGAGAGGCTTTAGTCGGTCGCTATTTGGTCAACCCAGCAGCATCGTTTAACCTGGGCGATTGCTCAGAGGAAACGCTGAGAATTCACTATAAATCTTATATCAAAGAGAAAACCGGATTGCGCATTGCACTCCTGGCGAGTAATCCAGCACTTTATTCCAACCGCAGAATTATGGAGGCCGGCGAGGCCCGCGGTCATGAGATGGTCTTTCTCAATGTGGAGCATCTGTATATCAAGCTCGATGCCAACTCTCCGGAGATCAGGTATCGCGGAGGAAATATCCTCAATGATTTTGATGCGATTATACCCAGGATTAAACCTTCGGTAACTTTTTATGGCTGTGCTTTATTGCGTCAGTTTAAACACTTGGGGGTGTATTGTTTGAATTCCGCGGAATCGATCACCCAGTCCAGGGATAAATTGTTTGCCTCCCAGCTTTTTTCTGAAAACGACATACATATTCCTACTACAGGATTTGCCAAGTCACCGATGGACACCAAGGATTTGATCCGCATGGTGAATGGGGCCCCGCTGATTATCAAGCTCTTGGAAAGCACCCAAGGCAAAGGCGTGGTGTTGGCGGAGACCAACAAAGCTGCGGAAAGTGTGATCAATGCCTTTAAAAGTGTCAAGACCAATATTTTGGTTCAGGAGTTTATCAAAGAAGCCAATGGGCAGGACATTCGTTGCTTTGTCGTGGGCGGGCGAATAGTCGCCTCGATGCAACGTCAGGCAGAGCGCGGAGAGTTCCGCGCTAACTTGCACCAAGGCGGAAAGGCTTCTCTGGTTAAAATCACCTCGGAGGAAAAGAAACTAGCCCTAAAAGCGGCCAAGGTGTTCAACCTAGCGGTGGCTGGTGTAGATATTATTCGCTCCAACAAAGGTCCTTTGCTCTTGGAAGTAAATTCCTCTCCAGGATTGGAAGGTATAGAAAATGCAACAGGTGTTAACGTGGCCAACTCCATGATTGAAGCCATCGAAAAAAACATCAAATACCGTTTGGAGGCACTGGCAGCTGAGGCTACTTCAAATGAGCCAACATAGTGCTCACCATCTGGGATAAGTCATATTGAGGCTTCCATCCCCAATCCTTTCTTGCCCAGGAGTCGTCGATTGATTTTGGCCACGAATCTGCTATTTTTTGGCGCGCATCTGGCGCATAGCTGATCGTGAACTCAGGCAAGTGTTTTTTGATCTCTTCAGCCAATGCTTCTGGGCTAAAGGACATAGCAGAAAGGTTATAGGCAACCCCGGGTTTTGCCTTTGTCGCAGGGGCGTCCATCAAAGCCAGCGTAGCAGCTATAGCATCATCCATATACATCATGGGCAGCGCAGCATCTGAAGACAAATAACAGTCGAAATGGCCTGTAGCGAGCGCTTCATAAAAAATGGTCACTGCGTAGTCCGTGGTGCCCCCTCCAGGAGCTGATTTGTGACTGATTAAACCCGGATAGCGGAGACTTCGCACATCCACTCCGTATTTTTGGTGGTAGTATTGACACCACATTTCTCCGGAAAGCTTGGATATTCCGTAAACCGTTGACGGTTCCATCACGCCGAGTTGAGGTGTGTTTTCCTTGGGAGAGCTAGGTCCGAAAACCGCAATGCTGGAAGGCCAGAAAATTCTGCTAATCAGCCCATCTTTGGCCAGGCGCAACACGTGAAATAGGGTGTTCATATTCAGGGACCAAGCCAAGTCTGGATGTTGTTCCCCAGTGGCGGACAACATGGCGGCCATCAAGTAGACCGCATCTATTTTTTCACGCACCACCACCGCTCTAAGTGCGGATTCATCTAAGGCATCTAGTTGTATAAATGGTCCTTCTTGTTCAGGCGCGTTGTTCGGCTTGACATCACTGGCAATTACCTGGTTTACGCCGTGTTTAGCGCGTAATGCAATGACTAGTTCTGTGCCGATTTGGCCGTTTGCTCCGAGAATAAGACACTTTTGAGACATAGGATTTCAACTGTTCACCCAAAGGTAACTTATATTAAAATTTGTACCTTCGAGGCTGTGAAAAAAATAATTGTCGCCTTAGTTTTCTCCAGTGTTGTGATCGCTTGTCAACGAGCTGTTCCTGCTGTGTCGACAGATGCTTCAACTACTCAGGTACTTTGGGATTCCATAGATCCCTTGCCTGCCCTAGACACGGCACAAGTATTTGTCAAGGACCAGTGGCCAGGGTATTTTTCCTTTAGAGAACGCGCTGCTTATTTGAGCGATACCCCATCTGCTGAAGAGTTTAATCTGTTGATCGACGAGTTGATTGAAAAGCAATCCTCCGCCTTGGCAGAGCTTCCCACTTGGGCACAGCAACCTTCCATCCGGGCACGCATGAAGGTGGTCAACACTTATCTGAACCAGACAAAATCATTGTTTGGATTAAAACAACCCGTACATCGAGAACTCAATGCGGTGTTTGATGGCATAAAAGACTTAGACCGCAATTTGGTGTTGGTACATGCCCAAAAAAACGATAGTGTGTTATTTGTTCAAGACACCTTGCCCCAAACTAAATAGCGCATTAGTTTTCCTCGACCTTTCTTTGGGCCAATGCCTGCTTGCTCAGTTGAGCTAAATTAAAGTTAGGCGCCATCCCAATGGCCTCGTCCAACAAAGCAATAGCCTGGGCTACTTCTTCTTTGTTTTTATTAAACGTAGCTAATCCTTTTAAGTAGAGAAAAGCAGCCTTTAGCGATACTTCATAGGGCTCTTGACGCTCGTAAAATGCGTATTTCATTTCCTCACCGGCTTGAGCCATTCCCTGTTCGATCAGCAAGAGCGCCATATTGTCCTTGCCGAGCTGTATATTTAGGTCTGCCATTTCGTAGACCAAATAGGGCGAAGGCTTTCTTTTGGACAACAAATTGTACTGCGCCAGTGCACGAGGTAATTGACCAATTGCTTTAAGCGAAGATGCTTTCACTTGAATCGCTAAATCGCTGTCCGCTTCATTTTCCTCAATACCCAAAGTATTCAGGGCTTGAATATGCTGATTGTTGCTCGCGTATACATAAGCCAATGTATCTCTTCTCAAAAGGTCAGGTGCCAATACATTCAAATGAGTTAAGGCATTGATGATCCCTTGAACATCTGCTTGTTTGCGCATCGCTTGGTAATACGATTCGTAGTGTTGGGTCAATTCTTTTTTTGTTTGTGCTTGAAGATTCATAGCGGTAGCACAAAGCGCCAACAGGAGTAATTTTTTCATAAGGTTTAATTTCGGGGGTAAATCTACATTTTTTTGCCTTATCCCGTCAAACCTGCCGCTTCAAAACTGCGCCCTTTCGATTTGGTCAATTGAACAATCTGCTCGTCCAAAATGCTGTATCCGATTTCATAGACAAAAAAATATACATTGCCCTCTTGATCCGAGCGGTAAGAAGACACTGATTGAAGGTCAAAACCAGTGTCCAAAAGCGTGCGTTTAAACACTTTTTTTTCCGTTTCATCGCCCAGTAGTTCGGCCAGTATTCGGTGGTTTTTTTTCAGTCGACTGTGGTGGTGATTGACCACCAGGTTTCGCTTTCTGTTTTTGTAGTTGTTGTAGGTGTTCCTGCAGGAGTCACCACAAAATTTTTTGTCCGATCTCCCGCTGATGGGGTGGTCGCAGTACACACAATTTCTTTTCATTTTTTTCACTAAAACTATTCATGTTTTTGGCTGGTGCATATCGATGCAGTTTATAGGTCAGTCCGGTGAGTCAGACGGATCGTTTGTCTTTTGCAGTTGATTTAGTCGGAAGTAAGCGGTTTTCATCCGAATAACTTATGCTCGTCGATGTACACTTGTCACCAAAGAGGATCGACCTCTTGAGTCATATAAAATAGAGAGTTATGAGAACGCTTAGAAATCATGTGCAACTGATTGGATTTTTGGGACAAAATCCAGAAATCGTAGAATTTGAAAACGGTGGGAAACTGGCCAAGTGCTCCTTGGCTACCAATGATTACTATAAAAACGCCCAAGGAGAGCGGGTCGAGGAAACCCAGTGGCATCAAGTGGTTGCGTGGGGAACTGCCGCTGATATACTGGAGAAGTTTGTCAAAAAAGGACAAGAAATAGCGGTTTCTGGAAAACTGACCCACCGAAGTTACGAGGCCTCAGAGGGAGATATTCGCTACATCACCGAGGTGAAAGTCAGCGAAGTATTGTTGCTTTCCAAGAAGCAAGTATTGCCAGAACCCTTGTCTATGGATCGTTAACTGATCACTGCCCCATCCGCCACCCCAGGTTGATCTGGGTTGACAAACACCAATTGCCCTTGTTCATCTTGGGTAAGTAACAACATACCCTCACTGACGACACCCCGAAGTGGTCTGGGTTCCAGATTCAACAACACGGTAACTCTTTTTCCGATCAGGGATTCAGGGGTAAAATGCGCTGCAATGCCTGATACAATAGTTCTGGTGTCTAAGCCAGTCTGTACTTGAAGCACGAGTAATTTGTCTGCTTTGGGCATTTTTTCTGCGGCAATGATCGTGCCGACCCTTAGATCAATGGCGCTAAAGGTGTCAAAATTACAGGCTGGTTTTTGGGGCATAACGGGTTTTTTGGTTTCGCTTAAGTTGTCTTTCTTGGTGTTGTTCAAACGGTCAATTTGTGCTTGGATTTCCTCGTCTTCAATTTTTCTAAACAGCAATACAGGTTCGCCCAATTGATGTCCTGGAGCCAACAGTGGTTGGTCTGTAATGTCATTCCAACCCCAGGAAGGTGTCTTTAAAATCGTTTTCAGTTTTTGGGCGGTATGCGGAAGAATAGGTGCGCTGACCACTTGGAGTGCAGCAGCTATTTGCAGTGCGACAAACAATACTGTTTTGGTGCGCTCTGGATCGGTTTTAATCGATTTCCAAGGTTCTTCGTCCGCTAAATACTTGTTGCCTAGTCTCGCTAATTGCATGAGCTCTTGACTAGCTGCTTTGAATTTATAACGCTCTATGGAGGCTCCTATCATCTGGGGATAAGTTCGCATTTCCGCTAAAACTTCAAGGTCAACTTCAGAGAAAGTGCCTGGTGTGGGTACAATCCCTTCATAGTATTTTTGGGTGAGCACGGCTACTCGGTTGATAAAGTTGCCATAGATGGCCAGCAATTCATTATTGTTTCTGGCTTGGAAATCTTTCCAGGTAAAATCGTTGTCTTTAGCTTCGGGGGCATTGGCCGTAAGTGTATAGCGCAAGACGTCTTGCTGATCTGGGAAGTCGATCAGGTATTCGTGGAGCCAAACGGCCCAGTTTTTTGAGGTGGACAGTTTTTGGCCCTCTAGGTTGAGAAATTCGTTGGCAGGTACATTTTCCGGCAAAATGAAGTCGCCATGAGCCTGTAACATGGAGGGAAAAATAATGCAGTGGAAAACGATATTGTCTTTGCCGATAAAGTGTACCAGTTGGGTGTCTTGGTCTTTCCAATAGGGATTCCAGTCTTTTTGGTGTGCTTCGGCCCACTCTTTGGTGGCAGAGATATACCCGATTGGGGCGTCAAACCAGACGTACAGCACCTTTCCTGCTCCTCCTTCAACAGGGACAGGGATACCCCAGTCGAGGTCGCGGGTGACCGCTCGAGGTTTTAATCCGTCATCAATCCAAGATTTACACTGTCCGTAAACATTGGGTTTCCAGTCGTTTTTATGCCCTTCTAGGATCCACTGCTGTAGGAATTCCGTATATCTATCCAGCGGAAGATACCAGTGCTTGGTTTGTTTTAGTGTTGGGGTTGTTCCAGAAATCGTCGACTTGGGGTTGATGAGTTCTGTAGCGTTTAGCGAGGTGCCACAGGATTCGCACTGGTCTCCATAGGCTTCTGTATGGCCGCATTTGGGGCAAGTTCCTGTCACATAACGATCCGCAAGAAATTGTTGGGCCTCGCTGTCGTAAAGCTGGTCCGAGGTCTCCTCGACAAATGCGTTGTCGTCGTATAGTTTTTTAAAGAAGTCACTGGCTGTTTGGTGATGTGTTGGAGAGGAAGTCCGTCCGTAGTGGTCAAATTCAATACCGAAATCAGCAAAAGATTTTTGGATGATGTGGTGGTATTTATCGATGACCTCTTGGGGGGTAATTCCTTCTTTTTTGGCCTTCATCGAAATAGCAACACCGTGCTCATCACTGCCGCAAATAAACAGCGCATCAGCGCCAATGCCCTTGAGATATCTGGAATATATGTCCGCGGGTACATAAACACCTGCCAAGTGCCCGATGTGTATGGGGCCATTGGTGTAGGGTAGGGCTGCCGTTATGGTGTATCTTGCTGGTTTTTGCCTGGATGTGGCCATATGCGTATTTTGAAGCAAAAATAAGGTTTTATTTGAGATCCAGCAGAAGGCGATTCGCCGCAATTTCTTAAATTTAGCCCCCTAACCCCAGTACTTTTGATCAGCAAGTGGACAGTAGATCGCGTTTATGAAACCGCCCGTATCGAGGAGGTGATCGGAGATTTTGTTCAATTGAAAAAGTCAGGAGCCAATTTTAAGGGACTCAGCCCTTTTACAGATGAGCGAAGCCCTAGTTTTATGGTGTCTCCGGTCAAACAGATCTGGAAGGATTTTAGCAGTGGGAAGGGAGGAAATGTAGTGGCCTTTCTGATGGAGCACGAACATTTCACTTATCCTGAAGCCATTCGGTATTTGGCCAAAAAATACAATATCGAGATAGAGGAGACCGTGCAGACGGATCAACAGAAGCAAGAGACAGACCTCAAAGAAAGTTTGTTTTTGGTTTCTGAATACGCTCAGTCTTATTTTGAAGATACGCTTTGGAACCATGACTTAGGCAGATCTATAGGCTTGAGTTATTTTCGCGAACGCGGATTTACAGACGAGACCATCAAGCTGTTTGGACTCGGTTATTGCCTGGATCAATGGGATGCATTCACCCAGCAGGCGCTCAAGAACCAACACAAAATAGAATACTTGTCAGGGACTGGACTCAGTATAGTCAAAGACCAGGAAGACGGAACCCAAAAATATTTTGACCGATTTAAAGCTCGGGTGATTTTTCCGATTCATTCGATGAGTGGTCGTGTATTGGGGTTTGGCGGAAGGATTCTGGTCTCGGACCCCAAGGCAGCGAAATACCTGAACTCTCCGGAGAGTGAGATCTACCATAAAAGCAAGGTTTTGTATGGGATATACCACGCCAAGCAAGCGATCAGCAAGTTGGATGAATGCTATTTGGTAGAGGGATATACAGACGTGATACAGTTCCACCAAAGCGGGATAAAAAACACAGTGGCCTCAAGTGGTACTGCGTTGACACCCGATCAAATCAGGTTGATCGCTCGATTGACCAACAACATCACCGTGCTTTTTGATGGTGACGCAGCAGGCCTTAGAGCTTCCTTGCGCGGAATAGACCTCATTTTGGCCCAAGGCATGAATGTCCGTGTTTGCGCATTCCCCGATGGAGAAGATCCCGATAGCTTTGCCAGAAATCACACCACGTATGAGCTGGAACAGTATTTAAAAACCGCTTCCAAAGATTTTATTCAGTTTAAAGCCACGCTCTTGGTGGCCGAAACACAGGGGGATCCGATCAAGCGCGCTGAGACCATTCGCGATATGGTTCAAAGTATCTCGCTTATTCCTGATCCGATCAAGCAGGAGGTCTATATTCAGTCTTGTGCTCAAATCATGGAGGTGTCTGAATCGGTATTGTTTGACACCCTAGCTCAGATCGATAAAAAAGCAGGCAAATCCACCCCTGTTCGACACACTGCCCCCAGAAAATCTTTTGAGGTGGTCAAGCCAAATCCTGATCGGGAACGCAAAGATCAACTCCAACTTTTGGAACAGAAAATTATTGAGTTGCTGCTTTTGTACGGAACTCAAGAGGTTGATTTTGAGGAACTGATTCAGACCACTCAGTCCGATGGATCGTGGGTCATGGAGCGCAAAAAATTCACAGCTAAAGTTTTTGAAAAGATATATTTAGATCTGCAGATGGACGAGGTTGAACTCAGTCACCCCGGTTTTAAAGCGCTTTACACCACCTTGATTCAAGGGTATCATACCGATCCAAATTTTGACGCCCAGCGCATGGTGCATCAGCTGGAAGAACCATCAGCACAGTTAGTGGCTTATTTGTTGATGGAAGATGAAAAGTACCAGTTGGATGCTTGGGACCGAAAAGAGATTTATCCCAAGGAAAAAAGCGCTAGTCTCGCACAATTGGTCACAGAAACAGTATTGACTTTGCGCTGTTTTTTGATCGATAAAATCATGGAAAAAATTCAGAGTTCCACCCTGTCCCCCGAAACAGATCAAGAAGAAGCTTTGGAGGAGGTGATGAATTATCGACAGTTGTACAACCTGCTTAACCAACACTTGGGCAGGGTCGTCATTGCTAGATAGCCCCTGATTTTTTTATGGATTACAGCCAGTTTTTTGGAATCTCACAAACCGGAATGGGGTCCATTTTGTGTTTGTTGGCCCGGTGGTATCGGGTGTAAATCTCCATCACTTCCTTTTCTCTACCGCTAAAGTCTTCTGTTTTCTTACCAGCGGCATAGGCATCCATGGCCCATTCCAATTCAGGATAAGAAGCACCTATTTGATCCTCATCGGTTCTGTGGTCGCCCCAGAGCCCATCTGTAGGCGGAGCGATCAAGATATCTCTGTGTACGCCCAACGCCTCAGCCAAGGTATACACCTGTGTTTTTAACAAATCGGCTATCGGGCTTAAATCGACCCCGCCATCGCCGTATTTGGTGTAAAACCCTACCCCAAAATCCTCCACTTTATTTCCAGTTCCTGCCACTAAATAGCGGTGTAAACCTGCAAAATAATACAACGTGCTCATCCTCAGGCGTGCGCGGGTATTGGCCAGGGCTAAAAACTGCTGTTCTGAGGCTTGGTGTTGCGGTAGAGCGTTGACCAGCGCATCAAAAACTCCGGTGAGTTCAACGTGTTGCTCACGCACATTTGGATAATTTTTCTTGAGCCAGTTGATGTGGTTTTGGGCTCTGTTTACTTGACTTGGCGCTTGGTGAATCGGCATTTCAAGGCACAGCACTTCCAAGCCAGTTAGGGCGCAAAGTGTCGAGGTTAAAGCTGAGTCCACACCTCCGGAAACCCCAATCACAAATCCGCGGTTACCCGATTGAGCGGCGTAATTTTTGAGCCATTCTACGATGTGATCAATCACTTTTTTGGTGTCCATGGTCGAGTATTTTTGGTGGAAAGGAGTAACTTAGCGAGCTCCAAAATTAAGGTAAATTCACCAACGCATCAAATGAAGATCATGAGGAATCACCAGTTTTTTCCCGCACTTTTGATTGGGTTAGTCCTTTTGGGTTGCCGTGATACCCCCGTAGAAAATATAGCGCCCCTACCCGTGGAACAGGTACATGTCGAGCGATTTGATCTAATTTTTTACAGAGACACGACCCGTTCAATCGCTGAACTGAGACAAAAGTATGCTGTTTTTTTACCAACATTCACCCCTGATTCCGTTTGGGCAGCTAAACGAACAGACTCACTTGAACTTGAGTTGTTCAATGCATCGAATTTGGTATTTGGGGATTTTGAAGCACAAAAAAAAGATATTGCTCAGCTATTGGGGCGGGTAAAACACCACCTTCCTCAGCGAAAATTGCCTGAGATA
Source organism: Flavobacteriaceae bacterium (assembly GCA_030726725.1). Lineage (GTDB taxonomy): Bacteria > Bacteroidota > Bacteroidia > Flavobacteriales > Flavobacteriaceae > MAG-120531. Next base: position 15,446 of record JANRDC010000012.1, read on the forward strand.
TACACTTTGATCAGTCAGGTAGACTACAATTTTGCAGTGATTGATGCGGACAGCTTGATGGTCTTGGGATTGGATAATTTTTTAGGAGCAGATCATCCGTTTTACCAAGGTTTGCCCACTTATATCAGACAGACGATGGAACCTGATCAGTTGCTTGTAAAAATGTCCGCAGCTATAGGTCGCAAAGCTATTGAGCAAAGAACCGCCAGTTATCTGCTCGACCACATGATTGCTCAGGGTATGGTGCTGCATACCCAACATTTGCTTTGGCCTGAGCGCAACATTACAACGCACATGGGCTATACGCCCGATCAATGGAATTGGATCCTAAGCCACGAAGAGGAGTTGTGGCGCATGTTTGTGGATAAAGCTTGGCTGTATGCCACCGATCAAAATTTACGGGTGAATTTATTGATGCCGGGGCCATTTTCTAAGTTTGGACTGGATATGGATGGGGAAATTCCTCCGATGATCGGCCGTTTTTTCGGGTGGCGCATCGTTGATGCCTATGTCCAGCGTCACGGGGATTTGAGTCTTGAGGCCCTATTGGCCATGGATGCCCGTTCCCTGTTTGAGTCCTCAGGATATAAACCTACTAAATCGAATTAATCCATGAAAAACGAAGTCGTTCATCAGTCAAACATCACCCTAGAGGTAGGTTTAGATGTCAATAAAGTTCCTGAGCAGTTGTTTTGGTCTGCGCCAGATGGCGGGGTAGAACGGTCAGAAACCAAAGCCTTTTTGCTGTCAGTCTGGGATCATCAATCCAAAGAATCATTGCGTATAGACCTGTGGACCAAAGACATGCCGGTGGATGAGATGAAAATATTTTTTCATCAGACCTTACTCACCATGGCGGATACTTTTTACAAGGCAACCCAAGATGAAAAAATGACAGAGACCATGCGCGATTTCTGCGCGTATTTTGCTGATAAACTGGATCTTACCCAAAAATAAATCAGCGCTTTTGGGCGTAAAAAGATTTGTTGATTTCGTCGATGTAGGCGAGTAAATCCTCCCTGCCCTGGTGGGCCGCTGAGGAAGTGACAAAGTGTTGGGGCATAGATTCCCATCCGTCCGCCAATAATTTCTGCTCGTAATCCGAGACATTTCGCGTGATGACTTGAGGGCCGATTTTGTCTGCTTTGGTAAAGATGATGCAGAATGGAATTCCAGAGGTGCCCATCCAACGCATAAATTCCAAGTCAATTTTTTGTGCTTCAAGCCGAATATCGACCAGTACAAAGGCGCACATCAACTGGGTGCGCTCTAAAAAGTAGTTGGTGATGTATTTCTGGAAGGTTTTTTTGGCGGTTTTAGACACACGGGCATAACCATATCCTGGCAAATCCACCAAAAACCAGTTTTGGTTGATTTTGAAGTGGTTGATGTGTTGGGTCTTGCCTGGTCTTCCTGAAGTTTTGGCCAATCCTTTGCGCTGCACCAACATGTTGATCAGGGAGGATTTGCCTACATTGGATCGCCCGATAAAGGCGTATTCAGGCAAAGGTTCCGCAGGACACTGAGCCACCTTGGCATTGCTCATGACAAAGTCAGCACTCGTGATTTTCATGGGAGAAATTTAAAATGATCGGCTTTGTAGCCATTGGTCCAACAAGCGGTTAAACTCATCAGGATGTTCCATCATCGGTGCATGACCGCATTTGTCGATCCAAAAAAGTTCCGCGTTGGGCATCAATCGCTCGAATTCTTCAGCGACATTTGGCGGAGTTACCTTGTCGTTTTTACCCCAAATAATACAAGTGGGCATCAACATTTTGGGTAGGTCATGCGCCATATTGTGTCGAATCGCACTTTTGGCAATCGCCAAGGTTTTTATCAATTTGATACGGTCATTGACCGTAGCATACACATCATCTACAATTTCTTTGGTAGCCACAGCAGGGTCGTAAAAAACATCTTGGGCTTTTTGCTTGATGTATTCATAGTCCCCCCTTTTTGGGTAACTGTCGCCCATAGCGCTTTCGTAAAGACCAGAACTCCCCGTAATGACCAATCCTTTGACAAAACTGGGGTGCATTTTGGAAAATAGCAAGCCGATATGGCCACCCAACGAATTTCCGATCAAAATCACATCGGTCAATCCCTTGTGGGTCAAGAAACCTTTGAGGTAGGTCGCAAAGCTTTTTACGGTTGTCTTTAATAACGGCATGTCGTAAATCGGCAATTCAGGAATAATCACCTTGTATCCTTTTGGAGGAAAAAAATCCGTCACCCCTTGAAAATTGCTTAATCCACCCATCAAACCGTGAAGGATCACCAAGGGTTGTCCAGTTCCTATTTCGATGTAGGTATATTTTCCGTCTTTGATCAGTTGATCTTTCATGGTTTTATTTCAAGCATTCGGGCAAATATAGTTATTCAGCGGTATAAAATACACCTGCTGGTTTTGGTGTAGGCGCGCACTTCGAAACTTTGACGGGTTGCCTCCATAGTCTAGTACTTATTCAACAACTGTTCAACAGGTCGGAAGTCTTGTCCAGTGGGTGATTGTCGCTGATCACCCCAAAACTTATCAACAATGTGGTAAAAAGTGGTAAAAAGTGGGAAATTTCGTCTTATTTTTGAAACATCAACCTATAGATAAGTTTTTGTGGTTCACCTCATTGGCTCATATGAATGCAAAGCAGACAGCAAGGGACGCGTTATGGTTCCTGCTGCTTTAAAAAAGCAACTGGCAGCGACAGGCGGTCAGGAGTTTATTTTGAAGCGCGCTGTATTTCAGCCGTGTTTGGAACTTTATCCTATGGGAGAATGGCAGGTGCTGATGGAAAAGATGAACCGCAAAAATCGGTTCAAGCAGAAAAACAACGATTTTATCCGCAGGTTTACCGCTGGTGTTAAGGTGGTAGATATCGACGCGGTGGGTCGTCTGCTCATCCCCAAAAATTTAATGGGTATTGCCCAAATCGACAAAGAAGTTGTGCTGAGTTGCGCGATTAACATTGTCGAGATCTGGGACAAAACCCTGTACGAGCAGGCGCTTAGTGAGTCTGCTTTGGATTTTGCACAGTTGGCAGAAGAAGTAATGGGAGATGACGATGACCAGCTATCATAATCCAGTATTGCTCGAAGAGTCCCTAGCGGGCTTAGAGATTAACCCTGACGGGGTGTACGTAGACGCAACTTTTGGTGGAGGCGGACACAGTCGCGCCATTTTGGCTCAGTTGTCCGAGCGGGGAAAATTGTACGCTTTTGATCAAGACGAGGCGGCCTGGCAGAACGAGATCGAGGATCCTCGATTTGTGCTGATACGCGAAAACTTTCAGTTTATGCAACAGTTTTTGAGGTTTCATGGACAAAAAGAAGTCGATGGAATCCTGGCTGATTTAGGCGTCTCTTCCCACCAGTTTGACCAGGCTGAGCGGGGTTTTTCCACGCGTTTTGAAGGGGTGTTGGACATGCGTATGAATCAAAAACAAGTATTGACCGCTCGGGAAGTAGTCAATCGATACGCGGAGGAGGAACTCGCGCGCATATTTCATCTGTTTGGTGAATTGCGCTCCTCAAGGGCTATGGCCAAAGCTATTGTCGAAGCACGCGCTTTAGGCCCCATCGAGACCACAACGGCGCTTAATACTGTGCTCAAGCCATTTTTAAACGGATTTTACGACCACAAAATATTGGCCCAGGTCTATCAGGCAATACGCATTGAGGTGAACTCAGAGATGCAGGTTATCGAGTCTTTGTTGGCACAAGTGCCGTCCATGCTTAAACCAGGAGGTCGTTTGGTGGTGATCGCTTACCATTCTCTGGAAGATCGTTTGGTCAAGAATTTTATACGCGCCGGACGTTTTTCAGGAGAGGCGGAAAAAGATATGTACGGAAACACAGAAGTACCCTTAAAGAAAGTGGGTGGTTTGGTGGTTCCCAGTCCTGCAGAAATTTCGCGTAACAACAGGGCGCGTTCAGCAAAAATGAGAATAGCAGAAAAGAAGTGATATGAAAAAACACCTAAAATCATTGCTTCAAGGATCTTTTTTGATCAATGAAGACGCCCCCAAACACTGGCGAATGATTTTGTATCTCTTTTTTTTAGCAGGGTTGATGATTCTCTCCGCGCATCGCGCAGAGGGTAAAGTGTATGAGATCGCACGCATCAACGAAGAAGTACAGGCGTTGAGAAATACTTATGCCAGTGTCCGCGCTCGCTTGCAACAACAGCGTTTGGAATCCAACATCAGAAAACAAGTGGAAGGAATCGGTTTGATGCCGCCCCAATCTCCACCTACCAAAATAATAGTTCAATCCAAAGAGTAACTATGGCGCTCACTGAGAAAAACCTCCTGAGAAAACTCTACCTCATCGCATTTTTGCTCGCGATTTTTGGGGTGGCTGTGGTGGTGCGCATGTTTAAAATCCATTTTGTAGAAGGGCCTGAACTGCGCGCTGAGGCAGCTGAACGCACCGAACGCATGTTTACTATTGAGCCCAACAAAGGCAGTTTGTTTTCCCATGATGGCAGCTTGTTGGCCACCTCAGTGACTCAGTACGAGGTGCGCTGGGATGCGGTTTCTGTCAAATCAAAAGATTTTGAAGCATTGGTCAAACCTTTGTCGGACTCGTTGTCCGTGATGCTGGGCAAGCCAGCTGCATATTATGAGCAGTATCTGAGGCAGGCCAAAGCCAAGGAAAATCGGTACACCATGATCGCTTCCAAGTTGGATTATATCGATTTTAAACGCATAGAGTCATTTCCGCTTTTTAGCAAAGGACCATTTAAAGGTGGTTTTATCAGCGTGCAAAAAACAGTGCGTGACCATCCTCTAGGGGACATTGCCAAGCGTATGGTGGGTTATGAGAAGACGGATGAAAATGGGAAGCTCACGAGCATTGGCCTGGAAGGTGCGTTTAGCAAGTACCTCAATGGCGTAGCTGGAAAAAGATTAAAACAGCGCATCGCTAAGGGGCAGTGGAAACCAGTGGGCATGAACAACACCGTAGAGCCACAAGATGGATACGATGTGGTCTCCACCATTGATGTGGGCATCCAAGATATTGCGCACCACGCTTTGTTGACCCAGTTGGAAAAATATAAGGCTGACCACGGTACTGTGGTGGTGATGGAGGTGGCTACTGGAGAAATCAAAGCCATGTCCAATCTAGGAGTTAGTGCTGAGGGCCAATACTACGAGCGACTCAACTACGCGGTTTCTGAGTCCCACGAGCCTGGGTCTACCTTTAAAGTGATGTCCTTGGTGGCTGCGCTGGAGGACAAATACGTGGATACCAACAGTATTGTGGATACCCAAAACGGACTCTATAAGGTGTACAATGGCATGGTGCGTGACTCCCACAAAGGTGGATATGGAAAAATCACAGTCTCCAAAGCCTTAATGGTGTCTTCGAACACCGCATTTGCCAAAATAATTAATGAAAACTATCGAGACAATCCCAAAAAGTTTGTCAACCGACTGCGCAATATGAATTTGCATCAACCCTTGGATCTTCCCATTGCTGGCGAGGGATTGCCGGTGATCAGATACCCAGGCGACAAGGGTTGGTCAGGACTTTCTTTGGCTTGGATGGCTTATGGATATGAAGTTTCACTCACGCCGCTGCAGACCTTGACGTTTTACAATGCCATTGCCAACAACGGGGAGATGGTCCGCCCTAGATTGATTAAAGAAATTCGTTCTTGGGATAAGGTAATTCAACGCTTTGACAAGGAAGTGATCAATCCGTCGATTTGTTCTGAGGAGACCTTGGGCAAGGTACGGCAAATCCTTTCCGACATTGTCAACAAGAAAGGGGGCACGGGAAGAGGCTTATACGATCCCAATTTCTCTATGGCTGGCAAAACCGGAACTACACAAAAAAACTACGCCTCAGGAGACAAAGACAAGCTTAAGTATATCTCTACTTTTTCGGGTTATTTTCCGGCGGACAACCCCAAGTACTCATGTATCGTTGTCATTCATGAGCCCGATAAAGGCATAGGTTATTACGGGGCGGATGTGTCTGGACCTGTGTTTAAGGCGATCGCTCAAAAAATATATACTTCCAACCACAATGCCCAGTGGGTAGCGGCTACATGGAAGCCCAGTTCAGAGATTCAAGAGCAAAAAGTATCCTACGAATTGTTGACTAAGGGACCGCTTTTGGTCATGCCTGATCTGGATGGTTTGCCGGGCAGAGATGCGGTGGCTTTGTTGGAAAACAATGGGGTTTCGGTGCGCATACAAGGAATAGGTCAGGTCAAGGCTCAGTCTTTGGTGCCTGGATCACCGCTGGTTAAAGGAACAACTGTACAACTGACATTGGAATGAAAGCGCTAAAGGATTTGCTTTTTGGGGTGCGTATCGACGAAGTAGCAGGATCGACTCAGATTCCGGTGACCAGTGTTGTATTGGATTCTCGCCGTGCGGAAAAAGACAGTTTGTTTGTCGCGGTGAAGGGTGCTCAAGTCGACGGTCACGCATATATTGACCGGGCGATTGAACTGGGCGCTCGCTCGGTGGTGTGTGCCCAAATTCCAGAAGTACTGCATCCAGGTGTCACTTATGTGGGGGTACCCGCTCCAGAAGTTGCTTTGGGTGTGATTGCAGCTCATTTTTATGATCACCCCTCGAAAACGGTGACCTTGGTCGGCACCACAGGTACCAATGGAAAAACGACCACCAGCAGTTTGCTCTATGCCCTCTACACGGCCATGGGTTACGTCACTGGTTTGATATCCACCATTGAAATCCGCGTGGGTGAAGAGCGTTTTCCCACTTTAAACACGACGCCAGATGCGTTGACCATACAGCGCTATCTCGCTATGATGCGGGATCGAGGCGCTTCGTATTGCTTTATGGAAGTGAGTTCCCATGGCATTGCCCAGCACCGCATTGAGGGCTTGGTGTTTGCCGGAGCGGTGTTTACCAACCTCACCCATGATCATTTGGATTATCACCACACATTTGCCGAGTATAGAGACACCAAGAAAAAATTGTTTGATGGGTTGACTCCACAGGCTTGGGCCTTGGTCAACGCAGACGACAAAAACGGGCTCTATATGGCCCAAAACACCCAGGCCAAAGTGCGCACTTACGCGCTTAAGTCCATGGCGGATTACCGGGCCCAGATCTTGGAGAATCATTTTACCGGCCTGCAATTGCAGTTGGATGGACACGAGTTTTGGAGTCCCCTGGTCGGAGCTTTTAACGCCTATAATTTATTGGCGATATACGCTGCTGCATTGCAGTTGGGCAGCCGTCCTGAAGAAGTGCTTCCAGCCCTGAGCCAACTGGGTCATGTGCCGGGAAGATTTCAGGCATTTCGCGGGCCGAATCAGGTGACGGTAGTGGTCGATTACGCCCATACCCCAGATGCGTTGGAAAATGTTTTGGAGACCATCCAAGCGATTCGCACCAAAAACGAACAGTTGATCACTGTGGTGGGCTGTGGCGGAGATCGAGATACCGCCAAGCGCCCGGTCATGGCAGCTATTGCTGCACAGAACAGTGATCGAGCTATTTTCACCTCAGACAATCCCAGAACTGAGGATCCAAAAGCCATCCTCCAAGCCATGGAAGCAGGGGTTCCCGCAGACAGATCCAACAGGTATCTAGTCATCGAAGACCGTTTTCAAGCGATTAAAACAGCGGTGGCTATGGCTGCTCCTCACGATATTATCCTCATTGCAGGAAAAGGCCATGAAACCTATCAGGAAGTCAAAGGGGTCCGCACCCCATTTGACGATATGGCCATCGCACAATCCTTATTGACCCCTAACCAACCAACACCATGATCTATTACCTGTTTGAGTACCTTCAAGCCCACTACGATTTTCCAGGAATAGGACTTTTTTCCTACTTGTCCTTTAGGGCGGCACTGTCGATTATTACCTCCCTGTTGATCGCCAGTATTTTTGGAAAGAAAATCATTGCAGCACTCAAACGCGCCCAGATCGGGGAAAGCATACGCGATTTGGGTTTAGAGGGTCAATCTCAGAAGGCTGGAACCCCAACCATGGGGGGCTTGATTATCATTTTGGCCACCTTGATTCCTGTGCTGTTGTTTGCCAAGATCGCTGAGGTGTATATCATTTTGTTGGTAGTGGCCACCCTTTGGATGGGGACTATAGGTTTTATCGACGATTACATCAAGGTATTTAAGAAAGACAAGCAAGGGCTGAAGGGAAAGTTTAAGGTGTTGGGTCAGGTCGGATTGGGATTAATCGTGGGGCTTACCCTGTATTTTCATCCAGAGGTGACCATGAGAACACACCAGAGTCCTGGCGTGCAAATGGTGCAGACCGACGCTTATGAAACTGTAGTCGTGGGGCCCAACGGTGATCAGGGGGTTGCTCAGGCCACCCGTCTGGGGCAAATGTCTCCAGCTCAAAAATCCACCAAAACCACCATCCCTTTTGTCAAAAACAACGAGTTTTCTTACGATCAGTTGATCGGTTGGATGGGTGAAGGTGCCAGTGATTACGCTTGGTTGATCTTTATTCCTGTGGTGATTATCATCGTGACAGCGGTCTCCAATGGGGCCAACCTCACCGACGGTATCGATGGGTTGGCTGCAGGAACTTCAGCGATCATCGCCTTGACCCTGGGTATATTGGCCTGGATTTCAGGAAACATCATTTTCTCAGATTATCTAGACGTCATGTTTATCCCCCGCGCCGGAGAAATCGTGGTGTTTGTGGGTGCATTTACAGGAGCCCTAGTCGGCTTTCTCTGGTACAACGCTTATCCAGCCCAGGTATTTATGGGAGATACAGGCAGTTTAACCATTGGCGGTATTATTGCCGTGATCGCCCTAATCGTGCGCAAGGAACTGCTGATCCCGGTGCTTTGCGGAATCTTTTTTGCGGAATCCCTTTCTGTAATGCTGCAGGTCGGATATTTCAAATACACCAAAAAGAAGTTTGGGGAGGGGAGGCGCATTTTTAAAATGGCGCCCCTTCACCACCACTACCAGAAGATGGGATATCACGAAAGCAAGATTGTCAGCCGTTTTTGGATCGTCGGTATTGCGCTGGCCATCATCACTATAGTCACCTTAAAAATCAGATAGTATGTCCTTGTTGGTTGTTTTAGGAGCAGGAGAGAGCGGCGTTGGCGCAGGGTTATTAGCCCAGGCCCAAGGCTACCAAGTCCTTGTTTCTGATCAAGGCGCCATCGCAACGCAGCACCAGAAAACGCTGGACGAGCGAGGGATCGCTTGGGAACAACACGGACACAACCACCCGGATCTAGCTCAGGCGTCACTGGTGGTGAAAAGTCCAGGTATTCCGGACACTGCGCCTTTGGTTGCTCAATACCTAGCTCAAGGAGTTCCCGTGATTTCAGAAATAGAGTTGGGTGCTCGGTATACGGATAGCCCAATCGTCGCGATTACAGGTTCCAACGGAAAGACCACAACCACTATGTTGACTTATCATTTGGTGGTGAGCGACGGGGTAGCTTGTGGGTTGGCAGGCAATATTGGCAACAGCTTTGCGGCTATGGTGACTCAAAACCCACAACCCATGTATGTGCTTGAGCTGAGCAGTTTTCAACTCGATGGCATAGAAACGCTGAAACCTCACGTGGCGGTGATCACCAATATATCACCGGACCATTTAGATCGCTATCAATACGACATCAACCGGTACATCTCTGCCAAGTTTCGCATCGCCATGAACCAAACGGCTGCGGATTACTTGATCTACGATGCGGATGATCCCGCGTTGAACACCTTTATTTCAAATAACAGTTTGGCTCCGACCCTTATTCCTTTTTCTGCCCTTAGGGTATTGGATTTTGGGGTGTGGATGGACCAAGGCAAAATACATGTAAAACTACCCCAAGACTATTATACTATGGACGTCGATACCCTTGCATTAGAAGGCATTCACAACATTAAAAACACCATGGCGGCTGCTGCGGCAGCTAGTTTGGTCAACATCCGAAAGGAAACGATCCGACAAAGCGTGCAGACCTTTCAAGGGGTGCCACATCGCCTGGAATCCGTGCTCAAAATTCATCATGTCCACTACATCAACGACTCAAAAGCCACCAATGTCAATGCGGTTTACTACGCGTTGGAAAGTGTAAAAACACCCATTGTGTGGATTGTTGGGGGCGTCGATAAAGGCAATGACTATATGGAACTCATGCCTTTGGTACGCGAAAAAGTAAAAGCCATTGTGTGTTTGGGCTTGGACAACCAAAAGATCAAGGACACTTTCTCCAATGTGGTTGATTTGGTGGTGGAGACTTATGACATGGACGAGTGTGTGCGGGTTTGTTACAAAATAGCGGAGCGTGGCGACACTGTTTTGCTCTCCCCAGCCTGCGCGAGTTTTGATTTGTTTAAGAATTATGAAGACCGCGGAGACCAGTTCAAGGCGGCTGTAAAAAATCTGTAGTATGGGGCCTTTGTCCAACATATTTGCCAAGATTTCCGGAGACAAGACGCTTTGGGCCCTGGTGGCTTTTATCGCTGCCTATTCCTTTTTGCCGGTCTACAGTTCTTCCAGCAATCTGGCCTATGTGGCCAATACCGGATCCACGACCACCCATTTGGTGAAGCACGCAGCCATGCTGGCCATCGGCTTTGGGATTATGTTTGCGGTCCACAGAGTACCCCTCAACTATTTTAAAGGCTTGTCCTTTTTGGGGATGCCCATCATTATTTTATTGTTGGCGGTCACCCTGACGCAAGGCAGCACCATCGATGGGGCCAATGCGAGCCGTTGGATCAGAATCCCCGGTATCGGCATCAGCTTTCAAACCTCCACCCTGGCTTTGGTGGTGACCATGGTCTACGTGGCGCGCTACCTCAGCAAGTTAAGGGACACCAAGATCACCTTTGTCTCTTCCATTGTACCCCTGTGGCTTCCTGTGATCACTGTGGTGGGATTGATTTTCCCGGCCAACCTGTCCACCGCACTAATGATTTTTATGTTGGTGATGCTCTTGTTGTTTGTCGGAGGATATCCGCTGAAATACCTCGTGGTGATGACGGCCATTGGCGCAGCTGCGGGTGCGCTTTTTGTCGTATTGGCCATGAATTTCCCGGACATGTTCCCCAACCGTGTAGATACCTGGATCAGCCGTATTGAATCTTTTTCCAGCGATGAGATCACCGAGGCGGATTATCAAGTGCAAAGGGCCAAAACAGCCATCGCTACCGGAGGGATTTTTGGATTAGGCGCCGGCAAAAGCGTGATGAAAAATTTTCTACCCCAAAGCTCGTCGGATTTTATTTTCGCAATCATCGTAGAGGAGTACGGGATGGTGTTTGCTGGATTTTTGGTGTTGCTCTACCTATTGGTGCTGTTGAGAATTGTCTTGATCAGCCACAACGCACCCACGGCATTTGCTAAGTTGCTGGTGATCGGATTGGGACTTCCCATTGTTTTTCAGGCCTTTATCAATATGGGTGTCGCGGTGGCGTTATTGCCAGTAACCGGACAGACCTTGCCCTTGATCAGCAGTGGAGGTACGTCGATATGGATGACCTGTTTGGCCTTGGGTATGATCTTAAGCGCCAGTAGAAAAGACCAGCCATCGATTTCAGAAGAAGAGGCAGATCACCCCTTAAATGTGTTGAGTGAAGAAGCTTAGATACATATTATCCGGAGGAGGGACTGGGGGGCACATCTACCCGGCCATCGCCATCGCAGATGGACTCAAAAAAGCCCAGCCTGAAGCTGAGGTGCTTTTTGTCGGCGCTTTGGGTAAAATGGAAATGACTCGAGTGCCTCAGGCGGGTTATCCGATTCAAGGACTTTGGATTGCGGGTCTCTCCAGAAAATTGAGTTTAAAGTTGATTCAGTTTCCTGTTCAGGTCGCATTTAGTCTGCTGAAGTCGGCTTGGATCTTGTGGCGATTTAAACCCAAAGCGGTGATCGGTACCGGAGGATTTGCCTCAGGGCCACTGCTCAAAGTAGCTGGATGGATGGGGATTCCCTATTTTGTTCAAGAACAAAATGCATATGCGGGCAAAACCAATCAGTGGTTGGCTGCCGGGGCATCCTCTATTTTTGTGGCTTATCCGGGTATGGATAAATTCTTTCCCGCCCATAAAACTGTGCTCACCGGAAATCCTGTTCGGGCTTCTATTCAGGTGGGCGATCAGGAAAGAGCTCAGGGGATGGCCCACTGGGGGTTGTCTCCGCAGAAAAAGACTTTGCTGATCCTCGGAGGCAGTTTAGGTGCCCGAAAAATCAATCAAATTATTGCGGCACACCTACCTCTTTTTGCAGCGGCTGAGGTGCAATTGCTCTGGCAATGCGGAGCGCTTTATGCGGATCAATACACACCCATGCAACAAGATGGGGTGGTCGTGTTGCCATTTATCGACCGAATGGACTGGGCTTACGCTTGTGCGGATTGGATTATTTCGCGCGCGGGAGCAGGTACGGTTTCAGAACTGGCCTTAGTCGCCAAGCCTGTATTGCTGATTCCTTCCCCCAATGTGGCTGAGGATCACCAGACAAAGAACGCCCAAGCCATGGTGGATCAGGGAGCTGCTTTGCTTTTAGCCGAGCGAGACTCCGATCGATTTGCCGAGGTGTTTACCCGTTGGATGGCCGATCCCGAGGCTGCCCGTGAGATGGGTCTTCGCTTGGGTCAATGCGCCTTTACCGAGTCTACCCAAAATATAGTACAACACATCATTCAACAGCTCCATGATTGAGATCAACGCCTATAAATCTGTTTTTTTCCTGGGCATAGGGGGCATAGGGATGTCGGCTTTGGCGCAATACCTCAAGGCTCAAGGGTACGCTGTAGCAGGTTATGACCGCACACCGTCATCGATCACCGCATTGTTGGCAGGAATGGACGTGGAGATTTCTTTTGAAGATGCCATTCAGGTATTGGCTCCAGCTTATTTGGATCCTAAGCATACCTTGGTGGTGTATACCCCAGCTATTCCGAAAGACAGCGTCTTATTGCACTATTTTAGAGCAAATGGGTATACATTGGTTAAAAGGGCAGCCCTGTTGGGTGCGGTCACCCGACCAACTTTTTGCTACGCTGTAGCAGGTACCCACGGAAAAACAACTACTTCTAGCTTATTGGCAGCGATGTTGGTAGAGGCCAATAGTCCCTTCACCGCATTTCTAGGCGGCGTGGCCAATCAGTTTCACGCCAATTACATCAGCCACGGTCACAGTGTCAGCCTGGTAGAAGCAGACGAGTTTGATCGCTCGTTTTTACAGCTCAGTCCACAAGCTGCTTTAATCACCAATATCGATCCTGATCACTTGGATATTTACGGGGATCGGGCATCGTTTTTTCAGGGATTTGCCGATTTTGCAGACCGCTTATCTGCTCCAAAGAGGTTAGTGGTACACGAGTCAGTTACGGGGATAGATCTCGATCAAGCCGTGATTTATGGCCAAGGCCCTAGTGTGGATTACCGTTTGTTGAATCACCGCGTAGTCGATGAACAAATCTATTTTGATGTACAAACTCCTCAAGGGTATTGGGCAGACATCTGCTGGAACCTCCCTGGGGTACACAACGCTTTAAATGCCTTGGGCGCGTTGGCGTTGGGCATGGAAACTGATCTGGATCCCAAGGCGTTGATTCGCGGTATCGAACAGTTTCAGGGGGTGCAAAGGCGTTTTTCTGTAGAGATCAATCGTCCTGACTTGGTCATGGTGGACGATTACGCCCACCACCCTACGGAGATTGAAGCGGTATATGACGCCCTGGCGCAAACCTATCCCACCCGGCGTAAAACAGTGGTTTTTCAACCGCATTTGTTTACCAGAACCCGAGATTTTGCCGCTGAATTTGCCCAGGCTTTGTCTCGTTTTGATCAGGTCTTGCTTTTGGAGATTTATCCTGCGCGTGAACTGCCCTTGCCGGGTATAGATTCCTCCTTTCTGATGTCCTTGATGAATCACCCAGATGTACGCGTTTGTTCCCAGGATGCATTGATCCCCCTGCTGCATGAGTTAAACCCTGAATTATTGGTCACTTTAGGGGCTGGAGATATCGGCGTTTTGGCCCAAAAAATTAAACATAGTTTGCTGTGAAAAAGTGGATGAAAATAGCCTTGATGCTTTTGGTGATGACCGCGCTTGTCAGCAGTTATTGGTGGTCGCAGTACAAGCACCCACAACCCAAATGGTCTGATCTTCAGTACGCATTTACGCCTGGGGAAAACCACTACACCAATACAGAAGTGGTTAATAAATTGTTAATACAAAAATGGGCGGCTGACCCGAGCACCCACAAAGAAAAATTAGTTTTGAGTAGGCTTGAAAGTATGCTTTCACAGGACCAAATGCTCGAAGCAGCTGAGGTCTATGTCACTGTGGATGGGCAACTTAGGGCCGAGTTGACGCAAAAACAACCGTGGGCGAGGGTGGTGGACAGCACCCGCGCATTTTACTTAGATCGACAGGGCAACACCATGCCGCTTTCTGGGTTACATGCCGCTAGGGTTCCCATAGTCACCGGGGAGATTAACCCTCAGACCATGAAGGCCTGTTACGAATTATTGTCTTTTGCCAGACAAAACGAAGTGCTCAGCGAACAGTTAATCGGTGTGCACATCGAAAAAAACCAAAAATTCACTCTGGCCTTGGCCGCGGTGGACTACCAGGTACACTTGGGAGATTTAAGTGATCTGCCTGGAAAAATGGCTCGGTTGGTAGCCATCAACAACAAGTTAGCTCAGGACACCGTGCCTGCGCGATATAAAAAAATTGATTTATCGTTTGATCATCAAGCAATAGGGATAAAATAGCATTATGGAACAGGGGCATTATTCAGTAGGATTAGACATTGGAACCACCAAGATTGTGGCGATTATCGGCCGCGAAAATGAGTATGGTAAATTGGAAGTCCTAGGCGTGGGTAAATCCAAGAGTTTGGGGGTACACCGCGGTGTAGTCAACAACATTACCCAAACCATCCAGTCCATCCAACAAGCGGTCACCCAGGCTGAAGCTGATTCAGGGCTTAAAATTTCCAATGTTGTGGTCGGTATTGCCGGACAGCACATCAGAAGTATACAACACGCAGATTACATCACCAGACCGAATTCTGAAGAGGTGATTTCCGAGGACGATCTAGAGCGATTGACCCGCCAAGTACACAAATTGGTGATGCTGCCAGGTGAGGAAATCATCCATGTTTTGCCCCAGGAATACAAGGTGGATGGTCAGGCAGAAATCAAAGAGCCCATCGGGATGTACGGAGGTCGCCTGGAGGCCAATTTTCACGTGGTTGTCGGCCAGGTCTCTTCGATTAGAAACATAGGTCGTTGCATCAAAAGCTCTGGTTTAGATCTGTCAGATATCACCCTAGAACCAGTAGCTTCGGCCAATGCGGTGTTGAGTCAAGAAGAAAAAGAGGCCGGTGTGGCCATGATCGATATCGGTGGTGGCACCACTGACTTGGCGATTTTTAAAGACGGGATTATTCGCCATACGGCAGTGATTCCTTTCGGAGGAAACGTCATCACTGAAGACATCAAAGACGGCTGTTCGATCATTGAGAAACAAGCAGAACTGCTTAAAATGAAGTTTGGATCTGCCTGGCCAGGGGAGAACAAAGACAACGAGATTGTCTCTATTCCCGGTCTGCGCGGAAGAGACCCCAAAGAAATCACCCTAAAGAACTTGTCCAAGATTATCAATGCCCGTGTGGTGGAGATCATCGAGCAAGTTTTTGTAGAAATCAAAAATTACGGTCACGATGATCCCCGCAAGAAATTGATTGCAGGCATTGTCCTTACCGGAGGGGGAAGTCAATTAAAACACATCAAACAACTGGTGGAGTACATCACCGGGATGGACACCCGTATCGGTTATCCCAACGAGCATTTAGCCGGGGATTCCAACGAAGAAATCACCAGTCCAGTATATGCAACAGCTGTTGGTCTGTTGATGCACGCCATACAAAAAGACCGCAGAAACCGTCCAGAGCCACAGCCGACGTCTGATCCATCATCAGGTCATGACCAGTTCACTGCTGCGAGCGAGGCGGACCATACCCCCACTGAATCCCAGGGTGATACCACCACCGCTGAAGCTTCAGCCGATGCACAAGCCACTGGTAAGCCAGAGAAAAAAGAGCGCAAATCCACTTTTGACAGTTGGATTGAACGCTTTATCACCTTTTTAAACGACGCAGAATAACACCCCGTAATACAGCCCCTATGAACGAATCTTTTTCCGATCTAGACCACATCCATTTCGATCTTCCCAAACACCAATCCAACGTGATCAAAGTGATCGGCGTTGGCGGAGGTGGTAGCAATGCCATCAATCATATGTTTGAGGCAGGGATCAAAGGTGTTGACTTTGTGGTGTGCAACACCGATGCACAAGCCCTGGATAATTCAGCCGTGCCCAACAAAATTCAACTGGGTATTTCCCTGACTGAAGGATTGGGAGCGGGTGCCAACCCTGAGGTGGGTGAAAAAGCAGCTCAAGAGAGTGTAGATGACATTCGCGCGATGCTCGATACCCAAACCAAAATGGTTTTTATCACTGCGGGTATGGGTGGAGGTACAGGAACTGGGGCAGCTCCTGTGATCGCACGTGCTGCTAAGGAAATGGACATTTTAACGGTCGGAATCGTCACCACCCCGTTTTTGTTCGAGGGGAAAATGAGAAATGATCAGGCCCAGGCCGGAATTGCCAAACTCAGACAGAGTGTAGATTCATTGATCATCATCAACAACAACAAGTTGCGCGAGGTATACGGAAACCTTGGATTTAAGGCTGGGTTTTCTAAAGCGGATGAGGTGCTGGCTACTGCGGCCAAAGGAATCGCTGAAGTGATCACCCACCATTACACCCAAAACATCGACTTGCGCGACGCCAAAACCGTATTGGCCAACAGTGGTTCAGCCATCATGGGTTCAGCCCGCGCTACTGGCAAAGGCCGCGCCTTAGAGGCGATTTCTTCAGCTTTGGATTCTCCATTGCTCAACGACAACAAGATCACTGGAGCCAAAAACGTACTGTTATTGATCGTTTCAGGGTCCAGCGAAATCACCATCGATGAAATAGGTGAAATCAACGACTACATTCAAGCAGAGGCGGGCCAATGCGCCAACATCATCATGGGGGTAGGTGAGGACATCAACCTCGGCGAATCCATCGCTGTGACCGTTATTGCCACTGGTTTCAATCCCGAACAACAGAACGAAATTGTCAACACCGAAGCCAAAAAAATCATCCACACCCTGGAAGATGAACAACGCGTAAACCTCAACCTGATGGGCACCGCTTCTTCTGTGGAGCCACCGATTTATTTCGATCTAGAGTGTGAGGCTGAGTTAGTGGTGCCCCAAGCGAGCGAAAATGCTCCTGTAGCGGAGCTGGATAGCGAACTGGATTCCATCGAGGAGTCTATCGCACCTCTTTTTGACACACCCATGGCTGAGGTTGCTGCTGATCAGCCTACCATCACCCATGTGTTGGAGTGGTCTGATGAAACCGACGCTTTTGGTTTTGAGCTCGCTGAAGCAGAAGACGATCTAGCCATAGTTGATTTGGATGAAGATGCATTGATCCCCACCACTGAAGCTTTGCGCAACTTGGAGGTAGTAGATTTTGAAGTGATTACGCCTGAGTCATCATTTGAACTTGAGGCGGATGATACTGAGACGGAAATGGAATTCCACATCGTGGAAAAACCTTCGGCCAATATTCCTCCACTAACCATCGAGGAGCCTGTTTTTGAGGAGCAAACATCCTTGTTTTTTGATCTGACCATCGAAGAGGTACAAGCCCCCAAAATTCCCGTGCCCCAGGAACTTACTTCAGCCCAGATTTGGAATCTTGAAGTGATCGATGCTGAAATTGTAGCCCCCAAACCACTCCGCCAAGAACCCGCTCCTGCGGCTTTTATCAGTGAGGAAGCTCCTGCCAAACGATATAGTTTAGAGGATTATATGGAGCTAGAGCAAAAGCTCACCCAAGCCCAACCTGAACCCAAGGAAGCGGAAGTAGCTGAACTACCCGAGCTGCAGTTTGAACACAAGGTGGTGGAAGCTCCTGTAGCACAAGCTTCATCTGTAGAGGTCGACCCTATGGAAAGCCCCATTGCTGATTTGCTGAAAGCCAGAACTGAGGAGCGCAAGCGCCAGTTTAAGGAGTTTAATTACCACTTCAACAACAGTTTACAACGCATCGATGAGATTGAGAAAGAACCAGCCTACAAGCGCCAAGGTATTGCTCTGGATCAAAATCCAGTGGAGGCTAAGTTGTCGCGCACTACCCTTTCCGCAGATCCCAACGATGAGGACCGTTTGCGCACCAACAATTCTTTTTTACACGACAACGTCGACTAATCCTAGATGAAGCCCCGAGCATTGTCTTGTTTTTATTAACTTTGTCGCCCAAAACACAACACATGAGCTTACAAGACAAAGTAATGGAACAGTTGAAAGACGCCATGCGGGCCAAGGACGCCATCGCCCTACAGGCTTTGCGCGCCATTAAGTCATCCATTCTGCTCGAGCAAACCTCTTCAGGTGCCTCAGAAGCGCTTGCTGAAGAGGCTGAAGTCAAGCTTTTACAGCGTTTGGTCAAACAGCGAAAAGACGCAGCGGCCATGTACCAAGACCAGGGCCGTGAAGATCTCGCAGCAACTGAGTTGCAGGAAGTAGCTGTGATTGAGCGATTTTTACCTGCTCAGCTATCTGTAGAAGAAGTAGCCGTTCATATCAAAAGAATCATCAGTGAGCTAGGTGCCACCTCCATTAAAGACATGGGTAAAGTCATGGCTGCCGCCAACCAAGCGCTGGCCGGTCAGGCTGAAGGAAAGCTCATCGCTGAACAAGTAAAAACACTCCTCGCCTAAGGCGACAACAAAAATTTTGGCTGCGTAGTTCAACTGGATAGAATATCAGATTTCGGCTCTGAGGGTTGGGG
>JANRDC010000013.1 GCA_030726725.1 Flavobacteriaceae bacterium
ATGGATAAAACTTATTTCTCTCAGCCTTTAGAGACCGAACATTGGTTGATCAGACCAGCGATACCTTCAGACTTTGCTGAATTATACGCTGTGGGTAAAAATCCGGTGATCTGGGCGCAACACAGTGAAAAAAACAGGGGAGATCTCGCCGAGTTTCAGCGATTTTTCGATCAAGGAATGGAGCAAGGTTGGGGGTTTTATGTGGTGGTTTCCCAGCAAACTCAGGAGATTGTCGGCAGCACGCGTTTTTATGAGTTTAACCCTCAAAACCGCTCAGTGGCGATCGGATATACTTTTTTTGATCCATCCTTGTGGGGGAGTGGGGTGAATTCAGCAGTGAAAAAAGCCCTGTTGGACCATGCTTTTCAGCAGGTGGAACAGGTCATTTTTTATGTGTACGACCAAAATTTTCGCTCCCAAAAAGCCGTGACAAAGCTCGGGGCACTACCTGTGGGCGTTCGGGGAGATCGAATGATTTTTAGATTGACTCGGGCGCAGTGGTCCCCATCTTTACCCTAAGGCATAGGGGGCTTTCACCATGTTGCTGGGCGTATTCTGGTCCGTAACCGCAAAGTCAAACCCGGGTCTGAGGCTATAACTGCCATAAACTCCGCGCTTGTTAAGGGCGATAAATCCGACCTGCAGATTTTCCCAATCCGGGTCGTTTTTATGCAGGTTTGAAATCCGTTCCACCACCATTCGGCAAGCTTCATCGGGTGACATTCCGTGGCGCATAGCCTCGACAATCATCGCGCTTCCAGCGGTGCGGATGACCGCTTCGCCCAGGCCAGTGGCTGCTGCCGCACCTACTTCGTTGTCCAAAAATAAACCTGCGCCGATGATGGGGGAGTCCCCAATGCGGCCGTGCATTTTCCATGCCGCACCGCTGGTGGTACAGGCGGCAAATAGGTTTTGTTGCTCATCGATCAGCAACATACTGATGGTGTCGTGATTTTCTATATTGATCACCGGGCGGTATTCTGAAGTCTCTTTCCATTTTTCCCAGTCCAGTCGAGAAGCTTCTGTCAACAGATTTTCCCGTTCAAATCCTTGCTCCAAGGCAAATTCTAGCGCCCCATCACCACAGAGCATGATGTGTGGGGTTTTTTCCATCACCAGTCGGGCCACCGAGATCGGGTGTTTGATGTCCCTGAGAAAGGCGACCGAGCCACATCTGCTTTGGGCATCCATGATACAGGCGTCTAAAGTAACGATCCCCTCGCGATCGGGATAACCGCCGTAGCCTACAGAGCGCACCTCTGGATCTGCTTCAGGCACCCGCACGCCTGCTTCCACAGCATCCAGGCCTGATCCTCCGGATTGGAGGGTTTTCCAAGCGGCGTCATTGGCCGCTAACCCGTGCTGCCAGGTCGATATGATCCTGGGAAAAGTACCACCTGGAGCTGTTGTGGTGGAGACTCCGTCTGATTTACAGCCCAAAAGGGCGATGCCTGTGCTGCCAGCAACAGCTTGTTTGAGGAAGGTTCTGCGTGACATAGGACTGAATTATTGGGTTAAAATGTTGGATTCGGACATACCGCGATGGCTTGACTCACTTCAGGCACCGGTCTATACGCTAAACAGACCGCACAGTTACCGATATCGCGGTTTGAAAAAACAAAGGAAAAGGTATCTCCTTCTTGAATATTTTCGGGAAAATCGCAGAGGCTCCCCAAGGCAAATGCGTTGGTGTACACCTGGTCAGTCCCTGGATCCCGCCACTGCGCGACTACCTGGGTAGGATTAAAATCTCCAGACACTACTTCGATGACATAATTCATACAGATTCCTTTGATGGCGAGTCTGCCCACGAGCGGCTGATCGCCGCAGTCGACTGGGTACTCTTTGGAAGAGGTCTCCTGGGCACATCCGCCCAAGATCATCCATAAACTGACCCAAAAGAAAAAGTGAGTTTTCATAAAATAGGGGTACATTGTATCTCTAAAAGTAAATATATTTAACCTACCTGAGCATCATCGAGGGTCCAAAAACCATGAAAAATTTCCGCTTACCCCTGCTGATTTCCGCATCATTGATCTTGGTTTTGCTGTTTAATTACCTGGCCAATGCTTTGCCACTGGGCGGTATCACCACGGGTGAAGCTTCAGATCGTTTGCCTAATTTGTTTACGCCCACCGGGGCTACTTTTTCGATTTGGGGTTTGATATACACCTTACTTTTGGCCTATATCATCGCTTTTTGGATCCAACGTCCAGATCAAATCACGGGTGAAGCAGGCGCTGTCACCCAAGCACACAGCCGATGGTTGGTCATTAATTTTGGGGCCAATGTGCTCTGGATTCTGGCCTGGCACCACCTGTTGATCGGGCTTTCGATGGCGATCATGCTCCTGATTTTATTTTCGTTGATCCGCATGGCGCAGATCGGTGTGCGGGGGCCTCAAGGCCCCCGCACCCAACACCTGTTGCGCCAAAGCGCCACAGGACTTTATTTCGGCTGGATCACCGTGGCCACCATCGCCAATGCTACTGCGCTATTGGTCTCCCAAAATTTTTCTGGTTGGGGTATTGCAGACGCCCAGTGGACCTCTGCGATATTGTTGGTTGGGGCTGTGATTGCCTGTGCCACCCTGATCAAATTCAAAAACCCCATGTACGGTATCGCTGTCATCTGGGCCTTGATCGGGATCTGGAGCAAACACACCGATCCTGAGCAATGGAATTTTCAATACCCTTTAGTCATCAAAACCACCCAAGCCTGTTTGGTCTTGGTGGGCTCCGCACTTTTTTATAGCACTTATTCCTCATTCACCCCTAAAACTTCTGTTCGATGAAAAAAGCATTGGCCTGGACCCTCACCCTATTGGTAACTACTTGCCTTTGGGCACAAAACACATCACCACAACCCATTTTCCCCATCGTTCAAGGGTTTGGCGGCATATTTGACGCCCCACACGCTACGGAAAAGCCCGATCCTGCCCTGGAGTATAAGGTAGTCATCGATGTGGCTACGGGTGATCAAAACAAGTCCGAACCGTTTATGTCCTTGATTAACTTAGCGCGTTTGATCAACCTACACGCCATGGGTGGGGTACCCAAAGAAAATATCCACGTAGTGGCAGTGATGCACAAAGATGCGATGTGGGCGGTGCTGAGCCAAGAGGCTTACCGCAAGAAATTTGGGGTAGACAACCCCCACATTCCTCTTTTTCAGGAGCTAAAAAGGCACGGGGTAAAACTATTTGTCTGCTCCCAATCCCTGTATAAGCGAGAAGTTCCTTTCGAGCAAGTAACGCCAGAGGTGGAAGTAGCCACCTCCATGTTGACGACCATGACCACCTACCAGCTGAAGGGGTATGCCGCGCTGAAATTTTAGTCGAAGGTTTGTGGACGGAAAAATCGAAGTACCCCTTGCGTGGCTCCGATAGCGACAAAGGCAGCGCCCAACACAATTTCCTGACGCCCAGCGATCATATAGATACCGTAACCGATAAAATAGAGGGCATAGGCAAAAAAATAATTCCTGCGTATTTTTCGTTTTCGTTCCTCGGCAAACTGAGCATACCTCATGGTCAACCCATGGATCAGTGCGATGACCACCCAAACTGCCAAAACGATGACCATTATTTTTTCCCCTTTTTCCATGCATCTCGAAGGTACAAATAATTTTTCCCTTGCGTGAAGAGTATTATATTAGCCATCTAGACCAAGTCGTATGCTCCACTTTACTACCTACCAAGAGGCCAATACCCACGAGTGGGTCACTTTTGTGCACGGAGCGGGTGGAAGTTCCAGCATTTGGTTTAAACAAATCAGAGATTTCAAAAAGCACTTTAATGTGCTGTTGCTAGACCTGAGGGGTCATGGAAACTCCAAAATATCCTTATCCGACTCCTTTAAAACCCGCTATACCTTTAATGCCATAGCGGACGACATCAAAGAAGTGTTGGATCACCTAAAAATCACCTCTTCCCATTTTGTGGGCATCTCTTTAGGCACCATTTTGATCCGCAACCTGGCGGACCGATATCCGAACCGCGTAGCCTCCATGGTACTCGGAGGCGCCATCGTCAAACTCGATGTGCGTTCTCGCCTGTTGATTCACCTGGGCAATGCTTTTAAATCAGTCGTTCCTTATATCTGGCTCTACGGTTTTTTGGCTTGGATCATCATGCCCAATAAAAACCACAAAGAGTCCCGCCTGCTCTTTATACGAGAAGCAAAAAAGCTCTATCAAAAAGAATTCATGCGTTGGTTTAAACTCACAGCAGACCTCAATCCGCTGCTGAGGTTCTACCAAATGGCCAAGACCAGCATCCCCACCCTCTACCTGATGGGGGAACAAGACTACTTATTTCTACCCCCCATCCGCGAATTGGTCAAAGACCACACCAATGCCATTCTTCAAGTGGTACCCAACTGCGGCCACGTGGTCAATGTGGAAAATCCGCAAACATTTAATCAAAACACCCTTCTTTTTCTTCAAAACAGGGCTAGATAGATCGTGTAAGCGCTACCCATATGGAAAAACTAACCCCTGAAGAAATAGCTCATCTGCACCGCAATAACCTGGGATTAGATTGGGTGGTAGCTGAGGATCAACTGACAATTAACCTTTCGCTCGATTCAGAGAAAGCGGTGAATAGTCTGCTGAATCAAATGGATGAGCTGGCTCAGCTTCAAAAACACCATCCCGATGTTGCTGTCGATGGACTTAAAGTGACGATCTCCCTCACGACCCACGACGCACCGGGAATTACCGCGAGAGATTTTAGGTACGCCGAGGCATTGGAGAAGTATCTAAATAGCTAAGGTCCGATTTGATTTATGGAGTCACTGAATGGATGATATCTATCCTGTCCAGGACCAATTCGAAAGACTCATTTTTTTTATTCCCGATTAAAAACACCAGCTCCTCTATGGAGTTTTCGTTAAAGTGGGGCATGTTCAGGATTTGCCCTCTGAATGTGGGGTACATGTCTTTTAAGTCAATGGTGATATTTTCCCAGTCACCGCTTGTCTTTATGGTAGTCGTATACGAATAGTAGGTATTTCGGTTGTTTTTAATTCTGAATTGATATTGTTTCCCGTCACCCTTGAGGCGGATCACGATTTTGCTGTTTTCATAGGTGTTAATTTTCTCAAATCGGTAGCGCAGGGAGGAAAATCCTCCGTTGTTTTCCAACGACACATTTCCAGAAAACACCCCGTGACCCTCACTATCTATACTGAATCTCCCGTAGGATCTTCCTCCCATGACTACATCATCAACCACTGTCCAGTTATTTACCGGGGTAGTTTGATTAAAATCAAAAATTAATTGAGACTGAACAAGTATGGCCATAGCGATTGTCGTGAATAGTTTCATGTCATAAAGGTAACGCCTAAAATCGAATGATACGTTCATTGAACACTCGGACTCTTTTTCTACAAGCACCGTAAATTCATCGGCCAACACCTAAATAAAAACTAATTTTATAGGCGCACCGAATCTTGCAAATAGGGCCCTGATCACTGATGATAAAAATTGCCTACAGTCCCATTTATTGTCACCATCTTCCACCGGGACATCGTTTTCCCATGTTGAAGTATGAGCTGATTCCGGAACAACTCCTCTATGAAGGTACGATTGGTCAGGACAACTTGTTTGTCCCCCAAAAGTGTGCCGAGGCAGATATTTTGCGCACGCATCAAAAGGAGTATTTCGATAAGTTGATCCATCAACAACTCAGTCCCTCAGAGCAAAGAAAAATTGGATTTCCACAGTCTCCGGAATTGATTGAACGCGAATTAGTCATTACACAGGGAACCATTGATTGCGCTTTATGGGCCTTGGAAAACGGTTGTGCGCTCAATATTGCTGGAGGAACACACCACGCATTTGCCGAGCGAGGCGAAGGCTTTTGTCTGTTAAACGACATTGCCGTCGCTGCTCACTACTTACTCCACCACAACAAGGCCCATAAAATCTTAGTGGTTGATTTAGATGTTCATCAAGGAAATGGCACGGCTAAACTGATGGAGCAGGAAAATCGCGTGTTTACTTTTAGCATGCACGGAAAGAATAATTATCCGTTTCACAAGGAAACATCCGATTTAGATGTGCCGCTTCCCGATGGAATCACGGGGCAGGAATATCTCAACATTCTAGACAGTACATTGTTCTCTTTATTGGATACGGTGCAACCTGACTTTTTATTTTACCTATCGGGAGTCGATATATTGTCCACCGACAAATTTGGGAAGTTTAAGGTGAGTATCGAGGAATGCAAAAAACGCGATGAAATGGTTTTCAAAGCAGCTTACGACCGCAAAATCCCGATCGCAGTATCCATGGGGGGCGGGTATTCGCCAGACATCAATGATATCCTACAGGCACACTGCAATACATTTCGAGCCGCAGCCCACCTGTTCTAGTTACCTGCCGCACCGATTCATCGGCACTCAGTTTAATTTAAAGCTATGATATGTCCGTAATTAATGATTCAATCAATGTTTTTGGCGAGCGATTAATGGTTTGCGGAACAAGCCCCATGACCGGAGCATACAGGGATGGTTGCTGCAATACAGGCATCAACGATAGAGGCACCCATACGGTTTGCGCTGTCGTTACCGACGAATTCTTACAATTCTCCAAAAGCAGGGGCAACGACTTAACCCGGGATTACCCACCCTCAAACTTCAAAGGGCTAATCGCTGGAGACAAATGGTGTCTTTGTGT
>JANRDC010000014.1 GCA_030726725.1 Flavobacteriaceae bacterium
AAGAGGCTCTGTACCTTGGGTGGGAATCGAACCCACACTCCGAAGAACTGGATTTTGAATCCAGCGCGTCTACCAATTCCGCCACCAAGGCAAATTTGTGGAGGCAAAAGTAAAAAGAAAATTCAATTATGGCATTAAAAATCAAAGAATATTTGAGGGACGTCCCAAATAAATGTCTATTTTTGCCACTCTTAAAAAAGAATAAGTACAACCTCTTGATAAGCAGCGTATTCCATGCCTAACTCCATGCCAGAACCAAAAATATTTGCCTGTACTCAGAGTCAAGAACTCGGAGAAAAAATCGCACGCGCTTATGGTTTACCTATGGGGAATATTGCTTTCTCCAGATATTCTGATGGAGAGTACCAGCCTTCTTTTGAGGAGTCTGTGCGCGGATCACGCGTATTTATTGTGGGTTCCACCCACCCTACTGCGGAGCATTTGATGGAGTTGTTGTTGATGTTGGATGCGGCCAAAAGGGCTTCTGCCAGACACATCACCGCGGTAATGCCCTACTTTGGTTGGGCGAGACAGGACAGAAAAGACAAACCAAGGGTGCCTATTGCTGCCAAATTGGTGGCGAAAATGCTGGAGGCCGCTGGCGCAACCCGCATCATCACCATGGACCTGCACGCAGACCAAATTCAAGGATTTTTTGAGATTCCTGTAGACCACTTATTCGGTTCTACGCTGTTTTTACCTTACTTGCAACAGCTCAATTTAGAGAACCTCACGATAGCCTCACCGGATATGGGTGGGTCAAAAAGAGCTTATTCCTACTCTAAAGCCTTGGAGTCTGATGTGGTGATCTGCTACAAGCAACGCGAAAAAGCTAATGTCATTGCCCATATGGAACTCATCGGGGAAGTGACTGGGAAAAACGTGGTGTTGGTCGATGACATGGTGGATACCGCAGGTACTTTGACCAAGGCGGCTGACTTGATGATGGAGCGAGGAGCTTTGAGCGTTCGCGCCATTACTACCCATGCCATCTTGTCTGGAAATGCTTACGAGCGCATTGAAAAATCTGCTTTGTTGGAGTTGATCGTCACCGATTCGATTCCATTGAAGCAAACCTCACCCAAAATTAGGGTGATTGAGTCGGCTAAATTATTTGCCGATGTGATGAAGAGTGTTCAGGAGAACCAATCGATCTCTTCAAAATTTATCATGTAATTTTTTAAACCACAATAATGAAATCAATTACCATCAAAGGATCAGAAAGAGAAAGCGTGGGCAAAAAGGCAACTAAAGCCCTACGTAATGCTGGAAAGGTTCCTTGCGTTATTTACGGAGGGGATAAGCCATTGCACTTTTCAGCGGACGAAAAATCGTTCAAAAATTTAGTGTACACCCCCAACGCATACACCGCGGTAATTGACCTAGGTGCTGGTGGGAAATTTGACGCTGTTTTGCAAGACATTCAGTTTCACCCAGTAACCGATGCCATTGTACACGTAGATTTCTACCAATTATTCGAAGACAAGCCAGTAACCATGAAGATCCCTGTTCAATTGGTGGGGAACTCTCCAGGGGTACGCAGCGGTGGACGTTTGGATTTCAGAATCCGTCGCTTGACCATCAAAGCGCTTCCAGGAAAACTTCCAGATTTCTTCAATGTAGATATTTCTAAATTGAAAATCGGTGGAAACATTTCTGTAGGTAGCTTGTTGTCTGACGACTTTACCATCATGCACCCTGCCTCTAACATTATCGTACAAGTGAAAGCCTCTAGAACTTCTGGAAAAGGTGGCGCTGATGACGATGACGAAGAAGAAGGTGACGAAGCAGCTCCAGCTGCTGAGGCTACAGAAGCTGCTGCAGAATAAGCAACGCTCACTCATTTTAAGCGCCTGGGGACTTCCTCAGGCGCTTTTTTTTTACTTTTACGCGAGTCAACAGCGGTATGAAAAAATTTTTAGTGGTAGGACTGGGGAATATAGGCCCCGAATACGCAGAAACCCGACACAACATCGGATTTAGGGTGGCGGACCAACTGGTACAGGATTTGGGCGGCAGCTTTGAATCCCAAAAACTGGGCAGTGTGGCTTGGACGAAACTCAAAGGCCAATCCATAGTGGTGCTCAAACCAAACACCTACATGAACCTCAGCGGAAAATCAGTCAACTACTGGATGCAACAGGAAAAAATCCCCTTGGAACAGGTACTGGTCATCACCGACGACATTCACCTTCCCTTTGGTACTTTTCGCATCAAAGCCAGCGGAACTCACGGAGGCCACAACGGTTTGCGGCATATTCAAGAAACACTGAACACAGCGCAATACGATCGATTTAGATTTGGCGTGGGTGCTGAGTTTGGCGCAGGAAAACAAGTGGACTACGTGCTGGGACAATGGACAGCCCATGAACAAATCGGTTTAGCGCTGCGCATGGATAGCGCTGTTGAAGCGATTAAGACGTGGGCGCTTGAAGGATCTGGCAGGGCGATGAACCGATTCAATGGACCCATGCCCGAACCTGGCGTTTAATCCAAAATCTTAAAGTCAAAAACGGGAGACAGAGCGGTATTGCCCTGAGCATCCTCCACCTTTACTTGCCAGTAATAAGTGGTTTGGGAAGCCACCGCGAGCTGGTAGGTATTGGCCAGGGGACTGGTCAAAGCCACTTGTTGTACAGGAACAGGCTGGGTGTCCACGTACAAGGTATACCTGGATAAATCCCCATCCGCATCCGCGCTCTGCCAAGATAGCAATACCTGACCTGAGGATGGTCTGGGGAATCTACTTCCTGGACTTGGCTGCAAAGCTGCCGGTGTTTGGGGCACCCCTGCAGTTAAAGTACCTGCGACAAAGAAATACCTGCGTTCGCTGAGTGAGGTCTCTGTCACCTCCTTGTTGGAGGCGATCACTTGCCAAGAATAGGCTTTATAGGTGGGTAAATTAAAAACTACAGTCGTTTGACTCACCACTTCGGATCGGATTTGGGCGTTATCGATCTGGACTACAGAAACACTATAGGCATCTGTATGGTCCGAAGGGGTCCAAGAAAAAGACACCGAGCGCGTACCGTCTGGCAATAGGGGTCCGCTCGCGCATGATTCATCTACCGCTGGAGCCAACAGAGATACAGGCCCTGGAGGACTGGGTTCTTGGGTGCAAGCAACCGCCAAAAACCCCAACAGGGCCAGGGCCCATAATTTTATTTTTTGATCCATTTATAGCTGTGTTTTTGATCTGCGACAATGAGTTCCAGTACATATATGCCCTCAGCATATCCCGCCACTGGGATGGAGCGCGATTCAGGATCGGTTTCAGGATTCCACACTCCTTGGTCCATCAGAGTTCCTGAGAGGTCCAATATTCGCCACAGGCGCTCAACTTTGGGGAGTTGGGGTGCGTATACATTGAGGTAGTTTTCCGCTGGATTGGGGTGCAACACAGGATCTGGACTGTAATACCACTCCTGCACAAATTCACCTTGACAAGGTAGATCGGTATTGATTTTTAGGGTATTCACCCCCGGCTTAAACGGCCATGACTGCTGACCAGCCTCCGCGGCAAATTCTTGCCCATTCAACGTGACCACATAGCGTTCTGCACCTGAAAGCGCCACCTGCCATTGCGTTCCATCAGCAGAAGCAGCCGTGAGCACACTCAAGGGCTGTGGCGCCCCAATCACCACCGTAAAGCATTGCTGCTCGTAGGTCACGTCGGCGTTTACTGCCCAAAGACACAAAGTATAGGTGCCTTGCGCCAGAGATTCAAAAGCGTATTGGCTGGTAAATGACACCTCTTTTACCAGGGTGTTGTCTCGGTATAATTGGGCGCTGTATGGCAAGACAGATCTGGCCTGAATCAACACACGCCCGTCAGCCACATCTACACAAGACTGGGTTTTGGTGGTCAAGCTAAAATGATTGGCCGGCAGCCTGTACACTGGGCAGCCTTGAGCATTTACTTCTGCACCGATAGGGGTTCCTAAACACTGGTCATCACCATCGTCAAACACCCCATCCCGGTCTGCATCTGGTCTGATCGCCCCAAGGACACAAGCCTCGATCTTAAATGCGGTGATACTGCCCCCGTCTTGGGGATATTGATCTTCCACTTCTAGTACCCATGTGCCTTTTAATGATGTCCCCCGAAAAATAGAAAGGGGCGCCTGAGGCATCACAGTTCCCGTCATGGCAGGACTGGTCGAATTACAACTCAAAACTTCCCCATCATCGGCAAACACCACATTCATGTTTTGGCCATCATCACAAGGATTAGACACCAAAGGCAGTCGCATACCGGCTGGACTGATCAAGGTGAGCACTAAATCCGACAACCAGGTGTGGTTAATCGCCACACTGACCTTAAGCGACTCGATGGGCAGGTCTATATCAAACGCGGTGGAGAGACTTTGGGTATTGGCCTGAGCGGAGGAAATCGTTTTGGGTAGCCCAACCGCTTGCTCAGTGACACAAGCAGCGGCTCTGGTCGTGAATGAATAAATCGATCCAAATTGACCGTTGCTGCACGCGTTAAACGGCTGAACCTGCCAGTAATAGGTGGTATCTGGATCCAAATCCGGAAGTGAAGTACCCGCAGCATACGTAGTAGTGGTACCCAGAGGCTGGGAACCGTCGGGCTGTTTGGACCAGCGCACCCGGTAACCCGAAGCATTGGTCAGTGGAGTCCAAGTCAAGTTCACTTGGGTGTCTTGATCAGCAGCTTGGTCTTGAGGACTGGTAGTCACCACCTCAGACCAAACTCCATTATAGACCCGAATGCGGTAAGGAAGCGTTTGCACATGAGCTCCTGAACTCGCCCTAAGGGTGACGCTATAGGTCCCTGAAGCTAAGTTGGGCGCAGTCGTCACCTCGAGCTGAAGGGCATCATCGTCTCCAGTAAGCTGAGCAGTGGACAAGTTCAGCCCAAAACCATCGACAGCTCCCTCCACGGACAAGTCAATCGTACCATTAAACCCGGAATTTCTGGTCAATGAAGTATACAACGTCATGGTGCCCCCGGTGCAGGTAGCCAGATCCAGCTGTGTGGGTTGTAGGACAAAAGATTGGGGCTGAATGGTGAAGGAAACCGGACTGACGGCAAAAAATGCCCCATCCACTGCGGCTACCATAATTCTGGCCTGATTCGTATTGACTAAAGGAAGCACCACCGATGCAGCGCCATTGTTGGGTACTGCATGGGCCAATAAGGTCGAAAAACTGATTCCCCCGTTGGTGGACAACCATATAGAGACCTTGGACTCTTGAATCAACCCACGGTCCGTACCTGCCACTGACCACAAAATTTCAGTCACCCCTCCTGATTGCTCCACCACATTGCTCGCAGGCGTATGCACCACAAAAGGACCTGACTGGGCATCGACGACTACCTCAGTTAATCCTTGGTCTATACCCCCTGAAATGGGATGATTATCGCGAACGGTCAGCAAAAACTGATACTTTCTGGGTAGATCAGACAAGGTTTCCCAGCCAAAAGACACAGATGGGGTGTCGTTGAGCAACCTGCCTTGTGCCACCGCTGAAAGGGCGGGAAAATAGCGCGTCCCTGTGGGTTGAGGAGGGAAAGACCTAAAAGCTGGTCCGCTTAAATTATCCGGTCCAAACTGGTCTGCCCCCATCAATCCGGCATCCACTTGTTCCCAGTTATAAGTGAGGGAGTCATCCAAATCAGCAGCAGCGCCTTTTAAAACAAAAGGGGTGGCTTTGGGGACCCATATGCGTTCTTGGATTTGGGTGATTTCAGGATTGTTGTTGGCGGTGGAAAAAGAAGCGCCACAAGCTTGCGTATTGAGGTAGTTGGCGATTTGAATCACCGATATTCCGTGAAAATAATCCGAAGAGGAAAAAGCTACATTGTCCGCACCTACCAGGCCCGCATAACTCATGATCGTGGTACCGCTGCCCGGCTCCACTTGGGCAATGGTGCCCTCAGATTCATAGGCAAAACTGTGGTTACCCCCCAATTGATGTCCTATTTCGTGGGCGACGTAATCGATGTCAAAACGCTCCCCCTCAGGATTGGCTCCAGAGGTGAATGCGGCTCCTTTTTTGGCATCTTGGCACAGAGAACCGATATAACCAGCGTTGCCATTGTTGGTTCCTTGGTGGAAGAGATGACCCAAATCGTACAGAGTGGGGCCCACTACAGTGCGCAAAGTCGCATCGATCTCCTCGTTTAAATCACCATTGCCAAACGGATCTAAGGTGGCATCTGTGTAGATGACCTGCGCGGTTTGCTCGATCAGCTCTAATTTTAGACTTAAGTCCCGGACAAAGACCATATTGACCCGAGTCAAAGTGGCGTTGATCGCCTCTAATGCTCCAGCAACAGTGCCTCCATGGTAGGTGGTATATTCGCCAGATGCGGCAACCACCATGCGAAAAGTGCGCAGTGAAACTGGAGCACCCACAGCTGTAGAAGCGGCGTCTTTAGCACTGATGCTCCCAGAAACTTCTGGAGTTCCGCAAAAAAACGAAGGATCAGGAGCTTGATATTTGGCCGTGTACTGCAGGTGTTTTCCCGTGCCTTTTACGGGGTCCATAAATACGTACTCTTGTGCTGCCCCATCCCAAATGGAAGCGTGAACACCTCCAGGACCTTGACTAAACCACAAATATTGGTTTGGCTTGGTGGGGTGTTGGGCTTGAAAGCTGACCAATTCAGGGTATTGAGCGCGGAGTTGTTCGCTAAAGGCGTCAAAGGGACGCACCTCCCATGGAGTCACTTCACCCTGAGCATCAGGCAAATACCGCACATCCACGGCTGACTTTTGTGACTGAGCACCCCGTGGTTCCTCAGTCCAAGTCCACCACCCCAATACTGACTCAGGAGACTGGAGGAGTGAAACCGCTTCTTCCCTCGGTGCTTCGACCTGTCGCCAAGGTGTTTGTGCCTCGGCCACAAAGGCGAAAAAAAACAGGGAAATTGCCAAAAGGAACCTTAATTTTGTGCGCATGCCGGGTTGATTATCCGGCTAAATTTACAACAAATCACTTTCCCAAAAACTTGACCACGACAAAAGACATACCTCATTGGGGACCAGAAGTAGCTACCGCAGTCACCATGGGTAGTTTTGATGGGGTGCACCTGGGCCATGTGGCCGTGATCAGTCAATTGGTCCAACTCGCCCAAAAGCGGGGACTCAGCCCAACAGTACTCAGTTTTCACCCCCATCCCCGCACCGTATTAAAGCCAGGTCAATCCCTATCACTGTTGCACACCGAAACGGAAAAAACAGCACATCTATCCGCGCTTGGGGTAGACCATTTAGTGCTGTACCCGTTTACGCCAACCCTAGCCGAGATGCCAGCACATGAATATGTTGCACAAGTACTGGTGCGTGAGCTTAAAGCCAAATTGGTACTGGTGGGATACGACCACAGATTTGGCGTCGGTGGACAAGCGGGTTATCAAGAGCTTTGTGCCTGGGGCGCAGCGATGGGATTTGAAGTGATCCAAATTGACGCTCAAAATGATGGCGGTACACCCATCAGCTCGAGCAAGATCAGGGAAGCACTCAGCCAAGGACGGGTGGCAGAAGCCAAACGCGCCTTGGGTTACCCCTACACCTTAAGCGCTGAAGTGATTCCCGGAAAAAAAATAGGGCGCACCCTAGGCTTTCCCACAGCCAACCTCAAAGTGATTGACCCCCATAAAATGATACCCGGAAATGGGGTCTACGCAGTAGAGGTCACCTGGCAGGATCAGCGAAAATGGGCCATGGCCAATATAGGCACCAACCCCACAGTTGACGGGATTGAACAGCATATCGAAGCGCATATATTGGACGAAAATATCGACCTATACGGCCAAGAAATCACCTTGCATTTTGTCGAAAGACTCAGGAGCGAACAAAAATTTGACAGCCTGGATGCCCTAAAATCCCAATTGGCCCTTGACAAAGCACAGATCCTGGCGTTCATCCACCAAGGTTTTCTCGGATAAATCAAGGCCAACCCGTGTGCGTTAAGGGCATAAAATGTACCTTTGTGGCCCTATTGTTTTGCTGTTATGCTGTTACTACAACAACTAAAAACCGATCAAGCCTCGGTCGTTGCCGCCTTGGCCAAAAGAAACTTAGATGCTGCTCCCTTAGTGGAGGAGGTATTGGCCTTAGACGAGCGCAGAAGAGCGCTGCAGACTGAGCTAGACCAAAATGCAGCACGCGCTAACCAACTGGCCAAGTCCATAGGTCAGCTGTTTCAAAGCGGAAAGGCTGCAGAAGCGGAAGCGCTGAAGGCTGAAACTGCTCAATTAAAAGAGCAGAACAGGTACATCCAACAGGAAATGGAAACCTGTGCCCAGTCTTTACAAGACAAATTATACCTGCTGCCCAACACCCCCCACCACAGTGTCCCCCAGGGCAAAAGCGCTGAAGACAACGAAACTGTGTTTGAAGCAGGCAGCATTCCTCAACTACACGAAAACGCGATGCCCCATTGGGACCTGGCCAAAAAATACGACCTCATCGATTTTGAATTGGGCGTAAAAATAGCAGGTGCAGGTTTCCCTGTATACAAAGGCAAGGGGGCGCGCTTGCAGCGCGCCCTCATCCAATTCTTCCTCGACTTTAATACCGAGGCCGGATACACCGAAATTCAACCCCCTCATTTGGTCAATGAAGCCTCCGGCTATGGCACAGGACAGCTGCCCGACAAAGAGGGGCAGATGTACCACGTCGGCATCGACGACCTGTATTTGATCCCCACCGCTGAAGTACCTGTCACCAACTTATTCCGGGATGTATTGTTGCCACAGAACCAACTCCCCGTGGCCTATACCGCCTACACCCCTTGTTTTAGAAGAGAGGCGGGAAGCTATGGCGCGCACGTGCGCGGACTAAACCGACTCCACCAATTTGACAAAGTGGAAATTGTTCGGGTAGAGCATCCTGACCGTTCCTATCAGGCACTGGAAGAAATGGTGGATCACGTCAAAAAAATATTGGACGCCCTTCAACTTCCTTACCGCATCCTGAGGTTATGCGGAGGAGATATGGGATTCACCTCAGCCTTGACCTATGATTTTGAGCTGTATTCCACCGCTCAAGAACGCTGGCTGGAAATCTCCTCAGTGTCCAACTTTGAAACCTTCCAGGCCAATAGGCTCAAACTGAGGTTTAAGGACGAAACCGGGAAAAATCAACTCTGCCACACCCTAAACGGAAGCGCCTTGGCCTTGCCTCGGGTGTTGGCCGGCATTTTGGAAAACTACCAGACCCCTGAAGGAATTCGCGTTCCAGAGGTACTGGTTCCCTACACTGGATTTGACCTGATTTCATGATATACAACCTCACATTACAGGTAGAAAATCCATTGATCAACTCCTGGAAATCCTGGATGAAATCGGTATTGATTCCCGAGTTAAGCCCCTATGTGGATGGCGCCACACCCACGCTTTACCGAGTGGTTTTGTCCGATGAATCAGACACCCAAACCTATGCATTTCAGGTGCACTTTAAAGTCCCTGCTCACCTGGATACCTTTATCCAGGAATGCGCCCCCAAAATAGATGCCTTGTTGCACCGGGAATTCGGCTCAGGTGTTATGCGGTTTGCCACAGTGCTTGAACCCCAAAGTATCGAGGCATGAAAGGACCCGTTCAGGCTAAAAAACATCTAGGCCAGCACTTTCTCACTGACCTAGACACGGCCAAACGGATCGCGCAAACCCTTACCCTAAAAGACACCCACAGGGTGTTGGAAATAGGCCCGGGCACAGGAGTCCTTACCCAATTTTTGCTGGAACAACCCATAGATCTAGTCGCTTTAGACATCGATCGAGAATCTATCGATTACCTCAACCAGCAATGGGCACCGGTTCAAGCGCAGCTCATGCATCCCGGAGCCAAACTTCGGGTGGTGTACGGCGATTTTCTCAAGGCCGACATCCAAGACTGGTTTGGCGGTCAACCTTTTAACATCACCGGGAACTTTCCCTACAACATATCCACCCAAATCGTATTTAAACTATTGGCCTTTAGGGACCAAATTCCTGAATTTTCTGGGATGTTTCAAAAAGAGGTCGCCCAAAGAATATGCGCTGGCCCAGGAAGTAAGGTGTACGGTATACTTTCCGTACTCACCCAAGCTTTTTACGAAGCCACTTATTTATTTACCGTACCCCCTGGGGTGTTTTCCCCTCCTCCCAAGGTGGACTCAGGCGTGTTGTTGCTACAGCGCAGGGCTTCCACGGACTTGGGCTGCGACGAAAAAAGGTTTTTTTTGGTGGTCAAAACCGCCTTTAATCAACGCAGAAAAACTTTGAGAAATAGCCTAAAAGGCTGTTTTCCTGATGGGTTTTTACCCAAAGATGCTATCTTTGACCAGCGCCCAGAACAGTTGGGGGTCGCAGAATTTGTCGCATTGACTCAGTTATTGGACCATGGCCACATTTAAACTCACCGAAGCGCTCATCGAGCAAATCCAAGGACTCATCGAAGCCCAGCAAGGTGATACACTGGTCGCGCTTTTTGAAGAATACCACTTTGCCGACATCGCTGAGATCATCGATGAACTCAGCGTTGAAGAGGCCACCTACCTGATTAAACTCCTGGATTCTGAGAAAACCTCAGACATACTCACCGAGTTGGACGAGTACCTGAGGGAAGCTATTTTATCCAACCTCAGCGCCCAAGAAATTGCGAGCGAGATCAACGAGCTGGACACGGATGACGCTGCGGACATGATCGCTGATCTGCCCGAAGATATGGTGCAGCAGGTCATCCAAAGTTTGGATGACAAAGAACACGCCCAGGACATCGTGGATTTGCTCCGCTATGACGAAGACTCAGCGGGAGGACTGATGGCCAAGGAGCTGGTCAAAGTCAATGAAAACTGGACGGTAGCGAAATGCGTGCGCGAAATGCGCGTTCAAGCAGAACACGTCACTCGGGTGCACTCGATTTATGTGGTGGATGACCACGACGTATTAAAGGGAAGGCTATCCCTGAAGGATTTGTTGACCACCTCCACCAAAACCCACATCGCTGAAATTTATATCCCCAAAGTCGATTTTGTACACGTAAATGAAACACCTGAAGGGGTCGCGCGCATCATGTCCAAATACGATTTAGAAGCGATTCCCGTTGTGGATGAAGCGCACCGATTGGTGGGCCGCATCACCATTGACGACATTGTGGACGTGATTCGGGAAGAGGCCGAAAAAGACTACCAACTCGCAGCGGGTCTTTCCTCCGATGTAGAGGCGGATGACAACATATTGGACTTGACCAAAGCCCGAATCCCCTGGTTGTTCTTGGGACTTTTGGGCGGAATTGGCGCCGCTGCCATCATGGGTGGATTTGAATCTTTGATGAAAGACCACGCCATGCTGTTTTTCTTTAGCCCACTGATCGCCGCTATGGCGGGTAATGTCGGGGTACAATCCAGCGCCATCGTCGTTCAGGCATTGGCAGGCGAGGGACTTAGGGGCAGTATGAGTCAGCGTCTGATCAAAGAAGTGATGCTTTCCCTGCTCAATGGATCCCTACTCGGCGGTCTTTTGCTGTTGGTCACCTGGGTGTGGAAAGGCGCCATTTTGACCTCTATGGCCATTTCGCTCTCCTTGGTGTCCGTGACCTTATTTGCCGGAATCATCGGTACTTTTATTCCTATTTTCCTCCACAAACGAGGCATTGATCCCGCCATTGCCACAGGCCCATTTATCACGACTTCCAACGATATTTTTGGCATCTTGATCTACTTTAGCATCGCCAAATTGATTTTGGGAATTTGATGAAATCAGCACTGCACATCGACAGCAATCACGAGGTCTTGGCTCAGGGATTGAGCCAGTTGGGGTACGCCCATACTTTTGACTATTCCAGCAGCGCTGAGGAAATCCTCCAGGGATGGAAAGGGTATACAGGGCTGGTGGTTCGCTCGCGGTTTTCTATAAATGCGGACTTCATCGACAGAGCACACGGATTAAAGTGGATCGGACGCGTAGGTGCTGGACTGGAAAATATCGATGTAGCCTATGCGCAAAGCAAAGGAATTGCTGTGATTGCAGCCCCCGAGGGAAACCGGACCGCTGTGGGGGAACACGCCCTGGGCATGTTGCTTGCCATGACCAATAAACTTTGTGATGCCGACCGCAGTGTGCGACAGGGAATCTGGGATCGCGAAGGACACCGGGGATTTGAAATCGCTGGAAAAACCATTGGGATTGTGGGATACGGAGTGATGGGGCACGCCTTTGCCCAGGTCTTGAGGGGGTTTGATTGCCAGGTCATCTGTACTGATATCAAACCAGGGTTAACTGATGCTTGGGCTGAACAGCTTCCTCTAGCGGAATTCTTAAGCCGTGTAGATGTGTTGAGTCTGCATTTGCCCCAAGCCCAAGACACTGATCACTGGCTCCATGCTGAGCGCATCGATCAAATAGCCAAGCCATTTTGGTTGATCAATACAGGTCGAGGGAAAACCGTGGATACCCAGGCGGTTTTAGACGCCCTAGACCAAGGCAAAATTTTAGGGGCTGGCTTGGATGTTTTGGAGTTTGAGCCCAGCAGTTTTGAGGGGTTGTTCCCCGGCAAATCATCCCACCCTACCCTAGCTCGCTTGGTCAAACACCCCAAGGTCTTGCTCTCTCCACATGTGGGGGGATGGAGCGCAGAAAGCCATGTCAAACTGGCCCAAACCATCGTCGACAAGGTAGCCCATTGGGAAAAACTACAGGGATAGCCCGATCAGTGCTGACCTGATTCAATTTCTTTTTGGAACTCTTCCATCACCGGACGCACCGTCTCTTCAGGGATTTCAGAAATCTTGATATACATCAATCCATCGATGGCATCGTTGAACAATGGATCCACATTAAAGGCCACCACTTTGGCGTTTTGCTTGATGTATTTTTTGATCAAAACAGGTAGGCGCAGATTGCCCGGCTCCACTTCTTCGATCAAACGGTCAAACTTATTGAGGTCTGCTTGGGTTTCGTCAAAAACAAACTCTTTGTCCGCATCTTTCAATTTTACTTTAAACTCCTTTTTGGGGTGGATATACTGAGCCATATAAGGATCCCAGTAATGGGATTTCATAAACTCAATCATCAGCGACTTAGAAAAGTTGGAAAACTGGTTGCTGATGCTGACCCCACCCATCAAATAATCGTGGTTGGGATAGCGAAGGGTGGTGTGTATGATCCCTTTCCACAACAAAAAAAGCGGCATAGGTTTTTGCTGATACTCCGCTACAATATATGCCCGCCCCATTTCTATGGTCCGATGCATCATCGGGTACAGTTCGGGCTCCATGCGAAATAGATCTTGTACATAAAACCCTTCGATGCCCTTGGCCGGGAAAATCTCCTGTCCAAAACCCATGCGGTAAGCGCCTACGACACATGCCCCTTCGTGGTCCCACAAGAAAAGATGGTGGTAGTAGGTGTCGTAGGTGTCCAGGTCAATGGATTTGTTGGTCCCCTCTCCGATCGCCCGAAAAGTCAGTTCTCGTTGGCGGCCGATCTCCTGTAAAAGCGCTGGCATTTGCGGCGCTTGGGCGAGAAACACTTCGTAGTTTTTGCTTTTTAGGAGGGATTTGCCCAGCTGCTGGAGGACCGCAATTTCCGAGGCCAATAAGGCTGGATCTTGAGCACCCACAATTTTCCTAGGTATTTTAGGCAGTTGAATCGTCTTGGGCAACCTTAAGCGTTTGCGTTCGTATACCTTGGAGAGCATCTCTGTTTTGTTGCGCAACAAATCGCCGTATTCCTCGATACTCGATTCGGCTTCCTGCTGATCGACAGAAATCGGTTTACCTATCCGAATACAGATCTTGCGAAATCGCTGGGTAAACATCTCTGACACCAATGCAGCAGTGCGAAATGCGGGCCCTAATCGGGCAATTCGATAAAAAAACGAACTGTTTTTGGCGTGAAAATAAACGGGTACCACCGGAACACCAGCCTTCCTGATCAGCTTTAAAGCTGGGATGTGCCAAGGTTGATCTATTGATTTATAGCCCTCGCGCTGGGTGGCGACCTCGCCTGCTGGGAAAATGCCCAACACTCCTCCATCGGCCAAATGGGCCAAGGCTTGTTTAAAACCGTGCAAGCTGCTAGAAGCTTCTTTGTGATCTTCAAAAGGATTGACCGGAAAAATAAATGGGGCTAAGGGAGCGATTCTCGACAACAAAAAATTGGCCATTACCTTGAAGTCTGGTCTTTGACTGCCCACCAACAGCAAAAGTAAAATTCCGTCAATGCCACCTAGCGGATGATTGGACACCACCACAAATGGACCTGTTTTGGGAAATCGCTTTAACTCCTGTTCAGGCCAGCGCACATCGATCTCAAAGTGCTCCATAACGGCCGACATAAACGCAGGACCTTCCAGATGTTTGTGTTTGTCGTAAAAACGATTGAGTGCAGAAATTCGGGTGATTTTAATCAACACCCATCCAGCCAATTGTCCGAATACACCCCAGCGGGATAACCCACTGGCTTGCGCGATTTCTTTTGCACTGACCAAACTCATGAATCTTGAAATTTAATTCCAAAGATACAAAAGGAATGGGCAAATAAGTTAAGCTACCACTAACTGTACCGTCTCCTTACCGCGCTGTTCCAAAAGAATCTCTTTGTCTTTTTGCAAGGCCAGGATCGAGGGCTCATCAAAATGGCGCACCGTGTATAGGGACACGTCAAAAACAGCAGTTACTTTGTACTTCTGTTCCAACACCTCCAACAACTCTTCAATTCGTTTGAATCGGTTGTCCACACAAACAGAGAAACTAATCGCTGAGTTCTGAATCAACTCCACCTTGATGTTGTATTGGTGGAAAAGTCTAAACAGTTCACTCATGGAATTCTCTACAATAAAAGAGAAATCACGGGAGTAAAGCTTGAGCAACACCTGTTCTTTCTTGACGATAAAGCAAGGAACCATCGGGGTGATGCCCTCTCCCTCTGAAACTGTGGTACCCGGTGCATGTGGGTCAATAAATGACTTCACGTGTAAGGGAATCAATTTTCCCTGAAGCGGCTGGAGTGTTTTCGGGTGAATCACCGAGGCTCCGTAAAACGCCAATTCAATGGCTTCTCGGTAAGAAATATGGTGTAATAGCTGAGCGTTATCGAAATATCGGGGATCCGCATTCAACACTCCTGGCACATCTTTCCAGATGGTGACCGATTCAGCATCCATACAATAGGCCAGAATAGCCGCGGTATAGTCGGACCCTTCTCGACCTAAGGTAGTGGTAAAATGATTCTCGTCTGAACCCAAAAATCCTTGGGTGATGTAAAAAGGTCCTTTGATCAGTGTTGATTGAACGGCCAAAGCGGTCTGTTCCCAATCCACCTGTGCATCTCTGTAGTGGTTGTCAGTCTTGATCAATCCGCGCACATCGATCCATTGGTTTTCCAATCCTTGGGCGTTTAAATACTCGCTGAGGATGGTCGAGGAGAGCAATTCGCCGTAACCGACAATCTGGTCGTATACAAAATTGTACTTGGGCGATTTATTGCGCTTAAAAAAATCTTCTATCTCTAAAAAGAGCTGGGCTACCTTTTGATATACAGGATGTTGGGCATCAGGAAACAATTCGATCACCACATCCATATGATAGCGGCGTATTCCCTCTAAAGAACCCATAATCCCATAGGGATGGGCCATATATATACCCGCCAATTCTTCCATAGCGTTGGTCGTCTTACCCATTGCAGAAACAACCACCAAGGTCTGATCGTGACCCATTTCACGCAAAACATGGGCGACATTGCGCACCCCAGCTGCATCTTTTACCGATGCACCTCCAAATTTAAATACCCTCATAATCAGTGTGGAAAATGTTGAATTCCCTCCGCGCTGAGCTGAACTACATGCCAGTCTCTGAGCACTTTGGCTCCTTTTGACTCATAAAAA
Organism: Flavobacteriaceae bacterium; assembly: GCA_030726725.1. GTDB lineage: Bacteria > Bacteroidota > Bacteroidia > Flavobacteriales > Flavobacteriaceae > MAG-120531. The sequence goes on from JANRDC010000014.1 coordinate 15,845, forward strand.
TCTATAGCGGATTGATTCCAGCTCAGCACTTCCCAGGAAATCCTGGCGACGCCTTCAGCTGCACCGTAAGCGACTACAGCGCTCAGCAAAGCACTCCCTAAACCAGTTCCTCGTTTTGACTCCTTCACGATTAGATCTTCCAAATGAAGTGATTTTCCTTTCCAGGTGGAGTATCTGGGATAGATCAATGCCATTCCAGCAATACCTTCCGCATCCTCAGCGACAAAACAGTGAAACCTGGGTGCTGATGCACCAAAACCATCCTCGATCAGTTGCTCAACGGTCAATGTCACTGCATCTGGCTCGCGTTCAAATACGGCCAATTCCACAATCAATGCGTGGACAGCAGGCATATCACGGATCACAGCAGGTCGGATGGTGTAGGTCATAGATTGTTACAAATAAAACACAAAGTTAAATATTTTTAATTGATGCCAAAAAAAACTCCGCTGCTTTGGCGGAGTTTCACAAATTGTATCAGATGCGTTTTTATTGCAACACTTGTTTAAAATCAGCCAGTGAAATCTGACCGTTAAACAGGCTGCACCAATGTTTGAGTTGTTGTTCTATTCCTTGAGCCGGGAATCCCAAAGCAATGGCATATCGCTGAAGCAGGGATTGCTCGGCCTCAGAGATACTTCCATCTATGTGTCCCATGCGCAGCAATGCATACATGCGTTCCAAACGTTCCTCAGCATCGATCACAGGAGCAACTACCGCCGTGCTAGCGCGCTCTAGCAATAGTGCTTGTTCCGCTTCATTCCATCCCATACGCGTGGCGACACGGTTGAGCAGCGCCTGTTCTTGCTCGCTGACCTTGCCGTCGACTTGAGCGATACGGGCTAGAGAAAGGTATAGGTTTTCATTGTTTTCTGAAGAAGCAGAGGGGTATAACTGTGCAATGGACATAATTCAAATTTTATAAGACAAAGATAATGCATTGGCTACTTGTGCCCCAAGAGAGATGGACTATCTTTGCGCAAATTTTTATCCTTGCCCGAATTCTCGTTGCGCCCCATCATTGCACAATCCCCCCACCTAAAAGCGTTGGAGGAGGCATTTGCACGCGGCGTAGGCCACAAAACCCCCATTAAAAAAACAGTGAGCGGTTGGGAAGGATCCCTAGGCGCTCTGGTCTTAGGCCTGTGGATGGAGCAAAAATCCAGACCTGTATTATGGGTGCTCCGAGATCAAGAGGCTGCCGCCTACGCCTACAACGATTTGCAACAATGCTTGGGCCATGAACAGGTGCTCTACTATCCCGGAAGTTACAGGAAACCCTATCAAATAGAGGATACCGCCAATGCCAATGTGCTTTTGAGAACAGAAGTGCTCAAAAAGCTCAAAACCACCCGCCATCCTTTTGTAGTCACCTATACAGCTGCGCTGTTGGAGCAGGTGGTTGGCGCTCAAGAGATGAGCGATCAGACCCTTAAATTATCCGTAGGCGATAAAGTATCCCTGGACTTTATCAATGAAACCTTGTTTGAATATCATTTTCAGCGGGTTGATTTTGTTGCTGAGCCGGGTACATTCTCCGTGCGCGGTGGGATCATCGATGTGTTTTCCTACGCGCACGACGACCCCTACCGCATCGAATTTTTTGGGGATGAAGTGGAAAGCATACGCACCTTTGATCTCCAAACACAATGGTCAAAAAACCAGGTGACCAGCATGGAAATCATGGGGGATATCGACGACAAAAATCTGGATATTCCACGTGTTTCCTTTTTAAAGCATTGGCCTCAGGACACTCTAGTGGTCACTGAAAATCAAGACTTAATCAGCCGAGACCTGACTCATCTGTACCAACAAGCTGAGCAAGTATACCAAGGTCACCTGGGTCGCGGTATCGATCAGCTACCCCCACACTCCTTGCTGGTCGACGGAAATCAACTGCTCAAAGACTGGGAAAATTGGGACCAAATCGATGTGGTGGGACAGACTTCTGATCGAATACCTGACCTGGCTTGGTCCACCCAACCACAACCCGCTTTTCACAAAAAGTTTGACTTATTGGTGGCCGACCTTCATCAAAAACAGGGAGAAGGATTACACACCGTCATCGCCTGTGCCACGGAACAACAGGCCAAAAGGATGCGAGATATTTGGGCGCAGATCGACCCAGAGGCCACCTTTACGGCCGAAGTCATCACTTTGAGTCAAGGGTTTATCAGTCCTGAATTCAATTTGGTGGTGTACACAGACCACCAAATTTTTGAGCGCTACCACAAATTCAAACTCAAGTCGCACAACACCAAAAAGGCCGCAGAAGCCTTGAATGCCCTAAACAAATGGGAAATCGGTGACTATGTGACCCACATGGACCACGGAATAGGCAAATACGCCGGTCTCCAACGCATCGAAGTTGAAGGACGTATGCAGGAAGCCATTAAACTGATCTACGGAGATCGGGACATCCTCTACGTATCCATCCACGCCTTGCACAAAATATCCAAGTACAATGGAAAAGAAGGCGCCGAACCCAAACTGTACAAGCTGGGGTCACCTGCCTGGAAAGCAGTCAAGGAGAAAACCAAAGCCCGCGTCAAAAAAATTGCCTTCGATTTAATTCAAACCTACGCCAAAAGGAAACTCAAAAAAGGTTTCCAATACGGTCCTGATTCTTATTTGCAGTACGAGCTCGAAGCTTCATTCCTCTATGAGGACACCCCAGACCAAATCAAGGCCACCGCAGATGTCAAGCAAGACATGGAAAGCGAAAGGCCCATGGATCGCTTGATCTGTGGGGATGTGGGGTTTGGAAAAACAGAAGTTGCCATCAGGGCCGCCTTTAAAGCGGCGGACAACGGAAAGCAAGTGGCTGTGTTGGTACCCACGACCATATTGGCCTACCAACACTACAAATCCTTCAGTCAACGCATGGCCGACCTGCCCATTGAAGTGGAATACCTCAACAGATTTAGGAGCGCCAAAGAAAAAAAAGATATTCTAGAGCGCTTGGAAAGAGGGCAAATAGACGTGTTGATCGGCACCCACCTGATTGTCGGAGCTCAAATCAAATACAAGGATTTAGGGCTCTTGATTGTGGATGAAGAACAAAAATTCGGGGTGTCTGTCAAAGACAAGCTCAAGTCGCTGAAAGAAAATATCGATGTGCTGACGCTGACCGCCACACCCATCCCCAGAACTTTGCAGTTCAGCTTGATGGCTGCTAGAGATCTCTCGGTGATTCAAACCCCTCCACCCAACCGATACCCCATTGAAAGCGAATTAATTCGATTTGACGAGGCTAAAATCAGGGATGCGATTGCCTATGAAATCAGCCGTGGAGGTCAGGTATTTTTTATTCATAACCGCATAGAAAACATCAAAGAAGTGGCAGGTATGATTCAGCGTTTGGTACCTGACGCAAGAATCACCATCGCACACGGTCAAATGGAAGGACATCAGCTGGAAGAACAAATGATCGCTTTTATGCAAGGCGATTACGATGTGCTGGTATCTACCTCGATCATAGAAAGCGGACTGGATGTTTCCAATGCCAATACCATGCTGATCAACAACGCCCAAAACTTTGGACTCAGCGACTTACATCAGATGAGGGGTCGGGTTGGGAGAAGCAACAAGAAAGCTTTTTGCTATTTCATCACACCACCCGAAATCGCGATGACTGAGGTAGCCCGGAAAAGGCTGGAGGCCCTCACCCAATTCACCGCCTTGGGCAGCGGGTTCCATATCGCGATGAAGGATTTGGAAATTAGGGGTGCAGGAGACTTATTGGGTGGCGAACAAAGCGGTTTTATCAACGATATCGGCTTTGACACCTACCAAAAAATCATGCAGGAAGCGATTGAGGAACTCAAAGAAAACAGCTTTGCTGAATTGTTTAAAGACGAACCCAAAACCAAGAAAAACTGGGGTATCAGCGAAATTCAGATCGACACGGACTTGGAGCTTCGCTTTACAGAGGACTACATCAACAGCACTACCGAGCGGCTTTCCATGTATTCAGCACTGGCTGCCCTCGAAGGAATCGACGAACTTAAATCTTTTGAAAATCAACTGGTTGACCGTTTTGGTCCTTTGCCCAAGGTCGCCAAAGCTTTGCTGGATTCAGTAGCCCTCAAAATAAAAGTCATGCCTTTGGGCGTCGAAAAAATAGTGCTCAAGCAAGGGAAGATGTGGTGCTACTTTGTGGGGGATCCCCAATCGCCATTTTATCAATCCGAACAATTTCAGGGATTGCTTCAGCTGGTTGCTGCACGACCCAACCTCTGTATCTTTAAGGAAAAGGACACCAGAAATGGCAAACGCCTGATGCTGGTTTTTGACGGGGTTAAAACTGCGGCCAAGGCTTACAGCGCCCTAGAGCAACTGTTGGCTATAGCTCCTTAAGATTTTTGATCGTTTTAAAGGCCACATCTACTTGTTGGTCATCAACGATAATGGTGAACTCGTTGGTGGTGGAAATCACTTCGTAAAGCACAATTCCTTCCCAAGCCAAACGCTGAAAAATAAAGTAATAAATCCCTGGGACAGAAACGTTTTCAGCGGGTAGTTTAACCGTAATCGAAGATAGATTACTCGCTTTTTGGGTGCATTTTTCCGCAGAAAACAACTGTTCAATCACAGGATCTAACACGCTGCTGACCACGATATTCAATTCATTTACGCCTCTAGATGAAGTGTAAAATACTTCTTTGTTTTTGTTGACCTCTTTGAGCAATACCGTCTGATTCTCCAAAATCGTCTCTGAAACCAAAAAAGTGAAATCGGTAAGGGAGGAACGAACCGTGATCTCTCCGATCTCTTTTAAAACTTTGACAATCTTATGGGTGGCGCGAAACTCCAAATCATCGGACAAGCGTTTTAAGGCCATCACAATCGCACCGTTGCGGATGTCTTTGCCCAAGGCTTCTTCGATCTCCGGTCTGACCAATCGGGACAGGGAAGTTAAGTTGATAATCCCTTGAGACAATGCGCTTTGCAAGAAAGGCTTCTTTTTGATGTAATTTTCTACAACAGAAGAAATCGTTTTCATGATTGTTAAAATTTTGGTAAAAATAACTTAATGTTACAAATTAAACAAATGTTTTTAAAAAAACAGAAAGGCATCCTCTATATGTTCCAAGTGTACTGATGTCCCCTGTAAAGAAATAGCGATGACATCAAACCTTAAAGCTTCATCGATGAGGTGGGTAAGCGCGTAATAGTTGGCCGCGCGTATTAGGTGCCGCTGTTTCTTTTTGTCCACACTGCTCAAAGGATCGATCAATACAACTCCTTTTCGGGTGCGCACCTCGACAAAGACCAGATATCCGAACCCTTGAACAATCAAATCAATTTCTGCATGGTCGTAGCGATAATTGCGCTGGAGGACGACATACCCATGGTCCATCAGGTGTGTCGCCGCTAGATCCTCTCCCCATTGACCGAGATATTGAGTAGACATAATCAAGCAAGGTAGCCTTAAAACCGTGGGCTACCTGTGCGATCAGTTCATGGGGGAAAATTGCCTATAAAGGGCGATCCACCACGTAATTCACCATCTCGTACAGGGATTTTTTGGCGGGGGAATCAGGGAAATCCGAAATTAAAGACAAGGCTTGGTCTCTGTATTCATTCATGCGTTGTACCGCGTACTCCATACCACCTTTTTCTTTGACCCAAGCGATCAATTCACGAACTTTTTTCCGGTCTGTGTTGTGTTTTTTAACCACCCCAAGCATCCATTTACGCTCGGAGAGCGTAGCGTGTTCCATGGCGTATATCAGGGGGAGCGTCATCTTTTGTTCTTTAATATCGATGCCCGTAGGTTTTCCTATCTGAGATTTGCCGTAGTCAAACAGATCATCTTTAATCTGAAAGGCCATACCACAAGCAGCGCCAAAATCGCTAAAACGTTGAACTTCTTGGGGGGACGCACCAACGGATGCGGCGCCCAAGGCGCAACAAGCCGTGATCAACGAAGCTGTTTTCTGGCGAATAATCTCCAGGTATACGGCCTCGGTAATGTCTAGTTTTTTCGCTTTCTCAATCTGGAGCAGCTCCCCTTGACTCATTTCGCGCACAGCTACTGAGATCAACTCGAGCAAATCAAAATCCTTGTGCTCAATGCAGAGCAACATACCCTTAGACAACAGGTAATCCCCTACTAAAACAGCAATTTTGTTTTTCCAAACCGCATTGATGGAAAAAAAACCTCGGCGTTTATCGCTGTCATCGACCACGTCGTCGTGTACCAAACTAGCCGTATGAATCAGCTCAATCACCGATGCTCCGCGATAGGTGCGCTCTTGCACGGTACCCTCACCCGCTAACTTGGCACAGAGGAAGACAAACATGGGCCTCATCTGTTTTCCTTTGCGGGTCACTATATAATAAGTAATCCGGTTGAGCAAGGGCACCTGAGAGGCCATCGAATCATAGAACTTCTTCTCGAAAAGTTCCATTTCGGCTTCGATGGGTTGTTTGATCCGTTGGACGGTGCTCATATAGCTTTTGGGTTGGGGCTAAAATTAAGGATTAATGCCCATTATGCTGGGGAAAAGAATAAAAAAAACCGCTCTGAAAGAGCGGTTTTAACAAGGACTATCTGATTAGGCCAGCATGGTGACTGGGTGCTCCAAATAGGTCTGTAAGGTTTGTAAAAACTGGGCACCTGTAGCGCCATCTACCGTTCTGTGGTCGCAGGCCAATGTCAACTTCATGGTATGACCCACAACGATTTGACCATTTTTAACCACTGGTTTCTCCACAATGGCACCAACGGATAGGATGGCGGAATTGGGCTGATTGATGATTGAAGTGAACTCTTGAACACCAAACATACCCAAATTGGATACCGTAAAGGTGCTGCCCTCCATTTCTTGAGGGGTCAATTTTTTAGATCGAGCCTTACCCGCTAAATCCTTCACTGCGCCTCCGATTTGGGTCAATCCCAATCGATCTGCAAAAGGAATGACAGGAACCACCAATCCATCTTCCACTGCTACCGCAACACCCATGTGTACGTGTTGGTGATAGATGGTTTGTTCGTCTTGCCAGCTGGTATTCACCTGAGGATGTTTGACCAAAGCCATAGCTGTCGCCTTTAACACCATATCGTTAAACGACACTTTGGTGTCAGGCATCGTATTGATCTGGACTCTTGAAGCCATCGCTTCTTCCATATCTACTTCAATCGTTAAATAGTAGTGTGGGGCAGTAAATTTGGACGCCGATAAGCGCTTGGCGATAACCTTGCGCATCTGTGAATTTTTCACGCCTTCGCTGTGAGCTACACCTGAAGCGACGTGAGCAGCGCTGGCTTGTGGCGCGGCAACAGCTGCAGGAGTATATTTTTCAATATCTGCCTTGACAATTCTTCCAAACTCACCTGATCCTTGAACCAAGGCTAAGTCTATTCCTTGATCAGCAGCCATTTTCTTGGCCAGCGGAGAGGCCAATATTCTCGATCCAACCGCAGCCGAGGCAACCACTGGAGCTGAAACTGCGGCAGTTGCTGCAACAGCTACTGGCTCAGCAGAGGCAACCGCTGGAGCGGGTGCTGGGGCGCCAGAAAGCAAGGCAGACACATCGGTTCCTTGTGGCCCGATAATGGCCAATACGCTGTCCACAGGGGCGGATTCGCCGGCTTGTAGACCTATGTGCAAAAGTGTACCTGCATAAAAAGATTCGAACTCCATGGTGGCTTTATCCGTCTCGATCTCAGCCAACATATCTCCTTCTTTTACAGCATCTCCCACCTTTTTTAACCAGGTCGCTACCGTACCCACTTCCATGGTATCGCTCAATCGAGGCATGGTGATGATTTGTACCCCTTGAGGTACTGCTGCGGGAGTTGACGATGGGGCAGCAGCTTGAGCGGTTTCAGCTGCAGGAGCTGGGATTGCTTCTGCCACTGCTGGGGCTCCTGAAAGGTAAGCGCTGATGTCTTCTCCTGGCGCACCAATGATGGCCAAAAGCGCATCAACTGGAGCGGTTTTACCCGCCTCAATACCGATGTGCAAAAGGGTTCCTGCGTTAAACGATTCAAATTCCATGGTGGCTTTGTCGGTTTCGATTTCCGCCAAAATATCACCTTCCTTCACGGTATCCCCCACTTTCTTCAACCAAGAGGCTACAGTTCCCTCTTCCATGGTATCGCTCAATCGGGGCATATTAATTACTACGGCCATCTGCTATAATTTATGAGGAATAAATGGATAGTTTTCTTGTTCATACACCATGTCGTACATCTGTTGTACAGGTGGGTATGGAGATTCTTCAGCAAAACGCTCGCATTGCTCAACCAGGTCTTTTACCCTTTGATCGATTGTTTCGATCTCAGCTGCAGTAGCGTACTTGTTTTTTTGGATGATGTCCAACACCTGAGTGATGGGATCTATTTTTTTGTATTCTTCTACTTCATCTTTGGTTCTGTAGTGCTGGGCATCAGACATGGAGTGACCTCTATATCTGTAGGTTTTCATCTCCAAGAAGGTAGGTCCGTCGCCTTTTCTAGCGCGTTGAATCGCTTTGTCCACTTCTTTAGCTACCTCTACTGGATTCATCCCGTCTACTGGTCCGCAGGGCATTTCATAACCCAGACCTAGTTTCCAAATATCTGTGGTGTACGATGTTCTGGCCACTGAGGTACCCATCGCATATCCGTTGTTTTCACAGATAAAAACTACAGGCAACTTCCAAAGCATCGCCAGGTTAAAAGTTTCGTGCAGAGAACCTTGACGCACAGCACCGTCTCCCATATAGCAAAGCGTTACCCCTTTGCGGCCGAAGTATTTATCGGCAAAAGCGATACCAGCACCCAACGGAATCTGTCCACCAACGATACCGTGGCCTCCGTAAAATCCGTGTTCTTTAGAAAAAATGTGCATAGAACCACCCATACCTTTGGAGGTACCGGTTACTTTTCCGTAAAGTTCAGCCATCACTGCCTTGGGATCAACACCCATACCTATAGGTTGCACGTGATTTCTGTATGCAGTGATCATCTTGTCGTGCTCAAGATCCATCGCGTGCAGCGAACCGGCCAAAACGGCTTCTTGACCATTGTATAAATGCAGGAATCCCCTTACTTTTTGTTGAATATACACAGCGGCGAGTTTGTCCTCAAACCTTCTCCAAAACTGCATGTCTTCATACCACTTCAGGTAAACCTCTTTTGTAATCTTTTTCATAGGGAATCTGGATTGCTTCTGTCGTTTATGGGCGTCAAAAATACGCATTAAATTTTTTTCCCCATCAAAAAATAAGCAAATAGCACAGATAATTCTCCCTACAAACCAGCACCTGGACTGAGCGCAGTTAGGTCAAAAGAAACCGAAAACCTCAAGGTGTTTTCCAGGGGATTGCGCACTTGAGCAGTGGACACCAAATAAGCTAAATCGATTTGGGCATTTTTCAAGCCAAATCCAGCGCCCAGGGTGACGTATTTGCGAAAGCCTTTGTCCTGATGCTCGCTGAGGTAGCCAGCTCTCATGGCCAATCTTTCAAACACCACATACTCCAAGCCGGTGGCCCAGACCACCTCCTTGAGTTCCTCGGAGAGCCCATCAGGTGCATCCCCAAAAGAACGGAGCGCGCCGGAGAAAAAATCGATGTCTTGATACAAACTCAAATCTACAGCGTCAACAGCACCGTCCTCGTTCAGGTCTTTGGGGGTGGGCACCATCAATTTATTGACTTCAAACACCCAAGACAATCGGCTGTCCGGTCCGTAATCCCAGTCATATCCGATACCCAAACCGAGGTTGGTGGGAATAAATAGGGATTCGCCGGTGGAGTCATAGGAGATTTTGGGGCCTAAATTGGACAGATTAAACCCCCATACCCAACGTCCATTGTGGCCCTGCTTGGGTATCCAAGGTCCTTGTCTGTACGCGGATATATCGACAGCAAAGGTCTGGGCTGCACGGGTATCCACTTGTGCGGACTGAGGTATCTTGAGGTTAGAACGCACATAACGACCGCCGACAGACATGCTAAAAAACGGGCTGAGCTGAAGCGCATAAGCGCCCTCTAGGGCAATTTCATTGGGTTTGGCCAAAGCGCCTGGATCCGAGGCAAATTGGCGCAATTCAATCTCCCCCAGCGTAAAATAGCGCAGCCCCAAGGAAAAGGCGGAACGTTCATCGATGCGCCGGGCATATACCCCGCTCAACAGGTTGATGTCGGTAATCACACTTTCTAAATAAGGAGTGTAGCCCACGCCTATCTGCTGATCCCAAGGCACAAAGGCCAGTTTTGCCGGATTCCAGCGCAGTGAATACACATCTGGTGCCGTCGCAATTCCGGTGTCTCCCATACCCGATGCTCGTGCATCTGAAGGAATGGTCAAAAAGGGAACCGCCGGATTGATAATGCGGTCGTTAAAATTTTGGGCAAATGCGCCTCCACTGATCAACAGTGCCACGGCCAATAACTTTTTCATGAATGCGATTTGGGCTACACAAAAAACGCAAAAATCGCTCATCTATTGTGCAGAAAAACAAGAATAATGTCAAAACAACAAAATAAATAGCCACTGCCAGCGTTGCACTTAAAAAAAGAATAGTAGCCCACATAATATACCCTTGGAATACTATATTTGTACCACTAATCACACGAATAATGATGCATACCAGACGTGCGGTGTTTATAGCGGCGACTTGCTCAGCACTATTGGCCTTGGGGAGCTGTAAGAACAGCGCCTCAAAAAATGAGTCTAGAGCCACTGGCTGGAGCTTAAACGACAAGGACAGCCCGCTGGGCAGGCCCAAAAGCAGCAACACCCAACAAACTGGACCAGGACTGGTCTTTATCGAAGGAGGCTCTTTTGTCAAAGGACGCGTTCAAGACGACATCATGCGGGATTGGAACAACACCCCGACCCAACAACACGTTCAATCCTTTTACTTGGATGAAACCGAGGTGACCAATGCGATGTACCTCGAATTTTTAGAATACACCAAAGCTGTTTACCCCCCATCGAATCCCAAATACGCAGGTATCTACCAAAGCGCTTTGCCCGACACTTTGGTTTGGCGCAACCGCTTGTCCTACAATGAAGACTTGGTGGAAAACTATTTGAGACACCCCGCATTTGCCGATTTTCCAGTGGTGGGAGTCAGTTGGTTACAAGCGCAGCGTTTTGCCCAGTGGAGAACCAACCGGGTCAACGAATTGCTGTTGGAAGAAAATGGCTTTCTGGCCAAGGATGCACGTTTTAAACCTCTAGAAAACGAAATGGTTGCCTTTGACACCGAGGCATACCTCAAAAATCCTACCGCTGCCTACGGCGGTGCTATCGACTCACTTGCAGGCAGACCCTCGAGGGATACCATACCCGCTTTTGCCAAATTGAGCGATGGGGTTTTGTTGCCCGCTTACCGCCTACCCACAGAAACAGAATGGGAATACGCGGCTCAAGCACCTGGAAGCCAACGCGAATTCAACAACTATAAAGGAAGAAAGAAATTTCCTTGGGAAGGAACACAAACCAGAGATACAGACCGAAGAGTGCTGGGCGATCAACTGGCCAACTTTAAAAAAGGAAGGGGAGATTACGGAGGTATCGCAGGATGGTCTGAAGACGGAGGATCGGTGACCACTCCAGTGAAAATGCACCCGGCCAATGATTTTGGTCTCTACGGCATGGGCGGCAATGTGGCCGAATGGGTAGCTGACGTATACCGACCCATCATCGACAGCGATTACAGCGACTTTAATTACTACCGCGGAAATGTATTTCAAAAAGCCGCCATCGGCAAGGACGGCAAAGTAGCTGTGCTGCAAGAAGGCATAGAGTTTGACACCCTGCCCAACGGCAAATTATCCGTCAAGAGACTACCAGGTGAAGTGGTGAAGGTTCCTGTGGACAATGAAGACACCTTTATGCGCTTTAACTATTCAGAAAGCGATAACAGAAATTTCAACGACGGCGACTTGGCTTCTTCGCGCGGATACAACCGATACAACGAGGACAACACCGACAAAAATCGCATGTACAACGCACCCAAACCTTTGGTGTCCCGTGACAGTGTTGGTGGCCTCATCTTGGAATACGACAAATCCAACAACCGCAGCTCCATGATCACCAACGATGTGCGCGTGTACAAAGGGGCCTCTTGGAAAGACCGTGCCTACTGGCTAGATCCTGCCCAAAGAAGGTATATGCCGGAATATATGTCCACGGATTTTATCGGATTTAGATGCGCTATGTCCTATTTGGGCAGCAAGCCAAAATCTTTAAACCGCACCCCCAAAAGCAAAACAGCTAAAAAGTGATTTTCACGTCGACAGAGGAGCTTTACGCGACTTTTCTACAGCACCCAAGCATTTGTACGGATACCCGTAAAATCACCTCTGATTGCTTGTTTTTTGCTTTATCGGGCCCCCATTTTGACGGGAACGCATTTGCCAGTGCAGCCATAGATTCAGGGGCTGCTTATGCGGTCATCGATAAACCCGAATACCAAATCGACCACAGGACTTTATTGGTGCCCGATGTGTTGACTGCCCTCCAGGAATTGGCCGCATACCACCGACGTCAACTGAACATCCCGATCATCTCCCTCACAGGAAGCAACGGAAAAACCACCACCAAGGAATTAATCGCCGCTGTACTGGCCCAAAAATATGAGGTAACGGCTACCGTGGGCAACCTTAACAACCACATCGGAGTACCCTTGACGCTCCTCTCCATGACCCAAAAAACCGAGATTGGGGTCGTAGAAATGGGTGCAAACCACCAGGGTGAAATCAAAGCGCTTTGCGACATCGCCCAACCTAACTACGGATACATCACCAATTTCGGAAAGGCCCATTTGGAGGGTTTTGGTGGTGTGGCAGGCGTCATCAAAGGCAAATCCGAACTCTATCAATCCCTCACCTCCAGAGCGGAACACGTGTTTTACCGGGCCCAAGACCCCATTCAATTGGAAAAACTAGCCCACTACGCCCACAAAACTCCGATCGACGCTGAAGAATTTCCAGAGATTGAATTGTCGCGCAAGGAGCCTACTTTGGTGATCAGCTGGTCAGGCTTATCGATTAAAACACAGCTGTTTGGGGACTATAATTTGATCAACCTCTGCGCCGCCATCAGAATAGGAACCTACTTTGGCGTTCCCATTAAAAAAATCGCAGAGGCCTTAACGGCCTACACCCCAAACAACAATCGATCCCAAACCCTAAAAAGAGGGGACTACACCTTGGTATTGGATGCCTATAACGCCAATCCCAGCAGCATGACCGCTGCACTTCAACACCTTGCCCAAATCGAAGTGCCCAAAAAAACGGTCATTTTAGGGGACATGTTCGAACTTGGAGAAACGGCGGCTCAGGAACACGAGCACATCGCCGCACTGGCCACTTCTTTGGGGTTTGACCAGGTATTTTTGGTGGGGCATCACTTTGCAGCCACCAACACAACAGCCCGCACATTTACCGACATTGAGTCACTTAAAAACGCCTTGTCCCAGCTAGACCTATCGGGGCAATGGGTGCTGATTAAAGGCTCTAGGGGTATGGCATTGGAACGTCTATTGGACGTTATTTAGCAGTTCCCTTAAAAAAGCGTTTGTCCATGTTGTAGATAATGATGCGTTTGTCGCGTTCCGATTTATGGGATTGAATCAAATCTTCGTCGATCTTAAATACCGTCCTTAGCTTGTAGTTCAACTCACTGATCACCAAGTTTTTGGTGCGCATATTGTGGGAATAATTGTGGTCTGGATTTTCGATCAATTTCATCAGTATACTGGTCTCCACGCCTGCATCAGCAGCGAGCAGGCACTCTAAAATTCCCACCTGTACTGGATCTAGCTTATAAAAAATTCTTTTGTAAACCAAACCATCGGATTTGAGCGAAACCGAATTGGTTTTGGCTTTCCAACGGCGGTACAATTTATACCCCACAAAGCCCAAAATCAATATGGGCAAACCCAAAAACAACCATGGCCAACGGTTCTTCTTGTAAAATGTATACTCCGCCACCAAAGGACCAAAAAATTCATCCTCGGAACGGGTTTCTAAATAATGTAATCCCTGATTATTGGCCGACAAAAGCAGATAAAACTTCCCGTTGTAATACTGGCAGACCCCATAACCCATCATCTTTTTGTGTACCGTATTTTGGCGATACTGCATCACTTTGTTGTTAAAAGGATCAAAAACGTAAAGAAATGGATCGTCTTGAAGAATAAACTTATCCTGATAGTGCATGTACAAAATATCAGACATCGAATGCACATCAAACTGTAACTGGCCCAGGCTGGTCCACTGGAGCGCCTCAAAATCAAACTGCCATACCTGGTCACTATTGATGTTTGTAGTCAAATCCTTGGGATCGAGCTGATCTCCGCCAAAAAGAATGATTTGCTTACCGTTGTACGCGTAATAATTTTCTTTGGTGCCTTCAGGTATTTCCTCCGTGTTTAAGGGTGCTATAGGTTCCCACTCCCGGTACTCTTTATCAAACTTGGTAAAAAAATTTCTGTTGGACCAAAATCCATATCCTCCATAGCGCACAATTTTATCATCGTGTACCAGCTCAGAGGCGTTGATCTGCATTCTGTGCTCAAAAGAACGATCTATGCGAATCAAACTGTCGTTTTGAAACTTCCACACATAACCTGCCAAGGACCTGGTGATGTAGATACCAGTAGACAATACATTTACATTATTTACCCCAGTAAAAACTTCTGAATCAGCGTAAAGCGGACGCTCCACAAAAGAGATTACATCAACAGGACTTACGTAAACGCTATTCGAGGTAAAGACATAAATACTGTCTTGGTAAATCCCCATGTTCTTGATGTCCTGAGAAGGGATCTGAGACCATAGAAACACAGGCATTAAAAACACAAAATAAAATACTCTCTTGATCATGCAACTAATTCCAAATCGTCTTAAAATTACAATACTATATCCAAAACAATGGCAAAATACTGAAAAATCTAGAATTCTTGAAGAAAGTCACAAAATAGACTATATTAGAAAAAAAGACATGAAAGCACGCTACCTATTGCCCCTAGTCCTGCTCACTGCAAACCTTTCTTATGGACAAATCCCTGAAAGCACCAAGTCCAGAGACACCATCGCATTAACTGAAGTCAAGGTCACCAAGCTCAGAAAGAAAAAAGTAAAAGCCAACGCATATATAGACGTCAATGCCAACAACCTATTTCAAGCCATCAGGGCCCATATGGGGAACGCGCGTTTGGTCGACAACAAAGTAATCTTACTAGCAGACCGAAGATACGCCCCAACCACGGGCTCCCCTTATGCGATCTGGGTGGTCGACGGAGCCATCATCGGCGAGGAACTACCCGCCCTAGACTTTAATATCATCACCAAAGTACGGGTCCTAAAAACCATCGTCGAAACCGAACCATATGGCTTCAGAGGCGCCTCGGGTGTTATTGAAATCAC
>JANRDC010000015.1 GCA_030726725.1 Flavobacteriaceae bacterium
ATCGCCCTGGGTGGAGCGGTGATGGGCCCGCAAATCGCCCGAAAGGTGATGGAGTTTTTTGGGCAAGGAAAATTTCATATGCAGGATGTTCAAAGTTTGAGCGATCAAGAAAAGGCAGTAGCTCAGTGGGTGGTTTTGGGCCGTACCACTCAAGAAATTGTGGCAGAGATGAAGATCAGTCCGGGATTGGTAAAATTCCACTTGCGCAATATGTACCAGAAACTGCAAGTGCACAACCGTCAGTCATTAATCAAGAAGTTTAAAAAATAAAGCGGGGGCCGAAGGCCCCCGCTTAACGGCAGATATTTGCCGCCGAGTTTATTTGATCAAAGAGTAGCTTCTTTGGATAAAGTCGGTAAGCGCAGCACCTTTGAGCAAACCTTTGGAAAGCTTAGCCAAATCAACAGATTGGGCGATTAACTTCTCTTGTTTTTTATCGGTCTTGGCTTCCAAAATTTCTGAGATTAACGGGTGATTTGTATTGACGACCAGTTGATACATATCCGGCATATTGCCCATACCAAACATACCGCCACCCCCAGTCTGCTGCATTTCTTTCATACGGCGCATAAACTCAGGTTCTGTGATCATAAATGGCGCGGCGTCGCTGTCCATAGCTTCCATTTGAACGGTAAATTCTTTGGAGGCGACCACTGCTTCAATTTTATTCTTTAAAGTTTCTTTTTGCTCGTCGGACAACTTAGATATAGCGTCATCTGACTTTTTGATCAGTTTATCGATCGGGTCTGTATCGATGCGGGCAAAGTGAACTTTCTCTTTTGAAGTTTCCAGTTTTTGCATCAAGTGGGCCACAATAGGTGAGTCCAGCAACAACACTTCATAACCTTTTTCACGAGCGGACTGGATGTAGCTGTGTTGAGCGTCTTGGTCAGAGGCGTACAGCAATACAAATGTACCGTCTTTATCAGTCTGGTTTGGTTTGAGTTTTTCTTCTAACTCGGCCCAAGTGTAGTATTGGCCATCTACGGTGGGGTACAAGGCAAATCCGTCTGCTTTCTCCATGAATTTTTCTTCTGAAAGCATTCCGTATTCGATGACAATTTTAATGTCATTCCACTTAGATTCAAAGTCAGCACGGTCGTTTTTAAACAAACTGCTCAATTTATCCGCTACTTTTTTTGTGATGTAGCTGGATATTTTTTTCACAGCCCCATCCGCCTGAAGATATGATCTGGAGACATTTAAAGGAATGTCTGGGGAGTCGATTACTCCGCGAAGCATGGTGAGGAACTCAGGAACAATTCCTTCTACGTGATCAGTTACATACACCTGATTTTGATAGAGTTGGATTTTGTCTTTCTGCAAGTTTAAATCCCCTTTGAGTTTGGGGAAGAAAAGGATTCCTGTGAGGTTAAACGGATAATCAACGTTGAGGTGAATGTGGAACAACGGCTCCTCAAACTGCATGGGGTAAAGCTCGCGGTAAAAAGCTTTGTAGTCTTCATCTTGTAGTTCAGTTGGTGGTTTAGTCCAAGCTGGATTCGGGTTGTTGATCACGTTCGGCACTTCGATGGTCGGTGCGGGGTCTTTTTCATCTGCGCCTTCAGGTTTGGGCAGTGTTTCAGTTTTTGTGCCAAAAATGATGGGCACAGGCATAAACTTATTGTACTTATTCAACAGTTCGCGTATTCTTGATTCTTCCAAAAATTCTGTGGAATCTTTCGCGATGTGCAAGATGATTTCAGTACCTCTTTCTTTTTTATCGTGGGGCTTCAGTGTAAATTCTGGTGAGCCGTCACAAGTCCAATGTGCCGCAGGCTCGTCTTTGTAGCTTTTGGTGATGATTTCTACCTTTTCAGCCACCATAAATGCTGAATAGAACCCCAAACCAAAGTGGCCAATAATACCGGTGTCCTTGGCGGAGTCCTTATAGGTGTTCATGAACTCTTCAGCTCCTGAAAACGCTACTTCATTGATATATTTTTGCACTTCTTCTTGGGTCATCCCCAAACCTTGGTCGATGATGTGCAGGCGTTTTTTCTTTTTGTCGATTTTGATTTCGATTTTGGGATCGCCCAAATCCACCTTAATTTCCCCAATCGAGGTAAGGTGCTTTAGTTTTGTCGTTGCATCAGTGGCGTTGGAGACCAATTCTCTGAGGAAAATTTCGTGGTCGCTGTACAAGAATTTTTTGATGAGTGGAAAAATGTTTTCTACAGAAACATTGATTTTACCTTGTGTCATAGATCAAATATTTTTTTGTTCTGTTCCTAGAAAGGCAAATCAGATGCCAACAAAAAGTTTCTGCCAAATTGACAGAGTGATCAACTACCTGTTTTTTTCCTATTTTAGAGGGATTAAATCATTTCTATGTTCCAATCGCGAATTTCTGGCGTAGGGTATTATGTCCCCGAACGCGTAGTCACCAACCACGACCTAGCTAATATTATTGATACCAGTGATGAATGGATTCAGGAGCGGACCGGTATTCAACGCAGGAGACACGTGGATCCCAAAGATGGAGAAACCACTTCAGGAATGGGTGTGAAAGCCGCGCGTATGGCGATGGATGATGCGGGAAAAACAGCTTCAGATATCGATTTTGTGGTATTTGCCACCTTGAGTCCAGATTATTATTTTCCAGGTCCTGGAGTTACCGTGCAGGAGGCATTGGGCTTGGATACGGTGGGTGCACTGGATGTGCGCAACCAGTGTTCCGGGTTTATTTACGCGCTTTCAGTAGCGGATCAGTTTATCAAAACCGGGATGTACCAAAATATTTTGGTCATCGGTGCGGAGTTGCAGTCCAAAGGACTAGACATGACCACCAGGGGGAGAAATGTTTCCGTGATTTTTGGAGATGGGGCAGGAGCAGTGGTGCTTTCCAGAGACGATCGTCCGGGTTTTGGGATACTTTCAACACACCTGCACGCTGAAGGCTCCTGGGCCAAAGAGCTGGCGGTGATCGCCCCGGGTATGGGACAGCGTTGGGTCACGGACATATTGGCCGAAAACAATCCTTTGGACGAGTCTTATTTCCCCTATATGAACGGTCAGTTGGTGTTTAAAAACGCAGTGGTCAGGTTTGAAGAGGTGATTCGCGAAGCGTTGGCTGCCAATGCGTTAGATCAATCCGACATCAGCTTATTGATTCCTCACCAGGCCAACTTGCGCATCGCTCAATTCATACAAAAGAAGTTTCAATTGTCCGATGCCCAGGTGTACAACAACATCATGGAATACGGAAATACAACTGCTGCCTCTATTCCGATAGCTTTGGCAGAAGCCCATCAAAAAGGCAAAATCAAGTCAGGTGATTTGGTGGTTTTGGCAGCTTTTGGCAGTGGATTTACTTGGGGATCAGCGCTTATTCGCTGGTAAACGAATCAGCCAAAGCCCCAGAAATGTAATAGCCCCATTGATGGGTAATAATTCATAGCCCAATTGGTATCCGCCTAAACTTGTTGCTGGGATATTGCCGATTAGGAAAGCGATCGCCAAACTGAGGCCGGCCACCCACCATACCCCTGTTGAACGCACCTTGTGCTTTGTGAGTATCCCGAAGGCAAATAAGCCCAAAAGCGGACCATAGGTATACGTGGCAACGGTGAGTAAGCCATCAATGGTGTTTTTTTCTAGCAAATATTTGAAACTGATAATCACTGCAACCAACAAAGCGCTCATGCCCACATGGGTCTGTTTCCGCAGTTTTTTTTGATCGGCCTCAGTGCGGCCTTCCATGGAAATAAAGTCGATGCAAAAAGAGGTGGTTAAGGCAGTAAGCGCTGAGTCTGCGCTGCTGTATGCCGCTGCGATCAAGCCCAGTATAAAAGGAATGCCCAACAGCAAGCCCAAGTCTCCGTTCAGTGCAATTTGCGGAAATAGCAGATCTGTTTTGGGGGTTCCATCTACGGTGGGGATCTCAACTTGAAATTTTGCGCTGTAGGCAAACAACAAAGCGCCCAGCACCAGGAAAAGCACGTTGACCAAAACCAATACGATACTCATAGACACCATATTTTTTTGTGCGTCACCGAGGTTGCGGCAACTCAGGTTTTTTTGCATCATATCCTGATCTAATCCAGTCATGGCAATGGTGATAAACGCACCGCCCAAAACTGATTTGACCCAATAATCCTTGCGCAGTGGATCGTCGGTGACCCACACTTGACTGAGTGAGTTGACTTCTGAGGCTTCCCAAATCCCCCTTAGATCAAGCTCGAGTGACTGGGTGATCAAGACCACTGCAGCCACCACAGAAAACAACATCATACCGGTTTGAAGACTGTCTGTCCAAACAATAGTTTTAATGCCCCCTTTATAGGTGTAGGCCCAGATGAACAATACGGAAAGTATTACAGTGCCTTCAAAGGGAAAGTTCCAGTAGTCAAAAACAAATTGTTGGAGTACTGTAGCCACTAAAAACAATCTAAATGAAGCGCCAAGCACTCTGGAGAGCAGAAAAAAGAACGCCCCAGTCTTGTAGGCTGATGTGCCAAATCTCTGATCTAAGTAGGTGTAAATTGAAACTACATTGAGTCGGTAATAGATCGGAAGCAGCACGAAGGCAACCACAAAGTAACCGATCAGATACCCGAAAACAACCTGTAGATAGCTGAATTGTGTCCCTCCTACCCAGCCGGGCACCGAGATAAAAGTAACGCCCGAAAGCGAGGCTCCGATCATACCAAAAGCGACTAGGTACCAAGGTGAATTCTTGCTGGCTGAAAAAAAGTCGCTGTTGGTGTCATTTTTTGAGGTAATCATGGAGATACCCATCAAGACAAGAAAATATACAGCGATGACACCGGTAATTAAAATTGGGCTCATGAGTTCGTTTTAAAATTGAAAAGTACAAAAACAAATACATCTTTGGAAAGTTGTAATTTTGCCCCATGGATCTACCTTCAAAATGGTTGGAACGCGCTGTTGATGAAGTCGCACAACTGCCAGGAATTGGTAAAAGGACAGCGCTTCGCCTGGTGCTACACTTGTTAAAAAGACCCAGTGCGCAAACCCAGCAACTCGCTCAGGCATTGACTGACTTGAGAAGCAATATCAAGTATTGCAGCGAGTGTCACAATATCTCAGACCAAGACATTTGTGGGCTTTGTACCAGTTCGAAAAGAGATCGCGGTTTGGTGATGGTGGTGGAAGATGTGCGCGATGTTATGGCCATTGAAGCCACAGGTCAGTACGGTGGTTTGTATCACGTATTGGGGGGTAAAATTTCACCCATGGAGGGTATAGGTCCTCAGGACTTGACCATTGGTGCCTTGGTCGAAAAAGCCAAGTCGGGAGGTATTGCTGAGCTTATTTTTGCTTTGAGTTCCACTATGGAAGGGGATACCACTAACTTTTATATTTTTAGACAGATTGAAGGGTTAGGTATCAAAACATCGACCATAGCACGAGGAATATCTGTTGGGGACGAGTTGGCCTACGCCGATGAGGTCACTTTGGGCAGGAGCATATTGCAGCGTATCCCCTTTGAGTTGGCCCTAAAATCATAACCGGAGATTAGGTCAGCTGTTTGTCCTTGGTTGTCCGGCATTTTTTGTTACTTTATGTCTTGAAATTGAATCTATGGCCAAGTTTGAATTGCGCTTACCCAAAATGGGGGAGAGCGTTGCAGAAGCCACTATTACTGGGTGGTTAAAACAAGTGGGTGATCACATATCGATCGATGAAGCTGTGGTAGAAATCGCCACCGATAAAGTGGATTCCGAAGTGCCTAGTGAGGTGAGCGGTATTTTGGTGTCACAATTGTTTGCGGTGGATCAAGTGGCTCCAGTCGGCGCTGTATTGGCCATTATTGAAACGGCGGATCAGGTGGACTCCACGGCAACTTCCACTCCATTAGCGAGCCCTGTTGCAGCGGCTCCTGTATCTGCAGAAGCAGTTGAGTTGGCCATGGCGCCCTTGGCTTCTGTGACCGCTGAATCACCTGCATCAACGATTTCGACAGACCGTTTTTATTCTCCCTTGGTGAAAAATATCGCCAAGGAGGAAAATATTTCTTTGGAGGAGTTGTCCGAAGTTCCTGGAACTGGAGCTGGAGGGCGATTGACTAAGGCTGATTTGATGGATTATATCGCTCAAAGAGGGCAGCAATTAGCCCCTGAAAAAGCAGTTGCTCAGCCCGTGCAAAAGACTATTGCTGATTCCTCAACGACTGCAGAACCCTTGGTTCTAGGGGTGGGGCAAGAGAGAATCCCCATGAGCCGAATGGGCAAATTAGTCGCGCAACACATGGTTAAGTCGGTACAAACCTCTGCTCACGTTCAGAGTTTTGTAGAAGTAGATGTCACACGTGTGGTCAATTGGCGCAACAAAGTAAAAGCAGCTTTTGAGCAAAGGGAGGGGGAAAAGTTGACCTTTACCCCAATTTTTATGGAAGCCGTAGCACATGCGCTCAAAAAATATCCGATGATGAATATTTCCGTGGACGGGGATGACATCATTGTTAAAAAGAACATCAATTTAGGTATGGCGGCAGCTTTGCCAGATGGCAACCTAATCGTACCTGTGATCAAAAATGCGGACCGCCTCAATTTGGTGGGTATGGCCCAAGCAGTCAACGACTTGGCCCAGCGTGCCAAAGCCAATCAACTCAAGCCGGATGAGGTGATGGATGGCACTTATACGGTGACCAATGTGGGCTCGTTTGGTTCAATTTTTGGTACGCCCATCATCAATCAACCTCAAGTGGGCATATTGGCCTTAGGGGCGATCAGAAAAGAGCCTTCGGTCATCGAGACCCCTGAAGGGGATTTAATAGGAATCCGTTCCAAAATGTTTTTATCCCACAGCTATGACCACCGTGTGGTCAATGGCGCTTTGGGAGGTATGTTTGCCTTTGAGGTAAAACAGTACCTGGAAAATTGGGATGTAAACAGAACGATGTAATATGGAATTAAACCTCAAACGCCCCATTTGTTTTTTTGACTTGGAAACCACAGGGATTCAAGTAGCTAAGGACAGAATTGTTGAAATATCTGTGCTTAAAATACATCCAAAAGGACTCCAAGAAAAAAAAACATGGTTGGTTAACCCTGAGGTGCCCATTCCCAGTGAGGCTACAGCCGTACACGGAATAACCGATGAAAAGGTGCAGCACGCTCCGAAATTTAAAGAGATCGCCAAGGATATCTATCAGATGATTAAAGACGCTGATTTGGCTGGATTTAATTCAGATCGATTTGATATACCTATGTTGGCTGAAGAAATGCTGCGCGCAGGTGTAGACTTCGATATGAAAAACAAGGTGTCTGTCGATGTGCAGACTATATTCCACAAAATGGAGAAAAGAACCTTGGAGGCAGCCTATCGCTTTTACTGCGACAAGTCCTTGGTGGACGCCCACTCCGCTGAAGCGGATACCTGGGCCACCTATGAAGTGCTCAAAGCTCAATTAGATCGGTATCCAGACCTCCAAAACGACGTGGCCCACTTGGCTTCATTTTCTGAGCGCAGGAAAAATCTGGACTATGCGGGTTTTATCGGGGAGGACGAGCATGGAACCCCTGTCTTTACCTTTGGCAAACACAAAGGTCAGGCTGTTTTAGCGGTATTGGAAAAAGAACCGGGTTATTACGGTTGGATACAGCAGGCAGATTTTCCGCTCTACACCAAAAAAGTGTTGACACAAATAAGGCTTTCAGCCCTAAAGACAACAAATTAAACTATGAAATTGATTTGTATCGGCCGCAATTATGTGGACCATATCGAGGAATTAAACAACGAGCGGCCAGCTGAGCCAGTGGTTTTTATCAAACCAGATTCTTCTGTTCTTCCCAAAGAACAGGATTTTTATATCCCTTCATTTACCAGTGATGTGCATCACGAAGTTGAGGTATTGGTAAAAATCAAGAAAGTGGGCAAGCACATCGATGTGGAATTTGCACACACTTACTACGACGAAATCGGTTTGGGTATTGACTTTACCGCACGAGACGTACAGCAAAAATTAAAGGACAAAGGTCTGCCTTGGGAGAAAGCTAAAGGGTTTGATGGAGCTGCCGTTATCGGCCAGTGGGTGGATAAGAAAACCTTGGGCAACTTGGGCGAGCTGCCTTTTGGCTTAGTAAAAAATGGGCAGTGGGTACAACAAGCATCGACAGCTTTGATGCTTTGGTCCATCGATGAGCTGATTGCTCATGTGTCCACATATTTTACCCTGAAAAAAGGAGATATTATCTTTACGGGGACACCCGCTGGTGTATCTCGGGTTCAGGAAGGAGATGTCTTGGAAGGTTATATCGGAGCAGTCCCATTCTTTAAAGTGAACGTTCAGTAATGAAGGCAGAACTAATGACCATTGGCGATGAATTACTCATCGGCCAAGTGGTGGATACCAATTCAGCATTTATAGCTCAAGAGCTTCAGAAAATTGGCATTGAAGTAGTGCAGATCACTTCGATATCGGATCAACTGCCGGACATTTTATCCGCTCTAGAAGCGGCCCAGTCTCGCGCAGCCATAGTGATCACCACCGGTGGTTTGGGTCCTACAAAAGACGATGTGACTAAAGAAGCATTTTGCCGCTATTTCGACACGGAGTTGGTGGAACACCAACCCTGGCTAGAACACGTCAAACATTTGTTTGCCAAGTATATTTCAACGCCGATCAACGCGATGAATTACACCCAAGCCATGCTTCCAGCTACTGCTGAATTACTGGCCAATCCCTACGGTACAGCGGCCGGTATGTGGATGGAAAACACCAAGGGCGTGGTTGTGGCGATGCCAGGTGTTCCCTTTGAAATGAAAAGCATGCTGCAGGACGAGTTGATACCCCGATTGGTATCTCGATTTAAAAGACCTTTTATCTCCCACAAAACCATAGTGACCTATGGATTGGGGGAGTCCGCTGTTGCTGAGCTCATTCAAGATTGGGAGGCCTCCTTGCCACCTGAATTGAAGCTGGCCTATCTGCCCAATTTGGGGAAGGTACGCTTGAGAATATCGGGTTCACACACCGATCAACTCGTTTTGAATGATTTGATGGACCGAGCGCTGAAGGGGCTTTATCCCTTGATTGAACACCTTTCTTTTTCGGCAGAGCACGACCGTCCCGTCGAGGCATTAATCGCAGATAAATTGACCCAAATCAACGGTTCGTTGGCCTTGGCTGAGAGCTTTACCGGTGGGGCTTTGGCGGCAAAATTCACCCAGATGCCAGGGGCTTCAAAATATTTTATGGGCAGTGCGGTAGTTTATGCCTCATCGGCCAAAACTTCAGTACTTGGCGTGCCCCCCTCAGATTTAGACAGTTATTCTTCGGTAAGTGCCCAAGTTGCAGAAGCTATGGTATTGGGCGCTCAAAAGACCTTTGGTGCCCAGTACGCTATAGCGACCACGGGCAATGCTGGTCCAAGTATTGCGGATTCGCCTGAAGAAGTAGGGGTGGTTTATCTAGCGATAGCAACCCCTGAAAGGGTTTGGGTGGAAAGGCATGAGATGGGAAATCACAGGGAGCGCATCGTAGAGAAGAGCATCAACAAGGCATTGACCTTATTGTATGCAGAATTGCTAAAATTGTAGAAAAAGAATTTTGCAGCCCCAAAAAAATAATATAAATTTGCAGCCTGTTAAAATAACTCAATAGCGAGCGTCATGTCTAAAGTGTGCGAAATTACTGGTAAGAAAGCGATGGTTGGAAACAACGTTTCTTTCTCGATCAATAAAACCAAGAGAAGGTTTGAGGTAAACCTTTCTAAAAAGCGTTTTTACATTCCTGAAGAGGATCGTTGGATCACTTTGAAAGTGTCTGCTAAGGCGTTGAAATCAATTAACAAGAAGGGTATTTCTGCTGTTTTGAAAGAAGCAGGCAAATAATCCACCTACCTAACAAGCAGAACGATGGCAAAAAAAGGCAATAGAATTCAGGTAATTTTGGAGTGCACCGAGCACAAAGAGTCCGGCATGGCTGGAACATCTCGTTATGTGACTACCAAAAACAAAAAAAACACGCCAGACCGTATGGAGATTAAGAAATTTAATCCCATCCTAAAGCGTATGACTGTACACAAAGAAATTAAATAAGCAATACCATGGCAAAGAAGACAGTAGCATCTCTACAAACTAGCTCTAAGCGTTTGACCAAAGCCATCAAAATGGTTAAGTCACCTAAAACTGGTGCTTACACTTTTGTTGATTCTGTAATGTCACCCGAATTAGTTGGTGCCTGGTTGGACAAAAAATAATGACACTGGAGTCATCTGAAAAAGCTGCTTGAAAAAGCAGCTTTTTTTATGCCCAATTGTGCCGTATTTGAGCAGGAGCCAAGTTCATGTTGTATCTTTGTATTTCGATAAAACCAATACATGAGTTTCTTTAAAAAGATTTTCTCTTCACCCGATAAGGAAAAATTGGATCAAGGCCTTGAGCCTTCAAAGCAGTCTTTTATCGCCAAGCTTGAAAAGGCGGTCATGGGTAAGGATCAAGTAGATGACGATGTGCTTGATGAACTTGAGGAAGTGCTGATAGCCAGCGATGTTGGTGTGGCCACGACACTTAAAGTAGTTGATCGTGTTCAGCAGCGGGTGAAGAAAGATAAATATGTCGGTGTAGATCAACTCCACGGGATACTGAAACAAGAGATCGCTTCACTATTTTTAGAACAAGACAAATCACCAGAGTACCTATGGGAGCAAAAACCACATGTGATTATGGTGGTTGGTGTCAATGGAGCGGGTAAAACCACCACTATTGGAAAGTTAGCGCACCAGTTTAAAGCAAAAGGATTAAATGTGCTACTCGGGGCCGCTGATACGTTTAGGGCTGCAGCCATTGATCAGCTTCAGGTATGGGCTGATCGCGCGCAGGTGCCTATGGTGCGTCAACAAATGGGATCGGATCCGGCCTCTGTCGCTTTTGAAGCGATCACTGAAGGTGTGCAGCGGGGCGCTGATGTGGTGATTGTTGACACTGCAGGTCGTCTGCACAACAAAGTGAATTTGATGAATGAACTCGCCAAAATAAAACGCGTGATGGAGCGCGTAGTTCCAGGAGCGCCCCACGAGGTGTTGTTGGTGCTGGATGGATCCACAGGTCAGAACGCTTTTGAACAAGCCAAACAATTTACGTTGGCTACTGAAGTGACGGCATTGGCCATCACTAAACTGGACGGCACAGCAAAAGGGGGTGTGGTGCTCGGTATTTCAGATCAGTTTCAGATACCGGTGCGCTATATCGGTGTTGGTGAAGGGATAGAAGATCTTCAAGCATTTGACCGAGTAGCTTTTGTTCAGTCCTTTTTTAACTTGAAAAAAGAAGCTTAATGCGCACAAAGTCTATTAAAAAGAATGTCATCAATGTGATCACCTTAGGCTGCTCTAAGAACCTTTACGATTCGGAAGTTTTGATGGGTCAGCTCAAGGCCAGTGGAAAGGAAGTAGTTCACGAACAAAAAGGCAATATAGCTGTGGTAAACACCTGTGGCTTTATCGCCAATGCCAAGCAAGAAAGCGTCAATGCCATCTTAGAAGCCGTGCGTCAAAAAGAAGAGGGTGTTTTGGATAAAGTTTTTGTGATGGGTTGCCTCAGCGAGCGATACAAGCCCGAGTTGGAAAAGGAAATCCCCGATGTAGACGCTTATTTTGGCACTACAGATTTGCCTCAATTATTGGAGGCCCTAGGCGCCGATTACAAACATGAGTTGATCGGAGAACGATTGACGACTACGCCAAAAAATTATGCCTACTTAAAAATCGCTGAAGGTTGTGACCGACCCTGTTCTTTCTGTGCGATCCCTTTGATGCGCGGAAAACACAAGTCTAAATCTATAGAGGATCTGGTCACAGAAGCGAGCGGTTTAGCAGCAAAAGGGGTGAAGGAATTGATTTTGATCGCACAAGATCTTACCTACTACGGATTAGACCTCTACGGAAGCAGGCGTTTGGCAGATCTTTTACGCGCCTTGGTCAAGGTGGAAGGTATTGAGTGGATCAGACTCCACTACGCTTTTCCTACTGGTTTCCCTATGGAGGTGCTTGAAGTCATGCGCACCGAATCCAAAATATGCAACTATTTGGATATTCCGCTCCAGCATATCTCAGATCCCATTTTAAAAAGTATGCGCCGGGGTACCACTCAGGCAAAAACTACCGCCCTGATCGAAAACTTTAGAAAAGAAGTGCCAGGAATTGCCTTGCGCACTACCCTGATTGTGGGCTATCCCGGTGAAACACAAGAAGATTTTGACCGATTGAAACAATGGGTCATCGACATGCGTTTTGATCGATTGGGCTGTTTTACCTACAGCCACGAGCAGGACACCAAGGCCTATGAACTCGAAGACAACGTGCCCCAAGAAGTGAAAGATGCGCGCGCTGCTGAGATTATGGAGATTCAGGCTGAAATTTCATGGTCCATGAATCAACTGAAAGTGGGTCAGGTATACCGCTGTTTAATCGACAGAAAAGAAGGCGGCTATTTTATTGGACGCACGGAGTTCGACTCCCCAGACGTAGACAATGAAGTGCACATCAACGCCAAAGATCACTATGTTCGCATTGGCGACTTTACTTGGGTTGAAATCACGGAAGCAAGTGACTTTGATTTGATGGGCGTTCCTGTACAACAAAATTCTGCTGTAAAATGATCAAAAGCTGGTTCACAGGCTTGTTTTTTTTGCTGTTGGTTGCTTCATGCCAATGGTTTTCCTCCCCAGAAAAACCTGAATTGGTGGCGAGATACGGTACTGTGGAATTGTATTTAAACGATATTCCCGCTTCCTTGTATTCGGGAAAAAGCCCTGAAGACAGCACAATAGCGATCAATTACTACATCGATAAATGGGCGCTTGAGTTGATGTATGTCGAGAAAGCAGGCGTCAATTTATCTGAAGAAAAGTTAACTGAGTTGTCTGAGTTGGTGGATAACTACAGAGCTGACTTATTGGCCCTTACCTACAAAGAAGTGATGGCGCAGTCCGCTCTGGATTCCTTGGTGAGTTCTGAAGAATTAGAAGCATTTTACCAAAGCGAACAAGAAAATTTTTTGTTGAAAGAGAAAATTGTTCAGCTGCGCTTCGTTCAAGCGCCATCAGGTTATCCAGCATTGAATCAAGTGAGAAAAAGCCTCCGACGATTTTCGGCAGCTGATCAGAAATATTTGGATTCTACCAGTATATATTTAGATCAAGTATTCCTCAATGATTCACAGTGGATTCCCGCTCGAGAGTTGTTTGTCGCCATAAAACCAATCAACCCTGAAAACGAGCATTTATACTTAAAAAATGCACAATTTTTTGAAATTCAGGATTCAATAGGGGTATATTTGGGACAAGTCAAAAGTGTGCTTATGCCGCCTGACGTAGCTCCTTTGTCCTATGTCACTAAGGACATAAAAACGATTTTGATCAACAGAAGAAAACAGAATTATTTCAGAAATCTTGAAAAAGCATTACTCGATGAAGCCATCCGCAAAAAAAACTTGGAAATCTATCGCCCTTAGTCTCATTGCGCTTTGGTCTATTACGGCTACTCTTTATGGTCAGCAACGCATCAAGGTTGACGGGGTTGCCGCAGTTGTTGGAGACTACGTTATTTTGGAGTCAGATATTGAAAAAACACTGATTGATTTGCGCAATCAAGGAGTTTCTGAGCAGGACATCAATCGCTGCCAGTTATTGGGCAAGCTGATGGAAGACAGGCTTTATGCCCACCAAGCCATACAAGACAGTATTTTAGTGGCTGATGACGAAGTGCGCGCCGTAGGAGATCGGCAAATACAGCAGTTAATCGCACAGGCGGGTTCCATGGAACGCATATTGGGCATATACAAAAAAGACAGCGAAGACAGTTTTAGAGAAGAGTTGTTCAAAATCAATAAGTTAAGGCTGCTTTCAGAGCGCATGCAGGACAAAATTGTCTCCGACATTGAAGTTACTCCTGAAGAAGCGAGACAGTTTTTTAACCGTTTGCCTAAAGAAGAGCGTCCTGTGTTTGGTACCGAACTTGAAATCGGTCAGATTGTGAAGATTCCTAAAGCGCCGGAGTCGGAAAAAATGAGGGTGGTGGAAAGACTGAGAGAGATCAAAGCTGATGTTGAAGACAACGGGGCCAGCTTTAGCGTTAAGGCGATTTTGTATTCCCAAGATCCAGGCTCTAAATCCAAAGGTGGGTTCTATTCTATGACGAGAGAAACTCCATTTATCAAAGAATTTAAAGATGTGGCTTTTAGTTTACAGGCTGGAGAAATTTCTGAGCCTTTTGAGACTGATTTTGGTTTTCACATCATTTACTTGGAGAAAATCAGAGGTCAAGAATTGGATTTAAGACATATTTTGCTGATTCCTGAAGTTCCTCAAAAGGCGATTGATGCTGCTGTAGCCTCCTTAAAGGATATTCGCCAACAGATTATGGACGGAAAAATTACTTTTGCTCAGGCTGCCCTGGAAAATTCTGAGGAAATTGAGACCAAGTTTGATGGCGGTTTATTGCGCAATCCAACCAATTATGACACTAGATTTGAACTGACTAAAATGGATCCAAGTCTATACGCTCAGGTGAGTAAACTCAAGGATAATGAGATTTCTATGCCCATAGCTGAGCCTGACCCCAGAGGAGGTGCTACCAAGTTCAAAATCCTACAAGTCAGCAATAGATATGAAGAGCATCAGGCAGATTATGCCCGCGATTACATGAAGATCCAGGCATTGGCCAAGACAGAAAAACAGCTCGCAGAGATCGATCGCTGGTTGAAGAAACACATTGCGGATACCTACATCAGTATCAGCAGTTATTATTCCGATTGTACGTTTGCCAATAATTGGAGAAAAGAGTAAGGTTTTATTACCTGTATAAGTATTTTTAACTGATTGAAATTTCGTTTTTTAGTAATTTTACCGACTTTAAAGATTGAAGCATGGCTTTTGATATTGAAATGATACAGGGCGTGTATGCCCAAATGGCAGAACGCATTGAACGCGCCCGCACTATTGTAGGAAGACCTTTAACGCTTTCAGAGAAAATTTTGTACAATCACCTTTGGGATGGGTTGCCAACAACTGCTTATGGCAGAGGTAAGGATTATGTGGATTTTGCCCCAGACCGCATCGCTTGTCAAGACGCTACGGCGCAGATGGCTTTGCTTCAGTTTATGCAAGCAGGTAAATCAAAAGTTGCGGTGCCTACCACCGTGCATTGCGACCACTTAATTCAAGCTAAAAGCGGCGCTGTGGCCGACCTTAAGTCAGCCAATAATTCAAGTGCTGAGGTGTTTAATTTCTTGGAGTCTGTCTCCAACAAATACGGGATTGGCTTTTGGAAGCCAGGTGCAGGGATCATTCACCAAGTAGTCTTAGAAAATTACGCATTCCCTGGGGGTATGATGATCGGAACAGATTCCCATACGGTTAATGCTGGTGGATTGGGTATGCTCGCCATCGGTGTCGGAGGGGCAGACGCTGTAGACGTGATGGCAGGAATGGCTTGGGAGTTAAAATTCCCCAAACTCATCGGTGTAAAACTAACGGGTAAGTTATCTGGCTGGTCTTCAGCCAAAGATGTTATTTTGAAAGTGGCAGGTATCCTGACTGTTAAAGGAGGTACTGGAGCTATTATCGAATACTTTGGAGAAGGCGCCCAAAACCTGTCTTGTACTGGAAAAGGTACTATTTGTAATATGGGTGCTGAGGTCGGTGCAACGACTTCAACTTTTGGTTATGACGATTCTATGGAGCGATACCTTCGCGCCACAGACCGCAGTGATGTAGCTGATGCGGCCAATGCGGTTCGCGCTCACTTAACAGCTGATCCAGAAGTATATGCCCACCCGGAAAAATATTTTGATCAAGTGATTGAAATTGATCTGAACACATTAATGCCGCACTTAAACGGTCCATTTACTCCAGATTTAGCCACTCCGATCAGTGAAGTTGGTGATTTGGCCCAAAAAAATGACTGGCCTGTGAAGGTAGAGTGGGGTCTGATCGGGTCTTGTACCAACTCTTCATACGAGGATTTGACCAGAGCTGCTTCAATCGCCCAACAAGCGGTGGACAAGAAAATAAAAGCCAAAGCTGACTTTGGTATCAACCCTGGGTCAGAACAGATCAGATACACCGCGGAGCGCGACGGCTTGTTGGCCACCTTTGAAACGCTGGGGGCTACTATTTTTACCAACGCCTGTGGACCGTGTATCGGACAGTGGGATCGTTCTGATAGTGAAGGAGATCGCAAAAATACTATTGTGCACTCATTCAACAGAAACTTTTCAAAACGCGCTGATGGAAATCCCAACACCCATGCTTTTGTAGGCTCACCTGAATTGGTTGCTGCTTTGGCCATCGCAGGAAGGTTGGATTTTAATCCACTGACTGATGCGTTAATCAATGAGGATGGAGAAGAGGTTCGTTTTGATGAGCCTATGGGCATTGAATTGCCACCTGCAGGATTTGCCGTTGAGGATGCAGGATTTGTCGCTCCAGAAGCAGATGGATCACATGTTCAAGTAGCGGTGAGCCCAGATTCTGAGCGCTTGCAGTTGCTAGCATCGTTTGAGCCGATGACTGTAGACAGTCTTCAAAATATGATGTTGCTGATCAAAGCTAAAGGCAAGTGTACCACAGACCATATTTCAATGGCAGGTCCTTGGTTGCGCTACAGAGGTCATTTGGACAACATTGCCAACAATACTTTGATCGGTGCCGTAAATGCATTTAACGAAAAAACCAACCTGGTTAAAAATCAGTTGAGCGGTGTCTATGGAGGTGTGCCTGACACACAACGCGCCTATAAAGCGGCAGGGATTCGCTCCATGGTAGTGGGTGACCACAACTACGGCGAAGGGTCTTCCCGTGAACACGCGGCCATGCAGCCCCGTCACTTAGGGGTAGGTGCTGTTTTGGTGAAGTCATTTGCCAGAATTCACGAGACCAACCTGAAAAAGCAGGGTATGCTAGCGCTTACCTTTGCCCAGGAGTCCGATTACGATTTAATCAGAGAAGACGACCGCATCAGCTTAGTGGATATCGAGTCAATCGCTCCAGGGAAGCCAGTGACCATTGAATTGGCACATGCTGATGGCAGCAAAGATATTATCAAAGCAGCCCACAGTTATAACGATGCTCAGATTGCCTGGTTTAAGGCAGGGTCTGCATTGAATTTGATCAAATTGCAGAACGCTTAATACTTATTTTTTACGCATGAAAAAGGCCCCAAATGGGGCCTTTTTATTTAGCTAAATTTTCGGTTGGGATCAAAAGGTTTGAGGTCTATGGAGGTAGGCTCTTGGTCGATACATTGTTGGATCAGTTTGCCTGTGCCGGGACCTAAGCTCCAACCCATCATGGCGTGTCCTGTAGCTACCATCAAGTTGGGATATTTTTTGGTAGGGCCAATCAACGGAAGCCCATCGGGACTCAGCGGCCTCAATCCACACCTCGCTTGTTGCATCTCCGAGGTGTTGAGTTCGAAATTCTCGTAGTAAGCGCTTACGGCGGAAGCAATGGCTTTGACCCGTTCAGGTCTGATGCGGTGATTAATTCCGGATAATTCCATCGTTCCAGCAAAACGAGCCCATCCCTCCATGGGGGTAATGGCACATTTAGGCTCCATCAATATAGCTGGGTATTTGATGGGATGAGGTCGGTGAACATCCATGCTGTATCCTTTTCCCGCTTCCAGGCTGAGGCGAATACCAGCTCTTTTTAATAGGTCTTTGCTCCAAACACCTGCAGCCACGACAAAATAGTCTGCGGCAAATGCTTTAGTTTTGGTGTGAACCGCTTTAATTTGGTTGTTGCTGACTTCCCATCGATCTAGTGATTCTTCAACCCAGCAGACCCCTTTCTTTTTGAGATGGTCCATAAGCAGTGTCATGATCTCGGGTGGGGTAGTATGTGCATCACAGGTATAGTGAATAGCGCCTTTTACACCGGCATGTATACCCGGTTGAATCCGGTCCAATCCTTGGCGATCTAAAAAGGAAACCCCTAGTCCGTCAGACTGTGCGCGAAGTGCTACAGCGGTTTCTGATTTTTCAGCTGCAGCTGTTTTGTAAAGCATCAGCAATCCCCTTTGGTCCAATTGAAATGTGCCCATCTTCAGTGATTGGTGAAGTGTTTCATAGCACTCTTTGCTGAATAGATTGATCTGCTCGATCGGACCAATAGCATCAGCCACCTTTTTCGGGGTAGAGGAGCGGTAAAACTCCCACAACCATCGAACAAAATCAGGCGATAGCCTTGGTTTCATATAAAATGGACTATCCGAGCGGAACATCCATTTAATACCGTTAGTCAATGTTTTTGGGTTGGCTATGGTAATGATATGGCTGGGAGTCAGATAACCTGCATTGACCCAAGAAGCTCCTTGGTATTCTCTATGAGGATCGATGATGGTTACTTGGTGTCCTGCTTCCGCCAAGTAATAAGCGGCAGACAATCCTTGAATTCCTGAACCGAGGACCACACATTTTTTCATGGATTATGGATGTATATAGGCAAGTGAAAGTAGAAAAAATACTGAATAACCCCACTATCGGGCAAAAAAATAGCCCTTCCTATGGGAAGGGCTTTGTGCCCACGACTGGATTCGAACCAGCACGTCCTTACGAACACCACCCCCTCAAGATGGCAAGTCTACCAATTTCTCCACGTGGGCTGGAAAACCTAAACTAGATGATACAAAAAAAGTTAAGCGGTAAACTTAACTTTTGTTGTGACCGGGCTGGGATTCGAACCCAGGACCCTCTCATTAAAAGTGAGATGCTCTACCGGCTGAGCTACCTGGTCAGTCGCATTAACTTATGCGTTAATAGCGGGTGCAAATATACTATCTAATATTGATTATACAAGGCTTTTTTGGATAAATCCCCTTTTTTTTTGACCGAGGAATTTCCGGGCCAGTTTTGGTGTATTTTTGGCTGATGAAAATTGTGCTTGTCGGTTATATGGGGAGTGGTAAATCCACCGTAGGTCGCCTGATTGCTCATCAGTTAGGTATTCCATTTTTGGATTTAGACGACCTAATCGAAGAACAAACCGGTTTGACTGTCACCGATTTATTTGCCCAAAAAGGAGTGGTTCACTTCAGAAAGTTGGAACAATCACTGCTGAGCACTGTATTGACTGAACACCCATCATTTGTGTTGTCTACAGGAGGAGGAACGCCAAGTTTTGGGGATAATATGGAGCGGATTTTATCCGAGGCAGATCAGGTGATCTATCTGCAAATGTCAGTTTTGGGATTGGTGGGTAGGCTGATCAAGGAAAAGTCAACCAGGCCCTTAATCGCTCATTTGACCGACGAAGAACTCCCTGAATTTATCGGTAAGCACCTGTTTGAGCGAATGCCCTTTTACACCAAAGCTACCTGGCACATCTCTGTGGACGGATTAAGTCCTCAGGAGGTCTTAGATCGCATACGCCCTCATATCTATTGACTTAAATACACAGCATCCTGTTCTTGATCTAAGACAACATCGATGTGTTCATTTAGGGAGGTAGATAGAGAGATTCCCTTAAAATCAGCTTTTACAGGATATTTTTTGTGGTTGCGGTTGACCAAAACAGCAGTCTTTAGTTTTTTTAGGGGGATTTGCAAGAAATGATGTACTCCATAAATCAGCGTGGTCCCAGAATTCAATACATCGTCGACCAACACTAAGGAAGTATGGGTGAGATCCTCTAGCGGTATACTTGTTTTTATCGGTCTGGATAAAGGGTTTTTTTTGTCCATGTCCAGGGTACAGGACAAAATTTCAGCTTGGGTGATGCGTTGGAGTACACGGATGATCCTGTCTGCAAATAATGCCCCGCCACCTTGAATGCCAGCGACTACAATTTTCGTTTCATGAACATTTGATTCATAAATCTGGTAGGCAATTCTATTTATTTTATGCTGTATGGCTTCGTGGCCCAATATGAGGTCTTTCATAGCGCATCGTTTTCGGTTAAAGGTAATAAAGTAGTACTTGTTCCAGGTGTTTCTTGAGCAAACTCATCGATAAGCGCATCAGTAATCGCATCAGGCGTGTATTGTTCCAGTGCTCTTCTGTCTTTTTTGGTAGGTCTTCCGGTACCTCTTTCTCGGTAGTGACTCTGGGCTAATTGTTTCAATCGAGCCACTTCTAAATTTTCTGGAGGTGTCATGTCTGTACGGTAAAGATTGAGCAATTTAGCACCCACCCTAGATTCAGGCAGTGCGATTACTTCCATGACATAATCCACCTGTTCTTTGCGCAAAGCGATCACATCACCTGGAAATACTTCTCTGGAGGGCTTGGCTATTTGGTCCCCGATACGCGCTTTTCCTTTTTTCAAGGCTTCAGTGGCCAATGATCTAGTTTTGAAGTAGCGCATGGCCCACAAATATTTGTCTAGCCGCATAATTCTTTGTTAATGACTCAAGCAAAAATAAGGGAAAATTGTATCTTGCCGCCCATAATTTCAGCCTAATGAACTTTAAAAATGCCCTCATTTTCAGCTTGTTTACGTTCTTTTTGATCGGATGCAAAAAAGACGACAACGGAGTTGAAGTAACACCCCCTTTGCCCATTGGTGAGGTTTATCAAACCAACAGTGCAGACATTGAGGCGTTTATGGCGACACACACCTATAACTACGCTGAATTTGACAGTCCCTCAGCTGATTTTGATTTCAAGGTAAGGATTGATACCCTAGCGGGAACATTTGCCGATAGAACACCGCTGATACAACGGGCGCAGGCCATTAAAGTCACCCTGAAGTCTGAAGATTTGGGGTTGGAAGACGGTGAAACCGTGGAGCATACCATTTATTATGTTCCCCTCAGGGAAGGAGCTGGTCCTCAGCCTACTACAGCTGATTCTACCTTGGTGAAGTACCGAGGTATGCGATTTAACGGGACTACGTTTGATGCTTCTGCTCAGTATCTTTGGCAGTATTTGCCGTTTACCATCCAAGGCTACGGGATTGGGGTTTCAAAATTGAAAAAGGGTACCCAGGTGCGTATCAATGACGATGGGACCTCTGGGTACACAGACAGTGGTATGGGAATGTTTATTATTCCTTCAGCATTGGGTTATTACAGCAATGTTTCAGGTAGTATTCCTGCTTATGAGAACCTTATTTTTGTGCTTGAGCTAGGTAATTTTGTTCCAGATACTGATTACGACAATGATGGGATTCCATCCTGGATGGAAGATCTTAATAGCAATGGAATTTACGACGATGACAATACAGATCAAGATATTGAACGCAGATCGTTTCAGGTAGGCACGCCCAATCATTTAGATAATGACGACGACGGAGATGGAATACCCACTAGAGACGAAATTGTGATCAATGCAGATGGCACGATTACTTTTCCCGATACAGACAAGGACGGTATTCCGGACTATTTAGACAAAGATTAATCTCGGCTTAATTGATAGGTTACTCCCAGTAACCATTGGCTTTTTCTCTGATCGATTCGGCTGCTCCACTGAGGCGTATTTCGATGTACTATAGCTGATTCCTGTGCATTGAGCCCTCGGTCCATTCTGACTTCAATCGCCCACCTGTTGGTGTGAAAACCAACACCCCACTGAAGGCCAAGCGTCCATTGATCGCCTACTTGATCCACATTGAGGTCTTTAATTCCGCTTACTTGTTCTTGGAGTAAATAACGAAATTGAGGGCCTGCACTTAAATGAACTGGACCCAACACGGAAAATCCAACCAATACAGGTAGCTCAATATGCTGCTGGGTTAATTTGAATTCATCGGAAAGATCAGCGGCCAATCCCTGCGTTTGGTAATTGCTGGATGTTTGCGCAAAAACAAGCTCAGGCTTTAGGTAGAAGCCACCTAAATATATCATTCTAGAAGCGCCGATGTGCCATCCGGAACGCTGATTTGCCCCAGAGGATACATCTTGTTCAACCGAAGCAATTGAGGTCTTTAAATCCCCGTTTTGCGGGTATTGAATTCCTGCGCGCAGGCCCCAACCGCTTTGCGTTTGTGCTCCTGCCGCAGCAAAAAATAAGAGCGTGGGAATCCAGAGCAGTTTTTTCATATCAGGCTTTTTTTCTAGCAATGGCTTTTAGAGCCGCTTTTTCAATAGCCCCTGCATTCAAACCGTATTTATCCATCAATTGGCTAGGGGTTCCGCTTTCTCCAAAGGTATCTTGGGTGCCGACAAACTCCTGTGGGCATGGATGATGCTGAATTAATGTTCTGGCAATACTCTCACCCAAACCTCCCAGAATATTGTGTTCTTCACAAGAAACCAAACAGCCTGTTTTGGCTACTGATTCCAAAATAGCCTGTTCGTCCAACGGTTTTATGGTGTGAATATTGATCACTTCGCACGAAATGCCTTGGGCTTCAAGTGACTCAGCGGCCTGAAGTGCTTCCCATACCAAATGTCCTGTAGCGGCAATGGTTACATCGGTTCCTGGTGAAAGCATCAGTGCTTTTCCAAGTATAAATGGTTGGTCTTCTGGAATAAAATTTGGCACTACTGGGCGGCCAAATCTCAAATATACAGGCCCTTGGTAATCTGCGATAGCCATGGTAGCTGCTTTGGTTTGGTTGTAGTCACAGGTGTTGATGACCACCATTCCTGGCAACATTTTCATCAGCCCAATATCCTCTAAAATTTGGTGAGTAGCTCCGTCTTCTCCCAGGGTTAGACCTGCGTGAGAGGCGCATATTTTCACATTTTTTCCAGAGTATGCAATGGACTGTCTGATCTGATCGTACACTCTTCCAGTAGAAAAATTGGCAAATGTACCCGTAAAAGGTATTTTACCGCCTATGGTTAATCCGGCAGCGATCCCCATCATATTGGCTTCAGCGATGCCCACTTGCACAAAACGCTCAGGGTATGCTTCAATAAAGGCCTCCATTTTAAGTGAACCGATCAAATCGGCACATAAAGCCACTGCGTTTGGGTGGGTTTTACCCAGCTCAGCCAATCCTGCGCCAAAACCACTACGGGTATCTTTTTTTCCTAAATCTGTATATTTTTTCATCGCCAAATCTTCAAGATTAATAATCGCCAAGGGTTTCTGGGTTTTGCGCGAGCGCTTGTGCTAATTGATCGTCATTGGGTGCTTTTCCATGCCAGGCGTGGGTGTGCATCATAAAATCAACCCCGTGGCCCATCACGGTGTACAACAATACACAAACTGGTTTTCCTTGGCCCAAAAGCGATCGAGCGGTCTCATAACCAGAAATAATGGCCGCAACATCATTGCCTTGTTTCACCTCGACAACTTCCCAGCCAAAAGCCAAAAACTTTGCTTTGAGATCTCCCATGGCCAATACATGGTCGGTCGAACCATCGATCTGTTGTCCATTAAGGTCAACAGCAGCGATCAGATTGTCTACTTTTTTTGCGGCAGCAAACATCAGGGCTTCCCAATTTTGGCCCTCTTGAAGCTCGCCATCGCCGGTCAACGCGAATACTGTATGCGCGTCTTGATTCATTTTTTTGGCTAGGGCAGCACCAATGGCTACAGATAAACCTTGTCCCAAAGAGCCTGAAGCCATACGTATACCCGGTAAACCTTCGTGGGTAGTAGGGTGGCCTTGCAGTCTGGAGTCCAACTTTCTAAAGGTGGCCAGCTCAGCTACATCAAAGTACCCTTTGCGGGCCAATGTGCTGTAAAAAACAGGAGAGATATGTCCGTTGGACAAAAAGAATACGTCTTCGCCAATACCATCCATAGAAAACCCAGGTTTGAGTTTCATGATTTTATGGTACAATGCGATAAAGAATTCTGTACAACCCAAGGATCCACCGGGGTGTCCTGAATTGACTTGGTGTACCATGCGCAAAATATCTCTGCGTGTCTGAAAGACTAGGTCGTTGAGTGCTGGATCTTGATTCATTGAGCTCGGGATTAAATTCCGCGGTAAATGTAAAGGCTCTTTTCAAGCTGGCCAAGGCTGCTGCAGTGTTTTTATCCCAGAAATGTCAACATATGATCACAAAGTATTGAAATTGGTCTAGGGTAAAGACCAGCGGCTGAATCTTCCCTATATTTGTGCCCATATTTAAGCGAAGTGCAGTTTACATTAAACCATAAAGATCCCGAAACAAAAGCTAGAGCAGGGGTGATCCACACCGATCACGGATCGATTGAGACCCCTATTTTCATGCCTGTGGGTACAGCGGCAACCGTCAAAGGTGTGCATCAACGCGAACTCAAAGAAGAGATCAATCCTGATATTATCCTGGGAAACACCTATCATTTATACCTCAGACCAGGAACGGAAATTATCCGAAAAGCCGGTGGGCTGCATCGATTTATGAACTGGGATCGACCCATTTTAACCGACAGTGGGGGGTACCAAGTGTATTCATTATCCGCCAATAGGAAAATTAAGGAGGAGGGCGTGAAATTTAAGTCCCATATCGACGGGTCTTACCATGTATTCACCCCTGAAAATGTGATGGAAATTCAAAAGACCATAGGTGCGGATATCATCATGGCTTTTGACGAGTGTACGCCCTATCCATGTGATTACCACTACGCAAAGAGGTCTATGCACATGACCCATCGCTGGTTGGATCGCTGTATCACACACCTGGAAAAGTGCCCAGATCTCTATGGGTATTCCCAAGCTTTTTTCCCCATTGTACAAGGATCAACCTACAAAGACCTCAGGTTGCAGTCAGCGGAATACATCGCCAACAGCGGGGCCGTGGGCAATGCCATAGGCGGGCTCTCTGTAGGAGAGCCCGCTGAAGAAATGTACGCCATGACTGAAGTGGTCTGTAGCGTACTCCCAGAGGATAAACCCAGATACCTCATGGGTGTAGGCACACCGATCAACTTGTTGGAAAACATCGCTTTGGGGATTGATATGTTTGATTGTGTGATGCCCACGCGAAATGCCAGAAACGGTATGTTGTTTACGGCCCATGGAACCATCAACATCAAAAACAAAAAGTGGGAAGATGATTTTTCACCCATTGATCCAATGGCCCTCACTTTTGTTGATACAGAGTACACCAAAGCTTATTTGCGACATCTTTTTGTTTGTAACGAATATTTAGGCAAGCAGATCGCCACCATTCACAACCTCGGGTTTTATCTTTGGTTGGTTCGAGAAGCCAGGAAACATATATTGGCTGGTGACTTTAGGTCTTGGAAGAATCAAATGGTGCAACAGATGGACAAACGTTTGTGATGAAAAAAATCGACAGCTACATATTGCGTCGTTATCTCATCACTTTTACGGTGATGCTTTTTTTGTTTATCCCCATTGGTATTATGGCCAATATCGCCGAGCAAATCGGAAAAATGATCGATAACCAGGCGCCAACGGCTGAAATCATACAATACTACATCAATTTCACCCTGTACATTGGGACGCTTTTGTTCCCTATATTTCTGTTCCTGTCGGTGATTTTTTTCACCTCGAAACTCGCCAACAACACCGAAATCATCGCCATATTAGGTTCTGGAATCTCCTACGAGCGGTTTTTAAGACCGTATTTAATCGGTGCGGGCATATTGGCCAGCGCAATTTTTTTGCTTGCTATGTTTTTGGTGCCTAGGGCTAGTTTAGGGTACAATGAGTTTGTTTT
Source organism: Flavobacteriaceae bacterium (assembly GCA_030726725.1). Classification (GTDB taxonomy): domain Bacteria; phylum Bacteroidota; class Bacteroidia; order Flavobacteriales; family Flavobacteriaceae; genus MAG-120531. The sequence goes on from JANRDC010000015.1 coordinate 25,479, forward strand.
TAAATATTTAAAAGCGGGAAAACAAGACCGACAAACGGAGAATATTTATACCCAAATCAACGAGCGGGAGGTAATTTATGTCAGCAATTATGACCACAACCGCCAGAGGGGTTACCAATTTACCTTAGAGCATTTTGATTCAACAGGAACGCTGTCCTTCAAAATCAATGCGTCTTCTATCCGCTGGAAAGAACAGGACAGTGTTTATCAGATGATCCCCTATACCAAAAGAATCATCAAAAATGATGAAGTTATTCGCGTGGAACACCAAACGAGTTTCGACACTATTTTTCCCTTTGAACTATCCGATATGACACCCGTTTCTTATGTGGCAGAAACCAAGAATTTGTTTGAGCTCAACAGCTTTATTGAGGACATGCGCCAGAAAGGTGCTTCGAACATCAACACCTATGTTTTGGTCAAATACAAACGCTGGGCTTTGCCATTCTCCATTTTTGTGTTGACCATAATCGGAGTTTCTGTGTCCGCCAACAAAAGAAGAGGGGGTATGGGAATCAATCTGGCTTTGGGTGTGTTGATCGCCTTTTTATATATTTTCTTTGACCGAGTATTTTCCACCATGGCCCAGCAGTCAGGTCTGCCTCCGCTTTGGGCGGTATTGATCCCCAACGCTATTTTTGGCGCTTTGGCTGTTTATCTCTTACACGATGCCAAAAAACAACACTAGTCACCTGCTTCAGCTGCACGGAATTGTGCTTATCTGGGGTTTTACCGCAGTTCTAGGTGCTTTGATCTCTTTAGGTGCCCTTCCCCTGGTTTGGTATCGCATGGGTATTGCAGTGGTATCGGTAGCTTTGTTTATGATTTGGAAAAAGAAATCATTTGCACAGCCTTGGCCAGTGGTGCGGCACATGATGGCTACAGGAGTGGTAATTTCCCTGCATTGGTTGTTGTTTTTTTATGCCATTAAGGTGTCCAATGTTTCTATCACGCTGGCTTGTTTGTCCACGGGGGCATTTTTTACCGCCCTTTTGGAGCCACTGATCTACCGCAGGAAGCTGCTGTGGTACGAGGTGGGATTAGGTGTTTTGGTGATTTTGGGATTGCTGTTGATTTTTGGGATGGACATGAGTTATGCCCAAGGCATGATGGCAGGTTTGGGATCTGCTTTTTTAGCGGCTGTTTTTTCGCTGAACAACGGCAGATTGATTCAAAAAACAGAGGCCTCGGTCATTTGTTTTTACGAGTTGGGTACCGGATGGCTTTTCTTGGGGGTTGTTTTGTTATTTTCGGGGATGTTGACTGCTGAAGTTATGCAGCTTCAAGGTTGGGACCTTCCCTATTTGATTGTTCTCGCCACTGCTTGCACCGCTTATGCCTTTATCGAGTCCATTCGATTGATGAAGTTTTTAACGCCGTACACCGTGATGCTGACCACCAATATGGAACCGATTTACGGGATTTTACTCGCTTATTTTATTCTGGGAGACCAAGAACAAATGCACGCATCCTTTTACTTTGGGGCTGTTTTAATTCTGTTTGCAGTGGTCGCTGATTCGGCGATTAAGTATCGCGTAAAATCCAAATTAAAACAGCAATCTGCAGCTTAGAGAACTTCATATGTTTATATTTGTAGGCTATATTTAAGTGTCAAAGATGGAATATTTGGATTTTGAACTTCCGATCAAAGAGCTCGAAGAGCAGTTGAACAAATGCCGTTTGATCGGACAAGAAAGCGATGTTGACGTAACAGAGACTTGTCAACAGATCGAGCAGAAGCTCAAAGAAACCAGAAAAGAAATCTACAAGAATTTAACCCCTTGGCAGCGGGTTCAACTTTCCAGACATCCCAATCGTCCCTACACATTGGATTACATCAAAGCCCTTTGTGGAGACACTTGGCTCGAACTTCACGGCGACCGCAATGTCAAAGACGACAAAGCCATGGTCGGTGGTTTAGGTAAAATAGGGGACCAGAGTTTTATGATTGTCGGACAGCAAAAAGGGATTAATACCAAGATGCGTCAATACAGAAACTTTGGTATGGCCAATCCTGAGGGATACCGCAAAGCGCTTCGATTGATGAAGTCTGCAGAAAAATTTAACCTCCCTGTTTTGTGCATCATCGATACTCCGGGTGCTTATCCCGGTGTTGAAGCTGAAGAACGTGGACAAGGAGAAGCGATCGCGAGAAATATTTTGGAAATGACCCGATTAGAAGTGCCCATTATCGTTGTGATTATCGGTGAAGGTGCCTCTGGCGGTGCATTGGGTATCGGGGTAGGAGACAAGGTCTTGATGTTGGAGAATACTTGGTATTCTGTCATATCGCCAGAATCGTGTTCCTCTATTCTTTGGAGAAGTTGGGAGTTTAAGGAAAAGGCTGCGGAAGCCCTAAAGCTCACTGCGCCGGACATGAAAAAACTAAACCTGATTGACGAAATTATCAAGGAACCAGAAGGTGGCGCCCATACCAATCGCGAAAAGACTTTTCAAACCGTTAAAACCAAAATTCTCAAATACTACGGTGAGTTAAAGGATTTGCCTAAAGACGAATTGGTCGACCAACGCATGAATAAGTACTTGGCCATGGGTCAATACAATGAAACGACTGTATAAGCACCGTTAATCGCCTGTTTTTTTTCGTTATACACAATTTTTTTAGGTTATCAACAGCCTGAATGTTGATGGGGTGTAGATATTTACGCCTTCGTTTACCCTGCTCAGCTGTGGGTAAATATTTACTTTAGCCTTATGGAAAGACCAATCACCAATATAGATGCAGTTCGTTCAAACGCCGCTTCTTTAATTCAACTAGAAAGGGGTAAAATCCCACCACAAGCACTCGATTTAGAAGAAGTAGTATTGGGGGCTATGCTGATCGATAAGAAGGGTGTAGATGAAATCATCGATATATTGCATCCCGAAGTCTTTTATCGCGAAGCTCATCAACATATTTATCAGGCGATATTTTCGCTTTTCGAATCCTCAGAGCCCATTGACTTACTGACTGTTTCAGCTGAGCTTAAAAAGACAGGAAAGCTGGACGCTGTAGGCGGTAACCATTATTTAATCGGATTGACGCAAAAAGTTGCCTCGTCAGCCCACATAGAATTTCACGCCCGTATCATTCTCCAAAAGTATATACAAAGGAGTTTGATTAAAATTTCTAACGAAATAATTCAAGAAGCCTACGACGAATCCACGGATGTGTTTGACCTGCTAGATGCTGCAGAGTCCAAGCTCTATGATGTCACTCAAGGCAACATCAAGAGATCAGCTGAGACAGCTCAAAATTTGGTGATTCAAGCCAAAAAGAAAATTGAAGAAATCGCCAATAAAGAAGGATTGAGCGGTGTACCCTCAGGATTTGATCAATTGGATAAGTTGACTTCAGGATGGCAGCCCAGCGATTTGGTGATTGTTGCTGCAAGACCGGGTATGGGTAAAACTGCATTGACACTATCGATGGCCAGAAATATTGCAGTGAATGGTCAGATTGGGGTGGCATTTTTCTCTTTGGAAATGTCTTCTGTTCAGTTGATTACCCGATTGATTTCTGCGGAAACAGGATTGTCTTCTGAGAAGTTGAGAACAGGAAAGTTGGAAAAGCACGAGTGGGAGCAGCTCAATGTAAAAGTGAAGGCCTTAGAATCGGCACCACTGTACATCGACGACACCCCTTCACTCTCCATTTTTGACCTGAGGGCCAAGGCGAGGAGGTTGGCCTCACAACATCAGATCAAATTGATCATCATCGATTATCTCCAACTGATGACAGCGGGATCAAACCAAAAAGGAGGAAACCGAGAACAGGAGATTTCAACTATTTCCAGAAACTTAAAGGCATTGGCCAAAGAGCTTAATATCCCGGTAATCGCACTTTCACAGCTATCTCGTGCGGTGGAAACCAGGGGAGGCACCAAACGCCCCATACTATCTGACCTCCGGGAATCCGGGGCGATCGAGCAAGATGCGGATATCGTTTCTTTTATCTACAGACCCGAGTACTATCAAATCACAGAGTGGGATGATGAAGAGCGCAGCTCAACTACTGGTCAAGCGGAGTTTATCGTGGCCAAGCACCGAAACGGAGGTTTGGGTAATATCAGGCTCAAGTTTATTGGAAACCTCGGTAAATTTGACAATTTGGATTCATTTGACACCCCATTTGAGTTTCAATCAAAAATGAACCAAGGCGCTGAAAATCCTTTCGTCACCCGAAAATTACCCCACCCCAATGAAGCGTTTGACGGAGTGGATGACGATATGCCCTTTTAACCCTGAGCTTGTATATCCTGGATGATTTTCTCCAGGACCAATTCTACACCCCATTCATCATTGCTTTTCGTGCGGAACCTGGCAGCTTCAACTACTGATGGGTGCGCATTTCCCATGGCAAAAGAGTAATGTCCGCGATCCAACATCTCAAGATCGTTTAAGTAGTCTCCCAGGCACAAGGTTTGAGATGGATCAATACCCAATAGCGATTGAATTTTAGCTACAGCGGTTCCTTTGTGGGCGTCTTTGTGGGATAAATCCACCCAATTAGGTCCGGATATTTTCACTTTTAACTCATCGCTTAATTCTTGAACGTAGGGATAGATATGCGCTTCAGAACCATCTGGGTGATAAAGCGCAATTTTAAGCACTGGATCTGTGCAATCGCTCAGTTGATCGACGGTTTGATAGGCGCTGTAATACTGTACCACAAAGGATTCAAATGCTGGATAGCCACTTTTGATATAGGCTTTGTCTTTGGTGCACAGCACTGGGTGAATTTCAGGACGCTCTTCCAACAGTTTTAATGGACGGACCAATAGGTGCTCTGGAAAATCGGATCTGTGGATTTCACGATCCCGAAACACTGTATATCCTCCATTTTCAGCCGCGATATATATTTGGTCAGCAATCCGATACAATTTGTGGTAGATGCTGTCGTATTGTCTTCCAGAAGCGGCAACAAAAGTAACGCCCAGTGATTGAAGCTGTTCAAATGCGGCGTAAAATCGTTCACTTACTTGATGGTGACTGTTCAGCAGTGTGCCATCCATGTCGGAAACCACCAACTTAACTTGAGATAGATTTGGTATAAGCATGGGACAAGGATATAAAAAAACCCGCGCATAGCGCAGGTTTTTTTCAGTGAGTTGGTTATAGACTTCTATTTGTTGATTTGATCCACTACAGCTTTAAAAGCTTCTGGGTGGTTCATCGCTAGATCGGCCAATACCTTTCTGTTTAGCTCGATGTTGTGCGCCTTGGCTTTGCCCATAAAGACAGAGTAAGACATACCGTGCAAACGAGCTCCAGCATTGATACGGGTGATCCAAAGTCCCCTAAATGATCTTTTCTTGTTTCTGCGGTCTCTGTATGCGTATAGCATCGCTTTTTCAACCGCGTTTTTAGCAACAGTCCAAACGTTCTTTCTTCTTCCGAAGAAACCTTTGGCTTGTTTCATGAAATTTTTTCTGCGTGCCCTTGAGGCAACTGCGTTTACTGATCTTGGCATAGTAGTTTGTTTTTTTGTAGCAGGCGGCTTGTGCTCTTGTTAGGGCCTGGCTCCAGGGTTAGACATTACCGATTTGGATTATTTTAATCCCAATTGCTCTTTGATGCTGTTCACATCAGACTCGTGTACCAAGCCTGAGTGTGTCAACGCCAATTTGCGTTTTTTTGATTTTTTGGTCAAGATGTGGCTCTTAAAAGCGTGCTTTCTCTTGATCTTTCCAGATCCGGTCACCACGAAGCGTTTCTTGGCGCTGGACTTAGTTTTGATTTTAGGCATCTTTTTTATTTAGGGTTAAACTCACTTACTTTTTTACTTTCGGGGCGAGGAACATGGTCATTCTCTTCCCTTCTAACTTGGGCATTTGCTCTACTTTTCCAAGTTCTTCCAACTCGGATGCCAGTTTGAGCAATAAAATCTCACCTTGGTCTTTGTAGATGATTGAACGTCCTTTAAAAAACACATAAGCCTTTAATTTCGCACCTTCCTTAAGAAAGCTCTCGGCGTGTTTCTTCTTAAAGTTGTAATCGTGGTCATCGGTTTGTGGACCGAATCTGATTTCCTTGATCACTACTTTAGTGGCTTTAGCTTTTAGGGCTTTGTCCCGCTTCTTCTGTTCGTACAAGAATTTCTTGTAGTCTAGGATCTTGCACACTGGAGGTGCTGCATTGGGGGAAATTTCCACCAAATCCAGCTCGAGTTCCTCTGCTTTTTGGAGGGCGTCTCTCAATGTGTATATGCCCACTTCAATGTTGTCCCCCACAAGTCGCACGTTTGGTGCGGTGATGCGTTGGTTGATGTTGTGAAGGTCTTTGTTTTCCTTCCTGGGCTGGGGCGTAAAGCGTTTACGTATGGCTATGGCTCAATAAATTTAGTTCAACTTCTATTTAAACGACTTCAAGGTCGATTTTATCTCTTGGTCAATGGTCGAGACGAATGCCTCGAGGGTGATGCTTCCCAAAGATTCACCACCGTGTTTGCGCACGGAGATGGTTTGGTCTTGTGTTTCTTGGTCACCTACAATAATCATGAAAGGAACCTTGCTCATTTCCGCTTCTCGGATTTTCTTGCCAATGGTCTCGTTTCTAGCGTCAATGAGGCCGCGAATTTCGTGATTTTCTAGGGAATTTAAAACTTTTTCAGCATATTTTTCGTGTTTCTCGCTCACAGGCAAGACCATCACCTGATTTGGGGTCAGCCACAAGGGGAAATTTCCTCCCGTATGCTCCAATAAAAGGGCGATAAAACGCTCCATGGAACCAAAAGGAGCCCGGTGGATCATGACAGGTCGGTGAAGTTCGTTGTCGCTTCCTTTGTAGGTTAGATCAAAACGCTCAGGCAGGTTGTAATCCACCTGAATGGTGCCGAGTTGCCATTGTCTACCCAGGGCATCGCTGACCATAAAGTCTAGTTTTGGCCCGTAGAAAGCCGCTTCTCCGGGTTCAATCACATAATCAAGCCCTTTTTCTTGCGCGGCATTGATAATGGACTGTTCTGCTTTTTCCCAGTTTTCAGGACTTCCGATATATTTTTCTGGTTGACTCAGGTCGCGAACAGAAACCTGGGCCCTAAAGTTGTCAAACCCAAGCGAATTCAACACGTAAAGCGACAGATCAATCACGTTTTTAAATTCCTGATCCAACTGTTCAGGGGTGCAAAATATGTGGGCATCATCCTGAGTAAAGCCACGCACCCTAGTCAGACCGTGCAGCTCTCCACTTTGTTCGTACCGGTAAACAGTCCCAAACTCAGCATACCTTTTGGGGAGCTCTTTGTAGCTAAATGGCTTGGTGTTATAGATTTCACAGTGGTGTGGACAGTTCATGGGTTTTAACAAAAACTCCTCATCCAACTTAGGTGTTTTAATCGGCTGAAAACTATCTGCACCGTATTTAGCGTAGTGACCTGAGGTTACATAGAGCTCTTTTTGGCCGATATGTGGGGTGACCACCATCTCATATCCCGCCTTTTTCTGGGCTTGTTTTAGAAAGTCCTCCAACCGAGCGCGCAACGCAGCTCCTTTGGGTAACCAAAGCGGAAGTCCAGGACCTACTTTTTGAGAAAAGGTGAACAATTCAAGTTCTTTCCCCAGTTTTCTGTGGTCTCTTTTTTTTGCTTCTTCTAGCAATGCCAGATAATCGGTTAAATCTTTTTGTTTGGGGAAGGAGATCCCATAAATTCTGGTGAGTTGTTTTTTCTGTTCGTCCCCCCTCCAGTAAGCCCCTGCAACGCTTAGGATTTTAAACGCTTTTACCCATCCAGTATGGGGCAAATGCCCTCCGCGACACAAGTCGGTAAACACGTCGTGGTCGCAAAACGTAATCGTGCCATCGGCTAAATTTTCGATCAGCTCTACCTTAAACTCGTTTCCTTCAGCGTTGTATTTTTTTAAAGCATCAGCTTTAGAAACTGCGCGCATCGAAAAAGGGTGCTTCCCTTTAGCGATTTCCAGCGCTTTTTGCTCAATCGATTCAAAGTCTTTGTCTGAGATGACCTGACCCTCTGGAAGATCCACGTCGTAATAAAACCCTTGGTCAATCGCAGGGCCAATGGTCAATTTAACGCCAGGATATAGGCTTTCCAAGGCTTGTGCCAAAATGTGGGCGGAAGAGTGCCAGAAAGCTTTTTTGCCCTCCTTGTCATTCCACGTATACAGCACCAAGGATCCTGAAGCAGTTAACGGTGTTGCGCTTTCGATGATTTGACCGTTAAACGATGCGGAAAGCACATTGCGCGCCAGTCCTTCACTGATGCTCGTCGCAACATCCATGGGAGTTACGCCGGGCGCATAGGAACGAACACTTGAATCTGGGAGAGTAATTTCAATCATGAATCATGGGATTGGGCGACAAATATACCACCTTGTCCTTATCCCACCAAGTAGCCTAGGGCAAATCCCCCAAGGATTACTGCAAATTTTCTGAGGTTAAATCGATGTCCATCAGAACTTTCAAACAGGATCACGGTGGCGATGTGCAGTAAAATACCCACAGCCAGCGCATTGAGGTAATTGTTCCAGTGTTCCGGCCATAAAGATTGGCCTGATAAAAAACTGCCTAAAGGGGTCATTATTGAAAACAGGCCTATAGCCCACAGGGACGAAAACTTGGGGGCTTTTGACTCCATGAGCAACAGAGACAGCGCTAGTGCAATGGTAAATTTATGAACCAATACGCCCCAAAAAAGTCCGGTGAGCCCCCCCAGGGGAATGCCTTCTAAAAATGCGTGTATGCACAGACTCCCGATGACCAGCCAAGGCACTTTGCCAGAGTGTCCGTGGAGGTGGGTGTGTCCGTGCTCAGCTCCCTGAGACAAATATTCCAAAGAGAGCTGAAGCAGGATGCCTAGCGACAAAAACAGGCCAATACTTTTATGATCCCCACCGGTGTACAGTTCCGGAAGCATCTCAAAGATCAATGTCGACAACAAGAACGCTCCGCTGAAGGAAAGTCCCAAAGAAATCAACGGAGCTGATTTGGATATTCTTGTGCGCACGGCCAAGTAACCCAGCCAAACAACCAAAATGGGAAAAATAATCAACATAGATGGGCACTGCTGCCAAGCGGAATAAAGCGGCTTGGTATGCCGGGTAAAATTAGTGTATTTTTGCGGGAGTATAATCAGCAGATGAAGCAAGAAAATTACCCCATGGTAGCCAAAACCCTGCACGGGTTTGAAGAAATATGTGCCCAAGAGCTGCGCCAACTAGGTGCGTCTAAAGTGGAAATTGGGGTCCGCAGTGTGCGTTTCGACGGTGATTTAGGCTTTATGTACAAGGCCAACCTCAATCTGAGGACGGCCATCAAGATTGTGAAACCAATCGCCCAATTTACGCTGAATAACCAGGAAGACCTCCCCCGAAAAATGGACCAGATTGACTGGAGCCAGTGGTTGACTGTCGACCAAAGTTTTGCCATTGATACGACACTTAATTCTGAGATATTTACCCATTCACTGTTTGTATCTCAAAAAGCCAAAGACGCTATTGTCGATCAGTTTAGAAAAAAAACAGGTAAACGTCCCGACGTCGACTTACAGTTCCCTGACCTGAGGCTCAACATCCACATACAGCAAAACCAATGCACGGTTTCCCTAGACAGTTCTGGGAAGTCGTTACACCAAAGAGGGTACCGTACCGCGACCAATATAGCGCCGATCAACGAGGTGTTGGCCGCGGGGATTTTGTTGCTGAGCGGTTGGAAAGGGCAGACCCCATTTTTAGATCCTATGTGTGGATCAGGCACGTTTTTGGTGGAGGCAGCTATGATTGCTTGCAATATTCCGGCCAATATCAATCGAAAAGAATTTGCCTTTGAGAAATGGGCAGATTTTGACGAGGCTCTTTGGGAGAAAATCACAGAAGTAAGCTTAAAGAGAACACGGGAATACCCGTTTAAATTGGTCGGCTACGACAAAGCGCCTTCCGCAGTGCGCAAAGCTTTGGACAATGTGGCCAATGCCCATTTATCTGAGTTTATCGAGGTGCGTCAAGCCAATTTTTTTACCTCTGAAAAAGAGGTGACAGGCCCTTTACACCTGGTGTTTAATCCGCCTTATGGTGAGCGATTGGACATTGAAATGGAGTCGTTTTACAAGGATATTGGCGATACCCTGAAAAAAAATTATCCGCAAACTGACGCCTGGATGATCACCTCTAATTTGGAGGCCTTAAAACACGTAGGTCTTCGCCCCACGGCTAAAATCAAGTTATTTAACAGTCATTTGGAGTCCAGATTAGTACATTATCCCATGTACTCGGGAAGCAAACGAACAAAATTTCAAATCCATGAAGGCCAAGGCACTGATCTTTAATTTTCTAGGCTTTACTTTTTTATTCCTTTCATTTCGGTTTTTAGCACTTTGGCTTTACCCGACAGAAAATATATTTCCGATAGTAATTGCCGCCGTATTGGCCAATGTTTTGGCGCCAAAATTCGGAGTAGTGGAGGATAAAGAAGGAAAAAAAATGATGATGAAGTGGCTTTTGATCAAAGGTATTCGACAGATCAAATAATTAAAATCCACTATCTCTAAAACCGGATTGCCCCATATTCCTAGATCCAGAGAAGGGATCTTCTGCTCCGGATTCCAGCATCGGTTTTTTCTTGCGGTACACTTTAGGTCGCTGAAACAGCGGAACTAAATAACTCAATTGGTATTGATAACTACTGCCAAAACGGGCATCATCAGTCACTGAATTGAAACCGGGGATCCAGTGGTTTGGCGCATTGACTTGTTTCTGGGCGGACAACAGATAACCCAGTCGAACACTGCCGCTTAAGTATACGTTTTTAATCAGTTCGGCTTTAATGCCCACCACTGCTTCTATCCATTGGGCGGTTAACCCGCTGACCGGATCTGGAATTTCTAGTGCAGCAGCGTATTGCTGGGGGTGCCAATAGCGGTTCGTATCATACCACATCATCGACTCGGTGGTCACCTCATATTGAGCGCTGGCCAATCTAAAACCTCCAAAAATCATGTTGTTCATCCCAAACCAATTGTCGTATAGATTGATGTCTAAACCAGCCTTGAGGTAGGTTCCCTTGGGTGTCCATACATAGCTGTCCTCCTCAAGTGTGATGGCTTCTTGACCCAATTCAACAGCCAGGTAACGAAAGCCGCCAATGCGCAGATCAGCACTGATTTCATTTCCGGTATAACCCTCTTTGGTTTGGGAGCGCAGTATTTTTGCCGCATCGATTCCCACCCTTAACCCATAGGGTTCCATAGGAGGAACAGTATCTTTGGACACGGTATCCTGTGCCCATAGACCCATTACCCACAAACAAGTTACCCACCTAGTGATAGATGATCGTATGTATGCTTTCATCTTCAGTAATTTGTGTGGTGGTCCAGGTTACAGACTTGATCCACGATTTATTTTCCCCAGTCCAAGTCCCTTGAACTTCATTGAATTGCGGTATAAAACCACAGGCTTTTGATAAAAATTTGGGATCTGTACTGTAGGAAATAGAAATTTGTTCCCCAGCACCACTGAGTTGATCGTTTTCCAACACACCAAAGGCGATTAAGTTGAATGTGGTCTTGTCGTTTGCTGGGTCAATGGGCAGCCATATTTCAGTAGCATCACTGCTGCCAGGTGTAGGGGTAGTGATGGGCTTTGTACTGTTTAGACCTAGGATCCAAAGTGATTCAGGTGCTTTGGCTAGATCTGGTTGATCCGCATCTCTAAAAGAGATATGCCATCGAGGTGCATCACCAGCGATGCAAATATCATCTTTTTCGCAGCCGACAAGAATCAAAAAAACAAGAGTCAAAAGCCAATAACCAGCAATTCTCATTCCGCTATTTTGGTCAAAAGTACAACATTTTCCACGTGGTGGGTTTGGGGGAACATATCGACAGACTGGCTGGTGATCAATCGGTATTTTGCACTGAGCAGCTCAATGTCCCTAGCCTGGGTGGCGCTGTTGCAGCTGACGTAAACAATTTTCTCTGGCCCCATGGCCAATATTTGCGCCACAACATCTGGATGCATACCGGCTCTTGGCGGATCAGTGATCAATACATCACAAGTTCCATGCTCCGCCACAAATTCGTCGGTGAGCAGAGATTTCATGTCACCGACAAAGAAATGCACATTGTCAATTTTGTTGCGCAGCGCATTGGCCTTGGCATCAGCTACCGCATCTGCCACTGACTCAATCCCGATTACTTTTTTCGCAGACTTTGCCACGAATTGAGCAATGGTCCCAGTGCCAGTGTACAAGTCGTAGACGACTTCAGTCCCGGTGAGACCAGCCATAGATCGCGCGATTTGATACAAGGTGTACGCCTGGGCCGGATTGGTTTGGTAGAAAGATTTAGCTTGAATTTTAAAGCTCAACCCCTCCATGGTCTCCAGGATGTGGTCTTGACCGTTATAACACACTAATTCACAATCGTATAGACTATCGTTGGCCTTTTGATTGATGGTGTACATCGCAGATTCAATTTGCGGAAATGCCTCCAGCAAATAATCGAATAGTCCCTTGATTTGCCCTTGATTGTCCTCAAAAAACTGAAACAGTACCATGACGGCTCCTGCTTGGTTGTTGCGAATCATCAAACTGCGCAAAAGGCCTGTCTGCTGTCGCACATGGTAAAAGGTCAGTCCGTTTTTTAGGGCGTATTCCTTCACGGCAAGCCGTATGCTGTTGGAAGGCTCAGGTTGTAAATGACATTCTTTGAGGTCTAGAATTTTATCCCACATGCCAGGAATATGAAATCCTAAAGCCTCTCGATCTGTAATTTCTTCTGATTGTTTGATTTCGGCATCAGTCAGCCACCTCTGGGCGGAAAATGAAAACTCCATTTTGTTTCGATACCCGTAGGGCGTTGCGCAGCCTGCAATCGGCAAGGTGTTTAACGGTTGGGTATGTCCGATGCGCTCTATGTTTTGAGCTACTTCTTTTTCTTTGAAATACAACTGTCTTTCGTAGGACATATTTTGCCATTTACAACCCCCACAAACACCAAAGTGCATGCATTTAGGGGTTGTTCGGTGTGGCGAAGGTGTTTTTAAGGCGGTGACTACTCCTTCAAAAAAATTTTTTTTCTTTCGGGTGGTGCGCACATCGACGATATCGCCAGGAACGGCACCTTCTAAAAACACCACTTGTCCATCGGGTGTTTTGGCCACACTTCGGCCTTTATCTGCAGTATCCACCACAAATAGATCGGTGAAGGTCTGCGGGGTTTTAACTTTTCGCATGCCCCAAAAATAATATCTTTTTTTGCGAGTGTGGCCCAAAGGGTTTTAATTCATGTTCAATATTTGTAGTTTTACCATGGATGATTTCTCTCCGCAACAAAAGCAGGAATGTCTTAGGTTGGATCCAATAACAAAACATGACAAATACTTCGATCAGCAGTTCTCAAGAAGCCATAGCGCTCGAATCCAAATACGGTGCCCATAACTATCACCCACTACCGGTGGTGTTACAAAAAGGAGCTGGTGTTTTTGTTTGGGATGTAGAAGGGAAGAGGTATTATGATTTTTTGTCGGCATATTCTGCTGTTAATCAAGGACATAGTCACCCAAAAATCACCCAAGCACTAATCGATCAATCCCAAAAGCTCGCTTTGACCTCCCGAGCGTTTTACAACGATCAGTTAGGTCTATACGAGCAGAAAATCACCAAAACTTTTGGGTTTGACAAGGTCTTGCCGATGAATACAGGGGCAGAAGCTGTGGAAACCGCAATTAAAATTGCTAGAAGATGGGGTTACCGCGTTAAAAGGATACCGGCTAATCAAGCAAAAATAGTGGTCTGCGCGCATAATTTTCACGGAAGAACCACCACGATCATCTCTTTTTCATCCGATCCAACGGCCCAAACAGATTTTGGACCCTATACTGAGGGATTTATTCAGATTCCATATAACGATATTCCCGCATTGGCCAAAGTGTTGGCGTCGGATCCGAACATTGCCGCCTTTTTGGTGGAGCCTATTCAAGGCGAAGCAGGTGTATTTGTTCCAGATCCTTCCTATTTATCAGCCGCAAGAGCTCTTTGCACCCAACACCAGGTGCTGTTGATCGCAGATGAGGTGCAGACGGGGATAGCGCGGACGGGTAATTTGTTGGCTAGTTGTGGGCGTTGCACCTGTGCAGATGCGCATTGCAGCGGTACCCCTGAGGCCAAGCCGGATTTGTTGGTATTGGGCAAAGCGCTGTCCGGCGGCGTTTATCCCGTTTCAGCAGTATTGGCCCAAAATGAAGTAATGGATGTCATCGAGCCTGGAAGCCATGGGAGTACATTCGGTGGCAACCCAATCGCTGCTGCAGTAGCTATCGCTGCGCTAGAGGTGGTGGAAGAAGAGCAACTCGCGCTCAATGCAAGGGTGTTGGGCGAACGATTTAGAAATGCGCTCCAGCAGTATATCGACAGCTCAAAAATTGTTCGTTTGGTGCGCGGTCGTGGACTGCTGAACGCTATTGTGATCAATGATCACCCTGAAGGGGATACTGCTTGGAACATATGTCTGGCCTTGAGTCGCGAAGGACTTTTGGCAAAGCCTACCCATGGAAACATCATCAGATTTGCCCCGCCATTAGTGATTACAGCTGAGCAAATAGATGATTGTGTAGCTATTATCACCCGCGTTTTAAGCGCTTTTGAACCCAAAGCATGAAACAGATTTATTTTGACCACGCAGCAACGACTCCACTGCGTCCCGAGGTGATTGAAGTGATGCATCAAGCTATGATAGCGCACTTTGGCAATCCGTCTTCAACACATCAGTTTGGACGCCAAGCTAAATCTGGAGTAGAGCAAGCGCGCAAAACAATTGCGGCCCAGCTCGGGGCACATCCCTCGGAAATTATATTTACCTCAGGGGGTACTGAAGCGGATAATATGATCATATACGGCTCAGTTCGCGACCTAGGGGTGCAACGAGTCATTACCACAGCGATTGAACACCACGCTGTGCTTCATCCACTGGAAGATCTTCGCGATCGCGGTCTGATCGAGTTGGTTTTTTTATCCATCGACGATAGCGGAAATCCAGATTTAAATCAGCTTACAGCGCTTTTGACCCAGGAATCGACCAAAACTTTGGTGAGCTTAATGCATGTGAACAACGAGATAGGAACGCTTTTAGATGTGTCCAGGGTGGCGCAAATCTGTCGAGATAACAATGCCTTATTTCACTCGGATACCGTTCAGTCAATCGGGCACTTTACATGGAATTTACAGGAGATTCCCATTGATTTTTTAACTGCAGCAGCCCATAAGTTTCACGGACCAAAAGGTGTGGGATTTGCCTTTATTCGCAAAAAACACCCCATCAAGCCCTTGATCTCTGGTGGTGCCCAGGAAAGAGGATTTAGGGCGGGAACAGAGTCCGTACACAGTATACTGGGGATGGAAAAGGCCTTTGTGCTGGCTTATCAAAATCTGGAACAAGAGAAAGACTATATATCGGGGCTGAAAAAATATTTCATTGATCAGTTAAAGAGTAGAATTCCGGGAGTTCAGTTTAACGGAGCTTGCAGTGATCCAGAAAAAAGCACCTATACAGTGCTCAACGTCAGTCTTCCGTTGACTACTGATCAGTCCCTAATGATGTTGTTTCAATTGGATATGCAGGGAATCGCTTGCTCTAAGGGATCTGCATGCCAATCGGGTAGTACCCATGCGTCTCATGTGCTTACTGAACTGCGCTATGACACTGCTAGAGCGGCCAATGCCATTCGTTTTTCCTTAGCGCACACCAACCAAACCGACGAAATTGATTACACCATTGATCAACTGTGCGCATTGATGGCTCAATAAATGGGATCAACTATTTCGTTTTCGTGATTTGGGTAGAAAACACCGATTGGTTTCCCACTTGATCCGTCACTTCAAGTCGAATTTCATATACACCTGGAGCGTCCACTAAATGGTCTGCATCATAGGTGAGTTGTGCTTTTTTAGGTTCGTAAGCCAGCAACATCCATTTTCCGTTGATCGTACCTCTATATGACTGAATACCGCTGCCCACGTCACTGATCTTAAAAGTCAGGAAATTGAAAAAAGGTAACTTTTGTTGGCGCACAAAGTTTTTAGGTTGGATACTCGGGGGTATCGAATCAAATCCGACTTGATAATGGCCCAAAATTTTTGTCCACGTGGAAAGTTCATTGTCTTTTCTAGTGGTAGGGACAAAAACACGCCCTCCTTTTTCTGTGATGCGCATCAATGCGGCAAATGGTTTTCTGTGCTCGGGTATCGAATCCATTGACTGGCGTATTCCGATAGATTTTGCCATAGGAATCTGTGGTTTTCCGATCAGTATTCCCGATTTTTTCTCAGCGACCAACAGTGCTGTTTTTTCAAAAAACGCATGCTGCGGAATATTGATCTGCCAATTTCCTGATTGGTATTGCCAGGGTTGATCCGGTAGGATGGTCACTTGACCTTGTGGTGCAGTTGCATCCGACCAAGGGGGTGAGATGCCTCGATCAGCCACGGTGCCCAAAACAGGAATTTTGCCGTGAGTCGTATTTCCGTTCAGGTCCCAAACCTCCAAATGAAGGGTGTCTCGCTGATTGATAGCCAGGGTAAACCAACCCTGTTTTTGGTCGTCAGGGGCAAATAACCACCTGACCATAGTTCTGTTTTTTTGGTACTGGGGATAGTCGATGAGGTAGTTAAATTTTGCGTCATCGCTAAACGAAAATCTTTGGTGTGTTTTTTCATACAGCACTTGATCTCCGAGTTTTACCCGATAACCGTAAATGCCATTTCTGTTTGCAGCGCCATCTTGTCTGTCAAATCCAGCAACACCTAGGGCAGATGGCCCACTGATGCGCACTTCAGAAGCAATCCAAGATCCTTGCTGGGGAAGTTGCATGGGGATTTGCCGCTTCTTGATTTGATCTAGATTTTTCCAGGGTTCATAGAGCCATAGCTGTTGGATCATTGGGGGTGTTTGATCGTTGATCCGAATTCCTTGCGCTGCTGGATTTAAAGGATCAGCGCTTGGTGTATCCCGGATTTCAAAATGCAGGTGAGGAGCTGCAGAACTTCCCGTATTGCCGCTGAGCCCGATGAGCATTCCCTGGGTGACGGGCAGCTGTTCAGGTGTTAGAAAACGCTCAATTTTATAAGACTCAGCCTCGTATTGCTCTTTTTTTACAAAGGTTTCTATGGTGCCTGAAAATTTTTGTAGATGTGCATAAACAGTGGTGGTTTGGTTGGGGTGGGTGATATAGATCACCTTTCCATATCCCCAAGGACTCACCTTGATTCTCGAAACATAACCATCGGCAACAGATCGAATTGGAATACCTTCCCTCTGTTGGGTTTTGAGGTCTAAACCGGCGTGAAAGTGATTGTTTCTCAACTCTGCAAAATTACCCGCCAATACCAGGGGAATATCCATGGGCGGAAGCAAAGTATCGTTTAAAGTCTGCGTGGCTTTTGCGTAAGTCGCTAGGTGGATTACTCCAAGCCACAGTAATAATAGAGGTAGGCGCATATTGCATAAAATTATAAAAGAAGAATGACACTTTTTTGCCGTTAAATGATTAATTTTGTAAATAAGCATGTTGTTTGCGAAATGAGTGAAATGATCGCCATCGTTGCAGGTTTAGAGCAAAAAGTACAGCAATTGTTGGACAGAAACCACCAGTTAAGGGCATCAGTGGCCACCTTAAGCGCTAGTAATTCAAGCCTTCAGGACAAACTGGAAGAAAGCCAACGGCAACAATCGCATCTTGAGCATCAAGTTCAAGCGCTTCAAATGGCACACAGCGTGCTCGGCAGTGATCAAAACACGACCGATGCCAAACAGAAAATGAACACCCTAATCATAGAGCTGGACCGATGCATCGGTGCGCTCTCAGTGTAGTAATGTCGGAGAAATTAAAAATAAAAATCTCCATAGCCGATCGGGTATATCCGCTCACCATCGATCCCAGACAGGAAGAAGGTTTGCGCAAAGCCGCTAAGCAAATAGAGCTGATGACAAAAAGCTTTGAACAAAACTACGCCGTGCGAGACAAACAAGATGTATTGGCCATGTGTGCCTTGCATTTTGCCTCTAAAGTCGAACAAAAAGTTTTGAACGATTCCTCCGAATCCAAAGAACTTGCTGAACGATTAACACGATTGGATGACCTCATTGCTGAAGCTATCGGCTAAAACGTTCTTTATCAAGATTCTGCCCACATTGGTCAATTTTTGACAAACTCAACACGAATGAATTCGAGGGGGTAAGTCAGTATCCTAGAGCATGCCTTCACGTCAAGGAAACTCGCATATACTGTTAGCCTTAAACCTGTTTTTTGGAGTTTGTACAAACCCCAACCAGTGTGGGTTTTTTATTTTAATTTAAACAGACAAACAATGGAAATAACCCCGTGGATCATCGGTGCAATTATGTCAATCCTTGGATTTGGTGCTGCCAAAGTCATGGAAAAAGGCAAGGCATCGAAAACCATAGCCAGCGCTAGAAAAGAGGCCTTGGACATCATCAAAAACGCTAAGGTTGAAGCTGAAAACATCAAGAAAGACAAAATTTTTCAAGCGAAAGAAAAGTTTTTAGAGCTCAAGGCTGAGCACGAACAACACATCGTACAGAAAGACAAGAAAATTGCTGAAGCTGAGAAACGCACCAGAGACAAGGAATCTCAGGTCAGTTCAGAGTTGGCCCAGAACAAGAAACTGTCCGATCAATTGGAGCGTCAGCTGCAAGAGGTAGCGCAAAAGTCTGAGTTGTTGGACAAAAAACAAGCTGAGGTTGATCGACTGCACAAGAATCAAGTACAACAACTCGAAGTGATTTCAGGGCTATCGGCCCATGACGCTAAAGAGCAATTGATGACCACCCTGAAGGAGGAGGCCAAAACAGGTGCTATGGCCTACATGCAAACGGCTATGGAAGAGGCTAAGCTCACCGCGCAACAAGAAGCCAAAAAGATTGTCATCAATACGATTCAACGTATTGGTACAGAAGAGGCGGTTGAGAATTGCGTCTCAGTTTTTAATTTGGAATCTGACGATGTAAAAGGTAGAATTATCGGTAGAGAAGGGCGAAATATACGCGCTATTGAGGCTGCAACAGGTGTTGAAATTATTGTAGATGATACGCCAGATGCGATCATTCTATCTTGCTTTGATTCGGTGCGCAGAGAGATTGCGCGACTATCACTACATCGATTGGTGACGGATGGTAGGATACACCCAGCCCGAATCGAAGAGATCGTCAAAAAGACTGAAAAACAGATCGAAGAGGAGATTGCTGAGGTGGGCAAGAGAACAGTCATTGATTTAGGTATTCACGGTTTGCACCCTGAATTGATCAAGGCAGTTGGCCGAATGAAGTACCGATCTTCTTATGGTCAAAACTTGCTACAACACTCCAGAGAAGTAGCTAAGTTGTGCGGTGTGATGGCTGCTGAGTTGGGCATCAATGCCAAATTGGCCAAACGCGCGGGATTGCTACACGATATTGGAAAGGTTCCTCACAGTGAGGCCGACGCAGAAACACCTCACGCGATACTAGGGATGCAGTGGGCAGAAAAATACGGGGAAAAACCGGATGTCTGCAACGCGATAGGCGCTCACCATGACGAGATAGAAATGAAGACGCTGATCGCACCTATTGTTCAGGTTTGTGATGCGATTAGCGGTGCGCGTCCAGGTGCGCGAAGACAAGTATTGGATTCCTATATCCAAAGACTTAAGGATTTGGAAGATATCGCTTTTGGGTTTAAAGGAGTACAGAAAGCGTATGCTATTCAAGCGGGTAGAGAATTGCGCGTGATCGTTGAAAGCGAGAAAGTAACCGACGAACAAGCCATGGAAATGTCCTTTGAAATATCTCAAAAAATTCAAACAGACATGACTTATCCAGGACAAGTAAAAGTTACTGTTATTCGCGAAACCCGCGCAGTAAATGTAGCTAAGTAATTAAGGTCAATATACTTTTCATGAAAAAGCCTCCATACGGAGGCTTTTTTTTATTCAGCGGTATCTTCTTGAGCTTCTGAAGACTCCTCAGCTTCTTGCGCTGCTTTTTTCTGTTGGTGCTCCTGTATATTTATTTGTTTGAGTTGGTCCTTTAACTGATCCAATTGCTTGTGGAGCTGGTCGATTTGTTTTTGAACATCTTTGACTACAGGATTGTCCTGAGGAACATGACTGAAGAAAGCCAGGTTGTTTTCCAGTTGGCGAATCTTGTCTTGTTCTTCCTCTATTTTTTTTCTGATCACAGCGCGTTCTGATTGTTGTGCAGGGGCAGAATGAGTTTGACGGCCGCGACCAACTCGCTCCGTGTTTTGGGGTTGTTGGGTTTTCCGCTCTGCTTGTAAGCGTTCAAAATAAGCGTTGCACGCGGCTTTAAATTCTTTCCATAGCGCATCAGAAAATTTTCTGGGAACATGGCCTACTTCTTTCCACGCTGACTGAATGCGTTTTAATTCGGCGGTATTTGCCTCATTGATCTCCGCATTGACGAGCCCTTGTGCGATTTCAAGCAAGGATCTTTTTTGCGACAAATGGTCATTCTGATCCTTCTTGATGTTTTTATAAAAGTTGTTTTTGTTTTTGTTGAATGCTCTGCTCAACTCCTTAAAGTTGCGCCAAACTTTATCGCTTTGTTTGCTGGGTACTTTGCCAATTTCCATAAAGGATTGGCGCAAAGTCTCCATAGTTTTTATCTGGTTTTGAATTTCTTTATGCGATGTTGGGGCAGTTAGGGTCAGTTCTTTTAATTCTTTTAGGATGGCCTCTTTAGCCTGCAAGTTTACCTCAAGATCTTTGTCTAGATGGGCAAAATAAGCCTGTCGTTTGTCGTGGATTGTTTTGGTTGCCTTACTAAATCGGTCCCAGATCTCGTTTCTGTGTTCCTTGTCTACCGGACCCAGATCCTCTTTCCAAATTTTGTGCAGTACTTGTAGTTCCTGAAATGCTTGGTGGATATCGTCTTGTTCCGCCAATTCTTCTGCCCGAACTACGAGTTTAAGCTTTTCCTCTAGATTGTGTTTAAAGTCCAAGTCGCGCAGTTCGCGATTCAGGTTTAAGAAATCGTAAAAGATCTCCATGTGGTGGTGGTAAGTGCGCCATACATCGTTGTATTGATCACGGGGTATAGGGCCCGCATTTTTCCACTCTGTCAGTATTTGTTTAAAATTGTTGTAGGTGGCATTGATGTCCTCTTCCATGGATATCAATCCTTTCAGGCGTTCGATCAACGTCCACCTCAGTGCCAAATTGTTTTTGAGCTGTATTTCTTGACGTTGATAGTGGTCGGCTTTTTTCTCTCGGTATTCTTTGTAAACCTCGTTGAATTGACGTTTGTCTACACTGCTGAATTTAAAGTCCATTTCAACTCCGCCTTGCGCGATAAATTCCTCTTTTTTAGCTTCAAAAAGAGCTTGATACTGTTGATCAAATGAGGTTTTTATCGCGTCTACATGGCGTTTGATCGCCGATATAGATTCGTTCTTGACCAATCGTTGCAATTCTCCCACCAAGTTCTCCATCGCCATACTGGAATAATCCAGAAAAGGTATGTGATGCTTGTCGTAATGGACATCATCTTCTGCAACAGCTGCATTGGAGTTTTCTATCTCGTGCATATGCGCATCAACGGGGCTGTGTACCTCTGGGGATGTGGGCTGTTGATCGGGCGCTTTCTCTTCTGACATATCAGTGGTGTTTCATGGTTATTACCGGTCAGTAAGATACTAACAACCCAACAAATTCCAAAAAATTGAAGACTAATTACGCGGTCTAATTTACTGGGGCTTTTTTGTCCAAATACGCCAAGCTTCTTCAGCTTGTTCCACCAACATTTGATAGCCATTAAGGGCTTGAGCACCTTGATTTAACCCAGCTTTCATAAATGCAGTGACTTCTGGATTGTAGATCAAATCAAACAGTAAATGTCGGTCAGCGAGACATCCATAAGGCAAATCTGGTTTCTGATCTACGTGGGGAAAAGTACCCACCGGACTACACTGAATGATCAGATGATGTTCGTCTACAACGCCTTGATCGACATCTTTATATGAAATTTGATCTATTTTTGGTGTGCGCGATACCCATAGATAGGGAATATTCAATTGATCGAGTACGAAGGCGACGGCTTTGGACGCACCACCCGTTCCTAAAATAAGCGCTTTTTTGTGGTGGGGCTTCAGGTGGGGTTGGAGGGCTTTCTCAAATCCCACTACATCGGTGTTGTATCCAATGAGTCGATCTCCTTCGCGAGCGATGGTATTCACCGCTTGGATTTCCGCTGCTGGGCCCCGAAGTTCATCAATCCACTGGATCACCTCTGTTTTGTAGGGGATGGTTACATTCAAGCCTTTAATTGAAGGTTGCTCATCCAGCATGATTTTTAGCGTCAAGAGATCAGGTAGGTCGAAATTCTCATAACTGTGATCCAACAGTCCAGAGGATTCAAATTTTTGAGCGAAATATCCTCTAGAAAATGAATAAGCTATATTTCTGCCCAGAAGGCCAAATCTATTTTTTTTGAGCTCCATAGCGTTCTAGAAATACGAGTAATGCTATTCCCGATAGAATAAAAACCAAAGCCCAAATATTTTGCGGCTCGTTTATCTGAGGAATATAGCGGGTAAATTGAATGACGATGGGTTCTGCATGACTGTCTGTGACTAATTGGCCAGTTGCATCGTATAAATAGTTCGCTTTTTTCCACGGCCAAACCACTCCGAGGGAACCTGTGATGAAACCAATGATGGAGGCTGTGGTCTGATCGTGATAGCGTTTGAGCAAAAAACCGATGAAGTGGGACAGTGTGATGAGTCCGACTACCGATCCTAGGGTAAAAATACCCAGAGTCAATAAAGCGGATAGTCTGGCTGGATTATCGATAAATCCAAAGTTGAGTACCGCAATTTCTGTGAGGGTATCGAATAATGCATTGACAGATTCAACGAGTAAAAGGACATAGTTGCCCATAAGCATCAATATAAACGAGCCTGAAAGGCCGGGTAACGTCATACCCGAAACACTGATCATACCGCAGAAGAATACGAACAGCCAATGATCGTTTTCCTGAGCCGGGCTGAGAAAACTTATGCCCACCCCCAAGATAAGCCCCAAAAGTCCAAAACTTCGATTTTTGCTGTTCCATCCGCCAAAACCTTTGGAAATGTAATACACAGATCCAATGATCAAACCAAAAAAAACAGACCAGACGTAGAGCTCTCTAGTTTTGAGGAAATAGTCGAGAATTTTGGAGATGCTGAAATAGCTAAACACCATGCCCATGACCAAGAAACCCAAAAAAACAAAGTCGGTATGTTCTTTAAATTCTTTGAATTTTCCGCGCATCAACAGAGAAAATGCGCGAGCGTCCATTTTTTTTAATGAAGAGATAAAACGTTCGTAAAAACCCCAAACAAAAGCGACAATTCCGCCGGATACTCCAGGAACCTTATTGGCCGCACCCATGGTTAAGCCCTTGATAAAAGTCAGAAGATTTGATTTCAGATCAGCGGGTTCTTTCATTTTAATGAGCTGCTGGCTTTTGGGCCCAGCGCTCCAACCCTAAAATTAAGAAAATACCTGCGAACATCAAGCAGATTGCTGGAACCCATTGGCTCTGCATGGGAAAATTCCAAGGAGCAACTACATCAATCGCTTGATCAGTAGGGTATTTCCAGGGCCAAATTTTAGGCAAAGCGCCCAACATAAATCCAACCAACACAGCTAGCGTTTGGTGCTGGTATCGCGACAGCATCCATTTGAGCAATGAAGAAAAGGACAGTAGTCCGGTGATGGCGCCGAGTCCCACCACGCTGACGACAGCTAGGTCCCTTTCGTGCACTCCGGTCAACACAGTGGCATAGCTGCCTAAGAGCACCAATATAAATGCACCTGAAATTCCAGGTAAGATCATGGCAATGCTGGCCAAGGCACCAGAAATGAATAAGTAAGTCAGCGAGCTATTTGCAGCGCCCTCGGGCAAAAAATTAATGCTGCCTGCGATCAGCGTCCCCAAAATAAGCCAAAGATATAGTCCCTTTTTCCACTGACCGATCGATCGGTAAATATGCCAACAGCTGGCCAACATCAAACCGAAAAAAAAGGACCAAACCAAAATAGGTTTGTTCGACAATAGCCAGCTAATTCCTTGGGCGAGCGAGGCGATACTCAGGCCTATACCGCTGACTAAAGCAAGTAAAAACGAGGCGTTAGACGCTTTCCAAAAGGCCTTCAACCCTTGATTTTTGAGCACCAACAGCAGGCTAGGACGGAGTTTTGAAATGGTTTCAACGAGTTCTTGATATATTCCTGAGATAAATGCGATGGTGCCCCCCGATACGCCAGGAACAACATCTGCTGCACCCATGGCCATACCTTTAAGGACAATCCACAGGTAGTCTGATGATTTTCTTTTGTTTTCCATGATTTATTTAATGACCCAGCCAGTGGGTCTGGGTCCATTGGCTCGCCCAAAAATAGGGAAAAGCAGTTTGGGCTAGCGCAAGCATCGACACATCTTTGCCTACTTGTTCCAGATGAAAGGAAGCTTTGTCCATGTCTTGCAGGGCGTGGTAGGCCACGGCCATACGCAAGTGGAGTTCTGTGTTGTCCACATAAAGTTCAAGGGCTTCTTCCAAAACCAATACGCAGCCTTGAGGATCTTCCAGCGACCAGACCGTTTGTGCCCACATCAGCCAAAGCTCAATGCGTTGTCCCCCAAAGGCTACGGATTGTTTGCAGGCGAAATCAGCTTCAAAATGCATGTCCATTGATGCGTAAATCATCGCGCAGGTTTCCCAATAATTCGGATTTTCATCATCTACTTGAAGTGCCTTTTGAATCCAATCCAAGGCAACACCAGAGGCGTTTTGATTCAGGTGAAACTGGGCAATGGACAGCCAAGCGCGCTCTAATAGCGGATCTTCGCTCACGGCTAGAGTGTAGTATTCTTCTGTTTGCGCAAAAAGACCCAGGGCTTCGTGACATTGACCCAGACGCAGATATGTTTGGGCGCTGGGCTCTCCTAAATCCAGTGTGGTTTGGTAGTTTTCAATGGCTTCGTTGTAGCGCTTTAATTTTTCCAATACCATCGCTTTTTCAAAATAAGCCCCGGTAAACGTATCGTCTGAGATGATGGCAAAATCAAAAGCGGTCAAAGCTTCTTTGAACATTGTTTTTTCCACATATTGTTTGCCCAATTGATGCCAGGCAACTTCGCAATAAGGGTTTTGTTCCAGGTAATCGTTTAGAAATTCTATAGCTCCTTCAAAGTCTTCGAGGAACTCAAAGCAATAAACCACATTATACAGGGATGCGTAGTCCTCGGGATCGTCCTCAACACATTGAATAAAGCAGTGTTTTGCTTGTTCAAAATCGTCGAGAAACAAATATTCCATACCCATCAGGGCGTAGATGTCCATTTGATCAGGTGCGATTTCCAATGCCTTTTTTAGGTAGTCAATGGCTTTGGGGTGATCGTCTTTTTTTGAGTAGATGTTGGCCCTTTGGATGTAAACTTCTTCGTTGGTGCCATCTACCTCCTCGATCTGATTGAGTTGCTTTACAGCTTCTTCCAGACGATTTTCAAACACCATAACCTCAACTTCCAGCAGTTTTAAGGGGGTAGTATTGGGGTGTTGTTCTAAACTGAGTTGAATCGCTTTTTTGGCCAGACGCACTTTACCTTGGTTGAGGTAATGGTGGATGATGTCTTCAAAGTCCTCGGCGTCAAAAAAATAGACATCGTCTGTCTTGAGCATTGATTCAAACCTGGCGATCGGTTTTCCGGGACGTTCTTCGGGATCTATGGCCATAATACGCTTTTGGATTCCTATTGCCATAAATGTAGCCCAATAAGCGCCCCAATTGGGGTGATTGTCAGGCTATCTTATCAACAAATTAGTTAACATCTGGCTGATGATATCGATCCAGAATAGATAAAATTAATTGACATCCCAAGGTGATTTCTTGTTCAGAAATAGTGAGGGGTGGGGTGATTCTCACTGCTTTTTTCTCAATGAGCAACCAGAAAAGTATCAGTTGATTTTCTGCGGCTTCTAGGACCAAGTAATCGGCAATTTCAGGATGGGGCATGATCAATGCCAACATCAATCCACTTCCCCTAATTTCCTGAATCAATGGATGTTGCAGCAAGGATCTGAACAGCAATTCTTTGGTTTTTACCTGTGCCATCAGATCGCTGTCGATCAATACACGCAAGGTGGCCAAAGCAGCAGCAGCCACTACAGGGTTACCGCCAAAGGTGGTAATGTGCCCCAGTTTGGGATGATCGCTTAACAAATCCATATGCGCTTTTGAGGCGACAACGGCGCCACAGGGCAAACCTGAGGCCATCCCTTTTCCTATAGCCAATACATCAGGTACACAATCGTGTTGTTGAAAGGCAAATAGGCTGCCAGTTCTCCCAAATCCAGGCTGAATTTCATCTAAAATCAACAGCGCTCCCACTTCGTTGCATCTGTGTTGTAACGCTTTAAGGTAACCGGGTAATGGCACAATGAATCCCGCTCCTCCCTGTATAGATTCCACCACAACCCCGGCTGTATGGGTGTCAATTTTTTCTAAATCTTCAAATTGGTTGAATCGGATAAAATCGATATCGGTCAGCAGAGGCTCAAAAGGTTTTCTCTGTGCTTCCATACCCATGAGACTCATACTGCCCATAGTGTTCCCGTGATAAGCCTCGTAGGCGCCCATTATTTTTTTGCGTCCGGTAACCCTTCTGGCTAGTTTGATGGAAGCTTCGATCGCTTCTGTACCCGAGTTGACCAAATAGGTGGTTTCCAGGGGCTCTGGCAACTGTTCGGCCAATAGCGCACAGTAGGAGACTGCTGGACCTTGGGCGTATTCGCCATACACCATAACGTGCATGTATTGATGAATTTGATGTTCTATGGCACTCACTACTTCAGGCGCACAATGGCCTAAAGTACAGGCGGATACACCAGCGACAAAGTCCAGATGCGGTTTCCCCTCAGCGTCATAGATATAACTTCCTTTGGCTTTAGAAACCACCATACCCAAGGGATGTGGGGTGGTTTGTGCTTGAAACCTCAAAAAATCTTCCTTCATCCTTTTTTGGTCTTTGGCATGTCCCATTTCAGGTCATTAACATCAAAAATATCTTCAGGTTTTTTCATCTGTAGGGTGCCAAACCATTGAAATCCCTCCAGTTTTTTATCCGCTTCCAAAAACTCCTTTTCCGGGGTAACCGTTCCATCTGGAGAGGTGATAAATTTGATGTCCTCCAGTTCATTGTCCTTGAGGTACATCCAGACCTCGGAACAAACGGTTTTATCGATACCCATCAGGTTTTGATCGTCGTCGTACACATAGTAAATCACTTCTGTGTTTTGCAATAACTGAATGCGGTCCAATGAATTATTGACAAACCTGCCGTTTAGTTTTTTCCCCTTAGCCTGGTTATAACCTTGTTTTGAAATAGTGTCCAAAGAAATGACAAACGCGTTACCCACTACTTTTAGAGAATCTAAATCATTGGTGATTGGATGTGCCTTAATCTGAATACTGTCCCCGGTGAGTTGCGTGTCACCATTCCACACAATGGGCTGACGTATCAGCTGGGTTACTCCAGATTTTTGACTGTAGTGAATTGAATCGCTTCGCCCGCTCAGCCCTTGTTTAAAAAATCGCGCATCTTTAAACGCCCGCATTACCCGTTCGTTCTCAGGGCCTGTGACCATGAGTTGGTCACCGTGAACGTATAGAGAGTCTTTTTCGACTAATGAGATAAACACTGCTTTTTTAGTGGCAAATACCGAGTCTTTTTCTTTGTACACTTCCGCGTAATGCGCTTTGATCAAGTTTTTATTTATCGTGTCTAATACTTTGATGTTTTGTGTAGCTGAAGCGAAACTGCGGGCCTTGTCAAAATAGATGCTGTCTCCGAAAACCTCCTTTTTGTCGTACCAAATTTTTGTGTTTTTCGTTCCGTGTCCCCGTTCAATTATGCTGTTGTAGTAACCCTGTTCACAATAAAAATCATAGTCTTTACCTCGAATCCTGGAGGGACCGTGAAAATACACCTCTTTGGTGGTGGTCCAGTAGTCCATTTTTTCTGCATCAACCGTATAATCTGGATGCTCAATGTGAACTTTTTCCTTGAACTCGTATTGGTCAAGGTCCATGTATAGCCTTCCTTTTTGCGAAGTCAACTTGTTTTGACTGTCTTGGATTTCTCCCCATTGACTGTAGTAAGCCTGCTGTAGAGCTCGATCCATAAAGACCTCCTCAGAGACCAGAGTCATGGTGTTGTTTTTTAAAACAACTGACCCACTGGCCTTGGCCAGTAATAGAATTCCATCGTAGTCAATGCGTTCGGCTTCCATGCTGATGCTGTCTCCTTGAATGAGCACCACACTTCCTGAAGCCTTAATTTTGTTTTCTGCGGGATATAAAATAGCTGTGTCACACCACAGGTCTGCTCCTCGATGCCTAAAATGCAATCGTTGATTGTCTTTTCTAAATAGAGATGCACCTGGGTATAAGGCTTCGTTTTTGGCATAGTTAGCGCCATAAACAACCTCAATGCGTTTTTCTGTTGTTGATTGTGCCCAAAGCAGTTGGAATCCTCCAAAGGCCCACAACAAGTAAAGCAACAATCTGTTCATCAGGATTTATCCTCTGACAATCGTTTGGGTTCGGTCAGGACCAACAGAGACCATAGTAATCGGCACTTCTAAAGCTTGCTCGAGATATTGAACATACGCCATTAATTCTTCCGGTAAATCACCTTCCTCGGTCATTCCGGTAAGGTCTTGTTTCCAGCCCTTAAATTCGGTGTATAGAGGTGTTGCTGCATCATCTTCAAGGGTGTAGGGGAAGTGGGTTATTTCCGCGCCTCTGTATCGGTAAGCGTGACAAACTTTAATGGTGTCAAATCCGCTTAACACATCGGCCTTCATCATGATCAGCTCAGTAACTCCATTGACTTGTATGGCGTATTTAAGGGCCACCAAATCCAGCCATCCACATCTTCTGGGTCTTCCAGTTGTGGCGCCAAACTCTCGACCAACACGACCCATAGTGGCACCGTCTTCATCAAATAATTCTGTAGGAAAAGGTCCGCTCCCTACACGGGTGGTGTAAGCTTTAAAAATTCCGAGTACTTTTCCGATAGATTTTGGGGAAACACCTAATCCAGTACACGCCCCTGCGGCGGTAGTGTTAGAGGAAGTGACATAGGGATAAGTCCCAAAATCAATATCCAATAAAGACCCTTGTGCGCCTTCAGCCAGTATTTTTTTACCTGATTTTTGGGCTTCGTGCATGAATTGCTCACTGTCGATAAACGGCAGTTTTTTTAAGGCATCTACCGCCTTAAAGAATTCATTTTCAAGTTCTTTTAAATCGTATTCGAGCTCCACATTGTAAAACCCGATCATGGCTTGGTGTTTTTCTGCCAGCGCTCTGTATTTCTCTTTCCAATTGTCAAATTCCAAATCGCCCACACGCATCCCGTTTCTTCCGGTTTTATCCATATAGGTCGGGCCAATCCCTTTTAATGTTGAACCGATTTTGGCTTTTCCTTTGGCAGCTTCAGATGCTGCATCCAACAGTCTGTGGGTGGGTAAGATCAGGTGGGCTTTTCTTGAAATAAACAGAATTTTGCTTAGGTCCAAGTTAAAAGGAGCTAATTTTTCAATTTCTTTCTGAAAAACTACCGGGTCAATCACCACACCATTACCCACAATATTTTGTGCGTTTTTGTGAAATATACCTGAAGGAATAGTGTGCAATACGTGTTTGATGCCATCGAATTCAAGGGTGTGTCCTGCGTTAGGTCCTCCCTGAAAACGAGCAATTACATCGTATCCCTGGGTGAGAACATCGACAATTTTTCCTTTTCCTTCATCGCCCCATTGGAGCCCGAGCAATAGATCTACAGCCATTAAGCTTATTTATTCTTGGTTATTGGATTCTTTGTTTTTGGTTCCGTAAAAATACAACGAGTGGTTTTGAATACTGATATCAAAGACCTCTTCAATGGTTTTTTTGATGGTTTGAATTCGTGGATCACAAAACTCAATCACTTCACCAGTATCGGTAAGGATGACGTGATCGTGTTGTCTGTCGAAATAAGACTTCTCGTATTGAGCTTGATTTTTACCAAAAAGGTGTCTGCGCACTAATTTGCACTCCAATAAAATTTCAATGGTGTTGTACAAAGTAGCTCGGCTCACCCGATACTTTTTGTTTTTCATTTTAAGGTAGAGTGATTCTACATCAAAATGACCCTCATTTTCGTAGATTTCTTGAAGTATGGCGTATCGCTCCGGTGTTTTTCGGTGTCCGTTTTCCTCTAAAAAA
Organism: Flavobacteriaceae bacterium; assembly: GCA_030726725.1. Lineage (GTDB taxonomy): Bacteria > Bacteroidota > Bacteroidia > Flavobacteriales > Flavobacteriaceae > MAG-120531. The sequence continues at coordinate 55,761 of JANRDC010000015.1, forward strand.
GTAGTGAATACTTTTTTGACTACTTCTTGTTGGGGCTCGTTATTGGAGGTTTTCGCTTGCATTTTTACCCGGCAAATGTACGCTTAAAATTTAAATTCTGACCACTTTGTCGATGCCCTTGAGCTGTCCTAGGTGTTTCAATAATTTGGCCAATGTTTCGTTGTTGTCTACCACCACTCGGATACTTCCCTCAAAAGTTCCCCCTTCCGTTGAAAACGATATTTTTTTCATGTTTACGTTCATGGTGTTGGAGATCACATGGGTGACCTGGCTGACCAGTCCGAGATGATCGATACCGCTCAACTTGATGTCCACTGGGAAATCCTGTTGCGCACTGTCGATCCACTGCGCTTGTATGATTCGATAGGCGTATTGGGCTTGAAGGGCCACTGCGTTGGGGCAGTTTCTTTTATGGACCTTAATGCCGTCTTTGATGGTGATAAAACCAAAAACGTCATCACCAGGTATGGGATTGCAACAAGGGGATAGGGTGTATTCTAGTCGGTCCCCTTCTTTGCCAAACACCAGCGTATCGTAAACTTGTGGTGCCTCGTCTTCCAATATGGGCGACTTTGGTTTTCTGCGTATTTTTTCTTTGAAAAATCTGAGGATGGTGTTGTTGTAGGAGGAGGAAAATTCCTTCAGCTTGTGGTTGTCAATAGTACCCACACCGACTTGATAAAACAAATCAAGGCTGGTTTTTAACTTGAAATAGACCACCAGCTTATTGACCATAGATTCGTCGAGCTTGATCTTTTGGGTGCGAAGTTTTCTGCGCAGAATTTCTTTGCCCTGTTCGGCTATGGTTCTGCGCTCTTCTTTGAGGGCAGACTTGATTCTGGAAATCGCTCGGGCAGTAGTCGCGTAATTCACCCAGTTTGGGTTTGGCTTGATGGTGTCCGAGGTGATGATTTCTACCTGATCACCGCTTTTTAGCACGGTGTTTAACGGGACTAATTTGCCGTTGACTTTTGCGCCGCGGGTCTTCATGCCAATTTCCGTATGCACGTGAAACGCAAAGTCCAACGGAGTTGAATTTTTAGGCAGGGATTTCAGATCGCCCTTGGGGGTAAATACAAAAATCTCTTTGGCGTACAGATTTAATTTAAATTCCTCTACAAAATCGATGGCGTTTCCGTTGGCGTTTTCCAAAGCCTCTTGTAGCCTGTTGAGCCAAAGGTCAATTCCTTTTTCTTTTTGGTCTCCGTGCTTGTACTTAAAATGAGCTGCGTAACCCTTTTCAGCGATTTCATGCATGCGCTCTGAACGGATCTGTACCTCGACCCATCGGTTTTTCGGCCCCATCACGGTGATGTGTAAGGCCTCGTAGCCCGTAGATTTTGGCGAAGAAATCCAATCCCTTAAACGAACTGGGTTGGGCGTATAGTGGTCAGTAACCATGGAATAAATCTTCCACGCCAAAAACTTCTCTTGCTCAGGCTTTGCTTTGTAGATGATTCGAATGGCAAATTTGTCATAGATTTCCTCATACCGAACACCTTGACTTTGCATTTTTTTGCGAATCGAAAAAATAGATTTTGGCCTTCCCTTGATTTGATATTTGATTTTCTCTTTGTCAAGGGCCTGGGTCAAAACGCTCGAAAAGTCTTCGATGTATTGATTTTGTTCGGATTTACTCTCTTTTATTTTGCTGAGTATCTCCTGATAAATATCGGGATCAGTATACTTTAAACTCAAGTCCTCAAGCGCTGTTTTGATGTTGTATAACCCTATTCGGTGGGCCAAGGGGGCATAGATAAACAGCGTTTCTGAAGCAATTTTTAATTGTTTGTGCTCGGGCATGGAATCCATGGTGAGCATGTTGTGATAGCGATCTGCTATTTTGATGATGATTACACGCACATCGTCGTTGAGCGTGAGCAACATTTTTCGAAAGTTTTCAGCTTGATGAGAAATTCCAGCATCTAAACTCAGGTGTGCGATTTTGGTTAATCCATCAACAATTTTAGCGACAGTGGGGCCAAACATGCGTTCAAGATCTTCCCTGGTGTATTTAGTATCTTCGATGACATCGTGCATCAATGCCGCTGCAATCGAGGTGGCATCTAATCCAATTTCGGAGGCCACGATTTTAGCCACAGCTATGGGGTGAAAAATATAGGCTTCACCTGATTTTCTTCTTTGACCATTGTGGGCATCAACGGCGGTGTCAAAGGCCAGGCGAATCAGTTTTTTATCCTCATCGTTTAGCGATTGATAACTAATTCTGAGCAGCTCTTTGTATTCCCGAGCAATGGCTTTGTTTTCCGCTATTTCGTCAATGACATAAGACATAGGAGTGGGGTAGAAGGTATTACTTCAAAGATACCAAATTTCTTTGACGTTTTGCTTCAAAGACCAGTATAGCCGCGGCTACAGAAACATTCATAGAGTCGATTGCGCCCATCATGGGTATGATCAAGTTCTGTGTGCTGTGCGCTCTAAATAGTTCGCTTACCCCTCGATCTTCAGACCCAACTACAATAGCTGTTGCCTCCGTTGCATCCCATTGGCTGTAAGGAATTGATGCTTGAAGTGTAGCGCTGTAGACCCCAATGTTATTGGTTTTCAGATAGTCGATCACTTCTTGGGAGGTACCTGTAGCTATAGGCACTGTAAATACACAACCCAAACTCGCCCTGATGGTATTGGGATTGTATAAGTCGCTGGGCATGTCTGGAAGCAAAACCGCGTCAATCCCTGCTGCATCTGCTGTCCTGAGCATGGCTCCGATATTTCCGGGTTTTTCTATGCCTTCTGCGACTAAAACCAAGGGGCTTTTACCTAGAGATCCCCATTGTGATATGTGGTGGTTTTTTTGTTTCCCCAACGCAATAACGCCTTCTGTACTCGATCTGTGGGCCATTTTTTGGTACACCTCTGCGGAGACATTGAAGGTGGGCACCTTGGTGTCATTGGTCAAATTCGATAGTTCATCGATGGTGATCAGTCCTGATTGATAGAAAATAGCGGTTAGTTCAATACCTCCCATGCATGCGAGGGCAACCTCTCTTTTGCCTTCAATAACCGCCAGGCCGAGTTTACTGCGCAGCCTAGACTTTTCTTGAAGGGCAATCACTTCTTTTATTCTTGGATTTGAGGTGCTGGTGATGTCAAAATTTTCCATGAGATCAATTAAAAAAGCACCCCGCCAAGGGGTGCTTTAATGATAAAACAAAGGGTTTTATTGATTGTATTTGCCGGAGTAGCGTTGGTAAAGCTCCGTTTGATGGGTCTCTAAAGATATCTTTCTTCCATCGATAAATGCGTGCTCTATCTGATTGGTGCGCATGTCTAAGGCATCTCCTTGGGAAATAAACAGCGTAGCGCTCTTGCCAACTTCTAAGGTGCCATAACTCTGGTCAATGCCCAGAATTTTGGCTGGATATTGCGTGATAACACGCAGTGCCTCCTCCGGATTCATGCCTTGACCCACCAGCTGACCTGCGTAAAACGGAAGGTTTCTGTTTTGGTGGTTGGCCTCATTCATGTTGTGCATAGCGACTACCAAACCGCCATCCGATAAAATTTTGGGAAGCTTAAAGGGCATGTCGTAATCTGAATCAGCGTCAAAGGGGAGCTGATGAGTAGCCTGGGTAATGACCGGAACCTGATTTTCTAGGAGCATAGGAATTACTTTGTACGCCTCTCGTCCACCTACAATCACCACTTTCTGAATTCCTGCGGCCTTGAGTTTTTGCACTGCATCGATAATTTGACGTTCGCTATCCGCTGCTACATAAGCTGCGTCTTCACCGGCCAATAAGTCTTTTAGCGCTTCGTAGGGTTCGTTGCGGGTAGCAGATCCACCTTGGTGGTAAGCTTTTGCTTCTTCGATAAACTGAAGTAAACGATCCACTTGTAGGGAATAGTTTTTGTTGGGTTTCATCCCCGGATCTTCTCCCATCCACCATCTGCCTTGACTGATGGGGTTGGGCCAGCTCATGTGAATCCCTTCATCTGTCTTTACGGCTGCATCTTCCCAGTTCCAGGCGTCGAGTTGAACGACTGAAGAACTCCCCGAAATCATTCCGCCTTTTGGCGATACTTGGGCCAACAGCACACCATTGGGCCGCATACTTTCAACTACCTTGGATTCAGCGTCGTAAGCGATGATGCTGCGCACATGGGGTATCATGTCTCCGATATCGCCTTGGTCATCGGTGGCCTTAACAGCATCTACCTCAATCAGACCCAGGGAAGTCCCCATAGTAATAAATCCGGGATAGATATGTTTTCCTGAGGCGCTGATGACTTGGCCTTGGGTTGGGGTCTCGGGACCGCCAAGGGCAATGATTTGCCCCTGGTCAAAAACCAGGGTGGCCTGTTGAATCACCTGTCCATTTCCTAAGTGGGCAGTTGCCCCTACGATAGAAATGGCTTCGGTTTGTTTGGGGGCGGGTGTCTGTTGCGCAGTTGCACTCCAAGACATCGCTGTCAGTGCCCCTAATAGGGCTAATAGATTTGTCTTTTTCATATTACATGGTATCGCAATGGAATTCTTCCGGTTTTATAGAAGACTTCAGCTGTGTAGGTCTTCCTTGATTTTTCTCGTCCAACATCTGTTGAATCAACATTTCTCGTTGTTCGGCCACTTGTTTGCGCAATTGCTGATCCAACTCCCTGTCGAAATATACAGCACCCTCGATCATCGTTTTTTCTGCCATAGCGTATACGGCCATAGGATGTGCGCTCCAAAGCACTAGATCCGCATCCTTGCCCACTTTGATACTGCCGACTCTTTGGTCTAAGTGAAGCAATTTAGCTGGATTAATGGTTACCATTTTCCAGGCTTCTTCCTCACTCATTCCACCGTATTTTACTGTTTTAGCAGCCTCTTGATTTAATCTTCTGGACATCTCAGCGTCATCAGAATTGATCGCTACGGTTACCCCAGCGCGTTGCATGATGGCTGCATTGTAGGGAATAGCGTCCTTGACCTCCATCTTGTAGGCCCACCAATCCCCAAATGTTGATCCACCTACACCGTGTTCAGCCATCTTATCAGCTACTTTATAGCCTTCGAGTATGTGGGTAAAGGTTTGGACTTTAAATCCAAATCGCTCCGCAACTTTCATCATCATGTTGATTTCGCTTTGCACATAGGAGTGGCAGCTGATAAATCGCTCGCCCCTCAGGATTTCCCCCAATACTTCCATCTCTTCGTCGTAGCGGTAAGGTTTGCCCGCTTTTTTGATGTCGTCGTACTCTTTTGCTCTTTGGAAGTAGTTGACAAATACCTGTTCAACCCCCATTCTGGACTGTGGAAATCTATTTCCGCCACTATCCCAGTTGGATTGTTTTACGTTTTCCCCCAAGGCAAATTTTATGTACTTGGGACTGTTGCTGTAAATCAATTCCTCGGCAGGCGCACCCCATTTCATTTTGATAATGGCAGATTGTCCCCCGATGGGGTTTGCAGAACCGTGCAATAACTGAGCTGTAGTAACCCCGCCGGCCAAGTCTCTGTAGATCCCCATGTGCTTGCTGTCGACAACATCGCTCATGCGCACCTCTGCAGTGCTGTTTTGCCCACCTTCATTGACTGACTTCAAGGCGATATGACTGTGCTCGTCAATGATTCCAGCTGTGAGGTGTTTGCCTGTGGCATCGATTACTTTTCCTTGGGCGCTTATGTTTTTTCCGATTTGGACAATTTTACCATTTTTGACCAGCACATCTGTTTCTGTCAAAACACCTGCAGCCTCGGAGGTCCAAACAGTGGCATTTTTAAAAAGCACTGTTTCTGCCGTAGGTTTTTGGGTATAACCGTAACCCACATTGGGATAAGTAACAGGGACAATAGCTCTGATTTCTTTGGGGTTGACTTTTTTCTCTGCAGCATCAAATGGCGCAGTGCGCAACAAAGCGATGGGCGTGTTGTCTACGTCGGTGCTCAAGGCGATACGGTCCTTAACCAAAAGTGCATTGCCGCTAAAGCGCATCCATCCACCTTGGTCTTGATCGTACATCTGAAGTTTCATCCAAGCGCCATCTCGTTCAGCTTTTGCGGTGAGTTTTACACTGTCTTTAGTCGCTTGAACGCTCGGCTTTTCCAAACTGCCGCCAATCACTAATTTATAGTTCGTCTCTTTGAACTGAAGGGTGTAGTCTCCGCGAATATCAGCCAAATCTTTTGGGTGAATGACATGGGGTTCCCCCATGATCCACAACTCGTGTATGGTTGTTTTCTCATGGAAAATAGGGCCATTAGTCACTGTGAAGTTGGCCATAAATCCAGGTTTGATTTGTCCTATTTTGTTGGATTGTCCCAGTATTTGGGCTGGAACTGTGGTCAGTGCGGCTAACGCTTGACTTTCACTCAATCCGTAGTCCATGGCCATACGCACATTTTTCATCAAGTCCCCGGGGTTTTTAAGTCCATGAGTTGTGATGGCAAATGGAACTTTTGCACGATCCAAAGCGGCCAAATTACTGGGCGCTTGGTTCCAGGTTTTCATGTCTGATAGTGTAATAAACGAGGCCATCAAAGGGTCTGACACATCATAAGCAGTAGGGTAATTCACAGGTACTATCAAAGTGGCCCCTGTTTTTTTAACCCGTTCAATATCTTCGTAGGCATTGTGTCCTCCCACAATAGCCATTTTCTTGGCAAATTGATCTCCGATCTTGTCCGCTGAAACAACGGCGTCTAAATCTCCAGCTTCAAAGATGTGGGGCAGTCTGCTGTTCTCGTTATACGCTTCAAGTGACCGGTCTTTGGTCTTTGACCCACCTTGGGCATACCATTGAGCGTCAGAAAAGAACTGTCTCATCAATGCAGTAGATCCCATGGTAGAAGAAGGGTAGGACTGTTGTGATTGCTGGCTTCTGGTTAAAGAAAAGTATTGAGCAGATTTTGGAGAGATCACGCGGGTTGCATTAGAGCTGCGCTCTGAAAGGGCAATTAAGGCCCCTGTTCCCCTGGCCAATCCGTCTGCTAAATGGGTGTTGACCAATCCAAATCCTGCAGCCCTGAGTTTTTCCGCAGTCGCCGCGTCATAAGTAAATGATTCAATCCCGCTTTGTTCAGGCCTGATGTGGTCATTCCAATAAAAACCTTCTCTTGAAGGATCGTATTGGGTGGAACGACCTCTGGATTGACCCGTTGGCTTTTTTATTCCGAAACTGCTGTGCACATCGATAAAAGCAGGGTAAACATGCATGCCCTTTAAAGAGGTAACCACTGCATTCTTGGGATAAGTGCTGTTTTTTCCTACCGAGATAATCTGGCCATCTTTGACCACAATGGTGGCATTTTCAATAATTTCAGCACTGTTTTGGTGTACGGTAGCCTCTGTAAATACCTGATAAAGGTCTTTTTTTACCAGAACACCGTCGTTTTTTGGAAAATACTCTTGGGCTTGTACCCATTGCACCAACAACAGGAGTAAGGCCCAACGCATTGCATTATTTTTCATAGAGTTTGATTTAGCATTCTAAATATAACAATAAAATGATGTCTTGGGGGATACCCAAAAAAAAACCTCCTAAAGCGGAGGTTTTGGAATTATTTTTCTACACCGGTAATTTCGAGATCAAATACCAGATTAGCGCTCGGAGGAATCACATTGCCCGCTCCAGCTTCTCCATAACCCAAATGAGGTGGAACAAAGACGCGTATTTTATCGCCTACTTTCATGCGCAACAAGGCCTCTTTAAATCCGCTGATCAGTCTGGCTTCGGGGGAATAGGGCATGGGAATTGGGTTGTACCCACCCATTTCTTTTCTCTGGGCATCAAAAGTGCCAAATGCAGTGGCGATGTCCTCCATATTGGTGTCAAAAACACCCCCATCCTCAAAGTAACCAGCGTAAAGTACTTTGGCAAAACTACCTTCACTGGGTACGGGTCCCTCACCTTCTTTCAATACGACCACCCCTAGACCGCTCTCGGTGACCAAGGCGGTAGATTTTTGGGTTTTGAATTCGGCACTGAGCGTTTCTTTGGCTTTGCTCACCGCAGCCTCTTGCGCTTTAATGTCATCAAAATACTTTTTGAGCACGGAGACAGCATCGAAAGATTTGGCAGATTTGCCGTTGCGGTGAATGACTACCGACTTAAGCACCAATGGGCTGATCGGTCTGTCTGAAGGGTCGCGTTTTACCAAGGCCATAGAGTCGATGACTTCAAGACCTTCTACAGCTTTCCCAAATACGGTGTGTCTGCCGTCCAAAAATGCGGTTTCCCCCGCAGTGATAAAAAATTGACTTCCATTGGTGCCTGCGCCTGCATTGGCCATAGAAAGGATTCCCTTGTCGTTGTGGGAGAGGGTTGCGTCTATTTCGTCTTTGAATTGGTAGCCCGGGCCTCCCATGCCTGTTCCCTCAGGATCTCCCCCTTGAATGATAAAGTTGGCGCCTAATAGGGCCACTCGATGAAAGGATAAGCCATCGTAGAATTTTTTGTTTTTGTACTCCTCGGATACATAGGGGTTTTCTCCCTCAGCAAGGCTGACAAAACTCGCTACGGTTACCGGAGTTTTTTCTTGCTCCAGGGCAAAAATAACGGTACCCATCGAGGTGTTGATTTCGGCAAATAATCCGTCCCCTAAGTCAGGGCGTTTGCTAGAACTACAGCTGGTTAATAAACCAATGGCTAGTGCCCATAGGGCCAATGTTTGTTTTTTCATAGTAATATGACTTGAATAAATGGAGCTGTTTATGCGCCAACAGGCGGTGAAATTAGTAAATTAAACCATAGGTGCCGAAGGACTTTTGGGCCTAATTAGTCCCGCATAATTCTTCCGTCGAAAGTAGGATAGATTTGAAACGCTCGATGGTCTTTTCTAGGGATTCTGTGCTTTTACCACCAGCTGCATTGCGATGTCCGCCACCTTCAAAGTGTTTTCTAGCCAAATCATTCACAGAAAATGATCCTTGTGACCTGAATGAAATTTTGATCAGTCCTTCGTGTTTATGCTCGATGAAAATAACGGAGAGCACAATACCTTCCAAGGATAACCCGTAGTTGACAATGCCTTCGGTGTCGCCTTTTTGGTGGTCATGCAGGTCTAAATCATCTTGGCTCAAGTGCAAAATGGCTGTTTTGCAGGAGCGAATCACTTCCATTTTGTGAAGAGCAAGGCCTAGAAGCGCCAGCTTACTGGGTTTGTTTTGATCGAAAATCAATTCGTGTATCTGTTGGTTGGGCGCACCGGATTCAATGAGGGACGCGGCCACCCTATGTGTGGTTGGCGTGGTGTGCGAAAATTTAAAAGATCCGGTATCTGTGACCAATCCAGTATACAAACATTGGGCTATATCTCGATCAATGTGTTGGCCCAATTGTGCTTGTTGCACAAAATGAAAAACCATCTCGCAGGTGGAACTCATCGCCGTGTCAGTGTACATATACTGAGCGTAGTCAGCTGGAGATTCGTGGTGATCGATCATGGCCATATACGCTTTGGATTTGGAGAGTTGATCCCCCATGATACCAGTCCTGGACAAATCGTTAAAATCCAAAGTGAAAATAACTTGGGCGGATTCGATGAGGCTCATGCACGCCTGTGTTTGTTCCTCATAGATCAACAAATCGTTAAATCCAGGCATCCAATTTAAAAAATAAGGTCCCGCATTAGGAGAAATTACATCGACAATGCATCCTGTTTTTCTCAGCACACCTGCTAGGCCCAGACAAGACCCAAGGGCGTCTCCATCTGGATTTCTATGGGGCACAACAATGACTTTGGTTCCCGGAGTCAGTTGATTTAATAGGTCTTTTTGATGAGGTATATTCATGGATTCAAAGATAATACATTTGCCTGGCGGGCGATTTAAATTGATTAAATTTGGAAAAATTAACCTCGTGAAAATTAAATTATTATCCCTGTTTTGCGCCTTGTCGGCCCTTTCATGTGCTCCGAGTGAGCCTGCTGTTTTTACCCTGGCTTTTGGTTCCTGTAATCAAGCAGATCAACCCAACGATTTATGGGATGATGTTCTGGCAACTCAACCCGATGTTTTTTTGTGGGGGGGCGATATAGTTTATGCGGATACCGATGTGGTCGATAGCTTAAAAGCATCCTATGACCTTCAAATGAAGGTTCCGGGATACCAAACGCTTTTGGCCCAAGTGCCTGTGATTGGGACCTGGGATGATCACGATTACGGGTTGAACGACGGTGGTGCAGAATTTTCGATTAAAAAGGAGAGTCAGCAAGTGTTTTTAGATTTTATGCAGGTCTCCCAGGATGATCCCAGAAGAAGTCAGCCTGGAGTATACGCCCTTCACGACTATCCTGTGGGGGATAAATTGGTGCGCATTGTGGTCTTGGATACGCGATTTTTCAGGTCAGCCTTGCGCGAAGATCCTTCCGGAAAGAAACGATATTTGCCTGCTGCAGGGGGAACTGTGCTGGGTGAAAGCCAGTGGACATGGCTGGAAAATAGTTTGACAAAAAGTCCGGCTGACGTGCATATTGTGATGAGTAGTATTCAATTTTTATCGGGTGAGCACGGATTTGAATCCTGGGCCAATTTTCCCGACGAACAACAGCGATTATACGATTTAATCGCGCGCACCAACCCCAAAGGTTTGGTACTTCTTTCAGGTGATCGCCATATTTCTGAGTTTTCCACCAATAAGATACCCGATTTTAATCAACCCATCATAGATTTTACTTCCAGCGGTTTGACCCATTCCTATAGCTCTTTTCAGGGAGAGCCAAATCAGCATAGATTAGGAGATGTTTTGGCCGAGAAGAGTTTTGGGCTATTGCGCATAGACTTAAACGAGCGAACAATGACCATGGAAATGGTCCAAGACTCGGGCGCCATAGCGCGACGACTGGTATACAAGTATCCAAATCCCATGATCAACTCCGGTTACGAGTTGCGCTATGGTTTATAGGGAGTGCTCATCTATGCTGAAGGCGATAGATTCGATTATTTGGTGTAATTTTGCACAAAATTTGAGAAAATGAGTGCAAATAGAACATTTACCATGATCAAACCAGACGCTGTATCTAAGGGGTATATCGGAGGGATTTTGGCGCAAATCAACGAGGCTGGATTTAAAATTGTAGCCATGAAATACACGCAACTAAGCCGTTTAGATGCGGAGCGCTTCTACGCTGTACACAGCGAGCGACCATTTTTTGGGGAGTTGGTTGAATTTATGACTTCAGGACCCATTGTGGCTGCAGTCTTAGAAAAAGAAAACGCGGTTCAAGATTTTAGAACGCTGATTGGCGCGACCAATCCAGCTGAAGCTGCCGAAGGTACTATTCGCCATAAATACGCTGCTTCTATTGGAGAAAATGCGGTTCACGGTTCTGATTCAGATGAAAATGCAGCGATTGAGTCTGCGTTCCATTTCTCGGGAAGAGAGATCTACTAAATTACTTTTCAAAGGCCTGGGCCAGGAATTTATCGGAGATAAATATGTTCGATTAAATTTTTGCCCAGGCCTTCATTCATCATGGAGATGATTTTTTCCTTGCCCATGCTCAGTTCGCTGCGCAGCACAGAGGAGGTGAGTACCACAGTCAAAGCAGTGCCTCTCAGGACAACACTTTGTGTGTAGCTCATGACTCCAGGTCCCATGAGTTCACGCCACAAATCTTGCACATGTACCGCGTCAAGTCCGCTGGTCAATTCGTTTTGTTCGATAAACTGATTGACTAGATCTTGAATTTTGATGGGTTCGTGGTTTCTTTTCACAGCAATTCAATCATGGTATACCCTTGTCCGGTTTCGCGGACAATTTTTTCTGTTCTCTGGAAATTGGTATCGCTGATAAACAGTTGACCAAATCTGTTTTGGTTGACAAGATCGACCAATTGGGCGACTCTGCCGTCATCGAGTTTATCAAATATATCGTCTAACAACAGAATGGGTTGGGTTTGGGTGTGGTTTTGAATAAAAGCAAATTGGGCCAGTTTTAAAGCGATTAGAAAAGATTTTTGTTGTCCCTGACTGCCAAATTTTTTAATCGGATGTCCATCGATTTCAAAGGACAAATCGTCTTTGTGGATACCGCAACTGCTGTATTGTACGGCCCTGTCTTTGGCTAGGCAATCCAGTAGCTGAGCGGCGTAATCTCCTTGGTGGAGTTGACTTTCGTAATGGATACTCACCGCCTCCTGTCCTTGGCTGATCTGATGGTATTGCAGGGTAAACAAAGGGATAAACTCTTGAAGAAACGCATTTCTCTTGAGGTAGATCGGTGTGCCTAATTCAACGAGCTGAGCGTCGTAAACGCTGAGTGTTTCTCGGTCAAAGGTGTGGTTTAAGGCAAAGTACTTCAGCAGTGCATTGCGCTGAGATAAGACTTGTTGATAGTTCAACAGCATGGTCAGGTACTGGTTGTCGGATTGAGCGATGATTCCATCGATCAATTTTCTCCTCACTTCACTGCCTTCGATGATCAAGTCCCGATCAGCCGGTGAGATCATCACTAAGGGTAATACACCGATGTGGTCGGATAATTTGTCGTAGATTTTTCCGTTTCTCTTGATTACTTTTTTTGCCCCATGCTTTAAACTGCACACAACAGTCTCTTCATTCCCTTCTTTGTCAAACAATCCTTGAATTAAAAAAAAGTCTTGACCGTGCTTGATGTTTTGGGCTGATTGGGGATTGAAATAGCTCTTGCCAAGCGCTAAGTGATAAATAGCATCGAGCACATTGGTTTTTCCTTTTCCGTTTGGTCCAACCACACAATTGATTTTAGCCCCAAAATCAATGGTTTTTTCTGTGAAGTTCTTGTAATTGACCAGGGTAAGGTGTTTGAGAAACATAGGGTGTTAATAGGCAAAAACGGCTTTTTTTGGGTCTTGCAAATTATTGAAAATAAACGAAAGAATACCCTTTTGGGTTTGGATAAAAACTTTATTTTTGCCCTCTAAATCCCATATTGATGGCTACATATCAAAAAAGAGGCTACAAACCTAAAGCCCAAGAAGAAATAGAAGAAGTAATTCAAGAAAACAGCACCACAGCTGAAGTGTTTACCTCTCTAGACGATACCGCTTCTAAATCAGAAGCTTGGGTTTCCAAAAATCAAAATATTATTTTAGGGGTCATTGCGGTGATCGCCGTTGGTGTATTGGGTTTTTTGGCCTACCAACAATGGGTTCAAAAGCCTTACGAGCGCGAGGCCTCTAATGAGCTATACTACGCCCAGCGTTATTTCGATCAAGCACTGATCGCACAACAATCACAAGATTCTCTATTTTCTTTGGCCCTTGAAGGTGCTGAAGGCAAATACGGTTTTGTTGAAATCGCAGAACAATACTCGGGAACTAAAGCAGCCAATCTAGCCGCCTATGGTGCCGGCCTTTCTTATTTGCATTTGGGCCAGTTCGAACAGGCGGTCAACTATTTGTCTGGATTCAAGACCGATGATGTATTGATGCAAGCATTGGCGTTCGGCGCTTTGGGCGACGCTCAATCAGAGCTTGGAGACAAACAAGCTGCATTAAAGTCTTATTTATCAGCAGCAGCACATTCGGACAATGAATTTTCAGCTCCTCGTTATTGGTTTAAAGCGGGCGTATTGGCCCAAGAATTAGGTCAAACAGGAAGTGCCGTTGAGTATTTTAAAACCGTGGCTGACCAATACCCCAATGCGGTAGAGGCTAGTTCGGTAGACGCATTGTTAGGCAGTTTACAGGCTGTAGAATAATGGCGACTTCGGGTACTGACCTTTCTTTTTTTGACGCATCAACACTCCCCTCTGGAGCAAATATGCGCGTAGGGATTGCTGTCGCAGAGTGGAATAGTCAAATTACTGACAATCTCTACCGAGGCGCAGTAGACACGCTGATTGAGTTGGGCGTCCCCACAGACTGCATGGTTACCTATCGTGTCCCTGGGGCCTTTGAATTGCCCCACGCCTGTAAAAAACTAATCGACAGGCATGACCTTTCAGCGGTGATTGCTATAGGCAGTGTGATTCAGGGAGAGACAAAACATTTTGATTTTATCTGTCAATCTACCGCTCAGGGGATCATGGATTTGAATACCCAGCAAGATGTCCCTGTTATTTTTTGTGTTTTGACAGACAACAACCTACAACAAGCTATTGATCGCTCTGGAGGTCAGCACGGAAATAAAGGAGTTGAAGCAGCGGTAGCTGCGATAAAAATGGCGGCGCTTTAACCGAATATTTGTAAATAACTTCGCAAAGTAAACCCAGGTCTATCCTGGGTTTTTGTTTATTTTTGGACTAAGTTGATCCACATGAAACTACCTACGCTATTTAAACAAAACAAGAACAAGTCGTTTTCATACACGCCCAGGTATTACAATCCCAGAAAAGAACGTTTGGAATTGTTGATCAAAAAACAGGAGGCAGCAGATCTTCCGCCAACTGGAAATGCATCCAGAGCCTCCGGAAGAAGGTCATTTCGCGCTGACTGGCGGGCTCAAAAAAATCAGTCAGAAGGCAAAAACAGAAGGACAAGACTATTCTTTGTATTTGTCTTTTTGGTCTTATTTTTTCTAGCACTGGTCAAGACGGGTGTGCTGCAATGGGTCGTGTAATGGGGGGAATGATCAAACGCCTCGAGGCCCATGTGGCCAATCAGATCGCTGCTGGAGAAGTAGTTCAAAGACCGAGTTCTGCACTCAAAGAATTATTAGAAAACGCTGTTGATTCAGGGGCTGACAAAATTGAGGTGCACCTAAATGACGGAGGCAAACAGTTGATTCGTGTGGTGGATAATGGACAGGGCATTTCCCGCGAAGATCTTCCTTTGTCTATTGAGCGTCACGCGACCTCAAAGCTGACCACTGCAGACGATTTGTTTCGCTTGCAAACCAAAGGATTTAGGGGAGAGGCATTGGCCTCGATAGCGTCTATTGCTCAAGTGCGGATACAGAGTAAGACAGCCTCAGCTGAGGACGGGTATGCACTGTCAGCTCAAGGGAGTGACCCCATAGACATACAGCCTGTTTCCAGCGTTCCAGGAACAGTAGTCACTGTGCAGCATCTGTTTTATAACATACCTGCGCGCAGACAATTTTTAAAATCTGCAACAGTCGAATTGAAACACTGTCTGGATGAATTCCACCGACTTGTGTTGGTGCATCCGGACATCGCCTTTGTTTTGCACCATCAAAATGAAGTGCTTTTTCAATTGCCCAAGGCCACAGTCAAGCAGAGAATTACCCAGGTTTTTGGACAAAAATATGCGGAAAAGTTAGTTCCTATATCTGAGCAGACACCTTTGGTGGGCATTTCAGGTTTTGTACTCAAGCCCGATATGGCCAAAAAGTCCAGGGGAATGCAGTATTTTTTTGTCAATGATCGCTTTATAAAAAGCGGATTTCTGCACCACGCAGTACTTCAGGCTTTTGAAGGTTTGGTGGCTTCCGGAACCCACCCGGGATATTTTATCTATCTCCAGGTTGATCCAGCGCGATTGGATGTCAATATTCACCCGACCAAAACAGAGGTAAAGTTCGATGATGAGCAAGGAATATATGCCATCTTGAGGTCAGCAGTCAAACACAGTCTTGGGCAATTTCAAGTCGCCCCAATATTAGATTTTGACAAGGACCCCAATTTAGATACACCGTACGCTTATCAGTCAAAAAACCCGGTGTATCCCAAGATTGAAGTGGACAGGAATTTTAATCCATTTAACGAACAGAATACCGCATTCAAACCCAAGCAGACAGCTCAGTGGGAGACTTTGTACAGTTTTGGGGATGATCCCCAGCGCGAATCTTTGGCCCATTTTGAATCTCGACAAACCTCATTGGAAGGTTGGGAAGCAGAAACACAGTCTGCATTTACCAGTTTTCAATGGGAAAAGAAATACATCATCACCAAACACCAGTCTGCTTTGTTGGTGATCCACCAGTCTAGAGCCCATCAACGGGTATTATACGAACGATTATTGGCCCAGATGACTATTGAAAAAGCGGGGAGTCAAACCCTTTTATTCCCCCTGACCCTCGGTCTTGGCGTGGCTCAAAAAACGGTTTTGGCCACCATGCGCGGAGATCTTCAAGCCATTGGTTTTGAGTTTGATGCTGATTCTATTGACTGCGTTTTGGGTATCCCCATCGATGTGCAGCCTCAGGATGCCGCCCAGGTTTTGATTCAATTGGTAGACGATCTAGAGTCCATCGAAAACACTGGCTTTTCTCCGGTAGATCGCATGGCTCAACTGATGTCTAAAACTATGTCCATCACCACGGGAAAAGTATTGTCTAGCGATGAGCAACTCGGTTTAATCAACGATTTGTTTTCGTGTAAAGAACCAGATTTCAGTCCTGACCGAAAACCTGTTTTTGTAACCATAACTGCGGAGGATATACTTAAAAAATTTAATCTATGAGGTCAATTACGGAAACTGTAAAACATCTAATCATTATTAATGGATTGTTTTTTCTGGCCACCATGCTTTACGGCGACGTCATGTATGGGCTATTTTCCCTCTGGTTCGTGGAACACCCTTCCTTTGGATTTTGGCAAATCTTCACCCACATGTTTATGCATGGAGGGTTGACGCACATTTTTTTTAATATGTATGCCCTGTGGGCATTTGGTGGCGCTTTAGAGCATATGTGGGGCGGAAAAAAGTTTCTGTTCTTTTACTTGTCCGCGGGTCTTGGCGCAGCGCTGATTCACACTGGGGTAAATTATTATTTTTATTTGAATGGAATTCAAGCGCTTGAAGCGGGTGGATTTGCCGCTGAGCAAGTGATTTCATTACTAGGGCAGGGCCAGTATAGCCCAGCTTGGTATGAGGCAGCCGGACAGGATACGGTCAATGCGATGATCGAGGCAGTTTCCACTCCAGCCGTGGGTGCATCCGGTGCTATCTACGGAATACTAGTCGCATTTGGCATGGCATTTCCCAACAGTGAGTTGTTTCTGATGTTTGTTCCTGTACCGATTAAGGCCAAGTATTTTATTCCCGTATTGATCGGCCTCGATTTATTCTCGGGTATTACTGGGTACAGTATTTTTGGTTCTGGGATAGCTCACTTTGCTCATGTAGGGGGTGCGCTGTTTGGATTTTTGATGGCGTGGTATTGGAAGAAAAATTCTTTTGACCGCAATCGATGGTATTGATGGAAAAGCGAATTCAAAGTTTCTGGCGTAGTTTGGACACCTCGGGTCATATGATCGTCTTTATGGTCATCATTTTCCTAGGGGTACAACTACAGAATTGGTTGTTTGGCGCTTCTTATAGTGGGGTAAGCTTATGGGCTTTACCCAAACAATCCAGTGAGTTTTTGTCTCGGCCCTGGACTTTATTTACCTATGGTTGGATCCATTTGCAACCCATTCATTTGGTCAGCAATACAATTTTTGTATTGGGGGCATCTCGCTTGTTTTTGCATTTGTTTTCACCGGCAAGGTGGTGGCATATTTGGTGGGTTGGTTCCCTAACTGCTGGTCTGCTCTATATTTTGGCGGGACTCGTTTTCCCCGAGCATACGGGAGGTTATTTGGTGGGTGCTTCCGCTGGTATCATGGCATTGATTATTTATGTGTGTGCCTATCAGCCTGAACTCCCCATCCGTTTATTTTTTGGTCAGATCAAGTTGAAGTATATCGGTATTGCGTTGGTAGTCATCGACCTGATCGGCTTGTGGGGCAATTTGTCCGGGGCTCAGTTGGCCCATTTAGCAGGTGCCTTGGTCGGCTTGGTATATGCGATCAACCTAAGGCAGGGCAGGGACTTAACTCAGTGGTCATTTCCCCGGGGGAGGGCTCAATCAAGGACCCCTAAAAGTACCTTGAAAAAAGTATATCAATCAAAAAGTCCAAAAAGGTCAACTATTGAATCGAATGCTACTCAGATGGCCAATCAACGCAAAATAGATGCTATCTTAGATAAAATAAGCACTTCTGGTTATGACGCCTTAACTCCAGAAGAGAAAAACTTTTTATTTCAACAAGGTCCTGATCATGTTTAAGCCCAGTGAAATAACGGATTCTTTGATGAAGGCAGCTCATATAGCGCTGATTACCGCAACAGTCATTGCGCAAATAGCTCCATTTTTACCCGGAGATGGTTACTATTTTTTGTCGTTTTTCAGTTTGGCCATGCCTTTTTTTTGGTTGCTTCATGCGCTTTTTTTGCTTTTTTGGATTTTCCGTTGGAAAAGAATGGCTTGGTGGTCTATTGGCCTCTTGATTTTTTCCCACTGGCAGTTTGGTCCTGTGTACCGATGGCAAAAAGAATCGGCCAATGACCAGACCAGTGAACTGACATTGATGAGTTACAATGTTAAGTTGTTGAATAAATACCGATGGACCCAAGAGGAGCATTTAGCGGATAGCATTGTGTCCTATGCCCAGAACTCACAAGCAGACGTGCTCGCTTTTCAAGAGTTTGACACTGAGTTTTTATCCGCATTTAAAGATTATCCTTACCAGACCTATTCCTCAAGAGACAACAAAGAGCGATCTGTAGTGGCGATATTGTCCAAGTACCCCATCGTCTCCAAAGGGCGAATCAATTTTCCCTCAAGTTCAAACACGGCCATTTACGCAGATATTCAGTTAAACGACCGAGTTGTCCGGGTGTACAACACTCATTTTCAGTCACTGAAATTAATGGCCCGCGATAATCAAGAAGTTTTGAAGGATACGACAAAAAGCAAGTGGGCTCAAAAATTGTCTTTTTTTTATGAGCGCATCGGTCGTTCGTTTGACAAACAGGAGTCGCAGTCTGTACTTCTATCTGCCCATAAAGAGCGGTCTCCTTATCCCAATATAGTATTGGGTGATTTCAACAACAATCAGTTTTCCTCAGTATACCATACCATACGCACGGATATGAAAGACACCTTTTTTGAAAAAGGGATGGGTTTTGGCAGTACGTTTAAGTTTGTGTTTCTACCCCTGAGAATCGATTATGTGTTGGTGGATAAGACCTTTGAGGTAAATGACCACCAGGTAGCAGAACTGCCCTATTCTGATCATTTTCCTATCCTGGTTCGATTGAACATGGGATTATTGGACTAGCGTTAATATTTCCGCAGGTACGCTAAACTTGAGGGGCCTTCATTGCACAGTAAATCCAGAAATGAAAGTCCAGGAATAAATCCATGTCGGTCTGTAAAAACCTGGTTGTAGGTAGAGGAGCTCTGGCTGTCGCTGAACTTATTGGATGCCCAATGGCGCAGGTCGTGTTCGGGAGGTAGGTCTTTGTTAAAAACAGCAGTTCTTTGTTGGGGTAGTTCCAATTTGGCACATTGACTTAAAACCTCGATGCTTTTGAAATTGACATCGATTAAATAAGTAAATTTTTCTTCAAATAATCGAACTAACCGGTCTTCGTAAAACTCAAAATAGGGAGCGCTGCGGTATGCGGTTTGAATCCCGCGCCAGTGTGTTCGTTGCCATGGTTCAGATGGATCGATTTGCACATCGGTAAATAGCTGCCTGTGGTTTCTGTGTGCAATCGGAATGGTCAGTGTCAGTGCTCCTCGATCAGTAGCGATGATCGATCTGTTCCTGTAGGATTGTTTTTGGTAGTTGCCACACACTTCCCAAACCACCTCTGCTTCCGTCATAGCAGCAAAGGTAGAGATCAAGGGCAGGTAGGTAGGTACGATTACCTTCACGCCTTTTTAGCTTTTCTTTTTCTGAAGTAATTCGCCGCGTAGTAAACCAAAAGAGCTCCGATAAAGTAGGCGAAATAAGAGCGCGGTTGACCAGAACCGTGTACTACGGTAAACACCCGATCCCAACGAATTTTCCATTGGCTGATGGGTTGTGTAAATCTATCGATGCTCATCCAGATAAATACAGGTTTTCCCACAATATGGTCTTCTGGAACCATCCCCCAATAACGAGAGTCTTCTGAGTTATGTCGGTTGTCACCCATCATCCAATAGTAGGATTGTTGGAAAGTGTATTGGTTTTGGACTTGACCATCGACCAAAACCTCAGTGCCTTTTTGCTCAATGACATGACCCTCATAGGCGTGTATCGCCTCTTGGTATTTCAGTATGTTTTCAGGGGTGAGTTCTATTTGATCCCCAGCTTTTGGCAAATAAAGCGGCCCGTATTGGTCCTCATTCCAGGGAAGGACAGGGCTGTGCGGATAAATACTGGGATTGTACCTTCCCTTACCCCCAATTTGTTGTACCACAGAATCGATGCCTTGGGTTTGTCTCAATATTTGGGCTGATTCTTGGGTCATCGTCAGCCATTTCTCTCGATCCATCAATTCGGTGACCACCAATCCCTGTTGGCGAACCACTTGTGGATCAATACCTACGTCAAACGTCAATATCAAGTATCCATCTCCTTGTGGATTATTGTAGATACTCGCTCCTGAGCGCATAATGGCGTCCGCTTGACTTTGGTTGAGTTGAGCGACACTGTAGGTCCTGTTAAAGCCATCAATCCCCTGAGATTTTAGTTTTTGTGCAGAAATTCCTTGTTGGGCAAATACGGCGTAGTTGTGTTGTAATCGAGCTCTGTCATCGTACTCAAGAGGTACTTGATTAATCATGACGCGTCCATCGACAATAGTGAGGGTATCCCCAGGAATCCCCACACATCTTTTTACATAATTGGATTTTTTATCCACCGGCTTATCGATGCGGATATTTGATGGATCTCTAAAAAAGCGGACCGTATCTTGGGGCCAACTAAAGACAACAATATCATTGCGTCTGACCGGGGCAAATCCGGGCAGTCTTAAATACGGTATCTGGGGACTGCTGAGGTAGGATTTTTTGTCAATTACAGGTAAGCTGTCGTGCATCATAGGTGCGGCGAGTGGCGTCATGGGTATTCTTGCCCCGTAGTGGTATTTAGATACCACCAAAAAATCTCCGATCAATAGGGTGCGCTCTAGGGAACCAGTGGGAATGACAAAGGGTTGAAGAAAATAGGTGTGAACCACACTAGCGGCCACCACGGCAAATACCATGGAACTCAACCATTCGCCAGCACCTGTTTTGGGCATTTTCTCTCGATCCGGTTGGTAGGTGAGGGTATCTCCCTTTTTGCTGACCACAAACAAATAAAACCCTAAGGATAAGACAACCGTCCACGCATCTTTTCTAGAAGTTAAAGAAAAGGCGCGGATTGTTTCTACCCAGATCACAGGTAACATGATCAGGTTCACCACGGGTAACAGTAAAAAAACGATCCAGTAGGAGGGTCTGTGGATGATTTTGAGCAGTATCCATGCGTTGAATAAGGGTAGAAAGGCTTTCCATGGTGCATGCCCCGCTTTTTTATAGAGCGGATAAGTGGCAGCTCCGTGTATCAGTTGAATGCCTAAAAATAATAGCAACCAGTGTGTCCAAGTCATCGTTTATTGTTTTGTGGGGTTGTCGATAATATCCCGCATAGAATACACTCCTTTTTTGCCGGCCATCCAAGCAGCGGCCATCACAGCCCCATGGGCAAAACCTATCCTAGAATGTGCCGTATGGGTGAGTTCAATGGTATCGATATCGTTTTGATAAATCACGTGGTGGGTACCCGGTACGTCGCCCTCGCGTACGGCATGTATGGGTAGATCCTGAGGGGTATGCGCTTCTTTTGGGGCCAAATGCCATTGGGTATATGCACCAGTTTCAATAATTCCCTGGGCCAATGTGATTGCGGTTCCACTAGGTGCATCTAATTTTTTAGTGTGGTGAATTTCTTTGATGGATGCCTGATACTGGGGGTAAGCTGTCATCATCTGCGCCAAAATCTCGTTGATGCGAAAGGTGATGTTTACACCGATACTAAAGTTAGAGGCATAGAGCAGACCCCCTTGTTTGGTGCATAATGCAACGGCATCGGGATACTGATCTAACCATCCAGTGGTACCACAAACCACAGGAACTGACTGAGCAGAACACATCGAAATATTGTGAAATGCGGCCTCAGGCATGCTAAAATCTATGGCGACATCAATACCCTTGAGGTCTACAAAATCCTTTTTTTCATTGATGATTACAGGCACCTCATGCCCTTGATCTTTAGCGATCTCTTCGATGAGTTGACCCATTCGGCCGTATCCAAATAATGCAATGTTCATATCAATAGCGAAAGGTCAATTGTACTCCGGTATACCAGTGTTGGTCAATACCTGTTTTTTCCAAGGTTGGACTCCAGCGCATGCTGAGGTCTTGACTGACATTAAATTGCTTTAGGTGCGCATCCACATTGGCGTCAATGATGTTTAAAGCGTATAACCCTATGGTGACTACTAAAGCGAGATCTCTATTGTCTTGTGCTTGTTCTTGTGCCTTTTGCAGTGCGCTGTCTGAAATATCCGGAACTCCAGGTATCAGCCCACTGTTGTTGAGGTCATAGTATTTATCAGTCATAAATCCAGCGCGTCTAGATTTAAAAGCATCCCTGAATTCTGTGTATGCCGATTGGCTGTTTAAGTATCCGTACAGGCTGCTTCCCAAGGCGGCATACACCATAGGAATTTTCCAGTATTTTTTGTTGTAGGCCTGACCCAGTCCAGGAAGTACCGCTGAAAAAAAAGCAGCCTTGGCCGGGGCCAATGGATTGATTTCAACAGCAGCTCCGGCAGCAAACTCACCTAGTTTTACCTCTTTGATTTTTTCGGTTTTGGTGGAGTACACAGGATCGTTTTCTTGGGCTAACCCCATAAAGGGGATGATGCCCAAAGACCAGAGGATCACCAAGAAGAGGTACCTAGGATTCACCGATAAATTTTTTGGTCAATGTTTCCAGCTCTGCAGCTGATTTAAATGAAAAACTAACTGTTCCTCTTCCTGCACCTTTGGTTTGAATCACTACAGGGTTACCCCAAAGATGTGTTAATGCGGCTTGTTGGGTAGCATATTCCCCAATTTTCGAAGTTTTCTGAGGGGCAACACTATTGTTTTGTTGTTGCACCATGGCCTCTGTAGCGCGTACAGAGAGATTTTTTGCTACGATGCGTTCGTAAAATTGAATTTGTTGTTTGGGAGTGCTCACATGGGCCAATGCTTTTCCGTGCCCCATGCTGATAAATCCATCGCGAATTCCAGATTGAACAATGGGGTCCAGCTGTAACAGCCTGAGGTAATTAGCTACAGTAGATCTCTGCTTACCTACCCTTTGCGCCATCATTTCTTGGGTTAATTGTACTTCATCCATCAACCTCTGGTAGGACAAGGCGATTTCAATCGCGTCAAGATCTTGTCTTTGTATGTTCTCTACCAAGGCCATTTCTAAAGACTCTTGGTCGTTGGCAATACGCACATAGGCAGGTATTGAGGGAACACCAGCTAGTCTACAAGCCCGATATCTGCGTTCTCCAGAAACCAGTTGAAAAGTATTAAAATCAGTTTTCCTCACTGTGATGGGTTGAATCACACCGAGTTCTTTGATGGACTGGGCTAGTTCTTGCAGTTGCACTTCATCAAAGTGTGTCCTGGGTTGAAAAGGGTTTACTTGGATTCTGTCCAAGGGTAGGTTGATTACCTGTCCAATGACCTGATCAGCATTTTTATCCTGTGCAGTGTTTATGTCTGTATTTGGATCGCTTAACAGGGCGGATAGGCCCCTTCCTAAAGCTTGTTTTTTAGTTGCTTTGGCCATAAGTGGAATTGTTCTCGAGAAGCTCTTGCGCCAAATTTAAGTAATTTTGGGCGCCATTACTGCTTGCGTCGTATTTGATGATGGTTTCCCCGTAGCTCGGGGCTTCACTCAAGCGCACATTGCGCTGTATCACTGTTTTAAATACCATGTCGTTGAAGTGTTTGCGCACTTCATCTACGACTTGGTTGGACAATCTAAGTCTGGAATCGTACATAGTCAACAGCAATCCTTCGATGTCCAGATTTGGATTGTGGATTTTTTGTACGCTTTTGACGGTGTTTAAGAGTTTACCCAACCCTTCAAGTGCAAAATACTCGCATTGAATAGGGATAACTACTGAATCAGCTGCAGTCAAAGCATTTAGGGTCAACAATCCCAATGAAGGGGCACAATCAATGAGGATATAGTCGTAATTGTCTTTGATCGGGGCCAGCGCTTTGCGCAGCATTTGTTCCCGATCAGGCATATCCACCAATTCAATTTCAATAGCGACCAGATCTATGTGGGCGGGAATAATATCTAAATTGGGGGAGTCCGTAGCCACAATTGCTTCATTAGCTAGGGCTGTGTGTTCCAAGATTTGGTAGGTGCCTATAGATACCTGAGCGACATCAATACCTAATCCCGAAGTGGCATTGGCTTGGGGGTCGGCATCGATAATCAGGACTTTCTTTTCTAGTACGCCCAATGAGGCGGCAAGGTTCACACTGGTCGTGGTTTTTCCTACGCCTCCTTTTTGGTTGGCTACTGCAATGATTTTACCCATATATGGTTCAAATTGAGGGTAAAAATACAACTAATTGACAAGGCCTAAAAAGAGAAATTGTTAACACGTTGGTAAATCAATCATTCTTGATATCCTGGTTTAAAAGTCGATAGATATCTTGTGCAGCAACAGTGAGGTCTGTCCCAGGACCAAAAATTAAATCCACCCCTTGTTCTTTCATGGATTTATAGTCCTTTTCGGGTATGATTCCGCCTAAGATCACCTTGACATGGCCCAGTCCGTGTTTTTTTAACCATTGGCATAAGTCAGGTATTAAAGCTCCGTGGCCATTGGTCATGCTGGAGACACTTACCAAGTCGGCACCCCATTTTTGCACGTATAATCCCACCTGTTCAGGGGTTTGAAAAAGCGGGGTCATACGCACTTCAAAACCTTGATCACTCAAAGCAGCAGCCACAGCGTACAATCCTCTGTCGTGACCATCTTGCCCCATTTTGGCCAAGAGTATTTTAGGTTTTCTTCCATTTTTCTTGGCCCAGGCTAATCCGGTGGTCACCGAAAAACCAAAAGACTCATGCTTGTTTAACTCAGCTTGGTAAATTCCGGATACCCCAGTAGGTTCAGGTTGATATCTGCCAAATACCTGAACCAAAACTTCACTGATCTCACCCAAGGTCGCCCCGTCTAGGGCTGCAGTTACCGCAGCCTCAAGCAGGTTAGTTTTTTTGTCTAAGGCTGCTTTTTTCAGTTGGGTTAATGATTGTGCACAAAGAGAAGCATTTCTTTGGGCCTTGTGTAGATTTAATCGTCGGCACTGGCTTTCCAACACTTCGTCCAAGTGAATATAGCGCAGTTCAGGTTGTTCACGCTCTTGGGCCAGGTAAGTGTTCACGCCCACGATGGGATAAGTTCCTGCATCGATTTGGGCTTGGGTTTTGGCGGCTGCTTCCAAGATGGCCCTTTTGGGAATTCCCGCTAATACGTATTGCGTCATCCCGCCCAATTGTTGGATTTCTGTGATGATTTCCCAAGCTTGATCGATCAGCGACAAGGTTTTTTGTTCCAGCAACTCACTGCCCCCTAGGGGGTCAATAGGACGTGTCAAACCGGCTTCGCCGCCCAAATACAGTTGTGTGTTTCTAGCCCAGTGGGCTGAGTCATCAGTCGGCAGGGCCAATGCTTCATCAAATGCGTTGGTGTGTAGGCTTTGGGTGCCACCAAGTACGGCAGATATAGCTTCAACAGCTGTTCTGGTCAGGTTGTTTTTAGGCCACTGAGCAGTCAAGCTCCATCCACTGGTTTGACAATGTGTTTTTAAGGCCCATGATTTTTCATTTTTCGCACCCAGTTGTTGCATGATGCGGGTCCACAGGACTCTAGCAGCTCTGAGTTTGGCGATTTCATCTGCAGTATGCATACTGATACCCCAGAAAAAAGAAAGCCTTGGCCCAATATCATCAGCGGACAGTCCTTTTTCTTGGGCAGCGCGAACATAAGCCCAGCCATCTGCCAAAGTATACGCGAGTTCTTGGGGGGTAGAGGCTCCTGCTTCTTGAAGGTGATATCCAGAAATGCTGATACTGTTAAACAACGGTAGGTGAGCGGTGCAGTATTCCATCACCTGGGCGACAATCTCCATGGATGCCTCTGGGGGATAGATATAGGTGTTACGCACCATAAATTCTTTGAGGATGTCGTTTTGAATCGTCCCTCTGAGCAGGTGTTTATCCACCCCTTGTTTTTTTGCAGCAGCGATAAAAAAAGCCATAATTGGCAAGACTGCACCATTCATCGTCATGGAGACGGATACTTTGCTCAAATCAATTCCCTCAAACAGCGCACACATATCCTCCAATGTGTCCACGGCGACTCCAGCTTTCCCCACATCAGCTTTCGCTTCTAGAGCGTCACTGTCATAACCCCTATGTGTGGGCAAATCAAAAGCTACGGATAATCCTGTCTGTCCCGCAGCCAAGTTTTTTTTGTAGAATTCATTGCTCTCTGCTGCGGTTGAAAACCCAGCATACTGTCGTATAGTCCATGGTTTTTGCAGGTACATGCTCAAATAAGGACCTCTGAGAAAAGGGGCCTTTCCAGCGATCAAACCGCTGTGCCAGGAGGGGCGTTCCACAAAAGCGCTGCCGTTAAGTTGGTCTTGTACTGCTTTGCGTTTCATAGACGATACCATTTTCGTTCATCTATCTCAGACAATCGACGGACTGGGAGTAGGGCAATGGCTGTTTTTTTGGGGACAAAACGGGCAAAAGGCGATTTGTTCCAGGTCGAAGTGTCCAGATCTTCAGGTGTGGGTTGTTTTTTTTCTGTGGACTGATAAGCTTTCAGACTTTTTAGGTGCTGCTGTTCTATTTTTTGTTGGATGATCCCTCCATACATCGCCTTGATCCACCCCCCTGATTTTCTGATGGATTGATTGAGGGCCATTGCCTTTTGCGCCCACTGATCAGTCAAATATTCCACATAGTAACTTCCTCGGCCTAGGTCTTGTCCCACCAAACCGGTTTCGCGGACCAAGATCGCCAATTGGTGAAATGCCTCTTGTTGGGCTTGAGCGTCGTCGCTTTGAATCAATTCATTGTGGGCTAGGGGGGCCAGCGCGCTGGCCCCTCCCATAAGTCCGCTCAACAATTCCGCTGCGCTTTTTATAGTGTTTTGATTCGTCTGATACACTGTTTTATTTCTTCGGGAGGGTCTTAGGGTGACTGTAACAGATAAGTTCAACCCGTACCATGTACCCATAGAAGACACCAACCAGCGCAAGGCCCTAACCTTGGCCATCTCCATAAAAAAGTCTCCGCTGACCACTGTGTGGATGTGTATTTGTTGGAGCGCATTGGTGTGTTGGTCCAACGTTGTGGGAAGTTGATCAAAATAAACTTCGAGCTGGGCCATGGTATAGGCTAGCTGTTGAACAATGGACGCTCCAGCTTCTTGATATCGCGAGGTGTCGATACACAAGTGATCTAGGGCAAGCATGGTGTGCATTTGTCGCCAAAGCGCTAAATCACTGCTTTGATTTTCACGCCAATTACCTGTAATGGACAGCAAGGCCAATGGGTCCCATTCGATCCGAACACGGGCCTTGGCCTCAGAGGACAATCCACCCAAGCGATGGATCAGATCGGAGGTAACACGGTCAAATACCCAGTGCTGAAGCAAGTCGAATTCTCCGATTTTTTCCATCAAGCCTAAAGCTTCTTCAGCCGTCCCTAGCCAAGTAATCCTCAGCGAGTCAGCTCCTTGAGACATTGCCTTTTGCACTCCAGTCCACCCCTGATCATATCCTTTGGCCCTGATTCGCTCTTGTAGCCAGACTCTTGAGGGGTGCTCGAGCTCTGGCAATAGGGCTGGAAGGTCTTCAATGTCGTAAAATGGCTTGATTTGTATCCCCTCAATTTCCGGGCTGATCAACTCTTGATAGCTTTTTCCATCGAGTTGCCACTGCAGCAGTTGTTTCCACTGTTGGGCATTGAACCTTATGGGTTCCTCGATGGGATTTTCGTTATTCATCTCGAGTTGTAATACTGTCCTTGAACTCTATGATATACACATCTTCGTCAGCTCTGTGGTATTGATATTTCTCCCGAGCTACCTTTTCCATGGCCTCGGGTCGATTCAATTCTTTTAGAGCTGCTCTATCCTTATTGATTTCTTGAATCAGAAATTTTTTCTGGGCTTCTAGTTCGTCGATTTCCTGCTGCAATTCTCTTTGAATCATCAGAGAATTGGTGTCAAAAAAAAGCATCCAAATGACAAATACCGTCAAAATCACAACATAAATGTTGGTGATGGTTTTAAACCAAGTTTTTTCTTTCCAACGATTGAAACGATTGATCACGATTGCAATTTTTGATGAATAACAGCTTTTACAACGTCTATGGCCACTGTGTTGTAGTGGTTGTTGGGAATGATCAGGTCGCAGTGGGCTTTACAGGGCTCAATAAAGGCTTCGTGCATCGGTTTTAAGGTAGTTTGGTAACGCTCCAGGACTTCCTGAGTGTCTCTTCCCCTTTCCTGTACATCTCTTTTAAGCCTTCTGATCAGACGTTCATCAGCATCTGCTTCCACGTAGATGCGAATGTCGTACAGCGCCCTGAGTTCAGGGTCAGAAAGCACCAAAATTCCCTCTACAATGACCACTGACGTGGGTTGCACCAAGACGAACTCCTCTGTCCGGTTGTGTTGTTCAAATGAATAGATGGGTTGCTTGATCGCACGACCGGATTTTAGATCGTTCAGGTGGGATTTAAGCAGTTTAAAATCAATGGCGTTGGGATGGTCAAAATTGGTGGCACACCTGGACTCAAAATCTAGGTGGGAGAGGTCTTTGTAGTAATTGTCTTGAGAGAGCACGCTTACCTGGTCATCCGAGAGCGCCTCAACCATTTGCTGAACCACTGTGGTTTTGCCACATCCGGTTCCTCCAGCAATTCCAATGATGAGCATGGGGTTCATTTTTTTCAAAGATAAACAAATCCTGAGGACAAAAAATGTACCTTTTCCGTGTGAATAAGCAGCGTATTTTAGGGTTGATGTCTGGGACCTCGTTGGATGGTCTAGACCTGTGTCTGGCTGATTTTGTGCAGGAAGATACCGGCTGGAGCTATTCCATAATTGCCTCCCAAACCCTGGAGTATGATGTACTGATGAAGCGGGAACTCTCCGAGGCATTGACTTATTTGCCGGACCGATTGGATATAGCCCATCGCGATTATGGTACTTGGTTGGGCACCCAGGCCAAAAATTGGTTGCAAACCAAGGGTTTGACCTGCGATGCTATTGCCAGTCATGGGCATACGGTACACCATAGGCCAGATCAGGGTTATACGTTTCAGTTGGGCGCTGGTCAATCTTTGAGCAATGCCTCTGCGAAAGAAGTGATCTGTGATTTTAGAAGTCAGGATGTAGCTATGGGGGGGCAAGGAGCACCATTAGTTCCGATTGGGGATGAGTTGCTCTTCGGCACCTATGGGTTTTGTTTAAACCTAGGGGGGATTTGCAATGTTTCCATGAAATTTATGGGCAGCAGAAAGGCATTTGATGTTGGGATTTGCAATATGTTGCTCAACCGATTGGCTGAGGCATTAGGACATCACTACGATGCCGGTGGTGAAATAGCGGCGTCTGGTCATCTGTTGCCGGAACTATTGGCCGCGTTAAACGACCTGGAGTACTACCGCATCCAGGGACCTAAGTCGACAGGAGTTGAGTGGTTTAATCAAAGCGTTTGGCCTTTGTTTATCGACCAACGAGGTGTATCCCTTCACAACATCAAAGATCAACTCCACACGGCCTGCCACCACATCGCCTACCAGATTGCCCAATCCATCAACCGATTCACGACAGACAATCGACAAGTGTTGGTCACTGGTGGTGGGGCGCATAATTTATTTTTGATTCAGTGCTTGCAAAGCTATCTGCCCGAACATTTGCTGGTTGTCCCTCAAGATGGATTGGTAGATGCCAAGGAAGCATTGATTTTTGCATTTATGGGTGCCTTGCATCGCGCAGGTCAGGTGAACTGTTTGGCAGAGGTGACAGGCGCCCGAGTTAATTCTATCGCAGGTGTTCAATTTTTCCCACAATAATATATGGATCAGAATTTTATACGCATTACCGAACAGCCATCATTGTATGACCATTTAGAACAAAAGACAACCGCTGATTTATTGGCATCGATCAATGCTGAGGATCGAAAAGTAGCCCTAGCTGTGGCTTCGTGTTTGCCTCAGATCGAGCTATTGGTGGAAGCTTTGGTGGAACGGTTTCCCCAAGGAAGGTTGTTCTATATCGGGGCAGGTACCAGTGGGCGATTAGGTGTGCTTGATGCGTCTGAAATCCCACCGACTTACGGGATGCCGCACGACAGAGTCATCGGTATTATTGCAGGAGGGGATGGTGCGATACGACGAGCAGTTGAGGGAGCTGAAGATGACCGTGATCAGGCTTGGCTTGACCTACAGGCATTTGACATCAATGTTCATGATGTGGTCGTTGGTATTGCTGCGTCCGGTACTACGCCCTATGTTCTAGGGGGCATAGAAGCTTGTCGGGCAAAAGGTATATTGACGGCAGGAATTACCAATAATCCAGGATCTCCCTTGGCGCTTACTGCCGATATTGGTATTGCTTGTGATGTGGGGCCTGAGTTTGTTACCGGCAGTACCCGCATGAAAAGCGGAACCTCCCAGAAATTGATCCTCAATATGATTTCAACGGCCTATATGATCCGGATTGGAAGGGTAGAAGGCCATAAAATGGTTCATATGCAGTTGACCAATGAAAAACTGGTGGGCAGGGGTACGTCCTATATCGAACAAGCCTTGGGCATAGAAACAGAAGAGGCCTTGAGACTCCTCAAGACCTATGGATCTGTTGCTCGGGCGGTTGAGGCCTATCGTTTAAAAGAATAAGACTACCACTGCCAAGTAATCCCACTCATGATGTGGAAAGGGATCCCTGGTCTTAACCCTGCAGGAACCCTTGACACCATGTAGTTGTTGTTGGTTAGGTTCTGAGCCACTGTTTTCAGTTGAACCCCTGGGGTGATGAGATAGGTGAGCTGTGCGTCCATCACCCAACGGGATGGTATCAGTTCTTGAGGTGGTATGGGTCCTGCTCCTGACTGGGTTCTCATGTCAGATTGGTAGTGTGCCCTTAAAGAACCATTCCATTTTTGGTATTGAGCACTCCACTGTATTTGACCCTGATGCTTTGCGATATACGGCAATTCATCTCCTTGTGTGACGACACCCCAAATGCCAGAGGCCGAGTTGAAACTGGACTGAAAGGAGCTTTGAGTCCAGGTATAGTTAGCACTGAGCTGCATGGGAAACTGCTTGAACCAATCCATAGACCAAACCGCCGACCATTCTAATCCGTAAACGTCAACGGCTCCAGCGTTAAATGGATCTAGATTTCCTGTACCCCCTGAGGCGGCTGTGTCTGACCCCAACAGATTAGAAAAATCATTGAAGTAAAGCGCAAATTCTGAGCTGAGGTTTGATTTTTCTATACGGGTACCCCACTCGTAGTTGACACTGCGCTCTACATCCACTCCTTGGGTGTTGCTCGGAGGAGAAAACCCTTGATGTACGCCCCCAAAAAAGGAAATATCAGGATTTAATCGATAGGTCATACCTATCCCAGGAATCCACTCAGTCACCCTGTTTTCAGTGGATACCAAAGCACTTCCAGTGCGCTGAGTGTCCTGCTTGCCAAAGTTATCTCGACTCATTTTAATGGATTCCATACGCAGTCCTGGCACGATTGACCAAGCTCCTTTTTTCCATTTGTAAAGTGCGTACGCAGCGGTAGCATCGGCGGTGGTGATCTGGTTGGCGTCAGTACCTGGAGTGCCCGATTGAACTAGGTTCATTCCTTGTGGGTTAATGCTGTATTGATCCACCCATTGAAATCGGTCTTCGTCATCTCGGTGTATGCGCAATCCCAATTCAATATCGTTTTTTGCTGAACCACTGATCCAGTGATGGTCCCATTTGGTTTGAATCCCTTGTGCTGAGTATTGGCGATTGTTGGCCTTAACCAAAATCAAATCTCCTGCTCCAGCATTCCCGTTTAGGATGTTGTAGTGGTTTGGGAAAGCGATCGGATCAGCCACCACGGAGGCAATTCCCTTCTTTTCACCCTGGGCAATGACATCGTTGATTTTATACCAGTTGCGCCCAAAGGTATTTCGGTACACCGTGGTGGTCAATCGCCCAAAGTCGGAATAGGCCAAGGTATGGCTCAGCATCCACTGCTGGTGGTCGGTGTCCATAAGGTCCTTTGAAGAGGCTAGGTAGCGCGCTCTGGGATTTTTTGCAAAATCTGCTTCGGTCAATCCTAGATAGGTTTCGTCAGCGCGTTCCGCAGATTGTTGGTATTTGAATTGGAGGCTTTGTTTGCTGGCTCCACTGGTCCAATCATAGGATAATTTGCCCATAAAGTCATTGAGGTCATAGCCTGTAGGTAGTCCATCAGGCATTTCCTTAAAGCCATTACTTCCCTGATGTATGCCCTGGATTACATAGCCGAAACCTCCGATGCGCCCACCTTGATTCACCTCGAGTAACCGATTGCCAAATCCACCATAGCTGGCTTGAACCCTTCCAGTAGATGCTTGAGGAATTCCCAAAGAAACCAGATTGACGGCTCCTCCAGTAGTAAAAGGACCGTATTGAATCTGGCTACTTCCTTTAAGCACTTCAATGGACTGCATTCTTGCCGCCACAGGTATATAGTAGGCAGCAGAAGCGGAATAGGGGGCAGGAGCGATAAGCACTCCATCCTCCATCATGGTTATTTTAGCTGATCGCTCCGGTGAGGTGCCGCGCAAACTGATGTTGGGTCGCAGACCAAAACCATCTTCTTCATAAGCATTGATTCCAGGTACGGATTGAAGCAAGCGTTGCAGATCGGTAAACTGATAGAGCTTTAGTTCTTTGGTGGAGATAAAATGCGCACTTCCAGTGCGGTTTCTGGCCTCAAAAGCACTGCCAAAAAGCACATTGGCTTCGAGTGTGACCTCTGGAAGCACCACTACGGAGTCTTTCTTTTTCTCGGGAGTATTCTGGGCCAATAGCTCGGATATTCCCAACAATAACATCGGTAAAACAAGGTTGAAATTCAGCTTCATTTTATTGAGATTAATTCTAAATAGACCGCAAAAATAGATTCGGAAGTGCGATTTTCCAAATCTATTTAGAATTAATTTAAATAAAAATAATGTTTAACTGAGTTCTCCTCTATGTGGTTTAAGCAAGTCTCTGAAATACAGCATTTCACTGCGATTTACCAGCATGTATGCGGTTGACCAAACCTCGTTGTGGTCCGAAGATTTATAATCCAAAACAGGATGAATACTGTCTTTGGCCCATTCTTTAAGGTGTATCAGTTGATGAGCACAGGTACGCGCAGCGTCAGGTCCTCTAAAATCCCAACAGAGCCAGATCAATTCTTCCATAATGAGCACTTGTCGGGCAAAGATAGGATCCCTATCTGAATTATATTTTGCCTCGGATGATTTCTTCTACGATTTCCGGATTGAGCAGTGTAGTCGTATCTCCCAGTCCTTCAGTTTCACCAGCGGCAATTTTCCGCAAAATCCTTCGCATGATTTTTCCGCTCCTGGTTTTCGGAAGTCCTGGAACAAATTGAATTTTATCGAGCTTGGCAATCGGACCTATGTGTTCTGTAATGGCTTGATTGATTTCGCGACTCAGGTTGTCTCGATCTCTGGACGTTCCGGTATCCTTAAGAATAATAAAGCCGTACAGCGCTTGGCCTTTGATGTCATGAGGGAATCCGACAATGGCTGATTCTGCTACAGCGGGATGTTCATTGATGGCATCTTCAATCGGGGCCGTTCCCAAGTTATGCCCGGAGACGATGATCACATCATCCACCCTCCCCGTAATTCTGTAGTAACCCACTTCATCCCTAAGGGCTCCGTCCCCAGTAAAGTATTTTCCCGGAAAGGCAGTAAAATAGGTTTCTTTAAATCTTTGGTGGTCACCCCAGATAGAACGCGCAATCGATGGCCAGGGAAATGCGACACACAGGCGACCATCCACCTGGTTGTCCGTGATCTCAACACCGTTTTCATCTACCAGTACAGGTTGTATACCGGGCAAAGGCAGCGTTGCATAGGTGGGTTTGGTCGGTGTAATCATGGGTAGAGGAGATATGAGTATTCCTCCGGTTTCTGTCTGCCACCAGGTGTCGACGATGGGACACCTCTTGTTGCCAATATGGTCGTTATACCAGTGCCACGCCTCCTCGTTGATCGGTTCGCCTACGGTTCCTAAGATCCGCAAACTCGAGAGGTCGTGGGAAGTGACATAATCCAATCGCTCTTTGGCTAGGGCGCGTATGGCGGTGGGTGCCGTATACAACTGGGTGATTTTGTGTTTGTCGATCACATCCCAGAATCTAGAAAAATCAGGGTAGGAGGGAATGCCTTCGAAGAGTACAGTGGTGGCTCCATTGGCCAATGGTCCATACACTATGTAGGAGTGACCTGTAATCCATCCAATATCTGCCGTACACCAATACACATCATCGCTTTGGTGTTGAAATACATTTTTAAAGGTGTAAGCCGTATACACCATATAACCCGCTGTGGTGTGCAGCATGCCCTTGGGTTTACCTGTAGATCCCGAGGTGTATAAAATAAAAAGAGGATCTTCAGCGTCCATCCATTCCGGAGTGCATTGATTATCAGCAACTTCCAGCAGTGGGGCCAACCACTGATCCCGCCCGGGTTTCATGGTCACTTTGTTTTTGGTGCGCTCGACCACCAATACACTTGAGGTACCTGGGCAATGTTCGAGTGCGTCATCCACAATTCCTTTGAGGTCAATGGTTTTATTGCCCCTAAATGAACCATCTGAAGTAATCACCATACGCGCATCGCAATCGTTGATCCTTGTCGCGAGTGCACCGGCAGAAAAACCAGCAAAAACCACTGAATGTACGGCACCGATACGCGCACATGCCAAAACAGCCATGGCCAGCTCAGGGATCATGGGCAAATAGATACACACGCGATCTCCCTTTTGAATGCCTTGGCTCTTTAAGACGTTGGCCATTTTGTTCACACGCTCGTATAGTTGCTGATACGTGATGTGTTGCGCTGGTTCTTTTGGGTCGTTGGGTTCAAACAAGAAAGCAGTCTTGTCTGCTTTGGTATTGAGGTGGCGATCGATACAATTTTCTGTGATGTTGAGCTGTGCGCCTTCAAACCATTTGATCTCGGGTTTGTTGAAGTCCCAGCTCAATACTTTGGACCATCTTTTGCGCCATACAAAATGTTCCTCAGCTACTTCTTGCCAAAAAAGCTCTGGTTGGCGTATAGACTTTCGGTAGACCGCAAAATATTCTTCTAAATTTTTAATGTGGTAATTACTCATAATCCTAGAAATGAAGGGAAAAATTAGTCAAAAAAAATGGGCTTTTTAACCTTGGCGAGTACACAATGATCGAAATGTGATTACTTTTGATTGAATCGGTTGATGTTTTACTTCGATAAACCCAAAAATTTTTTTTGATGAACAAGTTGTTGCTTATTGCTTTATCCGCGAGCTTTTATTCGTTGACTGCCCACGCCCAGGAGTCTATGGCCAACGCCAGTCATATCCTCAATAACAATTCTACCCTCTACGACAAATTTCAGCAGGGATTTGCCAACGCCAAAGGGACACCCTATATCCAAGAAGAATACACCTTGGCGAGTGTTTCCGGACTTTCCAACAATTACATGGTCAAGTACAACGCATTTAACGATGAGATGGAAGTCCTGCTTGAGTCCAATAAGGTCAATTATATTCAAAAAGAAAAGGGACTGATGGTTACGTTGAAAACCAATACCCCTAGGTCCTATTTTTGTTTGGGATATACCGATGATTTGGGCAAGTATCGGCTCGGTTATTTCGCAGCAGCTGGAGTGATTAAAGAAGGTCATCTACTTTTTCTAAAAGAAAAAATAGGTTTTCAAGAAGCTAAACCTCCAAGATCAGGTTATGAAAGACCTACCCCCGCCGGATTTAAACAGCCCGCCACCGCTTATTACGTCTGGGAATCAGCTGCTGAGCGTTTTACCGAGGTGCCCAAAACAAAAACGGGGTTCATCAAAATGTTTCCCCAACGCAACCTCAAAGATTTTTTTAAGTCAGGAACCTACGACTTCGATGTTGCCCAGGATCTGCTCAAAGTTTTAGCGTATTGTTACGAATAAAAAAAACGCCCTCTTGGGCGTTTTTTTTTATATAGTTAGATGAAATGCGCTATTGCCCCACCATAAAAATTGCATTGGACAACACTAATTTGCCGCTTTCCCAAAAGCCCCTAAAAATGGGGTTGTCGGCAAAATACACCACGTGACCTCTGCCGATTCGCTCCGTGCCGATCACTAGTGACTCAGCCATTTGCTCTTTGATCTTGTATCCGATAAATCCAGTTCTGTACGCTTTAGCTGATTTGATAATGCCTGCATTGACTCCTTGGTCTAAATAGGCATATCTATTGCTGTTGTTTTTTAAGGTGTAGTAGATGCCCTCGGTTCCGTAACCCAATGGGTGAGTGACATCCATGGTTACCTGGTATATAGCGCCAGTAGCTTCCTCGGAAATCGCCAGTCGTTCTGCTTGTTTGTGTGGTGCCAATCGCTCTTTGGCGGCTATTTCTTCTGCGCGTTTATCAGCGGCCTTTTTTTGCTCTTGGGTGCTGTAAGTTTTTAGTCCATAACCTTCTTGATCGACAAATAAACCTAAGGCGCCGTCAATAGCGATTAGTTTTCCTCCTGCTTTTACCCAATCAGTGAGTTTTTGCTTAGAACGATCGTTGACCGCACTGCCAAACAATGAAGGCAGTATGATGACATCGTATTTGCTTAAATCAGTGCTGTTTAATGAGGAGGACTCTAGTTGGGCTAATGGATATTTTAGCTCCTGCTCAAAGAAATGCCAGATTTCTCCATAGTTTAACGATGAGGTGCCGGATCCACCTACCAACGCTATTTTAGGCGCCTTTACAACCCGGATTTCTGGAGATCCAAAGTCATTTCCCGAATCCACATAACCAGTTTGAGACGTTTCAAGTCCCACCTGATTTTGACGGGCGATCTCGATTACTTTTTGGTCGAAATCTTTATGGTGTTCATTCCCACCTTTGGTAATCAGCAAGCTTCCTTGGGGATAGCTTTTTCCACCTACGCTAAATGGGTTTTCTGCATATTTTACCCGAACATTGGCCCGGAGTAATTGGGCCATAAAGGCAGCGTGTTTGGTTCCTTGCCAGGCAGCAATGTAGGCCACCGGAGTCTGATCAGGTGTTTGCAACTCTTTCTTGGGCAAGTTAAAGGTACCCTGCCCCATTAATTTTTCTTCAGTGGCATAAGCGTTTAGTCCATAAGCATAGGGCATGGACCAACTGGTGATGTCGTAAGTGATCGAATCGTTCAGTTGTGGATTGGGCTCAAACAGCACCTGGGTCAACACTGATTTTGGTTGATAAGCGCTGATCAATAAATCTTGATCGGCTACTGAGAACACCGCTTGTGATTGACCGCTTTGGTAAGCATATCCTTTAACCCCTGATTTTGATTTAGCTCTTTGGTATTGAATACCGTTTTTGTCCAACAGGGCCATGAGCTTTTCCAGTTGCGCAGGGTTACTTCCCTGCTTGATGACAAAGCTTTTGTATTTGCCTTTGGGTGCAGAAGCATTGGTGCTAAAATAATTGCTGTATTGCTTGAGCAGTTCGGGGCCGTGTGCGCTGGTCATTTCC
The DNA here is from genome assembly GCA_030726725.1 of Flavobacteriaceae bacterium. GTDB lineage: Bacteria > Bacteroidota > Bacteroidia > Flavobacteriales > Flavobacteriaceae > MAG-120531. The sequence goes on from JANRDC010000015.1 coordinate 93,286, forward strand.
ACTGCGGAAAGCGCTGCCGTGTAATGGCCTTCTATTCTGTGTGCTAGGGTAACTGTGTCACCCACTGCATTGCGCATGCCGATGCCCGCTCGCCCTCCACCGCCTTGCTCAATAGTCATGCCAATGGCACCGTTATACATAGGGTAGGTGTCTCCATAGGCTGGATACAGTAGGTCAAAACGTTCTTTGGTGAAATAAAAACGCCCCATTTGGTCAAAATATTTGGCTGTATTGCGTCCAAAAATATCTTGGAATTGGTGTTGGTAGGGAGTTAACTGCGCATGTAAGGGTTCAGCAGCAGGAGCCATATAAAACGGATTGTCAATCCCTTGTTCGTGGAAATCCAGATGTAGCTGTGGCATCCACTGCTGGTAGAGTTTTAGTCTTTGTTGACTTTCCACCTGCACCTGCCAAGCCCAATCTCGGTTGAGGTCAAATAGATAATGGTTGGCTCTTCCTCCAGGCCAAGGCTCGTTGTGTTCCATGGATTGAGGATCGGGCTGCATCACAGTATTCATTTTTTGGTTGTACCACATCGCATATCGATCCCTACCATCGGGGTTAATGCATGGATCGATTACGACCACTTGATCTTTTAGCCAAGCCTGAACTTGGGTATTCGACGGGTCAGCCAAGGTGTGAAAGGTGGCGATGGCCGCTTCCATACCGACGGATTCGTTTCCGTGTACGTTAAAGGACATCCAGTTGATGGGTACTTGAGTAGCAGGTGTACCTGGGATAATTCCTGCTCGTTTTAAGTTGTCTGTTCTGATTTGTTCCAGACGAGCCATATTTTCCGCACTGGCCAATACCGCCACGAACAAAGGTCTTTTTTCATTGGTTTCCCCATAAGGAATCAGTTTGATGTTCGGATTTTGTCCCGCCACTTCCTGAAAATAGTCCACCATTCTGTGGTGGGGGGTGAATCGCTCACCTAGTTTGTATCCCAAAAATGCCTCAGGGGACTTGACCTGTGCCTGTAGTTGCACCACACCCAAACAGGCCATAAAAACGCTGATAATTATTTTTTTCATGATAGAATTTAAGTGAATAAATATAACAGAAATTTTTCGGGTATAAACCCTTTTCAGGGTGGACGTGAAAACAAAAAACCTCCAACCATTAAGGTTGAAGGTATCCGTTTGTGGAGCCGGAGGGATTTGAACCCTCGTCCAAACAAGCAATTAAAAAGCTTTCTA
>JANRDC010000016.1 GCA_030726725.1 Flavobacteriaceae bacterium
CCTTAAGCCCCACACCAGGAGCCACTGTAACCCCCACAGAGGGCAAGGTGACGATTAGCTGGGAGAGTGGAGATGCGGATGGAGACGCGCTGACCTACACCTTATACGCAGATGCGGTAGACGGAGCACAAAGCCCGGTGGCGAGCAATGTGACAGCGACCACATTTGCCCTAAGCGTGCAGGCGGGCACGGTGTACTACTGGCGTGTGGTGGCCAACGATGGGAAAAACACAGCGACCAGTATCTTGTACACGTTTAAAACGGCGGGTTAGGCCGTTTTACCAAATCAATGGCTTCCTGTTTCTTTAGGAGTGTTCACGATGGCCTCTAGCAGTGCTTGATCGATGAATTGAGCACTATATGTAGCGCCTTCCCCAGTTATTTTTCCGTAGAATGACCTCATGTGGTTGCGACTTCCTTTGGAAAGGTTTTCGTAGACCAATGTGATGTCTTGGTTGTCCACTTGGGCGAGCATTTGTGCCAAGTCATACAAGTCAAGGTCCTCTATGGTAGCTCCGACGCGGTAAGCAGCTAGCAAGGACTCGCTTCCTTGAGCGACCAGTGTATCGTACAGGTTCTGAAGCTCTTGGTTTTCAAAGACGCCTGGTCCGTTGGTGTCCACAGGATCTGTGAGTCCGTATTTTTCAATCAGTGATCCCACGGCAGCCATGTGTGTGGATTCGCTTTGACCAATGTTGTTAAAGATGTTGGTGCCGTATTTTTGGTATAAAAACAGGTACACGTCTTGGGCGAGTTTCTCCTCTTCGCGCAAGTGCATCAATCCAGAGATTTCAGCATCGCTCAGCGTTTCTTGTGGCAGTGCAGAGATCTGTGCGTTTAGATCGTTTAACGCCAATTGCTCCTCTTCAACATTATTGTCCAATACTTCAGCATCGCTGCAACCGATTTGTGTGATGGCCAATGTTCCCCAAAGCGCCATCTTAAGTGTAGTTATCGTTTTCATATCCATTGTTTTCATATGGAATGAAGGTACGATGGGCTTTTATCCCCTGGCGCAACCTAGGTTACCGAATACAGTTATTCCTGGCAAGCTCTTTGGTACTCTGTCCAGTTTTGGGTAGGGGTTTCGTTGGGGAAGTAGTAGCATTTTTTGCTTCCATCGCCAAAGGTGACATGTTTCCAGAATCCTGAGGGCACGTGCGCCCCAGTGGGAAGCACTAGGTGTCCAGGTTCGAAAATGGGTTCGTCTTTTACCGTGATCTGATCGCCTTCATCAGCCCATGAACGGACTGCGGCTTCGAGTTCTGCCCATTCGCCTCGGTTGAGGTTGTCGAGTTGTAGGGCGCAGTTTAGGTAGGAAAAAGTAGCGGTTAGGTTGGCGCTGCTGTCGCTGAAGTCTGCAGCCGGAGCCATGTGGCCTTTGTCCCATGGATTTGCGTAGTAATCCGCATCGTCTGAGGTGTGTATGTCCTTATCGGTATAGAAGTTCATTCCCGCGCGGTCTACATTTTTGGGCACGCTCCTCACAGGATAAATCACCCAGTTCGGTTGTTCGTATTGCTCGTTATAGGAAACTTGAAACACCCCGCGATCTACGATCACTTCAGTTCTGAGCATGCGCGGCGCAGGTTCAGCTGCTGCTTCAGAGGTGCATTGCACCAAGCCCAACATCAATAATGCAGCAATCACCCACAACAGGCTGTGTTTTTTGAAGTCGCGTAGAGACATTTACAAATGTTTATAATCGATTCAAAGTTAGTATCTCTGAGCTTTATTCGATGTTAAATTTGTGTCATTTGACCTTTGTATTGTCTAGTTTCGTCCGTAAACATTTGCCTTATGTTGCTCTCTGAACTTTCACATCTTTTATCTGACCTGTCTGAAGTAGTATTTATTGCAACAGACGGAAGTGTGGTGCCTGCGCATTTTCACATTACTGAAGTAGGACGTGTTGATCGATATTTTATCGATTGTGGGGGCGCCAAAAGAACGCAGACTAAAATTAATCTTCAGCTTTGGACCGCTTTGGATTACGACCACCGATTGGCCCCTCAGAAAATGAGGGAGATTATTTCCATGGCTCAGACCACATTGGATTTGCCAGATGCAGAGGTCGAGGTGTCCTATCAGGGGGAAACCATCGGATTGTATGATTTGGCTTTTGCCCAAGGCAAGTTTTATCTCATGCCTCAATTCACCACTTGTTTGGCTTCAGACCATTGCGGGATTAAACCCGAACAAATGCCTGCAGCCCAAAAACCGCGTGTAAAGATCTCAGAACTCAATTCCGGGGGCTGTCTTCCCGGCAGCGGCTGTTGCTAAACACAATCAATATAGCGGCCTTTCATTTTTTAATAGATTTTATCTATGGACATATGGCTGTATCCTATGAAACCTAGGTAGCAGAGTGTGGGGTGTGCAGGTGGTATCTTTGTGAAACAAATTAAATAAATGATACCATGAGCACAGAAACACAAAACGCAGAACAAGGAACTTCTATGGTACGCATAGGAGACCAAGCGCCAGATTTTACCGCTGTAACCACTAAAGGAAAAATTCAATTTTCTGAGTGGGCGCAAGACAAATGGGTCGTGATGTTTTCACACCCTGCTGATTTTACCCCGGTTTGTACTACTGAGATGACCGGATTTGCCTTAAGAAAAGGTGAGTTTGACGCCCTGAATACCGAATTGTTGGGGTTGAGTATTGACAGTATCCACGCCCACTTGGGATGGGTGCAAAATGTACGTCAAAACTCAGGGGTTTATTTTGATTTTCCCATCATTGCGGATTTGGACATGAAAGTGTCTAAACTCTACGGAATGTTGCAGCCCAACGAAAGTGAAACCGCAGCAGTACGCGCAGTTTTCTTTATCGATCCCGCTAAAAAAGTGCGTTTAATTATGTATTATCCACTTAATGTAGGGCGCAATATGGATGAGATTTTACGCTCGCTTAAAGCGCTTCAGGCTTCAGACAAATATAAAGTAGCCATGCCTTTGGATTGGCAACCAGGTGAGAAAGTGATTGTAGGTGCGCCCAAAACCTTGGACGAACTAAACGCTCGTATCGCAGATGAGTCTTTGGAGAAAATGGATTGGTATTTGGCCAAGAAGCACATTTAATTCCAAAGTTTGATTAAACGAGAAAGCGCCCTTATAGGGCGCTTTTTTTTACGGTCATGCTCATGTCCAAACTTTTTATTTGGTGGGTTAAAGCACCGATGGACACATAGTCAACTCCTTGGGCGGCGTAATCCGCAATATTGTGTTCATCCACTGACCCCGACACCTCAGTTTCAAAGGCTCCATCGATTAGGGCAACGGCCTTTTGGACCATTTCTGGCGTCATATTGTCGAGCAACAGGCGGTTGATCCAAGGATGTGCCAAGCAGAGGCGGATGTCATCTAAATGGCGCACTTCAACGATCACCGGCAAATCCCATTGTTTTTCATCGATGTAGGCTTTGGTGCGTTTAAGGGCTTCGCCCATGGATCCGGCAAAGTCGACGTGGTTGTCTTTCAGCAAGATGGCATCGTAAAGTCCAAATCGGTGATTGGTTCCGCCGCCCAGGTAAACGGCCCATTTTTCAAAGATGCGGAAGTTGGGGGTGGTTTTTCTGGTGTCTAGAATTTGCGTATTTGTATGCGCGATTAATCGGGCCAATCCCTTTGTTTTTGTCGCAATTCCACTCATGCGTTGCACTGTATTGAGCACCAACCGTTCGCCCATGGTGATGGAGGCCATAGAGCCGCTTACTTCGAACAACACAGTGCCTGTTTGGGCTTCCGCTCCATCGCTGCAGTGTGTGGTGAACACCAAATCCGGATCGAGAATGCGGTAAATGGCGCGGGCCGCTTCGAGGCCCGCGATAAATCCAGGTTGCTTTAGGGTGACCACAGCATTTCCGAGCTGACCAGGGGCCAATGTAGCCAGTGTCGTATGGTCTCCGTCTCCGATGTCTTCTTGAAGCGCTTGTTGGATCAGCGCGTCTATGCGCTCTTGATGTAGGTGGTAATAACTCATAAGGCGGATTTGTAAAACACTCCTTGGTTGCGGGTTTCTGCGATGGATTCAAGGACCATGGCGTGGATCAGCGACAGGATATTGCTCAAGGAAGCGTGGGATTCATTGGTGTATCCTTCCGGATAGGCGCTGTTAAATTCCGCTATGGCTTGGGTCAGCTTTTTTTCTAAAGCCTCTAAGCCTGGTTGCGATTTAACGACACCACCCACTTCCATCAGCTCTTGCTGCAGGGTGAGCACGTGCGCTTTCCACCCGGATAAATCCGCTTGGAGCAGCTTACGCTGGGGGGCGGGCGCTTCCTCAGCGGTGTTTTTGGGCAGGGTAAGGGCGTGTTGGGCGGCTTGTTTGGCCACAGCCACTGCTTCTGTCAAAGAGTTGGAAGCCAACCTATTGGCCCCGTGTAGACCGGTGTGGGAACATTCGCCAAGCGCGTATAATCGGTCTAAAGAAGTGCGCCCATACACGTCTACATCGATGCCGCCACAGAGGTAGTGCGCCATAGGAGCCACCGGAATCCAAGCCTGACTTGGGTCGATGCCGTAGCGCAAACACTGGGCGTAAATACTCGGAAAATAAGTATCCCAATCGCTGGGGTCAAATCCAGTAGCGTCCAACCAAACATGCGAAGCTTCCGTGCGGTTCATCTGGGCCAATATACCCCGGGACACCACATCCCTAGGCGCCAATTCTGCGCGGTCGTCTATTTCGGGCATAAATCTGTGTCCGTTGATGTCTCGGAGCAAAGCTCCGTGTCCCCTGAGGGCTTCGGAAATCAAGAAGGGGGGCAGATCTGGAGCGCTGTACACGGTAGGGTGGAATTGAACATAGGAGAGCAGTTCAGTGCGGACTCCGTTCTTGCGGGCGATGGCGATGCCATCGCCCGTAGCGATTTTCGGATTGGAGCTTTTGGGAAACAAAGCACCTACACCCCCAGTACACAAAGCGGTGGTCTGTGCGGAGACACGGATAAATTCTTGGGTGGACAAAGCCAGAAAGTCTCCGCCTAAACAAGTGGTTTTTTCCTCGTCCAACCAGAGGTCCACCAGCATCCAATGATCCATCAACTCGATTTGTGGGTGGCGCATGGCCTCTTGGGCAAGGGTTTCCTGAAGGTGTTTTCCGGTGTAATCTTTGTAGTGCAGGATGCGCGGATGGCTGTGGCCGCCTTCGCGAACCAGATGGTATTGGCCTTGATCGTTTCGGTCAAAACGCACCCCCCATCGGGTCAGGTCCTCCACGATTTCAGGTCCGCATTTTAAGATACCGCGCACCACTTCTTCTGTAGTTGCATAGTCTCCAGCCCTTAAGGTGTCGGCTACGTGGGAAGCTAGGTTATCCTCAGGACTCATCACCGCAGCAATTCCTCCCTGGGCGTATTGGGTGTTCGATTCGTTAATCGACACTTTGGAGACCAACAATATGCGGGCCTGAGGATCTAGGTCCGCCAAATACAAGGCGTGACTCAGGCCCGCAATACCAGCGCCAATAACTAAGTGGTCTGTATTCATCAAGCGATTTCCAGCATGCGCTGTATGGGTTTACGCGCCCGAGCGATCAAATCCTCAGACAAAAAGATTTCTGGGGCTTCATCCCTGAGGCAGCGGTATAATTTTTCCAATGTGTTTACCTTCATGTACGCGCACTCGCTGCAGGCGCAGGTGTCGTCTTGAACTGGAGCGGGAATAAAGGTTTTGTGGGGCGCTCTTTTTTTCATCTCGTGAATAATCCCCACCTCAGTACCCACAATGTATTTTTGCGCGCTGTCGTTTTGCACATAATCGAGCAAACCAGAGGTGCTGCCTATGTACTTGGCCAGATCCAAGACAGCCGATTCGCTCTCAGGATGGGCGATAAATTGCGCATCAGGGTGCTCTTGGAAGAGCTTGACAATTTTTTCAAAGGCAAATGCTTCGTGCACCACACAAGCACCCTCCCACAAGATCATGGGCCGACCGGTTTGTTGGATCAAATAACGCCCTAAATTTCTGTCTGGGGCAAAAATGATTTCTCTTTCCGGATCAATACTGTTGATCACCGCGACCGCATTGCTCGAGGTGCACACCAGATCGCTGAGCGCTTTAATTTCCGCAGTGCAATTGATGTAGGTAACCACAAGAGCTTCAGGATGTTGGGCTTTGAGCGCGCTCAAAGCTTCTGGGGGACAAGAATCCGCAAGCGAACATCCCGCGTTCAAATCCGGCAACCAAATGCGTTTGGACGGATTGATGATTTTGGCAGTTTCCGCCATAAAATGCACCCCGGCAAAAACAATCACATCTGAGGTGACTTGCTCAGCTACCTTGGCCAAATACAGGCTGTCTCCTAAGTAGTCAGCAACATCCTGTATGTCTGCCTCTTGGTAATAGTGGGCCAGAATGCAGGCGTTTTTTTCCTTTTTCAACCGAGCGATTTCTTCCTTTAGCCCGGTTTTATCCAGGGTAATCGGAGCCACTTCGCTCTTTTTGTGCGGCAAAATAGACGTGTACATTTGGTTTGTTTAGCGGTGCAAAGTTATGAAAACCACAGTGGTTATTCGAAGAATGAACCTCAGATAAACCCCTGATTTAACTTTATTTTGTGAAGTGCAAAGAATGCGTAAATTGCAGGGACGATCCCCAACAATGCCCAACAAAAAAATAGCCCAACGCACCCGCTTATTTCGCTCTATCCACCGCTGGGTCTCTATTCCCTTGTTGGTCTTTATGTTTTTGATCGGCACTACAGGTTTGCTTTTGGGTTGGAAGAAACAAGCAGCCCTTTTACCCCCGACCAATTCGGGAACGACCCAGGCTCCTACTGCATGGATTTCTGTAGCCCAGGTGATGGAGGTGGCCGAAAAATATGCCGCTGATGAATTGCAGATCGAGGCAGTCATCGATCGCATCGACGTTCGGCCGGGGTATGGAGTCGCTAAGGTGTTGTTTAGCGATGTGTTTTGGGAGGTTCAGGTAGATCTCTCTACCGGCCAAGTCCTATCCGCCAACCAACGCACTTCTGATATTATTGAAAAAATCCACGACGGATCAATTGTTGATTGGGCCGGAAATTGGGGCTCAGACAATTTTAAACTCACCTATACTACCCTGGTATCCCTAGGACTTATGGTCCTATCGCTCAGCGGTTTTTACCTTTGGTACAACCCCAAACGAATTAAAAACAACAAACTACAATCACAATGAAAAAGAACTATTTGCCCAAAACCAAAGCTCAATGGATTTCTTTAATCGCCTTAAAACTCTTGGTAAAACTGGTGTTTGTATTGGCCTTTTCCCTGCAAGCCCAAGATAAGTTTGGCGGAGCCACCTTGTACACTGTTCGCGATTTGATGGGCCAAGACGCCAAGGCCACCTTGAAGTCTGTTTCCGATATCGGATATAAATATATTGAGGCAACCGACTACAAAGACGGATTGTTCTATGGCATGAAGCCCGAGGAGTTTAAGTCCTACGTCCAAAGTCTGGGCATGGAGCCCATCAGTGTACACCAGGGGGGCGTTACTTTGGAGAATGCAGATCAATTGATTGCTGACAGCAAAGCAGCTGGTTTTCAATACTTTGTCATTCCTGTGCCCCCTATGGGACATTACAAATTCAATGTAAAGGAGCGCAGCATGGGTATGAGTGATGAAGTGGTGTTCATCAACGATGTGCTCAATACGATTGGCGAAAAGTGCGCAGCTCAAGGGCTTAAGTTGTTGTACCACAACCACGACTTTGAGTTTAAACCCAATGCCCAAGGGGTGGTTCCTATGGATTACTTCTTGGAGCACACCAATCCAGCCTGGGTCAATTTTCAAATGGACCTGTTTTGGGTGACGACCGCAGGTGTTGATCCTGTAAACTACATCAACAAATACCCGGGCCGATTTAAAATGTGGCATGTTAAAGACAGAGATGCCCAGGGAAGATTTGCTCCAGTAGGTTTGGGTACCATTGATTTTGCGCGCATCTTATCTCACGCAGCCACCTCGGGATTGGAGTATTACATCGTGGAACAGGACATGGTTTTTGATGGAATGCAACCTTTGGAGGCCATTAAAATCAGTCATGACAACCTGAGCAAGTTCGGATTTCACTAATGCGCTCCACACCCTTTTTTTTCTTTGTTTTTTTGGGACAGTGCTTGTGGGCACAAGTCACGGTAACTGAAACACCCCTTTCTTTTTGGGTCAATGAAACCTCCGGACTGGAACGGTCAGGCGATCAATGGGTCACCCACAATGATTCAGGGGGCACCCCAACCCTTTATTTTTTTGACGACCGAGGAAAAGTCACCCAAAAAAAGAACTTAGAAACCCTCAACAATCGAGATTGGGAAGACATTACGGCCGATGAAACGCATTATTATATAGCGGATACCGGGAATAATTTTGGAAACAGGCAAGACTTGGTGATCTATCAAGTGCACAAAAAGTTTTGGACGACCAAAACCATTCAAATCAGGTATGACGCCCAACAAAATTTTGACAGAAAGTCCAAGCACCCTTTCGACGCAGAAGCGCTTTTGCATTACAAGGGACGATTGTTGCTCTTTTCAAAAAACAGAGCGGATCAAACTACCCAGCTTTATTGGGTCGACAAAACCAAGCCCAAACAGGTGCTTAAGCCATTGGCTACTTGGGCAGTTGGCTCTTTGATTACCGGAGCAGATTACGATCCCAAGTCCAACACCCTAGCGCTCACCGGTTATGGTTTTGACGGGGTTCAATATCTCTATGTGGTGTCTGAGTGGGACGCCGATCAACCCCAAAAGGCCGCTATCCAAAAGTTTGTGATCCCTGTGGGGAAAGCACAAATCGAGGCGGTCAAAATTGACACGCCTCGATCGTTTTGGGTGACCACAGAGATGGCAGGAATCAGTGGCCCCAAACTGATGCACCTCACCTTAGATCCTCTATAGATCTGTGTAGTAGTGGGTAAAAAAGAAGTCTAGTTCACTCACTTTTTTTACGTTGTAGCGCACATTGCCGTGGGTAACTTCTTGCCCCGTAAGCCCAGGACCTGTAATGGTGGCCAGCACCTGTCTTCTGGAGAACACTTGTTGCCCCCTGAGTTTTGTGCCCCCAGCTTTGATGGTAACACCTACTTTGACTGTCGCTTTGGGCGTGGGAATAATTTTTCCTTCTTTGAGGTCAAACCCAGCGCTGAGTTCTGCACTCGTAGAGGCGCTTCCGCTGAAGTGATGCTCACTGAATACCACCAAGAGTTCTTCGTTTTCAGACTGATTCCAATCCGCGTCAAATTCCAAATACACGGGATGCCAAAGGCTTAAGGAGGAATTGTTGGCCCTAAAACGAATTTTGCCGATCGCGTAGTTTTTTCCCGAAGGCACCACCACTCCGTTGCTGATGCTGGGCACGCCGTCTGGACTGGCCCTCCAGAAAGATAGTTTTTGGTGGGTGGCGCCAAATCCCAGCCAAGAGCGGGTGTTGAGTTTGATCATGGGAATTACGGTGCTCAGCACATCTTCTTCCAGTACATCTTCGTGATTGACGTTATAGGGGAGCAACAGCGGTACGGCCGAAGTAGGTGGGGGTAGATATCCTGAGTTTCCACCCCCAGCTGTGCCCGTGGGAAATACCTCTACAGCGTCACACGTCCCTCCGGACAAGTCACAGGGGTCAATGGGTCCCAACACCCAGATCGCTTCTTCAAACAGATCTTCGTTGGTCACCATCCCCGCCGAGACGGGGGTCGTCCCCGGACCACTCCAGGTCCAAGCTTCGTTGGCTTGGGTTTCATAATCCGGAACATAGGTCAAGGTAATCATGTCCGCTGATCGAGCGGTACCCACAGATTTTTCAGCGGTGTTCAGTTGGTAGAGCTGCAGCGGATCTTCGGTCAGCAAGGTTTCCCAATAGCTCGATTTTTGCGTAGGCGCATGTGAATTTAACCCCGCGCTCAACCTGGGAAATCGCTCGGGGTCTTCCTGCAACAAACCCGTAGCCGCCCTTTTAAACACGGATTCTGTGGGCGGCTGCCCCTTTTGATAACTGCTGTCCATACTCAGGTCTTCGCCCCGCAGCCGCCCTGTGTTGATCTCCCATAAGGCCGCTAAACTCACGGCAGGATGGTCTGGATCCAGCTGAGTCATCAAGGCATAGACCTCTTGAGCCACCGCCGGATCGCTTAAAGCAGCGCCCATCAACTGAGTGATTTCCGCCCGCACATTTTGGTGGGCTATAGCACCAATACTCGGCCCTTCACTTTGGGTGATGGTGTCCATTTCCGTTTGGGAGCAAGCCCCCAGCAACCAGGCCGTCATAGTCAGGCCTAGTACATGCGCATTCCATTTGTTTTTCATCGCCGTTATTTTTAGGCGCTGTAGGTGTTGTGGGCTTGGGTTCAAGGGCAAAGAACCTTCAATGTTTTGGGTGGTGAGGGAATATTGGCCCAAAGGTCGCCATCGCTCGTTAGGGTGAAATACAACGTTCCCTTAACAATCATTAACGACACCTTAACGGAGTGAAGCGCTCAAGGGACGTATCTTTGACCCATCAAATCATTTGAGTTGGTTTAGTTTAGTTTGAAAAGTCCGTTCCGAGCTGGTTACTCGAAAACGGACTTTTCTATTTTAGGGACCAACACAAGCTTCCTAACCTTTTGGTAACTTCTGGGCAACAGGGAAATAACTATAGGATAATCCTGGGTTGATCTACAATGAGTTTTCCATTCATTTATTTGCAACAAAGCCTTTTGAATGCCCCAAAAACGCAAAGCCAAAAACCTAAGAGCGCTTGACCTCTTGGTTTTATCGGATGTGCATCTGGGCACCTACGGGTGCCATGCCAAAGAATTATTGCAGTACCTCAAGTCCTTGGAGCCTAAGGAAGTAGTATTGAATGGAGATATTGTCGACATCTGGCAATTTTCTAAGAACTATTTCCCCAAAGCACACCTCAAGGTGATCAATCACCTCTTAAAGTGGTCGTCTAAAGGAATTAAAGTGCACTACATCACCGGCAACCACGACGAGTTTTTGCGCAAGTTTGACGGTACGAGTATGGGGGGGTTGGAGATCAAAAACAAACTGGTGTTAGAGCTGCAAGGACAAAAGACTTGGATCTTTCACGGGGATGTATTCGATGTCACCATGCAATACTCCAAGTGGCTTGCCCGACTGGGCGCCGTCGGCTACGACACCTTGATTTTGATCAACCGAGCAGTGAATTGGACGCGGATGAGGTTGGGTCAAGATCGAATCTCTTTCTCCAAACAGGTGAAAGAAAAAGTGAAGAAGGCGGTGTCCTTCATCAATAGTTTTGAACACACGGTTGCGGAAATCGCATTAGAAAACCAGGTGGGGGCGGTGGTATGTGGACACATCCATCACCCGATCATCAAGGATATTGAAACCCCTAGAGGGACAGTAACCTATTTAAATTCAGGAGATTGGGTAGAAAGCCTGACCGCCCTAGAATACCACCAGGGGGCGTGGTCTTTGTATCAACACGACCTCAACCAAGTATTGGAGGACAACGACGCCCCAGAGGCGATCGACCGGACTCCTAAAGAGTTGTTTGCCGACATCTTAACCAATATTAAAACCAAAGCTTCGCTATGAAGATTCTGTACGCTTTACAAGGTACCGGAAATGGGCATGTAGCTCGGGCTTTGGAAATTGTCCCCATTCTGAATAATCGGGGGCAGGTAGATGTGGTGGTGAGTGGAGATGAATCTCAGGTGCATTTGCCTTTTGAGGTGATGAAACACTATCGGGGCATCACGTTTAAAATGAATAAGACTGGAGGAATCAGTCTTTGGAAGTCTTTGCTCCACTTTAGGTTGTTTGCTTTTTTGCGGGATGTTTGGACCTGTCCGGTAAAGGATTACGACCTGGTGATTGTAGATTTTGAACCTGTGGTGGCCTGGGCTTGTGTGCTCAGGGGGGTCAAGTCCGTGGGGATGAGTCATCAGTTGGCCGTATTGGCCCCCAAAGCCCCAAAGGCTGTAGAAGGAAAATTTTTGGGAACGGCGATACTCAAGTACTACGCGCCTACCTATGATCAAGTGGGCTTTCACTTTCGCAAATACAACAAACGCATCTACGGGCCAGTAATTCGCTCGGAGGTTCGGGAGATGCAGCCCAGAAAAAGAGGATTTTACCTGGTGTATTTGCCCGCTTATTCCCTGGAGCACCTCAGAACTTATTTTGGGGCATTTCCTGACATCCGCTGGAAGATTTTCACCCGACACACCACACAAAAAATTGAAGAAGGCAACGTTAAGGCTTATCCCATCGATCAGGAGAAGTTTCTTAAGGCCTTAAAGAATTGCAGTGGCGTGATTTGTGGCGCTGGATTTGAGCTTCCATCTGAAGCGCTTTACCTGCAGAAAAAATTGATGGTAGTCCCCATCAAAGGCCAATACGAACAGGCCTGCAACGCCCTTTCGCTACAAGAATTAGGCGTGCCTGTTTTACCAGAACTCAACCCCCAGTCGGTAGCTACCGTCCAGACATGGATTGACAACAAGCAAGAAGTCACCATTGACTTTTCAGACAAGACTTCTTTTATTATCGATCGGGTCATTATTAGAAATTGCCTGCAAAGCCAGCTGGTTTAATGCTGTTTTACAGGCAATTCTGAAGGTAAAAGCAATAAGATTAAATCGGCAATTCGAAACCAGCCCTATAGGTCTTGGAGACAAATTGATTGACTTCATCCAAGTTGGTGATCTTCATGTTAGCACCATCCCAATACAATTTCTTGCGCCCGAAATAACTTTGGTTTCCTTGAGCGTCTTCTCGGCGCATTTGGTGCGCCTTGATGGCTAAGTTCCCCATCAGCACAGTTTCAGTAAACGGCCCTGCGTAGTCGAATGAAGCGGTGAGCGCTTGGTGTTCTGCCGAACCAAAGCCAGCTTTGCAGGCCTCTGTCCAGTTTTGGTTGTGGATGAGGTCCAGATTGCCCGCTTCATCGGTGTTGAGGTGGTCGATTTCTTGACCTCCGATGTATAGTCTTGGGTGATTGCCATAGGTATCAGCCGTGATAATTCCGTTTTCACCCATCATCATCACGCCGCTTGAATCCGCCACGTATTTATCTGCGATCTCATCTGGAATAGCTGGTTGAATACCGCCGTCAGTCCATTCAAAGACGACGCCCTGAGGATTGTGGTCATCTTTGGGGAAATCTATGGTAACGCGCGTGGCCAATGGGCATGCTTCAGGGGTGTATTCAGGCACCCACATGCGGGTGTACACATCGGCAACGCTGCACTGTACCGCAGAGGGATATCCGAGTTTTAGGGCTTTGTAGGGCGCATCAAACAAATGGCAACCCATGTCACCTAATGCCCCAGTTCCATACTCCCAAAACCCTCTCCAGTTAAAGGGATGAAGGTTTGGGGTAAAAGGGATTTTTTTGGCTGGTCCCAGCCATAAATCCCAGGCTAGATCGCTTGGTTTTTGGTCAGGATTGGCCGCCGGCATTTTAATTCCTTGTGGCCAAACGGGTCGATTGGTCCACACATGCACGTGCTTGATGGTCCCAATTCTTTTTTGATCTACCCATTCCATGATTTTGACTACCCCGGGGTTAGATCCTCCTTGATTACCCATCTGGGTCACTACTTTTTGGGCTGCAGCGGTTTTGGTCAACAAACGGGCTTCGGCCAAGGTGTGCGTCAATGGCTTTTGCACGTAAACGTGCATACCGCGCATCATGGCGTTATAAGCGATCGGGGCGTGGGTGTGGTCTGGGGTTCCTACAGTGACTGCGTCAATTCCTTTGACTCGGTCGAATAACTCCCGGTAATCTGCAAAATATGCGGCATCAGGATGCGCCTTTACATTGGCTGCAGCTTGTTTGGGATCGATATCGCAGATAGCGACCACCCTGTTTTTACCGCCGTTATAAGCGTTGCGCAAATCGCTGGCGCCTTTGCCACCAGCGCCGATTCCAGCGATGGCCAATTGGTCAGAGGGCGCGGTAAATCCAGGGCCACCCAATACATTTCTCGGGACGATATAAAAGCCAGTACCTAGAATGGCACTCTTTTTGATAAAGTCTCGACGGGAATTATTGTTTTTCATAAGGTTGATTTTTAGCTTCCCTAATATATGAAAATTTAGTGTCCTTTAACCATCTTTGTACCCACCCCGTAACTCCAAAGCCATGAAATGGATCTTTGCTTTAATGATGTTGACCTTTACCCTTTGTGATGAGGAGGCCCTCGACTCCAAGGCTGAACTCGAATGGCGCCTGCAAAGCCAATTGGCAGACACCTGGGTGTTAACCGATAAAATCTGTTATTGTTATTTCGGTGAGGAGGTTGATTTTAACGACACCTGGATGAAGATAGATCCGCAAACCAATCAGATCACCGTGACCGAGTACGGCCCCAATCCTTACTGGTATGAATTTACAGGAACCAAATCCTATGACATTGAGGGGGATGTGATCACCTTTGATTCTGGACGTTCTTTTCAGGTATCTATGGCAGAAAATACCGCCACCTGGACCTATATAGACGCACCTGAAATAGCCGATGATGAGGTGGTGTTTGTTTTTCGCAGGGCGCAAAACACAGATTGTGTCACCGGTGAGCCTCCGTTGGAGATGGCCTGCACTAAAGAATACGTGCCTGTTTGTGGGTGTGATGGAAAAACTTATGGCAACGGATGTGAGGCTGCTGTTTATGGAGTAAAGCGCTGGATTACAGGCGAATGCGCCCCCTAAACTCAGCGTTTGTAATTCAATCCCATAAACACGGTTCTTCCTGGGGCTGGGTCAAAATAACGGCCGCCAAAAGCATTGACGCGCACCTGATCCAACAGAGCGGCATTCCACAAATTGTTGACGCCTGCTGTCCATCGAATAGTTCCCTCTTCCCTGGTCCATGTTTTTGCGATCCCCAAATGACTCTGGTAGTTGGCTGAAGTTTTTTTGTCCGTGTTGGTGGACACATAGACTCCTCCGGCCCAAAGATGCTCCCAGTGCAGTATCCAACCCCCCCAATCTTTGTCTAGAGCCATCCAGTATTGATGCTCAGGCACCCCGGGTAGGTGTTTGAAGTCAGATGACGTCACGGGATCAATCTCAGTTTTTTGCCATTGAGCGCTGTGTGACCAAGTCCATGGACCCCATGTTTTTTTCCAAGACAACTCTGCCCCCATTCTTGTGGATGCCCCGCGATTGCGAAAAAAGGTTCGTTCGTTTTGTTCTGGGAGCGAGTAAGGCGTCAATTCGCTGTCCCCCCAGATGCGGTAAAGCGCTACCGACCAGGGCTGCCCGATGCGGGTGCTTTTAGCTCCTATGTCTATGGAGCGATAGGTGCTGGGCCCCAGATCTGGATTAAATCCGGAAGGGCCATATGGATTCTGACTGAGCTCATTGAGGGTTGGGGTGTCAAAGCTACTGCCCCAAAGCGTGTAGAGCATCCAGTTTTTGGGTTTGTTCCACTGAACTGACAGCGCTGGGGTTACGGGATAGTGTACCGACATAGAGGGATCAACACCCATAGAAACACGACTGACCCTCAGGCTCCCCGCCCCGGTAAAATCCCCCAGGGTTCTAGAGACATGTCCAAAAACCGCACTTTCTGCATAAGCTTCCTTTTGGTCGGACAATGATGCACCTGGCTGACCATTTACATTGTCATAGCGCTGTCTTTGGTCTGTTTGATTTTGGTGGGAGGCGCCCCAGCCCAGAAGCCCCCAGGTTTTTCTATCAGTAGCTTGATAACCGACACCCCCGTACCACCGGGTAAATGAAGTAGCCCCGCCTGAGGTATACGGGAGCAAAGAAGCAAAGTCTCTATAGGACAAATACGCAAAAGCGTTTGAGGTGCGCGACTCTTTGGTTTGTCGCCAATGCAGGGCGCTTTGCGCATGGGTGACCGATTCGTCTACCTGAAAGTCAACGTTGGCCTTTCTGGCTTGTCTGGGGGACTCCAGCCATTGGGCTTCGGTGAGCCCCCCAGGATCTTGGGCTTGAGGGCTGTGAAAAAACAGACCAGTCCAACGCCATTGCCCCTGTTCTTTGCTGCCCCAAAAGCGTTTGTAGAGCGCGCTTTGACTTCGGTATTGGCTGTGGTCTCTATAGCCTTCTGCAGACTGATGGTTGACCATCCACAGGCTGTGTCCCTGACGGTGATTGACCTGTCCTAAGGCGGTGAACTGCTGGTAGCCATTGGCCCCCATTCGCCCATCTAGCTCGAGGCGGGCACCGTCTAGATCATCGCGGGTGCGCATCACTAGAGCCCCTGAGGCGGCACTGCCCATCCAAGCCCCTTGTGGTCCCCTGACCACATCCACGTGAGACAAAAGCACTTGAGGAATATGGTCTACTTGACCGCTGCCATCAGGGGTGGTTTCTGGAACGCCGTCGAGAATTATTTTAACGCCGCGAATGCCAAAGGCCCCTCGAGCGCCAAACCCACGGATAGAGATCCTCAGGTCTTGATTCATGTTAACTGCGTTTTGTGCCCAAACGCCAGGCACTCCGCGCAAAGCGTCGTTGAGGTTTTGGGCCGAGGAACGCGAAAGGACTTGGGCGAAGTCAATGCGCTGCAAGGCAATCGGGCTCAGCAACAGGGACTCCGAGGACTTTGGGGCCCAAAGTGTGATTTCACTGAGGTCCACCTGCCGCACCTCTGTGGTGTCTTGACCACGGGCAGCGCATATCCATAAAAGCAGTAACCACCAACGGTATTTCATCGAAAGAACAGGATTAAAGCACCTAGGGCAGTGAGTATCAAGATAATCGGTCTAAACCAGGACTCTGGGATTTTTTTCACCACAAAAACGCCAGCAAACAGACCCATGACTACGGCAGGAAGCAGCCACAAGTCGATCCACAAGGTTTTTGGGGTGATGGTTTTCCAGACCCAAATATGGAACGGGAGTTTAAACAGGTTGATCAAAAAAAACAACCAAGCAGCTGTGCCGATAAACGCCTGTTTGGGCAGTCGCATGGCTAAAAAAAACACGTTGGAAAACGCCCCAGCTAGATTGCCGATCATGGTGGTGATGCCCGCCATCAGCCCAGTAACCCCGGCAAATGCCCAATGATTCGGAATCACTCGCTCTTTTTTTCGCTCCCACCAAACCAACATCACGACGGTCCCCAATATGGTGTAGCCCATCAGCTGCTGAAATGTGGTTTCATCCACCCGATCCCCAATCCAAACCCCAATCAGCACACCGCCCATCATCCAAGGCAAAAACCGCCTTAAATAACTCCATTGAGCGTGTTGGTGGTAGTAAACAATGGCAAATACGTCACCCGCCAGCAACAGGGGCATCAACAGGCCTGTAGAAGGCTTTGATCCAAAGGCGAGCGCCATCAGCGTGACAATCATGACGGCAATGCCTTTAACCCCGGCCTTGGAAACCCCTAAAATAAAGGCGCCCAGAAAAGCGAGTCCAAACATTTGGGGCGAAAGCCCTGCCCAAGCCGTCCATTGCATGTCGCTAAGGTACAAAAGTATGGGACCTGCAACAGGCCACAAAAAGTATTATCTTCGTTTTAAACCGACCAAATTATGCAGTTGACCTTTTTGGATTACGCCATCATCGGCGTCTTGTTTAGCGCCGTTTTGGGCATAGGATTTTGGGCCTCCAGAACCTCAGGATCCAGTACCAGCGCATATTTTTTATCCAACAAAAACATGCCTTGGTGGCTGTTGGGTTTTTCGATGGTAGCCACCACATTTTCCACGGACACCCCCAATTTAGTCACCGATATTGTCAGAACCAATGGGGTGTCGGGCAACTGGGTTTGGTGGGCGTTTTTGCTCACAGGATTGCTCACGGTTTTTGTGTATGCCCAGCTGTGGCGAAGATCAGATGTATCCACGGACATGGAGTTTTACGAACTCAGATATGGCGGAAAACCCGCGCGTTTTTTGCGTTGGTTTCGCGCGTTTTATCTAGGCGTGGTTTTTAACGTAATGGCCATGGCTGCGGTTACCCTAGCGGCCATCAAAATCGGCCAAGTCATGCTGGGACTCACCCCAGTACAAACCGTGCTCATTGCGGGCAGCATTACCGTGGTCTTCAGCGCCATCGGCGGTTTTCGCGGGGTGATTTACACTGATTTTTTGTTGTTTTTCTTTGCGATGGCGGGATCTATTGGCGCCGCTGTATACCTGGTCCAGCTCCCCGAAGTGGGCGGGTTAAGCCAGCTGTTGACCCATGAAAATGTACAAGGCAAATTATCCCTTTTTCCCGACCCCAACGACCCTAATGCGCTGATCATGTTGTTGGTCATCCCCTTGGCAGTTCAATGGTGGAGCGCTTGGTACCCCGGCGCTGAACCCGGAGGTGGGGGTTATATCGCCCAGCGTATGTTGGCGGCTAAAAATGAGCACCACGCCATGGGCGCCACATTTTTCTTCAATGTACTCCACTACGCCCTCAGACCTTGGCCATGGATTTTGGTGGCTTTGGCTTCCTTGGTCGTCTTTCCAGATCTTCCGAGCATACAAAAAGCATTTCCACAGGTAGACGCCTCCAAGCTGGGCCAAGATTTGGCGTACTCAGCCATGTTGACCAAACTCCCTGCGGGATTGATGGGTCTGGTTTTGGCCTCTTTAGGGGCCGCCTATATGTCCACGATTTCTACCCATTTAAACTGGGGCGCGTCCTACCTGATCCATGATGTTTATCGATTAGGTGCTGGAAAAAACGCTTCAGAGGCTCAGTTGGTGCGCACAGGTCGCTGGGCCACAGTCGGATTGATGTGCTTAAGCGCATTGTTGGCCTTGGCTTTGACTTCCGCCTTACAGCTCTTTGAGATCATCCTGATGTTCGGCGCAGGCACAGGTCTTATATTTATTTTGAGGTGGTTCTGGTGGCGCGTCAACGCTTGGAGTGAAATAGCGGCTATGGTCAGCTCAGGGATCACTTCGATAGCGCTGCAGTTTGGTTCGTTATCTGTGATTTTATTCGGACCCGAGGGTGTGTTGCCCGCCTGGGGCAAATACCCCTTGGTGGTGGCCATCACCACCGCAGTTTGGCTTTTGGTCACTTGGCTGACCCCTGCTGAAAACTCGGAAACGCTTCAGCGCTTTGTCGACCAGGTCCAACCTGGTGGCCCAGGATGGAAAAATTATCCCACTCAAAAAGGCCAAGGTCTTCCGTGGATGGTTCCCCAAGGAATCGCCGCCATGATCTGGGGTGCATTGATGGTCTATGGCGCCCTGTTTTCAACGGGCTACGCGCTTTATGGGGATGGTCAAATATTGGCGATTGCCGCTTCAATCACGGTAATTTCTGCCTTGATGTTGCTTAGGACCTGGAGAAAGATCAGCCGTTTATGGCGTTAAAGTAACGCTGAACGTATTTGCCGATTACGTCAAACTCTAGATTGACTTTTTCGCCTACTTGGTAGTGTTGGAAACGCGTGTGTTCGTAGGTGTAGGGAATAATAGCTACGGTAAAACGACCCGGCTCGCTGTCCACCACTGTAAGGCTTGTTCCGTCCACGGTGATGGATCCTTTGGCAACAGTAACATGGCCCGCTGAGGTGTCATAGGTAAAAGAAAACACCCAGCTACCGTCCTGATCAGCGATTGACGCGCAAGTGGCTGTCTGGTCGACATGGCCTTGAACCATGTGGCCGTCCAGTCGACTTCCCACCACCATGGCCCTTTCTAAGTTCACCGCATCGCCTACCTGCCAGTGTTTCATCGACGTTTTTTGCAGTGTTTCGTCAATAGCGGTTACTTGATATTCGCGATCATTGCATGAGACAACTGTGAGGCACACCCCGTTGTGGGCAACGCTTTGGTCGATCTTCAGCTCCTTGGCGAGCGGGGTGTTTACCCAAAGATGCAGGTTGGTTTGATCGCGTTCTAGCCGGCTGATGCGCCCCAAAGTTTCAATGATGCCTGTAAACATAAAGTCGTTTTATTTGCCTAATTTTACGGCACTAAATTACGCATTAAGCCAGACAACCCATGCAAGAGTCCTCCAAAATTAAGGTGGGAATTTCCGCCGGAGATTACAACGGAATAGGGATTGAGGTCGCCCTCAAGACGTTTGCCGATGCGCGCATGCTGGAATTGTGCACCCCGGTGGTATTTGCCTCTACCAAAATGATGTCTGCCCACCAAAACGCCGTGGGTACAGAGATTAAATTTCACGGAATTGCCGCTGCCTCCGATGCTTTAGAGGGCAAGTTTAATGTGGTCAATACCTGGAAAGATCAATCAGAGTTGCAGTGGGGTATACCGACAGAAGATTCAGGGAAAAAAGCCATCGAATCTTTGGTTGCTGCTGTAGCGGCACTAAAACAAGGAGATATTGATGTATTGGTCACTGCTCCTATAGATAAGAGCAATGTCCAATCCGCCTCCTTTTCATTTCCGGGACATACCGATTATTTGGCCCAAGAACTCGGCGGTAAGAGCTTGATGTTTATGGTCAGCGACACCTTAAGGGTGGGGCTGTTGACCGATCACTTACCTGTCAAGGAGGTTTCTAAGGCGATTACCCCACAGATGATTCGCGAGAAAGTTGCGCTGATGATGGATTCATTGGTCAAAGATTTCGGCATCAGAAAGCCAAAAATTGCTTTGTTGGGCATCAACCCGCACAATGGAGACAAAGGAGTGATTGGGTCTGAGGACGATGAAGTGCTTAAACCCACCATTCAAGAAATCGCCGCAAAAGGACACCTGGTTTACGGTCCTTATGCCGCAGATGGGTTCTTTGGATCAGGCACCTACCGTCAGTTTGACGCTGTCTTGGCTGCTTACCACGATCAAGGCCTTATCCCCTTTAAAACCCTTTCCTTTGGGCAAGGCGTCAATTTTACCGCTGGACTCTCTCATGTGCGCACTTCGCCTGACCACGGAACTGCTTTTGATATTGCGGGTTCTGGCCGTGCAGACCACAGTTCTTTTCACGCCGCGGTATACGAGGCCATAAACATTTATCGGCTGCGCAAAGACTATTTATTCTGGTCAAAAAACCCTTTGAAGAAAGCGGTATTACAGGACAAGAAGCCGAGCAAAAAACCAAAGCCAGCACCCCAGCCAGAGTAGGTAGATTATTAACATCATTTTGTTGGTAAATTTCTAAATATTCCTATCTTTGCACCCGCCTTTGGCCCAACTACATTTGCCTAAACTGACACCTCATGAAAAACAAGGAATACATCATTCCTTTTTCAGGACTTAAGCAAGGAACGCACAGTTTTGACTTTGTACTTGGAGAAAAGTTCTTTCAACAATTTGATTTTGAGGAGTTTATATCTACTCAAATCCAAGTTTCTGTACAGCTCAACAAGATGAGCACCATGATGGAACTCGCTTTTGCTGCCCAAGGCAGTGTGCGTGTTCCCTGTGATGTCACTGGGGAGTTGTTTGATTTGCCGATTCAGGCAACATTGGATTTGGTGGTGAAGTTTGGGGAAGAGTTTAATGACGAAAACGAAAGTTTGCTCATTTTGCCCCATATGGAACATCAGGTAGATGTCGCTCAATACCTCTATGAAATGGTGGTATTGGCCGTTCCTCAAAAACGCGTCCACCCAGGGGTGCTCGACGGCACGTTGCAAAACGAAGCCATTGAACTGCTGGAAAAATTTAGCGTTAAAGAAGTGAGAGAGCCCGAAGCGGGTAAAGAAGACAACACAGATCCCAGATGGGATGCATTAAAGAATTTAATCAACGATAAAAAGGAATAGTCATGGCACATCCCAAGAGAAAGACCTCAAAAACCAGAAGAGACAAAAGAAGAACTCATTATAAGGCTGTAGCCCCAACATTGGCTAAAGACCCAACTACTGGCGAAATACACTTGTTCCACAGAGCCCACTGGCACGAAGGAAAATTGTACTACAGAGGTCAAGTTTTGGTAGATAAAACCGAAGCGGCTACCGCATAATTTTTTAGGACTCCTACTTGATATACTCCCGCCTCACAAGGCGGGAGTTTTTTGTTTATAACCTGACGGTTTTGGCCAAGTTTTGAACAAAAACAGATAATTTTGCTTAATTTTTGCTCAAAATTGCGCTTTTTGGCGCATTTTTGCCCTCAAATTGCCCTTAGATGAGTCAGATCACTGCCGCGATTACTGCTGTTGGTTCCTATTTGCCAGAACACATTTTGACCAACGCTATGTTGGAGGAAATGGTGGACACCAATGACGAGTGGATCACCTCTAGAACCGGCATTAAAGAGCGCAGAATTTTAAAGGACCCCAACCTGGGCACTTCTTATCTAGCCATCAAGGCCGCTGAGGACCTGATTCAAAAAAAGAAGTTAGATCCCAAAGAAATCGACGCGGTTATTGTGGCCACTGCTACACCTGATATGATGGTGGCTTCAACAGCTGCCTATGTGGCTTCGGCCATCGGTGCCACGGAGGCCTTTTCCTTCGATCTTCAAGCTGCGTGCTCTGGATTTCTGTACGGCATGTCCTCTGCGGCAGCCTATATAGCTTCAGGCATGTACCGCAAGGTATTGTTGATCGGGGCGGACAAAATGTCTTCCATCATCGATTACCAAGACCGAGCGACTTGCATTATTTTTGGCGATGGCGCTGGCGCTGTTCTTTTTGAACCCAACCAAGATGGGTTGGGCTACCAAGATGCTTATTTGAGATCTGATGGAGTGGGTAGAGATTTTCTGCGCATCGAAGCAGGGGGGTCGCTGTTGCCTACTTCTCAACAGACCTTGGACAACAAGCAACACTATGTTTATCAAGACGGAAAAACCGTATTCAAGTTTGCGGTATCCAACATGGCCGATGCTGCCGCCCGAATTATGGAGCGCAACGCATTGACCAACGACACCGTACAATGGTTGGTGCCTCACCAGGCCAACAACCGAATCATCGAAGCTACAGCCCAGCGCATGGGTGTGCCTGAAAATAAGGTCATGCGCAATATTGAACGCTGTGGAAACACCACCTCAGCCACCTTGCCTTTGTTGTTGGCTGATTACGAAAACCAACTGCATGTGGGTGATCGCTTGGTCTTTGCCGCTTTTGGCGGTGGATTTACCTGGGGCGCCATATATTTGACTTGGGCATACAACGCAAACCACAATTAAACAGATACCAACTATAAATCAACGGGAAAATGGACATTAGAGAAATTCAACAGCTGATCAAGTTTGTCGCTAAGTCAGGGGCAAGCGAAGTAAAATTGGAAACGGACGACATTAAAATCACAATCAAAACAGGCGGAACTTATGTTCCTGAAGCAGAGGTGGTTACCTATACTCAGTCGCCGGTTCAAATGATTCAAGCGGCACCTGCAGCCCCTGTATCAACTCCTGCAGCCCCTGCAGCAGCCCCTGCGGAAGACGCTAAGTATGTGACAATCAAGTCGCCTATGATCGGAACGTTTTACAGAAAGTCTTCTCCTGATAAGCCAAATTTGGTGGATGTAGGCAGTGAGATCAAACCAGGATCTCCTTTGTGTGTGGTTGAAGCCATGAAGCTATTCAACGAGATTGAGGCTGAAATCAGCGGAAAAATCGTGAAGGTATTGGTGGATGACGCCAGCCCAGTAGAATTTGATCAGCCATTGTTTTTGGTAGATCCAGCATAAGCTCAACCAAAAAAAGACAGATGTTTAAAAAGATATTAATTGCCAATAGAGGTGAGATTGCACTGCGCATTATCCGCACGTGTAAGGAAATGGGGATAAAAACTGTCGCCGTTTATTCCAAGGCCGATGAAGAAAGTCTTCACGTTCGATTTGCAGATGAAGCGGTTTGTATTGGGCCAGCAGCGAGCAAAGAGTCTTATCTAAAAATACCAAACATCATCGCTGCTGCAGAGATCACCAATGCAGATGCCATTCACCCAGGTTATGGCTTTTTGTCTGAAAACGCCAAATTTTCCCGTATTTGTGCCGAACACAACATCAAGTTTATCGGCGCTTCTGGCGACCAGATCGACAAGATGGGAGACAAAGCTACCGCTAAGGAAACCATGAAAAAAGCCGGGGTGCCTACGGTGCCCGGTTCTGAAGGCCTCCTTAAAGACGTGGAGCACGCCAAAAAAACAGCCCTAAAAATCGGTTACCCGGTGATGATCAAAGCCACTGCAGGTGGTGGAGGAAAAGGGATGCGCGCTGTTTGGAAAGAAGAAGAAATGGAAAAGCTCTTCAACAGCGCTGTTCAGGAGGCTACCGCTGCTTTTGGCAACGGTGGGATGTATATGGAAAAACTGATTGAAGAGCCGAGACACATTGAGATCCAAGTAGTTGGAGATCAGTTTGGCAAAGCTTGCCACTTGTCAGAGCGCGACTGTTCCATTCAGCGCAGACACCAAAAACTCACCGAGGAGACCCCTTCACCCTTTATGACGGACAAGCTTCGGGAGGATATGGGTAAAGCAGCTGTAAAAGCGGCTGAGTTTATCGGCTATGAGGGCGCAGGGACCATTGAATTTTTGGTGGATAAGCACCGGAATTTCTACTTTATGGAAATGAATACGCGTATCCAAGTAGAACACCCGATTACCGAGCAAGTCATCGATTACGATTTGATCCGCGAACAGATTTTGGTCGCTGCTGGTGTGCCTATTTCTGGGAAGAACTATTTGCCTAAGCTTCATTCTATTGAGTGCCGCATCAATGCCGAGGATCCCTATAACGACTTTAGACCGAGTCCAGGAAAAATCACCACCCTGCACACCCCAGGGGGACACGGAGTTCGATTGGATACCCACGTCTACAGCGGTTATGTGATTCCTCCCTATTACGACTCGATGATCGCTAAATTGATCACTACTGCCCAGACCAGAGAAGAGGCGATTCTCAAGATGAAGCGCGCTTTGGATGAGTTTGTGATTGAGGGCATCCAAACAACTATTCCGTTCCACAGGCAGTTGATGGACCACCCAGATTATTTGGCGGGTAATTACACCACAAAATTCATGGAGAGCTTTGTGATGGAGCCCCAAAAAGATTAAACCCCACCTAAAACCCACCTGCCCTGAACGCACACTCATTTAGTTTTTGGGAACGCCAAACTTGGTTTGATCAGGTTGATTTTGTAGTGGTAGGTGCAGGAATAGTTGGTTTAAACGCGGCTCTTGAATTGAGACGCATGCACCCTACAGCCCGCATTTTGGTATTGGAACGAGGCGCTTTGCCTCGGGGAGCCAGCACTAAAAATGCGGGTTTTTCATGTTTTGGCAGCATCTCCGAGCTCTCCAGCGATTTGTCATTGTACGGACCTGAGGCGGTGGTTGATTTGGTCCAAAGACGTTATCGCGGCGTGGCGCTTTTGCGCAGTTTGCTCGGTCCCAAGGCCATGGATTACCAAAGGCATGGCGGTCATGAGGTGTTTTTGCAGCGCGACCAATCTATGTTTGAACAGTGTCTGACGGACCTACCTGTCATCAATGAATTGCTGACCCCGGTTTTTGGCAGCGCGCCATTTAGACTCCAAAAAAACAGTTTTGGTTTCCAAGGTGTTTTGCCCCAGTATATCTCCAGTCCTTTTGAGGGGCAAATAGACACAGGGGCCATGATGTCCAGCCTGTTGGCCTTGGTGCGCAAAAGGGGAATCGAAGTGCTGTACGGCATGGAAGTGCTCGGCTATGAAGAAGCCCCTTTCGGTGTGGAGGTTGCTTTGGCAGATTTCTCCTTCACTACAGGCTATTTGATGATCGCCACTAACGGATTTGGTCAGCAGCTTACGCCAGAGGAAGTATTGCCCGCCCGGGCACAGGTGTTGATCACCCAGCCGATCCCTGGCCTGCACATCCAAGGAGTTTTTCACCTGGACCAAGGGTATTACTATTTTAGAAATGTCGGGCAGCGACTGTTGTTGGGCGGAGGAAGAAATCTGGACATCGCAGGAGAAACCACGACTGAATTCGGGTTGACAGACCTGATACAAGACCGCTTAGTTCACTTGTTGCGCGAAGTTATTTTGCCAGATCAAACCTTTGAAATCGAACAAAGGTGGAGCGGAATCATGGGGATGGGACCCAGCAAAACCCCCATTGTCAAACACCTCTCTAAAAGAGTTTTTTGCGGGTTAAGGCTGGGAGGCATGGGCGTGGCCATCGGCAGCAAGGTCGGTCAGGAACTGGCCCAGTTGCTCAACACCAACGATTGATTAAACCAGTCCTTGAGCCGTAATATATTCTGCGATCTGAATGGCGTTGGTCGCAGCGCCCTTGCGCAGGTTATCCGCCACAATCCAGCAATTCAAAGTATTGGGCAAAGTCTCATCCCGGCGAATGCGGCCTACAAAAACCTCATCCTTGTCATGTGCGGTGAGCGGCATAGGATACAGCGCTGATTGAGGGTCATCTTGAAGAACCACCCCGGGCGTATTGGCCAAAATCTCCCGAACTTCTGCTAAATCAAAATCTCGTTCAAAACTGATGTTGACGGATTCTGAGTGCCCGCCAGCTGTGGGGATGCGCACCGCAGTAGCGGTGAGTTGGAAGGAGTCATCACCCATGATTTTCTTGGGCTCAGTCATCAATTTCATTTCTTCTTTGGTGTACCCATTATCCAAAAACACATCGCATTGCGGCAAGGCGTTTCTGTGGATGGGGTAGGCATAAGCCATGGGTCCATCGACACCCTTCATTTCATTTTCCATTTGCTCTACTGCCTTCAACCCTGTACCCGATACGGATTGGTAGGTGGAAACCACCACGCGTTTCAGACCGTATGCCCGGTGAAGCGGAGCAAGCACCATCACCAATTGAATGGTGGAGCAGTTGGGGTTGGCAATAATTTTATCTTGGGCAGTCAACACATCCGCGTTGATCTCAGGGACCACTAATTTATGGTCTGGATGCATGCGCCAAGCAGAAGAGTTATCGATCACCGTAGTCCCCACTGCCGCAAATTTAGGGGCCCAAGCTAGGGAGGTGTCTCCACCTGCTGAAAATATAGCGATATCTGGCGCAGCAGCTACCGCAGCTTCCAATGAGATGACCATATGGTTTTTTCCTCGGTATGCTATGGTTTTGCCTACAGAGCGCTCTGAAGCGACTAAAAGCAATTCAGTATAAGGAAACTGGCGCTCTTCGAGCACCCTAAGCATCACTTCGCCGACCATTCCGGTGGCACCTACAACAGCTATTTTCATATGGAGTAATTTAGCGGTGCAATATTAGCTAAAAACAAGCACCGAACAAGACACGAAGGCCCTATTTAATTAAAATATAACAAAATGTTATTTTTGTAACTATTTGTGTTCTTTAAGCGGTAGGTAGGATCGCTTGATTCTTCTGGAAAGCGCCGTTAACAATTCGTATGAAATCGTTCCGGCCCCCTCGGCTAGTTGATCTGCCCGGTGTTTTTTATCGAAAACCACCACCTCATCACCTTCGGCACATTTGATGTCTGAAACATTGACCATGATCATGTCCATGCACACATTTCCGACAATTGGGGCCCATTGGTCGTTGATCCACACCCCGCCTTTGCCCAATCCGTAAATACGGCTGATGCCATCTGCATGACCGATGGGCAACGTGGCTATTTTCATAGGTTGTTTAGCTACTTCTGCGCGGTTGTAGCCGATCCCATGCCCAGCTTTGAGGTCATGTATTTGAGAAATCACCGTATACAGGGAGGCAAATGGGATAAACTCATGCTCCATCGCCCGATCATTGGGGTATCCATACAGCCCAATACCACTGCGCACCAAATTGAAATGCGCCTCAGGAAACCTCAAAATACCCGAGGTATTGCACAAGTGTCGGTACGTAAATCCCCCAGTTTTTTCAGCGAGTTCCTCACTCATGGCGGTGAATTCAGCCCATTGTCCCCGGGTGTATTCATCCTGCTCAGGATCTTCAGAAGCCGCCAAATGAGAAAGTATCCCTGTTCTTGTCAAGTGAGGAGTTTGATTCAGGAGGTCTCCGAGCTGCGCCAGGTCTTTTCGGTCAAACCCCAGACGGTTCAAGCCGGTGTTTAATTTGATGTGGATGGGGAGCTGTTCTTTGCGTGCGCTCAGGGCTTTTAAGATCCTAAAGGAGTACACGCTCGGCTCCAAGCAATATTTCCACAAATCATCGAGTTGGTCGAGTTGTGGATGCAGCACCAGGATCGGGGTATGAATACCGGCCTCCCGCAAGGCGACACCTTCGGGCACATAAGCAACAGCTAGGTAATCTATGCCGAGCTGGGCCAAAGTCTGGGCCACAAACAGCGAATCGCTGCCATAAGCCATGGCTTTGACGACACCTAGAAGCGCGGTTCCAGGCGCAGTTTTACTGCGCAACACACCGTAGTTGTGGGCCAGTGCCTCAGCATCTAAAACAAGTCTGGTGTGCCCACTCATGGCTTTGGCGCATCAGGAGTTGGTTTTCCCGATAATGGTTCTTCTACAACATCCAGTTGGGCGATGCGTTCTTTGAGCATGGCCTTGTAAAAAGCGGCACGGCTTAACGGTTCGTATTCAGCGGTTTCCCCAAGCATGACCAAGTGGTTATCTGTGGATTTTCTAAAGCTGTAATTGGCGAGCTGACCTGTTCGGGTGCAAATAGCGTGAACTTTGGTCACGTATTCAGCAGTAGCCATCAAAGCAGGCATGGGGCCAAAAGGATTACCTCTAAAGTCCATGTCCAATCCGGCGACAATCACGCGCATGCCTTTGTTGGCCAAATCGTTGCAGACATTGACAATTTCATCGTCAAAAAACTGTGCTTCGTCGATACCGATAACGTCACATCCATCGGCCAATAGCCTGATGTTGGCCGCAGCGGGAACGGGCGTAGAGCGAATGGTGTTTTCGTCGTGAGACACCACATCGCTTTCATCGTACCTCGTATCGATTTGGGGTTTAAAGATCTCGATCTTTTGTTTGGCAAATTGCGCCCTTTTAAGCCTTCGGATCAGCTCTTCAGTTTTTCCGGAAAACATCGACCCACAAATCACTTCAATCCATCCAAATTGGGCCTTGTGGCTCGGGGTGTTTTCTAAAAACATGTCGTAGGTTTTGGCTTTAAAAATACAAATAATCTCGGTACAACAACGCCCTTGATCGGTGCAAATATGGCGGATTTGCCCGCAAAAAAGAGGGTGCATTCCGGCAAATAAAGTATCTTAGGACCATGATTTTGGCAGCCCTTCAAAAAGAGATCAAGGAACTGGCTCAGGCCATCAGCAGCGAAGAACAGCCCATGGATGCCGCCCAGCTTTTGGCGCGTATTCAGGTGCTCTACGAAAAAGCTGCTGCCCTAAAGTATTTGCAAGACCACCCGGAATCACTGAGCGCTGCGCAAACCCATCCAGACGTAACTCCGGGGATGGACACCATCATGCACATGTTGCCCCAAATGGACGAGCCCGAAGAGGTGGCGTCTTTGGATCCAGCAGATTTTTGGAAATCCGAACCGGATCAACCCGCAGATCAGTCTACAGGAACAAAACCCAATAAAACAGTGAATGATCTGTTGGCGGGTAGGTTTAGACTTGACCTCAATGATCGTTTGCTGTATACCAAACAGCTTTTTGAAGGCCGCGGGGAAGACTTAGATCAAGTGCTGTCCCAGTTAACTACTTTGGAGTCCGCACAATTGGCCCACGAACTCATCGAACATTGGGTGCGCCCAGAATACCCCCATTGGACGGAAAAACAAGAAATAGTTCAGCGATTTTTGAGCTGGATCGATCGGCAGTTTGACCAATAATCACCTAGCTATGTCACAGTTGTATTTGGTCCCCACACCGATTGGGAATTTAGAAGACATGACCCATAGGGCCATTCGCCTGTTAAACGAGGCAGACTTGATTTTGGCGGAGGACACCAGAACGAGCAAAAAACTCCTGCAGCACTATCAGATCAATACTCCCATGCAATCTTATCACATGCACAACGAGCACTACACCACCGAGGGGTTGGTCAAACGCATCGCTGCTGGAGAAACCATGGCTTTGATTACGGATGCGGGCACGCCGGGAATTTCAGATCCTGGATTTTTTTTGGCCAGGGCCTGCATTCAGGCAGGAATCACCGTGACCTGTCTTCCGGGAGCTACCGCTTTTGTCCCCGCTTTGGTGCAAAGTGGACTGCCCAACGATCGCTTTGTCTTTGAAGGATTTTTACCTCCAAAAAAAGGACGTCAAACCCGGCTGATTCAGATCGCACAAGAGACCAGGAGTACCATTCTCTACGAATCGCCCTATAAACTGGTCAAAACCTTGACCCAACTCATCGAGGTGTGCGGCCCAGAAAGACCCTGTGCCGTAGCCCGTGAATTGACCAAGTTATTTGAAGAAACCCAAAGGGGAACACTCCAAGAAGTCACCGCGCATTACACCAATCACCCACCCAAGGGAGAGTTGGTGATCGTACTCGGGGGAGCCCCTCAAGAAACACGCAAAAACAACGACCATGAATAATCTCTGTAAAACCGTTTGGAAAGGCGGAATGCTTTTTGAAAGCGAAAATGCATCAGGAAATATGGTGTCCATAGACATCGATGTACAAGACGGGGGATCTGGCGCAGGATATCGCCCCAAGTCACTGATGCTTACCTCGCTGGCTGGGTGCTCTGGCATCGATGTGGTCTCCCTGTTCCAAAAGATGAAAGTGCCTGTACGCGCCTTTGAAATCGACATAGATGCTCGCTTAACCGAGGAACACCCCAAGTATTACGATCGGGTACAGGTGGCGTATCATTTTTATGGGGACCAGTTGGACGAAAAAAAACTGGAACGCTGTGTTGAGCTCTCCGTGACCAAATACTGCGGCGTTATGGAAATGTTCCGCAGATTTTCGGAGGTGTCCACCAGCTGTGTTTTTCACCACGAATCTTAATCTATTCTTTGATGCATTGGCAGTTTACCCCTCAGCCTGATGCGGGTTTAACCGCTTCATTGGCCCAGTCCTTGGGGATTGGGACTGCAGTGGCTGCGCTGTTGGTTCAACGCGGGGTAACTGACTACGACCAGGCCAAGGCTTACTTTAGACCAGAGTGGTCAGCGCTTCACGACCCCTTTGACATGACTGATATGGATTTGGCGGTAGACCGAATCATGGACGCTTTGGCCCAGGGGAGCCGCTTGATGGTGTATGGGGATTACGATGTGGATGGCACTTGTTCCGTGGCCCTGATGGCCGGATTTTTACAGCAGTTTACCGATCAGGTCATCACCTACATACCCGACAGATACCTGGAAGGCTATGGGGTGTCTTGGGTGAGTGTTGAACACGCTCAGGCCTCAGGGGTTGACTTAGTCATCGCCTTGGACTGCGGCATCAAAGCGCATGAACAGATCGCACATGCCCAATCTTTAGGGATTGACTATGTGGTTTGTGACCACCATGAACCTGGGAAAACACTTCCACAGGCAGTGGCGGTTTTAGACCCCAAACGCCCCGACTGCACATATCCATATAAAGAACTCTGCGGTTGTGGTGTGGGGCTTAAGTTGATTCACGCCTTGTCGCTGGCGATGGGACTGGATCCCGAAACAACCCTGGCTCCTTACTTGGATTTGGTGGTTACGGCCATTGCGGCGGATATTGTACCCTTGACCGGAGAAAACAGAACCTTGGCTTATTTGGGGTTGGCCCAAATGAACCAAAGTCCCAGGGCAGCCTTTGCGGTACTTACCGAGCAGACAAAACAGCGGCCCTTGCAGATGGAGCAATTGCAGTTCCACGTCGCTCCGCGCATCAATGCTGCAGGCCGGATCAAACACGGTCAGCACGCTGTTGCTCTGTTGATGGAGACCTCAGTAGACACGGCTCGGGTGATGGCCCAAGAAATCGAAAGCTGGAACACCCAGCGAAGAGGGCATCAAGAAACGATTTTTCAAGAGGCGCTGGCCCAAATTGAAGCGCAGGGAGCCCAGGAAGCTCCCGCCACCGTGGTCTGCGGTCATTGGCACAAGGGGGTGATCGGTATTGTGGCTTCAAAACTCACGGAAACCTATTACAGACCCACGGTAGTGTTTACCGAGCACGAAGGTGTTTTGCACGCCTCTGCCCGTTCTGTTTCCGACTTTGATTTGCATGCGGCCTTGGAGGCGTGTAGCCAACATTTGATTCAGTTTGGCGGTCATAAGGCTGCCGCTGGGATGAGTTGTGAACCCGAAAGGTATGAAGCGTTTAAAAAAGCCTTTAACCAAATGGTAGCACAGCGCATTGAACCGCACCAAATGACGCCCAGCATTCGGGTAGATGCGTCGATTGAACTCAGAGAAATCAATCCCAAATTGATGCGTATCATTCAGCAGATGGGTCCTTTTGGGCCGGGGAATGAGGCCCCAGTATGGGCGGCTTATGGGGTACATGAAACGGGTTATGCCCAGACGGTAGGCGCTGACAACAGCCATTTAAAAGGGGCCTGGGCACAAGGAGACAGCGCGGCTATTCCTTTTATCGGTTTTGGTTGGGCAGAGGCCCAATCCTTGATGCGCGCCCGCACACTAGTCGATGTGCTGTTCTCTATTTCTAGCAACACCTGGAACGGAGTCACTTCAGTGCAGCTGATGGTCAAGGACATCAAAAAAAGC
Organism: Flavobacteriaceae bacterium; assembly: GCA_030726725.1. Classification (GTDB taxonomy): domain Bacteria; phylum Bacteroidota; class Bacteroidia; order Flavobacteriales; family Flavobacteriaceae; genus MAG-120531. Next base: position 32,399 of record JANRDC010000016.1, read on the forward strand.
ACAGCCATACACCCTGATGTCCAGACTGGGGAACTTTAGTGGGCTGAGCCCTCAATGTAGGTGAGTAGCTCCAGACTATTTCCATCGAAAACCGCATAAGTGTTGTGGGTAATCCAATCTCCCGTATTGAGGTAGCGCGCTTCTGGAACACCAGAAATTTTTGGATCTATCGGTAGATCCAGCGCTAGATGTCTGTGGCCGAAAACGTAGTAATCGACAGGGAATGCTGCTTGTTTTTTCAAGGCGTACTGAACCAGCCATTCGTTTTCAGCCCCGGCAAATACCAAGTCGTCAGCACCTGAAATCAGTTTGTTGCGCAGGGATAGATATTGGGCGAGCCGCACCCCTAAGTCGGGATGTAACCACTGAAAGGCTTTTTGAAACAACGGAAAGGTAAATACCTTTTTCATGCGCTTGTACCCGTAGTCGCCAGGGCCCAAACCATCACCATGCCCGATTAAAAATGTCTTTTCCGCGATCTCGAAAAGTTGGGGTTTATGAAAGACTTGAAATCCGAGCTCTTGGCTTAAGTAATCTCGCACCCAGAGGTCGTGATTACCCGTAAAAAAATAGAGGGGTATTCCACGGTCAGCTAGTTGAGCCAATGCGCCCTGTACACGCACAAATCCTTTGGGAACAACTCGGTCGTACTCGAACCAAAAGTCAAACAGGTCACCCAGCAAGAACAGGGCGCCGCAATCAGGGGTAATTTTGTCCAGCCAAGCGATAAATCGGTGTTCTCTGGCCCTGCTCGATGCGGGATCTGGAGCGCCAAAATGCTGGTCGCTGGCAAAATACACGCGTTTATGGGGTGCCAGACTGATTTTGTGCATGGTTTATGGATTGTCGCTGGCGTGCCAGGTGGCGTAGGAAGATTCAGTTTCTTGAAGCTTTAGGCTGTGTAGTTTGATGTGTTCCGGCAGCCTTTTTTTGATGCGTTCCGCAAAATCAACCACCATATTTTCGCTCGTGGGTTGATAATCGGCCAAAATGATGTGGTGCCCTTGTTCGGCCAAACTTTCTGCCAAAGCCTTGTGCGGGGTGTTTTTATTGAATACAGTGGCGTGATCAAAGGGATCAACCACTTCTTCTTTGACAATCTTTTTTAGGTCTGTAAAGTCGATGACCATCCCAAATTTAGGGTGATTTGGGTCTGTATTGGGGGTGCCTATGACGGTCACAGAGAGTTTATAGCTGTGGCCGTGAACGTTTCGGCATTTGCCGTCATAGCCCCAAAGAGCGTGACCGGTCTCAAACGTAAAAATCTTGGTGATGCGAATGCTACTCATAATCGATTTTGGCAAAGGTACTTATTTGCTTCGGTATTTAGCTAAAGCAGCTTGGGTTTCAGGGCTGAGCGCCAGAGCCGCAGTGACTTTAGCCCGTTCAAACAAGAGTTGTTCCCAGTGGGCTGTATCCGCCCAAAGGGCATTTTTGACCGCTTTTAGGGCAGCTGGGGCGTGTGTGGCTTGTTCCTTGAGAAACACTTCGATGGCTTTATCCAGGTCTTCGGGTTCACGGGTAGTGCGCTGGGTGAGGGGCCCACAGGCCAATCCTGTAATTTCATGCCAATGGGCTGGAGATAAGGCCAATGCGGCCAGTCCAGAAGCCCCAATTTTTCGAGCCACCGCTGGAGCAATCACCGCTGGAGCAAGTCCAATACTCAGTTCTGATAGTTTGACCAAGGTGTGTTCACTGGCGATTACATAGTCACAGGCGGCTAATATGCCCACGCCCCCACCAACAGCTTTCCCTTGTACACGTCCTAAAATAGGATGGTTACATCGGGCCATGGCCAGAATGAGTCGGGCAAATCCACCAAAAAAATCCTCGGCTTCACGCAGGTTGTTCAACGCCAACACCTCTTCCAGGTGAGCGCCAGCACAAAATGTACTTCCCGTGGAGCCCAGCACCACCCAACCGATGTCTGTTCTATCAGACAGGTCGTCTAAAGTTTCGCACATTTGTGCGAGCATGGATGAGGTACAGGCATTTCCTGAAGGGTGTTCAAACTGAATCCAGGCAGTTTGTTGGTCTATCGTTAATCGCACCGAACCGGAGCTTTGTACAGCAATCATAGCAGAGGCTTTTCGTAAATTTAGGAGATTTGGGCCAGCGGCAAAAATTTAGCCTTGTATTTCAGCCAAAGCGCTATGGCCCGTATGCCCATCCAAACAATAAAGCCGATCCAAATACCAGAAAGCCCCCAATCCATATACTGGGACAACAGAACAAAAGGGACAAATCCGCCAAAAGAGGCGATCAGCAGGATATTGCGCAGGTACTTCATCTCGCCCAAACCTTTGAATAGGGCATCCAGTACAAAGGCAACAGCATTGATGGGCATGCCGATGAGCACGATCCAAAACACCCCCCAAAAGGCTTCTAGCACCGGCAGATCCTCAGAAAACAAGTGGCCTAGGGGTTGATAGGCGATCCAACCACCCAGCATCAACAGGGCGGCCACACCCCAGCCGTAATACACGCATTTTCGCGTGAGCACCCACAGTGTTTTATAATTCTCTTGCCCCAGGAGTTTACCCCCCAAAATATTGGCTGAGGTGCCATAGCCATCGATTAAGAAGGCGGCAAATAACCACAGATTGAGCGCTATGGTATGTGCGCCTACCGCCGCAGGTCCGAGTCCAGTGGCCTGACGCACAGAGATAATCAGGGTGGTATTGAGCGCCACAGATCGGACAAACAGGTTTAAGGTCATGGAGATCAAACGCTTTAACTCGGGGTGTGGCGGACCGATCCACCTCAGCGGGATCGGCGTTTTCGCCCCCAAAAGCACCACGGCGATCAACGCCATGATCACTTGGGTAAACAAACTGGCCCAGCCCGCTCCATCGAGACCCATGGCCGGTATCCATTGGCCCCAGCCAAATACAAGGAAGTAGTCTGCTACGGCGTTGATCACAGCCCCGCTCAAGGCAATGGCCATAGGCCAAAGGGTGTTTTGCAGCCCCCGAAAAGTGCCAAAGATCGAAAAGGTCAGCAAAGTGAGCGGAACGCCCCAAACCCTAATTTTAAAGTAAGAAATACAGAATCCGATCAGCGAGTCTGTCGCGTTGAGCAGCCTAAATACGGGTTCCATAAAGGCGAGTCCCAAGGCGACTAAAATAAAGCTCGCCCCGACACTGATGATGATGGCTTGGGCAGGAAGGGTGCGTATTTCTTCTATTTTTCCTTTGCCCACATATTGTGCCACCAGTGAAGAAATCGAGCTTTGGGTTTGGCCGAGAACCCAAGTCAACATGCCCAAGAAGGAACTCACAATACCGGCCGCTGCCAGAGATTCGACAGCATTTACTGGAATATTGCCCACCATGGCGGTATCCGTCAACGAAATCAGGGGTTCAACGATACCGGTAGCCATAGCGGGAAAGGCAAGCGGGTGTATTCTTTTTAGGGTAGCGGTATCCAGGCGCATGTAGCGTGCTTCAGGTTATTTCAAGAGCCGTAAAAATCGCCCTTATTCCGTAAAAAATAGCGATAATAACCAAAAAAAGTATTTTCTTTGTACCCGCTTTGGGGGATTAGCTCAGCTGGCTAGAGCGCTTGCATGGCATGCAAGAGGTCATCGGTTCGACTCCGATATTCTCCACCAAAACCCGGACAAATGTTCGGGTTTTTTTATGCGGTAAATCACCGATTACATTTCGTTGATGTCTTGATCAACAAAAGGCAGTTCAGGATTTAACAGCTCTGTGATCAGGCTTGATAATTTTTCTTTAAAAAGGTCGAGCACTGCGTTATCCAAGAGTACTTGAACCGGTTTTTGGCTTTTATCCGCAAACCCCATCACCCCATCTTTGCGGTTTTTAAAGCTAAAGATACCAGCGGTAATCGGCCCTTGTAGCGATGGATGATTTTGGGTGAGCAATCCGTAAAACAGCAGCTGAAACGCTTTTTCTTTACCCTTACCCGACAACAATTGGTCCCAAGAACTCAAGGTAACCTCACTTGGCGTCACCCGACCTGTCTTGTAGTCGATGATACGCAATACGCCGTTGAGTCGATCGATTCGATCAATGGTTCCGTAAAGCGCTAGGGGAACATCAAGGCCAGGAAGCAGCAGGGATTGAGTGTAGGATTGTTCCAGGGAAATTATTTCTAAAGAACCTGTCTCAGCCAGAGCGGCATCATAGTCGATTAAATCTTCAACGGACCGGATCAATACGTAGAGCGCGAGCGCATTCCTTCCAGTAGTTTTTTCAGGGTCCTCTTGCTTTTCTTTGAATTGGGCACGTACAACGGTTGGCGCATTTGCCTTGACCTCGGCCAATGCTTCCGCAGTGCACACACGACCCAACAAAGGGGTGTATAATTCAAAAAGACTGTCGTGGACAATATTTCCAAATACCCTATGGCTGATTTGCCCGTCAAATGGATTAGGCTCCTCGATTTTCAGCACGTATTTACGATAAAATTCCAAGGGGTTGCGCAGATATGACATCAAGGCAGAAGCGGATATTTTGGTCGATAAATGCGCTTTTATGATTTCGAGTACTTCTGGCGTTTTATAGACAGATAAGGGTTTATTCGGTCGAAATTCACTGTTGGGCGCTGCGGGTATTTCCACGCATTTTTTTCGGGTGATCTCGTCGGCCAGCAGTTGGTGAATCCAACGGCTTTTCTCCCCTCCCTCTAAGACATCGGGGGCGGTGTTGTAGGTGAGGAACACTTTTTTAGCGCGCTGTAAAAGTCGGTAGAAGTGATAGGTATAGACCGCGTCTTTCTCCTTAAAAGTCGGTAGGCCAAACGCTTTTTTTAGGGCGTAAGGCAGGTGTGAATTGGTGGTGCGACCCGCGGGCAAGAGCCCTTCATTGACATGGGTGATCACCACTTGTTCAAAATCTAAGTTTCGGCTTTCCAACATCCCCATCACCTGAAGGCCGCCTAAAGCATCTCCTTGAAAATTGAGTTGTCTTTGGGCCAACAGTTGGTCGAACAAGTGTTGAAGTGCTTTGGGTTGGTCGACAAAGGAATATTGGCCGACGATTCGGCTGAGTTCATTCCACACCTCAAGCACGTGAATCAAGACCGATCCAGTCGTCGAATCCTGGGATAAAGCTTCGTGATGCAACAAATGTTCGGTAAAGTATTTTTGATGAGCGATAAATCCCACAGGGTCATGGGCCCATCCTTTGAAGTGCGTTTGCCACAAATCTGCTGCCTCTGGAACGGCGCGGACAAGTGCCTCTAAAGTCCAATAGGTTTTTGTTTGGTGGACGACTCGGTCGGTAAATACCTCCGACAGATTTGGGTATTGGGCTTCCCAGTACTTGACCAACAGCGGATGAGTGATCAGGGCCACCAAATCAGTCTGGTGTATGGGGGCTTCGCTGTTTCTGGAGCCCAACGCCCATACCAAGGACCAAAGCGATGCCGTCAGGCTGGAAGGCACGGGAAACCCCATGGTAATATTTGCGGAAACCTGCTCAGGAAGCGCGTGAATCAGTGGGTTTAAGGCCTTTTCATCCCCCAAAATCACCGCTGTTTTGGCGCGCTCTTCCGGAGACATATCGCCCAAAAGCTGACCTGAAAACTGCATTTGCGCCACTGTTTTGGGGATGCCCACCAAATGGATTTGTTGGGGCGATTGCACATAGGATTCAGGGCCTAAAAAGGGATGTTTTTGGTAATACGGCCACTGTTTGTATTGGCGCATAAAGTGGCCTGCGTCGTGGACAGGATCGTTGAGGTAATAGAGGTCGATGTCCCAATAAGCTGTAGCTCGATCTGACTCGAGCAGTTTTTGGAAAATTACTTCCTCCGCCCTATTTAAAGCGTTAAAACCCACAAGCACCCATTTTTTTTCCGGGTATTCAGAGATATAAGCGCTGATTTTTTCACTGGCCATTCGGTATAAAAGTCCTTGATGCGCCCATCCTTTTTCAGTGATTCTGGTTTCAAATGTGTTGTAAAGCGGGTAAAGCATTTGCCAAAAGGCCATGTAATGGCCCACCATAGGCGTAGTGTGTTCTTCTTGGGACCAATGGTTGAGTTCTTGCAAGTAGTTGAGGTCGCTCATCAAGGTCTGAGCAGGGATGAGGTAGCGATCTATCTCCTCAAAGTCACCCAACAAGGTCGGTCCCCAGCCCAAGAAAACTTGAAATGAATCGTGATTTTCTAGGGGCAATGAACGGTATGCCGCATAGAGCTCCAGCAGGAGTATGGTGTTGCCGGGATGGTGTTTTTGGGCGAGTTCAGCGACAAAAGGCTCAATACTCCATATTTCAGGCGCTATAATGGGCGTGTTGACTTGGGCCAACAGCTGTTGACCCAAGGCCCACCCTGCTCGTTTGCTCGGAAGCACGAAGACATATGACGACAGCCCTTTACCCAAAGGCGCATATCGAGCGGCTATATCACTGAGGAAAGAACCCAAAAGCAGATTAGATAATATTTAGGGATTGGCCGACGGTTTTAAAGGCCTCCAGCGCTCGATCTAACTCTGCTCGGCTCAGCGCTGCGGATAGCTGAACCCGAATTCTGGCCTTTCCTTTGGGCACGACGGGATAGAAAAACCCGATGACATACACCCCGTGATCCATCAATCGAGCAGCCATTTCTTGGGCCAAGGTCGCTTCGTAGAGCATGATGGGAATAATGGCGGCTTCTCCTTCGATGATGTCAAACCCAAGCGATTTGATCCCCGCTCTGAAATATGCCGTGTTTTCCATCAGGCGGTCCCTATATGAAGTGTCTTTGTCGATCAGTTCAAATACCTTAATCGATGCTCCGACAATGGATGGGGCCAATGAGTTCGAAAACAAATAGGGTCTGGAGCGCTGACGCAACATTTCGACAATCGGTTTGCTGGCTGTGGTGTACCCACCCATAGCTCCGCCCAACGCTTTGCCCAGGGTACCGGTGATGATGTCCACACGACCCATCACTCCTTTAGCTTCCAGGGACCCGCGACCGTGTGTTCCTAAGAACCCTGCAGCGTGACACTCATCGACCATCACCAATGCATTGTATTGATCCGCTAAATCGCAAATACCATCCAGCGGAGCGACCAATCCATCCATGGAAAACACACCATCGGTCACGATCAAAATATTTTTTGCGCCCTGAGCTCGGGCTTGTTTTAGCTGTATTTCCAGGTCAACGAGGTCTCCATTGGCATACCGATATCGTTGCGCTTTACAAAGTCTGATCCCGTCGATGATGGAAGCGTGGTTAAGCGCATCGGAAACAATGGCGTCTTCTGCACCCAAAAGCGGTTCAAAAACCCCGCCATTGGCGTCAAAGGCTGCGGCGTACAGAATGGTATCCTCTGTCCCGTAAAAATCAGCAATTTTTTGCTCCAGGGTTTTGTGCAAGTCTTGGGTACCGCAGATAAATCGCACGGAAGACATGCCAAATCCATGGGTGTCCAGGGCGTCTTTTGCTGCTTGAATCACTTCGGGATGAGACGAAAGCCCCAAGTAGTTATTAGCACACAGGTTGATCAAATGCTGGCCTGTAGCCAGGTCTACTACCGATCCCTGGGGGCCAGTGATCACCCGTTCTTTTTTAAACAAACCCTCGGCGGCAATCGCGTCGAGTTCCTGTTGCATCTGTTGATTAAATGTCGAGTTCATCTGTGGGGGTGTTGTGGACCGAAACTACGTCTATAGATCCAGGTTGAACATAAATAATGAGCGCTTCTTCTAAAGTATAACCCATATGGCCCAGCGCACGGGCATAGCGAGTTACTTGTTGGGTGTGTTCAGGTTTTGGCATGCCGGTTTTGTAGTCCAGCACCCAAACCCGATGATCTGGGCCAAAAACCAAGCGGTCGGGACGAAGTACCTCTTGGCTTTGTCTCATGGATACAGCAGGGGTGGCCCCAGCATCGCCGTTGGGCACCCAGAGGGTACATTCGTTTTTGGCCACTGCGTTAGGGCCGTATAGGTTTTTGAGCTTTGGGTGGTCGATGACCCATTGGGCCATCTCTGACAAAGCGTAAGGCTCCGTGTGTTTTTGCTGTTGTGCCCATTGGGCCTCCACAGCCTTAAGGTCAAATGTTCGGTCGTAATCCTGCATGAATTCGTGAAACAACTGGCCCAACTCCTGGGCTTTTTGTTGGCCGGAATCTTTGCTCCATTTCGGGTGAGGTACGTAAGCAGCACTTGATTTTGTCGGTGATGCACAGTAGTCTATGGGCTTTATTTCCGATGTTGGCGTATTGTCCGCTTTGGTTTTAGGCACATAAGACCCCACCAATTGATCGTGATTCGCTTCATGCCAAATATTCTTGTGCTGCAAATAACGGATGATGAGCCCAGCTATTTTTTGTTCGGCTGGTGCGCCATCTTGGTTGATTGCCTTTTCGGCAATCAGGTATAAACCTTGAACAGGCCGGGTCATGGCCACATAGAGGGTGTTAAAGGCATCGAGTTCCTTTTGCGCATTGTCAGCGGCCCAAACCTCTGATATCGCAGGCTCAGCCTGGGAGAGCACTTTGTTTTTAGAGATCAGCAGTTGCTCCATACCCCAGTGATCTCGAGGATCTACAGGTATCCAAAGCTTGGCGTCCTGATCTTTGACCAATGGGTCATTGACAAAGTTGTAAACCACAATGGGAAATTCAAGCCCTTTGGCCTTGTGGATGGTCATCACTTGAACCGCGTTGGCGTGTTCTGGAGCTTGAATGCTCAACCGGTCTTTTTTTATCTCCCAGTCTGAGAGAAACTGCGTGTGGTTTGTGCCGTTGGACAGTGTCCATTCATGCACGTAATCCATAAAGAAAATCAGATAGGCGGGTTGGTGATCTCCCAGTCCAAAACGCTCAATGCTGTAGTGCATTGCGTCAAAAATCGAGCGGGACAAAAACGACGAAGCAGACCAATTCCAACCTTCTTTAAGGGCTTTTTGAGGGTGTTTGGAGGCAAATCTTAAAAATTCATGGGGCGTTTCAGGTCTTTGAAGCGCTAAATGTGCTGCTAATTCAAAGGCCAACAACTGATTTTCCGGTGTTAGGCTCCAGCGCAGTAAACCGATCAAAAATCGAACATCTGGATGCTGGCTCACCAATAGGGATTCGGCAGAAACGACCGGTATGCCCTGTTCATTGAGCAGTTTTGCTGTGGCTATAGCTTGTTTGTTGTTGCGGGTCAATACACAAATATCCCCGTAGTCATAGCCCAGGGACACAGCGTGTTCTATACAGCTCAGTCCCTCAGACAAAAAGGCTTCCGGGGTGTCCTCTGCTTCCTTGGTGTCGATAAATCTAAAGGACACCCACCCTTGTTTTTGGCTGTGGATTTTTTGTACCACATCCTTTTCGTACAGGGCGCGGTAAGGCGCATGGCTCAGGTGCTGACTGATCAAGGGAAACAGTTCGTTGTTCACCCCGACAATGGTTCCGCTGCTTCTGTAGTTGGTGTTTAGCGACTCTAGAACTGGCTTGGGGGTAAAAGGGTTGTTTTTTTGTTGCGAAAGATCGATCAGCTGATTGACATCTCCGCCCCGCCACCGGTAGATAGATTGCTTGGGGTCACCGACCAAAAGCAAGCTGCCCGCTTCATCGCTCCACCCTTCTTTTTGCAAGGTGTGGTCGATCAGTGGCACCAGATTTTCCCACTGCAGTACCGAGGTGTCTTGAAACTCATCGATAAAAAAGTGGTGGTACCGATCCCCCAGTCGTTCGTAAATAAACGGGGCCGGTTGTCCTTGGATCTCACGGGCAATCAGCTGGTTGAATTGACCGATAGGCAACCATTGTCGGTCAGCGCACAGTTGATTGATCGCCTCAGAAATAGCGCGAATCACCGACAGAGGCAACAGGTTTTTGTATTTGTTTTTAGCGAGCTCAATGTCGTAGCGGGTTTTGACCAGTTCTTGAACAGCCTCGGTCAGCTCCTGCTTCCAGGCATCGATCAAGTCTTTTTGATTGGGGTCTGTTTTTTTGTTGTAGGGATCCGCGGAGTCAAAGTTGTCCAGCCATTGCGCCTCCTTGATTTTCTCCACTCCATCTCGAGCGATTTCAGCCAGCCATTTCGGCAGTGAAGACCGGGTGAAGGAGGTGTGCTCGATTCCTTTTTGAGCCATCTGATCGAGTAGCTTTTTGGCTTTTTGCACTCTGCTTTCAGCGCTTTTGACCCAGTCTTCGCGCAGCTTTTTCTTTAAGGCGTGCAGTGTTTTGGGGTCTGCTTTTTGGACGGCATTCATGCCAGATCCATGCAGTTCTTCAAACAGCATCATGCCAACACTTCTCAAATTTTGACTGGGATCCCAACTGGTATTGCCGTCCATTTTTTCCAGGGCGTACTCCACCAGAATTTCAGTGAGTTCAGGGTCTATCCCGATTTGATCCATCAGCGAATCCACTCCTTGGGCAACCAATTGGGCGGTGTCCAAAACCACCTCAAAATTGGGCGGTAGTTTCAGGTCTTGTCCGAAAGTCCTCAGGATTCGGTGGTTGAATTTGTCGATGGTGGATATATCGAAAAAGGCAAAATGATGCAGGAGTTCTTTGCCTCTTTTTCGGGCTCTTGCCCTGAGCAGTCCCGGATCGATATCCAGGGTTTTCTGTACGGCATCAAAAAGATCTGTCGATCCTTTGGGTTGGTGCCCAAAATCGTAGAGCGCTTGCAGGATGCGCTTTTTCATTTCACCAACCGCCTTGTTGGTAAAGGTCAAGGCCAATATATGCTTAAAAGCCAAGGGACGCTCATCTTCCAGAATCAGGGCAAGATAGGACTGGGCCAAGGCAAATGTTTTGCCTGAACCAGCCGATGCGCTGTAGATTTGGTAGGGTGCTGTCATATACTCATGCAAATTAATCAATCCAGCCCATAACCAGATGGCCATCCAGGCAAAAGCAAGGGGTATTTCTTAACATTTTCATAGGGGTACCCCCCTAAAAAATCCGTAAATTTGTACCCGAACCCAAAAATGAATCAATATGGCTTTTGAACTACCAGCACTGGCTTATGCTTATGACGCATTGGCCCCACATATGGATGCCCGCACCATGGAAATCCACCATACCAAACACCATCAGGCCTATACGACCAACCTCAATGCAGCGATACAAGGCACGGCTTTAGAGGGTCAGTCGATCGAGGAGATTTTAGGCGGCTTGGACATCAACAATGCACCTGTGCGCAACAACGGCGGCGGGTTTTACAACCACAATTTGTTTTGGTCTTGTATGAGTCCTAACGGAGGAGGTCTTCCTACAGGAGCACTTGCTCAGGCAATCGATGCTGCATTTGGTTCTTTTGAAGCGTTTAAAGACGCCTTTTCTAAAGCCGCTGCTACCCGATTTGGTTCTGGCTGGGCTTGGTTGTGCGTACAACCAGATGGCAGTTTAGAAGTTTGTTCAACGGCCAACCAAGACAACCCTTTGATGCCTGGGATCGGCTGCGGGGGGTTCCCACTTTTGGGATTGGATGTGTGGGAACACGCCTACTACCTCAACTACCAAAACAGACGTCCTGATTACATCAACGCGTTTTTTGAAGTAATCGACTGGAATTACGTAGGACAGCGTTTGGCCAATAGAGCTTAACGCATGTTGAACTGCGCCTAGCAAAAACCCCCTGAGGCATCCGCCTCAGGGGGTTTTTTACATAGAAAAAGCCGGCGCAAGCCGGCTTTTTCATCCCAAATCTTACCATAAACTTAACCTACTTATGCTATGGTGAAACAAATGTAGTGATATGGGTATAATCTACAAGGGAAATTAACTGAGTTTTCACATTGTTTTTCAGTGAGTTATTCACAATATATGAGCAAAGAGAACAAGAAGATAAAAAGGCGGGCCACCGGCCCGCCTTTTCCCCAATCTAGCCACTGGCCACCTACTAGCGCGTGGTTATACCGCTAAATTAACCATCGGTTCCCAGGCTTAACAAATGATTTGACACAGAGCACCCGTTTGGTGTTCAGTGGCACAGCAGTGCGTTAAACGAGGGGCTTTAGGGGCTGATCGCTAGTGAAAGCGACTAGTAAGCGCGTTCGTTTTTGCCTTCAAAGAAGTTGATGAATGCCCGGTTAACTACCCGCATCCCTCCAGGTGTGGGGTATTGGCCCGTAAAATACCAGTCACCTTGGTGCATGGGTATGGCCAAATGAAGGTTTTCAATGGTTTGGAATACGATTTCCACCTCTGCGCGTACTTCTTTAGGGGTCAATAACTCACCGATTTTACGGGAGACTTCCTCTACGGTAAACGGTGCGTAAAATTCGGTAACGTGATTGATTGCCTCTTGATCAGGAAGTTCAGCTTGGGCGACACATCGGTGGTAAATTTCTTCGACCAGATTCATGGTCCCCCGTTCTTGATGCAGGGCTAGGGCTGCTTTAAAGGCGATAAAATCCTCCAGCTTGGCCATATCAATGCCGTAACAATCCGGGTAGCGGATTTGAGGAGCAGAGGAAACGACAATGATTTTTTTTGGATTGAGGCGATCAAGAATTTTTAAGATGCTTTTCTTTAAAGTAGTACCGCGCACGATACTGTCATCGATGATGACCAAGTGATCGGTTGGGCGGACAGAACCGTAGGTAATGTCATAAACGTGGGCTACTAAATCGTCCCTTCCGCTGTCTTGAGTGATAAAGGTGCGCAGTTTAGCGTCCTTGATCGCCACTTTTTCAATGCGGGGTCTGATGTCGAGAATCTCGTGGAGTTCCTCTGGGGAAAGCTGACCTTTGGCCGCCAGAATTTGCTCCTCTTTCTTTTTGTTGAGGTAGCGCTGAGCGGCACGCACCAATCCGAAGAAGGAAGTTTCCGCGGTGTTGGGGATGTAAGAAAAGACCGTGTTTTTTAGGTCGTGGTCGATAGACTCGAGGATTTGAGGGAATAGGTATTTGCCCAGGGCTTTGCGCTCTTGGTAGATTTCAAGGTCCGAGCCTCTGGAAAAGTAAATCCGCTCGAAAGAACAAGATTGACGCTTTCTGGGTTCCAGTATTTCCGGCATGGAAACCGATCCGTCTTTTTTGACGATTAAGGCATGGCCTGGATCAATTTCATGAACCTCTTCAAAAGGCACATTGAATACAGTTTGAATCACTGCGCGCTCAGAAGCCACAGCAACAATCTCGTCATCTTGATAGTAAAAGGCAGGTCTGATTCCTGAAGGATCCCGGAGCACAAACGCGTCGCCGTGTCCAATCATGCCGGCCATCGCATATCCGCCATCCCAGTTTTTTGAGGCTTTCTTTAAGATTTTTGCCACGTTTAAACGATCGGCAATCAAGGGGGTGGCCTCTTTTTTTGTCACGCCCTCTTCTTTTATTTTCTTGTAGAGTTTAGCCACTGCATCGTCCAAAAAATGGCCGATTTTTTCCATGACCGTAATGGTGTCCGATTGTTCTTTGGGGTGCTGTCCCAAGTCCACTAGGTTGTTAAACAACTCGCGAACGTTGGTCATGTTGAAGTTTCCAGCCACAATTAGATTGCGGTGCATCCAGTTGTTTTGTCTCAAGAAAGGGTGTACACTTTCGATGCTGTTTTTCCCAAATGTTCCGTAGCGAACGTGCCCCAAAAGCACTTCTCCGATATAGGGGATTTCCGCTTTTTGGCGATCGACGTCATGGAGCAGACTCGGGTCTTGATCCAGGGCTGTGTTGATGCGCTCGTTGATCTGATCAAAGATATCCATGATCGGTTGAGCTTTGGCTGAACGCACACGACTCATAAAACGAGAGCCTGGAGGCATGTCGAGCTTGATGCTGGCAAACCCAGCGCCATCCTGGCCCCGGTTGTGTTGCTTTTCCATCATCAGGTACATTTTATTGACCCCGTAAAAGGCTGTACCGTATTTTTTTTGGTAGTAGTCAAGCGGCTTTAGCAGCCGAATTAAGGCAATTCCGCACTCGTGTTTGATGGCATCACTCATGGGGCAAATATAGGGATAAGATGGTTAAGCCCCTTGCAGGGAAATATCGAATTGAGTCAGATTTTTGAATTGTTCTAAACGCTGAGTTCTCTCTTGTTCATCTAGCTGTTCCAGACGCAATGTGCCGAATTTTTCTACGCAAAAAGAAGCGAGGTTGGATCCTTGAATAATGGCTGTTTTCAGGTGTTCAAAGGTGTATCCGCGGGTTGCGCTGACAAATCCAGCTAGACCGCCAGCAAAGGTGTCTCCAGCTCCAGTGGGATCAAAAACATCTTCTAAGGGAAGGGCGGGCGCAAAGAAGACTTGTTGGTTGTGGAACAAAAGCGCTCCGTGCTCTCCTTTTTTGATCACGACGTATTTGGGTCCCATTTGGTGAATGGCTGCCGCTGCTTTGACCAGAGAATATTGGCCGCTGAGCTGTCTGGCCTCTTCATCGTTGATGGTGATTACATCCACCATGGCGATGACCTCCAACAAGGTGTCCCAGGTGTGGTTCATCCAAAAATTCATGGTGTCCAGGATAATCATTTTTGGCTTTTGGGCCATTTGATGGATCACATCGATTTGCACTTGTGGGTGTAGGTTGCCCAGCATCAGCACTTCGGCGGATTTAAAGTGTTCAGGAACCACCGGTTTAAAGTCGGCCAACACATTGAGTTCAGTCACCAAGGTGTCGCGTACATTGAGGTCGTTGTGGTAGCGGCCAGACCAAAAGAAGGTCTTTCCGCCAGGAACGATTTCTACGCCGCTCAGGTCAATGCCGTGCCCGGCCAGCATATCGAGGTCTTCTTGCGGAAAGTCTTCGCCGACGACGGAGACAATACCGACTTCAGTGTTAAAGCGCGCAGCGGCTAGGCCGATGTAGGTAGCAGCTCCTCCTAAAATTTTATCGGTTTGACCGAATGGGGTTTCGATGGCGTCAAAGGCAACGGTTCCAACAACGAGTAATTGAGACATGGGAAAGATTTAGAATTGGGCCCAAAGATAATACAAATACTCAGGATGGCATCCCCTGGTCAACGGGTAGATTAGGTCGGTGAGAAGCGGCAACGGCCAAGGCGTCACAACGCTCGTTTTGGGGGTGCTGGTTGTGCCCTTTAATCCACTGGAATTTTACCCTAAATGGGGCCGCGGCTTGTAGATAAGCCTTCCATAGATCAGGGTTTTTCTTGTCTTTAAAACCAGTTTTTACCCATTTGTCCAGCCATTTTTTTTCTACTGCATCCACGACGTATTTTGAGTCCGTATATATAAGGACATCGATGCCCGCAGTTTTTAACTTGCCCAACGCTTCAATGACCGCTTTGAGCTCCATGCGGTTGTTGGTGGTGTAGCGGAACCCGCCAGAAAATTCTTTGCGATAAGCACTGCCCACCTTTTCCATCACAATGCCGTAGCCTCCTGGGCCTGGATTGCCCCGAGCCGCACCATCGGTGTATATGCAGACGGATGGGTTAAATGCCGAGGAGGCGTTCGATGGCTTTTGGGTAGTGGACATATTCGAGTTGGTGTACTTTTTGGGCGATGTCTTCCGGCTGATCTTCCGGACTCAGCTCAACGCTGTGTTGTTCGATCAGGGCTCCATTGTCGTACTGCTCGTCTACCCAGTGAATGCTGATCCCCGATGTGAGCGCCCCGCTTTTTTTGACCGCCTCATGGACCTTCATGCCGTACATCCCGTGACCGCCAAAATTTGGCAAAAGAGCAGGGTGAATATTCACCAGCGCATTTGGGTAGGCGCTGACTACTTCTTCAGGAATCATTTTCAGCCATCCAGCCAAAACGACAAAGTCCACTTGAAGCCCTTGAAGCAGTCCCAAAAGCCAACCTTTTTGACTTAATCCTGCTGGCGAAGCGTAGACCAAAGGCAGGCCGAGTGCTTTGCATCGATCAATAACCCCGGCGTGGCGGTTATTGGTCAAGACCAAAGCTATTTCAACCCCGGTATGATCCCTGAAATATTCAGCGATGTTTTGTACGTTAGACCCTGATCCTGAGGCCAAAAGAGCGATTTTTCGCATGGGAAGCCTTGTTTTTACAGACAAAGTCTAAAATTACAACAGTTTTTGAACACCAGGTCGCTTGTTTCTATCAAATTTTTTTACTTTTGCCCTCATATAAATATAAAAATCCACTTATTATGTCAGACATTGCATCAAGAGTAAAGGCGATTATCGTAGATAAACTAGGCGTAGACGAAAACGAGGTTGTCGCAGAAGCAAGCTTCACCAACGACCTAGGAGCCGATTCATTGGACACTGTTGAGTTGATCATGGAATTCGAGAAAGAATTTGACATCCAAATCCCTGACGATCAAGCTGAAAACATCGCTACTGTTGGTCAAGCGATCAGCTATATCGAGCAAGCTAAGTAAGCATTCCCCGTTGGGGACCCCAAAAGCATACAATTATCCATGTAGTCTTCGCTGCATGGATAATTTTTTTTAATTTCCCCCCATCTATAATTCGTGCAAATACTATGGTATTAAAGAGAGTAGTGGTGACAGGATTAGGGGCACTGACCCCTATTGGAAACAACCTAGAGGCATATTGGCAAGGATTGATTTCCGGAAAGAGTGGGGCAGCGCCCATCACTCATTTTGACGCATCTAAGTTTAAAACGCAGTTTGCCTGCGAGTTGAAGGATTTTGATCCTCTAGCATTTTTTGACCGCAAAGAAGCCCGCAAGCTAGACCGATTTACTCAATACGCCATGGTGGCCGCAGATGAAGCGATTGCTGATGCTGGGTTTGATATGGAAAAATTGGATAAATACGGCGTCGGAGTAATTTGGGGCGCTGGTATCGGGGGATTAGAAACCTTCCAAAACGAGTGTTTGGAGTTTGCCGCTGGAGATGGAACCCCCAGATTTAATCCGTTTTTTATTCCTAAAATGATCGCTGATATTGCCCCAGGGAATATTTCGATCAAACACGGATTTATGGGGCCCAATTACACCACTGTTTCCGCTTGTGCTTCGTCAGCCAATGCTTTGATCGACGCCATGAACTACATTCGATTGGGTTATTGCAATGTGGTGGTCACCGGAGGAAGTGAGGCAGCCATCGCTATTGCTGGCGTAGGCGGTTTCAACGCCATGCAGGCCCTTTCCACCCGCAATGAAGATCCCGCAACAGCTTCTCGTCCTTTTGATGTAACCCGCGACGGGTTTGTCTTGGGAGAAGGCGCTGGTGCGCTGATTTTAGAAGAGTATGAGCACGCCAAAGCCCGTGGCGCTAAAATTTATGCCGAGGTAGCCGGTGGCGGACTTTCTAGTGACGCCTACCACATTACCGCTCCTCACCCCGAGGGACTTGGGGTGGTTAGGGTGATGGAAAATTGCTTAAAAGACGCGGGTATTCAACCCCATGAAGTGGACGCGATTAACACCCACGGAACTTCTACCCCATTGGGTGATGTGGCTGAGCTAAAAGCGATTTGCAAGGTATTTGGGGATCACGCGCCTAAGATCAACATCAACTCGACCAAATCTATGACAGGTCACTTGTTGGGCGCTGCTGGAGCGATTGAAGCCATCGCTTCTATTTTGTCGATGAAGTACGGGATCGTGCCACCGACGATCAACCACAGCCATCCCGATGAAAATATCAATCCCGAACTCAATCTAACCCTCAATAAGGCACAGAAAAGAGAAGTGCGTGTGGCGATGAGCAACACCTTTGGTTTTGGCGGTCACAATGCCTGTGTGGTGTTTAAAACTCTTGAGGACTAAGGTTGATGAAACTGCGTTGGCCCAGGGCAACCAAGCAAAGCGCAGCCGATAAAGAGTTGGCGCAAGCACTCAAGCCTATTTTGGGTTTTACCCCCCAACAAATAGAACTTTACCGCAAAGCATTTACCCACAGCTCGGCTCAAAAAAAAGACGAGCTGGGCCACCCATTTAGCTATGAGCGCCTTGAATTTTTAGGCGATTCCATTTTGGGAACCATCATTGCCAAGTATCTCTACGACAGCGTGCCTGGGGGCGATGAAGGGTATTTGACCAAGATGCGTTCTAAGATTGTTTCCCGGGAACATCTCAACGAGTTAGGCAAAGAGCTCAAGCTCATTCAATTTGTCGACAGTAAAGTCCAGGAGCAGCATTTTGGAGACAATATTTTTGGGAATTTATTTGAAGCATTGGTAGGCGCTGTTTATCTGGACCAAGGATACGTCACCTGTTCCCAGTTTATCTACAGAAAAATTATCGATCCTCATGTAAACCTCGACCAACTAGAAGGTAAAGTAGCCAGTTATAAGAGCTTGATGATCGAATGGTTTCAAAAAGAGAAAAAACGATTTGACTATCAGATATCGGTGGATTCGGGCAATGAAGCACAGAAGCATTTCTGTGTTAAGTTGGTTGTCGATGGGGTGGTGACGGGAAAAGGAAGGGCGACCTCCAAGAAAAAGGCAGAAGAAATCGCGTCAAAACGCGCCTATTTTTCGCTTCAAGATAAAATCCAACGAAAAGAGCATCCAAGTGTTAAAAACACAACAAAACCCAAGTAGTTGTGGTGCAGAATATGTTGATTTGCCCGGGTTTGCTCAGCAATAATTATATATTTGTATCGATTTTGGCCTTATGAGTGCAGTACACAAATTGTCGATTGATTACTACGACGAGCCTTGTCTGCTCATAGCCATTCACACCCCGTTAGAAGACTACACATTGGCCTACCAAATCAACAAATCCTTACACACACGTTTAGCGCGTCTGAAACAAGATGTTGAATTGGGAAGCGATGCTCGATTTTCTGTTTTTGGCTGGGAGGATGTCAGTACAGATGTGTACTGGCAGTTGATCGCTAACCAAACCGAGGTTTTCACTCAGGAGCGCTACGGAGATTTATTCCAATCAACGCCGGTAGCTACCAGAGCGTGTTTGGTCCCTGAATTAAAAGAAGTCGACTACTTTATCAAGGTAGACGAGGCGGATCAGGCATTGGAGGAGCAGCTGTTGGAAGCGCTGGTGCACATCCCTTCTGTGGTCACCGCATTTGCCGTTGAATACGATCGTTTAAAATCAAAAAACAATTTAATTTTTTAATATGTTACTCACCAAAAAGACTAAAATCGTCGCCACCTTAGGTCCAGCGACTGAAAATCCCGAAGTGCTTAAATCAATGATGCTGGCAGGGGTAGACGTATTTAGGGTCAATTTCTCTCACGCTGATTACGCCGATGTCAAAGCGCGCATAGATATGATTCGCGCATTGAATGAAGAACTCGGGTTACACGTATCGATTTTGGCAGATCTTCAAGGTCCTAAATTGCGCGTTGGCGTGATGGAAGAGGGCAGTGTAGTCGCTCCAGGGGATGAGGTTACCTTTATGACCGGATCTCCTTTTGTCGGAGATAAGACCAAGGCCTATATGACGTACAAGCAATTCCCTCAGGATGTAAAGCCCGGGGAGAAAGTGATGGTCGACGACGGAAAATTGCTGTTTGAAGTGGTGAGTTCTAACGGAGTGGACAGCGTATTGACCAAGGTGGTACAAGGCGGACCCTTTAAGTCTAAAAAAGGGGTTAACCTGCCCAACACCAATGTTTCTCTACCTGCGCTTACGGAGAAAGACATTGAAGATGCAGTATTTGCCATCGAACAACAGGTGGACTGGATTGCGCTTTCTTTTGTGCGCCACAGTCAGGACATCATGGATTTGCAAAACCTGATCAAAGAGCATTCATCTTATAAAATTCCGATTGTCGCTAAAATTGAAAAGCCAGAAGCCATTGAAAACATCGACCAAATTATCGCTTACTGCGATGGTTTGATGGTGGCTCGTGGAGACTTGGGTGTTGAGATTCCAGCACACGAGGTTCCACTGATTCAAAAACAATTGGTGCGCAAGTGCAAACAAGCGCGCATCCCTGTGATCATCGCCACTCAGATGATGGAGACGATGATCGAGAGCCTAACCCCAACCCGAGCTGAGGTGAATGACGTCGCCAACTCGGTGATGGACGGTGCTGATGCAGTGATGCTTTCCGGGGAAACCTCTGTGGGTAAATACCCAGTTCAGGTCATTGAGACGATGAGCAGAATCCTCAGAAGTGTCGAAGATGCGGAATCAATTCAGGTGCCTGCTGAAGCGCCGTCGGTAAAAACCAAACGCTTTGTCACCAAATCGGTTTGTTACCACGCCGTAGTGATGGCTAAAGACATAGAGGCCAAGTCTTTGCAGTTGTTGACCAACAGCGGATTTACCGCCTACCAGGTTTCTGCCTGCAGACCTTCATGCCATATTTTGGTGTTTACATCCAACAAACGCATCTTAACTCAACTGAATTTGCTTTGGGGGGTCAAGGCATTTTACTACGACAAACGCGAGTCCACGGACAAAACAATTGCTGACCTCAACCAGATCGGGAAAGACCAAGGAATACTCCAGGCCGGAGACTATACCATTACCTTGACCTCTATGCCGCTCAAGGAAAAGGGCATGGTCAACTCTTTAAAAGTGACTGAAATCATTTAGCCTTAGGCTATGGTAGAAATCGAGCGCAAGTTTTTGGTTCAGTCTCAGGAGTTTATTCATCTGGCGACCCACCACGAGTTTATCGCTCAAGGTTTTTTATCTGTTGATCCTGCACGGGTCGTGCGCGTGCGCGTGCTGGCTTCAGGAGGGAAATTAACGGTCAAAGGCCAATCAAGCCCAGACGGGACCAGTCGATTCGAGTGGGAGCAGTCGTTGTCGGCCGAAGAGGCCCAGGCGTTATTTGCCCTGTGTCTTCCCGGGCGCATTGAGAAAACAAGGTATCGAGTCCCTGCTGGTCCTCATACGTATGAGGTTGATGTTTTTTCTGGTGAAAATCTGGGTTTGGTCATCGCTGAAATAGAGTTAAATCAGCCCGATGAAGCCTTTGAACGACCGTTGTGGTTGGGATCAGAAGTGACAGGAGATCCCAGATACTACAACGCCAATTTGACCAAGTTCCCCTTCAATCAATGGGGAAGCTCAACCCATTAGAATCTAGACTGGAATTGTTCCAAGAAGCGAAGATCATTCTCGCTCAACAACCTGATGTCAGAAATCTGATGCAACAGTAGGGCGATTCGGTCTATACCCATACCAAAGGCAAATCCCGAATACTCTTCAGGGTCTATCCCGCAATTTTTAAGTACTTCTGGGTCCACCATGCCACAGCCCATGATCTCTAACCACCCAGTTCCTTTGGTCATTTTGTAGTCGGTTTCTGTCTCCAACCCCCAGTATACATCCACCTCAGCACTGGGCTCAGTAAATGGAAAGTAGGAGGGTCTCATCCGGATTTTTGACGTGCCAAACAGGGCGTTGGTAAAGTAGGCCAGTGTTTGCTTTAGGTCGGCAAAGGATACATTTTTATCGATGTAAAGCCCCTCGATTTGGTGAAAAAAACAGTGCGACCTCGCTGAAATAGCTTCATTTCTGTACACCCTTCCCGGAGAGATGGTTCTAATCGGCGGTTGGTGGGTTTCCATGTACCGCACCTGAACCGAGGAGGTGTGGGTGCGCAGCATCCAGTCCGGAGCGGTCTGCAAGAAAAAGGTGTCTTGCATATCTCGAGCTGGGTGGTATTCAGGAAGGTTTAATGCGGTAAAATTGTGCCAGTCATCTTCCATTTCTGGTCCTTCAGACACATTAAATCCGATGCGGGAAAAGATCTCCACAATTCTATTTTTCACCTCGCTGATGGGGTGAATGGCCCCCATGGGCATCGGATAACCAGGTCGGGTAAGATCCCCAAGACTACCTTTGTTGGCTTTTTGTCCCGCGTCTTGATTTTTAAATCCCTCAATTTTTTCTGCGCAGGACTCTTTGAGTTCGTTGAGTTTTTGTCCGTATTCCTTTTTCTGTTCGTTGGGGATGTTCTTAAAGTCGGCAAATAAGGCAGCGAGTACTCCTTTTTTACCCAGGTAATGAATGCGAAATTCTTCTACCGCAGCAGCGTTCTCCGCAGTGAATAGGGCCACTTCATCCAAGTGTTTTTGCAGTTGATCCAACATAAGTGTATGCGAAAAGGGATTTTAGCCTCCAAAGGTATAAAAATAGGAGGGTTTCTCAGTCTATTCAGGCAATTCCCTCAGTTTTTTTAAGCCCGAGAGTTCCATCCAACCTTGCGTCCCGTCTGCCAGCTCGATGTGCCCCCAACCGTCTAGTTCCTCCAACACCTGAACCTTGGTTCCTTCGTTAAGCGTGAACAGTTCAGGGGTGCCTGAGGCGGGTGCCTCCCGAACAGAAACTATCCCAAACACAATGGCTGGCTGATCCTTTAGGATCCAACGCGTGCGCAATGCCTCTGCTGAAAATGAAAATAATCCGGCCACTAAGCTGATCACAGCCAGGGCAAATCCCCATTTTTTTGCGCGGGATGTCCCGCTTAAACGATACAAGACGACAAAACCCACAAACAACCACAGCCCGATGATAGCGCCGTATTTTAAGCGCACCGGATTCCAGCGGATGATTTTTTTTGCGATGGATTGGCCAAGCGTCGGGGACAAGGGTGTGGTGGCCTGGTCCAATGTCATTTTTTGGGCATAGGCTAAATTGGCGAGGACATCTTTGTCCTCAGGACTGATCAGCAGCGCCTTTTCGTAATAATAAATGCTGTTGCCTACTTGATTTGATTTGTAGTAGGCATTGGCTAAATTAAAGTAGAGCGCTTGATCAGCTAGGCCCGATCGTTGTATTTTCTCGTAGAGTTGGACGGCATCTGCATATCGTTCCTGCTGATAAGCCTCTTGAGCTTCAGCCCACCAGGTATTGGCCTGCACCAGTGGATCAGTTTGTCCCCAAACCAAGGAATTCATGCTCCAGAACAGCCATAAAATCAGTAGACGTGTTTTCATCAGCTTTTGTGTTGTTTGTCCAGGTCGGTCAGTACTTCAAGCGCGCGGTTGTAGTCCTCGAGCATGTCGGAGATTTGCTGTGGACTATATCTCGCCATAGCACATCGGTTCAGCAGCTCTATCAATCGCCCAGAAACCTCTTTGGAGACCCCTTGAGCCATCAACAGATCTTCGATGGTGTCGTGTGTCATGTCGGCGGTTTCTATCGACAGGCGGGCCTTTAAGAAGTGCTGGAAGGACTTTTCAAGGGCTAAATAGAAACTGTCTGGAGTTTTGAGCGCTTTTTGGGCTTGAGCCAAGTATTTTTTGGCCATTCGGGACGAAGCTTTTCTCTTGAGCGCACCCAGGTCATGGCCACGAGCTCGGTTAAATCGGATCCACCAACCCAGTATTGGCAACAACAAAAGCGGTGCTAGCCAAAGCGCGTAGAAATTCAAGTCCTCGATAAAGGAGGTGCTGGCTAGGGGTGCCAATTGATGGTTTAATTTGATAAACCTAAATCCTTCTGCGCGCTCGATGGGGGCTGGGCTTTGCACCCCTGCATTGTTTGTCGTGCCCGCGCTGTTGGCCCCGCCCAACACCTGAATGTTGATCTCTTCCGTGGTACGCGTCACATATTTCTTGGCCTTGGGGTCAAAATAGCTGAACTCTAGTCCTGGAATGGGATAGCTTCCCTGAAAGTTGGGGATGATGGTGTATCGGTCGGATATAGACCCCTCCATACCGGAGCGGCTGTTGTTTATTTTTTGTTTGTTTTCCGGCGTGTAGCGCTCTAAAGCTGCAGGAACCTTGAGTTCCGGAAGGCTAAACAATTTCAAGTTTCCTTTTCCGGTCACCCTGACCTCAATTTCAAGGGCAGTTCCGGCATCTAGGGCAGTCTTGTTGGGGGTCACAAAAAAGTCGAAGCTACCCACCGCACCTGTAAATGAGGCGGGTCGGTTTTCCTGGGGAAGCTCTTTTACGTCGATGGTGATTTCTGCGGTGGAGGCTACGCGGGTGGCAGGGGCGTAAAGCGGTCTGCCAAAGAAATCCCTGCGGTTGGTGGGTACATCTACCGACAGCTCAAAAGTGTAGGGTTTTAGACTGAGTTTTCCTGTTTTTTGCGGATAGAGCAGTACGCGTTTGAGCACCACAGACTGATAGGATTTTCCTTCATAGGTAGTGGGCTCAAAGTTATAGGCGTTTACCGGGAGGTCTTGGTTCCAAAAGTGCGTGTATTCAGCCGCATTTACCGAATTAAAGTTGGTCACATTCACGCCGCTGCCGACCAATAGCTTGTAGGTGATTAATATACCCTCGTTGAGGTAAGGATTGGTTTTGGATACTTCTGAGATGACCCGAACATTTTGGTCAGCTACATCCTGGGCGGTCTGTTCATCGCTGGGTTTGGCTACCGCATCGGTGACCTCCACCTTCTTGGCCGCTGTTTTATATACGGTTCCGTCGATGGTGATTTCAGCTTGACCTATGGTCCATGAGCCTTTCGCTGTGGGTTGTAGAATAAATGAAAATGTTCTGGAAAACGATCGCACGCCATTGACCCAAGAGGAGCTGGTGGACTGAGAAGGCCCCATAAGCACTTTAAACCCTTTAAAAGCCGGGGCCTCAAAGTGATCTCCATCTCTGTTCATGGTAAAATCCACACGCAAACGCTCGTTGAGTCCCAGCTTTTCCTTGCTCAAGGAAACTTCAAAGAGGATGTCTTTGTCTTGGGCCCACAACCCTGCGGCCCAAATCAATGCAATCACCCCCAATAGGACACGTCTGATTTCTTGCATTACCAATCCTTTTTTTGCGATGATTTGACTCCTTTTTTCTGGAGTTTATCCATTTTTTCTTTCGCTTTCTTTTCTTCGTTTTGCAGCGCCTCTAACATGTTTTGGATTTGCTGCGGAGAGAGCTGACTTTGTTTTTTAGGCGGTTGTGGCGCCTCTTGAGGTTTTTTGGGCTGTTCCTTTTTCTGATCCCCATCCCCTTGCTTTTGCTCCTCTTTTTCCTGATCGCCCGGGTCTTCGGGTTTGCTGTTTTTATCTTTTTGGTCTTGATCCCCTTTTTTAGGATCCTCTTTGTTTTGATCGTTCTGACCGCCTTGGTTTTGATCCTGTTGATCCTGTTGGTCTTGTTTGTCTTGCTGGTCCTTATCGTCCTTGTTCTTGTCTTGATTCTGCTCTTGTTTTTCCCTCATGGACTTGGCCAAAGCGTAATTATACCTCGTTTCGTCGTCTTCAGGTTTGTTTTTTAAAGCGGATTTAAACGCTATTTCTGCACGGTCATAGGCTTTTTGTGCCATCAAGGCATTTCCAAGATTGTGGTAAGCTTGGTGTTTTTGATCTGCTGTTTCTGCAGTTTTAGTGGCTTGTACTAAGGCGGAGATGGCCTCTTCATAGCTGTTGTTGGACAACAGAGTATTGCCCAGGTTGTAGGGGGCATCTTTTTGTGATGGATCAATCGCCATAGCCCTGCGCCAATCCGCTTCAGATTGCACCCAGTTCCCTGGTTTCAAAGCCTTACCTGCCTGAGCAGTCAGGTTTTGGGCTTTTTTTTGCAAGGGCACTGAAACTTGAACGGGCGCCTCAGGTGTGGCTGACTCTGGGGTTTGTCCCCAAATCGCCACGTGTACGAACAAAAATAAAATCCAAACCTTACTCATTTTTGTTGGGTTCAAAGAGTTTTAGTTTTTGCCACCAAGGAGTTTTTCGCTCCAACAGCAGCAGATCGACGAACATCAAAAATAATCCAATCCCCACAAACCAGCCAAATTGGTCTTCAAAGTCAGAAAATTCTTCAGCGGCAAATGCGGTCTTGTCCAGTTGCCCCAAGTCCTCCATCAAGGCGGACACCACGGTTTCAGTCTGGTCAAATGCGTAGTATTGGCCCCCCGCTTGTTCAGCCAAGTCCTTCAGCAAGGACTCGTTTCTCCGCGTAATGACGACTTCGCCGTTTTCGTCCTTTTTGAGTTGTTGGGTAATGCCCCGCTCTTTGATGGGTATTGGCCCTCCTTTTTCTGTGCCCACACCCACAGTAAATATGCGCACACCAGCGGCTTTAGCTTGGGCTACTGCTTCCGCTACATCGATTCCCTCGTGGTCTTCTCCATCGCTGATCAACAGCAGCACTTTGCTGGTTGGATCTTCGGCGATAAAATAACCCGAGGCAAGTTCAATAGCCTCTCCCAAAGCCGTTCCTTGGGAGCTGATCATGTCGGTGTTGATCGAGGACAAAAACAGTTGGGCCGCTCCGTAATCCGTCGTGATGGGCAACTGGGGTACGGCCCAAGCAGCGTAGGCAATGATGCCTATGCGGTCGCCTGTAAGTTGCTGGGTTATTTGTTCCACTAAGTGTTTGGCTCGGTCCAGACGGTTGGGGGCCACATCTTCGCACAGCATACTCTTGGACACGTCGATGGCAAATACCAGATCAATGCCTTCTCGCTGTACTTTCTTTCGCGCGATCCCTGCTTTAGGGTTGACCAAAGCCAAGATTAAGCTGCTGACCATCAGCGCAAAAACCAAGGCTTTTAGACGAACTTTTAGACCTGACCTGTTCGGGGATAAACGACTTAAGTCACCCCGCGTGGCAAATGCTTTTTGGGTTTTGATCTGCCACCATTGATGCCAAAAGAACACCAAAGCGGTCAGGACCAAAAGCCCAAACAGGTAAAAGTATATTGGTTCATCCCAAACAATCATCAGACAAAACTTTTTAACCAGGTGTGTTGTAACAACCAGTACAACACCCAAATGAATAACGCCCACAACACCAAGGGTCGATAGAGCTCTTGGGTCGTGGTGAATTTAAACTCTTCAATTTCTGTTTTTTCGAGTTGATTGATCTCGTTGTAGATCGCTTCAAGTTCCTGGTTGTCTTGAGCGCGAAAATATTGGCCTCCTGTTTTTTCAGCGATGCGTTTCATCAAAGTCTCGTCGATTTCGACTTGTTGCATGGCGTATTGAAAGCTTCCATCAGGGTTGATAGCTACGGGAAACTGAGCGTTTCCGTTAGTCCCCACCCCGATGGTATAGGTTTTAATGCCGTATTCCACAGCGAGTTCTGCGGCGGTCAGCGGCTCAATAAAACCCGAGTTATTGACCCCATCGGTGAGCAAAATCACCACTTTGCTTTGGGCTTTGGATTCTTTAAGTCGGTTCACTGAAGTAGCTAGCCCCATACCGATGGCCGTTCCATCGTTGAGTCCTCCGTATTGTATTTCATCTAAAGCCCTAAGCACCAAGCCTTTGTCCGATGTGATGGGGGTTTTGGTATAACTTTCTCCAGCATAGACCACCAGTCCAATACGGTCGTTGGGACGGCTTTCAATGAAAGTGGCGGCAATTTTTTTAAGCGCTGTGAGTCGATTGGGCTTTAAGTCCTTGGCGAGCATGCTCGAGGAAACGTCGATGGACATCACGATATCGATACCGCGCGTGGTTTTTGTTTTGGTTTGGGTCGAAACGATTTGCGGTCTAGCCAACGCCAAAATCATCCCCCCTAGCGCCAGTATTCGCAGCGCGTTTAGCGCGAAAGAAAGACGGGACACCCAGCGATGCACAGGAACACCTTGATGACCAGAAATCAACAAAGGAGCTTTGGTTTTGTTGCGGCTCCACCACATCCACGCCGCAGCGAGCGGAAGCGCTAACAACAGCCATAACCATTGGGGCTGAGCCCATGTGATGTCATTCCAGTTCACGGGGTTTCTTTGAGTTGGATGGATTGAATAATTTCTTGTGCAGTGGTAGCTGCATAGGGCTCGTCTTTAGGCCAATGCACCCAGATCAGCTGTGCAAAACCATTGCCGCCAAACAGCAGCAGCGCATAGGATTTTTTGTAGGTATCTCCCGAGGCTTCAAAGTCCATCTGCCCAAAAACCTGTACTCCTTGCACCTCATCTTGGGTGGTGTGGGGTGTTTGTTCGGTCAAAATATTTTTCGCGCCCATCGTTTCCATCATTTTAAGCGCTTCTTCTCCCAGTGCATCAAAATCTGGTGCTTTTTCATCCGGCCATTGCAGGGTATGCACCCATACATGTACCAATTCCGGGTCAGGGGTGTAGGCAAATAACTGCGCTTGGGTAGCACCCGCGTATTTGGGCGCATTATCTTGGCGTACTAATACATCTGGTGTTGAGATCCAAACCGACGGAAAACCATACCCACTGATCAGCCTGGGCGATTCGTTTTGAATTTTGTGCGGGTTAAAAGTGACCGTATCCCAAAAACGCTCGGGCCCTGTGTACATCAGCAGACCCACGAAAAGCGCCAAGACTCCGATACCTGAACCGACCAGTATCAGTTTTTTGCGCCGCGCTTTGCGGTAGGCTTCCAAGGCGGCGAGACGTTGGGCCTCGTTGTACAATTCCTCTTCTGTTGGCTCAGGCAGTGCCTCTTGGGCTTTCACCACCCATTGCGCCAAAATATCTCGATCCAATTCAGCCTGTTTGCGCTCAGGTGTAGCCCGGGCAAATTTGACCAAATCCGCGGTCTTTAACACGGCGTCAAAAGCCGCCAGGGCTTCTTGATCCAAGGCGAGCTTTCCTTGTTCGCGCAGGTTTTCCAGTTTCTCCATCAGCTCCTCGCTGGTGCTTTCCAAGGCAGAAATATGGACCTCGTCCTCAAGATAAGCGCGCACAATTCCGGTGAGCTCTGTGTAATACGCTTTGTATTCCTCTCGGATCAAATAGGGAGATTGAGCGAGTTTTTCCAACCCCAGCAAGGCCCGCTCCAAGGGGTCAAGAACAGCTTCTGCGGCTTGTTTTTTCTTCCGTCTCCAATAGATTAGACCGTATCCTCCAGCGCCCAACAAGGCCAATACCCCCAGGATCCACATCCAAAGCGGAGTTACCCAAACGCGCTCCACTTCTCGAATGGGCTTAGCGGGGTAGAGTTTTTGTTTGGTGGTGTCCACGGCTACGTCAGATACCTGCATAGAAAAGGGAGCTGTCTGCAGCCAAAGGGTGTCCAATTGCACCCGAAGTCCTGGGTGATTATACGTGCCTGAGTCGTACTGAGAAATCGCGTATTGTTTGATCAATTGCCACAAGCGCTCCTGTTTTACCGTGTCTGTTGTTGTAGTGCCAATGACCTCAAAAGGAGCAAACGCCTGATCTTCAGGGAAGCGCACTGAGTCCCCTGGTTTGACGGATACGGTAATGGTGTACGTTCTCTTCTCCCCAATTTTTAGGGTGGTAGCATCTAGTTTTCCCACAGCGCTAGGCGCTGCTGTCTGTGCCTGGACCGAACCAAGCAACAGAAAAAAACCGATTATTCCATACAGCAAACGCTTCATCAGTGACGTTGTTTAAAATATCCCAGCAGTTTGGCCACGTAGTCTTGACCTAACTCAATGTCAACCCGGCCACAGCCAGACTTTTTATGGGCTTGTTGAAAATAGGCAGTTTGTGCGCTAAATGAATCTTCAAATGCTTTTCGAACTGCTTTTGAACCGCTGGCCATCCAGCGAACCGCCCCCGTTTCCGCATCTTGAACGGGAATCAGCCCCAGGTTCATCCATTGAGCATCTCTGGCGTCGAAGACCCTGATGCCGGTAATGTCGTGCTTCTTCCCGGTGATTTGAAGGGTTTTTTGGTATCCGGAACACATAAAATCCGACAGGGTAAACACAATGGCTTTCTTCTTGAGTGCGTTGCCCAAAAAGGCCAATGGCTCAGAAAGATCGGTGCCTTTCCCCTGGGGTTGAGCCTCCAACAGTTCTCGGATGATGCGCAACACGTGTCCTTTGCCTTTTTTGGGCGGGATAAAACGCTCCACACGGTCAGAGAACAAGAGCAATCCCACTTTATCGTTGTTTTGTAGGGCAGAAAACGCTAAAGTTGCTGCGATTTCCGTCAAGATTTCGCGTTTGCTTTGGCCTTTGGTGCCAAAAATTCCTGAGCCGCTGATGTCTACCAAAAGCATCATGGTCAGTTCGCGCTCCTCCTCAAAAACCTTGACAAAAGGCTCGTTGTAGCGCGCGGTGACGTTCCAATCGATGGCGCGGACGTCGTCCCCAAATTGATAGGGCCGCACCTCGCTAAAGGTCATACCTCTACCTTTAAAGGTAGAATGGTATTCGCCCCCAAAAAGGTTGTCAGACAACCTGCGGGTTTTAATCTCGATTTTGCGTACTTTTTTGAGCAGTTCCTTGGTTTCCATACCAGGGTTTACGGCACTTCAACAGTATTGACAATGCGGTTGATGATTTCTTCTGTGGTCACATTTTCTGCCTCGGCTTCATAGGTAAGACCGATGCGGTGTCTGAGCACGTCGTGCACCACCGCACGCACATCGTCTGGCACCACATATCCGCGGCCCTTGATAAAGGCAAAACATTTGGCCGCCATGGCTAGGTTGATACTTCCCCTAGGCGAAGCCCCAAAACTGATCAATGGCTGCAAGTCTCCCAGCTTGTATTTGTCAGGAAAACGGGTGGCAAAAATCAGGTCCAAAATGTATTGTTCAATCTTTTCATCCATATAGACCGTGCGCACAGATTTTTGGGCATCCAAAATTTGTTGGGTTGTCACGACGGCTTTCACTGGTTCGTGGGTGCCGGAAAGATTTTGTCTCATCACCAGTTGTTCTTCACTCATTTTGGGGTAAGTGATGACTGTTTTCAGCATAAATCGGTCTACCTGTGCTTCGGGAAGTGGGTAAGTACCCTCTTGCTCTACGGGGTTTTGGGTGGCTAGTACCAGGAAAGGTTTGTCGAGTATAAATGTTTCATCCCCAATAGTTACCTGCTTTTCTTGCATCGCTTCCAACAGCGCTGATTGAACTTTGGCTGGTGCTCGGTTGATCTCATCGGCCAATACAAAGTTGGCAAATATCGGACCCTTCTTGATCGAAAAGTCGTTTTGTTTGATGTTGTAGATCATGGTCCCGACCACGTCTGCGGGCAGTAAGTCAGGGGTAAACTGAATACGGCTAAAACTTCCTTGCACCGCTTTGGCCAAGGTGTTGATCGCTAGTGTTTTGGCCAATCCCGGAACCCCTTCCAATAAAATGTGTCCTTGTCCGAGCAATCCGATCAACAGACGTTCAACCATCTGTTTTTGTCCGACAATCACTTTGTCCATCTCCATTTTAAGCAGCCCAATAAAGGCGCTGTCTTTGGCGATTTGTTCTTGAATCGCCTGCATGTCTACAGGGGTATTTTCTGGCATAGTTGTTTGATTTGTTGGGTGTTGTACAAAACGGCTGCAATTAAAAAATTAATTGATCGCGATCCCGTTAATGATAGGTTAAAAAATCGACAACCCCCTTATTTTTATCAACATTTTACCGATATAATCCCTAAATTCACCCTTTGTGAAGCCCGTGAATTCTTTTTCTAAAATCATTGCCGGCACCATGACCTGGGGTCTGTGGGGCGCCCGCTTGGATACCCAAGCCATGACTCGTTTGATCCATGAGGTCGTCGATACCGGAATCACCACCTTTGACCATGCAGATCTGTACGGCGACTACACCAACGAAGCAGACTTTGGTCAGGCTTGGTCGCAAACCGGGATCCCCAGAGACCGAGTGCAGTTGATCTCCAAGTGCGGTATTGCGCATGTGTGTCCACAGCGTCCTTTCGAGGTAAAACACTACAACTACAGCGCCGCTTATATTGAAAACGCCTGTGACACCACCTTGGAAGCGCTTCAAACCGATTACCTAGACCTTTATCTATTGCATCGACCTAGTCCACTTTTGGATCCAGAGCAAGTGGCACTGGCGGTGGAAAGACTATTGCAAAGCGGTAAAATCAAAACCTTTGGCTTGTCCAATTTCACACCGATTCAGGTTGATTTGATTCAAAAGCACTGCGGTGTTTCCGCCAATCAGATCGAGATTTCTTTGACCATGAGGGATGCGCTGTACAATGGCCAGCTGGATCAGTGTCTCAAAGATCAAATCATTCCTATGGCCTGGAGCCCATTGGGCGATTTGGTTCGGTCCAATACTGTAATTCCAGAGGCGCTGACCAACGTCTTAGAAGAAGTAGCCGCAAGCCGTGGATTGACCACTGCTCAAGTGGCCTTGGCCTGGCTGGCCCAACATCCCGCCGGGATTATTCCTGTCGTGGGGAGTACGAAACCTCAGCGATTGGCCCAGGCGATGGAAGCCATGGACATCACATTGACCCTAACAGAGTGGTTTTCCCTTACTGAGGCGGCCACCGGAAAACCATGCCCTTAAACAGATGAAACACACCAAAGAACAACCTTTATGCGCCTTGGTTACGGGGGCTTCCAGCGGAATAGGTCAAGCAACAGCCCAAGCATTGGCCCAACTGGGCTACCGATTGGTGATTTGCGGCAGGAATGAATCCGCACTCAACACATTGGCTCGGGAACTCTCGACATTAACCGAGGTACAGTCCTTGGTCTTTGATGTGAGCGATAAATCCGAGGTACAAAAAGCCATTAATAGCCTACCAGAACCCTGGGCATCCATCGATATTTTGATCAACAACGCAGGTAATGCCCACGGTTTGGATCCGATTCAAGGAGGCGACTCAGATGATTGGGACGCGATGATCGACAGCAACATCAAAGGGGTGCTTTATGTGACTCAGGCCGTCTTACCACAGATGATCCAACGGGGTCAAGGGCATGTGCTCATGGTGGGTTCCACTGCAGCTAAGGAGGTCTACCCCAAAGGAAATGTCTATTGCGCCACCAAAGCTGCTGTGGACGCTTTGGCACAAGGAATCCGAATGGACCTCAATGGAACGGGGATCAAAGTAGGGGCCATACATCCAGGAATGGTGCACACTTCGTTTAGTGCGGTGCGATTTAAAGGCGATCAAACCCGTGCAGCAGCGGTTTATCAAGGATTGGATCCGCTTCAGGCCCAGGACATAGCCGAATTAATTGTTTTTATCGTGTCCAGACCCCAACACGTGAATATCGCTGATTTAGTCGTCATGCCTACCGATCAGGCCTCCAGTACCATCGTTGCGCGCAAGCTATGATCAACAAGCGTCTTTTGGTAAAAAACCTGCTGGCCCATCACGGGGAAAACAGTTTTTACGACAAAAAAAGACGCATCGATATCTCCACCAAAGAAGGGAAAGCTAAGTTTTTAAAACACGTTTGCGCCCTGGCCAACAGCAACCCAAAAAACAACGCCTATATTTTGATCGGTGTTGAAGACCAGAACAATGAAGTGGTTGGGGTTGATTTTTTTGACGACAGCCGCATACAAAATCTGGTCAACGCCTACCTCAATCATCCGCCCCAGATCATCTATGAAAATATCTTGTTTCCAGCCCTGCCCCCAGGCAAAGTGGTGGGCCTGGTGACCATTCGTTCGCTGGGCGCAGTTTGTTCTCTGCGCAAAAACATATGGAAGTATTGGGGCGGTACAGTGTTTATTCGAGAGGGCAGCATCAGCTTGCCCAAAGACACCGGTGTCGTGTTGCCGGACATCAATACCCCCACAGTGAGTTCCATTGAGCTTCAGGCGCAAAACAGTATTGGGCTGACCTTGGACGGAGTGATGGATTTTATGGTGCACCGACACAAAGACCTCGAATGCCACTATAAGGTGTTTGTCGAACAGTTTGTCGTTTGTTGGGCAGGGATTCCCAAAACCGTCAAAGGAATTACCTATTATTCCAGGGTTGATATCGAAATGATCACCGAGCAGGTCAAGCTGTTTTACTCCGCATTAGACGAGGTAGAGATCGCTGCAGATGATCGGTCTTTGACCATTACTGAGTATGTGCGTCTGGGGTTAGGTCACCAAAAAAAGTATTTTCCTTTTGAAACCACCCGACTGCAGTTTTCGGACAATGGCCGCTATACCCTAGCGTCTGAATTGATTTTTCAACCGCCTCAATACAACAAAAAGACCCTTTTGCACTTGCAAAACACCTCGCTTCAGCTGATGCGAAAGGTAGAAAAATCGGCAACTTTTGCCCCTTTGGAGTTAGAAGAGTTGTCCGCAGTCCCCGAGATATTTTTGCTTTGTTACCTCAATGAAATTCCAGGGGTTTTGGAGCTGATGGAACAAGCCAAAGACTTGCTTCGCCCCGAACATCCCAAAGTGTATGCAGCGATGAAAGAAGCGCTGAGGATTTTGCGCAAAGTAAAATACAATCAGTAGGTATTACAGGTCTGCCTGTGTGGGCAGCGCGGCAATCGCCCCAAATTTTTGGGTGGTAAACGCTCCAGCTGCATTGGCCTTGGCCACCATTTGCCGCAACAGTTCGGGTTGGGCCAAAGCTTTTTTCGGGGATTCAGTTTCGGCCAATTGTTGCAGCAAACAGCCGATAAACGCGTCTCCGGCACCAGTGGTGTCCACCGCTTTTGCAGCTACCGAGGGAACCAATACACCTCCACCAAGCGTGCTTACCCAGGTGCCTTCAGCCCCCAAAGTCACACAAATCACCGGGCATCCCAGCTGATGTAGGTAGGCACATGCTGCCGACAGCTCTTTTTTGCCGGACAACAGCAGTGCTTCCTCATGACTGAATTTACACAAGTCAGCGGCCGCGATAAATGGAAGACATTTCTGCACGAATTCAGTTTCGTTATTTTTCCACAGGTCTGTGCGAAAGTTGGGGTCGAAACAAATGGTGCAATCGCCAGCTTGGGCATCGATGAGATAACGTCCGTAGGCATCTTCCAACGGGCCACCCAAAAAGGAAGTAGCCGCGCCAAAATGAACCATCGAATCTTGTAGTTGTTTTCCTAAGGAGGATTGGTAACTCAGGGTTTGATCTGCTCCACGTGAAAACACAAAGTCGCGTTCTCCGTCAGATGCGATGGACACAAAGGCCAGTGTGGTAAAGGTCTGACTTCTTTGAGCGGTGGAGACGTCAACCCCGTGAGCCATCAGGGTGTCCATCAGGAATTGACCAAAAGCATCTTGACCTACAGCGCCTACAAAAACGGCAGATCCGCCCAGCTTGCTGATCGCACAGGCTACATTGGCTGGGGCGCCACCGGCTTTTTTGGTGAATTGAACCGCTTGGGTCAGGTCTTTTCCTTGGTTTTCGGCAACAAAATCGATCAGGAGCTCCCCGATACAGTAAACCTTTTTCATCTGCATGGCTTTGAGGCCCAAAGAAAAACAAACCCGATGGGTTTACCAATAGTCGGTTTGTGATATTTCTCTGTTAAATCAGTCACGTGTCCTGCTGTATCAATCCGAAAATGGCGATTTTTGCTCAAATTTGAATCATGAATACATGGGTAATTGGCGACATTCACGGGGGTTTGCGCGCTTTGATACAGTTGCTGGAACGACCTGAGATCGCCCCAGAAGACCGGCTTATTTTTTTAGGGGATTATGTCGATGGTTGGTCCCAGAACAGTGATACGATCGACTACTTGATCGAATTGCACCAGAAAAGATCGATCATTACCCTTAAGGGCAACCACGATGATTTATGCCGCAAGTGGTTGGAAACCAAAAAAACAAATCCGCTTTGGTTGGGTCATGGAGGGACTGCCACGGTAAAAGATTACACTGAAAAAGCGGATAAAGCACTGGAAAAAAGACACTTGACATTTTTTAATAGCCTGCCCACCCATTGGATAGACGATCAAAACCGATTGTTTGTGCACGCTGGGTTTACCCACATCAAAGGTGTGGAGCAGGAATACTTTAGCGACCTGTTGTTTTGGGATAGAAGTCTTTGGGAACTGGCTTTGGCCGTCAAGTTTCGTTTGACCCCCGAGGATCCGGACTATCCGCAAAGACTCCTTCAATACCGAGAAATATACATCGGCCACACTCCGGTGACCCGCATTGGTTATACCGAACCTGTGCGCGCGGCCAATGTGTGGAACGTGGATACGGGGGCCGCTTTTCGCGGCCCCCTTACCGCCTTTTGCGTGGAAACCCAATCTTGGGTGCAATCCGATCCAGTCCACCAGTTCTATCCAGGTGAAACAGGTCGGAATTAAGCGTCTAGGTCAAAGTGTATCCCTTGGGCGAGCGGAAGTTCTGTGCTGTAGTTGATGGTGTTGGTCTGTCTGCGCATATAGACCTTCCAGGCATCCGATCCTGACTCGCGTCCACCCCCGGTTTCCTTTTCTCCGCCAAATGCACCTCCAATTTCTGCACCGGAGGTTCCTATGTTGACGTTAGCGATGCCGCAATCAGAACCTGCGGTGCTTAAAAACAGTTCAGCCTCTCTCATATTTAGGGTCATCACCGCAGAAGAAAGTCCTTGAGGCACTCCGTTTTGAATAGCGATCGCCTCTTCAATACCACCCCTGTATTTCATCAAATAAAGGATGGGGGCAAATGTTTCTTGTTGTACCATCTCGTACTGAGGTTCTGCTTCCACTATAGCTGGCGCGACATAGCAACCGCTTTCATAACCCGCTCCGCTGAGCACTCCTCCGGGCACCAATAATGAACCTCCTTCGGCGACTACATAGGACAATGCTTTTTCATAAGCGGCTACCGCTTGTTTATCGATCAGAGGCCCCATATGGTTGTGGGCATCGAGCGGATTGCCGATGCGGATTTGCCCATAGGCCTTGACCAAGGCTTCTTTGACTGAATCGTAAATATCTTCGTGAACAATCAATCTTCTGGTTGAGGTGCAGCGCTGCCCGGCAGTTCCTACCGCGCCAAAAACGGCCCCGATGATGGTCATTTTTAAGTCTGCACTGGGGGTGACAATAATGGCGTTGTTTCCGCCCAACTCCAATAATGAGCGTCCTAGACGTTGGGCCACAGCGGCACCTACAATTTTTCCCATACGCACCGAACCTGTGGCAGAGATCAGCGGGATTTGGTGATTTTCTGTCATCCATGCCCCTACTTGTGCGTCTCCGTTGATCAAGCAGGAAATACCCTCGGGCAGTCCTTCTTTTCTCAGCACCTCAGCGATGATATTTTGACAGGCAATCCCACAGAGGGGTGCTTTTTCAGACGGCTTCCAGATGCACACGTCTCCGCAAACCCAAGCCAGGGCGGTATTCCAAGCCCATACAGCCACAGGGAAATTAAAGGCCGAGATGATACCAACGATACCCAACGGGTGGTATTGTTCGTACATGCGGTGTTTGGGTCTTTCTGAATGCATGGTCAAACCGTGGAGTTGGCGCGATAAGCCGACGGCAAAGTCACAGATGTCGATCATTTCTTGTACCTCGCCTAGTCCCTCTTGGTAGGATTTGCCCATTTCGTAGGAAACTAAAGCTCCGAGCACTTCTTTTTTCTCGCGCAATGCCATGCCGAATTGGCGGACCACTTCTCCTCTTTTAGGAGCGGGCACTTGCCTCCAGGTAAGAAATGCGCGTTGCGCTGTTTCCACCACTTGATTCATTTGCTCTTGGGTGGTGACACTCACTTGAGCAATGGGCGCTCCATCTACAGGAGAAAAACTTGTGATCAGTGTTTCACTGGACCATGGTTGACTGCCTGTTGAAGTTCCTGGGTTTACAGGGGCAATGCCCAATGAGGACAGCATATCGGAGACGGTGGGGATAGTTTGCATTTTTGTAACTTATTGATGTGTAATTGTTGTATTTATCAAATATAATCGATTTCCTCGACTTTTTCTGACACAAAATCCCAAGCGTCTAACAGAGATTGCCCTGCTGATTTTATCGGTTCATAGAGCACTGATGGAGCATCCTTTTCCTGACTGACCCAACGATCTAAGCTGCTGTGCTGGGACAGGTAGGCCAGCAGCAACGCGAGTAGCGCCGCTGTTTTGAGCACCCCAAACAATACCCCGAATATTTTGTTGATACCCCCCAACAGCATGAGTGAAGCTACTTTAGTCAAGGCTTTAGCAAAAAGGTGCGTCAAGATCAGCAGGGACAAAAAGGTCAGTACAAAAGAGGCGGTTTTGGTGGCGTTTTCCGACCAGGAGACCCAGGGTTTTAGCTGGTCAGCAGTCCAGTCAGAGAAATGTAATGCGCCGTAGATGCCTATGGCCCAAGCCAATATCCCAAACAATTCAACAATCAGTCCATTTTTAAATCCCTGATAGGCTCCGTAGAGCAGCACCAGTCCCAGCGCGATATCCAAGAGTAACATAGAAGTCGATTTGACCAAAGATACATTTTTGGGCTATATTGCGCCCATGTCTAGAGACCCTGAATTAAAAGCAAAATGGACGTTGTTGGTCAACTCCTTGTCCGAACGTTTTTCGGATGGAGACCCTTTAGACCTGGACGCTATTATTTATTTAGTGGGCCTGCAGGAATTGGGCAAATACCACCAGAAATTTCAAAAAGACGAAAAGGTCAATTTGATGCACGTCGGTATCTGCCGGGTTTTGGAGCCCTATGGATTTTACGCCTTTGATTTTGTAGATGACCAAGGATGGCCACACTACAGCGTTGTCAAGCCCTTACCACCCCTCAAAGCAGGAGAACAGACCTTGCTGATGAAGGAAGCCCTAGTGCAGTATTTTCAAGAAAGAGATTTTTTTGAGGACTAGTCCAATTGGTCCACCAGCGCTTTAAACACTTTTTTGGGGGATTCGCCTCCGTAAAGAATGCGGTAGACCGCACAAGCTATGGGCGCTTTTTCGTGAGCGCCTTTGCACTCGATCAGTTTATAGGCGCTTTTAGCCGCATAATATCCTTCGGCGACCATACTCATCTCAGCCATAGCGCTTTTCACCGTATACCCTTTGCCAATCATATTTCCAAACATGCGGTTGCGGCTAAACACCGAGTAACCGGTGACCAATAGGTCTCCTAAGTAGGCGGATTGGTTGATGTTTCGCTTCAGTTTATGCACGGATTTGATAATTTTCTTCATCTCTCGGATGGCGTTGCTCATCAGCACTGCTTGAAAATTATCTCCGTAGCCCAATCCGTGGGCAATTCCCGCTGCCAAAGCGTAAATGTTTTTAAACACAGCGGCGTATTCCGTGCCAATCACATCCCTGGACACCTGCGTTTTGATGTAATTATTGGCCAATAGTCCCGCCATCGCTCGTCCATTTTTCAGATCTAAGCAGGCGATGGTCAAATAGGATAGTCGTTCTAAAGCGACCTCTTCAGCGTGACATGGTCCGGTGATTACCCCAATATTTTTCATGGGAACACCCATCACCTGGTTGAGGTGCTCACCGACAATCAATTCAGTCTCTGGGATAATCCCTTTGACGGCAGAGAAAAACACCTTGTCTTGATAAGGCACGGTTAAGGCCCCAAAGGTTTGGTGTAAAAACGCTGAAGGAATAGCGATGACCAATAGGTTGCAAGTGCTGACCACCTCATTGAGGTCACTGCTCATGTGCAGCAGTTTGAGGGGTAAGTCGATAGAACTCACGTAGCGCGGGTTGTTTCCGTGTCGCTCTATCGATTCAATGTGTTCGGGGTTGCGGACATACCAATGAACGGTGTGGCCGTTGTCCGTCAATATTTTGACCAGGGCAGTCGCCCAACTTCCAGCGCCTAATACGCCAATGATTCTTTGAACTGCTGGCATTAGAGCGTTCTCAAGTACTCCAAAACGGCTAAAGCCTCAGGCTCAGACAGGTTTTGGTTGATCATCATCGCGTTGTTGTATTCTTTGAGTAAAGCTTTTGCTATAGGGTCTTTTTGAAGCATTTCCTGGGTGTTGAGCAACAGGTTGGCCACCCATTCTGGGCTTCTGCGCTCCAAGGTGCCCTGTACTGCTGGGCCGATCATGCGCTGACCTACCTCGTGGCACATGGTGCATTTGCTTTCAAAGATGTCTTGGCCTTGGGCTGCTTTAGCGGCGTCTACCTCAGCGGTAAAAGTCACTTTTTTGATGGGGCCAATACCTTTATTGGACAAATCTACCGGGGTTTGGGCTGCTTTAGCCACCGGTGCAGCTTCTTGAGTGCGGGAGATTTGAAATCCTGTTTCGGCAGCTTCCTCTTTTTTTCCGCCTGAGCATGAAAGGGTGAGGGCTGCAGTCAATCCGAATAAAACCAATCGATTCATCAGTGTGTCATTTAGTTTCACGAATGTAGCAAAAACGAGGGGAACAAACCAATACACCCGTGATTTGAGGTGGAAAAAAAGCAAATAAACAGTTATATTTTCCAGCGGTCAGCCTGAGCTGTTTGTCGGTTTAAGGCTTGTGCGAGTTCGGTTTTTAGCGCTGTAGCTAGTTCGGCGACCGTGGTGGTTTTGTCGATAGAGGCGACCCCTTGACCTGCAGACCAAATGGTTTTCCATGCCTTGGCCTCATGGTCGAGTTCTTTGCCGAAGTCTACTTTGTGATCTGCTTTAAGCGCTTCACCTTCAATGCCCGCTGCTGCGAGTGAAGGCCCCAAAAAGTTGGCATGGACCCCTGATATAGCTGCGGTGTAGACAATGTCCTGGGCCCCAGCACGCTCAATCATGGTTTGGTATTCAGCAGGGGCGTTGCTTTCTCGGGTATTAATAAACCGAGTTCCCATATAGGCTAGGTCTGCACCCATCTGCAAGGCAGCAGCAATGTCGATACCCGTAGAAATACATCCAGCCAGCAAAATTGTTTTGTCAAAAACCTGTTTTACTTCGGCCATCAAGGCCAGCGGATTCAGGTTGCCTGCGTGACCGCCAGCACCGGCACTGACCAAAATGAGTCCGTCTACGCCAGCCTCAGCAGCCTTTTCTGCATGTCTTTTTTTGATGATGTCGTG
Organism: Flavobacteriaceae bacterium; assembly: GCA_030726725.1. Lineage (GTDB taxonomy): Bacteria > Bacteroidota > Bacteroidia > Flavobacteriales > Flavobacteriaceae > MAG-120531. Next base: position 72,658 of record JANRDC010000016.1, read on the forward strand.
GTAAACCAAACCGCCATAGGCATGCACCGCATTGACCAAATCAGACACAGCACCTAAAGAGGTGATGATCAAGGGCACTTCGTGTTTGATACACACTTGAAGATCCGCCAGCAGTCTGGGATTGGTGGGGTGAACGATTAAATTGACCCCAAATGGAGCCGCCTTTTGACCGGTGCGCGCCTCGTAATCTGCTAGCGCCTGTTTGATTTCTACAACCCAAGCTTCAAACCCCTCGGTGGTTCGCTGGTTGAGGGCCGGAAAGGTTCCGACGATGCCCTGAGTACAACAGGCGATAACGAGTTCTGGGCCTGAGATCAAAAACATGGGCGCTGCCACTACAGGCAAACGCAAGCGATCGTAAAAGGGAGGTTTTTGAGCCATTGCTTAAAATTATTTTGGTCGTTTAAGGTACAAAAACCCCAACTAATGGCTGCGTTTTGGCTCCTTTTGTTTTTTGGTAGCCAAGTAAACACCGACAACGACCATGGCGCCAGCCAAGGCTTTTACCTCAGTCATTTGGTCTTGACCTACTGCTAGGGCAAACAAAATACCGACCAAGGGCTGAATATAAGTAAAGGTGCTTACGGAAGAGGCTTTGAGCTGCGTCAGCGCATAGGCGTTAAACAGGTAGGTCATGCAAGTAGTCCCGACCACCACAAAAGTGATTGATCCTATGGCCCAAATCGGGAGTGTGCTCCAGGATACCTGGGCGAGTTCTCCAAAACAAAGGGGTGCATTGATGAGCGTAGCTATGGTAAACAACCATTTCAAATAGGTGATGGGGCGGTATTTGTGAATGATCTTTTTGGTGACAATCAAGTACCCCCCAAAACTGATGGAGTTGACCAGCAGCAATAGATTTCCCCGCCCCACTAGTGCAGCATCCTCAGAAAGGTCTGCGCCATAGGCAACCAATGTCATCGCCCCGGCAAATCCCATAGCGATTCCTGTAGTCTTGACCCAACCCACCTTTTCCTTGAGCAATAAGGCAGACATGGCCACTACGATAATGGGGGTCATAGTGACCAGCAAGCTGCTCTGAATCGGCGTGGACATAGAAAGTCCTTTAAAAAAGGCCAGCATATTGATCACCATCCCAAGCACGGCACCCAACACAAAAATCTTCCAATCTTTTTTGTCGATTTTTTCTTGAGGATAGGCCAGAGACAGCAACCAAAATATGGCCGAAGCTCCCAATACCCTGAGCAAAATAAACCCAAATGGCTGTATGTAATGGGGCATCACCGCTTTGGCAATGGTGTGATTTAGGCCGTAGATGACGGTTGCGCCAAGAGCAGATAGATAGGCTAGGGAACGAGGATTCAAAAACGTGCGCAACGCAAGCGGGGTTTCGTTAACTTTGTGTAAAAGTACAGCAAATAAACCCACAACCTAATCATTATGGTCGCGCAACAACTTCACATTACACGCCAACACAGAAAATTATTTTTGCAATTCTTGGAACAGATACCACAAGAAAAATTATTTGAAGTGCCTCAAGGGTTCAACAACCATATATTCTGGAACATTGCCCATGTCATGGTCACCCAACAATTGTTGGTGTACAAATTGAGCGGTTTGCCCACCCCCCTGGATGAAGGATTTGTTGCCCGCTACAGCAAGGGAAGTTTTCCTGCTGGCGATGCACAAGAGTTAGCTGATTTAGCCTTGGTAAAAGCAGGGATTGTCTCGGCAGTGGATCAGCTGGAGTCGGATTACGCCTCGGGGATATTTGCCCAGTACAACCCGTACACCACCAGCACCAAAGTCACCCTCAACAATGTAGCAGAAGCCATTGGTTTCAACAATTTTCACGAAGGGCTTCATTTGGGCAGTGTTTTGGCACTCAGACGTGTATTGGGCATCGCTTAGTACCGATTGAATATTTATGAAAATACCGACGAGATAATTATTAAAATAACATAATTTTGATCGTACGTTTTAAATATCACAATTTATGCACTCCGAACATCAATCTAAAATCGATGCATTTATGCAAGAGGTTCGCGTCAGAAATGGCCACGAACCCGAATTTATTCAAGCTGTCCAAGAGGTAGCTGAAACCGTGATCCCCTATATTGCGGAACACGAAATTTACAACGGGAAAAACATCTTGTTGCGCATGGTAGAGCCTGAGCGACTGATTTCTTTTCGCGTTTCTTGGGTAGATGACAGCGGAGAAATTCACGTCAATCGGGGTTACCGCATTCAGATGAATTCAGCGATTGGACCCTACAAAGGGGGACTTCGTTTTCACCCTTCAGTAAACGCGAGTATTCTTAAATTTCTCGCCTTCGAACAGGTGTTCAAAAATTCCTTGACCACCCTGCCTATGGGTGGTGGTAAAGGGGGATCTGATTTTGATCCCAAAGGAAAGTCAGATGCCGAAATCATGCGTTTTTGCCATGCATTTATGTCTGAACTCAACCGCCATATCGGAGCTTTTACCGATGTTCCCGCCGGGGATATCGGAGTGGGCGCTCGTGAAATCGGTTACTTGTTCGGGATGTACAAAAAGATCCGCAACGAATTTACCGGAGTACTCACAGGAAAAGGTCTTTCGTGGGGTGGTTCGTTGATCAGACCTGAAGCTACAGGTTACGGAACAGTTTATTTTGCTGAGTCCATGTTGCAGACCAAAGGCCAGTCGATCAAAGGCAAGAAGGTGGTGATTTCGGGCTCTGGAAATGTCGCCCAATACGCCGCTGAAAAAGCGCTTCAACTGGGGGCTACGGTGCTCACGCTTTCCGACTCAGAGGGATTCATCCACGATCCAGAGGGCATTGATGCGGACAAACTAGCTTTTGTTATGGATTTGAAAAACGTGAAGCGCGGGCGAATATCTGCCTACACAGCTCAATATCCTCAGGCGGTATTTGTCCCAGGAAAGACGCCTTGGGGCGTTGCTTGTGACGTTGCCTTGCCCTGTGCCACCCAAAATGAATTGAATGGCCAAGATGCAGTTGCTCTGGTTAATAACGGTTGTTTGTGCGTGGCAGAGGGGGCCAATATGCCTTCCACACCGGAAGCGATTGAGCACTTCCACCAAAACAAATTATTGTTTGCCCCAGGAAAAGCCTCCAACGCTGGAGGGGTAGCTACCTCGGGTCTAGAAATGTCGCAAAACTCTTTGCGCATCAGCTGGACTAGGGCTGAAGTGGATGAACGTTTAAAAGGCATTATGGCCGATATCCACGCCTCTTGTATCAAATACGGCATGGAAGAAGGCGGGTATTGCAACTATGTAAAAGGGGCCAATATCGCCGGTTTCGTCAAAGTCGCTGACGCCATGCTGGCACAAGGAGTGGTCTAGCATGCAAATACGCACCCGAGGGATCGTCCTTTCTCAATTGAAATACGGAGAACAGAGCTTGATCATCAAGGTGTTCACCGAAAGTGAGGGCATCTGCTCCTATATGTTAAAAGGCCTTTTGGCCAAAAGAAAAACAGGGCTGAAACCAGCCCTGTTTTTTCCTTTATCGCAGTTAGCATTGGTCGCCGTTCACCGGCCCAACAAAGGGCTACACACCATTTCAGAGGCCCATATCGACTACCCTTATCAACGGTTACACACGGACGTTTACCTCAATGCATTAGTGCTTTTCTTGTCCGAGGTTTTGGGTATGGCCATCAAAGAAGAGGAACGCAACGAGGCGCTTTATTCGTTCATTTCTCAGCGGCTAATCGCTTTAGATCGAGGAGCTTCTATGGGTGTTTTTCACATTCATTTTTTGTTGGAACTCACCAGATATCTCGGTTTTTACCCCGACAACACCCAGGGGAATGCACCGTATTTTGACTTGTTGGAAGGCGCTTTTGTCAACGCGCCCACAGCCCACACCCAGTCCGGCGCAGGAGTAAATGCGCTCAGTGAAATATTAGGCACGGATTTTGATGATTTTGGGCAGGTTGCACTGACCAAAACAACCAAAAAACAGGTGCTGGAACTTTTGATGTCCTACTACAAAACGCATATTCCAGAGTTTCGCGCGCCCAAATCTTTGCCGGTACTCTATGAATTATTTGCCTAAACTCTTTTTTTCTTTTCTGTTTTTGGCCCAATGCCTACAGGCGCAAGACACCCTGGTGGCGCCGAAGTCCATCTCCTTAGACGAGGTGGTTTTGTCGGTATCCAACTGGGCGCAAAGTCAGCGTAAAGTACCCCAAAAAGTGTTGGTGCTCTCTAAAAAGTCCCTGAGCATGCGCGCCCCGCAAACGGCGGCAGATCTGTTGCAGCAGAGTGGCCAAGTCTATGTTCAGAAGAGTCAGTTGGGCGGAGGAAGCCCCATGATTCGCGGATTTTCAGCCAACAGATTATTGCTGGCCATCGATGGTGTTCGGATGAATAACGCCATTTTTCGCAGTGGCAATTTGCAGAACAGTTTGTCTATTGATCCATTTGCCTTGGAGCGGGTTGAGGTGTTATACGGGGCTGGCTCTGTGATCTACGGCAGCGACGCATTGGGCGGTGTGGTTCACTTTTACACCCAAAAACCCGAATTTTTAAGTGGGGAAAATCCCCAGGAGTGGCATGCGGATCTCCACCTAAGGGCCTCATCGGCCAACGATGAGCGCACCGCCCACCTCAGGTTGTCCCACAGCGGTGCTCAGTGGGCTTGGTCAGCGGCCTTTAGCCAGACCGATTTTGGGGATTTGCGCATGGGGCGGTTCGGTCCAGCCGACTATTTGTCGCCCTTTCAAGTGCAACCTGATCCCCGTCCGAGCACCTCCTTAGGCATTCGCGATGTATGGACGTCCAATACCCCAAGCGATCTGCAAAGCCCCAGCGGTTATCAACAGTGGAATGCCACGCAGAAGGTTCATTTTAGACCTAACGACCGATGGTTGTTTGGTCTTGACACCTTTTGGAGTGAGACCGGAGAATTTTCCAGATACGATCGATTGCTGCAGTCCAATGACGATGGATCACCCCGTTATGCTCAGTGGTATTACGGCCCCCAGATTTGGGGTATGGCACATGCTTGGAGCCAATACCGCCCTCAATCAGGATGGTTTGACCAAATGAAGCTTCACGCGACTCAACAATTTTTTGGCGAGAGCCGCAACGATCGAAGATTTAACGATCCTGTGCGTTATCACAGCGATGAACAAGTGTCGATGCGCACCTTAAATGCTGATTTTCAAAAAGCTTTGGGTTTGACCGCACAGTGGCATTGGGGTTGGGAGCAGATTTGGAATCGGGTGTCTTCCCAGGCTTTGGCGATCGACCTGAGAGATCGGTCAGAAATCCCCGATGCCCCAAGGTATCCAGATGGAGCTGTTTGGAACGCAACCGCTTTGTATACCCAGTATCAACAGCAGTGGGCTACGGGCTGGAACGCTACGCTGGGAATGCGCTACTCCAAGGTTTTTTCTCAAGCTTCCTTTGATCCGAGGTGGGACGCCTTTGGGTTTGGGAAGGCGACATGGTCTGCAGATGCATTTACAGGGCAGCTGGGACTGACTTACCAGTCCAATGCTTTTCAAAAATGGAGCGCCAATATTTCTCGTGGGTTTCGGGCCCCCAACATCGACGATTACGCCAAGATATTTGATCCAGACGCGCAGTTTGTCGTGGTTCCCAACCCTGAATTGAAGCCCGAATACGCTACCGGAATCGATTTGGGGATCCACCAACAAATCGGTGGACGCGCAGACGTGCGTCTCACCGGATTTTACACCCGCATGGATCAAGCGATGATTCGCCCCGCTGAAGGATCCGGCGATCAAGTGATTTACCAAGGGGAGTGGCGAAATTTCCAGCGCTTGGAAAACATTGATTTGGCGCACTATTACGGATGGGAGGCCAGCGTCGATTGGCGATTGCATCCCCGTTGGAATGCTCAAGCTCAATACAGTGTCGCTTCTGGTGGAGAGCGCGCCGAAGGCGGCGCGCTCTCCCGGGGGAGACACATTCCTCCTACCTTTGGGCAGATGCGCCTCAACTACCAACACCAAGACTGGAACGCTGGTTTGTGGTGGGATTTTCAGGGGGAAATCAACGCAGGGGATTTGCCGGACAGCGAACGGGCCAAGCCGTATATCTACGCCCTAGACACCCAAGGCAGGCCCTTTAGTCCCTCTTGGTCCACATTGGGCGCTCGGTTGGAGCATCAGTGGAGCCCCCACCTCACTTTGGGCTGCGCTTTGGAGAACATCACCAATCGGAGATACAGGACTTATTCGTCCGGGATCAGCGCCCCGGGCAGGAATGTTTTGCTGCGGTTGGACGTGAGGATTTAAGCCCCGTATATCCGTGGAAATGTGTATTTTTGGCCTTTTCATTACCCAGAATACACGACCATGAAATTTGCAGCATACAAGGGATTGGACCTGGCCCAAACCGCCCGGGATCAAAGGGCTATTTGGGAGGCTGAGGAGTTGTTTCAGCAGAGCGTCGATCAACGCGAAGGAGCGCCTTCTTATGTTTTTTTTGAAGGCCCACCCTCGGCCAACGGTATGCCGGGCATCCACCACGTGATGGCCCGCACCATCAAAGACATATTCCCTAGGTACAAAACCATGAAAGGTTTCCAAGTGCTGCGCAAAGCGGGCTGGGACACCCATGGTTTACCCATTGAGCTGGGTGTTGAAAAAGAGTTGGGCATCACCAAAGAAGATATCGGCACCAAGATTTCAGTGACTGAATACAACGAGGCTTGTCGCAAGGCGGTGATGCGCTATACCGATGTGTGGAATGAGTTGACCCAACAAGTGGGCTACTGGGTGGACATGGATCACCCTTACGTCACTTACGAACCCAAGTATATGGAGTCGGTTTGGTGGCTGTTGCAACAGATTTACCAGAAAGGATTGATGTACAAAGGGTACACCATTCAACCCTATTCGCCCAAAGCGGGGACTGGACTCAGCTCCCATGAGCTCAACCAGCCAGGGACTTATCAAGACGTGACCGATACCACCATTACCGCCATGTTTGAGGTGTTGCCGGAAGGCTTGCCCCAAGGACTGGTTGGGATTGATGAATTGTACGTATTGGCCTGGACCACAACGCCTTGGACGCTTCCGAGCAATACTGCACTGACGGTGGGACCCAAAATAAAATACGCGGTGGTACACACCTACAACCAATACACACACGCCCCCATGGCGGTGATTTTGGCCGAAGCGCTGATCGCCAAGCAGTTCAGCGGCAAATACGTTCAGGTGGAACAACGCGAAGCGCTTTCAGCATACACCGCCAACGCCCCAAAAATCCCCTATTGGGTGGGCGACACATTCTTGGGCACAGAGCTGGTGGGCATCCGCTATGCTCAGTTAATCCCAGGCGTGTTGCCATTTGACCATCCAGAAAACGCTTTTCGCGTGATTTCAGGTGACTTTGTCACCACAGAAGACGGAACGGGTATTGTGCACACCGCACCTACTTTTGGCGCGGATGATGCCCTGGTGTCCAAACAAGCGGTCCCAGAAATACCCCCTATGTTGGTCCAGGACGAACACGGACAGCTGGTGCCTTTGGTGGACCTTCAAGGGCGTTTTCGCCCGGAGGTGGGCTTGGGCCTCGCCGGCAAATACGTCAAAAACGCCTATTACCCTGAGGGCGAGGCCCCTGAACAGTCCGTAGACGTGGAAATAGCGATTGCCTTAAAAACCCAAAACAGGGCGTTTAAGGTCGAAAAATACGTCCACTCATACCCCAACTGCTGGCGCACCGACAAGCCGATTTTGTACTACCCCTTGGATTCTTGGTTTATCAAAGCTACCCAGGTCCGGGAGCGCATGCACGAACTCAACCAAACGATTAACTGGAAGCCCAAAGCCACGGGTGAAGGGCGTTTTGGACACTGGCTGGCCAATGCCAACGATTGGAACCTCTCCAGATCGAGGTATTGGGGGATCCCCTTGCCGATATGGCGCTCGGCCGACGGCACCCACGAGCGTATGATTGGGTCTGTGGCTGAATTGATCGAGGCCATGAATCAATCGGTGGAGTTGGGCTTGATGGAAAAAAACATCTACCCAGAATTTGTACCGGGTGATTTTTCTGAAGAAAACTACGCAAAACTAGACCTGCACAAAAATTTTGTCGACCAAATCGTTTTGGCCGCTCCTGATGGCAGCCCCATGTACCGTGAGGCCGACTTGATCGATGTATGGTTTGATTCGGGGTCTATGCCTTATGCCCAGTGGCACTATCCATTTGAAAACAAAGAGTTAATCGACAACAACGCTCAATTCCCAGCGGACTTTATCGCTGAAGGCGTCGACCAAACCCGTGGATGGTTTTACACCTTACACGCCATAGCGACCATGGTTTTTGACAGCGTCGCTTATAAAAATGTGGTCTCCAATGGGATGGTCTTGGACAAAGACGGAAAGAAAATGTCCAAGCGTTTGGGCAATGCCATCGATCCCTTTGAGATCATCGATCAACACGGACCCGATGCGACACGTTGGTACATGATCGCCAACGCTAACCCCTGGGACAACCTCAAGTTTGACCCGGAAGGAGTGGCTGAGGTAAAACGCAAATTCTTCGGGACCCTCTACAACACCTATTCTTTTCTCGCCCTGTATGCCAATGTGGATCAGTGGACCAATCAAGAGGCACAGGTGCCCGTTGACGAGCGTCCAGAAATTGACCGATGGATCCTTTCCGCGCTGAATTCTCTGGTCCATACGGTCGATCAAGCTTATGGCGAATACGAACCTACACGCGCAGCGCGCGCGATCAGCGATTTTGTTCAGGAACACCTGAGCAACTGGTATGTGCGCCTGTGCCGCAGAAGATTCTGGAAGTCTTCTTATGGGACGGACAAAATCGCGGCTTACCAGACCCTTTACCAGTGTTTGGAAACCGTTGCCCTGATTTCAGCGCCCATTGCTCCATTTTATATGGATCAGCTGTACCGCGATTTAACCTCTATTGCCCGACCAGATGCTCCGTCCAGTGTTCACCTGGCGTTGTTTCCCACCGTTGACCAGTCCTTGATCGACCAGGCCTTGGAACAGAAAATGGAGCTCGCTCAACAGCTCTGTTCCCTGACACTGTCCATCCGTCAAAAAGAAAAAATCAAGGTGCGTCAACCGCTTCAGCGGTTGATGGTTCCTGTGCAAAACGATACAGATCGCGCCAGAATTGAGGCCATTGCTGATTTGGTCAAAGCAGAAGTCAACGTCAAAGAGTTGGTGATGGTGACCGATCAAGACGGCATTTTGGTCAAACAGATCAAAGCCAATTTCAAGACGTTAGGCCCAAAATACGGACAGGACATGAAGGTGATTGCCGCAGCAATCGGTGCTATGGACGCCACAGGCATCAGCCACATAGAGCAACACGGAACCTTTGATTTGGATTTGGGACACAAAACAGTGACCATCTCGGCAGAGGATGTGCTGATTACCGCCCAAGATATTGAAGGTTGGTTGGTCGCTTCTGAAGGGGGACAGACCGTAGCTTTGGACATCACCTTAAGCCCGGAATTAGTCGCTGAGGGGATCACCCGCGAAATGGTCAATCGCTTGCAGAACTTGCGCAAAGACAGCGGATTGGCCGTGACGGACCACATAGTTGTTCGGATTTTAAAGGACGGTATTGTGGAAACAGCAATTAATGCTAACTTAGCCTATCTGATGAATGAAACACTGGCCAAAGAGGTGGTTTTTGAAGACCAAATGGCCGATGGATTACCGATAACATTTGACGACGTTAACACCCAAATTTCGATACAATTAAGCCTATAGCCATGGAAGACAACAACACAGTTCGTTATTCAGACAAAGACTTAGCCGAGTTCAAAGCATTGATCCAAGAAAAAATTGTAGTGGCGCAGGAGCATTTGCAACTGTTGAGGTCAGCGTATATGAATGACCTAAACAACGGAACCGAAGATACCTCGCCCACCTTCAAGGCTTTCGAAGAAGGGTCTGAAACCATGAGCAAGGAGGCCAACACCCAGCTTGCCATTCGTCAAGAAAAGTTTATTCGCGACCTGAAAAACGCTTTGTTGCGCATCGAAAACAAAACCTATGGGGTGTGCCGCGTCACTGGAAAATTGATTTCAAAAGAGCGACTTAAATTGGTTCCTCACGCTACTTTGAGCATCGAGGCCAAAAACATGCAGAAGTAATTTCTCTCTGTTTGTACCTCACCTCAGCATTAAGCATCAGCATGTATGATTTAAGGGCGCGCCACAGGCGCGCCCTCTTTGTTTTTGGCTTGATTTTGCTGGGAATTTTTTCAGTGAACGCTCAAGTTCGTGTAGAAAAAAAGATCGAAAATCCCGAACTGACCCGGGTGCAAATCGACGCAGCATCCCTTTATTTATTGGATATAGAAACCACACCAGGCAGGCAGATGACCCTGGAGGGAAGGTTTGATGGCGAATACAGCCCGAATCAGTGGGTACAGGTTCAAGAGGTAGCGCCTCATGTCTTGCTGGTCCGCCCAAGTTTCCAACCATTTTTCTCGTTACCCAACGATAAATTGAGCGCCCATAAGGTCGTTTCTGCTTCCATGCATCTGGTTTTTCCGGAGGGCATGGATGTTGAAGTATTAGGGACTGATGGCAAAGTTCAAGCGCGGGGTACCTACAAGAATTTAGTCATTGTGACCGGTTCTGGCGCTGTGGAACTCGTCCAAACCCAAGGGCAGATTGAGGTAAACACCACTTCTGGCCCCGTCCGCCTAACACACGCTGGTATCGGGTTAACCGCTGAAACCGTTTATGGAAAAGTACTGGGTCCCTCCCTGCCCCTGGGTTCAGGATCCTCACAAGCCAAAATACACAGCCAAACGGGTGACATCACTAGGGTGTGGAAGCCCGAATAATATGTATTTTTGCCGGAGCCTATGAACACAAGAACTGTCCCCCTGCTTATTTTTTTGGTCCTTTTGTTGGATCAAGCTGTTAAGTTTTACATCAAAACTTCTTTTATACTCGGAGAATCCGTTGATGTTTTCTCTTGGTTCCACATCGTTTTTGTGGAAAATGAAGGAGCTGCTTGGGGGGCTAAACTCAGTGATTGGTTGCCCATTTCTGATCGCTCAGGAAAGCTGGCCCTCACCTTATTTCGCATCTTTGCCATCGGCGGTATAGGATATTGGACCTACAATTCACTCAAAAAAGGGGCCAATTCCTGGTTGCTCACCGCCCAGAGTTTGATTTTGGCTGGAGCGATCGGAAACATCATCGATTCTGTTTTCTACGGATTGTTATTTACAGATTCTTGGGGACAACTCGCCCAATTTTTGCCTCCGGTCGGGTACGAAGGTTTGTTCCACGGCAAAGTGGTGGACATGATCTACTTTCCACTGTTCGACACTACTTGGCCTGAATGGGTGCCGATCAAAGGAGGTACTCCCTTTCGTTTCTTTGACGCGGTGTTTAATATAGCCGACGTTTCCATCAGTACCGGGGTTGGCATCCTGCTGGTTTTTGGTTCCAAAGCATTCCCTAAAGAGCAGGCGGATCAGCCAACAGCACCCACTCAGGGCTAGGCTGGTTAAAACCGATAGATTTTTTTGGGGGTCAGACAGAAGTCCAAGGGGATATCTGTGGGATACACCTCGCTGAATTCAGGCTCTGCTTCAAAAAAAGAAAGTCCCACCTTGATGACCTCAGGGGCGCATTGGCCTAAAAAAGCATCGTACATCCCTTTTCCGTAACCCACCCGATGTCCGCGCTGATCAAAGGCCAGCAAGGGCACAAATACGACCTGCAGTTGCGTGGGGAGCACCTCAATACCAGACAAAGGTTCAGGAATACCCCAGTCGTTGACCGCCAAGCGGGTGCTGTCTTGTAGCAAATAATGCTTGAGTCGGCCCTCCACTATTTTGGGCAGTACCACCGACTTGTCACGCCCCATCAACACAGGCATGAGTGCCGTGGTATCCACCTCTTTTTTGGCCGTAATGGGCATAAATAAGTGAAAGTAGTCAGCGTCCCAAATGGGCAAATCAAGGGCATGAGTCGCCATGGCCAAACTCATGGATTCGACTTCCGCTTCGGTGAGTCCGTCCCTGAGTATTTTGTATTTGGTGCGCAGTTCTTTTTTTGTCGCCATAATTTTAAGGGGCATGGGTCTATAAAATTACCTTTTTTGTCGATTAGCGCCGGCCCATGCCCCCAAATTCGGTAATTTTAACCCATGACACCTCCGCTGATCGCCATACAGGTTCAATCGCTCCCCGAGTCTCCTGGGGTATACCAGTACTATGATGAGCAAGACAATATCCTGTACATCGGCAAGGCGATCAACCTAAAAAAAAGAGTTTCTTCTTATTTCAACAAGACCCAAGACAACGCCAAAACCCGGGTGTTGGTCTCCAAAATAAGGCGCATCGCTCATATTGTTGTCCCCACAGAAACCGACGCCCTGTTGTTGGAAAACAACCTGATTAAAAAATACAGGCCCCGTTACAATGTGTTGCTCAAGGACGACAAAACCTTTCCCTGGATCTGCCTTAAGAAAGAGGATTATCCCAGGGTGATGACCACCCGCAAAGTGATTCGCGATGGATCCCAGTATTTCGGGCCGTACACCAACACCAAGATGATGTATGTCCTGCTCGACCTGATCAAATCCCTGTATCCCCTGAGGTCGTGCACCTTGGATTTATCTCCCCAAAAAATCGCGTTGGGCAAATACACCCCTTGTCTGGAATACCACATCGGCAATTGCAAAGCTCCGTGCATCTCCAAGCAAACGCCCGAGGACTACGCCCAAGATATTCAGGCGATAACGGCCCTGTTAAAAGGTCACCTCAAAGAGGCGTTGACGCATATGAAAGCCAAGATGAAACAGGCGGCGGATGCCCTCGCCTTTGAAGAGGCACAAAAGTACAAAGAGCGCTTGGACCTACTTTCGGGTTACCAGTCCAGGGCCACCGTGGTCAGTCCCACAATCACCCATGTCGATGTGTACAGCATTTTCTCTGACCAGACCCACGGGTATGTGAATTATATGGAAATCGCGCACGGGGCAATTATCCGCACCCATACGCTGGAACTCAAAAAGCGGATGGATGAGTCCGACGAAACCTTACTTGAAATCGCCATTGTCGCCATCAGAGAACGGTTTCAGTCCGTGGCCAAAACCCTAGTCCTTCCCTTTAAAGTGCTGGTCCCCGCTGGGTTGCGCGTTGAAGTACCGCAGTTGGGCGACAAAAAGAAACTGTTGGAATTATCTTTGCGCAACGCCAAACATTTCCGACAGGATCAGCTGGCCCAACTCAAGGTCATCGATCCCCAAAGCCACAGCGATCGCATCTTGGCCCAGTTGCAGAAAGATCTCAGATTGGCCCACCTGCCTGTCCACATCGAGTGTTTTGACAACTCAAACATTCAAGGAACCAATCCAGTAGCGGCCTGTGTAGTTTTTCAAAATGCGAAACCCGCTAAGTCCCAATACCGACATTTTCACATCAAAACTGTGGAGGGTCCAGATGATTTTGCCTCCATGCGCGAGGTAGTCACCAGAAGATATCGCCGTATGATTGATGAAGGAACGCCACTGCCACAACTCGTGGTGATCGATGGGGGTAAAGGACAGCTCAGCGCAGCTTTGGATGCATTTGACGCTTTGGGCATACGCGGAAAGGTCGCTATCATCGGTATTGCCAAGCGACTTGAAGAGATCTATTTTCCAGGGGATTCGGTGCCGATTTACCTGGATAAAAGGTCTACATCCCTAAAGCTCATCCAACAGCTGCGCAACGAAGCCCACCGTTTTGGAATCACCTTCCACCGACAGTTGAGGTCCAATGCCGCTTTGGGCAATCGACTGGAAACCCTTTCCGGTATAGGCGCCAAGACTGCAGAAAAATTGCTTACTGAATTTAAGTCGGTCAAACGCGTGGAGGAGGCCTCCCTTCAGGCCCTCGCAGATTGTGTGGGTATGGCCAAGGCTCAGTTGATTTACGAACAACTCAAAACACCCGCTGATGCATAGATCTGCACTGCGTTATTTTAAGCTATTCATCACGACCATAACAGTCGGGATACTCTGTGGCTTGCAGGAAATCAATGGCCAAACTCAGAACGACCCTCGCGATTTAATAGTTCGATTAGATTCGTTTAGAGCGGCTGGGAACACCCCAAAAATCGGCCTGGTACTCAGTGGAGGTGGCGCTAAAGGGTATGCCCACGTCGGCGTATTAAAGGTTTTAGATCAGTATGGAATACAGGTAGATTATGTCGCTGGAACGAGTATAGGTGCTATGGTGGGCAGTTTATACGCTTCAGGTTATTCCGGTCATCAGATCGATTCGATTTTAAACTCCATGGACATCAACGAAGTCGTGTACGACGCATTGCCGCGAACAGCGCGATCGTTTTACGACAAAGAGGATCAGGCGCGTTATGCAGTCACTCTTCCATTTGACGATTGGAAGCTCCGCTTTCCCCAGGCGCTTTCAGGGGGACAAAAAATGTATAACGCCTTGTCTCGATTGTTGTTGCATGTGAACCAAACGGATTCATTTGCCGAGCTGCCCATTCCTTTTCTCTGTATGGCTACTGAGCTTTCTTCGGGCCAAGTCGCTGAACTAAATCAAGGCTATCTACCTGATGCAGTGATGGCCAGCGGGGCTTTACCCTCTCTGTTTTCACCAGTGCTTATCGATGGAAAAACCTATGTAGACGGTGGGGTTTACGACAATTATCCCGTTGAGGCCCTCAGGGCTAAAGGGGTAGATTTTGTCATTGGGGTAGATGTTCAAGATACCCTGAAAACAGCCTCAGACTTGACCTCAGCTACGGCAATTCTCAACCAAATCAACAACTACCGCTCAGTGCGCGCTATGCAGGTAAAGTCGGGCTTGACCGATATTTATATCAAACCTGAACTCGAAGACATAGGCGTCGTCGATTTTTCCAAAATGCCCTATGCCATTGCTCAAGGTAGTAGTGCAGCAGCACAGTACAGTGAAATTTGGAAACGCATGTCAGTGACCAACCCCAAAAAGTCAAACAACTCAAGGAGTGCCCCAGCGGTTCCAGAACTCAAGTTGGCTTCTATTGATGTGGAGGGTTTGAAAAACTACTCATTGCCTTATGTGCTGGGCAAATTAAATCTACCCATAGGGGTTTCCATGAATTTCGCAGCTCTTGAGGCTGCTTTGGATCGGCTTTCTGCCACAGGAAATTTTGCGACATTGCGCTACCGGATCAAAGGGGCACATCAATCCGCTGCATTAATCTTACTGCTGACCGAAAATCCCGTAAAGCAAACGCTCAGTTTTACCCCCCACTACGACGCCTTGATGCGCAATGGTTTATTGGTCAACCTGACACAGAAAGGCGTGTTGGCTCAGGATGATGTGTTGGCGTTTGATTTAATCATCGGAGAACGCTTGCGCTATAAAGCGGATTATTATATCGACAGAGGAGCTCAGATGACCTATGGGGTCGGACAGCATTACTACCACGTTCAGCAAAGTGTATCGGGTAATCTGCTAGAACATCGATACCAAAGGCCGGGACTTTCGGTGTTGGGTTCTTTGGGGGTAGAGTTTAAAACATTGGCCTCTGAAGTATACGCTCAGTGGACGCTTAAGGACAAACATCTGCTCAGGCTGGGCGGGTCACATCAGTGGGTTTCTGCCAGAACCAAAACTAATCTGTCCGATTTAGGTCTTGAGGCACGAGAATTTTCCAGAACATCGTTTGAGGATGGCCATCATTTTTCTGCTTTTGGACTTTGGATGCTGGACGATTTAGACGATGCTTTTTTCCCCACCCGAGGCACCTCTTTACAGGCTAAGTACCACTGGTATGTAAAACCCGCTCAGTTTTTGGGCACCTCAACCCCCTACGGTCGATCTGAGCTCAATCTTGTCCAAGCTTTTTCATTGACCAGGTATGCAGCCCTGAATTTGAGGGCAGGTACGGGTATGCGTTGGGGACAAAATCCAGCCCCTACTTTTGATTTCCTGTTGGGGGGCATGGGCGCCACTTCCATCAATCCTGTGGTGCCCCTACCGGGCATGGATTTTCTGTCCTTGAGCACCCCTCAGTACGCTTTATTGGGCATGCAAGGGCAATACGAGACTTCGCAAGGAATGTACCTTTTGGCAGGATATCATTGGGTGCGATTGGGTTCAGACTCGTTGATTAAACAAAACCAGGAGCATACGAATCAAACCATTCAGCGATGGTTTGTAGGTGCGGGAAGACAGACCTTAATCGGCCCGATTCAACTTCATTTTGGCGGGCCCATGGGCATTCAAGATTTATCTCTGTTCTTCTCAGTCGGCTTCCCGTTTTAAGCACTTCCATAATGATGTGTTAAATCCATCGTTAAAAGATGTTAAATATTTTTCAGAGGAAAATAGCGGTTGTAGCTTTGTTTTATGAGGGGTGGTTCCCTCAGAACTTTAAGTATTGGTTTTTCATCATTTAAAGTTTGGTTGGTTATTTAAGGAAAGCCCGGTTTTACCGGGCTTTTTTTATACAAGCCCGCTGCTCACAGCCTTATTTTTCTATTTTTGTCCGTAAGTATTGCTACATGACCCGTTGGACCTTATTTTTTTTGCTTTTGTTTCCTTTGGGTCTATCCGCCCAGAACAGCAGACAGTCCTTCCAACACGGGGAGTGGCTCGAATTCAGACTTCATTACGGGGTGTTTAACGCCAGTTATGCTACTTTCAAAGTCAGCGAAGAGCGTTTTTTGAACAAACCGGTTTACCACGTAGTGGCCCATGGAGAAACCACAGGGCTTGCCGCATTGTTCTTTAAAGTGGACGACACCTACGAGAGCTATTTTACCAAGAAAGATCACGAGCCACTGAAGTTTATTCGCAAGGTAGATGAGGGTGGATATACCATGGATTTGGACTTTGTTTTTGATCACGCTAGGCGCAAAGCCGTATTGACAGATCACAAAAAAAATAAACAGCAGGTGTTTGACACCAAAAAAGGAATTCAAGACTTGGTCAGCGCCTTTTACTATCTGCGCAACCACTACCAGACCAAGGATCTGTATGTGGGTAAGTTTTTGGAGTTGGACATGCTCTACGACGATGACGGGGTATTTAAATTTAAATTAGAATATTTAGGACGCGAAGTTTTGCGCACCAAATTCGGCAAAGTATCTTGCCTCAAGTTTAGACCCTATGTACAATCAGAAAGGGTGTTTAAGGAACAAGAAGCCCTGACACTATGGGTGTCGGACGATGAAAACAGGATCCCTATTCGCATCAAAGCTGATTTAGTGGTGGGTTCCCTCAGGGCAGATCTAAACCAGTACGCTAAATTGAAACATCCATTTGAAGTAATACACGAGTAATGCGCTTAAACCAAACATATCTTTTACCTTTTGTTTTATTCCTATTGATCTCTTGTGGAAAGAAAGGAGAAGAAGCCCCTGAAGTCCCCGAAAAACCAAAAGACAGTATTTTTTACGGCTTTAATTTCAACCATTTTGAAGTGATTAAAGATACGGTGCGCGATGGGGATAGTTTTGGATCGATTATGGCCCAACACCAAGTCGCTTATCCGGAGGTGCATGCCGCTACCCAAAAAGAATACCGAGAAATTTTTGATGTTCGCCGACTGAGACAAGGACAACCCTATGTTATTTTAAAGTCTAAAGACAGCATTCAAAAGCCTCAAGTGTTTATTTATGAGCGAGATAAAATCAATTTCTCCGTGATTGATTTTCGACAAGACCTGAAGGTGTACAGCGAGCAAAGGGAGATCATCACCCATATGCGAGAAGCTTCGGGAGTCATCACCAGTTCTTTGTCAGAGACCATTTTAGACCAAGGGATGGATTACGATGTCACCCATAATTTGGCTTCCATTTACGCTTGGACGATTGACTTTTTTCAGCTTCAGGAAGGTGATCGTTTTAAGGTGATCTATGAAGAGCGCTTTATCAAAGACAGCACCTATGCTGGAATGGGGCCGATCAAGGCCGCTATTTTTGAGCACGGCGGTAAAACCTATTACGCGTTTAGGCACAAAACTGATGAAGACCAGAATTACGCAGATTATTTTGATGAAAAGGGCAACAATTTGCGCAGGGCTTTTTTGCAAGCCCCTGTGAATTTTTCCCGGATTTCATCGAGGTATAACCTCAAGCGAAAGATCGCATTTTACGGAAACAAGGTCCGGCCACATTTGGGCACGGATTACGCAGCGGCAGTGGGCACCCCTATTTTGGCGACGGCCAACGGGAAGGTGATCGAATCCTCGTTTACATCCGCCAATGGAAACTATGTCAAGATCAGACACAACAGCACTTATACCACCCAGTATTTGCACATGAAAAAACAGAATGTGCGCAAAGGCCAATCCGTCAAACAAGGCGATGTCATCGGCTGGATCGGGATGACAGGAAATACCTCTGGCCCACACGTCTGCTACAGATTTTGGAAAAATGGACGTCAGGTAGATCCGCTTCGTGAAAAACTGCCGATGTCCAACCCCCTTCCCTCAGGGAAAAAAGAGACCTACCTAGCCCAGATTGATTCTATCAAAGGGGCCTTAGATAAAATTCAGTATACCGAATAAACAACCCTATGAAGTTACCCCGTATCAATCCCACAACCACATCGGCCTGGAAGGCCTTGGAGTCTCATTTTCAAACCCGTCAAGCAGACCGCATTGCTGAATTGTTTGCCCAGGATCCTAGCCGTGTCGTCAAATACACGACCCACTGGCAGGAATTCACCTTGGATTATTCAAAAAACAGGCTTGACGATACGGCCAAAAAACTGCTGCTCGAGTTGGCGGAACAATGTCAACTGAAGGAGGCCATGCAGGGGTATTTTGGGGGCTCACCCATCAATGAAACTGAGTCTAGGGCAGTGATGCACACGGCTTTACGCGCTCCAGCTTCTGCTGATTCTAAGGTGGAAGGCATTTCAGTAGCTGCTGAGGTAGCTGAGGTGAAGGCCCAGATGAAGTCTTTTTGCGACCAAATTATCTCAGGCCAGAAAAAAGGATTTACCGGTAAAGCATTTACCGACGTTGTCAACATAGGCATAGGCGGCTCTGACTTGGGCCCAGTCATGGCGGTTGAAGCCCTTAAGTTTTACCAAAACCACCTCAAGGTTCATTTCGTGAGCAACGTCGATGGAGATCATGTCTACGAAACTTTAAAAGGGCTCAACCCAGAAACCACCCTTTTTGTAGTAGTTTCTAAAACGTTTACCACCCAAGAAACTTTAAGCAATGCCTTGACCATTAAAAAATGGTTTTTGGGACATGCCTCACCAGAACACATCGCTTTACACTTTGCGGCTGTATCCACCAACACGGCAAAAATCTCTGAGTTCGGTATTGCGCCAGACCACGTGTTTCCTATGTGGGATTGGGTAGGCGGTCGATTTTCATTGTGGAGTGCTGTAGGTCTATCCATTGCGCTTTCTGTGGGTTACCAACATTTTGAGGCGCTACTCGACGGAGCTCATCAGATGGATCAACACTTTGCACAGGCGCCTTTTGAACAAAATATACCCGTGCTGATGGCGCTGATCAGTATTTGGTACAACAATTTCTACGGGGCTGAATCCGAGGCCATTATCCCATACACCCAATACCTCAGCCGTTTTTCTGCCTACCTCCAACAGGGGATTATGGAGAGCAACGGCAAATACATCGACCGTTCAGGAGACCGTGTGAACTACCAAACAGGCACCTTGATTTGGGGCGAACCAGGCACCAACTCCCAGCACGCCTTCTTCCAGCTCATGCATCAAGGAACCAAACTGATTCCCACAGATTTTATCGGGTTTAAAAAGCCTTTGCACGGGGATATGGACCACCACGATAAGTTGATGTCTAACTTTTTTGCCCAGACTGAGGCATTGCTGGTTGGTAAATCTAAAGCGCAAGTAGCCGCGGAGTTTACCGCAAAAGGCATTGATCTAGCGGACGTGGCCCACATCATTCCTTTTAAAGTATTTGAAGGGAACAAGCCGACCAATACCTTGTTGATCGAAAAACTCACTCCAGCGACTTTGGGATCGCTGATTGCGGCCTACGAACACAAAATTTTTGTTCAAGGCGTGATCTGGAATATTTTCAGCTATGACCAATGGGGCGTTGAGCTCGGGAAGCAGCTAGCCAACAGTATCTTATCGGATATGGATGGCACCACCAATAATCCGCACGACGCCAGTACACAAGCATTGCTTCAGGCCTACTTGCCGAAATAGCCCATTGTTACATTTGCAACAATAGTTAAACAAATCTTAATTATTTAACGTTCGGTTAAACTTGGGATTGCGCTTTTGGTTATCTTTGCGGCGTTAAATGGAACAACTAACTTAACTATTGAACATGAAAAAAATCTATTCTTTGATGGTAGCCCTTATGGTGTCTGCTATTGCGTTTGCCCAAACCACTGGTAAGGTGGTTGATGCGGACACGAACGAGCCGCTTCCAGGAGCGACCGTATTGGTCAAGGGAACCAAGACTGGTGTAGTGACTGGTTTTGATGGAACCTTTTCGATTGCTGCTGCTTCAGGAGATGTATTGGCCGTATCTTACTTGGGATATGAGTCTACAGAAGTTGGGGCAGGAAACAATGTAACAGTTAAGTTACAATCTTCATTTACTGCGTTAAAAGAGGTAGCGTTGATCGCTAACGTAGCGGTGGACCGCAGAACTCCTGTGGCTTACTCTACACTTCAACCTAAAGACATCGCAGAGAACTATGGAAGCAAAGAACTTCCTGAGGTTTTGAACGCTACACCAGCGGTTTATGCGACTAAATCAGGGGGTGGTTTTGGAGATTCGCGCATCAACATTCGCGGATTTGCCCAGAACAACGTAGCGGTGATGATCAATGGTATCCCGGTCAACGACATGGAAAACGGTTGGGTATACTGGTCTAACTGGGCTGGTTTAGGTGATGCCGTATCTAGCATTCAGGTGCAAAGAGGTCTTGGGGCTTCTAAGATGGCGATCAACTCCGTTGGGGGAACCATCA
>JANRDC010000017.1 GCA_030726725.1 Flavobacteriaceae bacterium
AACCCCTGTTACCAGGATGAAAACCTGGCGTCCTAACCCCTAGACGAACGGACCAAACGATTGCATAAATGCGGATGCAAAAATACAACTATTTTTTACTCTTACAAGTGGTCTACAGTTTTTTTTATCGCTTAATACGCTTTGGCAAACAATACCCTGCGGGCAGATTTTTTACCCGTCAACACACAAACACCCTCTTCTATCGGTCCATCCAATGGGATACAGCGAATACTCGCCTTGGTCTCCTCTTTGATTCGCTCCTCGGTTTCAGGTGTGCCGTCCCAATGAGCTGAAATAAATCCACCGTGGTTATTCAACACATCTTTAAAGTCTTCATAGGTGTTGACCTCAGTGATGTGGCTTTCACGGTAAGCCAATGCTTTCTGATACATCGTGTGCTGAATATCGTCCAACAAGGCTTTGATATGTGCAGCAATACCCTCTTGAGGTAAGGTCTCCTTGGTCAACAAGTCTCTGCGCGCCACTTCATAGGTTCCTTGTTCTAAGTCCCTAGCGCCAATCGCCAATCGCACGGGCACCCCTTTAAGTTCGTATTCGTTAAACTTAAACCCAGGCTTTAGGGTATCTCTTCCATCGAATTTCACAGAAACACCGATAGCCTTTAGTTCTTGCATCAAAGGCTTGACGTGTTCGTGTATCTGATCGAGTTGTTCTTCGCCCTTGTATATGGGTACAATCACCACCTGAATTGGGGCGAGTTTAGGCGGAATCACCAAACCTTGATCATCGCTGTGGGTCATCACTAAGGCACCCATCAAACGAGTAGATACCCCCCAAGAAGTAGCCCAAACCAATTCTTGCTGCCCTTCCTTGTTCACGTATTTTACATCAAACGCTTTAGCGAAATTTTGTCCTAAAAAGTGGGAGGTTCCCGCCTGTAATGCCTTGCCATCCTGCATCAGCGCTTCGATACAGTAGGTTTCCACTGCACCCGCAAAACGCTCTGAAGCAGTTTTTACGCCCCGAATTACAGGAACAGCCATCCAATTTTCCGCAAAATCAGCGTAAACATCCATCATGCGTTCCGCCTCTTCAATAGCCTCTTGCTGCGTAGCGTGAGCTGTGTGCCCTTCTTGCCACAAGAATTCAGCGGTGCGCAGAAACAATCGAGTGCGCATTTCCCAACGAACAACATTGGCCCATTGATTGATCAAAATAGGCAAATCCCGGTACGACTGAATCCACCTGCGGTAGGTGTCCCAGATAATGGTCTCAGAAGTGGGCCTCACGATTAACTCCTCCTCTAATTTGGCGTCTGGATCTACGATAATTCCGTTTCCATCTGGATCATTTTTAAGGCGATAATGCGTCACTACGGCACACTCCTTGGCAAATCCATCGACGTGACTCGCTTCTTTGCTGAGGTATGACTTGGGTATAAATAAGGGAAAATAAGCGTTTTCGTGGCCAGTATCCTTAAACATCTGGTCCAAGGCTGCTTGCATTTTTTCCCAAATAGCGTAGCCATAAGGTTTGATGACCATACAGCCGCGCACACCAGAATTCTCAGCCAAATCTGCTTTGACCACCAATTCGTTGTACCATTTTGAATAATCTTGGGAACGAGAAGTTAAATTTTTACTCATGACTTTACTTTGGCACAAAACTTGTATTTTTAAGGGCAAATAAGCCTTGTTCTATTTGCTGTTTGTTTTGTGTGGCACAAAATTACAGTTTTTTTGCAGGGGTTTAATATACCAAGCCTATGAAATCACCAATATTTGCCTTGTTCCGTTCCAGTGCGCTTTTTTCACTTCTTGCACTTCTTTTAGGATCTTGCTCCGGCATGTTTCCCATTGTTTATTACTACGAGTCGAGTCCTACTGGTTACTACAGACAGGAACAGCCTGCAGATGAATACAGTCAGTATTTTTCCAACAAAGCTGACGAATACAGCCAAATCTTGAGTAGTGACCCGCTTAATCAGGATGGTCAAAACACTACTCCCCTGGCATCAACAAACCAAAACAACTCCTCGCTTACCATCAGCATCAACACCGTACCTACCTGGTATGGCGGGTCTTCATGGGTGCGTCCATGGCGCACCAGCAGCTGGATATTCTACGATCCTTGGGATACTTGGGGTTGGAATAACTGGGGATTTTACGACCCATGGGGCTGGAATAATTGGGGCTATGGCGGTTGGAACAACCGGGGTTGGGGATACGCCGGATGGAACAACTGGGGCTGGAATAACTGGGGTGGTCCAGTAGTTTTTTGGGGCGCCAACAATTACGGGTACAGCAATTATCGCTACCCTGAAGTTGTGCGCGGAAGAAACAACATCGATCGCTCTAGATACAGAACACAAAACAGCTACAGCAACTTGTACACCAGAAACAACACTTCGAGAACCAACAACAATATTTCTAGAAGTTCCTCTGACTACAGGACTTATACCCCATTGAGCAACAGGTATAACGAATCCACGCGATACAATCAATCCAGAAGCAATGTCGATCAAAGACAAAACACGGCTGATTCTCGGGCTTCACTTCGGGATATTATTCGCCAATACAACTCAGGAAATAGCACCCCTACCCGAGGTGGTTACTCCATAGATCAGGCCCCTGTGCGCAACAACAGCAATGCTGTACCCAGCACCCCGAGTTATCGCCGAGAAACCCAAACCAGGTCAAGTGCTCCGACTAGAGTTTCTGCCCCTGTGCGTTCGGCACCGGTGCGCACGGCGCCAACCAGATCATCTGCTGCGCCAACCAGATCTTCAGCGCCCGCTCGAGGGAGTCAATCCTCAGGAAGGCCAATCAACCAATAGCAGTACCTTCAACCCAAGCCTTGCGCTTGGGTTTATTTTTAAATAGTCTTTTACCCAGAATCACTATCTTTGCGTTCTATTTGAATCAACGATTTATGAAGGACCAATCCCTTGGATTTAATGACTTAGACCGCAATGAGGACGACCACTTGAGCGCCAATGAACAAACGCCTTTAAGGGCGGATGCATTTGCCTTAAGCGACGAAGAAAAAATAGAGCGAATCAAAGCGAGTGTGTCGGATATTTTAACGACTTTGGGGATGGACCTAACCGATGACAGCATCAAAGGCACCCCAAATCGAGTGGCAAAAATGTTTGTCAAAGAGATATTCGGCGGCCTTAATCCTATTAAAAAGCCGAGTTCATCGACTTTTGAAAACAAGTACAAGTACGGAGAAATGTTGGTGGAAAAAAACATCACTTTGTACTCTACCTGTGAACATCACTTATTGCCAATTGTGGGCAAAGCGCACGTGGCCTATATTTCAAACGGCACGGTGGTCGGGCTTTCCAAGATGAATCGCATTGTGGATTATTTTGCTAAAAGACCTCAAGTACAGGAACGTTTAAACATTCAAATCGTCAGAGAATTGCAGCAGGTGCTTGGCACAGAGGATGTTGCTTGTGTGATTGACGCCAAACACCTCTGTGTCAATTCCAGAGGAATTCGCGATATCGATTCCAGCACA
The DNA here is from genome assembly GCA_030726725.1 of Flavobacteriaceae bacterium. Lineage (GTDB taxonomy): Bacteria > Bacteroidota > Bacteroidia > Flavobacteriales > Flavobacteriaceae > MAG-120531. The sequence goes on from JANRDC010000017.1 coordinate 3,487, forward strand.
GTCACTGCTGAATACGGCGGCGTGTTTCAACAATCCGATGTGCGCGACGAGTTTTTAAAATACCTTCAGCTGCCTTCATTAGACCGAATTTAACATGGCTTTATACAGCGCTAACTCACTTTATGTAACGAACTCGCTCGGAGGACAGAAAGAATTGTTCACCTCTATAGTGCCCGGATATGTGGGTATGTATGTTTGTGGCCCAACCGTTTACAGCCAAGTACATTTGGGGAACTGCAGAACTTTTATGTCGTTTGACATGATCTACCGTTATCTCAAACACTTGGGGTACAAGGTGCGTTATGTGCGCAACATCACCGATGCAGGGCATTTGGAAAATGACCAAGACCAGGGTGAAGACAAAATCGCCAAAAAAGCGCGTTTAGAGCAATTAGAGCCCATGGAGGTTGTTCAGCGATACACCCTTGATTTTCACGCCACCCTGCAGCAGTTTAATCTGCTTCCGCCCAGTATCGAACCTACAGCAACTGGACATATCGTAGAACAGATTGAAATCGTGAAGACAATATTGGCCGAAGGCTGGGCTTACGAAGTGAATGGATCCGTGTATTTTGATGTGGCTGCTTTTGATCAGCAACACCAATACGGAAAGCTCAGCGGAAGAAGACTGGAGCAAATGATGGCCAATACCCGCGATTTAGCAGGACAAGAGGAAAAACGAAACCCGTTTGATTTTGCGCTTTGGAAAAAAGCTGAGCCACAACACATCATGCGCTGGGCTTCGCCTTGGGGGGATGGTTTTCCCGGATGGCACTTGGAATGTACCGCGATGAGCACCAAATACTTAGGTACCCAATTCGATATTCACGGCGGAGGTATGGATCTCAAGTTTCCTCACCACGAATGTGAAATTGCCCAAGCGGAGGCCTGTAACCACACTTCGCCAGTCAACTATTGGCTACACGCCAATATGCTGACATTAAACGGAAAGAAAATGGCTAAATCTACCGGCAACAACCTGTTGCCTGGAGAAATCTTTAACGGAGAAAACAGCCATTTGACCAAACCCTACTCCCCCACCGTAGTTCGCTTTTTTATGATGCAGGCGCACTATACTTCAGTGCTTGATTTAAGCGATGAGGCGCTAGGAGCTGCAGAAAAAGGGTATAACCGATTGATGGATGCTTTGGCGCTTTTGCCTAAAATTGAGGCCCAAACTTCAAGCCAAGGTTTTGATGTAGCGCTTTGGCGGCAAAAATGTTACCAAGCGATGAACGACGATTTCAATACGCCTGTTTTAATCGCCCACCTATTTGAGGCTGTCAAACAGATTCAATTGCTGGTCCAAAACCAGATACAGCTGACAGAATCAGACCTCCTACTGATGTCCACGACGCTCAATGACTTTGTTTTTGATGTGTTGGGGCTAGAAACCAAACCCGCTGCTGAATCAGATTCAAAAAGAGTACACGGATTGGTGCAATTGTTGATCCAGTTGCGCAATGATGCCCGCCAAAACAGAGACTTTGCGCTGTCAGACCAAATCAGAGATGCCTTGAGCGATCAAGGTGTAGTGTTGAAAGACACCAAAGAAGGAACCCAATTCACCCTAGAATAAGGGTTGATGAAACCGATAAAACCATCCGTTTGGACCTGGCCTTTTCTTCGGCTGATTAAAGCATACCAACAATTTATCTCCCCTTTATTGCCGCCGTCTTGCAGGTATCAGCCTACTTGTTCTCAATACAGTGCGGAAGCCTTAATCAAACACGGATTGTTTAAGGGGGGGTGGCTGGCCATCAAAAGGATAGCGAGCTGCCATCCATGGGGTGGACACGGACACGATCCTGTTCCTTAACTTTATGATCATTATGCCCGTATTTTAATTTATTATCTTTCCTAAAATTTTTTTTCATGCACGCATTAAGCATTATCTGGAACCCCGACGACACCTTGTTCAATATCGGATTCATACAAATCAAGTACTACAACCTGTTGTGGATCACCGCATTTGCCGCAGGCTGGTATGTGATGAAGCAAATATTTCAAAAAGAAGGCAAATCACTGGAACAACTAGACAGTTTATTTATCTACACCGTATTGTCTACAATGATCGGCGCTAGACTAGGACATGTGTTTTTTTACGATTGGCCCTATTACCAAAATCATTTGGTAGAAATACTATTGCCTATTCGAGAAAATGAGCAAGGGAGGCTTTTTGGGTTGATCTCCGGTTACTCGTTTACAGGATTTGCGGGTTTAGCAAGTCATGGAGCCACCATAGGCATACTGATCGGCTTGTATTTATATGTGCGCAAATTTCCAGACCTTAAGCTTTCCTGGATCTTGGATAGAATTGTAGTTCCTGTCGCTTTAGGAGCATTTCTAGTGCGATTGGGGAACTTTTTTAATTCAGAAATCAACGGAAAAATAGTGGAGGGTACTTTTTGGACAGCCACAAAATTTGTGCGCGCCAGCGAAGACATGCCCGCCTACAAGGCCATGACCCTAACCCAACAGACCACCCCAGAAGCCGCCTATGCGCTGATCGGATCTGACCCTAGATACGCCTCAATTTTAGAATCAATCCCCTTTAGGCATCCCGCCCAACTCTATGAAGGAATCGCTTATTTGGCTTTGTTTTTTGTTTTGAGGTATCTCTACACAAATAGTGAGCTAAAAAATCAAGCAGGACGTATGTTTGGCTTGTTTTTTGTCGTGTTGTGGACTGTTAGATTCTTGGTGGAGTATGTCAAGGAAAGTCAAGGTGGTTTTGAGTCCGCACTTGGCGTGTTCACTACAGGTCAATGGCTCAGTCTGCCCATGATTGCTGCCGGACTATTTTTGTTGATCAGAAAAATCAAACAAGCTTAGTCCATGCCTCAAGCCCTAGGTGTATTAACCGACAGGCATTGGGAAACTGAGGAAGTAATACTTCAGCTATCCCAACAATTACCTGAATTTCCCGCACCTCATCTTATCCAAGTATGGGATGAAAAAAGCAGACATCGTTTGATGCTGATGGAACGCAGGCATGAGCAAACTTTTTGGGTGGAAGGATACGGACAGTCTTGGAGCAGTATGTCCAGTGGCGAGAAGAAATTGCGGTGGATTGAACACGCGCTCGCCAAAAAACCGACTGCTCTGTATATCGAATACCCTTGGGCACACCTCGACCCTGAAAAAATCAATCGATTGTCCGAGATTTTAGCGCAAGCTCATTCGAATACTTGGTTGATTTGTGCCTGGCCATCCTCCGCTGAAATTCCTTCTTGGATCACTCGTGTGATCGACCTGCGGTCAACTAAAAGTCAATGCGACCCACTTTTAGCGGTTCAGCAAGACTTTCCCGTCGAGGACAAACCTATTTCAGAAAAGCACGACACCGCATTGGTGTCGCTAAAGCAGGTCAGCGTTTCCTATGGGGACAAACCAGTGTTAGATCGCGTAAATTGGACCATTTTACCCCGTCAAATTTGGGCGCTAAAGGGTCCTAACGGCTCTGGCAAATCCACCCTAATTGAACTCATCACCGCTGACAACCCCAAGGGATACAACCAAAACGTCACGCTTTTTGGCCAACCCAAAGGAAAAGGTGTTTCGGTTTGGGACATCAAAAAAAAGATAGGCTATTACACACCGAGTCAACTCGATTACTTCCATCAACAGGCAACCGTTGAAGAAATGATTATCGGAGGACTAAAAGATCAGGTGGGTCTATACGAACTCCCGTCTACATCGGATCGACAAAAAGCAGCGGTTTGGATTCAATGGGCTGGTCTGGAGCCCCAAAAAAATAAAATATTTTTGGACTGTTCCCCCGGAATACAAGCCCTGATCATGACAGTTCGGGCCCTGGTCAAAATGCCTCCACTACTGATCTTAGATGAAGCACATGCAGCCATGGATCAATCGACAATTTCTTGGTGGATCTCCTTGCTAGCAGCCGTCAAAAGAAAAACCTCTATGTCCATTGTATTGGTGAGTCATGACCTAACACCTGCAGTAGTAGACCACATCATCACCTTGCACCCCTCCAGTACAGGCAGTACATCCACGGTGGAGCACCTATAAAAAAGTACGGGGCGCTGAAAGCGCCCCGTACTTTTTATACCCTACAGCGAAGGTTAAGCTTTTAGCTTTTTCTTCACCAAATCAAACATCACAGGAGTAGCGATAAACAACGATGAATAAGTACCTACAATAATACCGATGATCATCGCAAACATAAATCCTTGAAGCGCTTCACCGCCAAAAATGAAAATGGCAATCAACACCACTAAAGTAGTTAGTGAAGTATTCAAAGTTCTGCTCACTGTAGTGTTTAGCGCCTCATCAATTTGAGCAGCACTGGAGATTCCTGTGGAGGAAGTCATCTCTCTAATTCGGTCAAAGACCACCACAGTATCGTTCAATGAATATCCGATCACGGTAAGTATCGCTGCGATGAAAGCTTGGTCAATTTCCATACTGAAAGGCATCACAGTTCCCAAAACAGAGAACAAGCCCAAAACAATCAGTACATCATGGAATACTGCCAAAACAGCCCCCAATGAAAACTGCCACTTTCTAAAGCGCAACAAGATATACAAGAACACAACCGCCAATGAGCCTAAAATAGCCAAGAATGCATTCTTCTTGATGTCATCAGCAATGGTAGGACCTACTTTCACCGATTGTAAAATACCGATGTTCTCACCCTCATTATCTTGAATAAAGTCACTTAATGAAGTGCTTTCTGGAAGGTATGGGGCCAATACTTCAAAAAGCTTGCTTTGAATTTCTTGATCGACTTCAATTCCTTCAACATCCACTTTGTACGGAGTCGTTACTTTGATTTGGTTTTCACCCCCAAAGGTTTTTACAGTGGTTCCACTGCCAAAAACATCGTTGAGCGATGACGCAATCTCAGAAGGATTAACTCCTTGTTCGAACCTGATTTGATAAGTTCTTCCACCGATAAAATCAACCCCTTGTTGCAAGCCATTGGTCACTAGAGAAAATAGTCCAATCGCTACTAGAACCGTAGAACCGACGTAGGCGATTTTTCTTTTAGACAAAAAGGCAAAGTTGTTGTTGACAAACAAATTCTTGGTCACTCCAGTATAGAAATCCAATCTGCGGTCTTTGGCCCCTAGGTAGCTCTCCAACAACAATCGAGTGACAAAAATGGCCGTAAATAAAGAGGTGACAATACCTATCAATAAAGTAGTGGCAAATCCTTTGATGGGACCTGATCCGAATACAAATAAAATCAATGCGGTAAGTCCGGTAGTGATATTGGCATCCAAAATGGAGGATAAAGCATTCCCAAATCCATCAGCCATAGCTTGAAGCTTACCTTTGCCCTTGGCCATCTCTTCTTTGATGCGCTCATAAATCAGTACGTTTGCATCCACAGACATACCGATGGTCAATACAATACCAGCGATTCCGGGAAGAGTCAATACAGCATTGATGCTGACCAAAACGCCGAAAATCAATAGAATATTGAGCAACAAGGCAATGTTGGCAAACAATCCAGCACGACCGTAATAAACCAACATCCATACCAACACCAACAACATAGCGATGCTAAACGACATAAATCCACTGTCAATCGCTTCTTGTCCCAGTGATGGCCCAACGATTTCAGACTGAATAATCTCAGCTGCTGCGGGTAGTTTACCTGCGCGCAAAACATTGGCAATATCTTTGGTTTCGTTTACTGTAAATGAACCAGTGATTTCAGAACGACCCCCTGAAATTGGGCCAGAAGATACTCCGGGAGCAGTGTAAACCTTCCCATCCAAAACAATGGCAATACCTGTTTGGTTGGTAAAGGCGTCGCCAGTGAGTTTTTCCCACTCTTTGGCTCCTCGGGTATTCATGGTCATAGAAACCGCAGGTCTGCTGTATTGGTCAAAATCATCACGGGCATCGCTGACAACATCACCGCTCATACGAGGCATTCCATCGCGATTTGATTTTAAAGCGTACAATCCAACCACCTCTGAGCTTTGGCTGGGTCGTTCCCAGGCCCACTTCACATTTTTCAACTCCTGTGGAAGCGCACTGACCACCTCTGGTCTGTGAAGATAGCTATTGACCAAAGCTGTGTCTGCAGTGGCAAATTGAAAGACTTGATAACCCTGACCTTGGCCGCGAATTAAATCGATCAAAGGATTGGCAGCATTGGCCGTTAGTGAGTCATTGGCTGTTGAAGATAGCAGTGAGTCAATGGCTGTCTGAGGAGCTGCTACTGGCGCTTCAACGGTAGCCTTAAGGGCCTCATTGGCCGCCAGGATAAACTGATTGATGCTTTGGTTTTCTGGTGAAAAAGTCTCCCAAAACTCTAATTGAGCGGTGCTGGAAAGCAATTCCTGTGCGCGGTTGATGTCTTTGGCTCCTGGCAATTCAACGATGATTCGCCCAGAGGTTCCAATGCGTTGGATGTTGGGTTGCGTTACCCCAAAACCATCGATACGTTCGCGCAACACCTCAAATGCTGAGACAATTGACTCATCGATCTTGGTGCGCAATACAGGTTTCACTTCATCATCTGTCATTTGGAAATTGATGACATCACTCAATGCCTTATTGCCAAAAATAGCGGGGTCAGACAAGCGAACATCACCCTTTACCCCATCAAATGCGGTAAAAAAGAGATTCAAATAAGTGTCGTCGCTCTGAGCTGATAGCGCATCTGCATCAGCAATTGCCTTAACAAATACAGGGTGTTGGCTGTTGTTGGCCAATCCTCTAAGAATATCTTTTACGGCGATTTGAAGGGTTACATTGATCCCCCCTTTTAAGTCAAGTCCTTTGTTGAGCTCTTTCTTTTTGGCATCAGCATAACTGGTGAATCCCAAAACTGATTGATCTGAAATGGAGTCCAGATAGCTCGCAGCAACGACAGCCCTTTTATTGGAATAGTCTGCTTCGGATTGATCAACAGTGGCGACAGCGTAGGCACTGGCCTCTGCTTCTAGTCTAGAAACGATAAAAGTGTAGGATAACTGGTAAATACTGACAAGCCCAAATAGAAAAGCAAATAGCTTGATAAGTCCTTTATTTTGCATGGGGTGGTGGGTTATTTATACTAAATTTTCAAATTGGCGACAAATATATCATTTCCTTGTGAACTGACAATTTATTGTGCGCATACTAAAGCAGTTACCTCCGCTTGGGCGGAGGTAACTTATTTTAATTTTACAGTTGTAGCAAATCGTTTACAGACCTTACGCCTTCTGCGCTGTCTTTCATTTTATCTTTCTCTTCTGGGGAAAGTTCAATTTCTATAATCTGTTCAATTCCATTTTTTCCAATCACTACGGGAACACCGAGACAGATATCTTCAAAACCGTACTGACCATCGAGCATGACAGAACAAGGAAATACTTTCTTCTGGTCGCAAGCAATGGCCTGAACCATGGAAGAAACCGCAGCACCAGGAGCATACCAAGCGGAAGTACCCAACAACTTGGTCAGGGTTGCTCCACCAACTTTAGTTTGCTCTACAATATCATCTAGCTGAGCTTGACCTAAAAATGAGTGAACAGGCATTGAATTTCGGGTCGCAAGACGAATCAAGGGAACCATCCCAGTGTCGCTGTGTCCGCCGATGACCATTCCGTCAACATCAGAAATTGGAGCGCCTAGCGCTTCTGCCAATCTGTATTTGAAACGAGCGCTGTCCAAAGCTCCGCCCATACCGATAATACGGTGTTTAGGTAGACCTAATGATTTGTGGGCCAAATAGGTCATGGTATCCATGGGGTTGCTCACTACAATCAGGATCACTTCAGGAGAATGGGCCACCAACTGAGTAGCCACATCTTTGACAATTCCTGCGTTGATTCCGATCAACTCCTCACGGGTCATGCCAGGTTTTCTAGGAATACCTGAAGTGATGACTGCCACATGACTACCTGCAGTTTGGGAATAATCTCCAGTCACACCGGTGATTTTGGTGTCAAAACCGTTTAGCGAAGCGGTCTGCATCAAGTCCATGGCTTTACCTTCGGCAAATCCCTCTTTGATGTCCAACAATACTACTTCAGATGCGAAATCTTTTAAGGCAATGTACTCTGCGCAACTAGCACCAACGGCACCTGCGCCAACAACAGTAATTTTCATAGGATGATTTTCAATTTTTTGTTATGCGTCTATGTTAGCGTAGACGGCGTTCTTTTCGATAAACTCTCTTCTAGGTGGCACCTCATCCCCCATCAACATGGAGAAAATACGATCAGTCTCTGCAGCATTATCAATGGTTACCTGTCTCAACGTTCTCATTTCAGGATTCATGGTAGTATCCCACAATTGCTCTGCGTTCATCTCTCCAAGACCTTTGTATCGCTGAATGGAAACACCTCCACCAAATTGCTCAGCAATGGCGTCGCGTTCTTTGTCATCCCAAGCGTATTGCTTGCGCGCTCCTTTTTTCACTAAATAAAGCGGCGGGGTAGCGATATAAATATGTCCACCCTCAATCAATTCTCGCATGTAGCGGAAAAAGAAAGTGAGTATCAATGTTTCAATGTGACTACCATCGACGTCCGCATCACACATGATGACTACTTTGTGGTAGCGCAACTTGTCTAGATTTAGGGCTTTAGAATCCTCTTCCGTACCAATGGTGACACCGAGTGCTGTATAAATATTTTTGATCTCTTCGTTCTCAAAAACTTTGTGCTGCATGGCTTTCTCCACATTGAGGATTTTTCCGCGCAACGGCAAAATCGCTTGAAAATTTCGATCCCTACCTTGTTTTGCAGTTCCCCCTGCTGAATCTCCCTCTACCAGGAAAACTTCACAAAGTTTTGGGTCTTGTTCAGAGCAGTCAGATAGTTTTCCGGGAAGTCCACCGATGCTCATCACCGTTTTGCGCTGCACCATTTCACGGGCTTTGTTGGCCGCGTGACGCGCTTGAGCTGCCAAAATCACTTTTTGAACAATAATACGGGCATCGTCTGGATGTTCTTCTAAATAATCAGCCAGCATTTCAGAAACCGCCTGACTTACCGCAGCAGTCACCTCCCTATTGCCTAATTTGGTTTTGGTTTGGCCCTCAAACTGAGGCTCGGCCACTTTAACCGATATAATGGCTGTCAATCCCTCGCGGAAATCATCCCCAGCAATGTCGAATTTAAGCTTGTCCAACATGCCGGAGTTATCCGCATATTTTTTCAAGGTGGTCGTTAAACCTCTTCTAAAACCGGATAGGTGTGTTCCTCCTTCATGAGTATTGATATTGTTCACATAGGAATGAACATTCTCTGTGTAAGAAGTGTTGTAGGTCATCGCCACCTCAACTGGTATCCCTTGTTTTTCTCCTTCAATTGAAATCACGGAATGAATCAATTGTTCGCGGTTGCCATCCAAAAATTTGATAAACTCTTTTAAGCCTTCCTCGGAATAAAAAACTTCTGAGAGGAATTGATCCTTGTCGTCTTTTTCTCTTTTGTCTGTGAGTGAAATCCTGATGCCTTTGTTCAAAAAGGACAATTCCCTCATTCTGTTGGCCAAAGTCTCATAGCTGAACTCAGTGGTCTGGGTAAATATGGTTTCGTCTGGCCAAAAAGTTACCGTCGTTCCGTTTTCATCAGAATCTCCGATAGACTTCACCGGATACAAACTCTTGCCGTATTGGTATTCCTGTTCCCAAACCTTACCTTCTCTGCGCACTGTAGCTCTAAGATGCTTGGAGAGCGCATTAACACAGGACACCCCTACACCGTGCAAACCTCCGGATACCTTATAAGAGTCTTTGTCAAACTTTCCTCCGGCACCGATCTTGGTCATAACCACCTCTAGAGCAGAAACTCCTTCTTTTTTGTGCAAACCAACGGGAATTCCACGTCCATTATCGGTAACCGACACTGAATTATCCTCGTTGATCACTACCTGAATAGAGTCGCAATGTCCACCCATGGCCTCATCAATAGAGTTGTCAACCACCTCATATACCAAGTGATGAAGACCTCTAGGCCCGACATCACCTATGTACATCGATGGTCTCATGCGCACGTGCTCCATCCCTTCTAGGGCTTGGATACTATCTGCTGAATAGGCGTTGGGATTTTGTTGTTCACTCATGGATTTAATAACTTATAATGGGCATTAAAAATTGATGTTTTCACAAACAAACAAATATAAGGAATCCTTGTGAAATCAAGGTTTTGTAGTGACTTCACCCCACTTAAGTTATCAACAAAAAAGTGTGAAAAAAAAGACAGCTTTTTGGCTGTCTTTTTTTCAGGCTGATCTGTGGGATCACCTATTGATGATAAGCGTCTTCATGAACCTTGGCCACGGCGCGTCCAGAGGGATCATTCATGTTTTTAAACGCTTCATCCCACTCGAGCGCAATCGGTGTACTACAAGCGACTGAAGGCACAGAGGGCACACATAAAGCCGCTGCTTCAGAAGGAAAGTGAGATTCAAATATTTCGCGGTAGTAATACTCCTCTTTAGAGGTGGGGGTTTGCACGGGAAATCTAAATCTGGCATTGGCCAGCTGATCATCAGTTACAGCCTGCTGAACCACTTCTTTTAAGGTGTCTATCCAGCTGTAACCCACGCCATCAGAAAACTGTTCTTTTTGACGCCAAACCACTGACTCAGGCAAATAATCCTCAAACGCTTTGCGGATCACCCACTTCTCCATTCGTCCGTTCTTGATCATTTTATCATCGGGATTAATGCGCATGGCTAGGTCCATAAATTCTTTGTCCAAGAATGGAACGCGACCTTCAATACCCCAGGCAGCCAACGATTTGTTAGCGCGCAAACAGTCATACATGTGCAACTTATCCAATTTGCGGACAGTTTCATCGTGAAAATCTTTGGCTGACGGCGCTTTATGGAAATACAAATACCCCCCAAATAATTCATCAGCACCCTCTCCAGAAAGTACCATTTTAATTCCCATTGATTTGATCACACGCGCCATCAGATACATAGGGGTTGAAGCGCGGACCGTGGTGATGTCATAGGTTTCCAAATAGTAGATCACGTCGCGCAAGGCGTCCAACCCCTCTTGAATCGTGAATTTTATCTCGTGGTGAATGGTGCCGATATGGTCAGCCACCTTTCGAGCGGCAGCTAGGTCTGGTGACCCCTCCAACCCTACGGAAAATGAGTGCAATTGCGGCCACCAAGCTTCTTCTTGATCGCCTGACTCAATGCGCTTTTGCGCGTATTTCTTGGCGATCGCTGAAGTAACGGAGGAATCTAATCCACCCGACAACAAAACCCCATAAGGAACATCAGACATCAATTGCCTGTGCACAGCGGCTTCTAAACCTACCCTTAACGCCTCAATCGAGGTCTCATTGTTTTTCACCGCATCAAAATCCGTCCATTCACGCTCGTACCATTTAGTCAATCCTTGTTGGGGACTGTAGTAGTAATGTCCAGGAGGGAATAACTCAATTTTAGTACATACACCCTCTAATGCTTTTAGCTCTGAAGCCACAAAAAAAGTACCGTGTTTGTCCCAGCCCATATACAAAGGAATAATTCCCATATGATCACGGGCTATCAGATAAGCATCTTGAGCCACGTCATAGAGTGCAAAAGCAAATATCCCATTGAGTTCATCCAAAAATGCAGGACCCTTTTCCTGATATAAAGCGAGTATGACCTCACAATCCGATGCGGTTTTAAAAGAATACTTACCCTCAAACTGTTTTCTTAAGGACTGGTGGTTATAGATTTCACCATTAGCCGCGAGAATCAACTGACCATCAGGGCTCAACAACGGCTGTTTTCCAGAAGCTGGATCAACAATCGCCAAACGCTCATGAGCCATCACTGCCTTGGGATGATCAAAAATTCCATTCCAATCTGGACCTCTGTGTCTGAGTTGTTTGGACATGGCCAATAACTGAGGCCGCAACTGATCAGCAGATTGTTTCAAATCGAATGCACATACAATGCCACACATAATACAATTATTAAAATTTAGAAGGCAAATATCAATTTATAGTTTCAATTATAAAAATAATTAAACATAAATGCTTACAATAAACACATATAATGGTAATTGTAATTACATATATATAATTAATCTTAAAAATTTATGAAAATACTAACATTTTGAAACGCTGGTCGCTTGCACTTATCCCCTATTTTAGCCGTAAATCAGTATTAAATCATGAAGAAAAAAATATTTGCCCTTGCTGTGTTTACAGCGGTAGCCCTCTCCTCTACCGCATGGGCTCAAAAATTTAAGCCCCTGGACAAATCTCCCATGGATTTAGCAGCCTTTGTCGGCGCTCAAGGAGATATTCGGGTGTATTATTCCAGACCCCAACTGAACAACAGAAACATGGAGACCCTGGTTCCAGAAGGCAAGGTTTGGCGCACCGGAGCCAATGAGGCCACGGTGATTGAGTTTACAAAAGACCTGAAAATACAAGGCAAAACGATCCCAAAGGGGCGTTATGGTCTGTTTACCATACCTGGCAAAGAAAATTGGACTGTAATTTTTAACAAGGATGCAGATCAATGGGGGACCTACAATTACGACCCCAAAAAGGACGTCGCTAGAGTAACAGCCACGGCATCTACCGATGATGAATCACTTGATGTATTTAGCATCGTGTTTTCTGAAACCGGAACACTCCATTTGGGATGGGGCAACACCCGGGTTTCACTAGAGATTAAAATGTAAGTTTTTTTTGGTTTTTTTTTCAAAGCCACCCCCTGGGGTGGCTTTGTTTTTAGTAGACCTTTTGACCGTCGATGTAGGTGGCCAATACTTTAGTTTGCGGAATATCTTGAGGTCTTACCTCCATGATATCTCGATCTAACAAACAGAAATCAGCGCGTTTGCCCACTTCTATACTTCCGATTTCGTCTTCGCGAAACATCGCGTAGGCCGCCCATCGGGTCATGCCCCATAGGGTTTCTGCGCGCGACAAGGCCTCTTCAGGCAAAAAACCACCCTCTGGATAACCAGATACATCTCGTCTAGTTGTTGACGAATAAAAAGTCAAAAACGGATTGACCTGTTCGACCGGAAAATCTGTTCCTAAAGCCAGTATACCAGACTGCTTTAAAAGTTTGGCATAGGCATATGCCCCCTCCATCCTGGCTGCGCCTAAGCGCTGCTCAGCCCAATACATGTCTGAAGTAGCATGGGTAGGTTGCACTGAGGGGATGATATCAGGAGTAAAGCTGGGAATATCCGCTCCGTCGATAATCTGTGCGTGTTCTATGCGCCATCTTCTCCCGGGCTTATCGGACAACACTTGGTGATATGTTCTCAAAACAACTGCATTGGCCGAGTCGCCGATGGCGTGCGTATTCATTTGAAAATCAGTTTTAGCCAAACGGTGGGCAAGTTTTTCGATGGCATCAACAGGAGTGACCATGGCACCAAAATGCCCTGGATAGTCTGCATAAGGTCGTTTTAATGCAGCTCCGCGGGATCCAAGCGCACCATCTCCATAAACTTTAACACTACCCACCCTCAGTTTTGGGGTTTGATAAACTCCTTTGGGCAAATAATAATCCAAATTTTCTTGTGTGTTAGCAATCATAGCATCCACGCGAATATGCAATGCATTGCGCTGGTGCATCTGATCCATCAACTCAATAACTTTTCTGTCCAAGCCCGCATCTGAAAGCGCAGTAATTCCATAGGACAACACCTCAGTTTGCGCCATCAATATAGCGGTCTCTTGATCCTCAGCAGACTTCTGAGGCAAAACTGCATCGACGATAGCCATGGGGCCATCGATCAAAATTCCTGAAGGGGCTCCTGATTCCAACACAATAAAACCTCCTTCCGCTTTAGTCTCAGCATTGATCCCTGCAAGGTCCAAGACAACTTGATTGACCCAGTAGGCATGTCCATCAATACGTTCTAATACCACCGGGGTATCTGGGTAAAGGGAGTCTAATATTGATTTATTGGGGAATACGCCAGATACCCAGTCGTTTTGGTCCCAACCTCTACCCCGTATCAAGGCGGTTTTGGTATTGGGTGGATAAACAGCGGTCAATCGATTGATGACTTCCTGCTGACTTTGGGTGCCCACCAAATCAACATCCGACAAAAACAAACCCAAACCATAAAAATGGGCGTGTGCATCGATAAGGCCTGGAAGGACCGTCTGTTGATTAAAATTCTGTTCAGCATCGAAATAATAGGATTTGCGGAGTGTTTGCTCATCCCCAACAGCGATAAAAACACCGTCTTTGACAGCAAATGCAGACACTACAGAACTGTTTTCGTCCGCGGTGTATATCTGGGCATTATACACCAATAAATCAGCGCGCTCTTTTTGGTTGCACGCCATGAGCACTAAGCCCACACAAAAGGAAACTATTTTTAACCTCATCTCATTAAAATTTAAACCTATCCCATTGATATTGCACCCCGAGTAAAATCATACGGCCCATTTCTGGATATTGAGTCCACTGGGTTTGGGACTGTTGAAAAACATTATTGACTTTTAACGAAAATTGCCACTGTTCTCGGTGTTGATACCTGAATTGGGTATGGGCCATAAACCGGCTCGGAAGCTCAATGAGGGTACTTGGCAAGGACCCAGGTTGAACAAATTGAACGACTTGACGGTATTGATCGAATCGACTGTTGACCCAATCCACTTCAGCACCCCAATACCAATGCGGTGCAAAACGACCTTCAATTTGCCCATCAAAGTATGCGGTGGGCATATTCCAAGCTTTTGCCTCTACGTCAGTCACCATATGTCTCCATCCACCTGAAACGCTCAAATTCCAATCAGTCCATGGGGCCCATTGACCTGATAAATCCAACCCTGAGGAGCTTATTTGATCGTAGATCACCTGGAAGCTGTTGCCCAGAGCATCAGGGGTTGATCTAAAACTGTTCAACGGATTCAAGGTAAACAACGCCTGATCGTTTACTCGATCTGTGTATAGTTGTGCGTTGAACTGCAGGTTATCAAGGGGTGACCATGAGCCGGTTAATTGGATGGCATAGGTCGTGCGCTCAGGCTTGATCAAAGAGCTTGGTGACAACCAAGGGTTGATCTGCCTCAATGAGTTAAAATCAGGAGTTTTGACTCCTCCAGACAGGGACATCTCTCCGGTAAACCTACTCGATGGAGCCCTGTAAGTAGCTTTTAATTCAGGAAAAACATAGATGCGGTCACTGCCAGCCTGAGCGTGATAGGCCCCATTGATTCCTGCTGTGTATCCAATTTCTTTTTTGGGCTGATAAACATAAGCTGTTGCAAAGGTCACTAGACCCAATCTGTATCCGGTACCTTGGGGATCCAACTGATCCAATGGGCTTTCCGCTCTATGTGTCCACATGGCTAGTGCACCCCCCGAAACCATCAACTTTCCAGCCCACCAAGGCAAATCCCCTTTTCCTTGAGCAGCAAAACGGGTTTCTCTAAATCCGTTCAGGTCACCCACACGGGTGCCCTCCCAGGCCAATTCATCCAAAGCACCTTGTTCAAATTGCACTTTCTGTCTAAAACTCAATGATTGGAAACGCACACCTAAATCAATCGGGACTGAAGTTTGAAATACAGACTGGGCGAGTTCATGGGTTCGATAAAAGCCGTAATAATTTAATGCTTGACTATTCACTTCCAAATCTTGGGTCAACAACGCACCACTCAGTGCTGACTGAGCCTGGAGGGACAACGCTGCATCCCTATAAAATTGATCTTCAAAAAGTTGACTTGAACTTCCTCGAGCGCCCCTTATTCCGCTAATAACAGCCAACTGGGTGCGTCTACTCAAATCGGTATTGAGTCCAAATTCCGCTCCATATCCACTTAAATTACCCCCTTCAAGCGATGCAAAATAACGGTGTACATCTTGGGTTTTTCGCAGCAATGGAGGAAGTTGATGTCCTTGTTTTGGCCCCCAAACCGGTCCCAATCCAAAAGTGGGATAGGTATACTGCCCACCAGATCGGGCCTTTGGCAAAGAATCCCAAAGAGGTTGATCGTTTATCTTTTGCGCGGCGGCAGTTTCAGGATCAAACGACTTGACCACCGTAAGCTGTTGCATGCCCAAACTGTCAGGAGTTTGACCCCAGGAAAACTGAGCGATAAATAGGAATATTATGGATAGCAGTAATTGTTTCATATAGACATTATTCTATTGGTTCGACACCCTCAACAGGCAATTGGTCCAAAGCGGCTTGGGCCCGGGCTACCAAAACTGGAAAATCTGTGTAATGTGCCACAATAGATTTCCAGATAAACGAGGCTTGAAATAAGTCCCCCTGGGATTTAAAGTTGTCCGCCATCAACAACAATCCTTGTGCCGACCAATACGGGTACTCAGAAAAAGCCAAGGACTGTTTTTCAATCCACTGATTGGACAGGGCCCAGTCACCGCGAAGGTGGGCTATTTTGGCTAGATGGTATGTGCCTTCTGCTCCGATAACACCTGTCCACTTGGGTGCTAATGCCAATAGAAATTCTTCGGCTTTGTCGTTTTGCTGATCGGTCAGCGCAACCTGAGCACGCGCCCACAAAACATCTTGCTCTACGCGCTCTGGCACTTTCTTGGTAAACGGAAAATCAGCGTATTGAGCTGCCTTAACCCAATCTTTTTGATCAATTGCCCCACGCAATAAATGATACTTCACCCAAGAAGTTTGGTCAGGGTCTTTGGTCCAGCTATCCATAAGCGTCAATGCTTCCATAACCTGCTCATTTGCATAGCCAAAACGCTCAATCCCCAAGGTGGTGTATTTGGTTAAAGACTGTTCCTTTCTTTCAATATCGTCTTGACTGATTTGATAGTAAACCTCCATCGCTTTTGCTACATCTCCTGTTTTTTCATGGGCTTGAGCCAATGACCATCGGGCACTCGGCACATGCATACCCTGTGGATATTTGTTCAAGTAATCTGAAAAAGCGCGTACGGCATCTGCAAACTTTTGTTTGGCCATGGCGTTTGAAGCCGCATCGTAACTAGCTTGATCCAATTCCTGAACTTCCGGCTGCACATATCCCAAAGCAGACACCCAGGCTGTATAGGCGTCGATATTGGTTTGGTCGATATAAACCTGCTTAACCAGGCCGACTGCCTCCATCGCCACTTGAGTTCTGGGGTACTCCTGAGCAATTTGCTGGGCCAAAGCCAAAGCCAAATCAGCATTTGATTCGTTGTACAACAACAAAGCCTTGCGCATCAAGGCTTGTGACCTGTACGGGGTATTCACAGGCTCCTGAATCAACACGTCAAACACCCCTATAGCTTCTTTGGTCTTTCCTGCCAATACCAAGGTTTGACCCCAGGAAAACCTGGCTTCAAAAGCAGCGTTGGTGCCCGCATATTCGCGGACAAGTCCTTCGAGTACTGAAGCTTGTTGCGACAACTGCCCCAGTAAACCATAGCTGCGGGCTAGCTGCATACCCACCTCTGCAGATCGATCGCGGCGAACTTCGCGCAGATGTCTGTACGATTTGGCTGCTTCAGCGTAGTTTTTGTTCATCCAGTGCGCATCTGCTCGTCTGTGCCAAGCATCTGTCTGTCGCCAATCGTTCGATGATCTGTGTTCTGTGATCCATGTAAATGACTTGATGGCCTCAGACCAACGCTGGGTGGAAAATGCAGCATACCCTTTTTGGTACTGACGCTGCTCTGCCGGAATAGCCTCTTCGCGCAACGGATGGCTGTCCAACATTTGTATCAAAGACCAGGCAGATTTGCCTAAAGATTCCGCCAACATGGACTCAGCAGACCAATACAAAGATCTCGCGCCCCAGAGCGACTTCGGCAACCACTCGTGCGCTTTTTTCCAATGGGAAGCCGCCAGACTCCACTGCTCTTTTTGATAGGCTTGATATCCTTTGGCGTACATCATATATTGCATCTCTTGAGCAGGAGCCCCATTAGGATGTTTGTCTATCCATTGCTCTGCTGCCTCCCACATCCCCTTTTGGACAAATAATTTGAGCTGAAGCAATTCTATATCAGCTCGACGTTTGGAATCGGGAAAAGCTGCGATGAAATCATTGATCAACAACAAAACATCTTCTGTAGGATTGCCTAAATCCACACTTAACTGAGCATAGGCAGCCCAAGCCTGTTCTTTTAGCGCTGGCGAAAAATCAATTTTTGCTGCTTGACCAAAGGCTTGTCTGGCCTCTGTGTTCTTGGACAGTGCCAAGTAACTTTGGCCCAACTGATACCAAGCTGATTGAGCCACATCAGGGGTGGCATCAGTGATCTTGTTCAACACTTCAACCGCTTGTTCATGAGCGTTGGTCTGGGCAAAAGCATACCCCAACCTGAACTGATCTGTAGGGGTATTGTGTTCTTGTGTCACTGTTTTGGACAGATAAGAAATCGATTCTTTGTATGACCCGAGTTCGAAATAACACTGGCCCAAAATGTGATCCAAGGAGGCTTGTTGCGCGGTAGACACCTGGGGATATAACCTCTTTGAAAGATCGATAGCCAGATTGTACTCCTTCTTTCTAAAAAACAGATCGGCTTTTAAGTAATCCGCTCGCTCGTTGTACGCGGAATCCGCAAATGAGTCGCCCCAAAAGTTTAACGCATCATCCCATAGATCCGTGCGATAAGCGATATAACCCAAATAAAAACGCGCAGCATCCTTCCAGGTTTCACGGTCCGCCAAATACTGCCAGGACGCTTGAGCTGCGGTAAAATCTTCGAGAGCAACCAGCGAAAACCCTTGTTGGTAAACGTGTTTCAGATTGTCGGGTCGGTGTAAAACATCAGTGCCAAGCTGTTGATATCGGGCTGCGCTTTCGGTGTAGTTGCCTTGACTGAAAGCGTGATCTGCTAAAACCAGATTAGCCTCTGACACACCTGGCGCACTTGGATGCTCAATCAGCCATTGATCCAACGCGAGCTGAGCTCCCTTTTGTCCTTGAAGCAAACGGGCCTGGAGATAATATCGCTCTGTGTCTAGACGCTCGGGTGCATGATAACCTGGTTCAAGCGACAATAGCTCCTCCCAAAGTTGAGCAGCCATACCCCATTGACCTAGGTCGTAATAACCCAGTGCGGCTTGGTGTTGTTGAAAATAAGTAGGTTGTTGTTGGGCGGATAAACCATAGACACATAAAATGCACAGCAGTGTGAATATCCGTTGATGAAGACGCTTTAAAGCCATATTTTATCAGGTAAATGCCCGTTGTTTAGACGAAGAAAACAACTGCTTAAAGATAAATAAATTTGCGGCACACCGGGGCCGAATTCAAAAGAACTTGCTACCTTTAGCGGCGCATTTGCCTATGAAAAATCCAGTTCTCAGCTTAGAAAAAGCAGATATTTACCAAGAACAACACCTGGTCTTGGGCCAAGTCAACGTAGCAGTATACCCCGGAGAATTTGTTTACCTGATCGGAAAAACCGGCAGCGGCAAATCTTCCCTGATGAAAACCCTCTATGGAGAACTACCCCTCACCCAAGGCAAGGGTGAGATCGTCGGATTTGACTTGCCAGCTTTAAAGGAAAATCAAATCCCTTTTTTGAGGAGAAAAATCGGCATTGTTTTTCAGGATTTCAAGTTGCTTCCCGATCGATCTGTCTATCAAAACTTGCGGTTTGTGCTTCGGGCTACCGGATGGATGGATGAAGGGTTGATCGAGCAAAAAAGCAATGAGGTCCTCGACAAAGTAGGCATGAAAACCAAAGGATTTAAATTTCCACACGAATTATCCGGGGGAGAACAACAACGCATCTCCATAGCCCGTGCCTTGCTCAACGATCCTGAGTTGATCATCGCCGATGAACCTACCGGAAATCTCGACCCGGAAACCAGCGTCGATGTCATGAAGGTGCTTTTAGAGCTAAACGCCTCAGGTAGAACAATTCTCATGGCCACGCACGATTACGCCTTAATTCTTAAATACCCCTTCAAAACACTGAAATGCGACCGCGGAACAGTTTTTGAAGTACAACAAAAAAGTGTATAAATGATCAGACTCGGTATAGACATCGGAGGATCCGGAATAAAAGGAGCGCTTGTCGATGTGCGCACCGGCCAATTGACTACAGAACGATACAGGATACCCACCCCTGTTGAACGCACCCCTGATGCTATGGCTGAAGTGGTGAAGCAAATCGTGGATCACTTTCAATACAGCGGCCGTATCGGTGTCGGATTTCCCTCCATCGTGAAACACGGAGTCTGTATGAGTCCGGGGAATTTATCTCCTCTATGGGTGGGACAAAACATCGAACAATTATTTGAATCATATACCGGTCAACCCTGTGCGGTGATCAACGATGCAGATGCTGCTGCTTGTGCCATTATGGATTACGGTGTGGGCAAAGGCAAAAAGGGATTTATTATCACCATCACGGTAGGCACCGGATTGGGCAGTGGTGCGTTTTTAGATGGAAAATTGATTCCCAACTTTGAACTGGGGCAAATCCCCTACAAAAAACACAAAAAAATTGAGGCCTGGGCATCGAGTGCTGCTCGTGAAAACGAAGGCCTAACCTACAAAGAATGGGCCAAGCGCTTCAATAAATTCCTGCATTACGTCACTTTGATCAGCCCACCAGATTTAATCATTTTAGGGGGTGGAATTTCTAAAGAGTGGGATGAATTCAGCCCCTACATCAAGTGCAGTGTTCCCATTGTACCTGCTGTACTTCAGAATCAAGCGGGGATTATCGGTGCAGCCGCAGCCGCATACCTCAGAGATTTTCCAGAACTGATACGCGAAGGCATCTAATAAAAAAGCCACCTATAAGGTGGCTTTTTTTTATGTACATCAAAACTGATTAAACGATTTTAAATCGCTTTCTGTCGTTTTCAGTGAGGTAGATTTTTCGCAACCTCAGGTTCTTGGGGGTCACTTCTACGTATTCGTCTTTCTGGATGTATTCCAAGGCTTCTTCTAGAGAAAATTTAACTGCGGGAACAATCTTGGCTTTGTCATCTGCACCTGAAGAGCGAACGTTGGTCAGCTTCTTGGTTTTGGTGACATTCACCGTCATGTCGTCACCGCGAGAGTTTTCGCCGATCACCTGACCTTCGTAGATATCTTCGCCTGGATCGATAAAAAACTTACCTCTTTCCTGCAGTTTATCAATAGAATAGGGAATTGCTTTTCCTTGCTCCATAGAAACCAATGAACCGTTTTGACGTTGTGGGATATCTCCCTTGAGCGGTTGGTATTCCAAGAAACGGTGGGCCATAATCGCTTCACCAGCCGTGGCAGTCAACAATTGATTTCTCAGACCGATGATCCCTCTTGACGGAATGATAAATTCACAAATCATGCGGGTACCTTTGGACTGCATCGAGGTCATTTCTCCTCGGCGCATCGAAACAAATTCAACAGCGCGTCCGGAAACTTCATCCGGCAAATCAATAGTCAAATGCTCCACTGGTTCGCAGGCTACGCCATCGATTTCTTTGATAATTACCTGTGGCTGACCGATTTGAAGTTCATACCCTTCTCTTCTCATGGTTTCAATCAACACAGAAAGGTGCAATACACCGCGGCCAAATACCATAAAACGGTCGGCACTGTCTGTATCTTCAACCCTGAGGGCCAAGTTTTTTTCTAACTCTTTTTGCAAGCGCTCTTTGATGTGTCTGGAAGTGACAAACTTACCGTCTTTGCCAAAGAATGGGCTGTCGTTAATCGTAAAGAGCATACTCATCGTTGGCTCATCGATCGCGATGGTTTTCATCTGCTCTGGGGCATCGATATCTGCCACCGTATCACCGATTTCAAAGCCTTCAAGACCAACAATCGCACAAATGTCTCCTGTTTGCACTTCTTTTACCTTGAAACGGCCCAAGCCTTCAAACGTAAATAACTCTTTAATGCGCGACTTGATGATGCTTCCATCTCTTTTGATCAAAGCGATCTGTTGGTTTTCTTTTAAACTACCGCGTTGCAAACGACCAATCGCAATCCTTCCGGTAAAGGAGGAGAAATCCAAGGAAGTGATCAACATTTGGGTATTCCCTTCTTTTGCTTGAAAAGTGGGTACGTGTTCGAGCACCATGTCGAGCAAAGGCTCAATGTTGGTGGTCACTACTTTTGGATCATGACTCATCCAGTTGTTTTTGGCTGAACCGTATACGGTTGGGAAATCAAGCTGCCATTCTTCTGCACCCAACTCAAACATCAGGTCAAAAACTTTTTCGTGTACTTCCTCAGGAGTACAGTTTTCTTTATCCACCTTGTTGATCACCACACAAGGCTTCAAACCAAGATCGATAGCTTTTTGCAACACAAAGCGGGTTTGTGGCATCGGGCCTTCAAATGCGTCAACCAACAGCAATACACCGTCAGCCATATTGAGCACACGCTCCACTTCACCACCAAAATCCGCGTGACCAGGGGTGTCTATGATGTTGATTTTAGTGCCTTTATAGGTAACTGAAACGTTCTTAGATACAATGGTAATCCCGCGCTCACGCTCCAGGTCGTTGTTGTCCAAAATAAGCTCACCAGTGTGTTCGTTTTCACGAAATAACTGGCAATGGTGCATGATTTTGTCAACCAAAGTAGTTTTACCGTGGTCAACGTGGGCGATAATCGCAATGTTTTTAACTGATGACATAAAAAATAGGGTTATACCCGCTAAGGGCGCGCAAATATAGCTTTAAATATTCGATTGATCCTCCGGCCGAGGTTAAATTAACGACAAGGCTGTTAACCCTCTGATTGTTAGAAGTTAACAATGGTAGATCTGATCGCCGACAAGCGCGTCAGGAGTCCTTCTAAAAGATCGAGTGACAACATATTTGCCCCATCGCTTTTTGCGTTGGCAGGATCGAAATGAGTCTCGATAAATAAGCCGTCAACTCCGGCGGCAATTCCCGCTCTGGAAATGGTTTCGATCATCTCTGGTCTTCCGCCAGTCACCCCGCTGGATTGGTTGGGCTGTTGCAAAGAGTGGGTCACATCCAACACCACAGGCGCGTATTGACGCATGGTGGGGATCCCCCTAAAATCGACAATCATGTCTTGGTATCCGAACATAGTTCCGCGATCAGTGACCATCACTTGATCGTTATGACTGTCCAAAACTTTTTGGACGGCATGCTTCATGGCCTCAGGACTCATAAACTGTCCCTTTTTAAGGTTGACTACTTTACCTGTTTCAGCTGCAGCTACCACCAGGTCGGTCTGTCTGACCAAAAATGCAGGAATCTGTAAAACATCGACATATTCAGCTGCCATAGCAGCGTCTGAAACCTCGTGAATATCGGTCACTGTAGGAATACCAAAAGTTTGGGATACTTTGGCCAATATTTTTAGGGCTTTTTCGTCGCCTATTCCGGTAAAAGAGTCTACCCTGGAACGATTGGCCTTTTTAAAGCTGCCTTTAAATATGTAGGGGATCTCCAAGCGATCTGTAATCTGAACAATGCGCTCAGCGATGCGCAAGGCCATTTCTTCTCCTTCGATGGCGCAGGGTCCTGCCAAGAGGAAAAACTGTTGGCTATCCGCGTGTTTGAGTTGGGGGATCAAAGACAGATTCATAGGGGTAAATTTTTGCCGACAAAGATAGGTTTATTTCCCCGCAACATACTCCTCTAGGTATGAAAACCTAGGGGTCAGCTTTCCATCAGCCGTAGTGATTTGGGCCCGGGCCAATACCCCAGATTGATCTCCATCAAAAAAGGCGGGCAACACGTGTTTAGAAAATGCTACACTAAAGCCTGACGAGGCATCTACAGGAACTTCACAAGGCAAATTATCCACCGCCATCACGGCAAGAGCACCCTCACTGCGCCAATCGCACTCGGCCATATCGCTTAGGCTTACTCCATAAATAGGATCCGAAATGGTGGACGATCGCAAGGTACTGGCTATTGGCGCACCGATATCACAGCTGATGTCGGCAATCACGGAAACTTTAAAATCTGGATGTCTTATATCTGCTGCCTCGAGCATCATCGGAGCCCCTTTGCCATAATAATGTCCGGCTATAAATAAATTACTTACCGCCGCCCACCGAAAGAAATTGTTCGCATACAACTCAGGATGGGCAAAAAAATGTTGTTTGTCAACGGCTGATCCAGCGCTGAGCTGGACATAGGAGCAGACATCGATGGCAGTATACACTGGCTGGGAAAATTCTTTCACCAAAAAATCCTCAGGAGCTACACAAAGTATTCCCATAGCATCCAGTATCTCGGCTGCACCAGAGCCCACCCGGCCTTTTCCAGTGAGTACGATCTTCACAGGAGGCATTTTTATTTCTTGCAGTACCGACTTTAGCGCGTTTATATCAGCTAAATCACTGGGTTTGGGCAATTCAAATAGTCCGTGTTTCAGTCCATAGGTGCGGATGGCGTGATAGGCCCCAACTACACCCGCATAATAACCAAAAGCCACCAACCGTTGACCGTTTTGATCGACAATCACTTCATGGTCAAATAAGGATATTCCTTGGGATAGTATGGCTTGAAGCAAGGCTCTGTTGTAGGGCTGCTTTTTTATGGTATGGGAGAAGAAAAAATACTTTTTACCGGGTATCAATTGCTCGATCGGAACTTCTTTGACACCCAAGAGCACATCGCAAACAGAAAGATCTTCCTGTAAAATCGCCCCCACCTCAGCATAGGCGCTGTCCGGGAAAGCTCTGTGCATTGATGGCGCTACATAAATTTCTACACCGGGGTAGTTTAACAAAGAGGCACACGCATCAGGGGTGAGCACCACCCTGCGGTCAGGTGGGTATTTGCCTTCGGCAATCAGGCCAAAACGAATCATAAAACGGGATATACCTACTAAATTACGGCTATTCTCGCCGCTGCACAAATCTTTTCGTAACTTTGCCTCCCCATCTAAGGGGCCGAGTTGGTTTTGACAGCAAGGTCAGTTGGAGGGTAAGCACGTCGAGCGCTGAGAAACAGCTCGTAAATCTCATTTTTCAGACCTTTAAATGGCGAAAATAACTACGCTCTTGCCGCTTAATCCGAATTACAGTAGGATTTAGCCTCGTCCCCACCAGGTGGGGAAGCGAGATGTCCCTAAGAAGCCCTTGTTGTCGGCGTCTTGTCCAGGGGCACCATCAAAGACAACATAGGATCGAAGCAGCTTCGACTGAGGTCCAAAACTAAAGAAGCTAAGCAAATGTTGGGCGGTTTTCGGTCAGACATTTGTCGAAAACCAATCGAAAACTAAACGTGTAGAAAGCTTTTTAATTGCTTGTTTGGACGAGGGTTCAAATCCCTCCGGCTCCAC
>JANRDC010000018.1 GCA_030726725.1 Flavobacteriaceae bacterium
GGTTGTCCATAAAAAAACCCGCCCAGAGCAATCTAGGCGGGTTTTTTTGTTGGGGTAAGAAGAGTATCAGTCGTTAAAAATGCCCTTCACCACGGTAAGTATACCTTTAAAACCCATGTAAATCGCTCCAAAAAAGGCGAGGATTCCTGCTCCGAGCACTGGGTAGAACAGTGGGTGTTGTTGGTTCTTCAGTGCTTGGTTAAGCAGTAAGGGCCCCAAGACCATCAAAAATATAGTCTTCACTAGAGTTTTAACGCCACTGATGATTTTGGGCTGATTGACTGGCATTGGCCTAGATGTTGGCAATGATTTGGTTAAGTACTTTGCTCGGTCTTAAGGCTAAATCCAGTTTTTTTGGATCTGGTTTATAGTACCCACCTAAATCTTGCTGCTGATTTGCTGAAGCTTTTAGTTCAGCAAGAATTTGACTTTCGGATTGTACTAGTTGCTGTGCGATTGATTGGAAGTGATTGCTGAGTTCTTCATCTTTGTCTTGAGAAGCTAAAGCTTCTGACCAATACTGAGCGATGTAGAAGTGACTCCCTCTGTTGTCAAGTTCTCCCGGTTCTCGTCCAGGTGATTTGTCTAGGTCCAAAAATTTCTCGGTGGCTTTATCTAAAGTTTCTGCCAAAACAGCTGCTTTTTTGTTGTTGTTTTTATCAGCTTCGTATTCCAAGGAGACAACAAGTGCTAGGAATTCGCCTAGGGAATCCCATCTTAGGTGACCTTGGGCTACAAATTGTTCAACGTGTTTTGGTGCAGAACCACCAGCTCCAGTTTCAAATAAACCACCACCTTGCATTAGGGGGACAATCGAAAGCATCTTGGCACTGGTACCTACTTCAAGGATAGGAAATAAATCGGTCAGGTAATCGCGCAATACATTGCCGCTTACTGAGATCGTATCTTTACCTTGCTTTAATCGATCCAAAGTATAAATAGTCGCTTGGTAGGGATCCATAATGGGTAACTCAAGACCTTTAGTATCCATGGCACTCAAGTATTGCTCAACTTTTTTGATTACCTGTGCATCATGGGCTCGATTTTTATCCAGCCAAAATACCGCGGGGACTAAGGTCGCCTTAGCTCTGGAAACCGCGAGTTGCACCCAATCCAAAATAGGTGCATCTTTTACCTGACACATACGCCAGATATCACCTTTTTCTACGTGATGTACCAACAGAACTTCTGACGTGTTTTCGTCAATAACTTCAACAGTTCCCGCAAACTCGATTTGAAAAGTTTTATCATGGGACCCGTATTCTTCCGCTTTTTGAGCCATAAGTCCTACGTTGGGAACCGTACCCATTGTAGTGGGATCAAATGCGCCATGAGTTTTACAAAAATCAATAGTAGCCTGATAAATGGAGGCGTAGCTGCTGTCTGGGATTACCGCTATGGTATCTCTTTCAGCATTGTTTTTGTCCCACATCTTTCCTCCATTTCGAATCATCGCTGGCATAGAAGCGTCGATGATGACATCACTGGGCACATGTAGGTTGGTAATTCCTTGCGAAGCGTTAACCATAGCAATATCTGGACCAGCAGCGATGGTTTGTTCAATGGCTTTAAGCAACAAATCTTTTTGGGAGTTTTCCAATTGATCGATGTAGGCCAATACGCTCGCTAAGCCATCATTGGGTTGTGCGCCACTGAGCAAGTCAGCGTGTTTCTCAAATATTTCTGAGAAATAGGTCTGTACAGCAATGCCAAATATAATGGGATCTGAAACCTTCATCATCGTGGCTTTCATGTGCAATGAAAAAAGCACCCCTTCTTTTTTACACGTCTCAATAGCTTCAGTTAGAAATTTGCGCAATGCACTAACTTCCATAACTGTGGCATCAATAATCTCACCTGCTTGAATAGAAAACGCTGGTTTAAGGAGGTGTTTTGCCCCTTGTTGATCCACCAATTGTATGCTGATTTGTGTGGGTTTGTCCAAGGTGATTGAACGCTCATTGGCTTTAAAGTCACCAGCAGTCATCGTCAAAACACTTGTTTTTGAATCTGCAGACCATACACCCATTTTGTGGGGGTTTTTCTTGGCGTAATTTTTCACAGCCTTTGGCGCTCTACGGTCTGAATTACCTTCTCTGAGCACAGGGTTTACCGCGGATCCCTTTACTTTGTCGTACCGGGCTTTGATGTCTTTTTCAATATCATTGGCCGGTTGATCTGGGTAATTGGGCAAGGCATAGCCTAAGCTTTGCAGCTCAGCAATCGCTGATTTGAGCTGAGGCATAGAAGCACTGATGTTCGGTAACTTGATAATATTGGTGTCAGGCTTGGTAGCTAGTGCACCTAGAATGCTTAAATCGTCTGAAATACGCTGATTTTCTCTAAGTCGCTCGGGAAATTGGGCAATGATTCGGCCTGCCAATGAAATGTCTTTGGTCACCACTTCAATTCCAGCATTTTTGACAAAGGCTTGAACTATGGGAAGAAAGGATTGGGTTGCTAGGGCAGGAGCCTCGTCTGTTTTTGTGTAATAAATCGTCGACATAATTAAATCAATGAATTTCAGGTAAAAGGTGCGTATCAGTATTTCGTGAAAACACCCATAACCTACAAGAAGTTATGGGTGTCTCAATTCGATTGAAGAAAGGGAATTTAAGAGCGAACTTCTTTAATTCTGGCTTTTTTACCAGTAAGTCCTCTAAAGTAGTAGATTCTTGATCTGCGTACTTTACCTTTCTTGTTGACTTCAATTTTCTGCAATGCAGGAAGGTTGACGGGGAAGATACGCTCAACACCCACATCACCAGACATTTTTCTAATGGTGAAGGTTTCTGAAGCACCTTCTCCACGGCGTTGAATAACTACGCCTTTAAAAAACTGGGTTCTGGTTTTTTCACCTTCTTTAATTTCGTAATAAGCGGTGATGGTATCTCCAGAAGAGAAAGCAGGAAAATCCTTTTTTGCGATGAATTCGTCCTGAACAAATTTAATTAATGATTCCATGTGTTAAAAAAAATCAAGTTTTGTTAAATCAACATTCACGGATCT
The DNA here is from genome assembly GCA_030726725.1 of Flavobacteriaceae bacterium. Taxonomy (GTDB): domain Bacteria; phylum Bacteroidota; class Bacteroidia; order Flavobacteriales; family Flavobacteriaceae; genus MAG-120531. The sequence goes on from JANRDC010000018.1 coordinate 3,010, forward strand.
CGTCAGAGGTTGAATTTAATCGTGTGCAAAAATAATGCATTGAATTGGATTCTGCAATACAGATCGAGGATTTATTGCTCTAGTAAATCAGGTCTTCTTTCTTGGGTCCTGGCCAATGCCTGTTCTTCCCGCCAAGCCTCAATTTGTCCTGCATGTCCACTGAGCAATACTTTCGGAACAGATAGCCCTTTGTACTCTGCTGGTCTTGTGTACACAGGCGGCGCCAGTAAGTTGTCCTGAAAACTGTCTGTTAGCGCTGAAGTTTCGTCGTTGAGCACGCCTGGAAGCAGTCGAATCACCGCATCACAAAGCACTGCAGCACCTAGTTCACCACCGGAAAGCACATAGTCCCCAACTGAAATCTCCCGTGTAATCAAGAGGTCTCTCACCCGTTGGTCTACTCCTTTATAGTGACCACACAGCATGATGATATTTCCTTTGAGGGATAATTGGTTGGCCATGCTTTGGTGAAACGTTTCGCCATCCGGGGTGAGATAAATCACTTCGTCATAGACTCGCTCAGCCTTTAGTGCAGAGATACATGCGTCAATGGGTTCAATCATCATCACCATTCCAGCGCCTCCGCCGTATTGATAGTCATCCACTTGATTATAGCTCAGGGTAGTGTAATCCCTTAAGTTGTGAAAGTGTACACTGACCAAACCCTTCTCGATGGCCCTTTTCATGATGGATGCCTCAAAAGGGCTTTTCAGCAACTCGGGTAATACGGTAATTATATCAATCCTCATGGGGCAAATCTAGGGGATTAACCAGAACTTACCAACCTCTATTGCAGGATCAGACGCTCTTTCTCTCCCTCTTGATCAATCATGCTGATGACTGTCCTTCGGTATTTAGATATTTGGCCAAACACCTGTTGTGCTTGTGTGATGTTTTCCACGGCTAAATCATCTACTGCGACAATTACTTTTCCGATAAGACCATAGCCTTTATACCCTTCTGGAACCCCAATTATTTTTACGCCTTTCTTGATTTTATATGTCTTTTGGTCCTCTTCACTGAGGTTTTTTACAGTCAATCCGATCAATGGTAAGTTTAGGGTGTTTCTTTTTTTGAGTACGACGGGGAGCTCACGTGTCTTTCCATCGCGCAATAGTGTCAGCAATACCTTGTCTTCAGGTCTTTTGGAAGATAGATAACCGGTAAGGTCTGCATACTTCTTGATTTTTACACGGTCGATTTGGACAATAATATCGCCTTGTTTCACACCGGCAAGGTCAGCCCCAGATGCTGACTCAACTCCTTCTACATAGACCCCTTCCAGCTGTTTAATGCCTCTTTCCTTGGCCAAGTATTCTGGAGAAGTAATGGTTTGAATCCCCAGTATACCAGTCTGAACAGTGCCAAACTCCATGATGTCCTCCACTACTTTTTTGGCAATATTGGCGGGAACGGCAAATGAGTAGCCCACATAAGCCCCAGTGACTGAAGAGATGGCGGTGTTGATCCCTATGAGGTGTCCCTGGGTATTGACCAAGGCGCCTCCGCTGTTGCCGGGATTTACAGCGGCGTCTGTTTGTATAAATGATTGATTTTTTCCCAGGTCTCTTGCTTTGGCACTGATGATGCCTGCGGTGACTGTAGAAGTTAGGTTAAATGGATTTCCGACGGCCAATACCCATTCGCCTATTTGGGTTTGGTCAGAGTCCCCAAAGGGCAAATAGGGAAGAGGTTCCCCAGGTTCTATTTTGAGCAGGGCTATATCAGAGTTGGGATCAGACCCCACCATTTGAGCCGCGTAAGTTTGGTTGTTGTTAAGGGTTACCTCTAAACTTTGTGCGGATGAAACCACGTGGTGGTTGGTGACGATATATCCATCAGGGGATATGATCACCCCGGAACCTGTTCCCACTTGAGGGGCTTCTTGGAATTTAAATCCATAAAAAAACTCCATCAAGGAGGGGGTATTGTTGCTTTGCGCTACATTTTTTACGTGCACTACAGCGTGAATCGTTTTTTCTGCAGCAGTGGTGAATTCGGTGGGTGCTATGGGTTGGTTGTACGCCACTTGAGTCACTAAATCTTGTGTCGGTTGAACCCCTGTGTTTTTGGGCTTTGGAAAGGTCCAAAATAGCACTCCATAAGTAGCCGCGCTGCTGACCACAGCAATTAAAACAGTTTTTAAAGTTGTTTTCATAGCGTGAAAAATTAGTGGTGTAAAAATAATGGGAAAATGAACCTCAAAATTGAGCTTAACTAGACTTTAACGCACTTGCTCGGAGGGATATATGTATATATTTGCCGTATGGAAAAACTGCTGCCATTTTCAAAGTACCAAGGTACGGGCAATGATTTTGTGATGATTGACAATCGTTTAGGTATTTTTCCCAAGGAAAATCAAGCCTTGGTGGCCCGTTTGTGCCACCGCAAGTTTGGGGTTGGGGCGGATGGACTTATCCTCATTGAAAATCACGATGTTCAAGATTTTTCCATGGTATACTACAACGCTGACGGTGCCCCCTCTACCATGTGTGGTAATGGAGGTAGGTGCTTGGTCGCATTTGCCAGGCAGTTGGGCATCATAAAGAATTCAGCGTCGTTTATGGCGGTTGATGGAGTACACCTGGCTACCATAGCTGATGAACGAGTTCAACTTCAGATGAAGGATGTTGCAGAAGTACGCGCTTTGGACGGGGCGTTTTTTTTAGATACAGGTTCACCACACCACGTTGCTATGGTCGACGCTGTGCAAAACCTAGACGTGGCTGAGTTGGGTGCCTCTATTCGCTACGGCATTTACGGTGATGTCGGAGCCAATGTCAACTTTGTATCTCCACGAGCTGATGGAACTTTTTTTGTGCGCACGTATGAGCGCGGTGTAGAAGGGGAGACCCTTTCTTGTGGAACAGGAGTCACAGCGGCGGCTATCGCCATGAATTTCGCACATAAAACCGAGGGCTCTTCTATCGATATTCAAACGCTTGGAGGTGATTTGCAAGTGCGTTTTGAGCGCACAGCGCACGGGTATCAGCAGGTATATCTAATCGGTCCAGCCGTACACGTTTTTGATGGAACAACGACAATACATGATTAAAGGACAAGATGTTTTGTTGCGCGCACTAGAACCAGCTGACCTAGACTGGTTGTATCACATGGAGAATGATCCAGCACTTTGGTCGTGGTCAGATGTTGTTCAGCCTTATTCCGCTTACCAACTGTCAGAGTACATCCTTAAATCTCAGTCAGATTTGATACAAACCGGTCAATATCGTTGGGTCATCGCTGACCTTCAAAAAAATCCCATAGGTTTGTTGGATATCTACCACTATCACCACAAACACTTGCGTGCCGCAGTCGGTATTGTGGTCTCGCCAGAGCAACGCAAAAAAGGGGTGGGCAGGCAAGCCTTATCACTTTTGTCGCTTTGGGCGAAAAATCAGTTGGGAATAAAGCAGCTGTATGCCGAAGTCCCTCATTTAAACCAAGCAAGTAGATCCTTGTTTTTATCTGGAGGTTATCGACAAGCTGCTGAAATTAAAGATTGGTATCGACACGGAGATCAAATACAACATCAAATCATCTATCAAAAATGGCTTTAACACAGAATAACCGCAAAGTTCTTTTTTGGGGCATAGTCAGCCTGGTCATTTTAGGGCTCCTCACTCGATTTGTGTACTTATTGGTTTGGTCACCGAACACCCAGTTTGAAGACCAACAGGTCATTTATATACCTACCGGCGCTGATCAAGCTGTATTTATGGAAAGAGTGGCACCCTACCTAAAAAACCCGAGTTCATTTGAGCGTTTTGTCGGTTTGCGCGGTGGTTGGGAAGTCATTAAGCCAGGAAAGTTCACCTTGATTGAATCGATGAGTAACCTGGCTTTGTTGCGCAAATTTAGACAAGGATCAGAAACTGTTCGCGTGGTATTTAACAATCAAGATCGGCTTGAATTGCTGGCCGCACGTGTGGCCACGCAAATTGAGGCGGACAGTTTGTCGCTGATCAATGCCTGGACTGATCCACGGTTTTTGGCGGAAAAGCAATTGACTAAAGATCAGGTATTGGCTGTTTTCTTACCCAATTCCTATGAGTTTTTCTGGAATACAGATGCAGTCACTTTTAGGGATCGCATGTGGTCCTACTACGAAGCGTATTGGACAGATGAACGCAAGCAGTTGGCGCAACAACTCGGGCTTACGCCAATCGAAGTGGCTGCTCTGGCCGCTGTGGTGCATAAAGAAACAGTGAAGCCTGAGGAGCGTTCTAGGGTTGCAGGGGTATATATCAATAGATTAAATATCGGCATGAAACTACAGGCTGATCCTACCGTAATCTTTGCCATCAAACACCAGAGCAATGATTTTGATCAAGTGATTAAACGCGTATTTCACAAAGACTTGACGATTGATTCGCCATTCAATACTTATCGATATAAAGGAGTGCCTCCAGGACTTATAGCGATGCCTGATTTGTCTGCGATTGAAGCAGTATTACACCCAGAGCAACACAATTATTTGTTTTTTGTCGCTGATCCAAAAAAGCCAGGTTACCACCGTTTTTCTACCCATTACGGCCAACACATCAACCAAAGCAAAAGCTACACCCGTTGGGTTGATCGTCTAGGTATCCAGCGTTAAAATTTGTTAATTTACTCATTTTCAGACAGTTGTTTGTTTTTGTAACAAACTATTTGACAAATAGTTGTATATTTGCAGCGTTTTGGCCTTAATGCCTTACCGATGCATACTGTAACTCGTTTTTTACTCATTGGGCTTTTTCTAGCGTTTAGCTTATGGGGATCATTGGCTCCATTTTGGAGATATGCTCTTCCAGATTCAGCCAAAGTCACTGAATTTCATGAAGAATTTGGTGCTCAAAATGAGGCAGTAAATTTTGAATTTCCTTTTTTGTCAAAAGATTACAACGGATTTAAAGAGGCCTTGGCTTTTTTTGAGTCTCGAGGTATGTACCACAAGATCAACCCTTATGGATACATCGGCAAGTATCAGTTTGGCGCGCAAACTTTGTCTCTGATGGGTGTGGATCGCGTAGCGTGTTTTGTTCGAGATCCATCTTTGCAAGAAAAAGTATTCTATCACCACACAGCCCGCAATAAATGGATATTGCGCAAGGATATTCCCCGTTCGGCAGGACAAATGATCGACGGTCATGTGGTGGATGAATCGGGTATATTGGCCGCTGCTCATTTAGCCGGAGCAGGCAATGTGAAAAAATATCTCAGATCACAAGGTCAAGAGGAATTTAAGGATGCTAACGGCACCCAAATCAAAGATTACTTGGTCCGTTTTTCAGGGTATGACCTAGAATTCGTCTCTAAAACGAAAAATCCTTCCTTTTTAGCTGCCCGGCGCTCACTAAAAAAATAGCAGGTCTCTTCTGTAGGAACGCTGCGTCTGTTTTTTTCCACAATCCAATCGACTTGGTCTGAATCCATTGCGTAGGGAGTGAAAGATCGCAGGCGATGCACAGCAGCGTCGTCTCCTGTAGCTGCTGGCAAAAATCTTGCAACAAAGCTAGATTTCTGTAGGGAGTCTCAATCCACATCTGTGTTTCGCCGGCTGTTTGGGCTGTTTTTTCAGCTTGTTTGATCCCTGCTTTTCGCGCTGCCTTGTCAATGGGCAAATACCCGTGAAATACAAAGCGTTGGCCACTAAAACCACTACCCATCAGGGCGAGAAGCAATGATGAAGGTCCAATTAAGGGGTATACGCTGATTTGTCGTTGATGTGCATAACCGACCAAATCTGCACCTGGGTCTGCGATACCTGGGCAACCCGCTTCTGACAATACCCCTAAATCAATTCCTTTGGTGCACACCTCTAAATAGGACTTAAGGGCCTCCGTATCAGTGTACTTGTCCATGGGGTAGAGTATCCACTCGGATTGAGGAACCAGTGGCGCTGCAGCTTTTAGAAATTTTCTAGCGGATTTTTCGTTTTCAACGACTAAATGCCGCAGACGTTGTACCAGAGTTAAAACATGGGGCGTGAGGACCTCACTGGGGTCTTGATCTCCTAAAGGTGTTGGGATTAAGTATAGTCCACCCATGGAGGAATCCCTTTCCGTCATTTAGGATAGTTTTTTAGACAGGTCTTCGATGTATTTTTTAAACTGTTTGTCAGTTTCTGCTAGGTTGTCCACTGTTTTGCAAGCGTGAAGTACTGTTGCGTGGTCCCTTTTACCGATTTGAGACCCGATACTGGCCAGCGAAGCTTTGGTATATTTTTTGGCAAAAAACATGGCCAATTGTCTCGCTTGTACAATATGTCTTTTTCGAGTCTTGGATTGCAAGGTGTTGACATCCATTTCAAAGTAGTCAGAGACCACTTTTTGAATGTAATCGATGGATACTTCTCTTTTGGTGTTTTTAACAAACTTTTCTACGACTTGTTGCGCTAGATCAATGGTGATCTCACGTTTGTTAAATGAGGATTGAGCGATGAGCGAAATGATGGCCCCCTCGAGTTCTCTGATGTTTGACTTGATGTGTTTGGCTACATACTCGACAATTTCTTCATCCATTTCAACCCCATCTTTGTAGAGTTTGTTTTTTAGGATGGATACCCTTGTTTCGTAGTCAGGACTTTGCAATTCAGCAGAAAGTCCCCACTTGAAACGGGATAGAAGCCTTTGTTCTATGTCTTGCATATCCACGGGAGCCTTGTCTGAAGTCAAAATCACCTGTTTCCCATTTTGGTGCAAATGGTTGAAAATATGGAAGAATACGTCTTGGGTGCCAGATTTGCCAGAGAGGAATTGAACATCATCGATGATCAATACATCGATTTGCTGGTAGAAATGTATGAAATCTGTCCGCGTATTTTTCTTGACCGAGTCAATATACTGCTGGGTGAATTTTTCAGCGGAGATATACAATACAATTTTATCCGGATACTTGTCCTTGATCTCAATACCGATGGCATGGGCCAAGTGTGTTTTGCCTAAGCCCACTCCGCCAAATACCAAAAGGGGATTGAAGGATGTTCCACCAGGTTTGTTGGAAACCGCTAAACCAGCTGATCTAGCGAGTCTGTTGGCATCACCTTCTAGGAAATTTTCAAAACTGTAGTTCGGATTGAGCTGAGATTCAATTTTCACATTTCTGATCCCAGGAATGATGAATGGATTTTTTAGCTCTGGATTCTTTGATTTGATAGGAGCATCTACCTCTTGTGGCATCATGGCCGAAGACCGGTTGGCTGAAGGAATCTTTTCGGTAAAAGGTTCTTTGTTGCCATAGGTGTTCTCCATCTTGATGATGTAGATGAGTTTTGCTTGTTCTCCGAGTTGTTTGGTGAGGGCTGCTTTGAGCAACTTTACATAGTGTTCTTCAAGCCACTCGTAAAAGAATTTACTGGGTACCTGAATGCTCAAGGCATTTTCTGTGAGTTTGACGGGTTTGATCGGTTCAAACCATGTTTTGAAGGCTTGTGGTTGAATGTTATCTTTGATAAAAATCAAGCATTCATTCCATATAGCGTTCGCGTCATTACTCATTGTAAAATAGTAGGTATTATGTGGTTGGTTTAATCTGGGGCAATCCGCAATTTTGCTAGGCAATAATCGCTCTTGGACTGGTTGACAAATATGTGAACAATTATTTTAAAAAAAAAATGGATCAGTGCTAGATTTTGTTCTTTTTTTGTTTTTTAATCTTTATCAGTCTGTCTTTCACTAAAATATAAAATTACCCTTGAAAATGTTAAAAAATTCTACCCGGATTAAGGTCCGATATGCCGAGACAGATCAGATGGGTGTTGTACACCATGCTAACTATGCGTTATACCTAGAGTTAGCGCGTATTGAGTGGCTTTCAGTGTTGGGTTTTTCCTATGCTGACATGGAAAAGGACGGTGTGATCCTACCCGTGGTCTCCTTGTTGGTCAACTACAAACGCCCCTTGTTTTTTGACCAAAATATTCAGGTAGTTTGTCAATTGCGTGAGACGCCCACATCTAAAATCACTTTTGACTATGAAATTCTTGATGAACAGGGTGTTTGTGTCGCTACAGCATCAACGGTATTGGCTTTTGTCAGCCAAGAAACCAAAAGACCTATTCCGTGTCCATCTGCGCTGATGCAGGTGCTTAAAGGATCCCTCAGTCAATAGGTAGCCAAGTGCAGTCTTTCTTGTCGCCCCAGAGTTTTATGGAGGCTTCTACCATAGCCACGGGTACCTGGACCATCAATTCATATCCTGTGTTGATGGGGACTTGTTGTACTAAAGCAATGCTGTTTTTTTGACTCCAGGACATAAATGTTTGAAAATGTGCGTGTGATATACGCGCTTTAAATGTTTGTGTGCGCATAATATCTTTGATTTCAGCCTGGTTGAGTGTGCCTAGCGCTGTTTCTTTATACGCTTGAATCAATCCTCCCACACCTAATTTTACACCGCCAAATTCTCGGACAACTACCACAGCTGTTTGGGTGAGCTCAAACGCGTTGATTTGCCCCAGTATCGGTGTTCCAGCGCTAAAATTTGGTTCGCCATCGTCAAATGCCTTGGATTGATATTGATCGGGTTGGATTCCCAGGCGCCATGCATAGCAAAAGTGTCTTGCTTTTGGGTGTTTTTTACGCAGATCGGTCAGGATTTCCTTGAGATCGCTTGGGGTGTTTATGGGAAATCCATAGCCCCAAAATTTGCTTTTTTTCTCCTTAAATAGGAAGGGTTCCGAGGGGGCAGTCAGTGTTTTATAGGAATAGGAATCACTCATGACTGATTGAAATAATAATCAATACGGTCAGGTCCTAAATCCTCGCTGAAACGTTTAGTGCCTGCAAACTTGGGGGCCAATACACCGTTATTCAATTTTATCGGCGTATGAATCACCCTGATTTCATCCCATAAATCAGTGTCGATCCACTTGTTTAAAGTCGCACTACCTCCCTCGACCAAAATGCTGATGATCCCCTCTTGGTAGGCTTTTGCAAGCACATCAGCCACGGTGTATTGATCCAATGTCCAATGTTTGATATGATCGCCCAATTGAATCTTTGGGCCGATGTGAATAGCTCTAGGATGCTTCCACAGCGGCGCTGATTCTGGCGCCCTGCCGTGGGGGTCGAAAACCATGGGGATAGGGTCTGGGCCATCCCAATACCGATTATTGAGCTGTGGAAGGTCGTCCAAAGCAGTTTGGACCCCTATGAGTATGGCCGCTTCCTCTGTTCTCCACTGGTGAACGCGTTGACTTGCGGGCATGGAGGATAGACGATAAGGTTCTTTTGTTTTTCTATCGGCCTGGTTTGGGGCAATATGCCCTTGGGTTGTCTGTGCCCATTTTAGGGTGACATAGGGGCGTTTTTCCCTTTGAAAAGTCATGAATCTCTTGTGGTGTTTCAGGCACTCAGCCTCCAAAACCCCTAAGGTAACCTCGACTCCTACTTCATTTAGTTGACGGATCCCAAGTCCAGACACCAGTGGATTGGGGTCTGTGCAGCCGATATACACCTGTTTGATTCCTGATTGAATGATGGCTAGTGAACACGGAGGTGTTTTTCCAAAGTGCGCACAAGGCTCCAGAGTGACGTATAGTGAGGCGCCGATCAGATCTTTTGGTTGGCGCACACTGTTGATTGCTGCCACTTCAGCGTGGGCGCCGCCGTATGCGGCGGTTGTCCCCTGGCCAATAATTCGACCATTGCTATCGACGATGACACAGCCAACCCTGGGGTTTGGGTAGCAACTGATCGAAGCATTTTTGGCGCATTCAATGGCCCGAAACATGTAAATTTCGTGTATATTCACGGTGCAAAAATAGGGTTTTTTGACCAGTCCTGATTCCTTGATTACATGAAGATTAGCCCCTTAACTCCTCGCGAAAACCAAGCTGTTGCAGACTTGGTTCGCGCCGTAATTGTCGAACACGGAGTGCCCAAGGTGGGTACCGCCTACGCAGATCAAGCTTTGGATGACCTATTTGACTATTACCAGAGGAATTCTGGGGTCTACTATGTGCTTAAAGATGAACAAGGGCAGGTTTTAGGGGGCGCCGGAATTGCTCCTCTGGAAAATTTCAACGGTCCGGTCTGTGAGCTGCAGAAGATGTATTTTTATCCAAGCGCAAGGGGTTTGGGATGGGGCAGTGCCATGATTGATCAGTGCTTGTCCAAAGCCAAAGAAATGGGTTTTGAACAGTGCTATTTGGAAACCATGCCGCAGATGTTAGATGCTCAGAAGCTATATGTCAAGAAGGGATTTAAGTATATCGATGGCCCCATGGGCGATACCGGACATTGTTCGTGTCCCATACACATGTTGTTAGACTTGTAACATGGATTGGAAGACCCTGAAATCTTCATGGTATACGAAATTATCCACCCAATACACTCGGGAGGAGTTAAGCGCTATGTGGGGTTTGGCGCTGCATCATTTTCACGGCTTTAACGCGTTTTACGAGCATACCCATCCAGCGTGGGTTCCGGATGATGTTGCTTTAGCTCAATGGATAGATTTGTTGACACAACTGCAAAGCGGTAGGCCGATACAATACGCATTAGGTGTTGCAGATTTTATGGGTATGCAGCTCAGTGTAGGCCCTGGTGTGTTAATCCCACGCCCTGAAACTGAGGACTTAGTCATGACCGCGACCCAGGATTTGGCAAGCTCCCCCAGAAAAATCATCGACTTGTGTACGGGTAGCGGGTGTATTGCCTTGGCATTGGCACAACATTGGCCCGACAGCGAGGTGATTGGGGGTGATTTAAGTCCTCAGGCGTTGGAATGGGCCAGAAAAAATGGGCTTCAATACGGGCCTGATGTTTTATGGATGAGCTTAGATGTGATCCAAGGAACTTCTATGCCTGACGGCAAATTTGATTTGATCATTTCCAACCCACCCTACGTGCCCCATAGCGATCAGGCAGAAATGTCTGTCCATGTTTTGGACATGGAGCCCAGTATGGCTTTATTTGTACCTGACGATCGAGCGTTGGTTTATTACGAGGCTATAGCTGAATGGGCGACCCAACATTTATCCTTAGGGGGTTGGTTGTATTTTGAAATTCATCACCAAAAAGGTGAATTGTTGGTTGATTGGCTTAAAAAGAAGGGATTTGCCCAGGTTGGGTGTATTAAAGATCGATACCTAAAAGACAGAATTATTCGTGCAAAATGGATGAATTGACAGAGAAAAAGGCTTTAGAAGACCTGAGAGAAGAGCTTCATCAGCACAACTACAGATATTATGTGCTCGATGAACCAGTGATCAGCGACTTCGAGTTTGATCAAAAAATGAAGGTGTTAATGGCGCTGGAAGAGCGGTTTCCTCAGTGGAGTGATCCAAACTCTCCCAGTGTTCGTGTGGGGGGTGGCTTGTCTCCGGGCTTTACTACAATGGCACATGGCTACAGAATGTATTCTTTGGACAACTCGTATGATTTGTCTGATCTGTCAGACTGGGAACAGCGCAACTTAAAGCTTTCTGGCCAGGATTCTTTTTCCTACATCTGCGAGCTAAAATACGACGGTGCTTCAATTAATCTGATCTACGAAAACGGCGCTTTGGTTCAGGCAATTACCCGGGGAGATGGGGTGGAAGGAGATGTGGTTACGGCCAATATTCGCACGGTGTCAACAATTCCATTAAAACTTAAAGGTGATTACCCTAAGTATATGGAAATCAGAGGTGAAATAATCATACCTAATCAAGAATTTGACCGCATGAACCAAGAGCGATTGGCGCGGGGAGAAGAGCTGTATATGAATCCCAGAAATACTGCTTCTGGAAGTTTAAAGCTGTTGGATAGCAAGCAAGTCGCCCAGCGTCCTTTGGTGTGTTTGGTCTATGGAATGGCTGCTCCAGAGTTGGACCTTCTGGATCAAGAGGAATTTCTAGTCGCTGCTCAATCGTGGGGCTTTAAAGTTCCCAATACCTTTGCCAAGTGCAGCGATTTGAGTCAAGTCATGGAATACGTGAACCATTGGTCGGAGCAGCGGCATGAACTCCCATATGAAACAGATGGCGTCGTGGTGAAAGTGAGTAGGAAGTCGCACCAAGAAATGCTGGGTTTTACGGCCAAGTCCCCGAGATGGGCCATCGCGTATAAATTCCCTGCTCAGCAGGTGTCTACCGTACTGGAGGACGTTGTCTATCAAGTAGGGCGCACTGGTGCTGTAACGCCCGTAGGCCAATTAACACCAGTTCTCTTAGCGGGAACGGTGGTAAAAAGAGCTTCATTGCACAACGCAGATCAAATAGCGCTTTTAGATTTGCGCATAGGTGATCGCGTATACGTTGAAAAAGGAGGGGAGATTATTCCCAAGGTTGTCGGCGTAGACCTTGAGTACAGAAAACCGGATGCAAAACCGATAACGTTTGCCGAAAATTGCCCCGACTGCGGCACCGAATTGATTAGGGTGCCCGGCGATGCAAAGCACTATTGTCCCAATACTTGGGCGTGTAATGTTCAAATCACTGGCCGTATTGAGCATTTTATTTCTAGAAAAGCGATGGATGTTCAGGGGCTCGGCTCAGAGACGGTGATTTTGCTGTTTCAAGCAGGCTTAATCGCCAATCCTGCAGACCTTTATGCGCTAAACCCTCAAGATTTATTGCCTTTAGAACGTATGGCTGAAAAGTCTGTCTCACAACTGTTGCTCGGTCTTGAAGCGTCAAAAAAACAACCTTTTCACAAGGTTTTGTTTGCCTTGGGGATTCGGTATGTAGGGGAGACGGTGGCTAAAAAATTGAGTTCGGCCTTTGGTTCAATTACTGCACTTGCTCGAGCTACTCAAGAAGAGCTGGTCGCAGTGGATGAAATAGGGGACCGTATCGCAGCTTCTGTGATTAGTTTTTTTCAAGACCCACGTCAAGTAGCGTGGGTGCAGCGTCTGGCTGACTACGGATTAAATATGGAGGAGGTATCCCAAGAGGATGCTGTTTTCTCTGATTTATTGGCCGGTCAAACGATTGTTGTCTCTGGTGTGTTTACGCTTTTTTCAAGAGATGAGGCTAAAGAGTTGATTCAAAAACACGGCGGTAAGTCAGGCAGTTCAATCTCTAAGAAAACTAGCTTTGTTTTGGCAGGATCTGATATGGGACCGAGCAAGAAAGCATTGGCAGAATCGCTTGGTGTCCCTTTGGTGGATGAACAGGCATTCATGCAAATGCTTCAAAAAGTTTAATTTGTAACAAAATGTTTGTTTTGTAAATTGAACTTCTGAATTATATTTGCACAACAATAGTCGAAATGCGCAACAGGATCTTCTCTTTGTATTATCAGTGGTGGTTTAAGTGGCGCATTAAGCGCATGGAGTCATCAAATTTTCAGTATTTGGCTGAAGACTTGGGCGCAGACCATCCCATTGGTATTCTGGCTCTAGCTTCGCGTTTGACCCCAAACATGAATGCGGCTTGGTTTGCTCAACAGTTAAATATACCTGTGCACCAATTAAAATTATTGGTGGTTGATGATGGAGTAGGACGTGTTGATTCAGTCGATCAGCTAACTTTTGAATCGCATTTAAAAAATTGTACTCAAAATACTGAATTAGAGTATTTTAAAAGCTATAAATTCAAGTATTTATTTCATGTTTATCCGCCTAATCTTTGGTCTGTTTTGTATTTGGGTTTACATGTTAAAGCTGGCAAGCACATTTCATTTTGGACGCCCGATCAAGGTCCGGGTGAGTTGTTTTTGCCTACCCATGAATTTATGGATACAGAGTCATTGATGGTTTTGTGGAACGAATTAGCACCCCAACTCAAATGGAATTGAATCATTTATTGTCAGGAACAGGTGTCGCATTGGTCACTCCTATGGATGTAGAGGGTGGGGTTGATTATCAGGCGCTAGGCCGCCTGATCGAACACAACATTACCCACGGTGTAAATTATCTAGTGGTGTTGGGCACGACGGCGGAGTCGGTTACCCTTAACCCAGAAGAAAAGAGTTTGATTGCCAGTTTTGTTCGTCAACAGGTAGCTGGTCGAATTCCATTGGTTTTAGGTCATGGGGGTAACGACACTGCTGCGCTTGTGGCTGGTTTTGAACAGATGGATCTAACTGGGTACTCAGCTTTGCTCTCCGTAACTCCTTATTACAACAGACCTAGTCAAAAGGGATTGGAGGCACATTATTTGGCGCTTGCAGCTGCCTCCCCTTTGCCGATCTTACTCTACAACGTTCCTTCTAGAACTGGCTGTAATTTGGAAAATGAAACCATTTGGGCTTTGTTGGCGCAGAGCTCCAAGTTTATTGGCGTTAAAGAGGCTTCAGCTGATTTTGATAAAACATTGGATTTGCTCGCCCAAAGACCCGAAGGATTTTTGGTGATTTCTGGAGATGATGGGACTGCAAGCGAGGCTATCCTGGCAGGTGCAGACGGGGTGATTTCTGTCATTGGACAAGCGCTGACCGCACCGTTTGTGGCATTGATCCATGCGTCTAGTTCAGGAGATCGTCAGAAGACTCAAACATTGATGGGCGACCTGTCGGACTTGATCGATTTGATTTTTGAGGAAGGAAATCCTACGGGAATCAAGGCTTTATTGTCGATTTTAGGTATTTGCAGGTCGAATGTCAGACTTCCTTTAATTCCTGCCTCTACTGGACTGGAATCCAAACTCAGGCTGTCCCTGTTGAAGCGCGAAAACTTCGTGTAGATTTAACGTTTTTTTTGGGGTAGGGCCTGCATTAAGTCATATTATTGCGGTCTTAAATACTTTTTCATTATCCGTTAAGTTTGCTTATTTTTGCCCCATGCTTAAATTAAATCGTTTTTTCATAAGATTTCTTGTCTTGATGACGCTTTTTGCTACATCGTGTGGCGAGGCTTCAAAGATGCTTAAGTCTAAAGACATCAAAGAGCAGTACGATTTTGCTGAAAGAATGTATGAAAGCGGTGAATATCGAAAAGCCAATTTGATTTTAACCCAAATCACGCCTAAATACATCGGTAAACCACAAGGTGAACGGGTCATGTTTTTTTTGGCGGATTCATATTATCAACTAAAAGACTACCAATTAGCTAGTTATCAGTTTGAGCGGTTTTTAAAGTCTTATCCACAAAGCGAAAAAGCGGAGCAAGCAGCATTCTTTGGTGCGAAAAGTTATTACCACTTGTCGCCCAAATACTCATTGGATCAAACAGATACCGACACTGCTTTAGATAAACTTCAAGTGTTTATCAATATGTATCCCGAGTCGACCTATTTGTCGGAAGCCAATGTTTTGGCCAAGGAGTTAACGACCAAAAAAGAGCAAAAAGCCTTTGAAATAGCCAAGCAATACAACCGTTTAGGTTCTTACAACCTCACAGTGTTGGTTTCGGCAGTGAAAGCGTTAGACAATTTTTTAATGGAGTATCCTGGCTCTGTATTTCGTGAAGATGCTTGGTTCTACAAGTTGGAATCACAATACACTATGGCGGTGAACAGCACTCCCGATAAAATACAAGAGCGTCTTCAAGAGGCAAAATCATCATACCAAAGCTTGATCAAGTACTTTCCCAACACAAAGCATCTTGAAAAGGCGGAGCAGATTTTGAAACAGATAGAAAAACAAACAACAAAACCATAACACCGAAACGATGAGTGATTTAAAAAATTCTAAAGCCCCGGTAACTACCTCTACCATCGACAAAAACAAGTTTGACGCTGCTACAGGTAATATATACGAAGCGATTTCGATTACAGCCAAGAGGGCGGTTCAAATCAATTCCGATATCAAAAAGGAATTGGTGGAAAAACTGGAAGAGTTTGCCACTTACAGCGATAGCTTAGAGGAAGTTTTTGAAAACAAAGAGCAAATCGAAGTATCTAAGTATTACGAAAAATTACCTAAACCTCATTCTATGGCTGCCTCAGAATGGTTAGACGGTAAAATTTACTACAGATCTACGGACAAACAATCATAAATGCTCAGCGGTCGCCATATTTTATTAGGCGTAAGCGGAGGAATTGCCGCGTATAAAACTGCTTTTTTAGTTCGTTTATTCAAACAGGCTGGCGCTGAAGTTAAAGTTGTTTTAACGGAAGCGGCCAGCCATTTTGTTTCTCCACTAACACTTTCGGTGCTCAGCGAAAATCCAGTTCAGCAAAATTTTACAGTTGAATGTGCCGAAGGAACCGTTTCTTGGAACAACCACGTTGAGTTGGCTCAATGGGCCGATATGATGGTCATCGCCCCATGTACAGCAAATACGTTGTCTAAAATGGTTTCGGGTACTGCAGATAATTTTCTGTTGGTGGCCTATATGTCGACTAGTTGTCCTGTATTCGTTGCTCCGGCCATGGACTTAGATATGTACGCCCATCCGTCTACCCAGGCACATTTAAAAAAACTGACTGATTTTGGTCACTCAGTGATCCCAGCGGAAACTGGGTTTCTGGCTTCAGGTCTACACGGTACAGGTAGGATGGCAGAGCCAGAGCATATTTTGGCGCATATCAAACAATGGTGGCTAGATCGAATGCCGCTTCGCGGAAAGAAAGTTTTAATCACAGCTGGCCCCACTCATGAACCCATAGATCCGGTTAGGTTTATTGGCAATCAATCGAGTGGTAGAATGGGAATTGCTTTAGCTGATCAGGCGGCACGATTGGGCGCAGAAGTAGTATTAGTGCTAGGGCCTAGTGCTTTGGCGCCCCAACAAAATCAAGTGGTGGTTCACCGGGTACAAACAGCCCTTGAAATGCTGGAGGCTTGTCAAAAAAATTGGGCTGGTGTTGATGTAGGTGTTTTTGCTGCTGCAGTAGCTGATTACCGTCCTGAAAACATAGGTGCTCAAAAGATAAAGAGGTCTTCAGAGCCTTGGTCGATTTCAATGATGCCCAATCCAGATATTGCTGCTCACTTTGGCGCCATCAAGGGGAGTACCTATTTAGTGGGCTTTGCGTTAGAGACGCAAAATGGTATCTCTTATGCCCAGCAAAAAAGAACGGCTAAAAACCTCGACGCCATCATACTCAACAGTTTAGAGGATCCTGGAGCAGGGTTTGGCATGACCAATGTGGTTCACTGGATAGACCAACACCAAACAAAGTCCTTTGAGTTAATGGAAAAAACCAAAGTGGCTGAAGTGCTTTGGGAACAAATCACTGCTCAGTTATGAAGGCGCTGGTTTCTCTGTGTTTGTTTTTATTGAGTTGGTCCACCTGGGCTCAAGACTTTAATGCGCAGATCCAAGTAGATGCTAGTAGGGTAGACATGTCCAATAAACAAGTGTTTGTAGCCTTGCAAAACGACTTAAACACTTGGTTTAATGCGACATCGTTTTCCGGCCTACGAAAAGTTGAGGATGAGAAAGTAAGGGTGCGGTTCTATTTGAATATTCTCTCTTATCAAGATGATTTTTTTACCGCTACCCTCCAGATGCAGTTGAGTAGACCCATTTTTGGCACCACCTACGAGTCTCCTTTGCTTTCGGTGATGGATCGCGAAGTCTCCTTTGCCTACGAGCCTTTTTCTCCATTGGTATGGTCCAAAAACAATTTACAAAACAACCTCGTAGCCATTTTTGGTTATTACGCATACCTGGCTTTAGGCGTTGATGCGGATACATTTGCCCCTATGGCCGGGACCCCTTATTTTATCTCTGCCCAACAGGTGGTCAATACAGCGCAATCCGCTTTTCCAGGATGGAATGACGGGTCGAACACCTACAGTAGATCAGCGATCACTCAGGCGTTTAACACGCCTGCCAACAAACCATTTAGAACTTTTTTATACCAATATCACTTACAGGGATTGGACCAAATGACGGTTGATCCTGAAAAGTATCAGGTTTTTTTAGCAGAACAAATCAGCAGTTTAAAGTCATTGTTGCTCAGCAGGCCACAAAATCCGTTATTTGTTTTGCTTTTCGATGCTAAGTCTGATGAGTGGGTTCAGCTTTTTGGACAAGGGCCGAGTTTTGATGCGCAAAAATTAAAGGCAGATCTCGATGTGATGGCGCCTATGTTTGCGCAAAAGTGGCGTTTGCTTGCCCGTTGATCACCCTTCTTTTTTTGGCGCTATTTGCTATATTTACTGATTATTTGACGCCCTGTGTTACAGAGATTAGAGATCCATAATTTTGCCATTATCCAGTCACTTTCAGTTGAGTTTGGGCCGGGTTTCTCCGTGATTACGGGGGAGACAGGTGCAGGTAAATCCATTTTGCTCGAAGGACTGTCCTTGGCTCTGGGCAAAAGGGCTGATTTGTCTGTGCTTAAAGACAGCAGTCAGAAAGCGGTGATAGAAGCGCTTTTTTATATGCCTGCTAAACCCTTTAAGGATTTTTTTGACCTTCACGATTTGGACCAGGAATCCGAACTTAGATTGAGAAGGGAGCTTACCCCCAGCGGCAAATCACGCGCGTTTATCAACGACACCCCAGTAACTCTAGAGGTTCTGTCTTCACTTGGGGGACAATTAATCGATATCCACGCCCAACACCAAACACTTCAGTTGTTTGATCAAAAAAATCAGCTCTCTATTTTAGATGGTTTGGCTGATGTTTCCTCTGTATTGGCGGAGTACACTACAAACTACCAAGAGTATGTTGCCATAAACAAGAAAATCACTCAGATCAACAGAGAAACCGCCGAAGCTATAGCCCAGCAAGATTACCTTTCCTTTTTGGCTGAAGAACTTTCAGGAGTAGACCTGGGCGAGGGCGTATATGAGGATTTAGTGGCTCAAGAACAAGAACTGGCCAATGCTTCTGAAATCTTAGCTCAATTAGGCCAGGTAGATATGCTCTGGAATGAGGAGCAAGTCGGTGTGTTGTCTGGGCTAAAGCAGCTCAGGTCTATATATGCTAGATTGTCATCAATAGGACCCTTCTATGAAGATTTAGCGCGACGAATTGAGGCTGCTTACATCGAGTTGAACGATATAGCTCAAGAGTCACAGCGCAAGGCTGAGGGAGTTGAGTCAGATCCAAATCAACTCCAATGGGTACAAGATCAGTTGGCACAACTCGACCGACTGATGCAAAAACACCAAGTAGCCACTGTTTCAGCATTGTCAGAAAAAAGACAACAAATCAATCGCTCGTTAGGGCTCATGGAGGATCAACAATTTTTGTTGAAAGATCTTCAGGCTTCGCTAGCTAAGGTTCAAATTAAACTCGAAACGCTCTCAGGCGCGTTGACCCAAGCGCGTAAAAAAGCAGTGCCTGTGTTGGAAAAAGAGCTCGCTGCCCTTTTGGGCCCATTGGGAATGCCCAAAGCTAGGTTTAGTATTGTGCTCAGTTCGGATGGTCAGTACAAGCCCCAAGGTAGGGATCAGATCGAGTTTTTGTTTTCAGCCAACAGCGGATCGGCTTTTGGTCCATTGTCTAAAGTTGCTTCCGGGGGCGAATTATCCCGCATTATGTTGAGTGTCAAATCTATTTTGGTCAGGTATACCTCTTGGCCTACCATCATTTTTGACGAGATTGATTCTGGGGTTTCCGGAGCCGTGTCCAACAAAATGGGAGAAATTATGGCGCAGATGGCTGATCGCCTTCAAGTTTTTTCCATCACTCACCTGCCGCAAGTTGCCGCCTGTGGGTTGCATCATTACAAAGTCTACAAACAAGACGACGGCATCAGCACCCAAACCCATATGTTAAAAATTGAGGCTGATGAGCGTGTTTTGGAGATTGCTGAGATGCTAGGAGGTAAGCCGGTAGTAGCGTCAGCAGTGGCGCATGCCAAACAGCTTTTGCTCAGGTAATTTTAATATATTTACAGCATTAATTTTCAAGTTTATCTTATGAGTCATCAATTATTGCAAGGAAAAAGAGGAATTATTTTCGGTGCTTTAGACCCAAACTCTATCGCATGGAAAACAGCTATGCGCGTACATGAAGAGGGTGGCGTTTTTGTGTTGACCAATGCACCCATCGCCATGCGCATGGGACAAATCAATGAATTGGCTGCTGCGACACAGTCCAGCATTGTTCCTTGCGATGCAACCAGCGAAGAGGATTTAAATCAATTGGTGTCTCAAGCCGTAGAGATTTTAGGCGGTAAGCTTGACTTTGTACTTCACTCAATTGGCATGTCTGTAAATGTCCGCAAAGGAAAGGCGTATACCGATGAAAACTACGATTTTACAGCCAAGGGCTGGGATGTATCTGCCTTGTCTTTTCACAAAGTGATGCAAACCTTGTACAAACAAGATGCGATGAATGAATGGGGAAGTATTGTAGCCCTTACCTATATGGCTGCTCAAAGAACTTTTCCAGATTACAACGATATGGCGGATAACAAAGCCTATCTAGAATCAGTAGCGCGTAGCTTTGGCTATTTCTTTGGCAAAGAAAAAAAGGTGCGGGTCAATACCATTTCTCAATCTCCCACACCTACCACAGCCGGACAAGGCGTTAAAGGGTTTGATGGTTTTATCAGTTATGCAGAAAAAATGTCCCCATTAGGGAATGCCACTGCTTTAGATTGCGCCAATTATACGGTGAGTTTGTTTTCTGATTTAACCAGAAAAGTGACCATGCAAAATTTATTTCACGACGGAGGTTTTTCCAATACTGGGGTGAGCCAAGAAGTGATTGAGTATTTCTCAAAATAAATCAATGATGACCCATATAAAGCCATCCTTGAGGTGGCTTTATTTTTTATAAGTATCATGAAATCCTACAAGCTATCCATAGTTGTTCCTGTGTACAATCGACCTGATGAGCTTTTGGCTCTATTAAACACATTGGTTGATCAAACTCGCGCTGTGGATGAGGTGGTGGTGGTTGAAGATGGGTCCTCAGAAGATTCGTCAAGTGTTGTTGCTCGGTTTACCGATCAATTGCCCTTGGTTTATTTGACAAAGCCCAATACAGGTCCTGGGGATAGTCGCAACTACGGTATGCGCCATGCGACCGGAGACTATTTTATCATACTCGATTCTGACTGTGAATTGCCCAGTGGTTATATTGCGGCCATTCACGATTCTTTAGCTTTAAATCCAGTAGACTTTTTTGGCGGGCCAGATGCTGCAGCTGACGAATTTTCTGATCTGCAGAAAGCGATTAGTTTTTCGATGACTTCAGTTTTAACCACTGGAGGAATTAGGGGAGGTAGTCACAAAAAGTTTGAGCCCAGAAGTTTTAATATGGGTTTGTCTAGGAAGGCATTTGAATCAAGTGGTGGGTTCGGATTGATTCATCCCGGGGAAGACCCTGATTTAAGCATTCGACTTCGACAGATGGGATTTGTTTCCGCTTTATTTCAAACGGTATTTGTATATCACAAACGAAGGATTACTTGGGCGTCATTTTATAAGCAGGTCTATCGTTTTGGCTCTGCTAGACCCATCTTGATGCGAAGGTATCCAGGTACATTTAGGTTGGCCTATGCCTTGCCCAGTCTATTTTTGATCGGAACCTTATGCGCACTTCTTTTCGCTTTGGTCGGTTGGTATCTCCCGATTGGCTTGTTGCTGTTTTATTTCTTATCTGTATTATTGGTCTCAGCCATACAGCACAAAAGCGGGTTGATCGCGTTGAAATCGCTCCAAGCGGTGATGGTTCAGCTGTACGGTTATGGTTGGGGATTTGCCAGAAGTTACGTCAAGCTATTCAATACGCGCAAAACACCAGAAGAGTTACTGCCAGAGCTTTTTTTTAGAAAATGAAGTCTGATTTGGTCACATATGGCGGATCATCCAACAAAAAGCTGATTCAGTTTTTTGTGTTCTTGGCTTTGTCTTTTCTGATTTGGAGTATTCAATTGCTGTCGGAACCCAGTATGCGGTTGGTTGAGTTCTCTTATCAAGTGACCGGGGTTCCTCAAGGGATGTACTGGTCTAAAGAGAATCAAGAAACCATTGAAGTTCAGGTGTTGTCCAACGGTTTTTCTTGGTTAAAGTTGCTTCTTGATCGGCCGACCTTAAGTGTTGATCTCAGCGATGCCGTGGCAGATCAGGGGGTTTTCTTCTTGGAGGAACAAGCGTTGATCGCACAACTCAATGCAAAGGCCACTCGAAAATTAACGTTTGATTCGACGCTGTTGGGCGCTGGTTTAAAGGTGAAGTTGTATCGACAGCGGTCTAAAAAAATTCCTGTTCAACTCAGTACTGTGGGTAAGAGAATGGCGCATTACGCACTTTCTCGCCCTACGATATCACCAGATTCCGTTTGGGTAAGCGGGCCAGCTGCTGTGGTGGATACCATGTCATACGTGCATACTTTCCCGATAGATTTGGCGCAGCAACAAGAAGATGTAGCTGAGGTGCTGGGGCTTGATTTGTCTCAGGCTTTCGGTATTTCCGTCGAGCCAGAGCAGGTGTTGTTTACCGCGCATTGGGTTAAATATGCTGAACACAAGATTGAAGTTCCTGTGGTTGTATTGGGCTTGCCTCAAGGATGGGTAGCCAAAACATTTCCCCATAAAGTTGAGGTTTTGTTCCGGGCTCCCATAGAGCAGCTTAAATCTCCCTCAGTAACTGATTTTAAGGTCTATGTCCAATACAGCCAATTGCAGGCCGAAAACGGATTAAGCCTCTGGCCTTTGGTTTTAGAGGTGATTAACCCTGCGATTGAGCGCGCTTATCTATCTCATCAACGCGTAGAGCTTATCGTGCAAAAGCCATGAAAAAGATCGGGGTCACTGGAGGAATAGGTTCTGGCAAATCCTTTGTCACACAAGCATTTGCCCAGTTGGGTGTTCCGGTTTTTGACTCAGATCAAGCCGCTAAAACCTTGATGGAAAAAGATGCTTCGCTCAGAGCTGCGATAATTAGATTGTTGGGACCTCAAGCTTATGTAGGAGAAGTGCTGCAAAAATCTTGGGTAGCTTCGGCTATTTTCGCTGACCCTGAATTGCGTCATCAAATAGCAAAAGAAGTTCACCCCAGGGTTTACGAGGCTTTTGATGATTGGTTAAAACAGCAAAATGCGCCATACATTCTTTTTGAGTCTGCGCTCTTGCTTGAAGGTGGTCGTGCCGATGATTTTGACCTGATCTGGGTGGTTGAAGCTCCCTTGTCGCTTAGGTTGTCGCGTCTTGAGGCTAGGGGATTGAAGCGAGAGGAAGCCTTACAGCGCATAAATGCTCAATGGACAGACGATGAGCGCAGGATTTACGCTGATTTGATATGGGTTAATGACGAGTCTTCAGATATAATGTTAAAAATATTTGATATTCATAATGAATTAACTAAATAGATAATTTATTTCTTTATTTGTTATTAAATAGTTAATATATTATTTCAAAATTAACTTTTTAATTAAAATTGATTAATTTTGTTAACAAATGAAAAAATCCTATTTCTTTTTGTTGGTTGCTGTGATGTCGTTGGCCTTGGTCGGTGCTATCTCCGTACAGGGTTATTGGATCAAACAGTCCATTGCTTTAAAAGAGGATCAGTTCGACAGCGCGGTCTCTGACGTGCTGATTGAAACTTCTCAGAAAATTGCTCAGCGAGAAGTTTCTGATTATTACGAAGAGTTTTTGAAGCTCAAAGACTCAGTAGGCAACCCGGATAAAGCCCACTACAAAAATTTTTTCTTTTTTGACAAAGACCTCAATACCAACGAGACTACCTTTTATGCCCACGAAATTCTCGAGCAGGATTACAGTGTAGCCAATAAGATGTTCGACAACGGTTTTGGTCGCGATTCATCTTTGATCAGGGCCTATGTCAGCGAACGAACCAAGATGGTGTATCGCGAGGATTTTGGAATTGACGGAAAAAGAACAACCATTACACCGATTACTAAGTTAGCGATCAGCGGTAGACTTACCGAATACGATCGCGTTATCTTGGAGGATGTGCTTAAAGAAAGAGCCCGCTTGGTGCCGATTCATGAACGCATCAGCGCTCAAGAATTGGTATTGGCCTTAGATCGCGCTTTTGAACTCAGGGGTATAGATATCGACTACGAATTCGGGGTGTACAGCAGTCAGCTACCCACCAAAATTAAAAGCGGTGGATTTGAATACAGTGCGAGTAATCCCTATAAAGTTCCACTGTTTACTGACACTGAGGGCGATAGCGATTTTAGCCTTCATGTGACTTTTCCCCAAAAATCCACCTTTTTGTGGCGATCTATTTTGGGTACAGCAGTGCTTTCCGGTGTGTTTAGTTTACTGATATTGTTGGTGTTTGTCAGCGCTATTTATCAGTGGATTAAACAGAAGAAGCTCTCCGAGATCAAATCGGATTTCATCAACAACATGACCCATGAGTTTAAAACTCCTATAGCGACCATCAATCTGGCTGTTGAAGCCTTGCGCAATCCCAAAATTTCTGGAGATGCTGAGAAGTTTGCGAAATACACCCAGATGATCAAGGAGGAAAATAAACGGATGAACGAACAGGTGGAAAATGTGTTGCAAATTTCAAAATTGGACAAAAACCAACTGGATTTGATTCGTCAAGAAGTTGATTTTCATGATATTATCGAAGATGCGATCGCTGCAGTTTCTTTGATATTAGACAACAGTGGGGGGTACATCACCACCCATCTGTCAGCTGCCCCATCTGTGGTCTCTGTCAGTGAAATGCACATGACCAATGTGGTGGTTAACATTTTAGAAAACGCGGTCAAATACTCAGGCGAATCTCCAAAAATCGATGTATACACACAAACCAAAGGCAATAAATTGTTGATTTCCATCAAAGATCAAGGCCCGGGCATGAGCAAACAGGTGCTCAAGCAAATCTTTGAGAAATTCTACCGAGAGCCCACAGGTGATTTACACAATATCAAAGGTCATGGTTTAGGTCTGGCCTATGTCAAAAAGATTGTTGCCCTTCATAAAGGGCAGGTTTACGCAGAAAGTGAAAAAGGGAAAGGGAGTACTTTCCACATAGAATTACCTTTAAATTAAGCAGATATGGAAGCGATGAAAAAAATTTTACTGGTAGAAGATGATCCCAATTTTGGCAGTATCCTCAAGGATTATCTGATGATGAATGACTTTGAAGTGGTCTTGGCCAAAAACGGCATGGAAGGCTTTGAAAAGTTTAAAAAAGAAACATTTGACGTCTGTATTTTAGATGTCATGATGCCTTATAAGGATGGGTTTACCTTAGCCAAAGAAATTCGCGAAAAAGACGACAGAATCCCCATTGTCTTTTTAACCGCAAAAACCATGAAAGAGGACGTGCTTAAAGGGTATAAAGCAGGAGCAGATGATTATCTAAACAAGCCCTTTGATTCCGAAGTATTGTTGGTGAAACTCAAAGCAATTATCCAGAGAAAGTCTACAGCTACCTTAGCTGAGAGCAATCAATTTGAGTTTGAAATCGGCGATTTCCACCTCAATGCTAAATTGAGGTTTTTGACCTACAAAGACGAGCCTGCCATCAAGTTGTCCCCTAAAGAGAATGAGTTGCTGCGCATGTTGGCCCTATATCAGAATGATTTAATGCCCAGAGAGTTAGCTTTAACCAAAATCTGGAGGGATGACAATTATTTTACCTCTAGGTCTATGGACGTTTATATCGCTAAATTGAGGAAGTACCTAAAGTTAGATCCCAACGTATCTGTTTTAAATATACACGGAGAAGGATTTAGACTCGTGGTTAAGCAGGAGTAATACCCAATCCTTGAAGTGCACTGATCGCCTGAAGCTGTGGTTCAACTTCTGTCACCCAATGAATATCAGGTTGACGTCTAAACCAAGTTCCTTGTCTTTTGGCATAGCGTCGCGTATTGGTTTTGATGTCCTCTATGGCCTGAGCTTCACTGATCAAACCGTTCATATAGGCAAATACCTCCGTGTATCCCACTGTTTTTAAGGCGTTCAAGTCTCTGTGCTCATACAAGGAGGCAGCCTCTTGAAATAATCCAGAAGCAACCATTTGGTCAACCCTCAAATTAATTCTTTGGTGGAGCCAAGTTCGAGGGCCTTCAATACCCAAGGCGATATTTTTAAAATTTCGCGCTGGTTTAGCTTTGCCCAAAAAATGGCTGTAAGGTTGTTTGCAGCTTAAGCATACGGATAGTGCCCGGATCAGCCTCATCGGATTTTGTAGGTCAACAGTTTTGGCATATTCAGGATCCAATTCCCTGAGCAGTTTTTGGAGGGCTTCGATACCCCGATCTTTCCATAATGCTTCCACATAAGTTTTGTGTTCTGGTGCTACCTCAGGAAACTCATCCAAGCCCTGGGTCAGGGCTTGAATATACAGTCCGCTTCCACCTACCAAAATGACCACAGGATTTTCAGCAAACAGTTGATCGAGCAGTGTTAGGGCTTCTTTTGCATAATCTCCTACAGTGTATGTGTCCTGGATGCTTTTGTGCTGTATGAGGTAATGTGCAGCTTGAGCTAGCTCATCTGAACTGGGCACTGCTGTACCAATACTCATTTCCCGGTAAAACTGCCTTGAATCTGCTGATACAATGGGCGCATTGAGCCAATTAGCCAGCTGAATGGCCAAGCTTGTTTTTCCCGATGCTGTAGCACCAAGCACGGAAATCAAGGTATTATTCGGGCTATTCAGGGTCAAAGGAATGCCATTTAAGGTGTTGTTTCTCCTGATCGATCCACACCAAATAAGCGGGATCTGGAAAAATAGGGGTCAATAATTGCTCAAAAACCTGGTGGTTAACCAATTGGTAGTTGAGTTCAAAATAGGCGTAACCACAAACCATCCCATTTTTCATGTAGAGGCCACATCGTTCTCCTAGATGGCGACCTGGAGCGATCCACACACCGTGCATCCCCTGGTAAACATCGATCAATAAGGGATCGCTGATCAATTTTTTTCGCCGGTTGTATTTGGGCTTTAGTGATTTCAGATACAGATGATGCAGTATTTTGGTCATCAGGGAGCTACCTGAGGGAAATGCTTCTATGCTTTTGGTTTCTTTGAGCACGCGTTTGTGGTGGTCGTCTGCCGATAAAAAAAGCTGATAGGTCGCTTTGTACATGTTTTTATCGGACAGTAGGTAGACCGCCTTTTGGTCTTTTCCCAAAAGCACCACCACCCCGGGTGTATCTGGTATTTCCTGAACTAATCCCCACTGTTTGTCTGAAACCAAGCTTTGTTCGGGCCCTTTGGTCATGGCGTGAAACAGTCCTTTTTCTAGGTCTTTCTCTAAGAGTACTTGGAATAATTTCAGCGTTGCTAAGGCATCACCACTGGCCCTATGCCTGTCGTGGATCGGGATGCCCAAGGATTTGACCAGTTTCCCCAGAGAATACGACTCTTGGTCTGGAATCAGTTTTTTGGCCAGATCAACAGTGCAAACGGTTTTGCGTTCATAGGTATATCCCAATCTGTCGTAACACAACTTTAAAATTCGGTAGTCAAACTGCGCATTATGGGCCACTAGGACGCAACCCTCGGTGATTTCAACCACTCTTTTGGCCAATTCGTGAAACTTTGGTGCTGTGCGCACCATGGCATCGCTGATGCCGGTAAGTTTTTCCACAAATGGCTGTATCGGTGTTTCAGGATTGACCAAGCTGATCAGTTGATCGACTACTTCAGCGCCGTCAAATTTATAAATGGCAATTTCAGTAATTCCTTCTTGATTGTATTTTCCTCCTGTGGTTTCTAGATCGATGATGGCGTACATAGGCTCCTAATTTCGTTCGCCAAAAATGGAACTGCCGATGCGTACCATATTGCTGCCCATAGATATAGCCAAAGCGTAGTCTTGGCTCATACCCATAGAAAGCGTGTCCCAATGCGCATGGATTGCCTTTAGCTGGTCAAACACTGACTTTAGGGAAGCAAATTCTTGTTTAATTTGATGTTCATCCGAGGTAAATGTCGCCATGCCCATTAATCCTTGAATGCGCACATGGGGATATTTCTCCAGCTGTTCTTGGGTAGCCCAGGAGACCAGCTCTTGGGGGTTCCATCCGAATTTAGTGGACTCCTCAGCGATATGAACCTGCAGTAAACAGGAGATGATTCGGTTGTTTTTTGCTCCTTGCTTCTCGATTTCATCCAGCAGTTCTGAACGGTCTACCCCGTGAATCAACGCCACATAGGGAGCGATATATTTTACTTTGTTGCTCTGAAGATGCCCAATCATGTGCCATTGTATGTCCTTGGGCATAGAGGACCATTTTGCGGTCATTTCTTGGGCCTTGTTTTCACCAAAAACGCGTTGTCCTGCCTCATAGGCTTCCATCAGGTCGGTTTCAGGTTTGGTTTTAGACACAGCTACCAGGGTAACCTGCTGGGGGAGTGATTGCTTGATGCGAAGTAAACGGTCGGCTATTGACATATTAATTTTCGTAGGCTTTGATAATTTGAAGGGCAACA
This sequence comes from Flavobacteriaceae bacterium, assembly GCA_030726725.1. Classification (GTDB taxonomy): domain Bacteria; phylum Bacteroidota; class Bacteroidia; order Flavobacteriales; family Flavobacteriaceae; genus MAG-120531. Next base: position 31,155 of record JANRDC010000018.1, read on the forward strand.
TCTAACGCATTGGCCCCATCGACCAGGTCGACGATCGGTCTTTTACCTTGAGTAATCGCCTGGGCAAATGTTTCCAATTCATCGAGAATGGCATTGTTGGCCTCAGGGGTGGGGTGTTCAAAATAGATCTGTTTAGAAACTCCTTCCGCATTGACCAAAATCATATCAAATGGTCCAGGCTGTTTCGGCGCATCTTTCATTTTAACAATCTCGGTTTTCTTTTCCAAAAAGTCGACAGATACGTAGGCGTCTTTCTGAAAAAAACGGGATTTTCGCATGTTTTTCATCGAGATTCTGCTGGCTGTTAGGTTGGCCACACAGCCGTTTTCAAAAACCAATCGAGCATTGGCAATATCAGGGGATTGGCTGAGCACACGCACGCCGCTAGCCCGAACTTCAACCAATGGAGATTGAACTACAGATAAAATGATGTCGATATCGTGTATCATCAAATCCAAGACAACAGGCACATCAGTGCCCCTGGGATTGAACTCGGCAAGTCGGTGTGTTTCGATAAACATGGGTTGATCCAATGCGCCCAAGGCAGCTTTAAAAGCGGGGTTAAAGCGCTCCACATGGCCTACTTGACCCAAAACACCATGCGCTTTGGCCAATGCGATCAGTTCCTGTGCCTGTTCTAAAGTGTGGGTAATCGGTTTTTCAATAAACACGTGTTTGCCCATGCTGATGGCTTGTTGGGCTACATCAAAGTGGGCTAGGGTAGGTGTGACAATGTCCACCACGTCCACAGCGGCCAACAATTGGCCTAAATCCTCAAAATGGGTATATCCCTTTTCGCGACTGAGTGCAGCCGCATTTTCTTGGTGGGGATCATAAAAACCAACCAAATCGTAAAGCGGAGAGGAATCTGCCAATTTGAGGTGAATTTTTCCCAGATGACCAGCACCCAAAACGCCAATGCGCAACTTCATAAAACTATTTTTTTCAAAAATACACATTCCACCTGACCTGAAGCGTCCGTCCTTTTTTTTGTGCTAATTTTGTGGACTGATGAAAAACCGCATAGACATACAAAATAAAAAAGCCCGTTTCAATTACGAGTTACTCGATGGCTTTACCGCGGGTATTGTGTTGTCTGGCACGGAAATCAAGTCTTTAAGGCTTGGAAAAGCCTCCATTACTGAGTCGTTTTGTGAATTCAACGACACCGATGAGCTGTTTGTGGTGAATATGACTATTGAGGAGTACGCTCATGGTTCGCATTACAACCACCTCCCCAAGGCCAGCAGAAAGTTATTGCTCAACAAGAGAGAATTAAAAAAAATCCGACAGGCGGTTAAAATTTCCGGGAATACAGTAGTGCCGACACGACTGTTTATCAACGAGCGGGGATTGGCCAAGCTCAATATCAGTCTGGCCAAGGGGAAAAAACTCTTCGACAAGCGAGAGACCATCAAAGATAGAGACAACAAAAAACAATTGGACCGCGTGAAAAAAGCGTTGATTCGTCACTGATGATAGACACCCACAAACATCGCGGAAAAAGAAGATTACTCGCTCAGTCCCTGAGAGAGAAGGGGATTGTAGATCCACATGTGCTCTTTGCCATCGAGCAAGTGCCCAGGCATTTTTTTTTGGACAGTTCGTTTGAAGAACACGCTTACCAAGACAAGGCCTTTCCCATAGGTTGCGACCAGACCATATCACACCCGTATACGGTAGCTTTACAGACCCAATTGATGGGGTTGTCTCCAGGAGATAAGGTACTGGAAATCGGGACGGGAAGCGGGTACCAAACCGCTGTGTTGGTTCACATGAAGCTCCAGGTTTACTCCATTGAACGGCAGTCAATGCTCTTTAAAAAAGCACAACTGATGCTGCCTAAAATGCAATTAGCTCCCAAAAAGTTGATTTTTGGCGATGGATTTATCGGATATGCTCAAGCTGCTCCCTATCAGGGTATTATCGTTACTGCTGGGGCTCCTGAAGTGCCTAAGGCGTTGATGGCTCAGTTGGCTATTGGCGGGAAGTTAGTGATCCCAGTGGGTATGGGCACCCAGGAAATGATGGTGCTCACCCGAGTGGATGAAAAGAGTTTTGAGCGGGAAACCCATGGGCAGTTTGCTTTTGTCCCTATGTTGGCCGATAAAAAATAGGCGGCTCAAGCGCATCACTCAAGCCGCCTTTCTGTTCATTTTAAAGGTTACTTTCCTGGTTTCTAAATACCAATTCCTGTTCAAAAGCGTCGATTAATACAATGCTGTCTCGTTTGATGGATCCTTTCAGCAATTCCTTGGACAGGTTGTTCAGTATTTTCTTTTGAATTATTCGCTTGATCGGTCTGGCGCCGTACTGGGGATCAAACCCGAGTTCAGCGAGTAAATCAATGGCTTCTGGCGTTGCGTCAATGGTAATTTCTTGCTCGGATAACATTTTTTGAAGTTGTTTTACTTGGAGTGCCACGATCTCCCGAACATGTTGGTTGTTGAGTGGGTGAAAGAGAACGATGTCATCGATTCTGTTCAAAAACTCAGGGCGAACACTTTGTTTTAACAGCGCCAATACTTTTTCTTGGGCTACTTGAGCCGCTTGATCAACATCCTGGTGCTGGGCAAATGCCTCGCTGATCAAATGACTGCCGATGTTGCTGGTCATCACGATGATACAATTTTTAAAGTCTGCAACTCGACCCTTGTTGTCGGTGAGTCTTCCCTCGTCCAATACCTGTAGCAGTATGTTAAAGGTGTCGGGGTGAGCTTTCTCGATTTCATCGAGCAAGATGACAGAATACGGTTTTCTGCGCACCGCCTCGGTGAGTTGCCCACCTTCTTCATATCCGACATATCCTGGAGGTGCACCTACCAATCGACTGACCGCGTGCTTTTCTTGATATTCACTCATGTCGATTCGGGTCATGGCCGATTCATCGTCAAAGAGGTAGTCGGCTAGCGTCTTGGCGAGTTCGGTTTTACCAACGCCCGTAGTGCCGAGAAATAAGAAGGAACCTATGGGTTTTTTTTGGTCCTGCAAACCAGCACGTGATCTTCGGATGGCATCTGCTACAGCCTGTATGGCTTCATCTTGTCCGATCACCCGTTTGTGCAAAACATCTTCTAATCCCAGTAGCTTTTCCAAGTCGGATTGCATCATTTTGGTAATTGGAATCCCTGTCCATTTGGCCACCACTTCTGCGATGTCCTCATAAGTGACTATTTCTTTGATCAAGGTACCTTCGTTTTGTTGGCTGTCCAATGCTTTTTGAAGTACTTCGAGCTGCTCTTGCGCTTCTTTGATCTTCCCGTACCTAATTTCAGCCACCAACGCGTAGTCTCCATTTCGCTCTGCGCGTTCTGCCGCTAGTTTGAGTTGTTCGATGGATTCTTTGGTTTTTTGCAATTGGTCCACAGCTGTTTTTTCTGCATCCCAACGCGCCCAGAGCGCCTGTCTGGTTTCTTTCAGGTTGGCCAATTCACTGTGCAAGGTTTTGAGTTTTACCTGATCGTCTTCTCGGGTAATCGCGGCCAATTCGATTTCTAACTGCATTACTTTGCGGTCGAGTTGGTCGAGTTCTTCGGGCTTTGAATTCATTTCCATCCGCAATTTAGAAGCAGCCTCATCCATCAAATCGATGGCTTTGTCCGGTAAAAAACGATCGCTGATATACCTTTGGGACAATAGTACAGCGGCGATTACAGCCTCGTCTTTGATCTGTACTTTGTGGTGGGCTTCGTATTTTTCTTTGATACCCCGCAAAATTGAAATGGCGCTTTCAGTGTCCGGTTCATCTACCATGACTTTTTGGAACCTGCGCTCTAACGCCTTGTCTTTTTCAAAGTATTTCTGGTATTCATCTAGGGTAGTCGCTCCAATAGCGCGCAACTCTCCACGTGCCAGGGCAGGTTTGAGGATGTTGGCCGCATCCATGGCTCCTTCACCGCCTCCAGCGCCTACTAGGGTGTGGATTTCATCGATAAATAACACGATGTCCCCCTCAGCCCCAATGACTTCTTTGACCACGGACTTTAATCGCTCTTCAAACTCTCCTTTGTATTTTGCTCCAGCGATCAGCGCCCCCATATCCAGAGAATAGATGACCTTGTCTTTTAGGTTTTCCGGCACATCACCAGTGACAATCCTGTGGGCCAATCCCTCAGCGATGGCGGTTTTTCCCACCCCTGGGGAACCTATAAGCATAGGGTTGTTTTTGGTGCGTCTGGACAATATTTGAAGCACCCTGCGGATTTCCTCATCTCTTCCGATGACCGGATCCAACATGCCTTTATCTGCAGCTTGGTTTAGATTTCTAGCATATTTCTCCAGAGATTGATAATTGGCCTCAGCGTCCTTGGACTGAACAGAGGCTCCTTGACGTAACTCTGCGATGGCTTTTTTTAAGTCTTTTTCATTGATTCCTTGTTCTTTGAGCAGTGTAGCTGCTCTGTGGCTAGCGTCTAAAAGGGCGAGTAGGAGATGTTCTACTGTGGTAAATTCATCCCCGAGTTTTTTGGCCCAGCTGGTAGCTTTTTGCAGGGTTTCTACGGCAGATCTTCCCCATTGAAGATTTCCACCTGCTACTTTTGATTGGGTCTCCAACAATTGTTTCACTTGGGCTTTGAGCTGATCTATATTTGCCCCAACTTTTTTGAGCAAATAGACAATGGCGTGTTCCTCACTTTCAATCAGTGCGGACAAAACATGTACAGGTTCCACTGATGCGTGCTCGGATTGTTGCGCGATGATCTGTGCAGATTCAATGATCTCTTGGGCTTTGATGGTGTATTGATTCAGTTGCATAGCTCGTGGTTGTTTGTGTATATTTGCAAACCTTGCAACATTAGGGCCAGGCTTTTTTTTCGGACATTTTGTCTGCTTAAGCTATTGGTTATAAGACATTTAGACATAGTTTCCCGCTAAATCATTTAATATGAGTTTGTTGAAAAAATGGTTTGATACCGACAAAAAGTCATCTGAGCCCAAATCTATCCAGAATCAACCCGCCGACACTTTTTGGATTCCACTGACTTCCCTGGACCAGCTAGCCGATTGGAACGATCAGCAAGCTGATCCCATCTATGTCTTTAAACACTCCACCAGCTGTGGCATTTCCAAGATGGTGCTCAAGGACCTCACCCAGCGTTTGTCTGCTCAAAGAGGCCCAGGCCAATATTTTCTGTTGCACTTGATCGAGTACAGAGCCATCTCTAACGAATTAGCTGCTCGTTTCGGGGTGGTGCACCAGTCGCCTCAAATGTTGAAGATCGAGCAGGGCAGCTGCACTTTAAACGATTCACACTACAGTATCTTGGACCATACCTGGTCCTGATGGTGTTGATTGTTGTTTAATAACTCTGATCATATTTGGGGCCCACTTCAGATGTTTTATCGCACTAAGTGCTTAATTTTACACCCATAATTTAATCCCATGGAAAGAGACCACATCATTTTTGACCTGATTCAAGACGAAGAACACAGACAACGCGAAGGCATTGAGCTGATTGCCTCAGAAAATTTCACCAGTCCAGAGGTGATGGAAGCTGCTGGTTCAGTATTGACCAACAAGTATGCTGAAGGTTATCCGGGTAAACGCTATTACGGGGGTTGTCAGATTGTTGATCAAGTAGAGCAAATCGCTATTGATCGCGCTAAGGCCCTTTTTGGAGCAGCTTATGCCAATGTGCAGCCTCACTCAGGTTCTCAAGCAAATGCCTCAGTGTATCACGCATGTCTCACCCCTGGGGATACCATCTTAGGGTTTGATCTATCACACGGAGGTCACTTGACCCACGGTTCCCCAGTTAACTTCTCTGGGAGACTCTATCGACCCGTATTTTATGGTGTAGAGCAAGAAACAGGCCGTTTAAACTACGACAAAATTGAAGAGATTGCATTGGCTGAAAAACCAAAGATGATCATTGCAGGAGCCTCTGCTTATTCAAGAGATATGGATTTTGCTCGCTTTAGAGCGATTGCTGACCGCGTAGGAGCGTTGTTGTTGGCTGATATTTCTCACCCAGCCGGGTTGATTGCCAAAGGACTGCTCAACGATCCGATTCCCCACTGTCACATAGTGACCACTACGACTCATAAAACCCTAAGGGGGCCAAGAGGTGGATTGATTTTAATGGGTCAGGATTTTGAAAACCCTATGGGATTAAAAGGGCCAAAAGGCGAGGTGCGCATGATGTCCACTTTGTTGGACTTAGCTGTTTTTCCAGGGAACCAAGGGGGGCCTTTGGAGCACATTATCGCCGCTAAGGCTGTTGCTTTTGGGCAGTGCTTAACCGATGAATTTTTACACTACGCCATTCAGGTGCAAAAAAATGCGCAGGCTTTGGCTCAGGCGTTTGTCAAAAGAGATTATCACCTGATTTCAGGGGGCACAGACAACCACATGATGCTGATCGATTTGCGCAATAAGAACATCACTGGAAAAGAGGCTGAAAATGTTTTGGTGGCTGCTGATATTACCGCCAACAAAAACATGGTTCCTTTTGACGACAAGTCTCCGTTTGTCACCTCAGGAATACGTTTTGGAACACCAGCGGTGACTACACGCGGGTTGAAAGAGGCCGATATGGAAACCATCGCAGCCCTAGTTGACCGGGTATTAACCCACAAGGACGATGCTGCAATAATCGCTCAGGTTAAGGAAGAAGTAAATGAATTGATGGGGGAAAGGCCTCTGTTTGTCGGCTAAAAAAAAAGGGCAAGAGGTCCACATCGCACCGCTACAACCTCATACCCTTGCTGTGTTCCCACCCTGGGGGATTTTGAGGGAGCTGGTCGTGTAGGTCTTGCCCGGCGCAAAGATAACTCCTTTTCTATTTTGAGCAAGGAGTAAAAGGCTTTAAATTTAAGCACTGTAACTGATTCATTCTGTATGGTTAAGCCACATTATATCGCGTTTTTATCGATTTTTTTGCTCGTTTCTTGCGGTCAAAAAACAAGCGAAAAGTCGGTGGCTGCCTTGGTGTTAACGCCGAGTAAAGATCTTTACACCCAAGGGGATACCCTAAGGTTTTCATGGAAAAACCCCAATCCCATCACTTTTGATTCCCTAGCATTTTCCTTAGCTGGTCATCCTTTGACCAGTGATGGAGATCAACTGGTATTAGACGCAACTATTCTAGGTGCACAAACAATCGAATGGGTAGGCTTCCAAAAAAAACAAGAGCTATCTCAAGGTTCCTTAAAGGTAAAGATCTTGGCCAAAGAGCCACCAAAGCTCTATACTTACGAAATTATAAACGCTTATCCGCACGATAGGCAGGCTTACACCCAAGGGCTTGAGTTTGCTGATGGTGTGCTCTATGAAAGCACTGGTTTGTTGGGCTATTCATCTCTGAGAAAAGTGGATTACAAGACGGGCCAAGTCTTGCAGCAACACGATCTTCCCCAGGATGTTTTTGGAGAGGGAATCACCATTTTTAACGATAAAATTTATCAGTTGACCTGGCAAAATGGATTTGGGTACATCTATGATATGTCGTTTGAAGAACTGGGAAGATTTGCCTACGGAAATAGCAAGGAGGGTTGGGGATTGGCCCATGACGAAACAAAACTTTTCAAAAGCGACGGCTCAGATCGGATATGGATTCTTGAACCGACACAAGGGGCAGAAATTGCCCAATTTTCTACCGTGACACATCAAGGGTTTTTTAATAGAGCTAATGAGTTGGAGTATGTGGATGGAAAAATATACGCCAATGTATATCAAAAAGAATCCATGATGATCATCGATGCGTTTAGCGGAGCCATAGTGGGTATTGTAGATTTTTCTGGCTTGAAGCAAAAGGTGACACAACACCCTGAGTTAGATGTACTAAACGGTGTTGCTTATCACCCGGAAAACAAGACTTTTTTTGTGACTGGAAAAAAATGGGACCGTTTATTTGAGGTGCGTATCGTTCCGAAACCATGAGCACATCAAAGCCATATATTGTTTTAGTGACCGGAGCCTCCTCAGGGATAGGCCAGTCTATCGCCATGTATTTAAGCCAACATGGATGTATCGTATACGGAACAGCCAGGAATCCCCAAGTGTATCAACAGCCCAAAGAGTATACCTTACTGGCTTTAGATGTCCAACAAGTTTCAGGAATTGATGCTGCGGTGGCTCATATTTTATCCGTTCACGGCCGTATTGACGTATTGATCAACAATGCAGGAGTGGGCATAACCGGTCCTGTGGAACAAACGCCATTGGCGGAAATCGATCAGGTTTTTGATGTGAATCTAAAGGGTCCTATTCGCATGCTTCAAGCGGTACTTCCAGCCATGAGAAGTCAAGGCAGCGGTTTGGTGATCAACATCACGTCCATCGCTGGTGCTATGGGATTGCCTTTTCGAGGATTGTATTCTGCGACTAAATCATCCCTTTCATTGGTTACCGAATCCCTGCGCATGGAGTGTGCCCCGTTTGGTGTCCGTTTGTGCACGGTAGCGCCGGGTGATTACGCCACCAACATAGCTTCTGGCAGGTACCACACCCCTGTGGACCATAATGGACCATACCACCCCCAGTATGACAAAACACTGGCAGGGATGAATGCCCATGTCGATCAAGGGTCTGATCCCGTTGAGGTGGCTCGATTGGTGTGGAAAATCATACAGTCAAAAAATCCAAAAGTGCATTACCGGGTGGGGAAACCACTTCAAAAAGCGGCTATTTGGATCAAATTCTTGTTGCCGGACACTTTATTTGAACGATTATTGCTTAAATTCTATTCCTAAAACCTTTACCTATGAAGTTTTTTATCGACACAGCCAATCTAGATCAAATCCGTGAAGCCCAATCACTTGGCGTACTTGATGGAGTGACCACCAATCCATCTTTGATGGCCAAAGAGGGTATTTCGGGTCAACAAGCCATTCTGGATCATTACCAAGCGATTTGTCAATTGGTCGACGGGGATGTGTCTGCAGAGGTGATTGCCACAGAGTATGAGGCGATGATTGAGGAGGGAAAGATTTTAGCTGCGCTACATCCACAAATTGTGGTGAAAGTTCCGATGATCAAAGACGGAATTAAAGCGATCAAATATTTTAGCGACCACGGAATCAGAACTAATTGCACTTTGGTTTTCTCTGTGGGACAAGCTTTGTTAGCTGCAAAAGCTGGAGCCACCTATGTTTCTCCATTTATAGGTCGTTTGGATGACATTTCTACTGATGGACTGCATTTGATCGCTGAAATCAGAGCTGTCTATGACAACTACGATTTTCCCACACAGATTTTAGCTGCCTCTGTGCGCCATACCATGCACGTGATTGACTGCGCTAAAATCGGTGCTGATGTGATGACTGGACCTCTTTCCTCCATCACTGGATTGTTAAAGCATCCGTTGACCGATTCGGGATTGGCTCAATTTTTAGCCGATTACAACCGAGTAAATGGGTAATCAACAACAATCACCAGGTACGAGTCACCTAGTTCTACTGTTTTTGGAAGCTGGTCTGTAGATTGGCAAATCCATTGACAATCTTTCCATTTTCCAAAACGACGCTTTTAAATGCGTTGTCCCAAATCAGTCTGTTCTGTAGATCTTCAGGGTGGATAGATCGGTATTGAAGTTCAGGCTGCATGTCGTATTCTTGAATGGTGGCTGACCACTGAGCAGCATCTTGATCTGGACTGATACCAATAAATTGGTATTCCGGCCACTTTTTCTGGAGTTCAGCTACTTTTTGTTGAATTCTAAACAGCATTCCTTCGTATTTGGAAGACCAAAAATAGAGCACTACTTTGCGGTCTGAAGCCAATTTTTGAAGATTAGTGAGGTCTCCCTGATGATTCACAACTGGAAGTGGCAATACCTGGCGGTTGGGCTGTAGCGAGAGGATCGATTGGTATACTTCATTGAGCTCGCTGGCATATCGGTTTTCCTTGAGATAAGGGGAGAATACCTGATGGAATTGGGTGATGCGGGCCTCCGAGTCTTGGGATTTCACCCAGTACTGCAAGGCTAATTGTCTCATCAACTGATCTTTAAGTAAACGATCTTCCACTAAACTATCGATGATATTTAGTTTGTGCAGGTTAAAGTGAAGCGGTTTTTCTGGAGCGGGTATTTCACCACATTGCTCATTACAAGCTTCATAAGCCATATTGCCCAAGTGGAACTTCATGAACTGAAAATAGGGTCTAAAATGGCTCAAATCCCGGTTGTTTCGCTCTATATTTTTTCTGTAGTCAAAAAATTCTTGGGGAAAGTCTTTGACCTTAGGGCTGTTTTCGTGAAAGAATGGGTATTTTTCTTTGTGCACATACAGGTTGTAATCGATATTGGCCGCAACCATGGATACCGCTCTTTCTGAGAGTGTCACCTCTTTTTGTAGGTCGCTGAGCATCGATAATTTGTCTGCCCGTATCGTCTCGATGAGCTGATGGAAAGGCTCAGGATCCAACACATAATTTTTTTCGATGCTGTAGGATTCTCTTTCATTGGTTAAGAACATCTCTAATATAAAGTTGTTCAGCTCTGAACCACGTCCGGAAAACACCAAAGACTCATCAAAAGACACGGTATTGATCCTGATGTGTATGCTGTCTCCTTTTTGCAAATAGACGTAATTGTATTCGGGTGGGTGGTCAAAATGGTAGAGCCCCTCATCCAAGGATTCTAAACGAAGAGAAAAACGTCCGTATTGATCTAGAAATGCAGTGTCAATTAATTCCTCCTCGCGGTGAAGGGTGATGAAATCACTGGTGGGATTGACAATGGTGCCACTGAAATAGGTGGGTTGGGTTTTGGGATCGATGGCCCCACAACCCACCAAAAATAAAAGAAAAACTATGCTTGGATATTTCATGTTCATTCAGGGGGTAAATGTAAAATAACCTGTCGCTTGAGCGCGTTAATGCTTCGTTAAAACTAAGGCGTATCATTTATTGGTATGTACCAAAGGGTTTGCCTATTTTTGCACCAAAATATAAAACATGCTATCTGTTTCCAATCTTTCTGTACAATTTGGTAAAAGAGTCCTTTTCGATGAGGTAAATATTGTTTTTTCTGAGGGAAATTGCTACGGGGTTATCGGCGCCAATGGAGCTGGTAAGTCAACTTTTTTAAAAATGTTGGCCTTAAAAGCTGATCCAACTTCTGGTAAAGTAATTCTTGAACCCGGAAAGCGCATGTCGGTTTTGGAACAGAACCACAATGCATATGATCAAGACACCGTGCTCAATGCAGTATTGAAAGGGAATCAAGTGCTGTTTGCCATCAAGCAAGAGATCGATGCATTATACGCTGATTACAGCGATGAAAATGCCGAGCGAATCGGTGAGCTCCAAGTAACTTTTGAGGAGTTAAACGGATGGAATGCAGACAGTGAAGCAGCTGCGTTAATCTCAAATTTAGGGATTGAAGAAAGTCTGCATCATCAATTGATGGGGGATATTGACCCTAAGTTAAAAGTGCGGGTTTTGCTGGCACAGGCTTTGTTCGGCAACCCAGATGTTTTGGTGATGGATGAGCCTACCAATGATTTGGATTACGAAACGATCCAGTGGTTAGAGGATTTTTTGGCCACCTATGAAAACACGGTGATCGTTGTTTCTCACGACAGACACTTTTTGGATGCGGTTTGTACCCATATTGTCGATATTGATTTTGGAAAATTAAATCTGTTTTCTGGAAACTATACTTTTTGGTATGAGAGCAGCCAGTTGGCTGCGAGACAGCGCGCTCAGCAAAACAAGAAAGCAGAAGAGAAAGCCAAAGAGCTTCAAGAGTTTATCATGCGTTTCAGTGCCAACGTAGCCAAAAGCAAGCAGGCAACATCCAGAAAAAAAATGTTGTCTAAATTGAATATTGAAGAGATCAAGCCTTCGAGCAGAAGATATCCCGCCATTATTTTTGACAGTGAGCGCGAAGCTGGAGATCAAATTTTAACAGTGCAAGGTTTAGCGGCTTCTTCTGAGGATGGTATTTCACTTTTTTCGGGTGTTGACCTCAATTTAGCCAAAGGCGATAAAGTGGTGATCTATTCTAAAGATGCCCGAGCTACTTCTGCATTTTACGAAATTCTCGCCCACAACAGAACTCCAGACCAGGGTCAATTCCAGTGGGGGATTACTACCATTCAGTCATATTTGCCATTTGACAACAGTTCTTTTTTTGAGCAGCCACTGAGTCTGGTAGATTGGTTGAGGCAGTGGGCCAAAACAGAGCAGGAGCGCGAAGAGGTATTTGTACGTGGCTTCTTGGGCAAAATGCTATTTAGCGGTGAAGAAGCCCTTAAAAAATCTACCGTGCTCTCGGGAGGAGAAAAAGTGAGATGTATGTTGAGCAGAATGATGATGATTAGGGCCAATGTGCTGATGCTAGACGAACCCACCAATCACTTAGACTTGGAAAGTATTACGGCGTTCAACAACTCGCTGAAACAATTCAAAGGAACTGTATTGCTGACTACACACGACCACGAGTTTGCCCAGACTGTGGGGAATAGGGTAGTGGAGCTCACCCCTAAAGGTGTCATCGATCGTTACCTTACCTTTGATGAATACATGACGGATCCAAGTGTTAAAGCACTCAGAGAAAAAATGTACAGCTAGTTGAGCGGTTAGCGCAGGTGAGCATTGAACTTTTGCTCAAATGCTGTCAATAATTTTTTCATGGACCGGTCTATTTGAGCCTCTGTTAACGTTTGTTCCGCATCGCTTAGGGTAAACCTCATTCCGTAGGATTTTTTGTCTGCAGCCAGATTTTTTCCGCTGTACACATCGAACAAGGCGACTTCTACCAAAAGATCTCCGATCGCGCGGTAAGCTTCAGATTTTAAGTCCTCAAAAGTGGTGTTTTCTCCCACCAACAAAGCTAAGTCTCGCGAAACGCTCGGGTATTTGGGAATCGATTTGAATTTTATTTCTTCATCGAGCAGCATGGATTGGATTTGATCCCAATCTATAACAGCATAGGCCACGGGAGTTTTGACATCATAGGGTTCGGTGAATTTTGGGTCAACCAAGCCCACGCTGAACAAGAGATGTTCTGCTGAATAATAATGCAAACACTCCCTAAAAGGAAAGCGAACCTCATCAGAAGTATGAGTCGCTGAAATACGGCATCGCTGTAACAACTGCTCACAACTGGTTTTTATAGCAAAAAAGTCTGCTGATGGGGCCGTAGTAATCCACTGATCATCGTATTGTTTGCCTACGCCCCAAAGACACAAATGCATTTGTTCTTTTCTGCCTTGAGGAGTCTGTACATAGGTTTTTCCAAATTCAAATAACCGTTGGTTATTTCGTTTTCTATTGTTGTTGTGCTTGATGACCTCTAAACCTGAGAAAAGCATGGAGGTTCTCAGTTGTGCTAAATCTTGACTCAAAGGGTTGAGTATGTCTACCGCTTTATGGTCCTGGGCCAATGGTACGGATTCCTGCTTTTTCGCAGCGGTAAGACTATTGGTCATGATTTCAAAATACCCAACACTGGCCAGGTATTCCCCCATTGATTTTTGAACGAGGTGGGCATCATTTTTTCCTACAATAGCGATGGATGCATTGAGTTTACTGGAATAATCTATATTGTTATAGCCGTACACCCTGAGTATCTCCTCAACCACATCTACTTCGCGCTGCACGTCAACTCTGTAAGGGGGGATGGCAAGTCCCATTCCTGTTTCGGTGCTGTTTAAGATTTTTATTTCCAAAGAAGTGAGTATCGATTTGATGATGTCCGCAGGTATTTCTTGGCCGATCAACCGCTTTATTTTTTCATAGCTCAAGAATACTTGCTGGGCTTCAGCTTTTTTGGGGTACAAATCTTCAATTTCTGAGGTGATTTGCCCGCCAGCGATTTCTTTGATGAGCAATGCTGCTCTTTTCAATGCGGTTTCCACCAACTCTATATCGATACCTCTTTCAAACCTAAATGAGGCGTCAGTCGATAAACCGTGTCTTTTGGCAGTTTTCCGAACAGATACCGGATTGAAATAAGCAGATTCAAGAAAAATATTCTTGGTCTCGTCGGTGACCCCTGAATCGAGTCCGCCAAATACACCAGCGATACACAAAGGCTTTTTGGCATCGCAAATCATCAAATCCTCTGGATGAAGCGTTCTCTCAACACCGTCTAGGGTAGTGAATTTTGTGCCAGATGCGACAGTGCGCACATTGATTTTTCCTCCTTCAATGCGGTCCGCATCAAAAGCGTGTAAAGGTTGACCAATTTCGTGCAGCACGTAATTGGTGGCATCTACCACATTGTTAATCGGTTTTAAACCTATGGATTTCAATCTGTTTTGCAGCCAGCTAGGACTGGGTTGTACGGACAATCCACTGATGGTGATTCCGCAGTATCTCGGCGCCAAAGCAGCATCTTGCACATCCACCGAAATCGTATTTGTTCGGCTGTCAATGGCAAATCCTGTAGTTGAAGGAAAAATCAATTCTTTGGCAATTCCCTGTTGTTTCAAACCCGCTCTTAGGTCTCTAGCGACCCCGTAATGACTCATCGCATCTGATCTATTGGGGGTCAATCCAATTTCAAAAACCTGATCTTTCTCAATGTCAAACAAGGTGTTTAAAGGAGTGCCGGGCTGGTGGTGATCTTCAAGTATCATGATCCCACTGTGGTCATTGCCCAGTCCAATTTCATCTTCTGCACAGATCATTCCATGGCTTTCCACACCCCGAATCTTCCCTTTTTCTAAAGTCCAAGCATCTCCTTGAATCGGGTAGATCGTAGTGCCGACAGGAGCCACAACTACAGTCAGGCCAGCAGCTGCATTTTTTGCGCCACAAACGATAGACAGTGGGGTGTCATTTCCAACATCCACAGTGGTGACCTGTAAACGATCTGCATTTGGGTGCTTTTCAGCGGTGATGATTTTTCCGACAATCAGACCCTGCAGTCCTCCTGGGACACTTTCAAATTGTTCAATTCCCTCTACCTCAAGTCCTAAGTCAGTGAGTAAGGTGGCTGTTTTATCCGCATTCCAGTCTGTAGGTACAAACTGTTTGATCCATTGATAGGAAATCTTCATGTCTACGCATTAATTCAAGCCACAAATATAATTAATGCCTGTCAAGCACACTCTATTGAATTTGATTAATTGGGAACGCTTATCTTTGTTTTTTTATTCCTATGATGAAGAAAGCTCTGTTGTATTCCCTGATTTTTGGTGCTGTTTTGGGTTGTAAAAACCCTTCAGGCCTTCACGATCAATTCAAAGGTGCCTGGTTGGGTTCACTGACGGTTAAAGATGGAAATAAAATTGATTTCTCTATGGAAATAAAACCCTTAGGGGATCAATGGCAAATGACCCTGTACAACGATCGAGAAACCATAGTTTACGACCAAGTGCGCATTGAGGGAGATTCCTTGTGGATTGCGTTGGCCCCCTATGACGCGGTGATTAAAGCCAAATATGAGCGAGGTGTACTCACTGGGGTTTATCACAAAGAGGACTTAAACCGAAGCACACCATTTAGCGCTGTTCCCCAATCTTATGTCGCAGAAAGATCGATAACTGCGCCATCAATCCAAGTAGGAGGTAGTTGGAAGGCTGAATTTTATCCCAAAGAGGGGGTGATCGATAGGGCACAAGCAGACTTGGTTCAAGTCGGCAGCCAGGTCAGCGGCACAGTGCGCACGCCCACCGGAGATTATCGATATTTATCTGGCTATGTTTTTGGAGATAGTTTGCGCTTATCCACCTTTGATGGGGCCCATCCCTATCTGTTTTTAGCCAAAAATACCGATCGAGGTTTAGCGGGACAGTTTTATTACGAAAACCATATGCAAACCCCTTTCTTGTGGACACAAGATGAGGCGTTTAGCCTCGATCAGTGGATGGAGGAACACCCATCGGCCTCAACTGATGTTCCAGTGTCATTTGCCTTTAAAGACACAGAAGGGGATCTGATCAATTACCCTGATCCCGTTTGGGAAAACAAGGTGGTGGTTTTGCAAGTCATGGGTTCATGGTGCCCCAACTGTTTGGATGAAACAAAATTTCTGATGGATTATTTGAAGAACAATAATCATCCTGATCTGGCAGTGATCGCGCTTGCTGTGGAATATGCGCCCACTGAGGAAAGGGCATGGCAGCGTTTGAAAAATCTGAAAAAGAGATTTTCAATTCCCTATACAGTTACTCTGGCACAGTTTGGCACCTCAGATAAAGTGAAGGCACAAACGATTTTGCCTTTTATCGGGGAAATCAAGTCTTATCCTACCCTGGTAATTTTGGATCGACAAGGCAAAGTTTACGAGGTTCACTCAGGATTTGATGGTCCTGCCACCGGAGCTGCGCACGATCGATTTAAGCAAGAATTCGACCAGAAAATAAAAGAGTTGTTGTCGCGAAATTAACGATCAATCGGACTCAGTTTGACGATTTCATGAATGTCGTCATCCAAAACTTCTTTTTTGCGATCCGCAAACACCAAAAATTGCTCGTAAACAATATCCAATTGGGTTTTGGTCAGCTCATAGCCTACTAGTTTTGCTCTGTAAGCTAAGGCCGCACGTCCAGATCTTGCCGTAAGAATGATAGAAGAAGCATTGACCCCAACATCTGCTGGGTCGATGATTTCGTAGGTCTCTCTGTTTTTTATGACGCCATCTTGATGGATTCCAGAGCTGTGGGCAAATGCGTTGGCCCCAACGATTGCTTTGTTGGGTTGAACAATCATGCCCATGTGGTGGGAGACCATTTGACTGGTGCTGTAGAGCAACTTGCTGTTGACTCTGGAGTCTAAGTTGAGGTGCGGGTGTTGTCTCAGTACCATGACCACTTCCTCTAGTGAAGTATTTCCAGCCCGTTCACCGATACCGTTAATGGTGCACTCAATCTGTCTCGCTCCATTGATAACTCCCTCTATAGAGTTGGCTGTGGCTAATCCAAGATCATTGTGGCAATGACAGGACAAAATAGCTTTCTCAATTCCGGTTACATTTTCCTTGAGGTATTTGATTTTTGCCCCGTATTCAGCAGGCAAGCAGTAACCAGTGGTGTCGGGTATATTGAGTACTGTAGCTCCAGCCTTAATCACTGCTTCACAAACCCTAGCTAAATATTCATTGTCTGTTCTTCCCGCATCTTCTGCATAAAATTCAACATCTTCGACGAAGGTTTTGGCATAAGAAACCGCAGCAACAGCGCGTTCAATGATTTGTTCTCTGGTGGAATTGAATTTGTATTTGATGTGTGAATCCGAGGTCCCTATTCCGGTGTGAATTCTCGGTCTTTTGGCTGCTTTAAGCGCCTGGGCAGCAACTTCAATGTCTTTCTGTACGGAACGGGTTAGTCCGCACACCGTGGCGTTTTTTACCAGCGCAGCCACTTGAGCTACCGCCTTAAAATCTCCAGGACTGGAAACAGGAAATCCAGCTTCAATCACATCAACGCCTAATTCGTCCAATCGCGCAGCAATTTCTAATTTTTGAGGTGCATCGAGTTTGCATCCTGGAACTTGTTCGCCATCCCTTAGGGTAGTATCAAAAATCTGGACTAATTCTTTACTCATTATAATTGCTTAGATTTGGTGCAAGTAACAAATAACGCCATAACTGAGCAAATCGAAGTGAGGCACTTCGTTGAAATACTATGTTAACTAGGCTTAGTTACCGACTATTTAGCTAAAATACAATATTTTAGGACAAGTGCATTACGATGACAAATACGCAAAAAGATCCCTTATTTGTACTGATTAAATCACTGACAAAGTCAGAAAAAAGACAGTTTAAACTCTATGTGGGTCGTTTAGATGTCAATGTGGATTCCAAGTTTATTTTGCTCTTTCACCTGATGGAAAAGAGTAAGTCCTACAACGAAGATGAAATCATCAAAAGCGGTATTGTCGCCAAAACTCAAATCTCCAATCTCAAAGCTCATTTATACAAACAAATACTGATCAGTTTACGACTGAATCCCGCCCACCACAACATCAGAATTCAGTTGAGGGAACAGCTTGATTTCGCCACAATCCTTTACCACAAGGGGCTTTATCGCCAAAGCTTAAAAATATTGGAAAAAGCCAAAAATACGGCCATCGCACATCAGGAGAAAAGTATTGCCCACGAAATTGTTGAGCTGGAAAAGGTCATTGAAACGCAGTATTTTGCCAAGAGTACTTCAGATCGGGTGCTTTCGCTGGTTACCCAGACCCAAGAATTAGTGGCTCAAAATACGGTAGCCAGTCAATGGTCTAATTTATCGCTGCAACTCTATGCCATGATGCTGCAATTTGGCTATGCTCGAACAGCACAGGAACAAGAACGAGTGCGCAGTTTTTTTGAGTTAAACGCCCCGGATGAGCACATGGAGGAGTGGGGGATACGCGAAAAACTGTGGTATTACAAGGCACATCTGTGGTATCATTTTTTGCTTCAAGATTTTTTAACCTGTTACAAATACGCCCACAAGTGGGTGCAGCTATTTGACGAGCATCCTGAAATGATTCAGTTTCATCCCGTGTTTTACCTCAAGGGAAACAATTATCTTATGGAGAGCTTGTTTTATCTCCGCTATCGATCTTTGTTTGAACGAACCCTGGAGCAGTTGGAATTCAAAACCAAACTGGCAGAATTCCCGCACAACGAAAATATAAGCAGTTTGGCGTTTTTGTATCTGTCCAGTCACCGTATGAATCTTCATTTCATGAAGGGAAGCTTTTCCCAAGGATTGGAACGCGTGCCCCAAATCGAGGCTGGAATTTCCTTGCACAAAGATCGATTGGACAAACACCACGTAATGGTTTTGTACTACAAGATTGCCTGTATGTATTTTGGTTCAGGAGATTACAAAAAGTCTATTGAATATTTAAAGAAAATCATTGCCAACAAGGATTTGCACATGCGGGAGGACTTGATGTGCTTTTCTCGATTGCTCAGCTTAATCGCTCATTACGAAGCGGGTATGGATTATCATCTGGAGATTCAGCTTAAAGCTACCTACAAGTTTTTGTTGCGCATGAATGATTTGCAGCAGGTACAAAAAGAAATGATGCGTTTTATGAAGCGTTTGGGATCTATTTTTCCACAAGATTTGCCACAGGCATTTCAAGAGCTGTACGACAGACTATTGGTCTTTGAACACCATCCCATAGAAAAAAGGGCCTTTTTGTATCTGGATGTGCTCTCCTGGCTGGAAAGCCACTTACAAAAAAGACCCTTTGCAGAGGTGATCATTGAAAAAGCCAAGAACGATCGTTAATCGCGGCTTTTGATCAAGTCTCCAGAACCTACGATTTTACTGTCGATTTTTTTGGGGTTTCCTCGGTAGTAAATATCTCCTGACCCCACTATTTTAGCGCTCAGCAATTCACTGGCAGAGACCGATATGTCAGCTGATCCTGAAATGATGGCTTCAGTAATTCTAGTTGACAGATCAAACCCCTTAAAGTCGCCAGAACCAGAGAGATTGATGTTTGATCTGGTCGCTGTACCGCTTGCTGTAATGCTTCCAGAACCAGAAATTACTGCAATGAGTTCTGTGCATGCTAGATCCAAGTGAATATCTCCTGAGCCAGAAATAATGACTTCCATACTCGGATCGCGTAAGGTAGTGGTGCCCTCAATGGTGCCAGATCCGGAAAGCCTAAGCGCATCGATTTGTTTTACAGGTACCCTTAATTTTATGCGTTTTCCCCAACTAGGTCTCAGTTGAACGCCTGTGCGCGGTTTGATGATCAACTGTCCCGACTTTACTTGAGTGTCCACATAGGTCAGTAGGTTTGATTCGCCTTCAAGCTCGATTTTCCCTTCTTCTCCGCTAAAAAGCACTACGTCAAATGAGCTGGATACATTGATTTGGTCATAAGGCAGGGTCTGGCGAATAGTCGTGGTTTCCTGTCCGTTTCCGCGAATGTTTTTTCCCCATTGAGCCCAAGAAGTGTTCGTTGATGCGATGACCAGCAAGGAGATAATCATTAATTTTTTCATAATGTGCTGCTTTTTAATTGTATTGATCCGTATTGTGCGTTAATGATGAGTTGTTTTTTTTCGACAAGTTGTTTGAAATAGCCCTCAAAAGTAAATGTGCTTGACTTTTCGATGCGTCTGGTCGACTCAAGACTGGATAAACCTTTTGGGGTGATGTACGCGCCACTGATGTCTGTAGAGAAAGAAAACAGCGGGTCATAGGTCAGAGAAATATCGGTGTATTGAGCCTCGATATCCACCAAGCTGGTGGGCCCTGACCATTGATTGATTTCTAATGAACCGTATTGCATATTTGCCCCAAATGAACTGTTGAGCTGATCGATGGCCACATCGGTGTAGGTGGCATTGAGTTTTGTGGTAGCTCCTGGGGAGATCAATTGTTTTACGCTGAGATCCCCGTAATCCATATCCAAATTAAACTGGCCAATGACCCCTAAGTTTACCTCAACGTAATCAGTGCTGCCATGAACAGCAGTGGCTGCGTCGATATTTAGCTGGCCGTAATCCATCTCAATATCTGCTTTTTTAACCTGTGAAAAGGAGATGTCACTGTAGTCTGCATTCAGGTTAATATAGTTTGCCGATGCTATGTTTAGATTGCTGTAGTCCGCATCGATTTGCGCTTGGTTGATTTTTTCAATACGCGAACCGTTGGCATAGTCAATTTCAATTTGGTTCTTGTCCCCAGAGATTTGCCCTAAGTCAATATTGCCATAGGCGCAAATTACTTTGAGCGATTTTGTTGAGCGTTCGATTTCTATGTCCCCGTATTTTTGACTGACCTCCATGATCAGGGATGCAGGGGCATGTACTAAATAGGTGATGTCATAACTGATGGAATTATTTTTCCAAAAAGACCAGTTCCATTGGGTGTTTCCAACGCGCGTTATGGCGCTAACACCTGTCTTATTTCCGGTGATGTCCACGAAAATTTCATCTAATTTGTCTTCAACACCACTCAATTGATTGCCCCAAACGCGGACCACCACATCGATTTTGACTTTGTTTTCCTTGCTTTCTACGACTTTGATAGAGCCGTATCGGTTGTCCAATAACATCAGTGCATCGGGGTTAACCTCAAAATTTCGCAGATAGGTTTTTGTTTTCTCGTATTTGGGATTCTCGCTCGTAAAACTGTGCGCCCAAATCGGCAAAAACATCAGCAAAAGAAAAGACTTAAACAGCAGGTTTTTCATAATTTTTAGATTGAGTGATCGTTGTATTTGATTTTAGTGTTTCTAGGAAAATAATTCTCTTTTCAAAATGTTCGATCAATGCCTTAAAGATCAACACAGGATCGCCTCCATTTTCTAAGTCACGCATCATGTTTTGATACTCATGATCGAATTTACTGAGTTGTTTCATCGCTGTATAGCTTAGCGACTGAACGACGGGGGTCGATTGTCCAGAAGCTACAGGTGCTTTCATTTGTTCGATGAACTGATTTTCCTGATCTTGAATGGTTTCATGCCAGGTGGCTATGGAGGCTAATTGCTCGTTTTGTTCGCCTTTATTCTGTGCTAACCAACCCGCACTCAATCCCAAAAACAACCCGATACTGGCAGCCCAAAACCAGTGTATTTTTTGGGAGTTTGCCGTTGTGTGATGACCCAATCTGCGGGACATCCGTTCTTGGTGTCCCTGTGTAAGCTCTTGCTCTGGCGCATCTGCCCAGACGCTGAGCATGCGTTCTAGTTCATCCTGTTTTTTCATACGTTCAATAATTTTCTCATAGTCTCCTTGGCTCTGCTGAGGCTTGTTCTACAATTGGCTTCACTGATGTTTAAATAGTGAGCAATTTCAGCGTGTTCTAGTCCCTCTTTGTAAAATAACCGTACAATAAGGGCTTGTTGCGTGGGCAGTTTAGCCAAAGCGTGTTCTATCCGTTTAATGTCATTTTGTTGTGGGTTGTCTTCTTCGTCTTGTTCAATCTGAAATACGGATTCTGAAGGGGTCTCATCCAGGTGGTTTTTCAAAAGTACCCTGGCTTGTTTTTGTTTGAGGCGAATACTTTTGTTAATCACTATCTTTTTTAACCATGCGCCAAAAGTAACTTCACCCCTGAATTGGTCCATCGAATTGAATGCGCTGAGCATCGATTCTTGTACAGCATCCTCCGCCTCGTCACTTTGACCGATGATCCGGAAAGCAACCCGGTACATGGCAGCTGCATATAGATCGTACAAAGCCATTTGGGCTTTGGGGTCAGCTGCTTTGCAGCCGATGATCAACTGATCAATAGATGATTCGGTAGGCACAACATTCATTTCAAGACAATGATTCGGTAAAAGTACATTTGTTACACTAATTTTTTCTGTGGCATAAGAATTGCCTAATAGTAGTCGATAAACGGGCGTAATATAAGCTAGAGAGCACATTTCTAGCTCATTATTTGGTTGACTCTTCAATTTTCGGAGGCAACTGTGTCTCTTTACATGACATTTTGACGCATAAGCTATGGCAAAAACAAATTTTCTACACATGGACAGTATGTCACTTCAACATTTAGACGATGAGGCGGATTTGATTCCGTTGATGACTCCTGAGGATGAAGAAGAAATAAATAACGAACCCTTACCCATTTCCCTGCCGATATTGCCCCTGAGAAATACAGTATTATTTCCGGGCGTAGTGGTCCCCATCACTGCGGGTAGGGATAAGTCGATTCAATTGATCAATGAGGCCAATGCTGGCAACAAAGTGATCGGTGTGGTGGCGCAACGAGATCCAGATGTGGAAAATCCAAGCCCAGAACAATTGTATCAAACCGGTACTGTCGCGCGTATACTACGAGTGCTCAAGATGCCTGATGGGAATACAACCGTCATTATTCAAGGGAAAAAGCCCTTTGAGATTGCTGCGTATACCCAAGAGGAACCCTATTTAAAAGCGGATATAAAACCTGCTGGATGGTTAAAGCCTGAGGTGGGAGACCCTGAGTTTTCCGCCATTGTTGAGTCGATCAAAGAGTTGGCTTATAAGATTATTAAAAACAATCCCAATTTACCTAGCGAAGCCTCATTTGCCATAAAGAACATCGAGAGCAATGCATTTTTAGTTCACTTTGTTAGTGCTAATCTCAGTATTGATGTGGCCCAAAAACAGGCATTGTTAGAAATGACTGACCTAAAAGCTCGGGCTATGGCCGTTTTGGGCTATATGGATGTTGAATTGCAGAAACTTCAACTGAAGAACGATATTCAATCCAAAGTGCGCAATGACCTGGATCAACAGCAGCGGGAATATTTTCTGCACCAGCAGATGAAGACCATTCAAGAGGAGCTCGGAGGAATCTCGTACGAAGAGGAAGTCAATGAGATGGTTGAGCAGTCAAAAAATAAGCTTTGGGATGAAAAAACAGCCAAACACTTTGATAAAGAGCTGCAGAAACTGCAGCGTATGAATCCACAAGTGGCTGAGTACGGCATCCAAAGAAATTATTTGGAATTGATGCTAGAGCTTCCATGGAATCAGTTTTCAACCGATGTGTTTGACCTCAAAAAAGCCCAGAAAATACTGGACCGAGATCATTTTGGTTTAGCAGACGTCAAAAAACGCATCATTGAACACCTAGCGGTACTGAAATTGCGCAACGACATGAAATCCCCTATTTTGTGTTTATACGGCCCTCCGGGTGTCGGTAAAACTTCTCTGGGCCGTTCTATTGCCGAGGCCTTGGGTCGTTCCTATGTGCGGATGTCTTTAGGTGGTTTGAGGGATGAAGCTGAGATTCGCGGACACCGAAAAACATATATCGGCGCTATGCCTGGACGCATTGTTCAAAACATAAAAAAAGCAGAAACATCAAATCCTGTTTTCGTGCTCGACGAAATTGACAAACTGTCTCAAGGTTTTCAAGGAGATCCTTCTTCCGCTTTATTGGAGGTGTTGGATCCTGAACAGAACAACGCGTTTTACGATAACTTCCTTGAACTGGGTTACGATCTTTCTCGGGTGCTCTTTGTGGCTACGGCCAACAACCTATCCAATATTCAACCCGCTTTGTTGGACCGAATGGAGTTGATCCCGGTAAGTGGATATACCCAAGAAGAAAAAGTACAGATCGCCAAAAAGCATTTGTTGCCCAAACAGCTTAAAGAACATGGTTTGAAGTCGACAGACTTAAAGATATCTGCGACTTCTCTGCAAAAAATTGTTTCTGGATATACCCGTGAGTCTGGTGTGCGCCAGTTGGAAAAGCAGATCGCTAAAGCTGTGCGACATGCAGCTAAAAGCATAGCGATGGAGGAGGATTATGATAAAAATCCCGACCCTCAAACTATAGAGTCGATTTTAGGTGTTCCTAGAATGGAGCGTGACAGTTATGAGAACAATGAAGTGGCTGGAGTGGTTACGGGTTTGGCTTGGACTTCAGTGGGCGGAGATATTTTGTTTATCGAGTCTATTCTGTCTCCAGGAAAAGGAGCCTTGAACATAACAGGGAATCTAGGTAAGGTGATGAAGGAGTCTGCAACCATAGCTTTGGAGTATATCAAAGCGCATGCAGATCAATGGAAAATTCCCCAAGAAGCGTTTGACAAGTACAATATTCATATCCACGTGCCCGAGGGTGCAACCCCGAAAGATGGGCCAAGCGCAGGAATCACGATGCTCACCTCATTGGTTTCTTTGTTTACCCAAAGAAAAGTAAAATCCAAGTTGGCGATGACGGGTGAAATCACCTTGAGGGGACGTGTTTTGCCGGTGGGTGGTATCAAAGAGAAAATATTGGCCGCTAAGCGCGCCTCGATCAGGGAAATTATTCTTTGTGTCGACAACAAGAAGGATATCGCAGAGATCGAGCCTGCTTACATCAAAGGACTGACTTTTCACTATGTACGCGAAATGAGTGAGGTGTTGGAGATTGCGGTGACCGCTCAAAAGGTGAAGAATCCAAAAAAAATCGCCTAAGTTTACGTTTATGATCCGGAAAATTACCATTGCGATTGACGGTTATTCGTCCACTGGAAAAAGTACCATGGCCAAAGCATTGGCCCAACACCTCGGTTATCTTTACGTGGATTCCGGTGCTATGTATCGCGCAGTGACCTGGTGGGCCATGAGTAGGGGATGGGTGAGTGATGATTTGATTGACGAGGCTGCCTTGACGCAGAATTTGCCGGATATGTCCTTGGAGCTGACCACCCTGGGTGATGGTATTCTCGAAGTTTTGGTAGATGGAGCGCGTATCACAGAAGCAATCAGGTCGATGGAGGTCGCCCAAAGAGTCAGCCAAATAGCCTCAATCCCAGAAGTCAGGAGTTTTTTAGTAGCCAAACAACAGTTGATGGGCTTGCGAAAAGGAGTGGTGATGGATGGGCGAGATATAGGAACAGTGGTATTTCCTCAGGCAGAACTAAAGGTATTTGTGCAAGCTGACCCTCAGGTGCGCGCCCAAAGAAGATATGACGAGTTGACGGCTAAAGGGCAAATAGTTGATTTTCAGGATATTTTATCCAATATAAACGACCGCGATTACCAGGACACACACCGGTCTGTATCGCCTTTGGTGCAAGCCAAAGACGCACGTGTTTTGGACAATACCCACATGGGTATGGCAGAACAACTCGCCTTATTGATTTCATGGGCAGAGCTGGCGATCCAAGGCGAGCACTAAATCCCCTTATTTTATTTGTAAATCAATCAATTAATCGTATTTTTGCGCTCCTTTTTGGTGATAATCGAGGGCCACTAAGGATTGATAAAATATAGAAAACCCTTTCAATGCGGTCTTTCCCTCGTAGCGTATTGAAATACAAAATCATCTTCAAATGACTGAAGAAAACCAAAATCAAGCTGCGCAAGTAGCTGAGACAAAACAAGATCCACAAGCGTTTTTGGATCAATTTAACTGGGATAAATACGAGCAAGGAATTGAGCGTGTTGATGAGGCTAAACTCAAAGAATTTGAGCAATTAGTTTCTAAAAACTTTGTGGATACCGCAGATGAAGAAGTAGTTGTTGGAACTGTTGTTTATTTGACAGAACGCGAAGCAATTATCGATATCAACGCTAAATCTGAAGGAGTTATTTCCCTAAATGAGTTCCGCTACAATCCAGACCTAAAGGTAGGTGATCAAGTAGAGGTGCTTATTGACATCAGAGAAGATAAAACAGGACAATTGGTATTGTCTCACAGAAAAGCAAGAACCATCAAAGCATGGGATCGTGTGAACAAAGCCCATGACGAAGAGTTGGTGGTGAATGGTTTTGTGAAGTGCAGAACTAAAGGAGGTATGATCGTTGATGTATTTGGTATTGAGGCGTTCTTGCCAGGATCTCAAATCGACGTGAAACCGATCAGAGACTACGATCAATACGTTGGAAAAACTATGGAATTCAAGGTGGTGAAAATCAACCACGAATTCAAAAACGTAGTGGTATCTCACAAAGCGTTGATCGAAGCAGATATCGAAGAACAGAAAAAAGAAATCATCGGACAACTTGAAAAAGGTCAAGTTCTTGAAGGGGTGGTTAAAAACATCACTTCATACGGTGTATTTATCGACTTGGGCGGCGTAGATGGATTGATCCACATCACTGACTTGTCTTGGAACAGAATCAACCATCCAAACGAGGTGGTAGAGTTAGACCAAAAACTCAACGTAGTTATTTTGGATTTTGACGATAACAAGTCAAGAATTCAATTAGGTCTTAAGCAATTGGAAAAACACCCATGGGAGGCTTTAAGTGAAACCATCCAAGTAGGAGATACCGTTAAGGGTAAAGTTGTTGTGATCGCTGATTACGGTGCTTTTGTTGAGGTAAGCGACGGTGTTGAAGGATTGGTACACGTTTCTGAAATGTCTTGGTCTACCCACTTGAGATCTGCTCAAGATTTCGTTAAGGTAGGTGATGAGGTTACTGCTGTGATCTTGACTTTAGATAGAGAAGATCGCAAAATGTCTCTTGGTATTAAGCAGTTGAGCCAAGATCCTTGGACTGACATCACCGCTAAATATCCTGTAGGTTCTACCCACAAAGGTATCGTTCGCAACTTCACCAACTTTGGTGTATTTGTTGAGCTAGAAGAAGGTATCGATGGATTGGTGTATATCTCAGACTTGTCTTGGACCAAGAAAATCAAACATCCATCTGAATTTGTAGCCGTAGGTGACACACTTGAGGTGGTTGTTCTTGAATTGGATGTGGATGGTCGTAAGTTGAGCTTAGGCCACAAACAAACCACTACTAATCCATGGGATAAATATGAGGATGACTTTGCTGTGGATACAGTTCACCAAGCAATCATCTCAGAAATTGTTGATAAGGGTGCTACCATCCAATTCAATGAGGACATCCTTGCCTTTGTTCCACAAAGACATTTGGAGAAAGAAGATGGTTCTAAATTGAACAAAGGGGATGAGGCAGAATTCAAGATTATTGAATTCAACAAAGACTTCAAACGAGTAGTGGCTAGCCATACTGCTTTGTTCAAAGAAGAAGAAAAACGCGCTGTAAAAGCAGCAGTTAAAAAACAAACAGCAAAAGCTGATGAGGCTAAGCCAACCATCGGTGATGCTAACGAAGCGCTTCAAGCTTTGAAAGATAAAATGGAAGGTAAAGCGTAAGTTTTATCGACCTAATTTTAAAAGCCTGTCTCAGTGACAGGCTTTTTTTTTGGAGTGAAATAAAATGTGTAGTTTTGTACACCGAGGAATGACAAGTACTATGGGGCAAAAAATCCTTTTATCCGCACAAGAGATCCATATCATCCTGCATCGCTTGGCTTGTCAATTGTTGGAAAATCACCTTCACTTTAAAGATACTGTGCTGATTGGATTACAACCCAGGGGTACAGCTTTGGCCCAAAGATTGGCCAAAATTCTCAAGGAAGACTACCGACAAGAAGTTTCGTTAGGATTTTTAGACATCACCTTTTTTAGGGATGATTTCAGACGAAATGACAAAACCCTCACGGCCAATAAGACCGACATTCCCTTTCTAATCGACGACAAAAAAGTAGTGTTGATCGATGATGTTTTGTTTACAGGTAGGAGCATACGCGCGGCACTAACCGCGTTACAATCTTTTGGAAGGCCTGATAAAATTGAGTTGTTAACCTTGATCGATCGCAGATTTAGCAGGCATTTGCCCATTCAACCTGAGTATAGGGGAAGACAAGTCGATGTGATTAATCACGAAAAAGTTAAAGTAATGTGGGCGGAAACCGACGGTCAAGACGCCATATATATAGTCAACGAACCATAAGCACATGAGTGAATTAAGTGTACAACACTTATTGGGAATTAAGTACCTCAAACCAGCAGATATTCAGCTTATTTTTGAGACGGCTGATCATTTTAAGGAAGTGATTAATCGCTCTATTAAAAAGGTTCCTTCACTTAGGGATATTACCATTGCCAATATCTTTTTTGAAAACAGCACCCGGACTAGATTGTCTTTTGAACTTGCCCAGAAAAGGCTCTCAGCGGATGTTATCAATTTTTCAGCAGCTCAATCTTCGGTTAAGAAAGGGGAGACCCTGATTGACACCGTAAATAATATCTTGTCCATGAAGGTGGATATGGTGGTGATGCGTCACCCTAATCCAGGAGCTGGGATCTTTTTGTCTAAACACATCAAAGCATCCATTGTCAACGCAGGAGATGGCGCACATGAGCACCCTACTCAAGCCTTGTTAGATTCCTTTTCGATTAGGGAGCGATTGGGTGAGGTCGGCGGAAAGAAAGTGGTCATTGTGGGTGATATTTTGCACTCCAGGGTAGCCCTTTCCAATATATACGCTTTGCAAATGCAAGGTGCGGAAGTGGCGGTTTGCGGCCCCAAAACACTCATTCCTAAGCACATAGAATCTTTGGGCGTGCGGGTTGAGCTCGACTTAGAAAAGGCGCTTGCCTGGTGTGATGTGGCCAATATGCTGCGGGTTCAAAACGAACGCATGGACATGAGCTATTTTCCCAATACCCGGGAGTACACCATGTTGTACGGCTTAAACAAAGAGCGTTTAGACCGTCTAGATAAGGAAATTGTCATCATGCACCCTGGTCCGATTAACCGAGGTGTTGAGATCACCTCTGATGTGGCGGATTCCCCGCATTCCATCATTCTCAATCAGGTGGAGAATGGCGTGGCGATACGCATGGCAGTCATTTACTTATTAGCTTCAAAAATCAAGTAGTCTTGGAGGTATCTTCATTTAAAGATTGTTTGCTGTGGATTCAAGAGGAATCTTCAGAATTATTGATCCGCGCAGTGGGCGACCACTGGCCTGAAGCTAGTGAAGCCGATTTAATCATACAGCTTACAGACGTCAACACCCCAATCAATGAGTTTGTGTCTTGGTCAAATCAACACAGAAAAAGAGGTTTTTCTCTGGTACTCGTCGGCTCTTTTTTACATTTTGATGACCTGGAGTCTATGGCCATTACCGCTGCCCCAACACTTCAAGAAGCGTACGATTTAATTGAAATGGAGCGCATTGAAAGGGATTTAGGATTTTGAAAGTCACCGTGCTAGGTTGCCATGCAGCGACCCCGAGAACATTGACGAGCCCCACTGCACAGGTTGTTTTTTCGGGAAAGCACGTGATGCTTATCGATTGCGGAGAGGGTACCCAATCACAGCTCAGGCGTTATAAAGTTCGTTTTCAAGACATTCAACACATTTTTATCTCCCACCTACACGGGGATCATTTTTTTGGTTTACCAGGACTGATTGCTACATTTCGATTATTGGGTAGACACCACCCGTTGCATGTGTACGGACCCCAAGGAATGAAAGATGCGGTGATGGGCATGCTTTTAGCCGGGCAAACCCATATTGATTACCCACTTTTTTTTCACGAGGTAGATACACGTGTACCTCAGGTATTGTTTGAAGATCAAGGATTGATCGTGCGCACATTTCCCTTAA
Source organism: Flavobacteriaceae bacterium (assembly GCA_030726725.1). Lineage (GTDB taxonomy): Bacteria > Bacteroidota > Bacteroidia > Flavobacteriales > Flavobacteriaceae > MAG-120531. Next base: position 60,890 of record JANRDC010000018.1, read on the forward strand.
ATCATCGAGTACCTACGCAAGGATTTGTATTTGAGCAAAAAGCTGGGCCGCGGCATATTCGCCGTTCCATGATTGCAGAAACCTTACCCAAATACGCCTATGATCTGCTCAAGAGCGGTAGAGATTATATCAGCGAGCAAGGTGATTGTTATTCTGCTGAAGCGTATACCAAGGCTGGTACGCCCACCAGGAAGTACGCATTTTGCAGCGATACGCAGTATGACGCCAAAATTGTACCCCACATACAAGGAGTTGATCTCTTATACCACGAAAGCACTTTTTTAAACACTGAACTTTCACTGGCCAAAAAAACGGGGCATTCCACAGCAGAGCAAGCTGGAATGATTGCTTCCATGGCCCGTGTAGAGACCTTGTTATTGGGACACTTCTCGACGAGATACCCATCAACAGATGTTTTTGCCACAGAGGCCAAACTTCATTTTGACCGTGTTTTATGCGCCTATGAGGGAATGGAGCTTTCCCTGTGAAACACCTTTTTTTAACACAGGCTTAAAGCGTACATTTGCACAACAAACTATATTTATTCCATGGAAAAAGACCTCGGCCACTACCGAAAATCTTATGAGCAAGGTTCCCTCGATGAATCACAACTCGACGACAATCCCATGGGTCTTTTTAACCTCTGGTTTCACCAAGCAGATGAGTATCCCGGTGCGCAGGAAACCAATGCGATGACTTTAAGCACCATAGGGATTGACGGATTTCCTAAGTCAAGAGTTGTGTTGCTGAAAAAGTTTGATGAAAACGGTTTTGTTTTTTACACCAATTACTTGAGTGAGAAAGGAAAAGCATTGGCCAATAATCCAAATGTTTGTCTCTCATTCCATTGGCATGCTCTTGAACGTCAGGTGATTATCAAGGGTATTGCCCAAAAAACAGAACCAAACATCTCTGATTTATATTTTGACAGTAGGCCATTAGGCAGTAGATTAGGCGCTATGGTATCCGCACAAAGCGAGGTGATTAAAAGCCGTGATGTGCTTGAAAAAGAACTCAGCAAACTCGAACAGCAGTATGCGGATCAAGCGCCCAAACGACCTGAACATTGGGGTGGATATTTGGTAAGGCCTCATGAAATAGAATTTTGGCAAGGAAGGCCTAACCGCCTCCACGACCGCATCAGATATAGAATTGTCGACAATATTGACTGGGTATTTGAACGACTTGCCCCATAACACACCTCCATGAGTACAGAGAATAGATATGTCAACAGGGAGCTAAGCTGGCTCAGATTTAATGAACGCGTGTTACAGGAGTGCGCCGATGTCACTGTGCCACTGATTGAGCGTTTGCGTTTTTTAGGTATTTTCTCCAACAACCTAGACGAGTTTTTTAGGGTGCGCTATGCCACTGTAAAACGCATTGTCGACGCGGGAGCTAAGTTGGTCAATCCTTTGGGATTGAGTGATCCCAAGGCTTTACTCGATGAAATTACATCTATTGTCATCGACCAACAGCAAAGGTCCTTAGACATCTTAAAAGCGATTGAGAAAGAGCTGGAATCCAACGGTATACATTTGGTAGATGACAAGAATTTAGAGCCAGATCAAGCTCAATTTGTCTCTGATTATTTTGTACAACAGGTGAGTAATGTGTTGATGACTGTGATTCTACAGGAAAAAACACCTTTCCCCACCTTAAAGGATACCGCAGCTTATTTAGTGGTTGAAATAGTGTTAAATGCGGCAAAAAACAGTTTGCTTCCATTGAGAAAAAAACCTGAGGTCAGGTATGCGCTGATTGAAATACCCAGAGAGATCGATCGATTTGTGGTTTTACCCAACAAGCACAACAAACAGTGCATCATGATGTTGGACGACGTGATTCGCTGTAATCTCGACAAGATTTTCACCATGTTTTCACACAAGAAGCTCAATGCTTATATGATCAAGATCACACGAGATGCTGAGCTTGATTTGGACAATGACGTCAGCAAAAGCTTTATTGAAAAATTGTATTCCGGTGTGGAACACCGCAAAGTCAGTGACCCTGTTCGGTTTGTATATGACAGAAATATTCCCTTGTCTACGCTTAAATTCATCAAAGCGAAAATGCAAATTGAAAACACGGACAGTGTGATCCCTGGGGGGCGTTACCACAACAGACGCGATTACATGGGGTTTCCGAGTTTGGGCAGACAAGATTTGCTGTATGAGCGCATTGTGCCGTTACCCATTAAGGGATTGGATATTGAGGGCAGTTTGTTTCAACAAATCGCAAAACGCGATTTTCTGCAATACACCCCTTACCATACTTTTTCGTACATCACTCGTCTGCTGAAAGAAGCCGCGTTAGACCCTCAAGTTCAGCGTATTGACATAACGGTTTACCGTTTATCAAGAAACTCTCAAGTCGCTGCTGCCTTGGTCAATGCCGCTAGAAATGGCAAAAAAGTGACCGTAGTTTTGGAACTTCAAGCGCGTTTTGACGAACAGGCCAATATCGAGTATGCGGAGCAACTCCAAACCGAGGGAATTAAGTTGGTATTTGGTGTGCGCGGTTTAAAGGTGCATAGCAAAATCTGCGTTATTGAGCGTTTAGAGCAACAAAAATCTGTTCGCTATGGGTTTGTCAGCACCGGTAATTTCAATGAGTCTACAGCCAAAATATACACGGATTACACCTTGTTTACGGCCAATAAATCCATAATGAAGGAATTGAGCAAAGTTTTTGAATTTATTCAAACCCCGTACATGGTGCAAAAATACAAGCACCTGATCGTATCCCCACACTATACCCGAGCGCGTTTTGAAAAGTTAATCGATCAGGAAATTGCCGCTGCCCAGGCTGGTAAACCCGCTTTTATCAAAATCAAGATGAACAGCTTTACCTCTTATTACATGGTCGATAAACTCTACGAGGCAAGCCGTGCAGGTGTTCAAGTTCAATTGATTGTTCGAGGTATATGTTGTTTGATTCCTGGAGTTCCAGGAATGAGTGAAAACATTGAGGCCATCAGTATTGTAGATAAATTTTTGGAGCACCCGCGGATATTTATTTTTGGCAATCAAAACAATCCATTGGTGTTTATTTCTTCAGCAGATTGGATGACCAGAAATATAGAAAATAGGGTAGAGGTTGGTTGTCCGATCTATGATCTCCAGGTCAAACAAGAGTTGATCGATACTTTTGAAATTTCATGGAGTGACAATGTTAAGGGACGTATGCTCACCGATACCCAACAAAGCCCTTATCGCAATAACGGTGCTGCTCCCGTCAGGTCTCAATACGCGCTTTACGAGTACTATCAGAAAAAATTAGAAGCCTAGTTGAGCTCGAGGTCCAGCGTGGATTTAAATAAATCCAGGTGGGGATTCTTGGCCCGTAATTTCTCGTATTTTTCTTCAGGCGTGTAGGCGTATTTTTCCATTAAGGCTTCTTTTACCTCCACATTGAGTTGTATCCCATAGTGATTCAGCTTTTCTTTAAGAAAATCAAGCAGCGGACCGGATGCACGCTCTACCTCTTTTTTCATGGTGTCGTTGGGCAGTTCAATGTGCACGATATGTCCATCGACCAATACGGGATCGTCTGAGTGGAGCGAAGAGGAAAGTATTTTTTGGCCAGTTTGCGCCAAAATTTCAGCATAGTCTCGCCAATATTTGATCAACAACTCTTGGCTAAATGCATCTTGGGGTCCCTCTTTTTTGGTGGCTAATTCAGCTTTTTGCGCTGCTTTTCGCTCCTTTTGGGATTTGATGCTGGACAATGATAAAGCGGAAACTTCACCGCCATGCCAGTCCTTTTTTAGCACAATTTTTTCAGGTGCTGCAATGGGAAAACTGTCTTGTTTATTGTCTTCAACCTTCAGTTGCTGCTCGGGAGATTCCTCTGGTAACTCAACTTCAACTGGGGTTTGTGGGGGAGCTGATTCAGTTTGGGTAAACGGTTGAGCAGGAGCAGGTGTTCTATTTCTATAGAGAGAGGCTGGTAAAATCCCTACCTGTTCACCGAGGTCATTTTTTTTTTCTCCCTGACTTAGGGAGGCAATTTTCATCAAACAAAGTTCAACCGATAGCCGCTTGTTGTTGGCCGCCTTGTATTGAAAATCGCATTGCTGTGCTAAATCAATGGCCGTGCGCAACACATCGGCATTGCTTAATGCTGCTTGTTCCATCATTTTTGCCTTGGCCTGTTCACTCATCTCCAACAACACTCCAGTTTGGCTGTATAGCGCCATCATCAAATCTCTAAAGTGTGCTGCAAGTCCAGATATGAAATATTGGGCGTCAAAACCTTTGGCGAGTACTTGATCCAATTCGAGTAATACCTCGGGAATAGCTCCTTGCCAAAGGAAGTCTGTGATTTTGATATAGGCGGCATAATCCAGTACATTGAGGTGCTCAGCGACCATTTCTTTGGTCATAGAAACACCTGCAAAACTGACCATTCGGTCAAATATGGATAAAGCATCCCTCATCGCCCCATCTGCTTTGAGCGCTATCAGGTGCAGGGCGTCTTCATCTGCGCTAATGCCTTGTTGATCTGCAATATACTTGAGATATACCACAGTATCAGTGACGGTGATTCGCTTAAAATCAAAAATTTGACACCTGGATAAGATGGTGGGTATGATTTTGTGCTTTTCAGTGGTCGCTAAAATAAATACAGCGTGTTTGGGGGGCTCTTCAAGTGTTTTTAAAAAGGCATTAAATGCACTGGAGGACAACATATGAACTTCATCGATGATGTACACCTTGAATTTTCCTTGTTGGGGAGGTATACGCACCTGGTCGATCAGATTTCGAATATCATCTACTGAATTGTTGGAGGCAGCGTCGAGTTCGAATATATTGAAAGCAAAATCTTCACTGGGGTTGTCGCTATCTGCCTCGTTGATTCTTTTCGCCAGAATTCGCGCGCATGTTGTTTTTCCAACCCCTCTAGGTCCACAAAACAACAAGGCCTGTGCCAGGTGATTTTGTGCAATGGCATTTTCTAAAGTTTGTGTAATGGACTGTTGACCCACCACGTCATCAAACGTTTGGGGTCTGTATTTGCGCGCCGATACCAAAAATGGCTCCATGTCACAAATATAGAAAATACCTCAGGTGCGCCCTAAATGCATGGGATAGATAAATCGGTTACTTATCAACAATACCCCGTTAAATATGACTATTTTTGCCCCGCAGGCCACCTTATCGCTCCTCAGGGAGAGGAAAGTCCGGGCACCACAGTGTAGTATAGCGGGTAACGCCCGTCCGTCGAAAGGCGAGGACAAGTGCAACAGAAAGGATGTACAGGTAATGCTGTAGTGAAATCAGGTAAACTCTATACGGTGCAACGCCATGTAAACCAACGTTTGAGGGCTACACGTCCGAGTTGGAGGGTAGGCGGATAGAACCTAAGAGCAATTTTAGGTCTAGATCAATGATAAGGCGTCTTTTGACGTACAGAACCCGGCTTACGGCCTGCTTTTTTTATACTTCCTCCTGCTGGTCAACAAAAAAACCAAAAACACTGCTTCCATAAGTTCTTGCATCCACAAATCCAGGTAGATGGGTAAGACTTTTGTGTTTCTCGTATTCCAAGACAAATAGTCCCCCTGGAATGAGCAGTTGTCTTTCAAAAATGATCGCGTGAAGTTCAGCCAGTGATTCTGTAGAATCAGCATAAGGGGGATCAGCAAAAATAAACCCAAATTTTTGGGGTGTTTTATTCAGAAATTCAAACACATCAGCGCGCACAGCACTGATACTCATGTCCAGCTGGGCAGCTGTTTTTTGAATAAATTGAACACAACCAGGAAATGAATCAACTGCGGTGATTTGGGAACAACCTCGAGAGGATAGTTCATAGCTGATGTTCCCTGTGCCTGAGTACAAGTCAAGCGCCTGTATGTCTTGAAGGTAAAGTTGATTGGCCAATCGATTGAACAATGCCTCTTTGGCCATATCGGTGGTCGGTCGAACAGGTAAATTTTTAGGAGCTACTATTCTTCTGCCTTTGTGTTTTCCTGAAACGATTCTCAAAATAATGCGGTTAGTGTTAGGGGGTCTATTGATGAAGGCATAAGGTGCTGAGCCAATTTGTAGGGATGCTCAATGCTACAGGTGTTTATTTCACCCAAGTGATCTATCAGGCGCAGCCAATACGGATGATCTTCACCCAGCGACCCTGTAGCGACAAACTGAGTTTTGTTGATGTCCATCTGAACTTGATCTCCTACAAAAAGAATGTAGTACATAAAATCCTCTTCAGTGTAGACTTTAAACACATTGACTAAGGCAATTTTTTTGCCATCAAAGACCATAATACTCATCAACTGACCTTGAAGGTGGATCAGCAGGGTTGACTCACTGCTTTCTAGCAATCCAGGTCTGAGCATTTTAAATAAAAGTTCTGTGTGATGATGGTACTCAAAAGAACCAAATCGATCAAAAATTAGATTGTTGGCATTGGCAAATGGCACATAGACCAACTGAATTTCCCACGGAAGGATTAAGTCGTGGCTTAAAGTATCGTTGGCCAATAGGGCAGTGTTGTACTTGATGTAGCTATTGAGATATTGTGGGTCAAATAAAGACTGTGGCACCAAACCGAATAGGTGATTCGTATGCACCACCTGTATCGCTTGGTAGGTGTATTGATCTATCCGATGATCTTGAATAAACTGACTTAGTTTAATACCCAAATCATTGGTGTCAATTTCCCACCCAAAATCTAGCTGTTCATAACGCGTGACCTCCTGGTGATAAGGGTCAAGGGTACAAAAAGAAAGTCCATTCAAACTCAATTGAATGGACAGTTTCAAGTCAAGATGTTCTTTGCTTTCGATAGCTTAGTTATTTTTCTTTTTGTCGTAGATCGGAGGCCAGTTTCCGCTGGTGCTGACATCGTCCAAAGATCCTACTTTGATAGAAGTGCCATTTACTTGTTCCACGCTAAGCGCTGCATTTTCTTTGGCTACTAAATCTTCAGGTTGGTCGTATAGCACGACATTTTTTTCTACAGAGACCAAAAATACAGGGGCGCGGTATCCACCTTTTTCGATCACCTTAGCTTCAAGTTTGAACTCCTCTCCATTTTGTCCAAAAGGAACTTTCATCATGTTTTTGTATCGATCGGATCCTTTAAATAAGGAGTCTTTTACAGCAACAGTACCCAAAGTGTCAACAATACGGACTTCTTTTAATACTGAAATACCGTAAGCCTTGTCAAAAGCGGTAAAAGAAGAATCTCTTTGTTGGGTGATGGTGTATTTCCCAGTTTCAACAAAAGCGATCAAAGATTTAAAATCAGAGGCGTACTTGTTGTTGACTGTTTTATAGGCCTCCTGAGCATTTCTGATGTCCTTAAGCGTATTGATTACAGCGGTAAAGCGTTCTTGTTTCACCTTATCGAACTCGATGGGTGCGTTTACCGATAAATATATCTGGTAGGAAAAGAAGATGGCAAGCGCCCAAAGAAAGAGTTTTAATGCGGTTTTCATTCGTGTGGTCGTTATTTTTTACGTTATGTGATGAAAACAAAACTACAATTTTTTTTTAATCGCAAATGGATTTAGGCCACAAAAATCCTCATTATATTTGGGGGCTATGCCAACGTTAACCTCCTCTGATTTTTATAGAAAATTCAACGAATTTTTTCCATTTACTCCCACAGAACCGCAGTCAGAAGCCCTGAAAGGTATCGCTGATTTTGTATCGGATTTAACCTGTCCTGGAGTGTTTGTGCTCAAAGGGTATGCTGGTACAGGGAAGACCACTTTATTGGCAGGTTTGGTCGAAGTGTTAAATCAGTCAGGGATCAAAGTGGTGTTGATGGCGCCTACCGGAAGAGCAGCAAAAGTCATGTCGCTTAAGGCTGGCGTTTCCGCCCATACGATTCACAAAAAAATATATTTCCCAAAAAAGCAGTCCAACGGAGGTATGCAATTTTCTTTGGCCCCCAACAAACACACCAACACGCTTTTTATCGTGGACGAAGCATCTATGATCTCCACCCAAAGCACTGAAGGGGGACTATTTCAAAATGGTTCGCTTTTGGATGATTTAATGCAATTTGTCGCTCAGGGAAAAGCTTGTAAGTTGATGTTGGTTGGCGATCACGCTCAGTTGCCACCAGTAGGTCAGCTGTTAAGTCCAGCGCTCAATCCTGAGGTTATGGACCGTTTCGGATTTGGCACAGTTGCTGAGGCTTTGTTGGATCAAGTGGTCAGGCAAGCTGCCGCCTCAGGAATTTTGAGCAACGCTACTGCGCTCAGGGCAGCTATTGCCGATGAAACAGCTCCCTCATTTTTATTTGATATTGCAGAAAAAAAAGATATCGTTCGTTTAATTGAAGGTCAAGAGATATTAGAGGCCATCGAAGAGGCCTACAGTCAATCTGGCCCTGATCATGTCTGTTTTATTGTGCAATCCAACAAAAGGGCCAATTTGTACAACCAGAGCATTCGCAGCAGAATTTTGTTCCACGAGCACGATTTATGTGCGGGAGATCAATTGATGGTGGTGAAAAATAATTACTTCTGGCTGCCTGCATCTTCAGAAGCGGGATTCATTGCCAATGGTGACATCATCGAGATACTCCAGATCTACAGTTTTAAAGAGCTTTATGGATTTAAGTTTGCCGAAGTAAAAGTTCAGATGGTCGACTATCCCCATCAACCTCCTTTTGACACGGTGTTGCTTTTAGATGTGTTGGACATTCCGGGACCAGCACTGCCCTATGAGCAGGCCAACCAACTATATCTCGAAGTGCAAAAGGATTATGCAGATACGGCGAGTAGCTATCGAAGGTTGTTGCAGATCAAAAACAATCCGTTTTTTAATGCGCTTCAGGTCAAGTTCTCTTATGCGATTACGTGCCATAAAGCACAAGGTGGTCAGTGGGACACCGTATTTATCGAACAGCCGTATCTGCCCGATGGCTTGACTCAGGAGTCTATGCGGTGGCTTTATACTGCGATGACACGGGCCAAGAAAAAGCTGTATTTAATCGGTTTTGACAAAACATTTTTCGATTAAATCAAAAGTATATATTTGCCTTATGATCTCCATTGCTTTAATTCCAGCGCGTTATGCTTCCACGCGTTTGCCTGCCAAACTGATGTTAGACCTCGGTGGTGCCCCGGTGATCGTGCGCACCTACCAAGCGGTAAAAGCTACAGGATTATTCGACCAGGTATACGTGGTTACTGACCATGAAGCTATTGCACAAGCGATTCAAGAAGCAGGGGGAGAAGTGCTGATCAGCACACAACCCTACGCGTGTGGCAGCGACCGGATTGCAGCTGCCGCTGAATCTCTTCAGGCAGATGTGATTCTTAATGTACAGGGTGATGAGCCTTTTATTGATCAAGCGAGTTTATCGGCCTTGCTGGATGTGTTTAGACAGGACAAGGCGTCGTTGATTGATGTGGCTTCACTGATGTTTGCCATAAATAGGGAGGAGGATATTGTAAATCCCAACCACGTTAAGGTCATCGTTGATCACCAGAAACGGGCTTTGTATTTTTCAAGAGCGCCCATTCCTTTTATTCGCGATGCAGATGACCATGCGGTTTACTACCAACACAAAGGGGTCTACGCATTTAGAAAGAGCGCTTTGTGCGCTTTTCCATTGATGCCCATGGGGCCACTAGAACAAGCTGAGAAAATTGAGGCAATACGTTTTTTAGAGTCTGGTAAAAAGATACAAATGATTGAAACAAACGTGTCTAGTATCGGCATTGATACCCAAAAAGACATTGAAAAAGCAAGAGAATTATGGGCATCGATTTAAGCCAGATCACAGCGATTGGATTTGACGCTGACGATACTTTATGGGTCAATGAAACTTATTTTAGACAGACAGAGGAAGCCTTTGGGATGTTGCTTTCTGCCTATGAAACACCGAACCAAATCGATCAGCTCCTTTTTTTAAAGGAGATGGAAAACTTGCCCAAGTACGGCTATGGCATTAAGGGTTTTGTTTTGTCGATGATCGAGTGCGCCTTGGAGGTTTCTCGAGGTAAGATCTCTTCTGATGATTTAAATCAGATTCTACAATGGGGGAAAGATATGATTGAACATCCTGTTGAACTTTTGCCAGGGGTCCCTGAAGTACTGGCAGCGCTTTCAAAAACACACCGCTTGCTGGTATTGACCAAAGGAGATCTATTAGATCAGGAGCGCAAGCTAGCCCGATCTGGTCTGGATCCATTTTTTCACCATGTAGAGGTACTCAGCGATAAACAGCCACAGAACTATCAAGGCTTGCTGGATCATTTAGCTATTGATCCTAAGAACTTTCTGATGGTAGGTAACTCCATCAAGTCTGATATTTTGCCAGTATTATCCATAGGCGGGCAGGCAGTACATATACCTTTCCACACGACATGGCAACACGAGCTGGTGACTCCAAGCGATGGTGACACATTTTTTACGATCGATCAAATGTTAGATTTACTTCCATTGCTCAAAAGATGATGCGCACCTTATCTCGATTTATTTTTTTGACCTTACTCGGTTGGCGTATCAAAGGAACCTTCGAACCTATCGATCAATGTGTGGTGATTGCTGCTCCGCACACCAGCAATTGGGATTTTCCCCTAGGATTGTTTACCCGAAAGATTATTGGTTTGGAAATCAATTACATAGGAAAGAAAAGTTTGTTTAAACCTTTGTGGGGATGGTTTTTCAGATGGACTGGAGGAGCCCCTGTGGAACGGGATCATAAGTCAGATGCGGTAGCTTCTATCGTCGCTTTGTTCGGCCAGAAAAAAGTGTTTAGATTGGCCATGGCACCAGAGGGCACCCGAAAAAAAGTAGCGCGATGGCGCACAGGTTTTTATCATATTGCCCTAGGGGCTCAAGTGCCTTTATTGATGATTGCCATGGACTATGGAAAAAAAGAAGTCCGCATCAGCAAACCCATCAAGCTTGTGGGTCAACAGGAAACGGACTTTGCGATGATCGAGGATTTTTTTAGGGGGGCACAAGGCAAAATCCCCGAGTATACCTCGCTCAATATTCAATAAATATCTTTATTCTTCCATGGTGTGGTAGACGTTTTGAACATCGTCGTCTTCTTCGATGCGCTCCAATAACTTTTCCACATCGGCCATTTGCTCTTCAGTCAGTTTTTTGGTCACCTGAGGAATTCGCTCAAAACCTGAAGAAAGAATTGAATAACCTCTGGACTCCAGCTCTTTTTGTAGGGTGCCAAATTGCTCAAAAGGCGCGTAGATCACAATCCCGTCTTCGTCCAAAAACACTTCCTCGCAACCGAAATCAATCAGGTCAAGCTCGAGTTCTTCCACGTCTAAACCGTCAGCTTGGATTCTGAAGTTGCAGGTGTGGTCAAACATAAACTCTACTGATCCAGAGGTGCCCAGGCTGCCGTTGCATTTGTTGAAATACGATCGAATATTGGCCACAGTTCTGGTGTTGTTGTCCGTAGCGGTCTCGATGAGTATGGCTATTCCGTGCGGGGCATATCCTTCAAACAAAACTTCTTTGTAATCACCTTGAGATTTGTCACTAGCCTTTTTAATGGCGCGTTCCACGTTCTCTTTCGGCATATTTACCGATTTTGCATTCTGGATCACCGCTCTTAATCTGCTGTTGCTGTCCGGATCTGGTCCACCTTCTTTGACAGCCATCACAATGTCTTTGCCTATTCTGGTAAATGCTTTGGACATCGCTGCCCAACGTTTCATTTTTCTAGCCTTTCTAAATTCAAACGCTCTTCCCATAGTAAATGATGTAGTGTGGGGTGAAATTAATAATTTATAGTTTTATGCAGCGCCTCCAGGAACTGAGACGCAGTGTTCGATTCGTTCAGCAAGGGCAAAGTCGTTTAAGGTAACGGCTTTTACGCTGGGTGTTTGAATGCTGACCAGCAAAGTATTAAAGGTATTTGTCCACTTGGGGTAGTGACCTATTTTTTCGCATTCAAAAGCAATACGGGTCATCGCAGAGAATGCTTCCTTAAAGTCGGCAAACTGAAAACTGCTCATCAAGCAGTTGTCTTTGTGTCCCCAATGTGGTAAGTGTTTTAGGTTTTCTTGAATTTCTTCTTCAGTAAGTGCTTTCATCCGGTGTATTATGCTTTAAAAAAAGGTAGTTTAACAATCTCCGCAGCGATCTGCTTGTCTCTGATGCGCACATAGATTTGAGTGCCCACAGCACTGTACGTGCGATCGATGTACCCCATACCTATGCCCAGGGTCAAGCTGGGTGACATAGTTCCAGAGGTGACCATACCAATAGCAGTTCCTGCTTCGTTTTCTAACAGATAATCGTGGCGAGGTATTCCTCGTTCTAACAGTTTAAAACCGACTAATTTTTGTGTGCTACCGGCTTCCTTCTCAGCGAGTAAGGCTTCGCTGTTGATAAACGGTTTGCTGAATTTGGTAATCCAACCCAATCCTGCGCTGATGGGCGAAGTTTGGTCATTGATGTCATTGCCGTACAGGCAATATCCCATTTCGAGCCTTAAAGTGTCTCTGGCTGCTAAGCCCACGGGTTGAATTCCTGAGGATGCACCAGCTTGTAAAACTGCCTCCCAAAGCTCAGCGGCACTGTCTTTGTGCACATAGAGTTCAAAACCGCCAGCACCTGTGTAACCGGTCGCAGAGATCAACACATCTTGAATCCCGGCCATAGTTCCTGTAGAAAAATGGTAATAGGGGATTTCGTTGAGCGCTACTTCGGTAAGGGGCTGTAAAGTTTGGGCGGCCAATGGGCCTTGCACTGCTAATAGTGCGTAGTCCTCTGAAAGGTTTTTTAAGTCAGCGCCAAATGACTTGTTTTCCGCTTGAAGATGGGCAAAGTCTTTGTCGATGTTTGCCGCATTGACCACCAAAAAATAGTCGTCTTCTGCTATTTGATAAATGATTAAATCATCTACAATTCCACCAGTGTGGTTTGGAAAACAGCTGTATTGGGCTTTTCCTGGCTTGAGTAGCTCTAGGTCGTTAGATGTAGTCCATTGAAGCAAGGCCTTGGCTTGGGGTCCTTGAACAGTAAATTGCCCCATATGGGAGACATCAAAGATACCTACTTGGGTGCGCACACATTGGTGTTCCACGTTAATTCCAGCATAGGACACAGGCATATCATAACCGGCAAATGGAACCATTTTGGCGCCTAGTCCTAAGTGTTTTTCATAGAGAGGAGTTCTTTTCATCGAGCGGAATATTTGCCCAAAAATAAGGTATTCCCTAAGAATTTACGGAATTACGCCCTGCTTTATTCGTGTTTTTCCATCAATAACTCCTTGAGCTCAGCATAGTTTCTGATTACAGTAGATTTTTTTTCTGCCTGCATCAATTGTTGCAATCCCTCTGGGAGCTCAGGGGAAAAACCCAAGGCTTCACTAACCACTTCGGTAAACTTGATCGGGTGTGCTGTTTCTAAAAACACCCCAAAGTGGTCGGGATGATTTGCCAGATATTGCTGAATGCCCAAGTATCCTATGGCTCCATGTGGATCTGCTATATAATCGTAGGCTTGGTACAGCTGTTGCATGGCTGCTAACGTTTGCTCGTCAGTATACGAATAGCTGCTGATCTGAGTGGTCAACGCATCAAAGTTGTTGGCGTGTAATGCTTCTATTCGCGTCCAATTGCTCGGATGAGCGACGTCCATAGCATTTGATCGTGTAGCCACGGATTTTCTATCGGTCCATACCCCTGTAGTCAAATAGTCTGGAACTGTTTTGTTGCTGTTGGTTGCGGCGATAAAGTGAGCGATGTCCAGCCCTAATTTTTGCGCCACAAAACCCGCGCAAAGATTGCCAAAATTTCCAGAAGGAACGCTGACCACCCAAGGTTTATCGGATGATTTCTTTTGTTGAAGCGCCACAAAGTAGTACAGCATTTGTGGCAGCCACCTTGCTACATTGATCGAGTTGGCAGAGGTTAATTTACGCGCAGATCTCACTTGTTGATCAACAAACGCGGTTTTCACCATGTCTTGACAATCGTCAAACGTGCCCAGTACTTCGACAGCCCTGACGTTTTGCCCAAGGGCAGTCAGTTGTTTTTCTTGTAATGGGCTGACTTTGCCACTGGGGTAAAGGATGACGACCTCAACTCCGGGCACCCCTAAAAATCCATCCGCTACCGCGCCGCCTGTATCTCCAGAAGTAGCCACCAAAACAGTGGTTTTTTCACCGCTTTGTGCAGAAAAGTAGCCCAAGCAACGGGCCATAAATCGGGCACCAACATCTTTAAAAGCCAAGGTGGGTCCATGAAATAGCTCAAGTACACCTATGCGGTCATCCAAGCGAACCACAGGGAGGTCAAAATCTATAGCAGCGCTGGCGATTTCCGCTAGCGTCTGCTGATCGATGTCGCTTCCCACAAAGTGTTTCATCACCTCGTACCCTAAAGTTTCTTTATCCATATGGGCATATGAAGCCCAAAAATCTCGTCCTAAATCGGGTAGATGATCAGGAAAATACAAGCCTCGATCTGGTGCGATGCCCGTGGTGGCCGCTTCTTTGAAACTAGCAGTTAAACTTGGGTTGGTAAGACTTTTGTAGATCATCGTGCTAAGCTTTATTCGTTGAGGATTTTGATGCCTTGGGTGTTGATTTTAGCGCAATGAACCTCAAAATCGATCCCCCATTTCCGGTAGTTGACGTCAATGGCTTGAGCGATCAGATGCGCTTGATCACTGCCTTTAGCCAAGGCAAATACAGAAGGTCCAGAGCCTGAAATCCCTGCGCCTAAAGCCCCGGAGTCCAGCATGGTTTTTTTCAGTTCATCAAAACCTGGTATCAGCAGGGATCTGATGGGTTCTACAACCACATCGACCAATGATCTGGAAATTAATCCGTAATCATCAGTATACAACCCTGCGATCAATCCGCCTAAATTTCCCCATTGGGTGGTCGCCTGTTTTAAGCTGAGCTGCGTTTTTAATATGCTGCGCGCATCCTGGGTTTTGATCTCAATCTGCGGGTGAAGTACCACGGCGTACAAATCGTTTGGGCAAGGCAATGCGACAATGTCCAATGGAGCATAGGAGCGAACCAATGTAAAACCACCAAATAGTCCTGGGGCTACATTATCGGCGTGGGCTACACCGCTGGCTAGTTTTTCCCCCTCCATGGCAAATCCCACCAATTCAAGCGGGGTAAAAGGTCTGCCCAACAATTCATTTAAACCCCAAACAGCACCTGAGGCACTGGCTGCACTAGAGCCAATTCCGCTGCCTGCTTTTATTTTCTTTTCGATCACCAAATGAAAACCTGGGTGTGTGCCCACTTTGGATTTGTAGGCGTTCAACAAACTGAGTCCAGCCACGCCAGCAGTATTCTTTTCAACGGCCAAGGGTAGGTCAGCACCCGTGATTGCACTGATCCGCCAACCGGGTTCAACAGTTTCTTCTATATGCATGATATCACCTACCTCGTCTAAAGCGACGCCCAACACATCAAAACCACATGATATATTGGCAATAGTACCTGGCGAAAACAAACTGATTCTTTTCATTTATTCGTGTTTTGCTGCGCGTATAATATCGGCAAATATACCGGATGCGGTTACTGCTGCTCCAGCTCCAGCTCCTTGAATTACCATGGGACTAGTCGGGTAGCGTTCTGTGTAAAAAAGTACGATATTGTCGCTCCCAGGTAAATGATAAAAGGGATGATCTTTGGGGATGACTTCTACGCCCACACTGGCTTTTTGACCATCGAGTAAAGCGGTGTATTTGAGTTTAGCTCCTTGATCATGAGCGTTTTGCCAAAGTTTACGCATTTTACCTTCATCTTGAATCAATTGAGCAAATAGGGCTTCATTATCCAGGGTGGCCAATGCTTCAGAGGATAGAAATGAATTGTTCTGTATATCGCTCATCTCCAGTTTTAGTCCTGCTTCCCGCGCTAAAATCAATATTTTGCGCATGACATCAACACCGCTGAGGTCAATTTTTGGATCTGGCTCCGTATATCCCAATTGTTGTGCTTGTCCTACTACTGAAGCAAAATCCTCGCCTTGGTAGTGGTGAAAAATAAAGTTTAGGCTACCTGACAGCACTGCCTGTATTTTGTGAATTCGATCACCTGAGGCCACCATATTTTTCAGGGTATCAATGATAGGTAGACCTGCGCCAACATTTGTTTCATACAAGAATGAAGCTTGGTATTTGCCGGAGAGTTGCTGTAGTTTTTGGTAGTATTCAAAGGTAGATGAACACGCAATTTTATTACAGGTCACCACAGATATACTGTGGGAAAGGTAGGTGGAGTAGGACTGGGCAACTCCCTGATCGGCGGTGTTGTCTACAAATATTGAGTTGCGCAGGTTGAGTCGTTTTACCTCTTGGGCAAATCCTTCTAGGGAACTTTTTGTTCCGCGCCCCAGGCAGCTGGACCACTGAGTCAAATCAATACCGGCTTCATCAAAAAACATAGTTTTTGAGTTGGCTATTCCCACCACCCTCACTTGAAGTTGGAGGTGGTTTTGTAGGTAATCGGATTGTTTTTCCAGTTGTTCTAGGAGTTGACTGCCCACTGTGCCCACGCCCATAACGAACAGATTCACCTGCTTGGTTTGGGCTTCAAAAAACGTCTCATGCAGCGCATTAATCGCTTTCGGCACATCCTTTTCAGCGATCACAGCTGATATATTCCGTTCAGATGAACCCTGGGCGATTACGCGAATATTTACATTATTGCGCCCCAGTGTTTGAAACATTTTTCCGCTCAGTCCTTGGTGGCTTCTCATTTGGTCGCCCACCAAGGCCAAAATAGCCATGTCCAGCTCTGGAACAAGCGCGTTGATCATACCCTGTTTGATCTCGTAACTAAATGCCTCATTGACTACATCAACAGCTTTTTGAGCATCTGCGGAGGCGATAGCAATAGTTATTGAGTGTTCAGAGGAAGCTTGGGTGATCAATACCACATTGATCTGGGCCTGAGAAAGCACAGAAAAAAACTTCTGTGAAATACCTGGAATACCCACCATTCCAGGTCCCTCTAGGGAAACCAAGGCCATTTGTGGGATGTGGCTGATACCGCGAACAGTTTTTTCTTGTGCGCCTCCTGTGGCACTGATTAAAGTGCCTGGATCCTCGGGGGCAAATGTGTTTTTGATGCGCAAAGGTATCCCCACAGCCATGGCGGGCTGAATGGTAGGCGGGTAGAGCACTTTGGCGCCAAAATGCGAAAGCTCCATAGCTTCCTCATAGGATATTTCTTCAATGGGTTTGGCTGATTTTACCCATTGAGGGTGCGCAGTAAACATTCCACTCACATCGGTATAAATCAATAGTTCACGAGCGCTTAAACCCGCAGCTACCAAAGAGGCTGAATAATCTGAACCTCCTCTTCCCAAAGTAGTTGTATGGCCAGAAGCATCTGCCCCAATAAATCCGCCCATGATTTGAACCTGATGACCTGTCGAGGCGGCTTGTTGTAAAGCGCTATACGTAGTTGCTGTATCCACTTGGGCTTTGCCGTGTTTGCTGTTGGTGCGGATCAACAACCGAGCATCCCAATAGGTTAAATCAATGTCCAAACTCTTCAGGTAAGCTGCGATAATTTCACTGGATAACAGCTCTCCATAAGCCAAAACTTGATCGCTGAGTCTAGGTGTTGTTTCCCCTATGAGGTAGGCCCCTTCTAAAAGTGCGTCTAATTGATTGATGCTTTGTTTTACACGGCTGAGTACACCGCTTTGTATGGATACGGGTATCAGTGATTTCACCGCATCAAGGTGGGTTTTTTCTATTTCACTGATTAAGGTCTGATAGGTAGCTTCCCGATTTGATGCGCTGTGCAACGCATTCACCAATAAATCGGTAATACCACCCATGGCGGAAACCACGACTGCGATGCGCTCTTTTTGAGCGTATGATTGAATGATCTGTGCGACTTGACGTATTGCAGATTCGCGGGCTACTGAACTACCGCCGAATTTAAGAACCAACATGTTGATAATGGATAAAAATGAATAAAGAATAAAGTAAGGTCCGAGGAAAATATAGCTTTACCCCCAAGGGGTAGTCAACGGAGCTGTAGTACCTGTAGTCAAGGTATTTGTGGTAAATGAAAAAATGCCAGAAAAGGCCATAACACGAATGTATATGGCCCAAATGTAATTAAAATCGCATTGGAGTACCTTGACCAGCCTGCTTTTTGTGAATATGAGAAAAACAGGAGTTTATTGTTGGACAACCCTTAAAACTAAGGGTTGAAAATCAACAATTAAATACTTAGGAGGCAGTAGTACCTTTTTCTATCCCTACGCTGAGCGCTTCATTTCCTTCATTCCAGTCAAGTACAACTGCGTCACCTTGAGTCATTTGAGACAAGATGATTTGCTCTGCCAAAACATCCTCCACATATTTTTGGATAGCTCGCTTCAATGGTCTTGCTCCGTACTGTGGATCAAATCCTTTTTCGGCGATAAATCCTTTGGCTGCATCGCTAAGTTTGATCTGATAACCCAAGGATTCAATGCGCTCAACAAGTTTCACCAATTCTATATCGATGATTTTCTCGATGTCCGTTTTCTCTAAACTGTTAAACACCACCACATCGTCAATTCTGTTGAGGAATTCTGGGGCAAATGCTTTCTTCAATGCATTTTCAATCACTCCTTTGGCATGGTCACCGGACTGAGCCATTTTTGCAGCGGTACCGAATCCTACGCCCAATCCAAAATCTTTGAGTTGGCGCGATCCAATATTGGAGGTCATGATAATAATAGTATTTCTAAAGTCGATCTTACGACCTAAGCTATCTGTCAGGTATCCGTCATCCAAAACCTGTAGAAGCATATTAAATACGTCTGGGTGCGCTTTTTCTACCTCGTCTAAGAGGATCACCGCGTAGGGTTTTCTGCGCACTTTTTCGGTGAGTTGTCCGCCTTCTTCATATCCAACGTATCCTGGAGGTGATCCCACCAAGCGAGAAATGGCAAATTTTTCCATATACTCACTCATGTCGATTCGGATTAACGAATCCTCAGAATCAAACAATTCCCTAGCCAGTACCTTGGCTAGCTGAGTTTTTCCCACTCCTGTTTGGCCCAGAAAAATAAATGAACCTATGGGTTTGTTGGGGTCTTTTAATCCAGCCCTATTGCGCTGAATTGCTTTGGCGACCTTAACTACTGCATCGGGTTGACCGATGACCTTAGATTGGATCAGTTGGGGGAGTTCTGCTAATTTGGTGCTTTCTGCTTGGGCAACCCGGGTAACTGGAATGCCGCTCATCATGGAAACAACGCTGGCCACGTGCTCTTCGGTGACCGTTTCCCGGTGCAGTTTTGCGTTCTCTTCCCATCTTTCTTGAGCAATGGCTAGTTCTTTCTCGATCTTTTTTTCATCGTCTCTGAGTTTTGCCGCTTCCTCGTACTTCTGTTTTTTGACAACAGCATTCTTTTCTTCGCGTACCGCTTCCAATTGTTTTTCCAAGTCGATTACTTCCTTGGGGACATGCATGTTGTTGATGTGAACCCTTGAGCCAGCCTCGTCTAAAGCATCTATGGCTTTATCGGGTAGGAAACGGTCACTCATATATCGGTTTGTCAACTGCACGCAGGCCAAAATTGCCTCAGGCGTATAGGAGACCTGGTGGTGATCTTCGTACTTTGACTTAATGTTGTTGAGGATTTCTATAGTCTCTTCCTCAGTGGTTGGTTCGATGATGACCTTTTGAAAACGTCGCTCTAGCGCCCCATCTTTTTCAATATATTGTCTGTATTCATCTAGGGTAGTAGCACCAATACATTGAATCTCACCTCTGGCTAGGGCAGGTTTAAACATATTTGATGCATCTAGGCTACCTGTTGCACCTCCAGCGCCCACAATGGTGTGGATTTCATCGATAAACAAAATGATGTCATCGTTTTTTTCCACTTCATTCATCACCGCTTTCATGCGCTCTTCGAACTGACCCCGGTATTTTGTGCCCGCCACCAAAGAGGCGAGGTCAAGGGTCACCACACGCTTGTTGTACAGTACTCTAGACACTTTTTTCTGAACGATACGCAAGGCCAATCCCTCCGCAATCGCACTTTTACCCACACCGGGTTCACCGATTAACAGCGGGTTATTTTTTTTGCGTCTGCTCAATATTTGTGAAACGCGTTCGATTTCTTTGATGCGTCCCACCACTGGATCCAATTTGTTTTCCTCAGCCATTTTGGTGAGGTCTTTACCAAAGTTATCGAGTACTGGAGTTTTAGATTTTGAAGTTGATTTGGCAGTGGCCGAGGCATTACCCCCTTGTGGACTTTCTTTTTCTTGATCGTCAGCATCGGAATCAAACGATGCATTGGGCTCATCAGCGTAGTCGCTATCGTTGGTGATCATGGACTTAAATTGTTCCTTAACACCTTCGTAGTCCACCAATAATTTGTTCAGTAATTTGGTGGTGGGATCATTTTCATTTCTCAAAATGCAGAGCAATAGATGCGCTGTATTGATGGAGTTGCTTTGAAAAAGTTTGGCTTCTAAAAAGGTGGTCTTTAACGCGCGTTCAGCTTGACGTGTCAAGTGAAGATTGCGTTGGTCCTGGCGGATAACCTGGGCGCTTTCCACGGGAGGATTTAGGGTTTCAATCCTCTTTCTGAGTTGTTCTAAATCTACGGCCAATGCCTCTAAAATGGATATAGCTTTGCCGTTGCCATCTCTGAGTAGCCCCAGCATCAAGTGTTCGGTTCCAATAAAATCGTGACCCAATCTCAATGCCTCTTCTTTGCTGTACGCGATGACGTCTTTGACCCTTGGTGAAAAATTATCGTCCATAATCAGGTATTATTGGGTTAAAATTAAACATATTCAATCACTTTTATACCAAGGATGGTGCCTAAGTTGTGCACATTGCTCGAGTGCTGACAAATCTTCAGCTACGGCAGCTGAGCACTGTAGTAAATTACTCATTAATTTCCTGTTGATAAATTGTACAATAAAACAAGCCTAGCGCAGGTCTATACCATAGGATTTGCGTATATTGGCCTGATCATTTTTTGAATGATATAATGCGCTTATCGATATGGCAGAAGGAGAAAAATTAATACCGATTAACATTGATGATGAGATGAAATCAGCATACATCGATTATTCGATGTCTGTGATTGTCTCGAGAGCACTTCCCGATGTTCGGGATGGGCTAAAACCAGTACACCGTCGCGTGCTTTTTGGTATGCATGAGTTGGGAGTTCGTTCCAACACCGCGTACAAAAAATCCGCTAGAATTGTAGGGGAGGTTCTGGGTAAGTATCACCCACATGGGGATAGTTCAGTATACGACACTATGGTGCGTATGGCCCAAGAATGGAGCTTGCGTTATATGCTAGTAGATGGCCAGGGTAACTTTGGTTCTGTCGATGGAGACAGTCCTGCGGCTATGCGATACACCGAGGCCCGTATGCGCCGTATCGCAGAAGATATGTTGGCGGATATCGACAAAGACACGGTTGATCACCAACTCAATTTTGACGACTCTCTGAAGGAGCCCAAAGTATTGCCTACGCGTATTCCCAACCTATTGGTGAATGGTGCATCTGGTATTGCGGTGGGTATGGCAACCAATATGCCGCCCCACAACCTCTCCGAGGTGGTGGACGGAATACACGCTTATATCGACAACAACGATATTGAGATCGAAGAGATCATCACCCACATCAAGGCTCCTGATTTCCCTACTGGAGGGATTATTTACGGATATGACGGGGTTAAAGAAGCTTTTAAAACAGGTAGAGGAAGGGTTGTCGTTCGTGCAAAAGCTGAGATGGAGGAAGTCCACGGCAGAGAGTGCATCATTGTGACAGAAATTCCTTACCAAGTAAATAAGGCTGATCTGATCAAAAAGATCGCCGATATGGTCAACGAAAAGAAAATCGAGGGTATCTCCACGATTCGCGATGAATCTGACCGAAAGGGTATGCGTATTGTTTTTGTACTTAAAAAAGATGCAGTACCCAACATAGTTTTAAACACCCTGTACAAGTTTTCAGCGCTTCAGTCATCTTTTAGCGTGAACAACATCGCCTTGGTCAACGGTCGACCAGAAATGTTGAACGTCAAAGATATGATCGTTCACTTTGTAGACCACAGACATGAAGTAGTGGTGCGCAGGTCTGAATTTGAATTGCGCAAAGCTGAAGAACGCGCACACATTTTAGAGGGATTGATTATCGCTTCGGACAATATTGACGAAGTGATCAAAATCATTCGCGCCGCCAGTAATCCAGACGATGCTCGTGCTGCTTTGATGGAGCGATTTAAATTGACAGATGCTCAGTCAAAAGCGATTGTAGAAATGCGTTTGCGTCAGCTTACGGGTCTTGAACAAGATAAGTTGCGCGCTGAGTACGATGAAGTGATCAAAACGATTGCTGACTTGAAGGATATATTGGCCCGTAAGGAGCGCAGAATGCAGATCATTAAAGAAGAGCTACAAGAGGTTAAAGATCGTTTTGGGGATGCCAGAAGATCTGAGATCAATTACGCTGGTGGTGATTTGAGTATGGAAGACATGATTCCAGACGAACAAGTGGTGATCACGATTTCACACGCTGGCTACATCAAAAGAACTCCGCTTTCCGAATACAAAACACAAAACAGAGGTGGGGTAGGGCAAAAAGCTTCTTCGACCAGAAACGAAGACTTCTTGGAGCATCTGTTTGTGGGCACTAATCACCAATACATGTTGTTCTTCACCCAATCTGGAAAATGTTTCTGGATGCGCGTGTTTGAAATCCCAGAAGGAAGCAGAACATCTAAAGGTCGTGCAATACAAAATTTGATCAATATCACTCCGGACGATAAGGTAAAAGCATTTATCTGTACCCAAGACTTAAAGGATACGGATTATGTCAACAGTCACTTTGTGATGATGGCTACTCGTCAAGGTATCGTGAAGAAAACTTCGCTAGAGTCGTATTCTAGACCGAGGGTGAATGGGATTAACGCCATCACTGTACGCGAGGGGGATGAGTTGATCGAGGCGAAATTGACCACCGGATCCAGTCAAGTATTGATTGGCTTGCGCTCGGGTAAAGCGATTCGTTTTGAGGAGAGCAAAACCAGACCGATGGGTAGAAATGCCTCTGGTGTGCGCGGGGTTACCTTGGCCGACGAACAAGACGAGGTAATCGGCATGGTGACGGTCAACAATTTTGACGAAGATATTTTGGTGGTATCCGAGAAGGGATACGGGAAGCGCTCTAGTATAGAGGACTACCGCATCACTAATCGCGGTGGAAAAGGGGTAAAAACCATATCAATCACTGAAAAAACAGGTTATTTGGTGGCGATTAAAAATGTGGATGATACCGATGATTTGATGATTATCAATAAGTCTGGTATCGCTATTCGCCTCAATGTAGATGATTTAAGGGTGATGGGCCGCGCGACTCAAGGAGTTCGCCTCATCAATATCAGAGACAACGATTCAATCGCAGCAGTCGCTAAAGTAGTTCGCGAAGAGGAAGTAGAAGTCACTGATGTCAACGATATTGAAGTTACTCCAGATATGGGTCACTCCGATGATGCACAATAAACAACAAGAAACAACAACTAACAATTTATGAAAAAAAGTTTTTTAATGCTGGCAGCCCTAGGGGTATCTACCTTGGCTTTCGCACAAAAAGAAGAAATTAAAACAGCTCAAAAGGCGTTAAAGTCTGGTGATGCTGCAACAGCGATTTCCGCTTTGGAAGGCGCTTCTGGAACCGTAGCCACTACCGATCCAAAAACAGCTTTGACCTACTACCAAACTTTAGCTGATGCTTATTACGCAAAAGCTAAAGCTGATGATCAGGGTGATTTTGACGCTGCAGTAGCCGCTTACAACAAATTGGCCGAAACCGATAAGGCTTCTGGAAAACCCAAACTTACTGAGGCAATCGCTGAGAAAATGGCGATGATTTCAGTGGATTTAGTCAATGCAGCTGTAAAAAATAACGAAGCAGGAAACTATGCTGTATCCGCAGGAAAATTGTTTAAAAGCTACACATTAAGCCCCAAGGACACGATCTATCTCTATTACGCTGCCAGTGCTGCTGTCAGTGGGACAGATTACGACAATGCCTTGAAGTACTACCACATATTAAAAGACATCAACTATGACGGGTCTGAAACTCGATACTCTGCGCGTGACAAGGAAACCGGTGAGCGTGTCGAGATGCCACAATCACAGCGTGACTTGATGGTTAAGGCAGGTACTTACGATGAGCCAAAAGATGACAAAACGCCTTCAAAAAGAAGTGAAATCATCAAGAACATCGCCTTGATTTACACCCAGCAAGGCAATGATGATTTGGCGATGAACGCTTATGTTGAGGCGCGTCAGAACAATCCTGAAGATGTATCCTTGATTTTAAATCATGCCAACCTATACTTTAAGTTAGGCGATAAGGAGACTTTTAAGTCATTGATGAATGAAGCGATTGAATTGGATCCCAACAATGCCGATCTTCACTACAATATCGGCGTCATCAGCATGGAGCAAAACGATCTAGATGCTGCACGTGCTGCTTATCAAAAAGCTATTGATATCGATCCAGCCTACATCAACGCCTATTTAAACCTCTCTACTGCTTTTGTCAATGAGGGCAATGGTTTGATTGAACAAATGAATAGCATTCGCGGTTCTTCAGCCAAAGAAATTGCTAAGTATGATGCCTTAAAAGAACAGAAAGACAGTTTCTTCCAAAAGGGAGCTGACGTGCTTGAGGCTGCTTTAAAGGTAAATGCAGGTAACAGAGATTTGATGGAGCAGTTAAAAAATATCTATGGAGCTCTAGGTGATTTCGTCAACTTCAAGAGACTACAAGAAGCATTGGAGCAGTAAAATTCTACGCTTAAACTAAAAACCCCGCCTGAAAGCGGGGTTTTTTATTGGCTGATTTGTTTGATCACCCTGAGCGAATGTGTGTATTTTCTTAATTCAGGATTAAAGATTCCCGTGTGGTCTATTCTGTCGATGCGCACTTTTCCGTATACATGGAGTACATGATGGTCGGGCAACATCAGTCCAACGTGATCAATCACACCTTCTTTGTTGTCACAAAACACCAAATCCCCCGGTTCGCTTTCCTCGATAAAGCTCAATGCAGTTCCTTGAGCTGATTGTTCTAATGGGGTGCGCTTGAGTTGAATACCCCCTAAACGGTAGGCCATTTGAGTTAATGCGCCTGCGTCTATACCCCAAGGAGTCCTTCCTCCGTAGAGTTCTGGAGCGTGTAGGTATTTTAATGCGCTGTCAACCACAGTGCAAGGATCTAGGTGTTGGTTACGGGGCTCTTGAGCTGGATCTCCACAAAGAATAGCGTGTTCGGCCATAGAACCCAAAACAATAGGCAGCAATGTACCATCGGATTTATGGATGGAGCTGATTAAATCGGTGACCAACTTAGGTGATGACGCGTTAGGAATAGAGATGTCCTCTGCCAATGAGTGGTGTTGGCGCATTTGAATCCAACCGATGGAGCCATCCAGTCCATTTTTTATTTTTACCCAATGCTTTCTTTGTTCGACAACAAGATACCATTCGCCATAGAGCATTTGGTTCACCAGAGGAGCATGAGGTTCACATAAACTATAAACAGGGAGTACGCTTTGCGTGCAAATTCCAATCATCCTATAAAGTAGCGTTTTCAATAATCAATGCACTGGCACCTCCGCCTCCATTGCATATTCCAGCTGCACCCCATCGCTGTTTTCTTTGGAGCAGTTGGTGCACCAAAGTGGTGGCAATTCTAGCTCCTGAACACCCCAGTGGATGTCCCAGAGCTACAGCTCCACCCACAACATTCACCTTGGCCGAATCAATGCCCAGCAACTTGTTGTTGGCCAATGCCACCACGGAGAAGGCCTCATTGATTTCAAAAAGGTCGACTTGATCCAGCGTAATTCCAGCTTTGTTCAAGGCTAAAGGGATGGCTTTTGCTGGAGCGACAGTAAATTGCTCCGGAGCCAATGCGGCATCGGCATACCCGCTGATGTAGGCCAAAGGTTTTAAGTTGAGTTCACGTGCTTTTTCTTCGCTCATCAGCACTAATGCAGCTGCTCCGTCATTGATGGTTGAGGCATTGGCCGCAGTAACTGTTCCGTCAACGGAAAAAGCGGGCCTTAAACCGGCTACTTTATCGGGAAATATTTTGGTGAACTCCTCATCCCGGTCTACGGTATGCGTTTGTCCCTTAGGCCCATGTACCAGGACCGGTGAAACTTCCTGGGCAAATAGACCTTTTTCCCAAGCCTCTTGAGCTCTTTGATAGGAGGTCAGCGCATAAGTGTCTTGTTCAGCTCTGGATATTTGGTGATCCAAAGCGCACTGATCGGCAAATACGCCCATGGGTTGTAAGGCATAGGCGTCTTGTAATCCATCGATTTGTATGGCATCAACCATAGATAAAGGACCGAATTTTGTTCCGTTGCGCATCGGGGCTAGGTGAGGGGCCAAGCTCATGGATTCCATGCCCGCTGCTACAACAATCGATCGATCGCCTAACTGTATGGATTGGGCAGCCAACAGAATGGCCTTCAATCCTGAGGCACATACTTTATTGATGGCCGTACAAGGAGTATTTGGGGAAATTCCAGCACCCAAGGCTGCTTGTCGCGCAGGGGCTTGACCAGTTCCAGCTTGGAGCACATGTCCTACATAAACTTCTTCGACGAGCTCGGGGGCCAGGGCAATTTTATCCAATGCTGCACGAATGGCTGTGCTTCCCAAATAGGTGGCGGTACAAGAGCTCAGTGCACCCATAAAACTTCCGATAGGTGTGCGCTGGGCGGATACGATAACTACTCGATGCATCATGTGTATTTAGAAGCCCTAAATTAACAAATATTCCCCAAAAGGGGAGATCTGAGATAAAGGATTGGGGTTCACGCCTTATTTGCTATTTTTGACCGAGACTTTGGCTTATGAAAAATCGATTTGATCTGGTGTATCGCCACCAATCCACATTGTTTAAGGGATTACTCTATGCGGCGAGTATTGCAATCATCGTTTTTTTCTTCCCCAAGGGAGGACAGTTTAAGTACGAGTTTCAACAAGGTAAGCCTTGGCAGCACCAGACCTTGTATGCGCCCATAGATTTTGATGTGCTGAAAACTCAAGAGGAAAGGGCCCAAGAGATGCAGTTGATCAGCGCCCAACAACCGCCTTATTTCACTCAAGATCCAGTTGTTTACCCATCGATAAAAGCCAAAGTATGGGCCTGGTTACAGACTCAGGATAAGCTCGAAGACAGCACAGAGGTGGTCTCCGCCCTGGATGAACTGTACCGAGGCGGTGTGGTCAAAGCGGCTGATATTCCTCAGGGCACAGGGTATATTTGGTTGTTGGAGGGGCAGGTAGCTTCAAAAAAAGAGATCGATGAATTGCGTACACCTCAGTCAGCGCTCAACTGGCTCAAAGAACGCTGGTCTCAGACGCTTTCACCTGCTACATCAGATGAATTGGCCCGGTCGGGGCTGATGTTGGACGTGATTCAGCCCAACTATTTGTTGGATCAAGACATCACCCAAAAAGCGTTGGATCAAGCGATTGAATCCTTGAGCACCACCAACGGTTTTGTCCAGAAAGGCACTTTGGTCATTGCGAAAGGAGAGGTAGTGGACGCGGAAAGTTACCGCATGCTCGACTCGCTAAGCCAGCATTTTTCTTCCGTGATTTGGAACCAAAACAATGCGATTTTTATTGTTTTTGGCTACGTATTGTTGGTGGCGATGGTGCTGTTGATGATGTTTTTATTTCTCAAAAAATACCGACCTAAGGTTTACCGAAACAATACCCAAGTAACCTTTATATTTTTTAACATGATCGCCATGGTGGTGGCTACTTCCTTGGTGGTACAGTACAATGCGGACTACCTGTTTGTAGTCCCCTTGAGCATACTGCCATTAATACTCAAGACGTTTTTTGATGCGCGCTTGGGGTTATTCAGCCACGTATTGACCGTTTTGGTGTTGGGGTTTGTGGTTCCCAATAGCTTTGAGTATATCTTTTTGCAGATCATGGCAGGAGTGGTCACCATTCTGTCGGTGACCGCCTTGTATAAACGCGCTAATCTTTTCATTTCTGTAGGGCAAATCACCCTGGTTTACGCGATAGGGTATTTGTCCTTTCATCTGATTCAAGAAGGTACATGGGCTGAGATTCAGTGGATAACTTTGGGTTATTTTGCCCTTAACGGCATGATTACCCTATTTGTGCAACCACTTATATACGCTTATGAAAAGGTATTTGGCTTGGTATCCGAGGTTTCGCTCTTGGAATTGTCAGACACCAATACTGCGCTGCTCAAAGAGCTGTCCATTAAGGCACCTGGTACCTTTCACCACTCTTTACAGGTAGCTAATCTGGCGGAGGCTGCGGCCAATGAGATCGGGGCCAACGCCATGTTGGTTCGCGTAGGGGCCTTATACCACGACTTGGGGAAAATGAACAATCCAACTTACTTTACAGAAAATCAAAAATCTTCAGTAAACCCCCACGATGAAATCAGTGCGCGCGAATCAGCCCAAATCATCATCGAGCATGTTCGGGACGGAATTGAAATTGCTAAAAAGAACAAGTTACCGGATCGTTTGATCGATTTCATCAGAACCCACCACGGTACTTCTCAGGTGTATTACTTCTACAAAAAGGCCTTGGAACGCGACGCCCAAGTAGATATCAATCATTTCACCTACCCAGGACCACTGCCATTTTCTAAGGAAACAGCCATATTAATGATGGCTGACGCAGTGGAGGCAGCCTCAAAAAGTTTAAAAAACCCCACCTACGAAGAAATCGATTCTTTTGTGGAACGCATCATCCAAACCCAAGTAGAAGGGGACCAAATGATCAATGCCAACATCACCTTTAAAGAAATCATCGCGGTAAAGAAAGTGCTCAAAGCCAAACTGACCAACATTTATCACCTCAGGGTGGCCTATCCGATTTAATTGT
>JANRDC010000019.1 GCA_030726725.1 Flavobacteriaceae bacterium
GAGGCCACTGAAGAAGAGGCTTAATCAGCGTACAAGAGATGAAAGAATCCGAGTGTTTCTACGTAGGTAAAATCGTCTCTAAATACAGTTTTAAAGGGGAAGTCCTGGTCAAACTAGACTCTGACGACCCAGAAATATACGAAGATCTGGAATCAGTATTTGTCTCGCTTAGGGGCAGTCTGGTTCCATTTTTTTTGGAGCGCAGTACCCTGCACAAATCAGATCTTTTGCGGGTCCGATTTGAAGGCGTCACCAGTGAGGCAGATGCCGATGCGCTGATGGGTTCCAAACTCTTCTTGCCCTTGTCCCTCCTACCTCCCTTGAGCGGCAATAAATTCTACTACCACGAAGTGATCGGATTTGCCGTAGTTGATCGCGTGCATGGAAATGTGGGTAAAATCACAACCATCAACGACAACACCGCCCAAGCGCTCATGGTGGTGGAACACCCCAGCGGCAGAGAACTGCTGCTTCCCGTGACAGACCAAGTAATTCTGGTGGTTGATCGCGCAAATAACACTATTGAGGTGGCCGCCCCTGAAGGATTGATTGAACTCTACCTAGAAGGCTAATACCTCATGTCCGCTCCGTTCAGGTTCAAAGAATTTACCGTACACCAAGACCGTTGTGCCATGAAAGTAGGCACCGATGGGGTATTGCTCGGCGCTTGGGCACCGGTCAATCACCCGGAACGCATATTGGACATTGGCGCAGGTACTGGACTCATCGCCTTGATGATCGCCCAGCGCTGCGAAGCTCCCGCAATCGACGCCATTGAAATTGACCCCGAAGCTTTTGAGCAATGTGTGGAAAATTTTGAACGCAGTCCTTGGGGGGATCGGCTGTTCTGTTTTCACGGAGACATCCAAGAATTGGCCGAAGAGGCAGATGCCCCTTACGACCTGATCACCTGTAATCCGCCTTTTTTTGAAACCACTCCTGGGGCGGTAGATGCGCGCGCTCGCGCGCGCCAACAGCACAGCCTGGATTACACCACCCTGATCGCCTGCGCAGAAGCCCTGATGAGCGAACAGGGAACATTGGCCTTAGTGGCGCCTGCCGTGGATCAATCCGTACTGGTGGCCCACGCTGCTGCATTTTCACTATTTCCCAGCAAAATTACCGAGGTTTGGGGTCATCCGGAAAGCGGCCCAAAACGCGTATTGTTGTGTTTTGAACGGACCCCAAAAGAACCATCCATGGATCGACTGATCATCGAAACCGCTCGCCACCAATACACCGAGGAATACACCGCACTTACCCGTGATTTTTACCTCAAAATGTAACAATCACCTGTTTAAATGTTACATTTCTTTGCGTACATTTGGGTAAAATCAAGTGCATGAAACCCGATTTGTTCGAAGCCCCAGACTACTACTCCATAGATGATTTGCTCAGCGAGGAGCATAAATTAGTGCGCGATACAGCGCGAGCCTGGGTCAAGAGGGCGGTAAGCCCCATCATCGAAGACTACGCCCAACGCGCAGAGTTTCCCAAAGAAATACTTCATGGACTGGCAGAAATTGGCGCTTTTGGCCCGACAATTCCAGAAAATTACGGAGGAGCTGGATTGGACCACATCAGCTACGGTTTGATCATGCAAGAAATCGAACGCGGGGACAGCGGCGTGCGCTCCACAGCTTCTGTTCAATCTTCCCTGGTGATGTACCCGATTTGGGCCTATGGATCCGAAGAGCAAAAACAAAAATACTTACCCCGTCTAGCCACTGGTGAAATCATGGGTTGCTTTGGTTTGACCGAACCGAATCACGGGTCAAACCCAGGTGGGATGACCACTCATTTTAAAGATGCAGGAGATCACTATGTGCTCAACGGCGCAAAAATGTGGATTTCCAATGCGCCTTTTGCCGACATAGCCGTTGTTTGGGCCAAAAATGAAGATGGGCGAATCAAAGGACTGATCGTCGAACGAGGTGACCCTGGATTCAGCACCCCAGAAACCCACAACAAGTGGTCGCTCAGGGCTTCTGCTACCGGAGAGCTCATCTTTGACAATGTCAAGGTTCCCAAAGAAAATCTGTTGCCAGGCAAGGATGGACTAGGCGCCCCATTGGGCTGTTTGGATTCTGCGCGCTACGGAATTGCATGGGGCGCCATCGGTGCCGCCATGGATTGCTACGATACCGCTTTGCGTTACGCCAAAGAAAGAGAGCAGTTCGGAAAACCGATTGCCGCCACCCAATTGCAGCAAAAGAAACTCGCGGAAATGATTACAGAAATCACCAAAGCGCAGCTATTGGCCTTAAGGCTCGGTCAATTAAAAAACGAGGGTAAAGCTACTTCGGCCCAGATCTCTATGGCCAAAAGAAACAATGTCGACATGGCCTTGGAGGTAGCGCGCAACGCGCGTCAGATGTTGGGCGGTATGGGCATCACCGGCGAATATTCCATCATGCGCCACATGATGAACTTGGAGTCTGTGGTGACCTACGAGGGGACCCACGATATTCACCTGCTGATCACCGGCTTGGACATCACGGGACACCAAGCGTTTTCCTAGATCAGCGCTGTCCTATTGGGCGGCACACCACTGATCCAGCGCCTTTTGCGCATCGGGATAGCCCAAGGCAACAGAAGCTTTTAGCCACGTACAAGCCTCGGATTTCTGACCTAAATTGATCAAAGCAAGTGCCTTGATATATTCCGACTTTCCTGTACCCGGCTTAAACCGATCGATCACCTGATCGAAAAAGGGAATAGAGCGCCCCCAATCCCCCATGGAGAAATAAGCTGCGCCGGTATTTTCCACGTATGAATACTCCAATGAATCCAAAGAAGATGCTTTTTGGAGCAGGGCTGCCGCGGCGGCGTATTGGCCTTGGTTAAACAGCGCATTGCCCTGCTGGGCATAGGCAAATGCCTCATCTACCCTAGGCTTGCCCAAAACCACCAGTTTGTAGAGCACCTTAAAGTCTTTATTGTCTGGGTAGCGATTCTTGGCCGTTTCTGCAACAGAGATCAAATCCGAGCGTCCCGGAGACATGATCTGGGTAGCGGCTACCAAGAAATTGCGCCAAGCACCTTCGTCGCGTTTGATACTGTCCCGAAGAAAAATGCGCATCACTTCAGTAGAATCTTTATACCTGACCAGGTGGTTTAAATAATTGCCAAAATGCTGCGGAATCGGCAGTTTTTCATAGGCAATTCGGCTGTACTTCAGCGCGGAATCCCACTTTTGCTGCTGGGTATACAACTGGTTCAGCATATTCTCAGAGAACCCCAAAAACGGGTTGACCTCAATACCCGCCTTATACATCTGCTCCGCCTCTTCATAGCGTTGGGCTGCCGCAAAATAGCGCCCCTTGAGGGCAACCATGGGCAAGGTAGTCACCGTCATGTTCGGAATGTCCGGCACCGCATCCAATATCGTTTCAATGGAAGAAGTTGTTTTGCCTTGGTTGTATTCGCCCAGCAAAATCTGCTGACCGACCAAAGATTGATAGGTCAAAGCGGCGATCACAAAAGAAGGAACACTGATCAGCAAAGCGGTCAAAGGCCAAAAAATCGCCTTGATACGCGTAGGCTTCCACAAGCGCGCACGAGCGCTCTGGGCCCACTGCTGCATCACCAAGGCCAAAAGGGTCAACCACACCATTTGCATGATGGGGCGGGCCCAGGGGAAGTTAAAGGTGGCATCTACATAATAGGTCACCAAGCCCAAAGCCAAAAATCCACCCCAAAATCGCTGATCCCCAGGCAGCGAGGAAGTAGCCGCCTGCCACAGATACCAAAAAGCCAAGGCCAATACCCCCAAATACATCAACAAACCAACAATCCCCAACTCAGCTCCCAATTCCAAAAAATCGTTGTGCATGTGGTAAGGCACTACATAACCATTGATATTTTCTTTATCGTACACAATCGACTGCAGCTTCCAGTTCCCCAATCCAGCGCCAAAAATCGGGTGCTCCACCATGTGCTCCACACCCTTCTGGTAAAACCGCAAACGCGAGGCAATAGACCCATCCTGGGTCGTCTGCACAATACTCGCTGCTCGGTCAAAAAAGTCTATATTATTGGCTTCACTTCGCGTGTTCACCACCTTGCTCAACCCAATCGCCAAGGCAAAGGGCACCCAAACATAGAGCACCGGTTTAAGCTGCACCAACCAAGGCTGCTTTCGGTGTCGCAGCAACACCCAAGCCATGTATATCAATGCGTTGAGGGTCAAGGCGACAAAAGAAGCCCTAGAGGCGATCATCACCAAACAGAAAATAACCAAGGTCATCAACACCCCCATCAGCAGCACCCTACCCCACTTTTGGGCTCGATTCATCAAGTAAAGCACAAAGGGGAGTTTAATCACCATAGACAGTGCAGCGATGTTGATGTTCCCCGTCGTTCCCTTAAGCACACCTGCTCGAGACACATAAGCGCCCTCGGCCAGCAGCCCCATCAAAGGCTTGAGCACCAGCCACATTTCCAAAGTCAAATACCCCGCCATGACCCAACTGAAGAAAACAGCTGTTCTAGGAACAGCGCCCAGCAAGGCAAATACCTGCCCCAACGCCACTACCATAGCCACCATTCGCACTATGTTCACCCAGGCCTCCACCGGGTTGATCGCATAAACAAAGGACAACGCCCCCCAAACCATAAATACCACCAAAAGCCCAAAAAGCGGAATCCTGGTCAACGTACGCCACTGAGCCACAAAAAATGACCGCTCGGAAAACATCCATAGAATACTCAATATATTAAGCCCATGCAACACCGCCCACTGAGGAGCTATTTGATCCACCGCTTTGAGGTTAGGCACGAAACCAATGGCCCAGTAAGCCAGCAAAAAAACAGCAGAGATGGTGCGGATATAGGCACTAGAATTATTTAACGCTCCACCAATCGAATTGTTTTTGGATGATTGGCCGGAGGAGCCGTAGGTTTTTTTTGCAGACATGAACAGTAAAATTTGGATTACTAAAGTACATATTTTACCCAGTGATCCCTAAACTATCGGGGGTAGACCAAAGTTTGGAAAAACAAAAAACCTCTTGACATTTAAAAAGTCAAGAGGCTCTGTACCTTGGGTGGGA
>JANRDC010000020.1 GCA_030726725.1 Flavobacteriaceae bacterium
AGAATTTTTCATATTCAGCTTATTTTTCCGCAATAGCGACGGCAATTTTAGAGTCTGCAGTGCCGTAATAGAGAAACCATTTATTTTTAAAAAAGACCATGCCCTCAACAAAACACACCTCATTTACCTCCCCAATTTTTTCGTAATCCTTATCGGGATAAATAAAATATCCTTGGGTTCTCTCTAGCAACTGATAGGGTAAAGTGGCACTAAACAGCGCCTGTCCAGCGGCATAGGTGAATTTTGGCAGTTGGGGATCGTTGTTATTTGCGGCGTTACTGGCATTGTAAATTAAATTAATTCCGCTTTCAGTCCATAGGGCATAAGGACCTGGTTCTACCAGCCTGCTGTCAAAGTATCCAGGTCTGGGGTGAAGTACAGAAACCATTTTGTTGTTTTCTGCATTTTCTAAAACCTTCCAATCAATTAAATTGGTTGAATAAGCCATATATAGGTTGGTGTCCCCAAAATACATCCAGTATTGGCCATTAATTTTTTTAGCACGCATTTCTGCCCCTACTTGTTCCACCACAATGGCGCCTGATTTAGACCAAAGGTCAATATATTTTGGGTCGTTTAATACCGGTCCGTGCTTGGTCCATTGTTTCAAATCGGGAGAACTGGCGATACACAATCGAGCTGTTTTTCCGTCATATGAGGTGTAAGTGAGCCAATATTTGCCCTCTGGACCTTGAACCACCCTTGGGTCTTCTACACCGCCGTTGTTTTCATATACCAACATAGCGTCGTTATCCGGAAAGAATATTGGGGCAGGTTCTTTGATAAAATGGATGCCGTCTTCACTGGTGGCCAATCCAATCCTTGAGGTCATTTTTTCATCTTGAGCCCGATACAGGAGATGAACTTTTCCGTCTTTGACTACGGCCGAAGGGTTGAGCACATTTCTCCCTTCAAAGGCTGTTTCCACTCCACTAACGGGGTCTACAAAAACTAAACTTGGATCGGGTGTAAGAATGGGGTTATCAGCGTCTTGTTTCACAAATGGCCCAATTTCCCATTTATTTTGCATCAAAGGTTCCACTTTATGCTCTAGATTATTACAAGAAGTCATGCTGACGAGAGCGCATAAAATGAGCAGAGTAGAAAAATGGTTGTTCATCGAGTTACACTTTGTTTAAAAAACAAGGTAGTCTTAATTTTCAACTTTATATGATGGGTGTGAGGCTAATCAACACCAACATTAAAATCGTTTGAATTACCTTAGTTGTTTCTATTTCAGCGTTACGCAAACTTCATGAGGTGTTCTATTTGCCATTCAGAAAATCACAGTTTACACAGGGAAACGGGTCCCATGATGGTGGATGATCACAAGGATAGAAGATTCCGTTTTCTGCGATGCCATGATTGCGAGACTGTTTTTTTGGATCATCCAGTAGACGAACAAGATTTAGGCGAGTTTTATCCGGATGATTACCTGCCCTATCGAGGTGAAAAAGCCTGGGGCAAATATGCCAGGGTAGTTCGTCGACAAGATCATTCGTTAAACCGAAAGCGGGTTCAGTTGGTCACCAAACACCTGGCTGCCCAAAAAAACACTCAGATCAGCATTTTAGATATTGGTTGCGGAAAGCCGGATTTTCTGCGCGCGATGAAACAGCACACCCATGCTGACTGTTTTGGTATTGATTTTAAGGCAGCCCAATGGGATGACCCTGGGTATGCGGGCATTCATTTGTCTGAGGAAAGTGTGGATCGATACAACACTTCAGAGCGGTTTGATATAATCACCGCTTGGCACTACCTAGAACACGACTACCGCCCAGTTTTAACCATAGAAAAGTGTCTTGAACTCTTGAAACCAGGTGGCATGATCATCGTTGAGGTTCCTATGTATCAGGGTTTATTGGCCAAAATTCAAAAACAGCATTGGCAAGGTTGGCATACCCCAAGGCACATCAACCTATTCAGTGCTAAGTCTTGGGATTTTCTTTTTCCCCCATCCCATTGGCAGATCGTAGCGCACCAAAAATACGGCACGCTTGATCCATTCATTTTATGGTGGCTAGGGCGGGCTGAAAAGAAAAATATTCGATGGAACGCTGGTTTTGAACGTCATTTTTTGAACTTAGCCTTGCTCAAGGGATTGACTTGGCCATTGTTTGCTTGGGAAAAGTATATTCCACTGGGGATCCAAACCGTAATTGTGCAAAAAAAATAGGCGTATGCAAGTAACGACGGTCGTATTATTTCGCTTGCGGGGGAATTTCAACAGATTTTGGGGGTTTGGACAGGTGCCATTGGCCTCGATGTACCTGAAGAACATTCCGGGGCTACAATTTTTTAAATCTATGGGATCTGGGAGCGGTGCCGGTTTTGGTGCCTGGCCCGATTTTGGCCAATACGCCTGGTTGTTGGTCTGGGAAAGCGCCGCCCATGCGGAGTCCTTTTTTAGAGATCATCAATACTTCAGTGATTATGCCCGCAGATGTTCCAGCACGCGTATACTT
The DNA here is from genome assembly GCA_030726725.1 of Flavobacteriaceae bacterium. Lineage (GTDB taxonomy): Bacteria > Bacteroidota > Bacteroidia > Flavobacteriales > Flavobacteriaceae > MAG-120531. The sequence goes on from JANRDC010000020.1 coordinate 2,469, forward strand.
TATCTGAAAAATATAGCCTCCCACGGCCAGTGGTCCGGAATCAATCCGTTTGTGGTCTCAGAACATCCCCTGGAAAACACAAAAGTCGCCGTGTTGACCCGTGCGCGCATCAGGCTCAGCAAGGTGTGGCAGTTTTGGCGACAGGTGGGAAAAACATCTGAAGGGCTGTATGATTTTGATGAGCTCGAACACGCGGTAGGCATCGGCGAATTACCCCTGATTTACCAAGCAACCATCAGTGTCTGGGCCAGTATAGACAGCGTAAAGCGGTATGCCTATCAGCACGAAGTCCACAAAAAAGTGATTCAACTGGCGCGGAAAAACAACTGGTATAGCGAGGAACTGTTTGCCCGATTCTATCTCGAAAAAGAGGTGGTGATGGGTAATGAAAGATTGATTTAATGGTGCTCCGATGAACGATAACTTTTATTCATATTTCAAAGTCTTGCTGTTATCAGCTGTGTTGAGTGGGTGCGGAAGTGGGGAAGATTTGCCCAATGAAAAGCCTGTGCTCACTTCCCCTGAAGAAGCCGTTTTTCCACAAACCAGGACAGGAACTGTATACACCATAGTAGGCTTAGACCCAGATGGAGATAAACTATCCTATTCAATTTCTGGCCCTGACGCCTCCTCATTTTTGGTCGATCAGTTTACCGGTGAATTATCCTTCCGTGTTGCGCCAAATGTAGATGACCCCGGCAGCATTGATGGAGACAACTTTTATTTTATCGATGTTACTGTAGAGGATCCTTCTTCAGAATCAGACACGAAAATGGTCATTGTAGAGGTGTCTCGTTACGATCCTGATGGACCCTATCTATTTGATGATGGCACCGCTTTTCTGGGACCAGACACGATCGCTGCGTTAGATCCAAGTATACTAGAATCGATTGCTTTAACGGCGACCGAAATCCGAACGGTACCGGACAAGCGTTATCCCAATGATGTAGCCACTGAAGTGTACATTTTCGAAGCGCTTTACGGGCAAAGTTTAGCGGTCGAAATAGTGGTCAACACTCAGATTAAACCATTTGCTCAAGCTGAACAGCAAGCAGAGTTATACGCTAAGATCCTGGGGCAATTGGATCCGATGCTGATCCAAGGCATAAATACCGTTTTTATTCACCCTGGGGATCCTTTATTTAGCGGCCCTGTAGGCAGTATTATCGCCCATATTGGCCGGGCTGAAACCGACTATATCCCCAGAGGTGTGCTGGAGGAGGTGATGGCTCATGAAGCAATTCACGCATCAATTGATCCGCTTTATTGGAATGCTGGCCCATGGGTACGGGCTCAGAAATCAGATGTGAACTTTGTGACTAAATACTCAAGGGATTTTCCGGAAAGAGAGGATTTAGCAGAATCATATGTGTCCTATTTGATGGTAAAGAAAGCAAATAGGAATTCACCATCATTGGTGAAACGTATACAAGAGGATATACCCAACCGCATTCAATTTTTTAAAAACATAGGTCTTTAATTATTTAGACAAGATCAAAGGTTGCAAATTTTTTATGTAACGTTTGCTTCTCATAAAAAATAATGTTACGTTTGCGTTACATTAATCCAAAAATCTAAAAAAATGAATCCAGGAATTATTATCCCAATTTTCGGAATGTTGATCGGTTTACTCATCCCCATGACTGTGTTTATATGGAAGTACAAAGACGCTAAGGGAAAGCGGGAGGCGGTTATTGAAATCTCCAAGAACCTCGATGATTCATCGAAAGTTGAGGAGCTGTTGAATATTTTCGAGGAGAGAAAACAAGAACCAATAGATTATCGCAGGAGTGGGGTGATCACCATTTTTGTGGGTGCGGGACTATTTGCCTTGGGTTATTTCTTTCTGGGAAGTATCTTAAAAGGTGTCGGTGCATTGGTTGGGTTGATCGGAGTGGGGACCATGATTGCTGGATACCTCTATCCAAACACTGAGAAAGAACTAACGGACGCGGTCGATAAATTTGAAAAGAAGTAAGTATGGGTAAAAACCATCAGAAGCTCCTCAACAATTTAGAAGAAGTCAGAAAATCCGCGGGATTCACCCAAGAGGAATTGTCCATTCGGGCCGAAGTGTCCAGAAAGAGCATCAACGCCATAGAAAATGGGGTGTATGTGCCTTCCACGGTTTTGGCCCTAAAGATTTCAAAAACCCTGAATTGCCGGGTGGAGGATTTGTTTTTGCTTCCTTAGTGTTTGACTATTGAATGATCGGTTAACCCCTCGTTCCCCCGTGACCGCCGGCTACTACGATCATGATTTTGATGCTGAGCACCAACAGTCTGATGAGTTGAATCACTGGATTCATCATCATGAATCTCTGAGTCGTTGTTATTTTCATAAGAGTATATTTATTATTCGGGGATGAGCCACCAAAATGGACGCATTTTGGCTTTGTAAATAAAGGTGTAATGCAACAGTAGTTTTAGCCAGTGACCTGCCAAGCCGATT
>JANRDC010000021.1 GCA_030726725.1 Flavobacteriaceae bacterium
GTAAGTCCTTGTTGTGTAAGGGTTTACGGGTTTTGGGTGGTGGTACCTCCAGGAATCGAACCAGGGACACATGGATTTTCAGTCCATTGCTCTACCAACTGAGCTAAGGTACCGAGCGCCGAAGCGGATGCAAATATAAAGGAATTTTAGGATTAGCAAACAATTTGTGGAAAAAGAAAAGGAGGTTGGGGGAGATTTGCCATATTTGCGTGTGCATTGTACTGTAGATATAGGGAATACCCGGATTAAGGTGGGTTTGTTTGACGCTCAGGGTCAGGGAGTTGCTTTTGCGACTTTTGGTGCTGAAGGTTTTTTGGTGGAATTTGCGCTTTGGGCGCGCGATTTTTGCGGCGTGAGTGATGTGGTGGTGTCGTCGGTAGCTGAGGAGGTTGATGCGGTTTATTGGGCGGAGATTTTTGCTGGTGCTCGTTTGTGGCGGATGGAAGATTTGTTGATGCCTTTTGATTCGGCATATGGTCCTGGTTTAGGGGCTGACCGTCGGGCGGTATTGGCCGCTGCTTGGGCCTTGTATCCAAAGCGCAATTGTCTGGTGGTGGATGCGGGAAGCTGCGTGACCTATGATTTGTTGTCTGCGGATGGAAGGCATCTAGGAGGTGGGATTGCTCCAGGGCTGCAGATGCGCTTGGATGCGATGCATCACGGGACGGCTCGTCTGCCTCAGTTGACCTTTAATGCAGCTGATTCTTTGCTGGGATTGGATACTCAGAGTTGCATGAATACGGGGGCCGCTTCGGGTTTGGTTTTTGAAATTGAAGGTTGGTATGAATCCTTGAGTGCGCAATACGGGGATTTAACACTTATTTTAACAGGGGGGGATGCTGAATTTTTGTCTGGGCGTGTAAAAAAAGCCATCTTTGCCGAACCTTATTTTTTGTTGCAGGGCCTCAACGCTTTGCTGGAATACCAAAAGTCACTATGAATAAATACTTATTGTTGTTTTGTGCATTGGCCTGGGCCGGAACTTCTTGGTCACAGCAGTCCACAGTTTCACCGTACTCCTTTTTTGGTTTTGGTCAACAACAACGCGTCAGCACAGCTGAAAACGAAGCCATGGGGGGAATTACGCTCTATGGAGATTCGATCCACGGGGCGCTCAACAACCCAGCTTCTTTGGGCAAGTTGAAACTTACTGTGTACAGTTTGGGTCTGTCTAGAACCCAGTCAGATCTTACCTCAGATGCGGGCAACCAATCCGGTTCTGCCACGCGTTTGTCGTATTTGGGCATTGCCTTTCCTGTTTCGCCAAAAGCCTCTTTTGGTTTTGGCGTGGTTCCTTATGCTGCCATGGATTACAATCTGTTTTCTGAAACTGAAGACAGCGAGGGCGTGACCAACAAAAATTTATTTCAAGGAACTGGGGACTGGAGCCGTATGTATTTTTCAGGTGGATGGAACCTAAATAAATATTTATCCGTGGGCGCTTCGATGAACGCTCATTTTGGATATGTGGAAAAACAGCGCATTCAATCCTTAGACGCTTTGATATTGGGAACTTTTGAACGCAAGTTTTCTAAAATTCGCGGGATCGGTTGGACTTTGGCGGCCAATGCGGAGTTACCTCTAAGCCCTGCCTTGACCTTGTTTGGTACCGCTCAGCTACAGACCGAAGCTTCATTGACCTCAGAAAACACGCTTGAGTTGGGATCGATTGTGATGTCCTCCAATCAAAAAGTGGAAGTGGAGGAAGTGGATTTGAGCACCTCGGGACTTTTGGAGACTGATTTGGTATTGCCCACGGTGACTCGTTTGGGCATCGGTATCGGTAAAGACATGAGTTGGTTGTTGTCTGCTGAATACGAAATGCAAGACATGGGGGCGCTTCAAAGCGAATTTTTAACCCAAAGCCAAGTTCAATACGCCCAGGCGTCGACTTGGAGAATCGGTGGGTACTGGGTGCCTTCGTTTGATACATTTGCCAAGTATAGACAGCGCATTACTTACCGTTTTGGCGGATACTTGACCGATACGGGCATGATTGTTCAAAATCAACCCATCGAAGAGTCTGGCATTACTTTTGGTGTAGGTTTACCGTTGAGCGGGACTTTTTCTAACCTAAACCTCAATGTTGGCGTGGGTCAGCGAGGAACCACTCAAGGAGGATTGATCGAAGAGCAATTTGTGAAGTTTTCGTTAGGTCTCTCCTTAAATGACCGTTGGTTTATCAAGAGAAAAATAAATTAATTATTTTAGCCCCTTTCTAAACGATTAAAAAAAGGAATTATGAAGCATTTATTCATGTTGTTGGCCGCAGTAGGTCTTTTAAACACTTCTGTAATGGCTCAGGCCGCTCAAGAAGAATGTATGACCAATCTGTCTATCTTTTCAGAGTACGTGAAAGTCAAGAATTTTGACGCTGCCTACGAACCTTGGAAACAAGTATACGAGAACTGCCCAGAGTTGAATTACGCCACTTTTTCCTATGGTGAACGCATTCTAAACAACCGAATTCAGAAGGCCACTGGTGTTGCTAAAGAGGCAGAGGTAAAAGCGCTTTTGGATTTGGTAGCTAAGACCCGTACTTATTTTCCAGAACGCGCTACACTAGCTAGTGTTTTGATCGACGAAGCCATCATCAAATCGGATAACAAGATGGGGACTGATTTGGAAGTGTTCCAATTGTTGGACCGCGCAGTCAATGAAGACGGTGCTAATTTTAAGAACCCTAAAGCGATTTATTTATACTTCTCTGTATTGGTTGATTTGAATGCTGCTGGACAGAAGGATTTGGACGAAGTATTTGCCGCTTACGATGTGGTGAAAGAAAAAATCGATGAGGAGTTTGCTGCTTTAAACAAAACAGCTGCGTCGCTTTCTGACAAACAGGATGCGGGTACAGCGCTTACCTCTAGAGAAGAGCGCATGCTCCAAGTAGCTGAAAACAATTCAAAAGTGTTTAACCAGATCTCTGAGAGTATCGATGTGAAGCTGGGGAACTTAGCTAACTGCGACAACTTGATTCCTTTATACCAAAGAAATTTCGCTGCCAAAAAAGGCGATATCCGTTGGGTTAAAGGTGCGGTAAGCCGCATGTTTGCTAAAGAGTGTACTGATGATCCACTTTTTGTAAAATTGGTGGAGGCGCAAAACACCTTGGATCCTTCTGCTGATGCTTATTTCTATTTGGGTATGTTGAAGCAAAAACAAGGCAACAACAATGGAGCTATAGCTGACTTTAACAAAGCGGTAGAGATGGAAGGCGACGCGAAAAGACGCAGCGCTATTCTCTACAAAGTGGCGACTACTTATGAGAAGACTTCTAAGATCAGTGCGCGTAACTTTGCCCAGAAAGCCATTGCGGAGGATGCTTCCAACGGACGTGCTTATTTGTTGATCGCTCGTTTGTATGCCAATTCAGCTGATGATTGTGGAAAAACTACTTTTGAGAAACGAGCCATTTACTGGAAGGCTGCTGAAATGGCTGCCAAGGCTGGTAAAGTGGATCTTTCCATCAAAAACATTGCCAATCGTTCTTTGGAGAGCTACAACGCAAAAGCTCCTTCAAAAACTGATATTTTTGAATCTGGACTTGCCGGACAAACCATCAGCTTTGACTGTTGGGTAGGCGGTAGTGTTCGCGTTCCTTCAATCTAATGATGGGGCAACCACATCGCGTAAAGAGCTTTGCCACAACTTTTGTTGTGGCATTCTTTTTTGTGGCTTGCGGCGGGCCTGAGCCTGAACCTATGGCGGTCTCCGATGACCTACCCGAGCTTTTGCCGCAAGGAATCGCCTCTTCTTTTTCCTTGAAATACTACGAGTTGCCCAGCGATACTTTAGATACCCCTTCATACAGCAAAAAGGCACAACACCTGGCGACCTTAGAGAGCCCGCTTTCTTTGGATTACGACCATTTGCCTTTTCCGTTTAAGAAGTTTCCCGATGGAGTGCTGCTCACCGTATATGATACCCAGGGGCAGACCACGCGTATCACGGCTGATCAAGCTGAGGTATTTGCCCGGACCAGTTTGGTAAATCTGATCGGATCCGTGCGCATTGACATGCCCGATGGCAAACGCTTAGAAACCGATCAGTTGTATTGGGATCGCAAAGAGAATTGGATTTTTACCGATGGCTCGTTCGTCTTTACCAATCCCGAAGACCAGACGGTGATGTACGGGACTGGACTGGATTTAAAACGGGATTTTACGTACTTTAACGCCCAGAAAACCTCTGGATTTTTATCCATAACACAAGACTGATGATCAAGATATTGCGCTTTACTGAATACCTGTATCTCTTGGTAGCTGTGATGGCTGCCTACAAAATTGTAACGACTTGGGGACAGCCTGACCAACCACTGGCCCTGATGGGTGTTTTTTTGTTGGTTTCCATTGGGATGTTCTTCTTTAGAAGAAACTACCGCAAGAAATTCGAACAGCGCCAACGCGACAACAATCCTTCCTAATTGGACTACGCTGTACTGGTTATTATTGCCTCACTGGTTTTTTCCGCCTTTTTTTCCGGGATGGAGATCGCGTACATTTCCTCCAACAAGATTCATATAGAGATTGAGAAAAAGCAGAAAGGCGTATTGGCCGAGACCCTAAAACGCTTGACCGAGCGGCCGTCTAAGTTTATTGCGGCCATGCTGATCGGCAACAATATCGCCTTGGTGGTCTATGGGTTTTATATGGGAGATCTGCTGATGGAGTGGTTTACTTCATGGCCCACCCAGTGGCCCGTCATGCGCTGGATGGTGCAAGAAGGGGCTCTGGTGACTCAAACGATTATTTCTACCTTGGTGATCTTGGTGACTGCTGAGTTTTTACCCAAGGTGCTTTTTCAGATCTACGCCAATTCTCTGATCAAAACACTGGCCATCCCAGCGTTTATTTTTTACCAGCTTTTTTCTCTGTTTTCCACTTTTGTGATCAAAATTTCCGACGGGATTCTCCGGCTGTTTTTTAACACCAAAGGAGATGAGGTGCAGATCGCATTTTCTAAGGTAGAGCTCGAAGATTACATCCAAGAGCACATGGATCAGGTGGAGGACCAAGACGATGTGGACACCGAGATTCAGATTTTTCAGAACGCCCTGGAGTTTAGCAACATCAAGGCTCGAGAGATCATGATTCCCCGTACGGAGCTGATGGCCGTGGCCCTGAGTGATCCCCCTAAAGAACTCGTGAAGATTTTTACCGAAACCGGTTATTCCAAATTGCTGGTCTATCAAGGGACCATCGACAATATTATCGGGTATGTGCACAGCTACGCCCTTTTCCAAAAACCGCGGACGATCAAAGGGATTTTGATGCCCATAGAGTTTGTTCCTGAGACCATGTTGATCAGTGATATTTTGAATGTGTTGACCAAAAAGCGTAAGAGTATTGCGGTGGTCCTCGATGAGTATGGCGGCACTTCCGGGATGTTGACGGTTGAAGACATCATCGAAGTGCTGTTTGGAGATATTGAAGACGAGCACGATTCCGACGACCTCAGGGAGGAAGTTTTGGGGGCTGAGGGGTATATTTTTTCCGCCCGATTGGAAATTGATTATTTGAATGAGACGTACGGATTTGCCTTGCCAGAAAGCGAGGAGTACACCACTTTAGGCGGGTATATCGTCAATGCTTTGGGGGAAATTCCCCAGGCTGCAGAACAGATCGAATTGGGCGGGTATCGCTTTGATGTGCTCGAGGTTTCGGGCAATAAAATTGACGCGGTACAACTCAGGCATTTAGAAAGGGAATCCTAGGGCGGAAGGGTTTTATTATCTCAAAAGAAAATGGTATTTTCGCCACCACTTTAATTTTTTGCACGCATGGCAGTATTAGATAAAATTAGAAAAAGAACCACCGTTTTGATCGTGATCATCGGTCTTGCCTTATTTTCCTTTGTGATCTCTGGAATTTTTACCCAAACTGGGGCCGACGGTCCAGGTGCTGTCGCTGAGGTGAACGGCACTGAAATTTCCTTGGGTGAGTTCCGTCAAAAAATGGAAGCTGCCGCCCAACGCGCTGGTGGACAAGCCTCTTCAGCCCAAATCGCCGAGCAGGTGTGGAATGCTGAACTCAGAAAAGTATTGATGGAGGAGGCTTTTGATGATTTAGGCATCACCATTGAAGGTGACCAGATCATCGATTTTTTAGCCACTGTTCCCGCCTATGCACAGGCGCCAGAATTTCAAGCGGATGGGGTATTTGACCCATCGGTTTTTGTCGCTGCTGTCGCTCAGTGGAAGGCCAATGATCCCGCGCGCTATCAAATGTGGTTGCAAGACGAATTGGCTATTTCTCTAAGCGCTAAAGAACAATCCTACAACAGTTTATTGGCGGGTTCTATCTACACCACCGTTTCTGACGCCCAAGCGGCTCACCAAAAGGCCAATGCTCAAGTAGACCTCTCTTTTGTTCAATTGCCCTATACTTTGATCCCCGATGCTGAAGCTGAAGTAAGCGTGGATGAGATCAAGGCCTACATGAAAAAATTCCCCAAGCGTTTTGAACAAAAAGAAGCCCGCACTTTGCGAGCTGTCTACATCCAAGAGTTGCCTTCTGCTGCTGATGAAGCTGTGGTAGAGCAAGAGATGTCTGCTTTGGTGGAAGGGTTTAATTCCACTGAAGATCTAGGCGCATTCTTGGCCGCCAATTCAGAACAAGCTTTGGATACCGCTTACTACAGCAAGGACAACTTAAACACTTCCTTTGGCAATCAAATCATCGCTACGGGTGTAGGACAAACTTTTGGACCGTACCGCGAAAACGGACAGTTGAAATACAGCAAATTATTGGGGGTGAAGCCCAATGGTTGGGCCCGCGCTAGCCATGTGTTAATCGGTTGGTCAGGCGCTGAACGCATCCGACCTGATGTGACCAGAAACCAAGAAGAAGCACGTGTACGCGCTTTGGAGGTATTGGCCAAGGCACAGGCTCCTGGAGCTGATTTTGCGGCACTAGCCCGTGAGTTTTCTGATGGGCCTACCGCTCAAAACGGCGGAGACCTCGGTTATTTTGGTCCCGGTGAAATGACTCCTAAATTCAACGACTTTGTTTTTGGAAAATCAGTAGGTGCTATTGAAATGATCGAAACTGAGTTTGGGTACCACGTGGTTAAGGTGGAGCAAAAGCAACCATCTTACCAAGTCGCTAACCTGACTAAGTATATCGCTCCTTCTGAGCAGACCATCAACGAGTTGTTTACCAAAGCAGCTGCTTTTGAAATGGAGGCGACTAAAGATCCACTCAAGTTTGAGGAGGTGGCCAAGGCACAGAATCTTTCGGTATTCCCGATCAACAAGCTGAGCTCTATGGATGAAAATCTTCCAGGCATTGGATTGCAAAGAGGTATTGTTCAGTGGTCTTTCTTGCCTGAAACAAAAGTGGGTGAAATCAAGAAATTTAATGTGGCCAATGGGTACGTAATTGTACAACTGGTCACCAAATTGAACAAAGGGATGATGGACGCGGCAGACGCTGCACTTACTGTAATCCCCGTGTTGCGCAACGAGAAAAAAGCTGCTGCCCTCAAAGCGCAGTATCAAGGTTTGACTTTGGAGGCTGCCGCAGCAAAAGCTGGTGTTGCCGTGCAACAGGCTACTGCGATGACCGCTCAAAGCCCGGTACTTCCAGGTGCTGGAAGAGAACCTTTTGTTGTTGGATACGCTTTCTCTCTTGAAGGGGGGGCTACTTCTGCGCCGCTTAAAGGAAACAGCGGAGTATTCTTGGTTCAGGTCAATCAAAAACGCTCCCCTGAAGCATTGGCTGACTACAAGGTTTTGGCCCGTTCTCAGAATGCTGGACAAATCAACCTGGCTCCTTACCGCGCTTATTCAGCCCGTGTAAATGCAGCTAAGATCGAAGACAATCGATTCTTGTTTTACTAGAATGGTGTGATTTAATCAAAAAGCGATCCCTGCCGCAGGCAGGGATCGCTTTTTTTATTCCCCGGTAGGGGGCTATTGCCAAAGCACTGCTTCGGAAAGTGGCAGGCAGGTTTCATATCCTTGCGCCCTGAAGTATTCGCTCGGTCCACAGGCCAACACAAAGTCCCCACCCCAAGCACCTAAGCTTTTGATAGATCCCGGATAATCCGAAAACCAGCGCTGATGAGCGGTGGGCATTTGCAGTACATCGCTCAATAACTGCTCGTGGCGGCCCACCAGATCGTTCCAGTGGTCCGATGTCTGGCAAGTAGTCATCTCCAAGGTCAGGGCTGAGATCTGATCAACAAATGCCTTTTTCGGGGCTGTAGCGGCTCTGTAGTGCGCTATAGCGGATTGGCTCAACTGTTTTTTGCCCAGGTAAACCAAGTGGAGTTGATCCATAAATTTGGGTTGCCACACCACAGGAGTGGTTTTTGGACCCTCGGGGGTGATTTGATAGTGTATGGGGCCCTTGGCCCCCGCACATGCGAGGTCATACCCGCTTCCGGAAAATCGGCCGTGGGCTAGGTCCCAAGCAGAAATATCAGCCCATTGTGCCAATAGATGCAACAGGGTAGAGGAGGTTCCCCAGCCCCAGGCGCGGTCAAAATCAAGGCGGGTTTCCACCAGCACGCCTTGTGGGTAAAGTGTTTTAAGGTCAAAAGATGGGTTGAGGGATCGGGCGCGTTGCAGCAAGGCGTAGAGGTGCTCTTCCTCAGGTCTGGTCGAGTTCAGCTCTGACGACTCAAGCGCTGAGTACTTCCACGAGCACGCGAGCCACTCCTGGTGATCCACGTCAAAGGCCCGCCAGGTGAGGGAGGGCTCTGATTCATCCAGGGCATATACAGTTAAGGATTGGCCCTTGGCTGTGGGCACCCCCAAGGCCAAAGCCCCATCCAATACAGCGTATTCTCCTGTGATCAGGAGCTTGCCTTGGGCGTGGAATTTTTGGGTCGCTTGTGGACTCATTTATCGGTTGTTGCGGTAATCTGTCAAGGCTTGAACGACGCCTTGATAGTGAACGGTATGTGTTTTGAAATAATCCACCATAGCAGCCTTCTCCTCTGCGTCTGCTCCGAGTTGGTTGAGGATGTTTAAAAGGTGCATTTTCATGTGCCCTTTTTGAATACCCGTCGTGACCAAAGATTGAACGGCGGCCCAGTTTTGGGCGAGTCCCGCTGCCGCCACAATACCCATCAATTGTTGGGCGGAGGGTTTCCCCAGCATTTCTAGCGACCATTTCACCAAGGGGTGGAGCTGGGTCAGCCCGCCTACGGTGCCCAAGGAAAGGGGCACTTCGATCCAAAATCTAAAGATCCCCGATTCGATGCTGCAATGGGTCAAGGAAGTGTAGCGGCCATCTTTGGCCGCATAGGCGTGCACCCCAGCCTCAATGGCCCTAAAATCATTTCCGGTCGCGAGCACCACAGCGTCGATGCCATTCATGATGCCCTTGTTGTGGGTGACGGCTCTATACGGTTCCACTCGGGCGATGTCGACAGCTTGTTTGATCTTCTGGGCAAATGCCTCCGCACTCAATCCATCTACCCCTCCTAAATCAGCGATTGGACAGGATACTTCAGAGCGCACAGTGCAGTCCGGCACATAGTTGGAAAGAATGCTCATCACCACAGTGAGCTCAGGATCGGCAGATTTTAAGGTTTGTGCCAGTTGCTCCAGACAGGAATTGATAAAGTTGGCTCCCATAGCATCAGCGGTGCCAAAACGCACAAAGAGCTGATAATAGTTCGGAAGATCCTGTGTTTTGTCCACCAGCGTTATGGAGCGAATGCCTCCTCCGCGCAACTCCATATTGGCCACTAGGGGGGCTACGCCCTCGAGTAATTCAGCTTTGATGCCCTCAAAAAATGCACGGGTTTCTTCTGGGGAGGTATTTCGGGTAAAATGGACTTGACCTACTTTGTCCGTGCCGAGAATCTGGGTGTGAAAACCACCCCTGGAGGCCCAGTACTTAGCGGATTTACAGGCTGCGGCCACTACGGAGCTCTCCTCGATGACCATAGGCAGGGTGTAGGCTGTTCCGTCGATGACAAAGTTGGGGGCTACCCCAAAAGGCAGATAAAAGTTGGTCAGGGTGTTTTCGATAAATTCATCGTGTAGTTGTTGGGTATCCGAATCCCGGTGCCAGTAGGTTTCCAGCAGTGAAGTAACTGCCTGAGGATCGGATGCGTAGGTGTCGACCACCCACTTTATTTTTTCCGCTTTAGTCCATTTTGAAAATCCGTCTACCGATGAGGCCATGTGCTTATTTTGTCTCAAAGATAAGCCAATGTCTATTTTTATGTTATTTTTAGGAACCGAAAAAAAATTGAGATGAACCACATCAACACCCTCGGGCGTTTGGCATTGGGCGCATTGGCCTGTGTGATTATGGCCATTGTTCCAGAAGTTCAAGCCCAAACCAAATCCATCACCATCGAAGAAATTTACAACGGTACCTTTAGGACCCAAGGGATGGATGCTTTGCGCTCCCGCAACAACGGCACCGAGTATACCGTGCTTCAGATGGATCGGGAGACCAGAACACAGTCCATCGATCTTTTTGACTACGCTACACTTTCGAAAGTAGGGACGTTGTTGAGCACCCAGGATGTTCCTGAAGTGGGTGTGTTCAGCAGCTACACCTTTAGCCCTGATGAATCTAAAGTGCTCTTGCACACACAAATAGAGCCGATTTATCGCCGTTCCCGCTTAGGCATTTATTACGTTTACGATTTCAATGCCCGGTCACTGGTGCAGCTCACCGACTACAAAATCCAGGAACCCACGTTCTCACCCGACGGCAGCAAAGTGGCTTATGGGTATGAGAACAATCTGTATTATGTCGATTTGACCACAGGGGTACACCAACAAATTACCCAAGACGGGGAGAAAAACGCGATCATCAACGGCATTACTGATTGGGTGTATGAGGAAGAATTCAGTTTTGTGCGCGCCTTCGATTGGAATTCCAATGGAACAGCTTTGGCTTGGATCCGTTTTGATGAGCGAGCCGTACCTGAGTTTTCTATGGACATTTACGGATCTGCACTCTATCCCACCCAACAGGTGTTTAAGTACCCCAAAGCTGGTGAGGCCAATGCGGTCGTCTCGGTCCACGTCTATCAGTTAGCGGATCAGACCGTCCAAAAAGTGCCTGTTTCCGCGGAATACATCCCCCGTTTGCAGTGGCGCAACAACCCTAATTGGTTGAGTTTGCAGACGCTGAACCGACACCAAAACGAGTTGACCCTGCACAATTATGACTACACCACCGGCGCCCTGAGTGTGTTGCACACGGATAAAGACGCCGCCTATGTAGATGTTACTTTTGATTTGACCTTTTTGGAAGATGACCGCTATATCTGGAGCAGCGAGGCCAGTGGATACAATCACTTGTACCTGTACGGCGCCAACGGTAAAATGCAGCGACAAATCACCCAAGGACCTTGGGAAGTCACCAGTTATTACGGGTATGACGCCAAAACCAAACAGATTTTTTTCCAGTCCACTACCCAAAGCTCTATTCAGCGCGATGTGTACGCCATCGGGATCAACGGCAAAGGCATGAAGCGTTTAAGCCCGCGCTCAGGAACCAACAACGCTGTGTTCAGTGCGGATTACACCTATTTTATCAATAACCACTCGAGTACCCAAGCTCCACCGAGCTATACTCTGCACCGTACCCACACCCCAGCCTCGAGCAAAGAGTCTGGCGCGTCAGGCGCTTTGCAGTTGCGCACGATAGTGGATAACACCCCTCTGTTGGATCAGCTCGCTGGCTATACAATGGGAGAGAAAACATTGGGAACCCTTTCCGTGAACGGCAACGACCTCAATCTTTGGATGATTAAACCAAAAGATTTTGATCCCAACAAAAAATACCCACTTTTGATGTTCCAATACAGCGGACCAGGCTCTCAATCGGTGAGCGATAGCTGGATGGGTGCCAACGACTACTGGTACCATATGTTGGCAGAAAAAGGATATGTCATCGCTTGTGTCGATGGACGCGGTACAGGATTTAAAGGACGTGACTTTAAAAAATCCACCTACTTGACTTTGGTGCATTTAGAGACAGAAGACCAGATTGAAGCGGGTCGCAAACTTTCGGAACTTCCATTTATTGACCCAGACCGCACAGGTATCTGGGGCTGGAGTTTTGGCGGTGATATGGCGGTCAACTGCATCCTAAAGGGCGCCGATGTTTTCGAGACGGCTATTTCTGTAGCCCCTGTGACCAACTGGCGTTTTTATGACTCGGTATACACCGAGCGATTTATGCGCACCCCCCAAGAAAATCCAGAAGGTTACGATCAAAATGCACCCATGAATTTTGCGCACCTGCTGAAAGGCAATCTTTTGTTGGTCCACGGTACAGCAGATGACAATGTACATGTGCAGAACAGTATGCGCCTCATCGAAGCTTTAGTCCAGGCCAATAAGCCTTTTGATTGGGCCATTTATCCCGATAAAAACCACGGGATTTACGGCGGTAAAACCCGGGAACACCTCTATGAAAAAATGACCCAGTATTTGCTGGATAAACTTTAAATCGTTGATCTTCACCCACCACTAAACTAAACCAACCTATATGTCCACCACTGCTATTCCTGTTCACGAACGTCAATTATTCGGACACCCGACAGGGCTGTATATTTTGTTTTTTACCGAAATGTGGGAGCGATTTTCCTACTACGGAATGCGCGCGCTTTTTGTGCTTTTTCTGGTGGCTGAAACCACTTCTTCCAACGCGGGGTTCGGATGGACCAATGAGGAAGCATTGGCCTTGTACGGCACCTACACCATGTTGGTGTATTTGGCATCAGTGCCCGGTGGATGGGTGGCTGACCGTTTGTTGGGTCAGCGCAAAACGGTGATGTTGGGCGGCGCTCTTTTGTGTATTGGCCACGCTGTGCTGGCCTTTAATTCAGAAATCGCTTTTTACATCGGCTGTCTGTTTATCATCCTCGGCGTGGGTGGGTTAAAGCCCAACATTTCTTCTATGGTCGGCGGTCTTTACAAACCCAAAGATGAAAGAAGGGATATCGGATTTTATATCTTCTATATGGGGATCAATATCGGTGGGTTTTTGGCCCCCATCCTATGTGGGTATATCGGTGAAAAATACAATTGGCACTACGGATTTGGTCTGGCAGCCATCGGCATGCTTTTGGGTCAGGGGGTATATCTCTGGGGCCAAAAGTATTTGGTGCATGTAGGGAACAAAATGAGTGTCAAGAATGAAGCAGACCGCGTATTGCTCGAGCGTCCCTTGACCAAAATCGAAAAGGACCGCGTCAAGGTCTTGTTGATTTCCTTCTTGTTGATCATCCTGTTCTGGGCAGCTTTTGAGCAGGCCGGTGGATTGATGAACCTTTACGCCTCTCAGAAGACCGATCGAAATTTCTTTGGGCTTTTTGAAATACCTGCCTCTGTATTTCAATCGGTGAATTCCTTTTTTATCATCACCCTGGCTACCGCAGTAGGCGCGTTTTGGGTGCGCTGGAAAAAGAAGGGCAAAGAAGCTTCTTCTATATTTAAAATCGCCTTGGGCTTGGTCATTATGGCCCTTGGTTTTGGATTTATGGCCGCGGCTTCTGCTCAGTATGCCCAAGAAGGTTCATCCGCCATGTATTGGGTGATTTTGGCATTCTTGTTCCACACCGTAGGCGAATTATGCGCTTCTCCCGTTTCACTGTCCTATATCACCAAGCTAGCTCCGCTTAAATACGCTTCCATCATCATGGGCTTGTATTGGGCCGCTACTGGTTTGGGCAACAAAGTGGCAGGTAAGATTGGGGAATTGTCTCAGAGCTTGGGCGAATTCGAAATCTTCTTGGGCATCGCCATCGTTTGGAGCATCATCGGACTGCTGGTCATCGCTGTGCTTAAGCCGTTAAAGCGTCTTTCCCACGGGGCAGAGGATGGAGAGGTAGCCATGTAATTGTGGTCACCGATTAAGCGCCCCCCAAACTCTGTTTGGGGGGCGCTTGGTTTTACGACTGGTCCAATGTCAAAACCCACTGATCTTGGGCGCCCAGATAGTCCACGACCACCCACATTCCTTCGAGCAAATAGGCGTAGGGTACGGACCACCAGGTATCTGACGGCAGTAGTCCGATCAATAGCCCTAGTCCCACCACGAGCCCCATAAAGGGCACCAACATCAGGTTGGCTACTAAAAAGTGCAGGGGGAAGGTTTTGAAGTAATACAGGCTGATGGGAAGCACACCCAGTTGAGCGATCAGGCTGATGCCGATCAGTTGCATCAGGGGTTGTGCCCCAACAATTATTCTACCCACCCCACGCCCAAGGTTTCCATACTCGCCCATATGCTTTGACCAGAGTCCCAACTTTTTTTTCCAAAAACTTTTCCAGAAGGGGAAGCCCCAGATGAGGGCGGCTACGGCGGCATAGCTCATCTGAAATCCCACTTGAAACAAAAACAAGGGGTTCCACAACAAGCTGCCCCAGAGGGCCATCCAAAAGATTTGCCTGGAGACTCCAGGCCTTTGACTGTGCCTGGAAACGATCCATAGACTGATCATTCCAGCGGCCCTGAGCACAGAGGGCCCTGCCCCACAAATCCAAGCATAGGCCCACAGTCCGCCTATGGCAAGGGTTACCCTGGCTTTTTTGGGAACACCCCAAAGGGCAAAACTCAACCACCACATCCATTGATAGGCTAGCCCCATATGCAGCCCGGATACGGCCAGTAGGTGGCTGACGCCCGCCTGAGAAAATCGCTGGCGCATCTCTGGGCTGATGCCTTGTTTTTGTCCCCAAACCAAAGCGCGATAGAGGGCCCTGAGTTCTGGATTCCAGTGTGGACCGACCTGGGCCCCCACCTGGGGATTATCTGGGAGAAACCATGGGTAGTTGTCTGCTTTGGGCTGATCGGACCAGCAGTACTCTTGTACCCGCCAACGGGTGTTTAATCCCTTGAGTTTCCAAAACGATTGATCGACCGCTTGAGCCCAAGCGCGTACATATATTTTGTTGCCAGCACTCAGGAATTGGGTGCTGACCTGTTGGGGCAAAGCCAATAGTAGGTCCCCGCCCCTGGGTTGATCGGGACTTTTTAATAATTCAGCTCGGTAGTTTTTGCCCCAAGTTCCTTGGCTTTCCACCCCCTCAATCAGGACCCAGCCCGAAGCACTTTGCGGTTTTTTCGGAGGTGGAAGGGCGTTGTCTAGGGCGCGGTGCATGCGCACCGCGCCCCAGCACCCCATGGCCAAAACTAGGAGTAGCGGCGCTGCTTTCTGCCAAAAACCAGGAGACCCCACCGTGGGTTTTAGCCACCAAATCCCGATCAGCACCGCCCAGATTTCCTTCAGTGGCCAATCAGCAACTTGATGATCGAAAATAAAACACAATAAGCACCCGATCAGCCAACTGAGGATCAATGGGGGCAAAACAAAACTCGGGCGCATGACTGATGGTTGTCGCGCTTTGGTAGGGAGGGACTAGGGGAAACTAAAGGTCGTTGTTTTTGAGTATGGCCGCTGCTGCTTTTCGACTAGCGCCAGGTCCACCCAGTTGAGCGTACAGCGTCCCGTATGCTGCTAACTGTGCTGCGCGTGCAGGCCCTTCCAGCAGTGCGCTCACCTGTTGGGTGAGTACAGGCACCGTGAGTTCCTCTTGAATGCATTCGGGCACCACCAGTCGGTTGGCAATGATGTTGACCAAGGAGATATAGGACAAGTTCACCACCCGTTTAGCGATCTGATAGGTCAGCCATTGAGTTTTGTAGCACACGATTTGTGGCACTTGCATCAAGGCCGTCTCCAAAGTCGCTGTTCCACTTGTCACCAAGGCAAGGTGGCTGTAGTTAAGCAGGGAATAGGTGTCGTTTTTACACCGGTGCACTTGGGGCATAGACCCGACAAAACTGTTGTAAAAATCATCCTCCACTCCTGGTGCTTGGGCGATGACCCATTGGTATTCAGGGAATTGCTGGGCTGTAGCCAACATCACCGGCAAGATCGCGCTAATTTCCTGCTTTCTACTTCCGGGTAACAACGCGATGATGGGGGTTTGGTCCAGTTGATTGCGGTCCAAAAAGGCCGCTTTAGGCGTGATTTCTTTTTCGGTGAGCGCATCCAGCAAAGGGTGACCGACATAAGTAACTTCCAGGCCATAACGGCGGTAAAAATCGGTTTCAAAGGGCAGTATGGCGTAGACATGATCTACATATGCCTTGATTTTGGATACCCGCTTGGATCTGGAGGCCCATACCTGAGGCGCGATGTAGTAGTGCACGCAAATGCCCAGTTGATGGGCCCATTGAGCAATTTTAAGGTTAAAGCCAGAAAAGTCGATCAGAATAATACCGTCCGGTTTTTCCTGGGCTATATTTTTTTTGGTTTCCTGAAGGGTCCGCCAGATCAAGGGCAATTTTTTGAGCACATCCACCAGTCCCATCACGGCAAATGTGTTGTAGTGCCTGAGCAGTCGCATCCCTTGGCCCTGCATTTGATCTCCGCCAATGCCGGTGAATTGAGCTTCAGGCCTGAGCTGTTTAATCGCTTTGATCAGGTTGGCGCCGTGCAGGTCGCCTGAGGCTTCGCCGGAGATTAAATAAAACTTCATCCGTTTAATGTCCATTGGGTGAGGGCCGCAATCGCGTGGTGGGCCGTGAGGTCAAACTGAACGGGTACCACGGACACATAACCCTGGGCTAACGCCCACTCATCGGTGTCGGTGCCTGAATCTTGTAGGTCAAAAACCCCTGTCAGCCAATAATACTCCTTGCCCATGGGACTTTTTCTTTTGTCGAATTTTTCCCGCCAATTGGCCCTCGCTTGACGACAGATACGCACCCCCTTTACCTCATGGGTCCGGGGAATATTGACATTGAGTACCACGCCGCTGGGTATTCCCTGGGTCAAAGCCTCCTGGGCCAATATCCCCGCGTAGTGAGCTGCCGTGGTAAAGTCCGCATCCCAACTGAAATCGCAAAGACTAAACCCAATAGCCGGTATCCCCTCTAATCCCGCTTCTATGGCTGCGCTCATCGTTCCTGAATAGATCACATTGATCGAGGAGTTTGAGCCGTGGTTGATACCGCTGACCACCAGGTCTGGCTTTCGATCCATCAATTCGTGCAAGGCGAGTTTTACGCAATCAGCAGGTGTTCCGCTGCAGCTGTACTCCAACAATGCCCCATCTTCAGGCGCTCCTTTAAACGCTTGGGCGTAAAGGGTGTTGTCTATAGTGATGGCGTGCCCTTTGCCGGATTGTGGGCTGTCTGGAGCTACGACTACTACATCGCCAATTTTGGCCATGGTGCGCACCAACCACCTGATTCCAGGTGCGGTGATCCCATCGTCGTTGGTCACTAATATCAAAGGTCTTTTTTCCATAGCGGGCGCAAAGCGCTAAAATACAATTTTCTCTGGTCTATCCGATCTAATGGCCCTGCTCAAGTAGGGCGTATTGGCCGGACAATTAACAAATATTTAGCCCATTTAACCCGTCCATTAAGGGGGGAAATTTTTTAACTTGCTGCCTATGATGAAAAAGAAACTGGCCTACGGACTTTTGTTTGCCCTGGTGTGTCTTGCCTCGTGCAGTTTTACCACAAACAAAGAAGATAACGACAAAGACAAATTGCTTTTAGAGGTGATTCAATACATCCTCAAACAAGGCCATTTTGATCCCAAGACCATCGATGACAACTACTCGATACAGGTCTACGACCATTTCATCAACGGGATGGACCCCATGAAGCGTTATTTTACGCAAGCTGATGTTCAAGAGTTTAAAAAATATCAATACCAGTTGGACGACCAATTTAAGGCGGCAGACATCACTTTTTTTGATTTGGTGTATCAGCGATTGGTCGAACGCATGTCCCAAACCAAGCCATATGTAAGTGAGTCTCTAACTCAGCCTTGGAATTTTGATCAGAGCGAGTACTTTGAGAGCGATTACGAAACATTGGCTTATGCCCAGGGGGCAAAAGAGCTGAAAGAGCGCTGGAGGCTGCAGCTCAAATACATGAGTTTAAGCAGTTTTATCGCACTTCAGGAGGCGGAAAAAGCCAAAAAAGAAGAGAACCCCGAATATCAGGTTAAGTCTGACCAGGCACTTGAAGAAGAGGCCAGAACACAGACCAAAACGACCATGGAGGAGTACTTCGATTTTGTGGAAGATTTGGCGCGCAAGGATTATTTTGCCCAATACGTCAATGCGTTAGTCGAGTCCTTTGACCCGCATACTTCGTATATGGCGCCTGAAGAGAAAGACCGATTTGACATCGACATGTCCGGTAAATTTGAGGGAATCGGCGCGCGTTTATCCAAGCGTATGGATCAGACTAAAATCACAGAAATTATTTCCGGTGGCCCAGTATGGCGCGACCAAGCCCTGGAAGTGGGTGATGAAATTTTAATGGTGGGACAAGAAGGTGAAGAGCCTGTAAGCATTGTCGGGATGCGTTTAGACGATGCCATCAAACTGATCAAAGGACCCAAAGGAACTACCGTTTATCTGTGGGTGAAAAAAGTAGATGGGACCAAAAAAACTGTTTCTGTGGTACGCGATGTGGTGGAGCTCGAAGAGACCTATGCCAAGTCTGCCAAAGTAGAGAAGGATGGCCATTTGTACGGAATCATCAATCTCCCGAAATTTTATGTGGATTTTGTGGACCAAGACACCCGAAATGCGGCGACTGACCTGGCCAAAGAGGTCGATAAGCTGAAAAAGGAGGGTGTTGAGGGTCTGGTGATCGACCTGCGCAACAACGGGGGTGGTTCTCTAAAAACGGTTGTGGATATCGCTGGTTTGTTTATCGCTGAGGGACCTGTAGTTCAGGTGAAATCCTCGGATAACCAAGTCGATGTTTACCTCGATGAAGACCCCAAGATTCAGTGGGATGGACCTTTGGTGATTTTGGTCAACGAGCTCTCTGCCTCAGCCTCGGAGATATTGGCCGCTGCTATGCAGGATTACCAACGAGCAGTAGTTATCGGAAGCACCCAAACCTTCGGCAAGGGCACCGTACAGAACTTGATCGACCTGAACCGAGTAATTCGCAACAGCGAGTTTGGTGATTTGGGATCCCTTAAAATCACCACCCAGAAGTTCTATCGAATCAATGGAGGTTCTACCCAGTTGGAAGGGGTGCGCAGTGATATTTCCATGGTAGGTCGTTACAGTTACCTCGAAGTAGGCGAGCGGGAAATGGATAAACCATTGCCCTGGGATCAAATAGCACCGGCTACCTTTAAACCTTGGACTGGATATATCAATTACCGAGAAACCATTGCGCGTTCTCAGGCGCGTATGGCCAAAAATCCCTATTTGAGTTTGTTGGATCAGAACGCAAAATGGATCAAAGAACAACAAGATCAAACACAAATACCGCTGCGTCTATCCGATTTCTTGGCCGAGGTGAAAGCGGATGAACTCAAGGCTCAAGAGTTTAGCAAAATTGCTGAATTCGATAACCAATTGACTTTCTCCTACACCTCTTTTGACGCGCCATCGGTGCGCGCTGATGCGGATTTGGTCAAGGCTAGGGATCGTTGGCACAGAGATCTGGCCAAGGATTTATACATCGACGAAGCCTTGAATGTATTGCAGGACCTCAAGCTCAAATTTACAGATCTCACCAAACTGACCTCAGTGGACCACTAGTCAATGGCCTGGATATTCGATCACTCATGGTATGCACAGCTCAGGATTGATCCAGCATCTGTAGACACTTCGGGAAATCCTCAGCGTGTTGATGAGGTGCGCACTGTGGCTCATGCTCATGTCTGCGCCGTCCAGCCCACTGCTTTTCCACAGTCACAACTGGTGGCGCTCAATCAAGATTTAGCGGCTTTTTTAGGCGCCTCAACAACACCTTCAGCCCCACATAAGCACGGCCCAGAAACGGTGCACAGCGATTTAGTGAATTGGGTGACTGGAGCTACTTGGATGGATGCGCACCCTCCGCTGGCTATGGCGTACGCCGGTCATCAGTTTGGCCAATGGGCAGGACAACTCGGCGATGGACGGGCGATGCAGATAGGAGCTTTAATCGCTCAAGATCGCCAAAGTTATGCCCTGCAACTCAAGGGTGCTGGTCCTACTCCTTTTTCTAGAAGAGGGGATGGGTATGCGGTATTGCGTTCTTCCATCAGGGAATATGTCGCTTCTGAAGCTTTGTTTCATTTAGGTGTACCCACCACCCGTGCTTTGGCCTTGGTGTCAACTGGTCAGCCAGTGGCCAGGGATCGCTATTACAATGGTCATGTCGCTTGGGAACCTGGGGCTGTGGTATGTCGGGTTTCCCCCGGATTTATTCGCTTTGGCCATTTTGAGTGGTTTGCCGCTCAAGGGGCTGATGATTTGTTGCGGTCCCTGGCTGATTTTTGTCTTGAGCGTTATTTCCCGGACTGTGCGCAAGCCGATGAACCCTATTTGGCCTTGTTTCAAACAGTGGCGGAACGCACCCTGAACTTGGTGGCTCAGTGGCAGGGGATCGGTTTTGTACACGGGGTGATGAACACCGACAATATGTCCTTGCTCTCAGAGACAATAGACTACGGCCCTTATGGATTTATGGACCAGTATAACCCGCATTGGACACCGAATACATCAGATAGGCCCCAAGGCAGATACCGACAGCAACAACAAGGCCAGGTGGCGATTTGGAACCTGATGCAGCTCGCCAACGGTTTGTTTCCATTGGTGGGTCAAGCGGCTGGTTTTGAACAGGTGTTGGCCTGGGCTCAAGAAGTTTGGCCGCAAAAGGAGGCAGATGTGTTTGTGCGCAAGTTGGGACTTCCCGAGGGCGCAGACCAAGATCGGGCATTGATCAGGAGTTTATTGGTATGGATGGAACAGGCCCAGGTGGATTTCACAGATTTTTTTCGTCAAATAAGCAGCCTTCATCGTCCAGAGGATCTGGTGCAAGAACACTGGTCACCATCCTTAATAGATCAGTGGATGGCTTGGTGGAAAGACTATATGGATCGGGCTGCTTATTGGGGCGTGACCCACGAGGATCGCCAACGAGTAATGCTGACCCGTAACCCCAGATTTGTCCCCAGAAATCACCACCTAGAAAGGGTCATTCAGCAGGCCACTGAGGGAAATTGGCATTTGTTTCACGATTTGATGCGGGTGTTGGCTGATCCGATGAACAGCGAACTAGAAGATCCCTATGGTTGGGCCCAACCCAAACCCTTTGACGCAGCAGACACAGCTCTGTCCTGCAGCTCTTAAGTGTTTAATCCCATTCGCTGAGTCGGTTGGAGTCCAACTTGACAAACAGAAACAACAACAGGGTAAAAAACAACATACCAGATCCCCCGTAGCTGATCAGCGGAAGGGGAATGCCAATGGTGGGCAACAAGCCCAACACCATACCTATGTTGATGATGTAGTGGAACCCCAAAATTGAGATCACGCCATACCCATAAATGCGGTTAAACTTGTTGGTTTGGGCCTCTGAGCGTTGCCAAAGGCGGACCAACAGCAAGCTAAAGGCCAATACCACCAAGAATGAACCTACAAACCCCCATTCTTCTCCAATCGTGCTAAAGATATAATCGGTGTGTTGTTCCGGTACAAAATTTCCCTTGGTGCGTGATCCCTCCATAAACCCTTTGCCCCAAAAACCTCCTGACTCAATGGTTTTTTCGCTCTGGTAGGCATTGTAACCGATGGTTTTATTGATTTTTTTGAGCACTTCTGGATCTTTTTCCAAGTCCAGCCAAAGGCTAAAACGATCCCTGTGTCTTTGTTCAAAAACCTCTTCGTAGATGTAGTTCACCGAAAATGACCCGCCGATGCTTAAGGCCAATATCAACAAGGCCATCGGCATGCGCCATTTAAACCTCCTTTTAGCGCGTAAATACAAAATAGTTCCCAAAATCAGCACCCCCCCGCTAGCCCAATAAACGCCCCATTTTAAGGTAGCGACAAAGAGTGCGATGGCGTAGAGACCTGCCCAAAGGAAGGTGAGCGGGAACCCCTCGCGAAACAGCACAAAAATCAATGTGAAATAGATCAGTGCCGAGCCGGGATCTGGTTGTGGAATCACCAATAGTGCCGGAAGCAAAATAATCAGCATCACCGACCATTGGGTAAGGTTTCGTTTCATGTCGATTTGGACATCGCTCAGGTATTTGGCCAGCGCCAAAGCAGCGGTGATCTTGGCGAGTTCAGAGGGTTGAAAATTAAAAAACCCCAATCCATACCATGAAGTGGCTCCGTTGATATTTTTTCCGGCGACAAATAGCCCTGCTAAAAGGAGCAAAGAAACGAGGTAGGCTATGGAAGAAAAGCGTTCGATCCATCGGGTCTCTAATAAAAATAGCACCCAAACCATTACAAAGCTGATGCCGATAAACACCAGTTGTTTTCCATAAACTGCGGACCAATCAAAAGCGACGTTGGCCTCCGCGGGTGAGCTGGCTGAATAAATATTGAGCCAGCCCGCCAATACTAAAAACAAGTAGAGGCTGACAATCGTCCAGTCAATTCGTTTGATGCGCGCGTTACCAAGCATATTCGTTGATTCTAAAGGGTGCTCCGCTTAGGGGTTTGGCGTACTCACGCTCTAGGGTTTTGGTGAGCATTCGGGTTTCAAGGTCGGTTCTGGAAATGCTGTCCTTGAGGTATTTTTCTATCATCAACGAGGCGATATGACCCGCGTAGCGCGCCCCGTAGTAGCCGTGTTCAATGTATACCGCCAAGGCGATTTTAGGATCTTCCACAGGGGCAAATGCGATAAATACAGAGTGGTCTGTCAATTGAGTGCGCACCCCATTGATGCGGGTGAAATTTTCAACAGTCCCCGTTTTTCCCGCAATATTGATTCCGGGCACCAAAATACCTCGTGCGGTTCCCTCGGTGGAATACACATCTGCCATGGCTTGAATCACAGGTCCAAAATGCTTGGGATCAATGGTGGTTTTTTTTCGTTGCGTATATATCGGGTCAGTGATGGGTTGACCATCGATGGCCTTGACTACGTGGGGGGTGAAGTAGTGACCTTTGTTGGCGATGGCTGCGGTCATATTGGCCAGCTGTATGGGGGTGGCGGCTACCTCTCCTTGGCCGATGGCGTTGGAAATGATAAATGAGGTAGCCCATCGGTTTTTACCGTACACATTGTCATAATAGGCTCTGTTGGGCACTCGTCCAGGCTGACCACTGGGTAAATCATACCCCAAGAATTCGCCTAAACCAAAACTCTTGATGTGCTTTTCCCAAGCGTCGATCCCATCGCCTGGCTTTTTGTATTTGTTGAATATTTTGCGGTAAGTGTCTGCAAAATACGCATTACAGGATTTGGCTACCCCTGTGCGCAAATCTCGGACGCCACCACCACAGTGACACCCCCTTTTGTGCTTGCCCACAAAAAATCCATTTTGACAGACTACGTAGTTTTCTGGGGTGATGACCCCTTCTTGAAGCGCAGCCAAAGCGTTGAGTATTTTAAAAGGCGATCCAGGCGAAGGTTGTGCTAACAAGGATCTGTCCCAAGTAGGCTTGGCGATGGAATCGTAGTACAGCGCGTTATAGTTTTTTGAGCGGTCCCTGCCCACCAATAAATTGGGGGTATATGTAGGTCCTGATATGATCGATAGTATCTCTCCGGTTTTGGGTTCAATAGCGACAATACCGCCTCGTTTTCCGCGCATAAGCCGTTCTCCGTATTCTTGAAGGTCTTTGTCCAAGGTTAAGGTGAGGTCAGCACCAGCCACCGGAATGGTATCGTATTGGCCCTGTTTGTAGGCGCCTAGATCTCGGTTAAATCTGTCTTTTTGCAGGTAGCGCACCCCCCGCTGACCCCGCAGGATTTCCTCGTACTGTCGTTCAATACCCGTTCTTCCAATGATTTCTCCTGAAATGTATTGGGGATTAGTACTTACTTCATAGTCATTGACTTCACTGATGTATCCAAGTACATGCGCGCCTGCATCCGTCTTGTAGTCTCTAAGATTTACCTTTTGTATAAAAAACCCTTCGAATTGCCAGAGTTTTTCTTGCAGCTTGGCATAGGATTCCTTCGACATTTTGGACACCATCACAGAGGGTAACCTAGGGGAGTACACCCAGCCCTTTTCGATGCGTTCAATAAATGTGGCCTTGTCAATTTCTGCCAGTTCAAGAAAAGTCAGGGTGTCGATGTTTTTTACATTCTGGGGAATGAACATCAGGTCATAAGCAGGTTGATTGGCCACCAACAACTGACCATTTCTGTCAAACATATGCCCCCTGCCCGGGTAAAGTCTTTGGGCCCTGATAGAAGGGTCGTCGCCTAAGTTGACTTCATCCCGCAATAATTGCAACTGAACTAGTCGACCTGTAAACACCAACATGGCCAAAAGGACAAAGAGTAAGATCAGGTGCTTTCTCATGACTTGGCCGGTTTAAAAGCAGCGATCAGCATCATGCTTACCCCTACGGTGGCCACGCCGGTGAGTAACGTTCTCCACAAGGCAGCACCTATATGGCTCCAGCTCAGGTCTTCGGCTATAAAAAATATCAGGTGGTGGATCAAGGTGATCAAACTGAAAAAAACCAATCGCTGCAACCAAGTCGCTTGGTGAATTCTAAAAGTTTTTTGCTCATGAGCGAGTCCAAAAGTCAGCTGCATGATCCAAGGTCTGCTGTAGGCAACTACGGTACAGGCCAGCGCATGCAGGGCGAGTGTATCCAACCAAATATCCAGCAAAAGTCCCATCCCAAATGCTGTGGTCAACAGCCTAGTCGCATTGGTATACGAGGGGTGTACATAAAAATAGATGAGGTAGCACATTGGACTGATCCAGCCAAATAAGTGGATGTTGTTCCACAAAAAAGCCTGTAACACCACCAGCAGCAGTGCCATGAACAGGTCTTTGATGAGGTTGGTTTGGTCCATAGGTTAACGAATCAGTGAATCTCTGGAAATTTTGTCTTTGTTTTGGAGCACATAAATATTTCTGAGCTTACCCATATCTTGGAACAAATCAACTTCCAATTCCAGGTAGTTTTGGTCGGCGCTTTTTTTCCATTCCACCAAGCTTCCAATAAGGATTCCTTCTGGAAAAATCCCAGACATGCCTGCCGTGGCGATGGTGTCTCCTTTTTTGAGTTCAGCAGTGATGGGGATATCGATGAGTTGTACTCGGTTGTGGTGGGAACCATTCCACACCAGAGAGCCAAAATGCCCGGTTCGGTTGACTTGTGCACTGATTCTTGACCGACTGTTGAGGATGCTCATCACGCTGGAATAGCCTTTTTGCGTTTGGGCGACAATACCCACCAACCCCAAGTTGCTCACTACCCCCATATCTGTAGCGATACTGTCTTTAGTGCCCGTGTTGATCAACAAATAATTGTCCCTTTGGTTAAAGGTGTTTCGCACCACCCGAGCTGCTTT
The DNA here is from genome assembly GCA_030726725.1 of Flavobacteriaceae bacterium. Taxonomy (GTDB): domain Bacteria; phylum Bacteroidota; class Bacteroidia; order Flavobacteriales; family Flavobacteriaceae; genus MAG-120531. The sequence continues at coordinate 25,260 of JANRDC010000021.1, forward strand.
TGCTCGGTAAGGTCCCTGGTAGGGCTGGGTTTTCAATGGCTGATTCCATTCGGCAGCCTTGAGTCTTGCATTTTCTTGTCGCAGGACCTCATTTTGTGCCCTTAGACTGAAGTAGTCGCGCCAATGGCTGGTTGTTTCATGAATCCGGGCACCAATACCTCCTGAGGTGTGCAAAAGGCGCACCTGATTAAAGGTCTGGTAGCCCAAGGTGAGCGAGATAGACAAGACCAGATAAAAGCCAAAGAGGAGTTTGGTTTTGTTGCTTGAAAAGAACGCCGTCAAACGACTCATGGAAAACCAATTGTAGGGTTATTGCATCAAGATGCCTTTGTATCGATCTAGGTTTTTAAGTGCAATACCTGTTCCGCGAACTACAGCGCGTAAAGGGTCTTCAGCAATATACACAGGCAGGTCTGTTTTTAGGGACAAACGCTTGTCTAATCCGCGGAGCATTGAACCTCCACCTGCTAAAAATATACCTGAATTATAGATATCTGAGGCGAGTTCAGGGGGCGTATTGGAGAGTGTTTCCATCACAGCATCCTCGATGCGAATAATCGATTTGTCCAGTGCTTTGGCCACTTCCCGATAGTTGATCTGCACTTGTTTTGGCTTTCCGCTCAACAAATCCCTTCCCTGTACTGAAAGCTCATCAGGTGGGGATTGCAAATCTTCAGTGGCGGCGCCAACAGTGATTTTAATGTGCTCTGCGGTAGCTTCACCTACATAGAGGTTGTGCTGGGTGCGCATGTAGTAGATGATGTCGTTGGTAAATACATCTCCCGCTACTTTCACTGATTTGTCACATACAATACCTCCCAAAGCGATCACTGCGATTTCTGTCGTACCCCCCCCTATATCGACAATCATACTTCCTTTGGGTTCCATGATGTCCAAACCGATACCAATCGCAGCTGCCATTGGTTCGTGAATCAAATACACTTCTTTTCCGTTCACGCGTTCTGCAGATTCTTTAACAGCGCGCATTTCTACCTCAGTAATTCCCGAAGGAATACAGATCACCAGTCTCAGCGCAGGGGGAAAAAGTTTCTTTTTTAAGGCAGGGATTTCTTTGATGAACATGCTGATCATCTTCTCTGAAGCGTCAAAATCTGCGATTACCCCATCTTTCAGCGGTCGAATCGTTTTGATGTTTTCATGGGTTTTTCCTTGCATCAAATTAGCTTCCTTGCCGACCGCGATAATTTTACCCGTAGTTCGGTCTCTAGCCACAATAGATGGGCTGTCGACAACTACTTTGTCGTTGTGGATAATCAGTGTGTTCGCGGTGCCTAAGTCTATGGCGATATCCTCGGTTAAAAAATCAAAAAATCCCATGGTATGTTGCTGAAAATGTGGACGGTAATATACGAAAATTAATGTTTGAAATGTCTGATTCCTGTGAGTACCATCGACATATTATGCTCATTGCAATAGTCAATACTCAAAGCATCTTTAATCGATCCTCCAGGCTGGATGACTGCAGTTATTCCTGCTTGATCGGCAATTTCTACACAGTCGGGGAAGGGGAAAAAAGCGTCGCTGGCCATAGCCGCACCTTTGAGGTCAAAACCGAAGGTATTGGCCTTGTGAATCGCTTGTTGCAAAGCATCTACCCTGGAGGTTTGTCCGGTTCCACTGGCGATCAATTGTTTGTTTTTGGCCAGAACAATGGTGTTTGATTTGGTGTGTTTGCACAGTTTAGCGGCAAATAACAAATCTTCTACCTCAGCAGCACTCGGGGATGTCTGGGTAACGGTAGTCAGCTGGTCTTTGGTTTCCGTTACACTGTCTTTGTCTTGCACCAAATAACCGTTTAGTGCAGTTCTCACTTGTTTTTGATCGGTTTCCGTTTCTTTTTGCACCAAGAGAATTCTGTTTTTCTTGGACTGTAAAACCTCCACAGCAGCTGCATCCATTCCTGGAGCGATAACTACTTCGCAAAACAACTGGTCGATTTCTTGAGCTGTAGCCAGATCCAGGGTTTTGTTGGCGATCAATACGCCCCCAAATGCAGAGGTAGGGTCAGCGGCCAATGCGTCCAAATACGCTTGTTTTAAGGTATCTCTCGTGGCCAATCCACAGGCGTTGTTGTGTTTTAAAATCGCAAACGTCGGGCCGTCATTTTTGAATTCTTGAATCAACTGAACAGCTGCGTCAATATCCAATAAGTTGTTGTAGGAAAGTTCTTTACCGTGCAGTTGGGTAAACAAAGCGCTAAAGTCTCCGTAAAAACGACCTTGTTGGTGTGGGTTTTCCCCATAGCGCAACGGCATGCTTTCCTGCACGCTTAATTTAAGCGCGTCTACACCAGCACTTTGGTTGAAGTAGTTAAAAATAGCACTGTCGTAGTGCGAAGAGGTATTAAATGCTTTTGCAGCAAACAGCTGTCTTTCTGCTAAGGTGGTTCCTCCATTGTTTTTCTGCAGTACCTCCAAAACAGCTGGATAATCAGCTCGGTCAGCGACACAGAGCACATCTTGGAAATTCTTGGCTGCGGCCCTGATCAAAGAGATGCCACCGATGTCTATTTTTTCGATGATTTCCTGTGGGGTACCCCCTGAGGCGACAGTTTTCTCAAAAGGATATAAGTCTACGATAACGATGTCAATTTGCGGAATGTCAAATTCTGCCATTTGCGCTTGGTCTTCGGCTAGGCCTCTTCGGTTGAGAATGCCACCAAAAACTTTGGGATGAAGGGTTTTCACACGTCCGCCCAAAATAGAAGGGTAGTGGGTTAGGTCTTCAACGGGAACCACGGGGATGCCCAATTCTTTGATGAATGTTTCAGTTCCTCCAGTGGAGTATAAAACCACGCCGTTTTTGTGTAATTCGCGTACGATTGGTTCGAGTCCGTCCTTGTGAAAAACGGAAATCAGCGCCCCTTGGGCAGTTTTAATGGCAGACATAAGTTGGGGTTGAAATAAAGGGTAAAATTACAAGAATTATTCGATCCAAGGGGCAATGCTTTCGCAAACAAATTCTAAAAATCGTTCGTCTTCTTCTGTAAACGGGTCTAGCTGGCTAGAGTCTATATCTATTTGCCCAATGTTTTTGTTGTTTTTAAACAAGGGGACTACAATTTCTGAGCGAACACTCAGGCTGCAAGCGATGTAATTGTCTTGAGCGCTCACGTCAGGCACTACAAAATTCTGATCGCTCAGGGCCACTTGTCCGCAGATTCCCTTTCCAAAAGGGATGCGGGTGTGCTCCGTAGGTGTCCCAGCATAAGGACCTAGTTCCAGTACGCGCTCTGTGTCGCTGTGAAAGTAAAACCCCACCCAATCGTAGTGGTCTACCTCTTTGCGCAACAAGTCGCAGATCTTTTGCAGTTTTTCGTTTAACGATATTTTTTCGGCCAGAATTCCCGTGACCAATGGGGCTAATGCTTGTAGTTTCATGGGGCAAAAATAGCGGGAAAAAGAAAACCCCCACCTTGCGGCAGGGGTTTTTTTATCATCAAACTTTTGATTACATCATTCCAGGCATTCCGCCGCCCATCGGTGGTCCAGCAGGCGTATCTTCCTTGATTTCAGTAAGCGCACATTCGGTGGTCAAAATCATTCCCGCTACAGATGCAGCGTTCTCTAAAGCCACACGAGTTACTTTCTTGGGATCGATAATTCCAGCTTTTAGCATGTCGGTATAGGTGTCGGTTTTGGCGTCATAACCAAAGTCTCCTTTTCCTTCCAATACCTTAGACACCACCACTGAGCCTTCTCCACCAGCGTTTTCAACGATGGTTCTCAAAGGAGCTTCTACAGCGCGGGCTACGATTTGAATACCGGTTGCTTCGTCAGCATTGATGGCTTTGATTTTGCTCAAGGCGTCTTTAGCGCGCACTAAGGCGACACCACCTCCAGCGACAATTCCTTCTTCAACAGCAGCACGAGTAGCGTGAAGCGCATCGTCAACGCGGTCTTTTTTCTCCTTCATTTCTACTTCAGAAGCAGCACCTACGTACAATACAGCTACACCGCCAGCTAATTTAGCCAAACGCTCTTGCAATTTTTCTTTGTCGTAGTCAGAGGTAGTTGTCTCGATTTGCGCTTTGATTTGGTTTACGCGCCCAGCGATTTCTTTTTTGTCTCCAGCACCATTGACAATGGTGGTGTTGTCTTTGTCAATAGAAACACGCTCGCAGGTTCCCAACATATCGATGGTTGTGTTTTCCAAAGTGAATCCACGCTCTTCAGCGATCACAGTTCCCTTGGTCAAAATGGCCAAGTCTTCCAACATCGCTTTTCTGCGGTCTCCAAATCCTGGGGCTTTTACCGCAGCGATTTTAAGCGCACCGCGCAATTTGTTCACCACCAAAGTGGCCAACGCTTCTCCATCCACATCTTCAGCGATGATCAACAAAGGTTTCCCAGTCTGAGCAACAGGCTCCAAAACAGGAAGTAGGTCCTTCATGGTGGAAATTTTCTTGTCGTAGATCAAAATGTATGGGTGGTCCAATTCAGTGATCATTTTCTCTGAATTAGTCACGAAGTAAGGAGATAAGTATCCTCTGTCGAACTGCATACCCTCTACAACATCTACATAAGTATCTGTTCCTTTGGCTTCCTCAACAGTAATCACACCTTCTTTACCTACTTTGCCGAATGCAGTAGCGATCAGATCGCCGATGGTATCGTCGTTGTTGGCAGAGATAGAAGCGACTTGTTTGATTTTTTCAGTGGCATCACCTACTTTTTGGGATTGTTTGTCCAAATCAGCTACAATGGCCTCAACCGCTTTGTCGATCCCTCTTTTAAGATCCATAGGGTTAGCACCTGCAGCGACGTTTTTCAATCCTTCTTTAACAATGGCTTGGGCCAATACGGTCGCCGTTGTGGTACCGTCTCCAGCCAGGTCATTGGTTTTAGAAGCAACTTCTTTAACCATTTGAGCCCCCATGTTTTCCAATGGGTTGACCAATTCAATTTCTTTAGCTACCGACACACCGTCTTTGGTGACTTGTGGTGCGCCAAACGATTTGGAAATGATCACATTTCTTCCCTTGGGTCCTAGGGTTACTTTTACAGCATTGGCCAGCGCGTCAACCCCTCTTTTTAGGCCGTCGCGTGCTTCAATATCAAATACTATTTCTTTTGCCATTTTTGTATGTTGTTAAAAGTTAAACAATTGCAAGAATATCGCTTTCGCGCATCATCAAGTAATCCACCCCGTCGAGTTTGATTTCAGTCCCGGCGTACTTTCCGTAAAGAACGCTATCTCCCACTTTTACAGTGAGTGCTTCGTCTTTAGTTCCAGGTCCCACCGCAACCACTTTTCCGTTTTGGGGTTTTTCTTTGGCAGTGTCAGGAATGTAGATTCCAGATGCAGTTTTGGTTTCTGCTGCCGTTGGCTCGATCAAAACGCGATCGGCCAGAGGTTTGATGTTTACTTTAGCCATAATATAAACTGTTTAAGATGATTAGTTTTCACCACTATAGACACATTTTGTGCCAAAGCCATAAAACTGACATTTTGGGATAAAAAAATGCCAGCTTGTCATAAGCTGGCATGGTATCTTTAGTGAAGCAGTCGGAGGTTTACTCCGCTGCAGGTGCTTCTGGAGTGGCAGGAGCTTGCTCCGCGGGTACTTCCTGAACAGCTGGTGCGCTTTCAGGCAGTGTTTCTTGAATTTGTACGGGAGCAGTGTTGCTGTCCAATACTTTTGAGTCACCTGAGCTGTAGTTTCCTTTAAGCGCAATATTGGAAAGCAAAATCAATCCAGCTAATGCAATCGCTAGGGTCCAAGTGCTTTTGTCCAAAAAGTCACCTGTTTTTTTTACCCCGCCCACTACTTGGGTGGAAGCTCCGCCAAAAGAAGAGGACAATCCGCCTCCTTTAGGATTTTGTACCATGATGACCAACATCAACAAAAAGCTGACCAGGATGATTAAAATGAGAAATATGGTAAAGGTGCTCATGGCGTTAGGGTTTAGATTTTTGAATTTTCTTGATGGCCTGAATTTGGCCAGCAAAGAAACTATTTTTTTCTGGATATTTCAAACTTAATATTTTGTAAGCCTGAATCGCTTCGTCGTATTTCTGTTGTTCTAAATAGACTTGCGCCAGAGTTTCTGTCATCAATGCTTTTGGATCAAATGAAGCGCTCACAGGAGCTGCAGGAATATCCAGGTCTGCCGCGGGCGCAATCCGAGGGTTGGCTTTTAAAAACTGGTCGATCAGCGCTTGTTTTTTGGCTCTAGACGCAGGTGCCTGAACCGTCGGCGGGGACTTTTGTTCTGCCGGGATAGTTGTCTCTTGGGGGGCAGTCCCAGACTTGATCAAACCGCGATCGGATAATTGAAGCCATACCGCAAACGAATGACGGTCATCACGCCCAAAGCTCAGGGTTTTGGGCTGGGCCAACGCTGCTGACAATACCTGCTGATTTGAAGATGTTTCAGCCGTGGCTTGGCGATCATCGGATTCAGGTTTCGGTACTTCTGTATTGAAATCTGAGGAGGTGATGTATTGAAACAAAATTTCTCGGTCTGCAGTGTGTGCAGCGGTCACCTTTAGGGCATTGTTGTAGTGGTGGCTGTCTTGATGCTTGAGCGCTTTGAGGTGGAGCGCACGCGCAGCTTGAAAATAAGGATATTGAGCCACTACCTCGGCCAAGGCAGCTTCCTGGGCGGCACTCATGGGCGCCGAACTATCGTTGAGCAAAAGGTTGAGTTCCTGTATTTTCATCCGGCTACCAATCTGCAAGTGAGGCGTTAAAAATATCTTGGGTGATGCGCTCAAAAATTTCCTCTTGAGCGGTTGTTTTTACCGCATCCAGCATGGCTTCAGCGGGATAGTCGTAAAAGAAAGAAAACCTTCTTTCAAAGTCGCTGTCCTCTTTGGTGGTGTTGGTAAACCGGACATTGACACTGATGATCAGCCTGTTTTGAGCTGCTGTTTGGTTCGCGGTCGCTGTCATAGGACTGACCCGATATTCGATAATTTCACCTTCATACCGCAAGTCTGCATTTTCTGAGGTAAGGGTCAAACTGGTTTGATTTTGAATTAAATCTTGGAGTTCGTTGGTAAAGTCTCGATCCAGTCCAGGCTCTATGATGGAGCCAGGACTTTGGGAAGCGCGGTTTTCGAAAAAGGAAACTTGGTAGGTGGTAGCAGCACCTACGTTAGACCCTGTGAAGTTATAGGCACCGCATTGGGCCAGCAACAAACACAATCCGATAAGCGTGATTTTTCTCATATTACAAATCAAATTGTTTGATTTTACGGTACAGTGTTCTTTCTGAAATCCCCAGCTCAGCTGCGGCATCTTTTCTTTTTCCTTGGTGGCGCTCCAGCGATTTTTTAATCAATTCAATCTCCTTGAGGTGTAGGGATAGGGGCGCTTCTTCCTCCTCAATTTCCTCGGCAAATGCGTATTTATCGCTCCCCGAAACCGCAGGCAAATGATGGTTGGTCGTCGGAATCGATCTGTTTTCAGGGGCCGGAATCAAGCGCATCGGATTTGAGGGAGTGCTCGGCGAAATAGAGGATACATCCTCATCTTCAAAATCCATTTCATCTTCCGACTGATGAAAGCGCACCAAATCTTCCTCGGAATAGATTTTTTTGATCAGTTGGTCATTCTCTTTTTGCACATGAGACCCCACTTTAGACTTGAGCAATTCCAAGGTGAGCTTCTTGAGGTCGTTGATGTCGCCTTTCATGTCGAACAATACCTTATATAGTATTTCCCGTTCATTGGAAAAATCACTTCCTGATGAAGCACTGCCACTTCCTTCCAACAGCATGGGTGTCTGTGCACCGGCGTCTGGCAAATATCCCCTGAGGGTTACCGGCTGTATCATTCGTTCCGTCTCCAAAACAGACATCTGCTCGGCGATATTTCTCAGCTGTCTGATGTTTCCAGGCCAGCGGTATTGCACCAAGAGCTCTTGTGATTTTTCATCGAGTCGCAAGGTGGGCATTTTGTATTTCTGTCCGAAGTCCGCCGCAAATTTCCGAAACAACAAGTGGATGTCTTCCGCTCGATCCCTCAGGGGAGGAACATGAATTTCGACGGTGCTCAATCGGTAATAGAGGTCCTCTCTAAATCGGCCCTTTTTGATGGCTTCTGGCATGGCCACATTGGTGGCGGCCACGATGCGCACATTGGTTTTTTGCACTTGGGAAGATCCCACCTTGATGAATTCCCCGTTTTCGAGCACGCGCAGCAGACGCACTTGTGTGGTCAGGGGTAATTCGCCTACTTCATCGAGAAAAATGGTGCCCCCATCGGCTACTTCAAAATAGCCTTGACGGGTGGCAGTTGCCCCGGTAAAGGCGCCTTTTTCATGGCCAAAAAGTTCGGAATCAATGGTTCCTTCAGGTATGGCACCGCAGTTGACAGCGATGTATTTGCCGTGTTTTCGGTGCGACAATGCATGGATGATTTTGGGGATAGACTCTTTACCCACACCGCTTTCCCCGGTCACCAACACAGAGATGTCTGTAGGGGCCACCTGAATCGCTTTTTCGATGGCGCGGTTGAGCTTAGGGTCATTCCCAATCAGTTCAAAACGCTGTTTAATGCTCTGTACGCTCTCCATATCCCTAGATCAATTGAATAGGCGTGCCGATCAGTGTACCCGAAGTACAAGAATCGATGCGCACCTGAACGGTATCTCCTTTTTGGTAGTTTTCTTTCGGAAACACCACCACTTGATTGTATAGGTTTCTTCCCATCCAATGTTGGTTGGATCGCTTGGAGTCGCCCTCGATCAAGACTTCTTCCAACAATCCCACATGGCGTTCGGTGTTTATTTTAGAGTGCACCGACTGCAGGGCAATAATTTCGGTAAGCCTTCTTTTTTTGACTTCCTCAGTGACGTCGTCCTCCATATTTTTTCCAGCCGCCGTACCCGGTCTTTCAGAATAGGCGTACATATAGCCGTAGTCGTATTGCACGTATTCCATCAATTCCATGGTCTGTTGGTGGTCTTCTTCAGTTTCTGTGGGAAATCCGGTGATCATGTCCTGGGAAATCGCAATCAATGGAATCGCATTTTTGATCTGATCGATCAATGCTCGATACTCCGCTGCAGTGTGCTGGCGGTTCATCAATTTCAAGATGCGGTCGCTTCCGCTTTGTACGGGCAGGTGAATGTGTTTGCAGACATTGTGGTGTTTGGCCATCACACCGACCACGTCCATAGTCATGTCCTGAGGATTTGAGGTGGAAAACCTAAACCGCATACCAGGTAGGGCGGTGGCTACTTTGTCGAGCAATTGGGCAAAATCAACAGCGGTAGCTTTTTGCATTTCGCTGGCTTTGACAAAATCTTTTTTTAGCCCACCTCCATACCACAAATAACTATCTACGTTTTGGCCCAGGAGCGTTACCTCTTTGAAGCCTTGTTCCCAAAGCGTTTGTATTTCGGCCAATATGGATTCTGGGTCTCTGCTGCGCTCTCGACCACGGGTAAATGGCACCACACAAAAAGTGCACATATTGTCGCAGCCGCGGGTGATCGATACATAGGCGCTGATGCCATTGGACGAAAGGCGGACCGGGGAAATATCTCCGTAGGTTTCCTCTTTAGACAGAATCACATTGACAGCATTTCTGCCCTGTTCTACCTCTTTGAGCAGGTTGGGGATGTCTTTATAGGCATCCGGCCCCACCACCATATCCACGATTTTCTCTTCCTCAAGCAGATTTTGTTTCAGGCGTTCTGCCATACATCCCAACACCCCTACTTTAAGCGATTTGTTTTTTTTCTTGATCGCATTGAACTCTGCCAAGCGTTTGCGCACCGTTTGTTCGGCTTTATCCCTGATCGAGCAGGTGTTGATCAGGATTAAATCAGCTTCGTGTAGGTTTTGGGTGGTGTCATATCCCTCTTGGGCCAGAATAGAGGCGACGATTTCGCTGTCTGAAAAATTCATCGCACACCCATAGCTTTCTATGGCCACTTTTTTCTGTAGCCCTCTGTGTGGGTGTGTGCTTTCAATCAAGGTGCCTTGTAGGGCAGCATCAATGGTTTTTTCCATAAATCACATCTTGGCGTATGCCCCACAAAGATAATACAATTAGGGGGATAATGACAAATTGTCAGCCTCCTATCAGGGGCCTTTAGCGGGGTAAGCCAGCAGCTGGTCGATTGGATTTTGAAAAATAAACCTACTTTTGTCCCTCAAAGAATCGACATGGCCCAAAATTTAGTGATTGTAGAGTCCCCCGCGAAAGCAAAAACCATTGAAAAGTTTTTGGGCGCTGGATACCAAGTAGCCTCTAGTTTTGGCCATATTGCGGACCTTCCTTCGCGAACCTTGGGTATTGACGTGGACGGTGATTTCACCCCTCAGTACAAGGTATCTGCCGATAAAAAAGCGGTGGTGGCCAAACTGAAAGAGCTGGCCGATAAGGCCCAAACAGTCTGGCTTGCCAGTGATGAGGACCGCGAAGGAGAGGCGATTTCTTGGCACTTGGCCGAAACTTTACAGCTGGACCCTTCAAAAACCAAGCGGATTGTTTTTAACTCCATCACTCAGTCGGCTATTTTAAAAGCGATTGAGCAGCCTAGAAGCATCGATTATCACTTGGTCAATGCGCAACAAGCGCGTCGGGTGCTCGACAGGATTGTCGGTTATGAGTTGTCCCCAGTATTGTGGAAAAAAATCAAACCGGGACTGTCTGCTGGACGTGTTCAGTCCGTGGCTGTACGCCTGATCGTAGAGCGGGAGCGCGCTATAGAGCGATTTGTTTCGGAGGCATCCTTTAAGGTGCAAGCCTGGTTTAAAACTGGGGAAGGCCCAGGTTTTGAAGCCAAGTTGGGCAAATCTTTTTCAGATGAAGCTGCGGCTCAGGCATTTTTAAGCCTCAATCAAGGCGCTGATTTTACCGTGGATACCCTGGACAAAAAGCCAGCCAAAAAATCACCCTCAGCACCTTTTACGACCTCTACTTTACAGCAAGAGGCTTCGAGAAAACTGGGATTCTCAGTGTCCCGAACCATGCAAGTAGCCCAACGCTTATACGAGGCTGGATTGATCACCTACATGCGTACCGACAGTATGAACCTCTCTGCTGAGGCGATTCAGGGGGCGCAAAAGGCCATCGAACAACAGTTCGGTCCTTCCTATTTTCACAAAAGAGTTTTTAACACCAAGTCCAAAGGTGCTCAGGAAGCCCACGAGGCCATCAGACCTACTGATATGGGGCAATCCCAGGTATCTGCGGAGCGCGATCAACAGCGCCTGTACGAATTGATTTGGAAACGCACCTTGGCTTCTCAGATGGCAGACGCTCAGTTGGAGCGGACCACGGCCAAGATCGCCGCTTCCACCCATCAAGAGGTGTTTACCGCTCAAGGGGAAATGATTTTATTCGACGGTTTTCTTAAAGTCTACCTCGAAGGGGTAGATGATCAAGATCCGGAAGAGCAAGAGGGCATGTTGCCTACATTGGTGGTGGGCGCTCCGTTGACCCTGACCAAAATGCACGCTACTGAACGCTATTCCAGACCGCCATATCGCTATTCTGAGGCCACCTTGGTCAAGCAGCTCGAAGAACTCGGCATAGGTCGACCTTCTACCTATGCCCCTACGATTTCTACCATCCAAAATAGAGGATATGTAGAAAAAGGAAGTGTGGATGGTGCTGACCGGGCTTACAGACAGCTGGTGCTGAACAGCAAGGGATTGTCAGCATTGACTTTAACTGAAAAAACAGGGTCGGACAAAGGCAAATTAGTGCCTACCGACATAGGGATGATCGTCAATGACTTTTTGATGAATCATTTCGAACAAATCATGGACTACCACTTTACTGCCAAGGTTGAGGCTGAGTTTGACGAAATAGCTTTGGGCGCTGTGGATTGGAAAGACGTGATGCGCCAGTTTTACGACAATTTTCACCCCAACGTGGCCAATGTTGAGGCCAATGCTGACCGCGCGAGTGGAGAGCGTATTTTGGGTACAGACCCTGTTTCAGGAAGACCTGTATTGGTGCGTTTGGGCAGATTTGGGCCTATGGTACAGATCGGACACGCTGACGACGAGGAAAAACCAGTATTTGCCAGCTTGTTACCAGACCAGTCTTTGGGCAGTATCACTTTTGAAGAGGCGATAAAACTCTTTGAATTGCCCCGCACTTTGGGGGATTATCAAGGAGACACCCTATTGGCCAATGTCGGCCGTTTTGGGCCCTACATCAAATACGGAGCACAGTTTGTCTCTCTGGATCCCGGTCAAAGCGCTATGGAAATTACTTTGGAAGAAGCCATTGCACTGGTGGAGCGAAAAAAATCTGCCGATGCGCCCATCGCGCAATACGACAGTCTTCCAGTAACCAAAGGCGTAGGCCGATTTGGCCCCTTTATCAAGTGGAATGGGCTCTTTATCAATGTGCCCAAAAAGTATGATTTCGATGCGCTTTCGACGGGGGATATTTCGGAACTGATCGAGGATAAAAAGAAAAAGGAATCGGAAAAAGTGGTGCAAAATTGGACCCAAGAGGGCATTCGCATAGAAAAAGCCCGCTGGGGAAGACACACCCTTTTTCAAGGAAAAATAAAAATTGAGTTGGACAAGTCGGTGGATGTCTCCGCGATGACATTGGCCCAGGCCCAATCTTTAATCGAACAAAAGACGCCCAAAAAAGCCGCCAAAAAACCGGCAGCTAAAAAATCTACCGCAAAAACTAAAAAATAATCACTTCGATGTCGTTTGAATTGCTCAGGCCTGTATCTGATAAAGTGGTAGCCCACTCAGCGCTCGCCCCGCTGCAATCCATTGGGCGATCCATAGAGCTCCACACCGCCAAAAAAGGTTTGCCCGAGCTGGAAGGTTTGCAACTCGCTATACTGGGTGTGCCTGAGGCGAGAAATGCAGTGCAGCAAAGGCATGAGCCTTTAGATCTCGATCAGTGGCGTCTGTCGTTTTACAGTTTGATGGTGGGCAATTGGTCGCTCAACATCGCTGATTTAGGCGATGTGCCCTCTGGGGCAACAGCCCAAGACACCTATGTGCTGCTCAAGGAAATCACCGCTGAGCTGCTGGAACATCACATCACACCCATCGTTATTGGTGCTTCTCAGGATTTGACCTACGCCCTATACCGCGCATTTGACACTGTTTTGCCTCAGGTGAACCTGGTGGGTATAGATGCCCGGTTTGACTTTGGCAACGCCCACGAACTGATTTCTTCCCAAACTTATATGAGCCGTATCCTCACCGAGGAACCCCACAGGTTGGCTCACTACACCAATTTGGGCTACCAGAGTTTTTTAAATACCCAAGAAGAAAACGATTTGATGGAGCGTTTGTTTTTTGACGCCTATCGTTTGGGGCGCCTGACCCAAGACCTAACCATGGCTGAGCCTGTTTTGCGGGAAGCGCATTTGTGCAGTATTGACGCCCGTGTGGTCGAAGCGGCTTATATGGGACAAGGCCCTGCATTTATGCCCAACGGTCTCAATGGACGCGAGATCTGCGCTTTGGCTCGCTATGCAGGATTGGCGGATGACTTGCGTCTTTTTGGATTGTTTGAACTCGACAATCACCTCCAATCCCTTCAGCTTGGCGCACAAATCGCCTGGTACTTTTTGGAGGGATTTTCATTGCGCAGACCGGAAAGCCCCCAAGCTGATCACCCAGATTTTGTGAAGTACACGGTAGCTGGGGAAACCCAGGATTTGGTGTTTTACCAGTCCCTAGTCACCGAACGCTGGTGGGTAGAAGTTCCTTTTGCTGTATCGATCAACAATAAATCTGGTGCCCCTGCGTTATTATCCTGCACCAAAAAGGAATATGAAGGTGCTTGTCAAGACCATATCCCAGAGCGTTGGTACACCGCCCAAAAAAAAGGATTTTGTTAAGCGATTATATGTATTTTTACCAAGGATTATGAGGGTTCAGAACAGCGCTACACACATCAAATACAGGATGAAAACATACAGATTTAGCAGATTTATGGCGCTTTTATTGAGCGTATTAGGTTTGTTTATTACAGGTTGCAGCAAAAATAAAATTCAAGGAGAACTCGTCGGCGCCCCCGGTGAAAAGTGGTATGCTGAAAAACCCTACGGCATGGAATTGATTCCCAGCGGATCTTTTGTTATGGGCAAAACGGAGGAAGACCTTGCCTTGGACATCAACGCGCCCGCCAAAACAGTATCTGTAGGCTCGTTCTACATGGACGCTACAGAGATTACCAATTCCGAGTACAGACAGTTTGTTTATTGGGTGCGCGATTCGATTGCCCGTACCAAGTTGGCGGTATTGGCCGATGAGCTAGGGCTTACCCCTGAGGATGGAGGCATTGGGGCATTTGCCTTTCAAGAGGCGGATACCACGGACATGACGCCTTATCAAAAGTATCGCTACTTCAACAAACTCGGATCCAGCGACAATTACTACGAAGGATATACCTTGAACCAAGACGTCGATTTGATCTGGGACACGTCTGAATATCCCGATGAGTATTACGCAGAGGTGATGGATCAGCTGTATCTTTCCGAAGAAGAGAGTTTTAACGGTCGCAGAACCCTTAGAGTGAACCAGTTGCAATACCAGTACAACTATTTAGATGTGGCTGCAGCTGCTCGTGATCGCAGTGACGACCGCAAAAAATACATCATCAAAGAAAATATTAAGGTGTATCCGGACACTACTGTTTGGATGAATGACTTTTCCTACACCTATGTAGAGCCGATGCACAACGATTACTTTTGGCATGACGCCTACAGCGAATACCCAGTGGTCGGTGTTACCTGGAAGCAAGCTATGGCTTTTTGTCACTGGCGCACAAAAATCAAAAATGACGCCCTAAAAGCGCAAGGAAAGCGTTCGGTGAACGCCTATCGTTTGCCCACTGAAGCAGAATGGGAATACGCTGCGCGCGGGGGGATTCAATCAGGTACTTATCCCTGGGGTGGTCCTTATTTGGTGGGAGATGACGGATGTTTCCTCGCCAACTTTAAACCCCAACGCGGAGATTACGCTACTGACTCAGCTTTGTACACCGTAGAGGCCAAGTCCTACACGCCTAATGATTACAATCTGTACAATATGGCGGGTAACGTGGCTGAGTGGACCATTTCCAGTTACAGCGACAGCGCCTACGAATACGTGTCGACCATCAATCCATTCTCTGATGATCGTTCAAACCCGAATAAGGTAGTGCGCGGAGGCTCATGGAAAGATGTGGCCTATTTCCTACAAGTGAGCACTAGGGACTACGAACACATGGACAAGCCCAGAAGCTATATCGGCTTTAGAACCGTGCAAGACTTCATGGGTGAGACCGGAGAAAAAGACCGCAGAAAACAATAAATAAGCGAATTTACGCATGAAAACAGGACAAAGCAAAAGAGCTTCATTGTTGAAGAAGTACGAAAACAAGGCCTATGGCTATGGGGCATCCATCGTTATTTTAGGTGCTTTATTTAAGTTGTTGCACTGGGAGATCGGCCCCATAGATGGCGGACTTTTACTCGCCGTGGGTTTGATTACTGAGGCGCTGATATTTGCCTACTCAGCCATGCAACCCGTTGAGGAATCTTGGGACTGGTCTCGCGTCTATCCTCAG
Source organism: Flavobacteriaceae bacterium (assembly GCA_030726725.1). Lineage (GTDB taxonomy): Bacteria > Bacteroidota > Bacteroidia > Flavobacteriales > Flavobacteriaceae > MAG-120531. The sequence goes on from JANRDC010000021.1 coordinate 40,789, forward strand.
CTAAAAGGAGAATCCGCATCAGGACCTGTGACTGGTCCAGAAGGTTTGCTGTCACAAAAAATTGACAGCCTGTTGGCGGAAGCTAAAATTGATGCCACTTTGATGGAGAAATTGGGCAACAGCATGCGCCAATTTGAAGCAGCAGCTCAGTCTATAGCGCCTACTGCTGAAGCGATGCGGTCTACACAACAATACGCTCAGGAACTCGATAAAGCGGCTCAGCAGATGCAGTCCTTGAACCAATTGTACGCAGCCCAGCTGTCCAGTGCCCAAATCCAAAAGAACGTTCAAGAAAGTGTAGCTGAAAACGCTGCTGCCCTACAGGCGCAGATGCAAGCTATGTCACAAAACCTCGCTTCGCTGAACGCTGTGTACACAGCTATGTTGCAAGCGATGAATAAAAATAACTAAGCGCCCATGGCCTCAGGAGCACAGTCGCCCAGACAGAAAATGATCAACTTGATGTACTTGGTATTCATCGCGATGCTCGCGTTGAATATGAGTAAGGAGGTGCTTTCTGCTTTTGGGATGATGAACGAAAAATTGGAGACGTCCAACCGCGCATTGCAGGAGAACAATGATTTGTTTTTAGAGGGTCTAGCCCAAAAAGCTGGAGAAAATCCGGCTAAATTCCAATCGTTGTTAGAAAAAGGACAACAGGTCAAAGAGCTTTCAGAAAGTTATTACGCTTATTTGGAAGCGCTGAAAACGCAGATGAAGGCTGAGGTTAAAGATGCTTCGGATTATCAAGTAATGGACCGAAGTGACTTTGTAGATCAATTGTTTTTTGGAGGTTCTGGACTCAAGCAGGAAGGACAAGATTTTCTCAACCGCCGTATCGATTACCGCGATCAAATGTTGTCGATTTTACCAGAAAACATGCAAACGATTAAAGATGCGGTTGCGCTTAGGTTTACCACTGGAGATGAAAATGGCCTGGTGACCAATCGCGAAGGGCAGAAAGTGGGCTGGCTGAATTACAATTACGAGGGTTATCCACTCATTGCCTCCTTGACCAACGTCACTCAGATTCAGGCCGACGTGATGGCCAGTGCCCAAGACGCATTAAAAGCGCTTTTAGAAGGACAACTCACCTCTGAAATTTCCTACACCAATTACACGACTTTGTTGGAACAGGAAAAATCAGCCTATTACGCAGGAGAGACATTTTCAGGAAACATCGTTTTAGGACGTAAAGATGCCTCCACCAAACCAAACGCAGTTCGACTGACCATGGATGGCCGTCCGCTGGCTGAAGGTAAAGATTTTACCATTGAACAGGGTCGTGTACGCCTGACGGTAGGCGCCGGAAACCCTGGTGAACACAGCATCAAAGGGGAATTGGTGTTCTTGCAATCAGGTGAAGAAACCAAAGTGCCGGTATCCGCTCAGTTTTCAACCATCGCCAAACCCGATGCCGCTGTGATCTCTGCGGACAAGATGAATGTGGTGTACAGAGGGTTAGAAAACCCGATGACCATTTCTATTCCTGGAGTAGCCGAAAACAATGTCAACGCCTCAGCTCCAGGACTGCGCAAAGTCAAAGGCAGCAATTATGTTTTGGTGCCTGGAACAGGTAGGGAAGTGACCATTGTTGCTTCTGGAAAACTGCCCGACGGAAAAGTTATTGAAACCAAACAGGTTTTTCGCATCAAAGAGATTCCAAGCCCCTCGGGAACTGTCCGCGGTGAGACAGGATCTTTAAAGATGAGCGCAGAAAATTTATCTATATCTACCGTAGGTGCTTTGTTGGAAGACTTTGACTTTGACTTAAAAATATCTGTCAAGTCATTTAAAGTAAAGATTCCTGGTCAGCCCACACTAGAGGTTTCAGGAACTAAAATGGACGCCAAAGCCCAGTCTGCCATCAAAAGAGCCAAAAGAGGCGATTTGATACAGGTATTTGATATCGATGCAAACATCACCAACAACAATACCTACAAGCTCAAGAAAGTAGCTCCAGTATTGATAGAATTGACGAATTAACGCTTATGAACGCTACAAAAATATTCTGGTTATGCGCATTGCTTTTAAGCTTTATGCCGCTGCACGCTCAAGATCCTGCGGCAGGACAACCAGCTCCACCGGTGAAAAAAGAAACCTTTTTGCTCAATGTAGTTGATCGCGATCAATACGAGTCAGCTGTAGTTCAGCGCAACAACAACGATCAGCCTATGCCTTATCCCTACGTGGAGGAGTCAGACGTGCTCTGGTCAAAAAGTGTTTGGGAAGTCATCGATTTGGACGAGCGTATCAACGCCCCTTTGTACTACCCGACAGATACCCTAAATATAGAATCTTACAGAAGATCTTTGTTTGATGTATTGTTGGCCAACATCAAGAATGGCCGCATCAAGTCCGTTTATGCGGATACTTATTTTAAAGAAAAGCGCACCTATGCTGAATTGCAAGCGTCATTGCAACGCGTGGACACTACTGATGCAGGGATCGCTCAATTCAACGCGGGCGATCGCGTATCCGAAGAGTATATCGACCGAAGAGCGATTGGCGCTGCGGATATAGAACAGTATTTGATCTATGGAACTTGGTATTTCGACAAGCGCATGGGCGAACTGAAGTACCGATTGCTGGCAATGGCTCCTGTGGCTCCTGATGTAAACTTTATCGACGACGACAGTGTTGATCCAGATGAAAATTTGGTGCCCTTGTTCTGGGTGTGGTATCCTTCGATCAGAAAGGTGATGGAAGAAGCTAAAGTGTACAACCCGGGCAATGAATTTAGGCCGGTTTCTTTTGATGCGCTGCTCAATGCGAGAAGGTTTAATTCCATCATTGTCAAAGAGGGCAATGTATTTGACAACCGGGCGATTAAAGATTATATCAAGGACAACGCATTATTCCAGCTCTTGGAGTCTAACCGCATCAAAGAGGCGATTAGGGACAAGGAACAGGATATGTGGAACTACTAAAACTTCAGCCCCTTTTGGGGCTTTTTTGATCGATGCAGACATCTGAAACCTTTTTGGTTGTGGGTTGGGGATTGGCTGGAATGGCCGTGGCCCGACAATTTGAGTTGCGGGGCATTCCCTTTGAGGTGATCAGCGATCGATCGACGAGCGCTTCCCGTGTTGCTGCAGGTGTTTACAATCCCATTGTACTCAGGCGGTATAATCTGGCTTGGGAAGCGGCACACTCGATGCCTTTGGCTGAATCTTTTTACCAGGCATTGTCCGATGATCTGGGTATTGAAGTCGACGTACCGCTACCGCTTTATCGCCGCATGGCCTCAGTGGAGGAACAAAACGGATGGTACACGGCTATGGATAAACCAGGCCTTATGCCTTTTATGCATCCTGAGATCGTTCACTACAAAAATCCAGGTCTGGATCTGCCCTATGGAGTGGGTCCAGTATTGAATACTGGTTGGGTGCGCACCGAAGAATTACTGGACAGATACGCTGCTGTTTTATCCGAGCGAGGCTTGTTTCATACGGAGTCTTGGTCGGATGATCACTGGGACAATGAAAGGAAAACCTGGCACGGGCGCGCATATCGGGGGGTTGTATTGGCCACCGGATTTGGGATTGCACAGAGCAGATATTTTGGGTATTTGCCGGTTCAGGGGACTAAAGGTGAACTCCTTACGATACACGCCCCAGGCCTCGGGGAGGAACACATCGTAAAATCAGGAATTTTTTTACTGCCTTTGGGGAATGATTACTACCGCGTAGGTGCGACTTACAGTTGGGATGACCCGACAGATATTCCGACCGAGCAGGCGAGGATTAAACTGGAAAAAGACCTAGAAGCGCTCTTGCTCATCCCTTACCAGGTGGTCGACCATCGGGCGGGTTTACGCCCCACAGTACCCGATAGGCGTCCCTTAGTGGGCGTTCACCCCAACTATCCCTCCTTATCTGTGATCAATGGAATGGGATCTAGGGGTGTGGTGATGGCCCCATTGGCCGCTCAGGCGCTGGTGTCCCATTTGGTAGACCACCAACCGCTGCCCGAAGAAATCGACATCAAACGCTACGCGCGTTTTTTGGCCAGTTCAGGCTTGTAGTGGACAAAAATATTGATCCAGATATTTCTAGATAGCCGAATTATCAGCGGATAGAACACGATGTTCGTGGCAAATATGGCGATAAACGCCTGCATCAGGGTGCTGGAAAAAAACACATAGCTGATGATAAATGCGGCGACAGAGAAGGCAATACCCACCCCATAACTCACATACATGGCTCCGTAAAAAAAGGAGGGTTCTATGCGGTAGACCAATCCGCATTGACCGCATTGGTCGTTCATTTTAAAAAGTCGACCCAAGTGATAGGGGTTTTGGTCCACATATATTTTTTCTTCGTGGCACTGTGGGCAACTTCCTGTTAAAATGCTGTATAGTTTGGTTCCTTTTTTTAACATTTGCAAAACTTTTCCCAAAAGTACGCATTAACCCTATGTATTGCGTAACCTAGATTACCAAACCCATGCTGAACATTCACAATTTATCTGTTTCTTTTTCCGGCGAATACCTCTTTGAGGAAATCTCCTTTCGCCTCAATGGAGGAGACCGAGTCGGTTTGATCGGCAAGAACGGTGCGGGCAAATCCACCATGCTTAAACTCCTCTCAGGAGATTTAGCTCCGGATACCGGTGTAATCGCCAAGGAAAAAGACTTGACCATCGGCTTTTTGCGCCAGGACATCGATTTTATTCCTGGCCGAACTGTGGTAGAAGAAGCCCAGCAAGCCTTTGAAGAAATCAAAGTATTGGAAGGTCGTTTGGATGAGATCAACCACCAACTCGCCACCCGTACTGACTACGAGAGCGATGGTTACAGTCAGTTAATCGACGATTTAAGCGATGTGACCCACCGCTATGAAATGATCGGGGGGTATAGCTATCAGGGAGAGACAGAACGCATCTTGTTGGGACTTGGATTTAAACGCTCGGATTTCGACAAGAAAACAGAGACTTTTTCTGGAGGTTGGCGCATGCGTATCGAGCTCGCCAAGCTTTTGCTTCAGTCTAACGATGTGCTTTTGCTCGATGAGCCCACCAACCACTTGGATATTGAATCCATCATTTGGTTGGAACAGTTTTTAAACGGTTTCCCTGGTGCTGTGGTCATCGTTTCCCACGATAAAATGTTTTTGGATCACGTCACCAACCGCAGTATTGAAATTGTGCTGGGACGTATTTACGATTTTAACAAACCCTATTCTCAATACCTTTTGTTGCGCGAAGAGCTAAAAGAACAGCAGCGGAACGCCCAAAAGAATCAGGAGCGTCAGATCCAACAGACCGAGAAACTTATCGAGAAGTTTCGCGCCAAGGCATCTAAGGCTTCCATGGCTCAGTCGCTGATCAAAAAGCTGGACCGCATCGACCGCATTGAGGTAGATGAAGACGACACCTCGGTGATGAAGTTGCGCTTTCCGGTATCCGTTACCCCGGGAAAAGTGGTGGTGGAGTTACACGGGTTGAGCAAGTCCTACGGATCAAACCATGTTTTGTCAGGGATTGATCTTTTGATAGAGCGAGACAGCAAAGTAGCTTTTGTGGGACAGAACGGTCAGGGCAAATCCACCCTAGCTAAACTGATTGTCAATGAAATTCCTTCCGATGGTGGGGTGATTAAATTGGGTCACAATGTTCAAATCGGATATTTTGCCCAAAATCAGGCGGAGTATTTGGATCCCAACAAGACCGTGCTGGACACCATGATAGACGCGGCCAATGAGACCAACCGATCCAAAGTCCGCGATATTTTAGGTTCCTTCCTATTTGGCGGAGATGAGGTGGACAAATTTGTCAAAGTGCTCTCAGGGGGGGAGCGCAATCGACTAGCCTTGGCTAAACTTTTGCTACAGCCCTTGAATGTTTTGGTGATGGATGAGCCGACCAACCACTTGGATATCAAGTCCAAAAACGTCCTTAAACAGGCGCTCCAACAGTTTGAAGGCACCTTGCTTTTGGTGTCTCACGACCGGGACTTCTTACAAGGACTCACCCACAAGGTATATGAATTCAAAGACGCTAAGATTCGAGAATACTTAGGCGATATTCAGTTTTATTTAGACCAAAGGGCCGCTCAAGATTTTAGGGCCATCGAACGTAAAGAACCCGTGGCTTCTACCAAAGTCAAATCTTCTGCCCCAGTACGGGATGAGAAAAAGGACAAGACTATGCGCAACAAGTTAAGTCAGGTTGAAGCGCGTATCCAAGAGTTGGAGAAAACAATCGCCGCACAAGATAAGTTGCTCGCGGAACAGTACGAGAAAACAGCCCAAGACCCTGCGTTTTTTGACCGTTATCAAGCAGCAAAACAAGAGCTAAACACGGTAATGGCCCAGTGGGAAGAATTGACAGAAGCCTTGGAGGCATAATTTTCTGAGGCTTAAACCTTTTCTCCGTATTTTTGTCTAATGTTTTATGGCTTGCCATAAATAGCTCATTTCTATGAATATAAACAACACCCGTAAAGTCCTGCTCGCTGTATTGGGACTTGTAGTCATCGCATTGGCCGTATTTTTCTCTGGCGTAATCGCCAACAGCAAAGTCCCCTATCAACCCAAAAAACAAGACACCACCAAACAGGTGTTGACCCAGGTGGTTCAAAACGGATCAGTGCCTGTCTCGCTTCCGGCCAATGGTTTATTACAAGCGGTCAACCGCGTTGAATTGACCGCGCGTGTACAAGGAGTTTTGCAGCCGGGCGCTCATTTATTTCGCGCGGGTACTTCCTACAAGAAAGGGGAGGTGTTGTTAAAAGTAGATGCGTCAGAATACCAAGCAGGTGTATTGGCACAGCGCGCTAATTTTTACAACCTAGTCACTGCTTTGTTGCCAGATCTTAAGCTCGATTTTCCGAATGCTTATGCAGCATGGTCAAATTATACCGCCCAGTGGTCCATCAATACTTCGACCCCAAAGTTGCCAGATTTTACAGATGCTGGGGTAAAAAACTACATCACCGGAAGGGGCGTAGTAGCCGCCTACTACGCACTTAAGGCACAGGAACAAAATTTAGATTTTTACACAGTACGCGCTCCTTTTGATGGAGTGTTGGTCAACGCTCAGGTCACAGAGGGCAGTTTGATCAGACCAGGTCAAGCCGTGGGTACATTTATCGGTGCAGGTGACTACGAATTGGCTGTGTCTGTGGCACCAGCCTACGCAGCTCAATTGAAAACGGGGGCCTCTGTAGCACTTCGGGTGTTGGATGGATCTCAGACCTATACCGGAGTAGTGAAACGCATCAATCAAAGCGTGGATGCCACCACCCAGTCTATACGGGTGTTCATCGGTGTTCGCGATGCATCTTTAGCTGAAGGCGTTTACCTGACAGCAGATCTTCAGGCCCAATCTATTGAAAACGCTTTTGCTATGGACCGAGGTTTAGTCACCGCTGACCAACAGGTGTTTTCCGTAGTGGATAATCAACTGAAATTGATTGAGGTTGAGGTGGTTCATTTTTCAGAGAAACAAGCTGTAGTACGCAACATACCGGAGGGAACCGTAGTGCTGGCAAAACCGCTGGTAGGGGCTTTTGAAGGAATGCCAGTGCTGCCCACTGCATCAGCTCAATAGTGTGCCCATGAAAAAGCTGATCCAATATTTTACGAAGTACCACGTTGCGGTTAATGTGGTGATTTTTGCCTTTGCCCTTTTTGGGTACCTGGGTTTTAAATCGCTTAAATCTTCCTTTTTTCCCCTTACTGAGTCCCATATTGTCACCATTGCGGTGAATTATCCCGGGGCTTCTCCCTTGGAAATTGAAGAGGGCGTGGTCTTGAAGATCGAAGACAACCTGAAAGGACTGCAAGGTGTTGAGCGTGTTACCTCGGTTTCTCGCGAGAATTCAGGGTCTATTGTGGTCGAGGTTGAAAAAGAGCGCAACATCGACTTTATGCTCCTGGAGGTCAAAAACGCGGTGGACCGTGTCCCGAGTTTCCCCACCGGTATGGAACCCTTGGTGGTCGCGAAACAAGAGGTGGTTCGCCCCACTATTTCTTTTGGACTTAGCGGAAATATTCCTCTAAAGAATTTGAAGGATATCGCGCGTCAGATCGAAAATGATCTGAGGGCCATCAAAGGTATTTCTCAAATCAGCGTCAGTGGATTTCCTGCAGAGGAAATTGAAATCGCGGTTCAAGAAAGTCAACTACTCGCTTATAATTTGAGTTTTGCTGAGGTAGCCCAAGCGGTGGGCAGCAGCAACCTATTGGTGACTGGAGGTCAGCTTAAAACAGATGCTGAAGAGTTTTTGATTCGCGCTAACAACAAAAAATACTACGCTGATGAGTTATCTCAGGCAGTGATTAAAACATTTGCCGATGGCCGAATTGTCTATTTAAAAGACATTGCCACGGTGCGAGATCGCTTTTCAGAAACGCCCAATGCTACGCTGATCAATGGAAATTTGGCCGTAGAAGTTTCTATTTCCAGTACCAATTCGGAAGATTTATTGTCTACCGCTGAAATTGTCAAACAATACATCGCTGATTTCAACGCATCTCATGATGCCTTGACCTTAACTGTCTTGAGCGATCAGTCCATCACCTTAAATCAACGCACCGAGCTATTGCTGACCAATGCGTTCCAAGGGATGTTGTTGGTGCTTATTTTTCTATCGCTTTTCCTCAACACCCGCTTGGCTTTTTGGGTTGCTTTTGGCTTGCCCATTTCCTTTTTGGGCATGTTTGCCTTAGCTCCGCTGTTTGGGGTGACCATCAATGTATTGTCTCTTTTTGGGATGATTATTGTCATCGGTATTTTGGTGGATGACGGTATTGTGATTGCAGAAAATATCTACCAAAAGTACGAGGAGGGCAAAAAGCCGATGCAAGCTGCTCTGGAAGGAACTTTAGAGGTTATTCCTCCCATCGTATCTGCTATTATCACGACCGTATTGGCCTTTTCACTTTTCTTGTTTTTGGATTCACGTATCGGTGAGTTTTTTGGCGAAGTCTCCGTGATTGTCATATTGACTTTGTTGGTTTCTCTCTTGGAAGCCTTGTTGATTTTGCCGGCCCACTTGGCCCACTCCAAAGCACTGCAGCCTTTGGATAAAAATGCAGCAAAAGGTGTAGGTGCTGTCTTTGCCCAATTGCGTTCGGTGAACAAAGTGGGGGATAAGCTGATGGGGGTGATGCGGGACCAATGGTATGTGCCTTTTTTAACTTTTTCGCTCAGACATCGTTTGTTGGTTTTTTCCCTATTTGTCGCCGCAGTGATATTGACTTTTGGATCCATTGGTGGCGGGGTAGTCAAGACTGCGTTTTTTCCCAATGTAGCCAGTGATCAGGTGCAAATCACCCTGACCATGCCCAACGGGACCAATGAGCGCATCACGGATTCGATCATTTCTATGATTGAAGAGCGCGCATGGGAGGCAGATGGTTTGTTGACAGAAGAATATTTAGCGGGCACGGATAAGAAGCTTTTTGAAAATATCGTCAAGCAGATTGGACCTGGATCTTCTCGTGCTGAGCTAGAAATTAATTTGTTGCCCGGTGAAAACAGACCAGATGCAGTGGTTTCTGAGGTGGTGACCAAGAAAATTGCAGAATTGGTAGGTCCTGTGATCGGGGTAGAAAGTTTGGTATACGGGTCTGGAGGTAATTTTGGCGGATCTCCAGTGTCTATTTCTTTGTTGGGCAACAACATTGCTGAACTCAAGGCAGCCAAGGCTGAGCTCAAGTCAGCTATGCTGGAAAACAGCTCCTTAAAAGATGTGGAGGACAATGATCCTGCGGGCATTAAAGAGGTGACTATTCGCCTGAAAGAAAACGCCTATGCCTTGGGCTTAAATTACAGAACCTTGATGGATCAAGTCCGGGGTGGTTTTTTTGGAGCGCAAGCCCAAAGGTTCCAGAGGGGACAAGATGAGATTCGGGTTTGGGTGAGGTATGAACGACAGGATCGTTCATCGCTGACCAATTTGGAACAGATGCGCATCCTGACTCCCTCGGGCGCGCGTGTACCGCTCAGCGAAGTGGCGAGCTACGAAATCGCGCGTGGCGATGTGGCGATCAACCATTTAGAGGGCAGACGTGAAATCCGACTGAGCGCTGACCTTAAAGATCCCAAAGCAACCACAGCTACCGAAGCGACCGAGATGATTAAATCTGAGGTTTTGCCACAGATTTTGGCGAAATACCCTTCAGTAACCCCTTCGTACGAAGGCCAGAACAGGGAGGCGGATAAACTGCTCACTTCATTAAATGCAGCAGGTATTCCCATTTTGGTGATGATTTATATCACCATCGCTTTTACTTTTAGGAGTATGACCCAGCCGTTGCTGCTGTTTATCATGGTTCCCCTCAGTTTAACCGCAGTGGCTTGGGGACATTGGATGCATGGTTTTCCCTTAAATGTGCTCTCTATTTTGGGGATCATCGCCTTGATCGGTATCATGGTTAACGACGGATTGGTGTTTATCGGTAAGTTTAACACCAATTTGAAAACGGGTCTCAAGTTTGAGGAAGCACTTTTAGACGCTGGTAAATCCAGATTTAGGGCTATTTTCTTGACTTCGGCGACCACCATTTCCGGATTGGCCCCCTTGATTTTTGAAAAGAGTCGTCAAGCGCAGTTTCTTAAACCTATGGCGATTTCTATCGCTTATGGGATTGGATATGCCACTTTGTTGACCCTCATTGTTTTACCCATTTTGTTGTCCTTTAACAACCAGCTTAAAGTCTGGGTATCCTGGTTAAAATCCGGCGATATGCCTTCACAGGAATCTGTAGAGCAGGCGATTTTGGAGGAAGCTGAGGAAAAAGAATTAATCGATCCGTCTGATGAAAAATAGCCTGCTTTATTTTTTCTGCGCTCTAGGTCTGTCCACTGTTTTTGCATGGGGCCAGTCTGTGCTTTCTCGCGAAGATGCCCTTGCCCTAGCGCTCGAACACAATTACGGGATATTGATGTCTCGCAATGCCCTTGAAGTGGCTGATAACAACCGCTCTTTGGCCAATGCTGGTTTTTTACCCAACGTTTCTGTTTCCTCAGGGGCTACCTACAACAATGCCGACACGGATATCTCTTTTCCAGGTCAGTTCTTGGAAGATGGTTCTCCTCGCCCTGATGTGGCCATCAACGATGCGATTTCCAGAGGGTTTAACGCCCGTTTATCTTTGAACTACACCTTGTTTGATGGAGGTGTTCGCTGGTTTAATTACCAAAGGTTGCGCACCCAGTACCAAATCACTGAGTTACAGGTCAGAGAAACCATAGAACAGACTGTTCTTCAGTTGTTTGCGGTATATTTTCAAGTGGCCTTTTTGGAGGAAACCCTGGTGAACAGTCAAGAAGCGCTTTCGATCTCCAAAGACCGGGCCGAGCGTGCTGAAGCTCAATTTGGTTATGGCCAATCCAACAAGCTTGCCGTACTTAACGCCCAAGTGGATGTCACCAACGACAGTATTGCACTTTTGGGGATTCAACGACAATTGAGTACCGCCCAAAGGGACCTCAACACTTTATTGGGCCGATCAGTCGACCAGACTTTTTCTGTGGATAAGGAGGTAACTTGGGCTGCTCCAGAATTATTGTCACTCTCCCTAGAGGAAGCTATGCAAAACAATGCTGCTGTGCTTCAGGCCAAGGCTTTGTTGGCCCAGAATGAATACGATGTAAAGATTGCGCAAGGGGGGTATTTGCCCTCGGTAGGTTTGAACGGTTCTTACGGTTGGAACGAAAATCAAAACCCGCGATCTGCGTTTTTTCCCGGAACCATCAACGATAGCTATAGCCTTGGTTTAGGAGCTACCTTGACCTGGAATTTGTTTGATGGTGGTCGCACTGTGGTGCGCGCCAATAACGCCCGTATTGCTTTGGAAAACCAACAATTGGCTGAAAAACAGACGCTGCTTCAAATAGAGCGCGATCTGCGCAATGCGCGTCAGAACTATGAGAATGCTTTGGAGATTTATGAATTGCAAAGTCTTCAAGTATCGACAGCGCAAAATAATTTTGAGCGCACCAAGGCGTTGTATACCCAAGGCAGCATCACCTCTGTCGAATTTCGTCAGGCTCAATTGAATTGGACCAACGCTTTGATCCAACGAAGCAGAGCTAAGTATGACGCCAAACTAGCCGAAATGGCTTGGCTCCGATTATCGGGATCTTTGCTGCGCACAGCTCCCTAATTTCTTTTTTGGTTTTGTGTTTCGGGATTTATTTTAACTTTATGCGCATATAGTTTACGCGTGTCCCCAGAATACATTCAATCTACTTTTAGCACCAAGGATTTAGCCCTGCTCAGCGGGATTAAAGCCCATACCATTCGCATGTGGGAGAAACGCTACCAATTGTTTGCTCCTGACCGAACCCAAACCAACATACGAAATTACGACCTCAACGAGCTGAAGAAGCTGCTCAACATAGCTTATCTAGTTCGTCAAGGAGCCCGGATTTCTTCTGTGGCAGAGCTTACAGACCAACAGATCCAAAAACAAGTCGAGAAAGAGGTCGCTAAAAAGCAATCAGGAGATTACCACCAAGAGGCGTTGTTGATGGCTACTTTGGGCTATGATGTTGCTGCTTTTCAAGGTGTGCTGAAAAAACTGCTGCAACAGGATTCTTTTGAACAAGTCTACGGACAGATTTTGTTGCCTTTTATCCAAACGATAGGGATGCTTTGGCATGCAGGCACCTTGGACCTCACCCATGAGCATTTTGCTACCCAGATGATCCAACGTCAGTTGCTGTTGAATACAGCGGCTTTGGATGCCTTGCCTAAGCGCACAGACACTCCGTTTTTTGTATTGTTTCTTCCGGATAATGAAATCCACGCTTTGGGCTTGGAACTCGCCCAGTATTTGATCTTAAAACGAGGTATGGATGTTCTGATGCTCGGTCCCTCAGTTCCTTTGGATGGATTGGTCAAGTTTACTTCCTCCGCCCAAAAAGTGATCTTCCTCTCCTTTTTTACTGTGCGGCCAGCCGCCCCTGATTTGGAGTTGTATGTCAAGCAAGCCAAAAAACTTTTGTTGGAAAAAAACCCCCACGCGCTTTGGGTATTAGGTGCTAGAGCCAGTGAAATTCCCGATGCGCTTTGCAGTGCACAACTGTTAAAATTCACTACCATTCCCTCGTTCATCAGAGCTCTTGATGCGCTGTAATTTTTGTTTAGTTTTTTTTAAAAATTATTAAACAAAATTCATCGGTTATCCCTAATTTCGCTATCATTACATATTTGATATGCGTATATCTGTTTTAGGTTCCGGTTTTTCTTCTTTGTCTGCTGCGTGTTATTTGGCCCAGCAGGGTCATCAAGTGTCCGTTTATGAAAAAAACGGAAGTCTAGGTGGCCGAGCGCAACAGTATAAACACGCAGGGTTTACCTTCGATATGGGACCTACCTGGTACTGGATGCCAGATGTTTTTGAGCGTTTTTTTCAAGACTTTGGCCACGTGCCCTCGGATTACTACGCATTAATCAAACTAAGTCCGGGTTATCAAGTTTTTTTTGGCAAGGACGATGTGTTTACAGTTTCCGATGACTTGGATGCGATTGTGCGCGCCTTTGAAGCGATTGAAACTGGGGCAGGGAAGCGATTAAAAACTTTTTTAGCTGTTGCCCAAAGCAACTACGAAATTGCGATCAAGGATTTGGTATATCGTCCAGGCGAACACATTTTTGAGTTGATCACCCCCAAAACTGCGGCCAAATTGGGCCAGTTTTTTAGCAACATACAAGCCGATGCGGATCGATTATTTAAAGATACCCGCCTGAGGCAAATCCTTACTTTTCCCTCTTTGTTCCTGGGTGCAAAACCCTCGGATACCCCCTCTTTCTACAGCTTTATGAATTGGGCTGATCTAGGCCTAGGTACCTGGCATCCCAAGGGTGGAATGTACGCGGTTGTTCAGGGCATGGCTGATTTAGCTGAGTCTTTAGGCGTCAAGCTTCACACCCACGCATCTGTGGAAGGTATAGGCGTGATCCGAGGTGAGGTCAATCACATCGTGGTGCACGGCCAAGAGATCGCTACTGATTTGGTGGTTTCCGGTGCAGATTACGCACATACGGAGCAATTACTTCCACAGCAATACAGACAATATTCTGATCAATATTGGAACTCCAAGACTTGGGCTCCATCAGCGCTTTTGTTTTACGTAGGTTTCAGTGAGAAAGTTTCTGGAGTAGAACACCACGCCTTGTTTTTTGACACAGATTTTTCCAAACACGCCTACACCATTTACGACGATCCCAGCTGGCCTGAGGAACCTTTGTTTTACACCAGCTTTCCCTCCAAAACCGAGACATCGTGGGCTCCTGAAGGACAAGAAGCCGCTACATTTTTGATTCCTTTGGCCCCAGGTCTTGACGAAGCTCCTGAGGTTATTGAAGAGTATTTTAACCTGATTATGACCCGCCTTGAATTCCTGACAGGTCAGGAACTCAAGTCAAAAGTCTTGTTTAAAAAACACTTTTGTGTGGCTGATTTTATCACGGAGTACAACTCGTTTAAAGGAAATGCCTACGGTTTGGCCAACACTTTGTTGCAAACTCACATTTTACGCCCTAAATTGAAGAGCAAAAAGGTCAAAGGACTTTACTTTACCGGACAATTAACCGTTCCAGGCCCTGGGGTGCCCCCAGCCTTGATTTCTGGCAAATTGACCGCTGAGTTAATCGCTAAATACGAACCTAAACCATAGCTTATGAGTGCGCTTTACGATCAAGTTTCTGAGCATACCAGTCGCTTGGTGACCAAACAATACAGTACTTCCTTTTCTTTGGCGACTAAAATGCTTGGGGCCAATATAAGAAGGGACGTCTACAATATCTACGGTTTTGTGCGTTTAGCAGACGAGATTGTCGACACATTTCTCGCTTATGACAACCGCGCTTTATTTGATGATTTTGAGGCCCAGCTCTACAGAGCCTTGGACCAGCAAATCAGTTTAAACCCGGTTTTACACGCATTTCAACAGACCTATCACCGCAACAAAATTCCCTTGGAATACGTCAAGGCATTTATGAACAGTATGCGCGCTGATTTAGACATCAAGGATTACACTTCCAAAGAAGCGTATGAACAATACATTTACGGTTCAGCCGATGTGGTGGGTTTGATGTGTTTGTGTGTTTTCGTTCAGGGCGATTGCGATCAGTTTAACTATCTGAAACCCGCAGCCATGAAATTGGGTTCTGCCTTCCAAAAGGTCAATTTTTTACGCGACCTCAAGGATGACCAAGAGCATCTGGGTCGTTCCTATTTTCCCAACACCAATTTATCCCAGCTTGACGAAGCCAGTAAGCAGGAATTGATCGATGAGATCGAACAAGACTTTGCCGAAAGTTATCAAGGGATCAAGGACCTGCCGGTAGAGGCTCGTTTTGGTGTTTTGGTGGCCTATAGATATTACAGACAGCTGTTAAAAAGCATCAAAAACACCCCGGCTGCCCAAATCAAAAAGAAGCGTATTCGGGTGCATAATGTGAAAAAAATGGACCTTTTATTCAGGTCCTTTGTGCGTTATCAATTAAATTTACTTTGATGGAAATTCTGTTGAACATTCTTATTTTTCTTGGGGTTTTTGCAGGTATGGAGGGTATGGCTTGGGCTACCCATAAATATGTCATGCACGGGTTTTTGTGGTACCTACATGCGGACCACCACAAAAGAGATCACGACAGTGTTTTTGAGCGCAACGACGCTTTTTTTCTTTTTTACGCAGCGGTGAGCATCGGAAATTTTATGTTGTGGAGTTATCAGATTTTCGATTACGGCCTGGCTGTAGGCTTGGGCATATTGGCCTATGGGCTGACTTACTTCTTGGTGCACGATGTGTTCATACACCGTCGCCTCAAGTGGTTTCGCAACGCCAACTCTCGATACGCCAAAGCATTGAGACGCGCCCACAAGATGCACCACAAGCATCTAGGTAAAGACCAAGGCGAATGCTTTGGTATGCTGTTTTTCCCACTAAAATATTTAAAAGACCAATAGTTGTCTAAGCTCTACCTGTTGCTCAATATAGGGAGTATACTTTTCCCGATTGTCGCCAGCTTTCACCCAAAATCTGGATTGGCTCGGCATTGGAAAGCATATTGGGGCGGTATTGCGATTTCTGCAGTTATTTTTTTGGTGTGGGATGCCGTGTTTACCCAACACGGAGTTTGGGGTTTTAACGACCAGTATCTGCTAGGTCCAAGATTTTGGGGTATGCCTTTGGAGGAGTGGATGTTTTTCTTTTGTATCCCATATGCCAGTTTATTTATCCATTTTTTAGGGGTCAAATACTACGGTGATCGATGGCAATTTCCCAGAAAAATCACCCAGATTGTCTATTTGTTGATGGTAGTTTGGGCGGTGGTTCAAATCATCGCATTTTCCCCCCGCTGGTACACCACAGTCAATGCTGTATTTTTTCTTTTGATTTTTACTTTAGGCTATATTTTCCACCCCAAGGCCCTGTTTCAATTCCTGCCTTCATTTTTGATCATCATGATCCCATTTATCGCGATCAATGGAATATTAACGGGCTCAGGACTTGAGCAACCCGTGGTTTGGTACAATAACGCCCAAAACATGTCCCTGCGTTTGGGCACCATCCCCTTAGAGGATTTTATGTACGCGTTTAGCATGCTCTTTCTCAGTTGGATGGGTTTTGAGCGAATTTCTGCGGGTAAACCGATTTAGCACAAACGTATTTTCTCAGATCTTAACGGTAATGTCAGGATTGATTTCCAGAAGGGCCTGGGCAAATCCCGCTTTATCCTTCGGAGAGATGATCAAGGAATCAAAACGTCCGTAGCTCACTTCAATTCGGTCTAAAGAAGCTGCTGGTGCAGAAATAATATTTGAAGTTTTTTCGATTTTTTTTATCGCTTGAATGTCAATAGGTTTAAATCGAATAAAACCACTGAACACCTTTAGTTGATTTCCTTGTATCACATATTTTGTGTTGTAAAGCATGTGTAGTATCAAGCCATAAAACACGACTAGCCCCAGCAAAAGAAACACAAAGGATTGATCTACTCCTTGTTTTATTCCCACTTGAATCAGTGGGCCAAAAATCACCAAAAATATGAACCCCAAGAGTGGGAAAGATACTTTTGAATAGTAAGTCTGAGCGCTAATGTTTGACATACATATGACAATACTACCTTTAAACCAACAGCCGCGGACTATATTTTAGCCTGA
Source organism: Flavobacteriaceae bacterium (assembly GCA_030726725.1). Classification (GTDB taxonomy): domain Bacteria; phylum Bacteroidota; class Bacteroidia; order Flavobacteriales; family Flavobacteriaceae; genus MAG-120531. The sequence goes on from JANRDC010000021.1 coordinate 57,918, forward strand.
TAAGTAAACAAGTCAAAATACCTGCCCTGAGCTTCGATCAGGGCTTCATGTGTCCCTTGCTCGGCAATTTTTCCGCCTTCAATCACCAATATCTTATGGGCTTTTCTGATCGTGCTTAGTCTGTGGGCAATAACAAAAGTTGTTCTTCCTTCGGTCAGGGTAGCTAAACTTTTTTGAATCAGGGCCTCACTTTCAGTATCCAAATTGGAGGTTGCTTCATCTAAGATCAAGATTGAAGGGTTGGCGAGTATCGCTCTAGCTATGGCAATTCTCTGCCGTTGTCCACCGGATAGTTTAACGCCCCGCTCACCGATTAACGTGTCTAAACCATCTTCAAAACGATCGGTAAATTCATTGACATAGGCGGCGTGTACCGCCTCTAGCAAGCGCTCTTCTGAAGCCTCTGGTCTTGCGTATAGAATATTCTCCTTGATCGTGCCCTCAAACAGAAATTCATCCTGTAAGACAACACCTAATTGCTTTCTGTAACTTTCCAAGGTAACTTCTCTCAACGGATAGCCATCAATCGTGATTTCTCCTTGATCTGGATTGATAAAAGTGGCCACTAGACCTGCAATGGTCGATTTGCCAGACCCAGAACTCCCCACCAGGGCAATTGTTTGTCCTGCTTCAACGCTAAAGCTAATGCCGTGTAAGACATCTTTTTCCTCCTCGTAGGCAAATGAGACCTCTTTAAATTCCATAGCCCCTTGGATATTGCCCAGTGTGATGTGTCGTTTTGGATCATCTACCTCACCCATTTCGTTCATGAGTTCTTCTGTGCGGTCCAAACCGGCCAATGCTTCAGTCAATTGGCTTCCGATATTGCTCATCTGCACAATAGGGGCAATCATCAGCCCCAATAGAAAAGTAAAACTCAGGAACTCTCCCAAAGTCAACGTTTCCATCATGATTTTGTATCCGCCAATCCCCATGATACCCGTGGTAGCCAGACCCAACAAAAAAGTAGCTGACGAGGTCATAAAAGCGGTTGCCGTAAGACTTTTCTTTACGTTGATAAACAATTCATGAACGCCCTTCTCAAAGACCAAGGCCTCTTGTTCAGCCGCGTTAAATCCTTTGATCACCCTGATTCCTCCCAGGGTTTCCGTGAGCCTTCCCGTCACTTCAGCATTAATTTTTCCACGGGCTCTAAAAATGGGTCTAATTATTTTAAATGCCTTTAATGCGATTACAGCAAAAATGGCCAATGGGATCAGCGTAAACAAGGTCATGGACACACTGATTTGCAACAATAGCACCACGGATACTACAGCCGTGATGGTTCCTCCAATCAATTGAACCAATCCGGTGCCAATCAAATTTCGCACACCCTCTACATCGGTCATGATCCTAGATACCAAGGCACCCGATTTGGTGTTGTCAAAAAACCTGATGGGTAGCCCCAAAATTTTCTTTTGCACCTGAGTCCTCAATTCTGCAATCAGGTATTGGGCTTGTACGGAGAGAATTTTTGTCAGTAAAAACGAGGTGATTGCTTGAATGAGTATGGAGGCAATCACCACGGAGATTAATATCTGCAATCGGTCGATCTCCTTGTTCGGGATGATTTCATCCATCAATAATTTCAGAGAAAGGGGCGCCACAAAACTAGCTGCCTTGCTCACGACAATCAGCAAGATGCCGATGAACACCATCTTTCTTCTGGGCCAAATAATGGTCGTAAAGGCTTTAAGGATAGTAACTTTGGGTTTGTTCTGGTCTTTTTTCAATTTGTCTTTTGGTATTGATCACCCACAAACATCCTAAAACTAAAATAGGCACCCATCGGGTGCCTATTCTTTTTGCTTAGTAGCGGGAACTGGACTCGAACCAGTGACCTTCGGGTTATGAGCCCGACGAGCTACCTACTGCTCTATCCCGCGATGTGGACAGCAAAGATACAACAAGTATTGGGATTATACCAAATGCGGGGAGATTTTTCTTGGATTTTGTGAGTGACACAAAACGGGTAATAGGTGGTAATTGATGGGATTATCTAGCACAAAATTCTAGCACATAAAATCCGCTAAATCGATTTGATTTCTAACAAATATTTAAGGTTTAAATTCAAAATATTATTGATTTAGTTAAGGCAAGTAACCTAACTAATATATCATTTAATGATATACCCCAGTGATGATTAGATGTGATGTTGAAGGTCATGGATTTTTTGAACTTAGCGTTGCTCAAGGTATTGACATGGCCATTGTTTGCGTGGGAAAAGTATATTCCTTTGGAGATTCAAACCGTAATTGTGCAAAAAAAATAGGCGTATGCAAGTAACGACGGTCGTATTATTTCGCCTGCGGGGGAATTTCAACAGATTTTAGGGGTTTGGACAGGTGCCATTGGTCTCGATTTACCTGAAGAACATTCCGGGGCTGCAATTTTTTAAATCTATGGTATCTGGGAGCGGTGCCGGTTTTGCTGCCTGGCCTGATTTTGGCCCTAAAGATTTCAAAAACTCTGAATTGCCGGGTGGAGGATTTTTTTTTGCTTCCTTAAATTAAGCAGTGTTTTCTGGCTATAATTGAATGCTCAGTATCTGCGTTGTAATTATAGATCAGAGTTAAAATAAATACCTATTGTTATTGAGCCGTTAACATTATTCCACTAGCCGCACCGTGCCCTCCCAATCTGGATCTGCGCTTGCTATCCAACTATTGGTTTTTTTGTCTAAGGCCACTGCGTGAACTCTCCCGAAATATGCTTTTTGATCAATAAATTCTGGAGTTTTCCATAATTGACCTGCAGATCCTAAACGAGTAAATAGGCCATCGTGGTTTTCTATCTGCCAGTGATTACCGTTTGGATAAACTCTGGGGAGGGACAAAGATTCATCTAAATTGTATCCTTGATCTATATATCGGCTTATTACCTGGGCAACAGCGATTACAATTTTATTCCCTCCAGCTGCTCCAAGTGCCAGAAGTATCTCCCCATCTTTTTCTAAAAGGGTAGGAGATATATGTGATTTGGCACGATCTCCTGGTTTGTATTCTCCAAGATACCCGCCTAGTGTTACTGCATATAAAAAGCCTAGTCCTGGAGTAACGACCCTAGACCCTAGATTAGGCCCTAGAGTCTGGGTTAGAGATACCACGTTACCCCACTTATCGGCTGTGGTTAAATGAGTAGTATGGCCTTGGGTGGCTGAGGATTCACCAGTGATGTTTTCTGATAATTTATTTTGTGCGAGTTGTTTTCCTTTTTTCGCCCAAATTGCTGCTTTGTTTCTGGATAGAATGGACACTAGGGAATCTGGTATTTGTTGAAATTGACGGTATTGGTATCCAATTTCAGAAGCGTGTCCTAATTGATTGGTCCATTCTGTGTTATTTGAAGGTGGTGCAAAATGGTCGGCGATCTGGAGTATTTGAAGGGTTATCGCGCCATAGGAAGGAAGGTAAAGACTTTTAATTGTATGGCCCCTAAAATATCCCTCTAATACTTTCAAATCTAGAGCTTGATAGTTTTTAAGGTCTTGATAGCTTAGTATATGACTGTTTTTTTTCATGTCTCTAGCTATGGTCCTTGCAATTCTTCCCATGTAGAACCCATCTGCCCCCTCTCCGGCAATTACCTCTAAAGTTCTGGCTAAATCTTTTTGTACAACCATTGAGCCTGCAGAAAATGTTTGGTCATCAGAGGTTAAAAAATTTTGTTTTGTGCCTGGATATTTTTCTATTGAACTTTTGGCAGCAGCTTGTCTTGCAGCCTCTCCTGGTAAGATTTCGTAGCCATTTCTCGCATAGTTGATCGCTGGCTCTAAAAGTGTTTTCCATGGCAACACCCCATTTCCGGTGTGAAGTTTTTCAAGACCTCGTACAACACCAGGTATCCCGATGGTTGCATAGCCTTCCGAATATTTTTCTTTGGGGCTTTTATAATTTGCTGGCACCTCGCTGGAGGCATCAATACCCCGAGTCAAACCCTCAGTGGTTTGGTAAATAGCTTGCAACCTTCCGCCTAATCCGCTCATACTGGGTTCGACTACAGCCAAGGCAAATGCCGCAGCTACAGCAGCATCATAGGCATTCCCCCCTTTTTGATACATAAGTGCACCTGCATCTGCTGCCAAAGGATGCGCCGCTGAAACAGCATTGTTGGCATATTTTTGCCCAAAACCCTGAAAGGTAATAAGTAAAAAAAGCAGTATTAACGTATAGTTTTTCATAAAGCAAGGAGTTTATAAAGTGACAAAAAGTTCCTGAATCCAGTATATGGTCCACAAGCCCCAGAGTGTTCCAGTGGCCATGCTGAGTATGGAGAGCAATACAGCATGAGGCATTAATTTTTGATCAAAAGCAGCAGTAACTGCTGGGGCGGTGGATATACCGCCAAGATTGGCCATACTTGTAATAGCTAACCACGCACTGGGAACTCTAAAAATATAGGTATGTAAGCCAATCCAAAGTGCGTGGAGTACAAACCAGACCAGTACTACAGAGATTAATGAAAGAGGGATGTTCCAATCAGAAAAATCGAGTTTAAACCCTAAGAAGACCATAACCAGAATGATCAACCAACCAGCCCATAGAAGACTATTGGTCGTGTTCCATTTGGGTATTAGTGTGCTGATCAGCAACCCTAATAGACTGGTAAACAGGATCATATTCAAAAAGGACCAAGGCAGTAAATACGATATAATTGAATATCCTATAATGACTAGTAGTTCTAATGACCACCAACTTCCTTTTTTTTTATCAGCATTTAATTCGGTGTTTTTTTCTTTTGGGACACCCCATTTGGAATCTATGAGATCCGACTTTTTAATCCATTGAAACATAAGGATTGTCCATATGTTGACCGCTATATTATCGATCAACAATACAGACAGGAATAGTGGATCTGGAGTGTCAATAATTTCTTTTAAAACTACCTGTGAGGTTGAACCCCCTATCCAACTGCCCACGATAGGCACCAATCCCTTCCACAATTCAGTACTCTGCCAATCTAAGTAAATCTCCACAAAAAATAACTTGGCGACTCCTAGAATCAAAATAGGCAATGAAGCAATGATAAACGACCCGGATAAAAACAACATGATGGGTTTGGGCCAAACACTCTTGAGTGATCGAATATTTAGTCCTGCCATGACGCTGAAAACAGCCGCTGGAATCAAAAACGATTTACTAAACCAACTCAGTGGTGGTATTATTGATTCAATGGGAATAACAATACGTCCAAAGGCAGGGATCAAATAGGCAAATAGTATGGGTGGCAACCAATCGGTACACTTGATCAACCATCGGTTTTGAGTTTTTTGAAGGTGATTTACTAGCCATAAAGTGCTCATTATAAGCACTAAAGCTGAAATCCATACCTGTATTTGATTTTCTATTCCCAAGCCGGATAACTTGTTCAATGAAGTGGTTTTACTAAAGATAGCTTTTTAACCGTTATGTTTACAACAAACCCGCTTGTCAAACAACTGCGTATGCTCGATAAACTAGTAGATGAGTTGGCTAAAGGCAAAAAGCTCGACCAAGTATTGAGAAAAGGATGACTAGAGCCTTTTTTTCAAGAGAGGTAAAAATACAGTTAAGTTATGGGAGCAAATTTGATTTTTTGACCCTGTGCACACTGACTCAACATGTCTTTGGCAGTGTCATCCAACTGAAAAATTCTAGGATAGCCCCCGGTAACTTGACCATCGTTCATTAAAACAATCAGTTGACCAGCTGGAGTCAATTGTACGGTTCCTGGCAAAGCGCTCGAAGTGTGTATGGGTGGTATTTGATTGGGCACGGATTCTTGAAGTAAATACCCCATTCTGTCGTTTCGACCAACGGTAAATACCCGGGTTAAATTTTTTCTGTCTAAGGGGTGTAGCAAGCTGTATTCTGGCCCGACATACGCCCTTAGTTCAAGAGGGATTGACGGGTCGAAATCCGTTCTGCACACCTGGTTTAGCAGGGTATTTTCGATTGATTTATCGGTGCTTATACAGTTGTTTTCAAGAAGATGAATAGGGATGAACGCCCCTCGGTTGATTCTAAATTCAGTTGTAATAGATGGGTAATAACTCCGACTGCCCATCATTTTTTCGGTGAGTATTCCCCCCTGAACGCCCAAGTAGGTGCGCACACCAGTTCTTCTGAGGCCAAACCGCAATACATCGTGTTTCTCCACAGGGATCCTCTGGTTCATCGGAACGATGCAGTCGTTCATGGATGCCGTGTAGTCACCACCCGTTATTGCGATGGCTGTATCCACCACAAATTTAAATTCTGCCCCGCCAAAAGTAATTTCTAGGGCGGCATCAACGGAGTTGTTGCCCAAGATCGCATTGGCCAAACGGAAGGAAATACCATCAAGTGCGCCGCTGGGAGGGACACCCAAAACCGCATAGCCCAAACGTCCTTGGTCTTGAACAGAGCTGTAAATACCTGGTTTGATCACTTCAATCACCGGACAGTTCGTTTTTCTTTGGCCTGGAAAATTCCAGTATTCGATGGTACTCAGGTTGTTCGATTGACCTAAATCTGATCACATCTCCGGGCATGGCCACACACGGATTGGACAGGTTGGGGTCAAATAAAACCAGTGGACAATGTCCAATAACATGCCAGCCTCCTGGAGCCGTATGGGGATATATACCTGTTTGTGCACCACCAATCGCCACACTTCCAGAGCGAACCTGTGCAGAAGGTCTTTCTTTACGTGGATGTACTAATTTGGCTTCAAGTCCACCTAAATACATAAAACCGGGTTGAAATCCATAAAAGAAAAGCGTGTACCGCTGTTGGGTGTGTAGGCAGATCATTTCGCTGAGGGACATCTTCTTATGTTCCAAATAACGCTCCAAATCTGGCGCAACCTCAGCGTTGTAGTACACCGGCAGTACTATTTCTTTATTGGGCACCTCAGTCTTCTCGAGGTTGCTCGTATCGGCATAGCGTTCTTGAACCCAATGAATCCAAGGGGAAAAGTCTTTTTGTTCTGATGAAAAAACAAGTGTTAGACTGTGGTAAGCCACTATGTAATCCACAATTATCGGATCAGCTAGGGCAGATCTCAGCCGCCAAATATCTTCGATGATCGCGGTATCGATTCGACTGGGCCATTGAATCAACAAAGCTCGATCGCCCATTGGACTGTATGTCAGTGTATAAGGGCAGTTCATGACAGTCGATTTACGGCAGAAACAGCTTTTGCAATAGCCACTGAATTGGGGTGGTCTGAGTGAACGCAACAGGTGTTGACGTGTATAGGCTGTAGCCTGCCATCCGCGCTCTGGATCCACCCATCCCGCAGATGAATCAATTGCTGTTGGGCTTGTTTGGGGTCGTGAATGATCGAATTAGGTTCATGTCTGGGCACCAGTGTGAGGTCGGCGTTATAATTCCTGTCGACAAACCCCTCTGTCCACAGGGTGATTTTTTTTGGGGTAGTATAGTCAAAAAGCGCTGAGTGAACAGCGGTAATTACGGTGATTTCTGGGCAAATATCCTCGATGACCTCTAAAAATACCCCGGCGACCTCAGGTTTTTGGGCTACATCGTGATACAATGCTCCATGTGGTTTTATATGGGTGGGTGTTGCCCCGCATAGTTGTGCGCACTCATAAAACAACGCCCATTGAAAACGGAGGCATTGTTTTAATTCCTGATGGCTCATCTTCATGGAGATACGCCCAAAGTTAGCCCGATCTGGGTAGGATGGATGTGCCCCAACGGACACGCCAAAACTCTGAGCGACACGAATGGTGTTCAAGATGAGTTCCCGAGAACCCGCATGTCCCCCACAGGCGATGTTGCACCGGTCGATATAAGGCATGATCTGGCTGTCATGGGCCATTCCCTCTCCTAGATCACTATTGATGTCCATTTAGCCAAAAATTTGAAGTACTCCGTCAATACCTTTTACACCTACAATGATCGACAAAATAAGGACAACTGCACCCAAAATATTTTGCCACTTCGTATTTACGTGCTGATTCATGACGGACTGTTGATTGATCATCCACAATACCAAACCAGCCATGACAAACAGCAGCATCCCATTGGCCACTTGCGCCATGTGGATCAAGGCAATAGGTTTTATACCCACTGCGGCCAATACAACACCCACCAGCAGAACCAAACGCCAGACGAGTTGAAATTTTTGGCTGTGCACTTCCGTAGACCAGCCCAGACATTCACAGGCGACATAAGCGGCAGCCAGGGGGGCAGTTATGGCCGAAGTCATGCCGGCAGAAAACAACCCTACACCGAGTAGTAGTTTAGCCATCGAGCCGTACAGCGGGCTTAATGCTTGGGCTAAATCCACTGCGGTGTTTATTTTTTCAATACCAGATCCCGCTGCGCAGACCACAATACTCAAGGAAACCAAGCCGCCAAGGCCGATACTCCAGTAGGTATCTCTTTGTACTTTTGACAGCGATTCAACTCCTCGCCATTTTTTGTGTATCAACGAGGCGTGAAGGAAAATGTTATAAGGGACAATGGTGGTGCCGACAAGCCCAATGATGGTCCATAGACTGTCCTTGGGGAAGGAGGGCACAAAGAGGCCACTGAGCAGTTCTCTCAGTTGGGGTTTGATCAACCATGCCGTGATGACAAACGAACAACTCATAAACAATACCATGACCGTCAGGATTTGGGACAGGAGTTTGTCGTTTTTTTGAGACAATAAAACAAAAGCTATCCCCCCCAAAACCAAAGGGAATATATTGATCTTTTGACCGATTATTGAGTAATTTAAAGCACCTACCAAGGCTTCAAGCCCTAAAACACCTCCGCCAATATTCCCCGCTTGGTAGGCCGTGTTGCCCAGCACAATGGCTAAAATGATGAGTGTCAAAATTGGCGTTTTCCAAAGAGACCCCTTGAGTCGACTCCTAAGCAATTGGGCCAATCCGCTTTGGGAAATCAAGCCTATCCTAGCCGCCATATCTTGTAACACCACCGTGGCCAGTGTGGATAATAAAACAGCCCACAACAGGGAATAACCAAAATGCACGCCTGCCAATGAGCAAAGTGTGACGGTTCCAGGACCGATGAATGCGGCTGTGACCATAATTCCAGGCCCCATATGTTTAAACGGTCGAAAAGTCATATTTTTAAGACGTAGCCAAGTCTTTTACGGCCAATATAAAGCGATCTAGTTCAGCAGTGGTAGTAAAAACATTGGGTGTGATTCGACATCCTTTTATGTTGGCATAGTCAATCGCTACGGTAAAGATGCGGTATTCATCCATCAATCTCTGCGCCATGACTGCTGGAGCCATGTTTTTCAGACCCACATTGCCAATAGCACACGCTCTTTCAGATGCCCAGGGGGTGTTAAACACAACGTTCGGCGTATCTTTCAAACCTTCCATCCAGTATAGCCGCAGATACCTCAGCCTTTCCTCTTTGCGCGAAAGACCAAGGTCTTGCAGATAATCTATGGCATCTTTGATGCCCAGCGTGTTGTATACAGGGTGTGTTCCTAGGTGATTGAGTCGAAGAATATTGACCGTATCTCGCTCGTCATCTGCCAACAAAGGCCACAATTTAGCGATATGTTTTGGGTCGATGTAAAGCCATCCATTGCCCAACGGTGCGGCCAACCATTTGTGCAGGCTTGAACCGTAGTAATCGCAGCCCAGCTCAGAAATTTTGAAGTCAAAATGGCCGATGCAATGCGCTCCATCCACCAACACTTCTACACCGTATCTGTGGGCCATTGTGCAGATTTTTTCGATCGGGAGGATTTGCCCCGTAGTATTGATCATATGACAAACCATCAACATCTTGGTTTGGGGCGTGATCTTTGATTCATAAATACCCACGATTTCATCGTCGTTTTTTGGGTGGTTCGGTATGGAGACGATGTCTTGCCGCAAACTGTGTCTCAATACTACTTGTTTAAACATGGCTTGCATGGCCCCGTAATCTTGTTCTGCGTAAATCACATGATCTCCTGCCTGCCAGGGGTAACCAGAAATTACTAAATCCAATGACTCTGTCGTATTGCGCGTCAGAATTGCTGTTCGGGGATCTACCCCTAAAAAATCGGATAAAGCTCTAGCCGTGGTTTTCCGGTCCTTTTCTTGCTCGGTCCGCATGTAGTAAGCGCCACGCGTATTCACATAGGTCATATGCGTTTTAAGCTTTTCAAGAGTCGGACTCGGTACGATGTTGTAGTACCCGCTCTCCAAATTGATAAAGTCCGATGTCAAGGCGTATTGTCCTCTAACTTCTTCCCAGAAGTCTTGGCCTGTAGAGGGTTTACTTTCTATATCCTCAGCAGATAAATCCTCTATCTCGGGGTAAAAAAAAGGCAATACGCCAAGAATAGGCGCTTTTTTTAGAAAACTGCGTTTGTCCATGATTAAAAGAGGTGTTGAGTCATCTAGGCGATTGTTTCAGTTCGTCTGGGATACCTGATATTTTCTGTCATTTGTTGAATGTGGGTCGGCGGAGGAGGTGTGCATCTGGAAACTGCCAAGGCGATGATCGTATTCACCAACATGCCAACGGATCCAAAACCTTCAGGTGAGATGTTGAACCACCATGAAGATGAAGGCGGTATCGAATGGGTGAACCACCCCAGTTTGAAGTAAATCATGTAAAACAGCATGAGCGATATTCCTGAGATCATACCAGCTATGGCGCCCTGTTTGTTCATGCGCTTGTCAAAAACACCCAAGACAATCGCTGGAAAAAAAGACGAGGCAGCTAGACCAAAAGCTAAGGCAACCGTTGCGGCGACAAATCCTGGGGGATGAATCCCAAAGTATCCTGCAACCAAAACTGCTGCGCCAGCAGCAAATCTCGCCAACAATAATTCTTTCTTTTCGCTTATAGCTGGGTTTAATTGCTTTTTGATCAGATCGTGGGCGATGCTGGTGCTGATGACCAGGAGCAAACCTGCCGCAGTCGACAGTGCTGCTGCCAATCCGCCGGCGGCCACCAATGCGATCACCCAATTGGGCAGCTGTGCTATTTCTGGATTGGCGAGTACGATGATGTCATTGTCAATAGTTAATTCGTTGAGGTCAGGTTGAGCCAGGTACTGAATGACCCCATCAGAGTTTTTGTCTTCAAACGCGATCAAACCGGTTTTCTCCCAATGGTTAAACCATTCAGGTACTTGGGAATAAGGTATATTAGAGGTGGCGCGAATCAAGTTTGTTCTGGCAAATGCCGAAATGGCCGGGGCAGTGGTATACAATATCGCTATAAAAATCAGTGCCCAGCCTGCAGAAATCCGCGCATCTTTAACTTTAGGCACAGTAAAAAATCGAACAATTACATGGGGTAATCCCGCGGTTCCCGCCATTAGGGCCAATGTAATGGCAAACACATCCACCACCCCTTTAGACCCCGAAGTATACTGGTGGAACCCCAATTCCTGATTCAATCCGTCTAGTTGATCCAATAAATAAGTACCATCTGCTAGTTTTCCCCCAAAACCGAGTTGTGGTATAGGATTCCCGGTGAGTTGTATGGAAATAAATATGGCGGGCACCATAAACGCAAAAATAAGTACGCAGTACTGGGCGATTTGGGTATAGGTAATTCCCTTCATACCCCCTAGAACAGCGTAAAAGAAAACCAAACCCATCCCCAGGTATACTCCGGTCTCGATAGGAACTTCTAAAAATCGGGCGAAGACTATGCCCACGCCCCGCATTTGCCCAGCCACATAGGTTAGAGAGATCAGCAGGGCACAGATGATTCCCACTGTTCGAGCTAGGTTGGAATAGTAACGGTCTCCAATAAAATCTGGTACGGTGAATTTCCCAAATTTCCTCAGGTATGGCGCTAGTAGCAGAGCCAATAGAACGTATCCGCCCGTCCACCCCATCAAATAGATTCCGCCGTCGTAACCCATAAATGAAATCAATCCAGCCATGGACAGAAATGAGGCCGCAGACATCCAATCAGCTGCTGTAGCCATACCGTTTAGGATGGGGTTTACTTCGCCTCCAGCTACATAAAAATCTGATGTTGAGGATGCTCTAGTCCAAATGGCGATCCCTATGTACAGCGAAAATGATAAACCAACCAGTAAAAATGTCCAAGATTGCACCTCCATAGTCTTTAATTTTCGTCAACATTAAATTTTTTGTCTAACCTGTTCATGAGCCAGACATAGATAAAAATCAACACGACAAATACATAGATAGAACCTTGATGCGCAAACCAGAACCCGAGTTTAAATCCACCCAACCGTATTTTGTTTAATTCCTCTACCCATAAAATACCAGCCCCAAAAGAGACAGAAAACCAAACGGTCAGTAAAATAAATAGATATTTTAAGTTATAGCTCCAGTATTTTTTCATCCAGTTGAATTTAGGCTCCTTTAATATTACAAAATTTTTAGGTAAGCTCGCTCATTTTGAGGGAGTTCACTCTGCAGTTGTGTTTATTTCTTCATCGGGTTTGCGTCGACTCAAATGCTTAAATTCTCTATTTAAGCATCAGAATGAGCCCTGGTTTTTTGTACTTTAACTTCATTAAACACCATCACTATAGATGCGTTTTTGAACTGCACAGCAAATAATTAACAGCTTTAAAACAGTACAATGAAAAACTATATACCCTCTCTAGCACTTCTGTGTTTATGTACAATTTCCTTAGCTCAACAGAGTCAGGTTCAAGTGCCTAAGAAGATGGAGCAGGAACTTACGAAACTGGCCAACCATCCCAGGATCAAAAAGGCATTCCAAACCATAGAGTACCTTGAGCCGTTGACCATTTCTAGACATATCGAGTTGACGGAAATTCCCGCACCACCCTTTAAGGAAACCCTTCGTGGTTTAGCGATCAAAAAGTATTTTGAAGATTTGGGATTGGCCGATGTACACATGGACAATGAGGGCAATGTGTTGGGATGGATTTATGGAACTCTAGGAAATCAAACCATTGCCGTTGATGCTCACCTGGACACAGTATTTCCAGAAGGTACTGACGTTAGGGTACGTATAGCAAATGACACACTTAAAGCACCAGGTATTGCCGATGATACCAGAGGTCTAAGCATGCTTTTAACGATCATACAAACAATCAATTTCCAACAAATCAAGCCGAAAGAAAATTTGCTTTTTGTTGCCTCAGTGGGTGAGGAGGGTCCTGGTGACTTGAGGGGTATGAAATATTTATTCAGAGATGGCGGGCCCAAAATCGATCGATTTATATCAATTGATGGTGGAACTATTGGAAGAATAAACAATCAAGCTTTGGGGTCATACCGATACAGAGTGACTTTTAATGGTCCCGGAGGACACTCTTGGGGCGCTTTTGGTTTAGCCAATCCCCACCATGCACTGGGTGCCGCTATCCATAAGTTTGTCGAAAAAGCTGATGCCTACACAGAGCAAGGGCCAAAAACAAGCTACAATGTGGGTATTGTGTCCGGGGGAACATCGGTAAATTCTATTCCTTTTGTATCACAAATGGATATCGACGTTCGTTCCATAGATCCCAGCCGACTGGACGTCATGGAAACCTTTTTGAAGGAAGCGGTGGACGAGGCACTAAATGATCAAAATCAAAGAAAAAGAAGAGGAGAATCGCTGACCGCAGAGATAGAGAAAATTGGGAACAGACCCTCAGGAGCTACGGATATCACCAGTGATTTGGTACAACGAGCTTGGGGGGCCACATTGCTTTTTGGCGCCAAACCCGAACTGACCATAGGATCAACCAATGCAAACATCCCTATAGCTAAAGGAATTCCAGCCATTACCGTAGGTATTGGAGGTAAAGCTTCTAATGCGCATTCTCTAGATGAGTGGTGGATTAATGAAAATGGACACCAGATGATTCAATTGGTTCTATTGATTGCTTTATCTCAAGCAGGGGGTGTTTAGCCGATTATTTTTTTGATCCTGAACCCAGCACAAACACGCCTGGGAATTGATTTGTGTGTGTACCTGATTGAAGAACTTGAACACCGTTGACCCACACATCATCCATTCCCTCAGCATACTGTAGTGGGTTGTCAAATGTGGCTTTGTCTTTTAATGCTTCAGGGTCAAAAAGCACCAAATCAGCCCAATAGCCTTCTTTGATAAAGCCCCTATCTTTTAACCCCAGGTTGGTTGCGGGTAGTCCGGTCAATCGATGGATGGCTGAGGCCATGGAGATTAACTGTTCTTTTATGGTGAATTCGGAGAGCACTCGAACAAAGCTGCCAAATGCCCGAGGGTGGGTCCTAAAGTCATCCTTCCAATCTGAGTAGGTACCTGCATCGGAACAGAATGAAACCCAAGGAATTTGCATTTTATTTCTCAAGTTTTCTGGGGACATACTGAAGTAGATACACTGTATTCTGCTGTCATCTTCGAGTATTAGATCTATGATGGCTTCTGGTGCTGTTTGATTTCTCATCAAAGCTGCTTCAGCGATGGTTTTGCCTCTGTACATCTGAGCCATAGAGTCTTTTTTGAATCCCACCATCAAGATGTCCTCAGCCGGCTGTTGTGCCAATTCAGCAGTTAAGTCAGCCAATAATCTTTTTCTGGCGATGGGATCTCTCATGCGATTCATCCACTGTTCATGGCCGCCTTCCTGTACCCAGGTCGGAACCACCCCGGTAAGTCCTGTTGATGAGGCGTTATAGGTGTATATATCTGCTGTAATTTTAAGTCCTGCTGCTCGAGCAGAATCGACTTTTGCAATCACCTGATCCAATTTGTGGAAGTTCCCTGGCCTGGAAGCTTTTAGGTGGTATATCTCTGCTGGAACCTCAGCTGTTTTCGCGATATGGAGCAGTTCATCGACAGACTCCAATAAATACTGATCCTCGTTTCTTATGTGGGAAATATACCTTCCGCCCAAGGGTGCAGCAGCCTGACACAGGGCAACCAATTCCTGTGTTGGGGCGTAATCAGCTGGCGCATAAATAAGCGAGGATCCAATACCAAGTGCGCCCTCTTCCATAGACTGAACAACAATCCGTTTCATCTCTTCAAGTTCTTGTTCGCTGGCGGGCCTGTTTTCGTAACCAACGGTCTGTATTCGGACACTAGTTGCACCCAAATAGGAGGCGATGTTTGTGGAGATGCCATTTTTCTCCAACTTGCTCATGGCTTGTCCAAAAGTTTGGTAATTGGTACTGTCTCTTTTCCCCGAAGGGCCAGGAGAAGTTCCTTCTCCAAACACCTCCAAGGTCACCCCTTGTTTCAGATCGCTCAGTGATCGGCCATCTTCTAAAAGCGTGTCGTATCCCCAGGACAGCATATTGATAAACCCAGGCGCTAGAATTTTCCTTTTGGCATCTACTGTTTTGGCTGCAGACATAGGCTTCTCTATGCCAACGTACACAATTTTACCATCTTTTACCCCCACTTGACCCAGGTAAGAGGGACTGCCTGAGCCATCATAAATTTCTGCATTAGTGATCAGTAGGTCCACATCATATGAAGTAGAGCATCCTATGAACAGCAAATAACAAATGGAGAAAATACACCGAACATATGTTTTCATAATTTATTTTTTTGGGGTTAGGATTAGGTGTTCTACCGTGTGTTCTTTTATTTCTTTGTTTGAGTAGTAAGCGGGGAAATATTGATCTGCGGCCCAGGACTGGAATAGGTTTTTATAGAAAGGACTATCGAAGTCACCCGACTGCCCAGGGGTGTTTGTCATTTTGGTCAAGTCCCAATCTGATAGATCGGTGACCATCCGGAAACTAGCACCCGATGTTTGGTTGTCTAAAGCACCATTGGCCGCAGGAACATAAGGGTATCCTCCCCGAGGTAAGGGCCCCAAATCAATCATTTTCCTGGTTCTTTCATTCACCCACTCAGATAAAGGATGTTTGATTGTGATGTGTTTGAAATCACTTTGCCCATAGACCCAGCGATCCATTTCAGGTCCAAATTTTTGAGTAAGTTGTGCCACAGCCTCCATCCAGGTATCCGCCAGAAATAAGTCCCTGTTGCTCTGGGCATTCTCTGAAAACACCAATTCAGGGTGGGTAATCCATTCGATGATTTTTGTCAATTGAGGTTGTATTAGGGCTTGTAGTGACTCAGGTACCCAGAGCGCACGCGCTTTTTTTACCAAAATTCGTTCCCAAGTCACGTACATGGCTGCTTCCACACTATTGGCCTCTAATCGATAATCCCAATTCCGCATCCATTCAATCCCTTTTTGGGCCTGGCTTTTGTCTACCTGAATACTTAGTAACAAAGGTGTAAGTATACGCGCTGGAATGGATGTTACATCGGTTTGAAGTACTATGGATCCTTCGATGGTCGCCCTCGTTTCACGGGCCAATACTTCGTTGACTCGATCCCCCCGGTAATTGTCGGACCAAGTGTAGGCTAGTGCTTCAGGATGGATGTAGTTCTCTGGAGTTACGTGCTGATTGGCGGTCGCCCAAAATCCTCTCGGGGGATTGGTTAAGTGTGGCTTGACGATAATCGGCCAATACCCATTCCACTCATAACGTCCATCTCCAGGAACAGGCACCATTCCGCTAAAATTTGGACGCACGGGAGAAATGCCCACTGCTTGCCAGCCAATAGTGCCTGATGTATCTGCCCAAATCATGTTTTCTCCAGGAATAAAGCTATACTCACAGGCTTCTTGGAAAGAATTCCAATCAGTAGCTTGATTGATGCGCAATGACGCTAAATAGGGAGCAGCTCCAGGTTCCAGCCAAGCTGACCGCAGCGCAGCAGCTTTATTCTTTTGTGGATCCATAAATAGCACAGGGCCATGACGGGTGTAGTTTAAGGTAATTAGGGTGTCTTTTTCTCCACGCACTTTGATTAATTCTTGTTGAGAAGTCATGTCTTCCCAATTCCCTTGGTACTTATATTGGTGTTGATTTTCTGGATTGAGGTCATATATGTAAATATCCTCTGCATCCGTTTGAAAGATGGTCAGCCCCCATGCACCATATTCATTATGACCTATGGAAACACCTGGGATCACCGGTTCTCCTCCACCGATGACATTCCATCCAGGCGCTTTCAAATGAACAATGTATCTAAGGGATGGAAGGGCAATACGCCTGTGTGGATCGTTTGCCAATATCGGCGCTCCACTCAACGTTTTTTCTCCACTGATCACCCAATTATTGCTTCCCTCAGGCATTTCTTCTTTCCCCAACAAATCGCCAAAGGGAATGTCATCGGAAACCGCTTCATATAATTCCAGCAGGTTGTTGGACAGCCATTTAGGATCTATAGACTCGTCTAATGTCAGATCGGGATCACCGGGATGAAACCACATCAACTCTTTGATCTTTTCTGGTTTTGCCTGTGCCAGCGCACGACCTATTGCTAGTTCTTGAGAAGCATTGGAGCGAATACCGTTGTGTCTGGATATAACTATTTCTGGCGTCCATTTTCCAGGTTTAATCCCCAAAAGGTTAAATTCAAAGGGCAATAATTCGGGGTTTTTCTCAGTTTGTTCGATATATGCGTTGACACCAGCTACATAGGACTCAATAATTGATTTTCCCCTTGGGTGGTAGTGATTTAGCTCCGTGTCCATATCTTTTTGGTATCGCAAAAGTCGGGCACCAATATCGCTTTTTAATGCAGCGGGCCCAACCAATTCAGCTGAGGTGCCAGTTGCTTTTCTGCGCCATAATTCAAACTGGAATAATCGATCCTTGGCCGCTAAGTATCCCTGGGCAAAAAATAAATCATGTTCATTTTTTGCTTCAATGTGGTTGATCCCCCACTCATCCCTAAGCACTGTAACTTCTTGTTCTATTTCCGCTATTTGGAGGCGTTTTACTGAGCTACATTGGATAAACAGATATGCAATAACTAGTGAAAATCCTATTTTATATTGTGACATTTCCCTGGAATAAAAATTTACTTTAAAATACACATTTTTTATGAAATCTATGTAAAATGCTTAATTATCAGTCATTTAGGAAAAGGTTTCTAGAGCCTTTACTCATTTTAGAGAGGTGGCGAAGATTACCACTCCATATACCCTAAAACACCTTCGTAAAACGTATTTAACTTGGTTGTTCCATTCCTTGGGAGAAGATAGCAATAAAGTGTCCTCACATTCATCTATGAATGTCCTTGAGAAGCACTACATAAACCCCCTTGTTCTAAACATAGAACACGAGCGGCTTTTGAGTATAAAAGTGTTTGGATAGACCCAAAATTCATCTAACACACTAGCTGACATTTATAACACACAGAAAATTATAATTTTCCAAGTGGTTGAAAATCAATTGATAAAGGTGGTGATTTGGGAAGGGTTCTAGAGATTATGAGCCCAACGAGCTATCTACTGCTCTATCCCGCGATGTGGACAGCAAAGATGCAACAAGTATTGGGATTATACCAAATGCGGGGAGAATTTTCTTAGATTTTGCGAGGAGCAAAAGCAGGTGTTACACCATCTACCCCTTGTCGTAGTTGTCGTATAAATACCA
>JANRDC010000022.1:0-11552 GCA_030726725.1 Flavobacteriaceae bacterium
ATTTGACTATTAAGGTGTTAATCAAGATCCCAAGGGTGGCGATGCTGGTGGTGATACCGATGATTTCTTGAGCGGAGATTCTGTTGGTGTTCTCTGGTTTTGCAGGAACAACCACGGTAGCACCTGGTAGCAGTTTGGGATATTTTTTAAAGAACAAGAAACTACTGGCACCTCTAACGCGCTGGTTCTGATACACGACGTACACCTTGCTTTTTTTGGCGTTTGAATTAAATCCACCTGCGTCTTGGATGTAGGTAAGCGCAGAGCGTCCTGAAACGTAGGACATCGCCGTAGGCTCCTGTACAGAACCTTGAACAGTGATGGAATTGTCTGTTTCTAATACCAGTACCCGGTCATTGGCCTTAAGTAGGGGCACCATTCTATTTGGGTCAGAAGAAACAGGAATGTTTAAAGTAGGTAATGTGGCCAGCGGATCTATGGCTAGTGAATCTCTTTGGGCCTGTTCTTTGATTTTTTCCGCGGTCTTTTGATCGACCAAACGTTTGATATAGATCCCGTCCTTACTGGCTCCCGGGGTCAGACCTCCAGCGTCTTCGAGTAGGTTTTGGAAGGAGTAGCCTTCTTTTAGGGCGTAGGTGCCTGGGTAGCGCACGGCTCCTTCGATGGTGACAAATTTGATGGGTCGGAAGTCTTCTTTGGAGCGGAGTACCACGAGGTCATTGGCCTGAAGGGGTTTAAGGCTCTCTGTGTTTTGGGGGGCGTAGGTGTCGTCTAGGGCGACTTCAAAGGAGGTGATGGTGAGGGCGCCGCGCTCGTCGAGCGTCGATCGGTAGATCGAGACCTTGGAAAGGTCGGCGCCCGCTTGGATGCCCTCGGCCATGGCGATGAGGTCGGAAGGCGTCATGCCCGTGAAGTAGTCAAACGTGCCTGGTTTTTTGACTAGGCCGGAGATGTTGATTTTTTGTTCTGCGGCCAGGGCTTCCTCGGAGAGGATGACCAGGCGGTCGCCGGCTTGTAAGGGAGTGTCTTGGGCGCCAGAGAGGGCTTTTTTCAGGTCTACGGAGACCAAGGCGGTTTCCTTGGTGCCACCGCTGGTGCGGTACAAGAGGGCAAAGCTATTGAGGGCTTCTTCCTTAAGGCCTTGGGCGAGGGCGATCAGGGCGCTCACTGTTTTGGCTTGTTCTAAGCCAAAGCTGCCGGCTACGGGAACGGCGCCTTCGATGGAGACGCGGTTCTTTTGCTGGTCGGAGACCAGTGAGGCGGTGATGAGTGCTCCGGTGGATAGGGCGGTCTTTTTATAGTCTTGGGCAGTGACGCGCTCGGTGGCTACTTGGGTGCCGTCGTAGCGGGCGACGGATACGGAGCCCGCATAGGCGTCGGGGGTAAAGCCGCCGGTGTATTGAAGTAGATCGGCTAGGGTTTCTCCGGATTTGAGTTCGAAGATGCCGGGTTGTTTGAGTCCGCCTACGGCAGTGACTTGGGCGCCGACGTAGGGAACGAGTAGGATGTCTTGATCTCTGAGGGTGATGTTGGTTTCAAGGCCTTTGACAAAGTATTGGTAGAGGTCGATGGTGCCCACGACCTTATTGGCCCGGAGGACTTGGATGTTTCTGTAGGAGCCCACTTCGCTGATGCCACCTGCGGCGTACAAAGCGTTTAGGGGGGTGGTGTATCCGCTGAGGGTGTAGGTGCCTGGTTTTTCGACCTGGCCCACGATGTTGATCACGATCGAACGGGCTTTGGTGAGGCTAAGGTCTAGGTTGACTTCTTGGGCGGAGTTTTTGAATTGGTCGCCCAGTCCTTCATAGATGGCGGAGAGTTGAGCTTTTAGGGTGGTGCGCGCTTGGGCTACGGTTTTTCCAGAAAGGCCAATGGGGCCTACTCCGTCGATGACGATGTTTCCGCTGGAAGAGATGGTTTCTTGGTAGACATTGGCCGCTGCGCCCCACAAGGCGATGGAGATTTGGTCTCCAGGTCCGAGCTGGTAACGCTCAGGGGTGGCCAGTTGTAAGTTGGGGGCTAGGTTGGATTGGGCCTGGTCAAAAAAGGCAGCTCCGAAGATGTAGGAGGGGTCTTTTTTGGGTTGAAGCTCTTTGGGGTTTTGATTGACTCCGGTGGAGTCTGGGACGATGCCGAAAAACGAGGTTTGGGCGGCGACACCTACACCTTGACCTTGGGGAGCTTTGGCGCCTTTAAGGCCTTCGATGCGTTGGCGGAATTTGGCGATGTCTGCTTCAGAGGCGCCGCGTGCCTTGGCCATCATGATGAGTTCGGACTCGGAGAGGCCTTGCTGTTCGTATTGTTTCAGGTAGCCTTTAAGCTGGTCGTCCGAGAGTTTATCGAACTGGCTGAGGTCCTGAGCGCTGATGGCTAGGGTCAGGGTCAATGCCAAGGCAGTGAGGATTTGTTGGGCTTTTTGAATCAAGGTGCTGGGTTGCATGTATGTCTAGATTTAATGCGGCTAAGTTATAAAATTCCGTGGGTGTTTTTGGACACGGCTTCGCCTCTTGGTGCATGACCAAAAGGCTGGAAAATGTGGCCCCTCAGGGACCTATGACGGGTCGAGCGCGGAGCGCTCGGGTGGGGTGGGTGGCGGCCGCTAGGCCGCCACCACCTCCTGATGTTCTAAGGAAACGACCACCTGAATTTGGAGGGCCTCCAAGAACAGGTATAAGTTTCCGTTGCGCACTTCGATGACCGATCCGGTTTTTCCTTGGAGGACGCCGGATTGGATAAATACGGATTGGCCAGGGGTAAAGTCCATAGCCAATAAATTTCCTTGGGAAGAGAGGGCGTATTTGCGCTCTCCGAGGTATTGCTGCATCAATTGAATCTCCGCCTCGTGGATCACGGCTGGTTTGCCGAAGCGCCTGACGATGGATTTGGTGTGGGGGTTCAAATTGATCTGTTCGAAATCGAGGGTATCCATGGCCACAAACACATATCCGGAGACCACAGGTTTGCGGTCGGAAGGTTTGCGGGCTCGGGCGAGGCCTTTTTTGGGAACGCTGGGCACATAACTGTCGAGCCCGAGCCCGCTGTAATACGCTTGGGCTTTAAACTCACAATGTGGCCTGGTATGTACTGCGTACCAATTCATGCGGTAAAAATCGTTTATTTTCTTCCAGCAGCGGCAAAACAATGCTCTCATTGTAATGCAACTATTTTAAATACCGGATTATTATATTTTATTTCCTTGTTTTACAAGGGTTTAACACAAATTTGCTCCCTTTTTTAAATCTGGGCCAAGGTATGCATTTTCTTATAATTTTCACATGTTAAGTTATCGTAAACTTCGTTTGTTACTTAAATTTCACGGGGTGTTAAACAAAGGTTACTCGACTAAAAATGCATGCGATAACTGATTAAAATTCAGCGCGTTAAAATCACAATACCCGGCTTAGGCCCTGTTCCCACTGGGATGCGGACACTGGCCTATCAAGCCAGCGCGGACCAAGCATCGACCAAGCAAAAAAATCAAGCCGCGAAGCACTTTTTTCATTAAATTCGGTAGTCTAAGCTAAAACCAACAGAGCATTATGAAAAAATCAATCATCCGCCTTGGGCTGCTGGGCCTAGTGGCACTGATGGGACTCAACGGGCAACCTGCCTGGGCCCAGAAAAAAGGGAAGGCACCCAGTGGGGGTCCGACCGAAGCACTGTACAACGCAATGGAATACCGATTGGTCGGACCCTTTAGGGGCGGCCGCTCCGCGGCCGTCACTGGCGTAGCCGGGAATCCAAAGCTGTTTTATATGGGGGCCACCGGCGGTGGCGTTTGGAAGACTGAAGACGCTGGGGCTACCTGGCAGAATATCTCAGACGGCTACTTCGGAGGAAGTATGGGCGCCATCGCAGTGGCCCCTTCTGATCCCAATGTACTCTACGCCGGAGGCGGTGAAGTAACCGTGCGCGGAAATGTATCTTCAGGATCAGGCATGTACAAGTCTGTGGATGCCGGGAAAACTTGGGTATCTCTAGGCATGGAAAACAGCCGTCATATCCCGAGAATTACCGTGGATCCCAAAAACCCAGACATCGTTTATGCCGCTGTATTGGGCAACCTATATAAGGACACTCCAGATAGAGGGGTGTATAAATCCACCGATGGAGGGAAAACTTGGCGCAAAACCTTGTTTGTCTCTTCAGCCGCTGGAGCTGTGGATTTGAACATGGATCCCAACAACGCTCGGGTGTTGTACGCTTCCACCTGGAACGTGCGCCGCACTCCTTATAGTTTGAGTTCTGGTGGACCTGGTTCCGCCTTGTGGAAATCTACGGATGCTGGGGAGACCTGGAAAGAGATTTCGGTGAATAAAGGATTTGCCCAGGGGACGTTGGGGATCATCGGTGTGAGTGTTTCCGCCGTGGATTCAGAGCGCGTTTATGCCCTGGTAGAGAACAAAGATCAAGGAGGTCTATACCGCTCAGACGACGCTGGAGCTACCTGGACGCTCATCAACAGCGACCGAAAACTCAGACAGCGCGCCTGGTACTACACCCGCGTATACGCGGATACCCAAGACAAAGACGGGGTGTACGTGCTTAACGTCGGCTACCACTACTCTGCCGATGGAGGCCGTTCTTTTGACAACCGCAATGCGCCACACGGCGATCACCACGACCTGTGGATCGACCCGACCAACAACCAGCGCATGGTGATCGCCGACGACGGTGGGGCCCAAGTGAGTTTGGACGCCGGGATGACCTGGAGCACCTACCACAACCAGCCTACTGCCCAGTACTACCGCATCACCACCGACAACCATTTCCCCTACCGCATTTATGTGGCCCAACAGGACAACTCGACCCAGCGCGTCAAGCACCGCTCTGATGGGTACAACATTACGGAAGAGGACTGGGAAGAAACCGCTGGGGGCGAATCCGCCCATATTGCGGTAGACCCCACCAACGACGACATCGTGTACGGAGGATCTTACGGCGGCTTCCTCACCCGAGTGAACCACAAAACAGGAACCACCCGCGGCATCAACGTATGGCCAGACAACCCTATGGGCTACGGAGCTGAAGGGATGAAGTACCGCTTCCAGTGGAACTTCCCGATTATTTTCTCCCGCCACGACGCCAAAAAACTCTACACCTTCTCCAACCACGTGCACTTAAGCACGGATGAAGGGGCGAGCTGGAGTTTAAAATCTCCAGACCTGACCAGAAACGAGCCCGAAAAACTCGTGTCCTCCGGAGGACCCATCACCCAGGACAACACTGGTGTGGAGTATTACGCGACTATATTTGCCGCAAATGAAAGCCCGCTAAAAGAAGGCGAGCTATGGGTGGGATCTGACGACGGACTCGTTCACCTGACGCGCGATGCCGGTGCTACTTGGGCCAATATCACCCCCAAACAGATGCCTAAATACGCGATGGTCAACAGCATCGAACCCTCTGCGTTTGATCCAGCTACCTGTTATGTAGCCGCCACTTCTTATAAGTCCGGCGACTTTACCCCCTACCTATACAAAACCACCGATTATGGGAAAACCTGGACCACCATCACCTCGGGTATTGCTCCTGAGCATTTTACCCGCGTGGTTCGCGAAGACCCCAAACACCGAGGTTTGTTGTATGCAGGAACCGAAAACGGCATGTACCTTTCCTTTGATGACGGAGCTTCTTGGAAGCCCTTCCAGCTGAACCTGCCTGTGGTACCGATCACCGACCTACATATCAAGGACAACAGCCTGATTGTCGCTACCCAAGGGCGCAGCCTTTGGATGATGGATGACCTGACTGTATTGCACCAAGCCGCCATGGCCAATGCTGCCCAGCCGGTCCTCTACACCCCTAAAGACGCCTACCGCACCAAAGGACGCGGCGGCAAAGCCACCGCTACCGCTGGGGCCAACTTGCCCAACGGGGTCATCACCCACTTCTATCTGCCTGAAGCGCCAGCCAAAGACAGCCGTGTCGCCCTGCACTTTATTCAGCAAGGGGATACCTTGGCGACATTGGCCACGGATGCTAAGGACAAAAAAGATAAACTGGACGTGAAAAAGGGCCTCAACACCTATGTGTGGGATACTCGAGGCGTCGATGCCAAACGTTTAGACGGCATGATTTTGTGGTCGGCCAACCTCAGCGGACCTAAAGCCGTTCCCGGCAACTACACCGTTGCCCTAGAAGCCGGTGGGTACATCCGCAACGCGGACTTCAAAATCCTACCCGATCCCCGCGCAGAGGCTACTGTTGCTGATATGCAGGCCCAATACGATTTTATTTCGGGCATTAACGCCACGATCAACCAGGCCCACGAGGCGATTGAAACCATCAGATCCGTCAACGCTAAACTGGCCGAGTTCCAGAAGACGTACAAGGATGATGCTGCCCAGAAATCTTTGGTGGCTGCTGCTAAAGCGCTTGCTGAAAAGTTGAGCACCGTGGAAAAAGCCTTGTATCAAACGCAAAACCGCTCAGGCCAGGATCCGCTGAACTTCCCGATCAGACTGACCAACAAATTGGGTCACCTAAACAGTATGGCTGGGATGGACGACTTTGCCCCAACGGCCCAAGACCTGATGGTGCGCGATGAACTCACCGTTAAGATCAATGAGCAGATGGAGGCCTTCTCTGAGGCGATCAACCAAGACCTCAAGGCCTTTAACGACGCCTTCTCTGAAGCGGCATTGCCTTATTTAAAAATCGGGAGTTGAGGGGGTATTGCTCGAGACAAAATTTGAGGTAACCCTCAGTTGTCAATCTCTGGATTGACAAGGAACGGAGGAGTAGATAAAAATTGTCCTTTTATGCTGATGTAACTGTTTACAAAGGCACAAAGGGGCAATTTTTTGTGTTTTCAGGCCATGAACACACTTTACTCAGGTTGACAAACCCAAAAAAACTTATTTTTGATCCGATGAGGTATTGGATCATTATTTTGTGGGCAGTGGCCCAGGTTGGCGCAATGGCCCAGAAAACGGTGGGGCTGGAACCTGTTCCCTTTTCCCGTCCGCTCATGGTGGAACACCTGGTGGATTCCCTGACTGTGTATACACCACAAGGCAACAAAAAAACGGTTAAAGCGGTTAATCCCGACAGCATCCCTTTATACGAGTTTATTCCCATCCAAAGAGGAGACAACTTGCTTTTTGTCAACTATATCGGCGGTCATGTCTTGGAGTGGAAAAACGACACCATCAGGCGAATCGATTACTCCTACGACCACAGAAATCAGCTGAACTCAGCCATTTTCCAGCGCAACGACACCATTTTTCGCTTTGGGGGCTATGGATTTTTCGAATCCCGCAACTTCTTTACCTACTTCCACTACAAAACCAAAGAGTGGAATGCCTACAAAACCAGCGTAGGACCAGAGCCGCCCGGCCTGTCTGGGGTTAAATACTTCGTAGACGCAGAAGGTTTCTACCTATTTGGCGGGAATACCATCGACCCCCACGACAAATTTCTGAACCATCCCAACCCAGAGATCTGGTATTTCTCCTTTGCTAGCAAACAATGGACCCTTAAAGGACGCTACGAACAGCTGACTAGGCTCGAAGGGCGAAATTCAGATTTCCAACTCGGGAACAAACTCTTTTTTTTCCTCACCGACCGCATGTTCTGCTTTGACGTGACCACCGGCACATTCATGCAGCACCCGATCAACAGTGCCTACAACAGCGTCATCTTTAACAAACCTGTGTTTGTGGACAATGGCTTGCTCAAATTCTTTATCCGGGCCAACAATGACTCCAAAGTAGAACTCCTTTTTGAGGTAGACGCCGAACAGGCCATGGCCAATCCGATGGTGATCGAAAACGCCTACGACCACGGTGGCCGTTATTGGTTCGCGGGCGGATTGGCCTTAGTGATTTTTGTCGGCTTCATCACTTGGCTTTTGCTCAGGCGTCGGGGGATTCAGGAGCTCACCCTGGACCAACAACTCTTAAATTTTAAGCGCAAAAGCATCCCCCTCACCCCGGAAGAGGCAGGATTTATGCAGTTGTTTCTACAACAAGTAGAAGTGGAAGTAAGCGACTTGCTCGAGGTGCTTCAGGAAACCAAAGTGGTGTACTCCCAAAAGATGCGGATCAAGGAAGAAATCATACAGGGGTTAAACAACAAGCTTTATCTGCTCACCGGCACCAAAGATTTTGAGATTGTCTCCAAAAAATCAAAGGCAGACAAACGGATGAAGGTCTATCGCCTGAAAAAAAGGGAATAGCTCAGACATTGAGCCCCCAAGCTGCGCCGTTAGGTAATGCTGAGGCAGCGGCCACACAACGATAGCGACTGGTCGGATTAATGCGCCACCTTAAAGGCGATAAATCCATTTCCCATCCCCATAAACTAATGAGAGCGCCCAGAAGTGCGCAAGTCCCCGCTGGATAGTAAACAGCTGTTTGGACGAGCTTTATTCGCTGTTGATCAGTCAGTACTGAACAAATAGCCGCCAAATTCTGTATTCCTTGTTTGGGTTGAGACTCAGCCCAACGGTTAAACCCGCGGAGTGCATCCAGCAACTCCAATACAGGTATATCCGCTTCAAACACTGGTATGGCTGAAGCAACGGCCATAATCTCCAGATGCGCCTTGCTAAATCTCCCGCGTCTTTTGTGTTGCGCAATCTCCCATGGATAGTGATCTTTATGAGCCACCAAACCCAAACGAGCCAACAATCGATCTCCAGTGACATAGGCCACTCGAATTCCATTTTTATGACACAAAGAATCGATGATTTGTAAATCTGTGTTGCTTGCGGAATCAAAGGACCCCTGGCAGAATAGACCCTTGGACAATCTTTTCACTTGTCCGCTCGCAACCATACGCTCCAACGCCTTGGCTGCGGCAGGACCTTGATCTGGACGTAGTCCAATCGCACCGTATCCAAAAGGAGTTCCCTCGGGCAAAGTTGTAAGAAAAGTGCGAATCTGATCGGTTATTGTCAAGTTTTATTGCATAAAAACATGACAATTTACAATATTTTCCACCCTGATACAAAAAACACTTTCAAAGAGATCAGGTCAAAAGAAAATTAGGCATTCATCAAAGACTCCACCTCATCGCGTTCCACCGGAATGTGGCGCATCAAATTAAACGGTTCGGCTCCAGAGCGCAGAACCACATTGTCCTCCAATCGGATGCCGAAGCCCTCTTCTTGGATGTAGATGCCGGGTTCCACGGTAAAGACCATCCCTTCGCGCATGGGGGTTTTTAGAGCGCCGTAATCATGGGTATTCAGCCCCAAATGGTGGCTGGTGCCGTGCATAAAATACTTCTTGTAGGCGGGTTGCTCAGGATTTTGTTGGGCCACATCGGCTTTATCCAACAATCCGAGTCCGATCAACTCAGCAGTCATCACCTGACCCACCTCTTGGTGGTACTCATGCCAAAGCACCCCAGGGGCCAACATTTTGGTAGCTTCATTTTTCACCCTAAGCACCGCATCGTATACGGCTGCTTGGCGGGCGCTAAAGCGCCCGCCCACGGGTAGGGTACGGGTCATGTCCGAGGAATAATTGGCATACTCAGCCGCCGCATCGATCAGGAGCACATCTCCATCGCGCAGTTGTCGGTTATTTTCGATGTAATGAAGCACATTGGACTGGGCACCACCTGCGATAATCGGGGTGTAGGCAAATCCCTTCGAGCGGTTGCGCACAAACTCGTGCAATAACTCAGCCTCCACCTCGTACTCCCAAACTCCTGGGCGCACAAACCCCAAAAGACGTCGAAACCCTTTTTCGGTGATGTCGCAAGCCCTTTGCAACAAAGCGATCTCCTCGGATTCTTTGACCCCGCGCAAATGCTCCATAATCGGGAAAGTCTTGGCCACGCGGTGGGCTGGAAACTGCTGCTTGACCCGAATATTAAAACGATCCTCCCGGGTCTGGGTTTCCACCGCTTGTCGGTAATGCTCGTTGGTATTTAGGTAAATGGTATCCACCTCCCCCATCAGGTCAAAAAACACCCGATCAAAATCGGAAGTCCAGCGCACCGTGCGTATGCCAGATACCTCAGTAGCCTCAGCTTTAGTCAGCTTATGTCCCTCCCAAACAGCGATGTGCTCATCGGTCTGACGCACAAACAACACCTCGCGCAACTCAGGCTTCGCAGCCTGGGGGCAAATAATTAAAATCGTCTCTTCCTGGTCAGCCCCGGTCAGATAAAAAAGGTCTCTGTTCTGTTCAAAGGGCATCGTCGCATCCGCTCCGATGGGATATTGGTCGTTGGCGTGGAAAACAGCCAAACTTTTGGGCTGCATCATCGCCACGAACTTAGCGCGGTTCTTGACAAAAAGAGCGGAATCAATGCGTTCGTATTTCATAGGTTGGAAATAAATTAAAAGACATTAAGCGTTTGGATGGCGCGCTCGATAGTTTTTGTAGGCCTTGATGCCCCACATCAAGAAAACGACTAAAACAATTAAACCCACTAAGGCGTACAAAGCGTCAAAGGCGTTGCGCAAAATCACAGCAAACACAATGGCAAACAACAACACCGTCGCCCCCTCATTCCACAGTCGCATCCATTGGGGCGTATAAACGAGTTGATCCGCTTGCAATTGCTTCATAATCCCCCGGCACTTCAGGTGATAGGCCCACAACAAGACCACAAACCCCAGCTTGGCATGCATCCAACCTTGGCTGAGCAGGGCCGGATTGAGCACCAACAACCACACCGCAAAACCTGTAGCCAAAACCGCAGACGGAGCCGTAATAATCGACCACAATCGCTTAGTCATCAACTTCAACAGCGGCAGCGTATGTCGCTTCGACTCCTCCGCCTCAAGATGAGCCTCCAACTGGTAAATAAACAGCCTGGGAATATAAAAAAGCCCGGCAAACCAGGTCACCACAAAGATTAGGTGAAGCGCTTTTATCGTGTTGTAATAGGCAAACATACCCCAAATATAAGTCAATTTCCTCCGATAAACGCCTGGAACAGCGCAGGTCGAAAATATATAGGTACTTGGACAAAAATTCTAGCCTTGAGTAAAAAATTCAGGGCAGCACCAAAACAAAATGTTTCACTATAGTAAAACTTATTATCTTTGATACCAGGCAATAACAGATCCGTTAGGAAGGTGTTGTTTTTCGGCGAGGGCTTCGAAACCTATTTAAGCTCGTGCTCGGAAAAAAGAAATTTATTATGATTTTCTTTCTAATTGAGGAACCTATGAAAACGTCAAAAAACAAAACAACAACTCTTGAACAGCTCACCACAAGCTATTTTGGTGATGTCGGTAGTCCATCAAGGGATTCTTTTAATCAGGAATATGAAGCATTTAAACTTGGCTATTTGATCAAGCAAGCGCGCAAGAAAAAAGGGATGACCCAACAGGCACTGGCCCAGAAAATTGGCAGTACAAAATCTTACATTTCTCTGTTGGAAAACGACGTCAAAGAAGTAAGACTTTCCACGTTACAAAAATTAATCAGCGAGGGTCTGGGCGGGACAGTTCAGATAAAAGTACAAGTAGGCGACGAAGTAATTTGCCTGTAATACAACTGATTGGTCCGTTTAACGGGCGGCTGCAAGAACTTACCTAAGCGGCGAACGAACAGACGAATGATATTTGTCCATCTGAAAAAACAGCAATTTTCGCCAAAAAACAGCAAAAAACGTCCGAT
>JANRDC010000022.1:11652-22734 GCA_030726725.1 Flavobacteriaceae bacterium
TTGTCCATCTGAAAAAACAGCAATTTTCGCCAAAAAACAGCAAAAAACGTCCGATTATCGTCAAAATCCGGCTAAAAACATCGATTTTGGTCAAAAAACAAAAAGTTTGTCAACCAAAAGATTGACAAAAATCAATGATTTTAAAAATGCCGAAAAGCATCCTCCCTTAAAACGCACCCCATCCCTGGGCGGTCAATGGAATTTTTTGGTCCGCACGGGTCACTAAATGCGTCCCTACAGAAGCATCGGTCATGTGACCGATCACCGTCCAATGCGGGTTGCCCTTGATTTTGGGATAGTCTTCCTGCTTGATGGTAAACAGCAACTCGTAGTCTTCGCCTCCGCTGAGGGCCACCGTAGTGGGGTTAAGCTGGAACTCTTCGCAGGCGTTGATCACCGTGGGATCTAAAGGAATTTTTTCCTCGTACAAGTCACACCCAACACCCGAACGATCGCACAAATGAAGGATTTCCGAGGAAAGCCCATCGGAAATGTCAATCATCGAGGTGGGTTGAACGCCTAATTCCGCGAGAAAAGCGATCACATCTTTGCGCGCCTCAGGTTTGAGTTGGCGCTCAATGGCATAGCTATAGGGCTCTAGATCAGGCTGGCTGTTGGGATTTACTTTAAACACTTCTTTCTCCCTTTGCAGGACCTGAAGTCCGATGTAGGCCCCGCCTAAATCTCCGGTAACCACCAACAAATCACCTGGCTGAGCACCGCTGCGCAAGGCTATTTTCTCTGGCTCGGCCAATCCCAAGGCGGTGATACTGATCAACATGCCTTTGGTTGAAGAAGTCGTGTCGCCGCCCACGAGGTCCACCCCATAAGTCTTGCAGGCCAAGGCGATGCCTTGGTACAATTCCTCAAGAGCTTCCAAGGGAAACCGATTGGACACCGCTATAGACGCCGTGATTTGGGTGGGCTGGGCATTCATGGCGCAGACATCGGAGAGGTTGACCACGACCGATTTGTAGCCCAAGTGTTTGAGCGGCATATAGGCCAAATCGAAGTGCACGCCTTCGATGAGCAAATCCGTGGTGAGCACGGTTTTTTGTGCACTGCCTGAGAAATCCAACACGGCCGCGTCATCCCCAATCCCTACGTGGGTGGTGGGCTGGCCTATGGCAAATCCTTTGGTGAGGTGTTTAATCAGGGGGAATTCGCCGAGTTGGGCGAGGTCGGTGCGCTGAGGAGTCTTGTCTTCGATCATGCGTGTTGGGTCTTTTGGGTATCCCAATCGGCGATCCAATCGGCTACCAGTCCGACAAAAGCATCGCTGTCGTTGAGGCAAGAAATGTGGGTGAAGTGTTTTCCTCCAGCCTCTTCAAACTGCTCTTTGCCCTCCATGGCGATTTCTTCCAGGGTTTCCAAACAGTCGGCGACGAAAGCGGGGGTCACCACCGCGAGGTGGTTGACCCCCGCCTTAGCCAGACGTTCAAATTCTTTATCCGTATACGGTTTAAGCCAGGCATCCGCGCCCAAACGGGACTGGAAGGAATAGCTCACTTTGTCTTTGGGTAGGTCCAGGGCTTGACGCACCAATTCAGTGGTGGTCACGCACTGGTGGCGGTAGCAGGTGTGGTGGGCTACCGAGTGGGTAGCGCAACAAGACCCGTCAATTTTGCAGTGAAACTTGGTGGGGTCGGATTTTCTGATGTGTCTTTCGGGGATGCCGTGGAACGAGAACAACAAGTGGTCGTGTCCCAACCCTTCGATCTTCTTTTTGATGTCCTGGGCCAATACCTCGATGTAGTCCGGCCTGCGGTAAAACGAGTCAAAGGCGTGGAGTTTCATGTGGGGGAAATGCGCATCTCGGTCTTCAAAGACCTTGACCACCACGGTTTCGTAGGAACTCATGGCATACTGAGGGTACATCGGCAAAAGCAGCACGTCGTTGACCCCTTGGTCATGCAACTCTTGCAAAGCCTTTTTGATGGTCATGGTGCCGTAGCGCATGCCCAAGGCGACAGGAAGGTCAGTGCGGGCGCGCAGTTTCTCGGTAAACTGTTCAGATATCACGATCAGTGGCGCGCCCTCTTCCCACCAAATGCGGCTGTAGGCCGCGGCGGATTTGCGGGGACGCACATTGAGGATGATGCCTTTAACCAAAAAACTGCGGAGCGGTTTGGGTAGGTCAATCACGCGTTCATCCATCAGAAATTCAGCCAAATAGGGCTTTACATCACGGGCTGTGGGGCGCTCTGGAGAGCCCAAATTCACAACGAGTACACCTTTTTTTGTTTCCATGCGGCAAAATTAAGTCAAATCAGGGAGTATTGGCCTGAGGAGCAGGGTTAAAATCCCCATAAAAGATTGGAACTGCCTGAGCAAAGTAGTATATTTGTGCCCTAATTTAGACTAAATCCACTTAATATGATTCGCGTTTCAGAAGAAGCAAAAGAGCGCATCAGCGCCCTACTCCGCGAAGAAGGAAGAGAACTTTCCTCCTCTTTTGTTCGGGTTGGGGTCAAAAGTGGGGGCTGTAGCGGCCTTTCCTACGACCTCAAATTTGATGGAGCAACCCAAGCAGATGACCGTGTGTTTGAGGACAACGACGTGCGCATCTGTGTCGATAAAAAAAGCCTGCTTTACCTGGCCGGCACCACCTTGGAATATTCAGGTGGCCTCAACGGTAAAGGGTTTGTTTTTCACAACCCCAACGCCCAACGCACCTGCGGCTGCGGCGAATCCTTTTCACTCTAACTACCGCCTTCTGGCAATAAAGCACAACGATGGCCTATACCGAAGAAGAACTTAAAAAAGAACTGGAAACCAAGGAATACGCCTATGGTTTTTACACCGACATCGAGTCGGATACCTTCCCCAAGGGCTTGAGCGAAGAGATCGTCGTGGCGATTTCCCGCAAAAAAGAAGAGCCCCAGTGGATGACCGATTGGCGTTTGGAAGCCTACCGGGCTTGGCAGCAGATGGAAGAACCCGAATGGGCCAATGTGCACTACACCAAACCCAACTTCCAGGATATTTCCTACTATTCCGCACCCAACAAAAAGCCAAAGTACAACAGCATCGACGAGGTAGATCCCGAGTTGTTGGACACCTTTAAAAGGCTGGGCATTTCCCTGGACGAACAGAAAAAACTAGCCGGGGTAGCGGTGGATATCGTGATGGACTCCGTGTCTGTGGCGACGACCTTCAAAAAAACCCTAGCGGAGAAAGGCATTATTTTTTGCTCCATCTCCGAGGCCATCAAAGAACACCCTGAATTGGTGCGCCAATACTTGGGCTCTGTAGTGCCTCAAAAAGACAACTACTACGCCGCCCTAAACTCGGCAGTGTTTTCAGATGGTTCCTTCTGCTACATCCCCAAAGGAGTGCGCTGCCCCATGGAACTCTCCACCTACTTCCGCATCAACCAGGCCGGGACCGGTCAGTTTGAGCGCACCTTAGTGGTGGCCGACCAAGGCAGTTATGTGAGCTATTTGGAAGGGTGTACCGCCCCCTCCAGAGACGAAAATCAATTGCACGCCGCCGTGGTGGAACTCATCGCATTGGACGATGCAGAGATCAAATACTCCACCGTACAGAACTGGTTCCCCGGAGATAAAGAGGGGCGCGGTGGTGTCTATAATTTTGTCACCAAACGCGGAATCGCCCACCACCGCGCCAAGATTTCTTGGACCCAGGTGGAGACCGGATCAGCCGTCACTTGGAAGTACCCATCCTGTGTGCTGAAAGGGGACGACTCCGTCGGCGAATTCTATTCGATTGCCGTGACCAACAACCACCAACAAGCCGATACCGGAACCAAGATGATTCACCTGGGCCGCAATACGCGCAGCACCATTATTTCCAAAGGAATCTCCGCGGGCAAATCCCAAAACTCTTACCGAGGTTTGGTACAGATCGGGGCGCGCGCCGAAGGGGCGCGCAACTTTTCCCAGTGCGACTCTCTGTTGATGGGTAACCAATGCGGGGCACATACCTTCCCGTACATCGAAGCCCAAAACAAGAGCGCTCAAATCGAGCACGAGGCCACCACCTCTAAAATCGGGGAAGACCAGATTTTCTATTGCAACCAAAGAGGGATCGACACGGAGACTGCCATTGCATTGATTGTCAATGGATTCAGCAAAGAAGTACTGAATAAATTGCCGATGGAATTTGCCGTAGAGGCACAAAAATTATTAGAAATCAGCCTGGAGGGATCCGTAGGCTAAAGCTTATACTTATGTTATCAATCAAAAACTTACACGCCAGAGTCGCGGATAAAGAAATTCTACAAGGCATCAATCTAGAGATTAAAGCTGGCGAAGTACACGCCATCATGGGACCCAACGGAGCTGGAAAAAGCACCTTGGCCTCAGTGATCGCTGGAAAAGAAGAGTTTGAAGTCACCCAAGGATCCATCGAACTAGATGGAGAAGATTTAGGCGAGCTAGCTCCTGAGGAGCGCGCCCACAAAGGCGTGTTCTTGTCTTTCCAATACCCGGTGGAAATCCCCGGAGTAACGGTGACCAACTTTATGAAGTCCGCCATCAACGAAACCCGCAAAGCTCAAGGGCTTTCCGAGATGCCAGCCAATGAAATGCTGCAGCAAATCAAAGAAAAATCGGCGCTTTTGGAGATCGACCGCAAATTTTTAAGCCGCTCTTTAAACGAAGGTTTTTCCGGTGGGGAGAAAAAAAGAAATGAGATTTTCCAAATGGCCATGCTCAACCCCAAAATTGCGATTTTGGACGAGACTGACTCCGGTTTGGACATCGACGCCCTGCGCATTGTGGCCAATGGGGTAAACAAACTCAAAGGACCGCACAACGCCACCCTGGTGATCACCCACTACCAAAGGCTGTTGGACTACATTGTTCCTGACTATGTACACGTATTGTGGAACGGAAAAATTGTAAAATCAGGTGGACCAGAACTCGCCTTGGAACTCGAGGAAAAAGGGTACGACTGGATCAAACAAGAAACCACTGCCTAAACGAAAAGCCGCTATGGATTTAAAAGACAAACTAGTCGCTTCGTTTATGGCCTTTGAAGGAGGGGTTGATCTAGACCACCCGGTACACGAGATCCGCTCTGAAGCCATGAAGGTATTTGAAGCCCAAGGATTCCCTGAAAAAAGGGATGAGGAGTGGAAATACACCTCCCTGAAGGCGCTTTTGCAAAACGACTTTAGCGTATTTCCCAAGCAAGACGACTGCTTGGACTACAAAAATGTAAAACAGTATTTCCTCCACGAGATCGACACCTATAAAATTGTGTTTGTCGACGGAGCCTATTCTTCGTTTTTGTCGGAAACCACCCACCAAGGCATCGATGTGTGTCTGATGAGTGCTGCGTTGACCAAGCCGAAGTATTTGCCGATGATCGAGGAATACTTCAATAAAATAGCGCCGAAAGACGAGTCATTGACCGCGCTGAACACGGCCTTTAGCAAAGAAGGGGCCTTTATCTACATCCCGAAAAATGTGGCTGCCGACAAGCCGATAGAAATCATCCATTTTGCTACAGGCAACGAGGCTGCCGTTATGTTGCAGCCCCGCAGTATGATCGTGGTAGACCAAGGCGCGGAACTCCAAATTTTGGAGCGCCACCGCAGTCTGACCTCGAATGCGGTGTTGACCAATTCGGTGACAGAAATCTACGCCCAGGCCAATGCGCAAGTGGATTACTACAAAGTCCAAAACGACAACCTCACCGCCTCTCTGATCGACAACACTTATATCGCACAGGGCAGAGACAGCCAAGTGAGCGTACACACTTTTTCGTTTGGCGGAAAACTCACCCGCAACAACCTGCACTTTTACCAAAAAGGAGAAAATGCCAACTCCATCCTGAAGGGGGTGACCATCATCGGTGAAAAACAACACGTAGACCACCACACCCTAGTACACCATGGCGTGCCCAACTGCGAGAGCCACCAAGACTACAAAGGGATTTTTGACGAAAGCGCTACCGGGGTATTTAACGGAAAAATCATGGTGCGGGACATCGCCCAAAAAACCAACGCCTTCCAGCAGAACAACAATATTTTGCTCTCGGACAAAGCGACCATCAACACCAAGCCTCAGCTGGAAATATTTGCCGATGATGTGAAGTGTTCGCACGGATGTACCATAGGGCAGTTGGACCAAGACGCACTGTTCTACCTCCAATCCCGTGGAATTCCTCAAAAAGAGGCCAAAGCGCTGCTTTTGTACGCGTTTGCCAACAATGTATTGGAAAGCGTGCAAATACCGCTGGTCAAACAGCGCATCAACCGCATCATCGCCCAAAAACTGGGGGTACAAATCGGATTTGATCTTTAAAAAACAAACTATGGGATTTGACGTCACCGCCATCCGAAAAGACTTTCCTATTTTGGGCAGAACGCTTAAAAACGGGAAGCCTTTGGTCTATTTGGACAACGCGGCGACGTCTCAGACACCCCAACCGGTGATCGATGTGATTGTCGACTACTACAGCCGATACAACGCCAACATTCACCGTGGGGTGCACCAACTCTCCCAAGAAGCGACCGACGCCTACGAACAGGCCCGTCAAAAAATTCAAAAACACCTGAATATCGCCCATGCCCACGAGGTGATTTTTACCGCAGGCACCACCCACAGCATCAATATTGTGGCGGCTGGATTTGGGCAAATCCTCCAACCCGGAGACGAACTCATCGTTTCCGCCTTGGAACACCACGCCAACATCGTCCCCTGGCAGATGGCTTGCGAGCGTTCGGGCGCTGTTTTGCGCGTGATCCCCATGACCCCCCTGGGCACCTTGGACTTAGATGCCTATGAGGCATTGCTCAACGAACGCACCCGTTTGGTGTTTGTGAACCACGTATCCAACGCGCTCGGTTCGATCAACAATATCGAGCGAATCATCAGCCAAGCCCACGCTGTGGGAGCGGCTGTGTTGATCGATGGAGCACAAGCGGCCCCTCACTTGGTCGCCGACGTTCAAGCGCTTGATGTGGATTTCTACACCCTA
This sequence comes from Flavobacteriaceae bacterium, assembly GCA_030726725.1. Classification (GTDB taxonomy): domain Bacteria; phylum Bacteroidota; class Bacteroidia; order Flavobacteriales; family Flavobacteriaceae; genus MAG-120531. The sequence goes on from JANRDC010000022.1 coordinate 18,604, forward strand.
TCGGCCCACAAAATATGTGGCCCTACCGGTGTAGGCATGCTCTACGGAAAAGAAAAGTGGCTCAATCTGTTGCCTCCCTACCAAGGGGGCGGAGAAATGATCGCCACCGTCAGTTTCGAAAAAACCACCTATGCAGATCTGCCCCACAAGTTTGAGGCGGGAACACCCAACATCTGCGGCGGGATCGCCTTCGGCGCTGCAGTAGACTATATGAACAGCATCGGATTTGACCAAATCGCTGCGTACGAACACCAATTGCTGCTTCGGGCCACTGAAGGGTTAAAATCTATTGAAGGATTGACCATTTACGGAGACCACGACCACAAAACAGCCGTGATCAGCTTTAACTTAGCAGGCGTACACCCTTATGATGTGGGCAGTATCCTGGATCAGCTCGGCATAGCGGTGCGCACTGGCCACCACTGCGCTCAGCCGATCATGACCTATTACAACATCCCGGGCACCGTGCGCGCGAGTTTCAGTTTTTACAATACCTTTGAAGAAGTGGATGCGCTCATCGCTGGGGTAAAAAAAGCCCAGCAGATGCTCTGCTAAATAAATCACTATGTCCCAAAACATCGCACAACTCCAGGAAGAAATCGTCGAAGAATTTGCCTTTTTCGAGGATTGGATGCAGCGCTACGAGCACATGATTGCGCTCGGACGCTCCCTGCCAGAAATAGACCCACAGCACAAGGACGACGACCACCTGATCAAAGGGTGCCAGTCCAAAGTGTGGGTGCACGCGGCTTTGGAAGACGAAAAACTAGTCTTCACCGCAGACTCAGACGCCATCATCACCCGAGGCATCATCGCCCTTTTGGTGCGGGTGTTCAGCTACCAAAAACCTGCGGACATCATCGATGCCCCAACCGATTTTATCGATGAAATCGGACTCAAAGAACACCTTTCCCCCACCCGGGCCAACGGCTTGGTGTCCATGATCAAGCAGATTAAACTCTACGCGATCGCCTACCAAACCCAAATCAAATCCTAACCCAAAAACAAACTTCATGAGTACACCACTGGATCCTGTAGAACAATCCTCCGCCCTCGGAAGTCAAATCGTCGCCGTGCTTAAAACTATTTATGACCCAGAAATTCCTGTGGACATCTACGAGCTCGGATTGATTTACGATGTTTTTGTCAACGAGGACTACGATGTAAAAATATTGATGACCCTCACCAGTCCCAACTGCCCCGTAGCGGAATCGCTGCCGGTAGAGGTGGAGGAGAAAGTGGGCACCGTCGATCTGGTCAAAGACGTGACGGTGGAAATCACCTTTGATCCCCCATGGACCCAAGAACTGATGTCGGAGGAAGCTAAACTCGAGTTGGGCATGCTGTAATGGCCCTTGCTATGGCAGAAAACCCAGACCTACCCATCACCAACCGCGTCGCCCAAAGCTCCTTGATCACCTTGGATCTAGGCGATTTTTATCCCAAAGGCAAACGCCTGGATCTCGATATAGCCCCATGGCTGTTCCAAGGCTTGATGCTGAGAGAAACCGAATTTAGGGCCCATTTGTCCGAACTCGACCTCAGCGAATACCGCGATGCTTGGGTGCGCATTTTTTGCAGCGCCGACGCCCTGTTGCCGGCCTGGACTTTCCCCTTGGTTTCCATGACCCTAGCCCCTGTTTGTAAAAAAAGCTTTGTAGGCACCTGGGGCCAATTCGACCAGTGGGCGATCGCGGATGCGATCGCCCACCTAGACACCGAGCCCTTGCGGGATAAACCAGTGATGGTCAAAGGATGCGGCCAATACCCCATCCCGGACAACGCCTATCTGATGCTCGCCCAAAAAATACAACCCCTGGTGCGCAGCCTGATGTACGGAGAAGCCTGCTCGAGCGTACCCCTCTATAAAAAACCCAAGACACAACCATGATTGAGGCCCAAAACCAAGTCTACGAAAAAGCGGTCCTCATCGGTGTGATTACCCGAGACCAAAGCGAAGAAAAAGTCCACGAATACCTCGACGAACTCGAGTTTCTGACCTATACCGCAGGGGGCGAAGTCCTCAAGCGCTTTATCCAGCGCATCGATACCCCCAACCCAAAAACCTATATCGGTTCTGGAAAAATGGAGGAGGTGGAAGCCTTTGTCACCGAACACGAAATCGGTTCGGTCATCTTTGACGACGAGCTCTCCCCCGCCCAACAAAAAAATATCGAGCGCGCCCTCAAGTGCAAAATCGTGGACCGCACGACCTTGATTTTGGACATATTTGCCCAAAGAGCCCAAACCTCCTATGCCCGCACCCAGGTAGAACTGGCCCAATACGAATACCTGTTGCCCCGTTTAACGGGGCTTTGGACCCACTTAGAGCGTCAAAAAGGGGGGATCGGAATGCGCGGTCCTGGGGAAACCGAGATCGAAACCGACCGCCGTATCGTGCGCGACCGCATCACCCTGCTCAAGCAAAAACTCAAAAAGATCGACCGCCAGATGGAAACCCAACGCGGCAATCGAGGTTCTTTGGTTCGCGTCGCCTTGGTGGGCTACACCAACGTGGGCAAATCCACCCTGATGAACCTGATCTCCAAAAGCGAGGTGTTTGCTGAAAACAAATTATTTGCCACCCTAGACACCACGGTGCGCAAAGTGGTCATCGGCAACCTGCCTTTTTTGCTGACAGACACCGTAGGATTCATCCGAAAACTGCCCACCCAACTCGTGGAAAGCTTTAAGTCTACTTTGGACGAGGTGCGCGAAGCTGATCTGATCCTGCACGTCGTCGACATCGCACACGCTGACTTTGAAGACCATATCAAAGCGGTTGAAGGAATTCTAGCAGATATACAATGTGCGGAAAAACGCACCCTGATGGTCTTTAACAAAATCGACCAATACCAACCTGAGGTCATCGAAGAGGACGACCTGATGACCGAAAAAACCACGGCCCACTTCACCCTAGAAGAATGGGAAAACACCTGGATGCGCCGCGTCAATGGCCAGGCTTTGTTTATCTCTGCCCACACCAAAGAAAACATGGATCACTTCCGCAAAAAAGTCTACGACACCGTGCGCGACATCCACGTCACCCGCTTCCCCTACAACCACTTCCTCTATCCAGAAATCCTGGATTCCTATGATGTGGAGGAGGAAGAGGCCTAAGAGGCTCTTTTAGCGATTACCGATCAGAAAAAATACTACAACAACCTGGCGGCGTCTGCAGCAAAGTAGGTGGCGATGAGGTCGGCACCCGCGCGTTTAAAGGCAAATAGCTGTTCGATCATCACCGCGTCGTGGTCGAGCCATCCTTTTTGGGCGGCTGCTTTGAGTTGGGCGTATTCGCCGGAGACTTGGTAGGCTGCGATGGGGACTTCAACGGCGTCTCTGAGCTCGCGCACAATGTCCAAATAACACAATCCGGGTTTGACCATAATGATGTCGGCGCCTTCATCGATGTCGTTTTGCGCTTCTGAGATGGCTTCACGTCGATTGGCGTAGTCCATTTGATAGGTTTTCTTGTCGCCAAAACCAGGGGCTGAATCCAAGGCGTCGCGGAAAGGACCGTAATAAGCCGAGGCGTATTTGGCGGAGTAACTCAAAATACCGGCGTTGGTGTGTCCTGCTGCTTCAAAGGCCTGTCTGATGCGCAGCACCCGGCCATCCATCATGTCTGAGGGAGCGACAAAATCTGCCCCCGCTTCAATGTGGCTCAAGGCCATTTGGGTCAATACCTCCACCGTGGGATCATTGACAATCGCCGACCCTTCAACGATTCCGTCGTGTCCGTGCACCGAATAGGGATCTAAGGCGACGTCCGTCATCACCACCAGCTCAGGGCAGGCCGACTTGATTTCGGCTACAGCGCGCTGCATTAGCCCTTGGGGGTTGATGGCTTCTTTACCGCGGTTGTCTTTTAACGCATCGGGCACTTTGACAAAAACCAAAACGCTTTTGATGCCTAGGGACCAAAGGGACTTCACCTCAGCGGAAACCAAATCCAAGCTCAATCGGTAGTAGTTGGGCATGGAGGGGATTTCCTCGCGCACCTGACGGCCCTCCACCACAAAAATAGGGGCGATAAAGTCCGCAGGGCTGAGTGAGGTTTCGCGCACTAGCGCGCGTACGGCTGGGGATTGTCTGAGTCTTCGGTTTCGGTTGAGCGGGAACATAGCG
>JANRDC010000023.1 GCA_030726725.1 Flavobacteriaceae bacterium
CTTTTTATTCCTGCTCCAGATCGCTGAGGAAGGTTTTCCAGTTGTTGAGGTCTTTACCGTGTGATTGAAGCATCATCCAGGCCAATAGTTTTAATTCCTCCGCCCAATAGGACAACGGCAATACCTATATATCTTTTCATGATGTTTTTTAACAGTAGGGTGCAATAAATTCAAAATTATTACACGGCAGACATTTTTTTCATGGATTCGGGTACCCGGGGATTCATCAAACGAAACCAAAGCGGTGGAATCAAGGCAATCAGCATCGATGTGGGGTATCCAAACGGGAGTTGAGGGCTGTCTTGGTGGTTTTCAAGCGCAGGGTATTTTTTGGCTGATTTATAGTGGTGATCGCTGTGGCGGGTCAATTCATAGAGGACTACCCTGCCCATGGCATGATTGGAATTCCATGAGTGTTTGGCTTGAACTCTTTCATATCTCCCGCTGGGGAGTAGCTGACGCATCAATCCGTAGTGTTCGATATAATTGATCGTTTCCAGCAGCAGAAATCCTACTACCCCAGCACCTGCCGCCCACCCTGTGACTGACGCTCCGAATTGCATCAGCACAGAAGACCAAAAGGCTAGGTGAAAAAGTGCCGCCCACAACATATAGTTTTTTGTGGAGATGAATCCCTGGTTGTTTTGCTTCAATTTGCTGACTTGAATCACCCATGCTTTCTTGTTCATGCCCCATACAGCTTGGGGGTAAAAGGCGTAAACAGACTGGTTGTATTTCGCTGTTGAGGGGTCCTTGGGCGTGGATACATCTACGTGGTGACCGTGGTTGTGCTCCATATAAAATCCGTAATAATGACTGGGCATCAGCAGCAGTTGGGCCGCTTTTTGTGCCCAAGGTGTTGATCTGTGCCCCAATTCATGAGCGACATTGATCCCATTGGCCCCAAAAATTACTCCAACGGATCCCATAGCGCCCAAGCGTTCCCAAAAAGTATGATCGCTTTGAGACCAATCTAGAAAATACCACAGGGAACCAAATACCAGAATAACATTGAGGTAGAGCAACAAGTCAAAAATCACAGCGGCAGGATTTTTATTTTCTGCCAATTCAAAGGGAACAGTTACTTCAAGTAACGGAATCACCACAAAGGCAAAAATCAGCCCGGAGAAAGTCCAAATTCCGCCCACCCAAAGTCCGAGTAAGGCAGCTATAGGAATAGAGTAGGCCCATAGATATTTCATGTTCAGACAATTAGGTCATTAAAGTAGCTAATTCCCGCTCAATGTGCAACAAAGCGTTGGTGTAACTTGTGTTACCGCTCAAGGAAAAAGGCTGGCGTAGTTTTGTGGCAAAATTGATAGAACTATGAAACAAATAGCATTCATCGGTGTGTTTTTGTTGGCCCTGACGACAAGTGTTTGGGCACAAGAACCCGTCCACATGAGTTTGCAAGAGGTACAAGACCGCGTTGCGGCCAAAAACCTTCAGCTCAAAGCGGCCCATCAAGCTTATGTAGCAGCTAGAGGAGATTTTAGACAAACCAACGCCTTGATTTTGCCCTCCATCAGCGCGAGCCACACTGCGTTAGCTACCACTAACCCCTTGATGGCGTTTGGGTCTAAATTAAATCAAGAAGTGTTGACCCAGGCGGATTTTAATCCAGCACTGCTCAACAATCCAGATCGCTATGAGAATTTTGCGACCCGTATCGAAGTATTGCAGCCTTTGGTCAATCTAGATGGTTTTTTGGGACGCAGAGCAGCTAAACTGAAAATGGAAGCTATGGAGCTTCAATCTGCTAGAACTCAGGAGTATATGCAGCTGGCTGTATTTCAGGCTTATAAGCAATTGCAGTTGGCTTATCAAGCGGAACAAGTAATGGCAGCAGCCTTAAAAACAGCAGAACAAAACGCGCATTTAATCGCCAGTTATGTCGGTGAGGGATTGGCCCAGAAAGCGGATGAGCTGATGGTTCAAGTCCGTGTTGCTGAGGTGCGCAATGGGTTGCAATACGCTCAAAGCAATGTGCGCAATGCTTCAGATGCGCTGTTTGCCTTGATGGACGAAGAGGTACAGGGACAGATTTTAGTGCCTGAGGCATTGGCCCCATGGACTGAGGATCTTCCCACAGGGGAAGCCCTAGGCGGATTAGATGCGCGCAAGGATATTCAGGCCATGCACAAGGCGACTCAGGCCTATGGTAAAATGCAACAGTCCAGTGTTTTGGGGATGGCCCCGCGTTTAAACGCATTTGGCACCTATGAATTATACGATACGGAATTACTGCAGTTTGGGGCCGATGGATACACCGTTGGCGCTCAATTGAGCTGGAATGTTTTTGATGGATACAAAGCTTTGGGTAAGGCCGAAAAAGCAAAGGCCGAACATCTAAAAGCCCAATACGAAGAACAACAGTACAGAAATCAAAGCGAAGCGGAACTCGCTGCAGCCAGACGTCAAGCCGCAGATGCCAAGAATCAGTGGAAAATGGCTGAATTGGCCTTGGCCCATGCACAGGAAGCTTATCGCATTCGCGAAAATCGATTTAAAGCAGGTCTTGAAAAAACTACCGACTTGTTGATGGCTGAAACACTCATGTTTGAAAAAGAATTGGCCCTCAGTCAGGCCCTATTTAATGTTCAATTATCCCACAAATTTGTCGAATTCCTAACCAAATAGACCTATGAAACGCATTGCTATTCCAGCCCTTTTGGGCGTCTTTTTGCTGAGCGCGTGCTCTTCAGAACAACCTAAATCAACTGAACAACTTCCTGCGATTGCAGTGACACTAGCCCAAGCAGATGCCGCTGCTGGAGCTGGCATAATCACGGGTAGCGGAATCGTAGAAGCAGCCCAAAGCGCTAACCTAAGCACCCGAATGATGGGGTATATCGCAGATTATCATGTGGCTGTAGGTGACCGAGTAACTCAAGGTCAATTATTGGTGGAGGTGAATCCTTCGGATATGGCCGCAAAAACTGCCCAGGCCAAAGCTGGTGTAGCCCAGGCCCAAGCCGGGTATGACAACGCCAAAAAAGATTACGAACGCTTTAAGCATCTTTTTGCACAAAACAGCGCTTCACAAAAGGAGTTAGATGACATGACTACTCGTTTTCAAATGGCTGAAGCGGGACTTAGCGCAGCTCAAAACATGCTGAAAGAAGTGGAAGCCCACTTGGCTTATGCTTTGATCCGCGCACCATTTTCAGGTGTGGTGGTCAATACATTTGGCAAGCCAGGCGACATGGCCACCCCCGGAATGCCGTTAGTCGCTTTAGAAGGTGGATCTGGATTTGAGGTAAAGGCATGGGTTTCTGAGACAAACATCGCCAAAATTCAAGCGGATACTCAGGCTCATGTAGTGGTGAAAAGCCAAGGATTACGCCTGCCAGCTACCATTACAGAGGTCAGCACTTCTGCCAAAAACACAGGCGGACAGTATTTGGTGAAGTTGCAGCTGTCAGAAACAGACGCAGCGGTGCGTGCGGGCATGTTTGTACAAGTTCTTTTTGAAGGTACAACAGCAGAAAAATCTCCTGCTTCTGGTGTCTTGGTGGAAACTGCTGCTTTGGTGAAAAGAGGTCAGTTGACCGGTGTCTACACCACAGCACAAGGCAAAGCCTTATTGCGCTGGGTAAGGACTGGAGCGAGCAATGACGGTATGACGGCAGTGATTTCAGGTCTGTCTGCTGGAGAATCTTATGTGCGCACTTCAGCGACTCCGCTTTACGACGGTGCTCCAGTGTCTATCAACTAATCACACTTTAAGACAAGTAAGATGCAACAAGGTATTTCAGGTAAAATAGCCAATTTCTTCATCAATTCTAAACTGACCATCCTGCTGATGGTGGCTTTGATGGTGATTGGTTCCTACAGTTCAATGCTCATTCCCAGAGAGGAAGAGCCGCAAATCAATGTGCCTATGGCCGACATTATGGTCGGTTATCCAGGGGCATCACCCAGTGAGGTGGAAACGCGCGTGATCAAGCCGTTGGAAAAAATTATTTCCAACATCAAAGGTGTTGAGCACATTCACGCTATGGCCATGAATGGACAAGCGATGATTGTCGTTCAGTTTTACGTGGGTGAAGACACAGAGCGTTCTTATGTAAAGCTCTATGACGAGTTGATGAAGCACGAGCACGAGTTCCCCAAAACGGTCATGAAGCCGATGGTGAAAACGCGTTCTATCGACAATGTGCCCATGTTGGGGTTGACTCTTTGGAGTGAAAAATACAGTGATTTTGAGCTCAGACAAATGGCTGAAGAGGTTTCTAACGAAATCAAAAAAATCAAAGACGTATCGATCACCAAGGAAATCGGAGGTAGAAGCCGTGTGCTCAGCGTAGTCTTAGACAAGGAGAAACTGGCCGAAAACAAGGTAGATGCCTTGGGTGTGGCACAATTGATCCAAGCCCACAATTCAAGCAGCCAATCGGGTAGTTTTAACGCCCAAGACCAAGAGTTTTTGGTGACTACAGGTCGTTTTATCCAAAGCGCTCAGGAATTAGGTCGCGTTGTCGTTGGGGTCAATGGACGTATGCCTGTATACTTAGAACAAGTAGCAGAAATTGTGGATGGACCTGCTTCTGCGATCAATTACGTTTCATTTGGTTACGGGCCTGGTCACGAAAACAAGCAAGCTCATCCTTCTGAGTACCCAGCGGTTACTATTTCAGTGGCCAAGGTTAAGGGGGCTGATGCGATGAAGATTTCAGAAAAGATATTGGCCTCGGTAGATGGATTGAAAAAAAATCTAATCCCTGAGGATGTTCATGTAGAAGTGACCAGAAACTATGGGGAAACAGCTTCTCACAAAGTAGGGGAGTTATTGATGCACCTCGGTGTAGCGATTATTGCAGTCACGGTACTGGTGATGTTGGCCATGGGATGGCGCGGTGGTTTAGTGGTGTTTTTCTCGGTGCCTTTGACCTTTGCCCTTACGTTGTTCAGCTATTATATGTTGGGCTATACCTTGAACCGAATCACTTTGTTTGCATTGGTATTTGTGGTGGGTATTGTGGTGGATGATTCGATTATCATCGCGGAGAATATGCACCGACACTTTAAGATGAAGCGTTTGCCGTTTAAACAAGCAGCAATTTACGCGATTAACGAGGTGGGGAATCCAACCATATTGGCCACCTTCACTGTGATTGCAGCGATCTTGCCTATGGCCTTTGTGTCGGGTATGATGGGACCATACATGAGCCCGATGCCTATTGGCGCTTCTATCGCGATGATGTTGTCTCTTTTTGTGGCTTTGACAGTTACCCCTTATTTGGGCTACCATTTGTTGCAGGAAAAAGATGATCAAGCACACAAGGAAGAGGAGGGATTAGAAACCAGCATGATCTATAAGATCTACAAAAAAATTGAACAGCCGCTGTTGGACGATTCCCGCAAGCGCTGGACCATGCTCGGTGTTACTGTGGCCCTGTTGTTGGGTTCAGTATTGATGTTTTTTACCAAGTCGGTCGCCGTTAAAATGCTGCCATTCGACAATAAAAACGAATTCCAAGTGGTGGTGGATATGCCTGAGGGAACTACCCTAGAGCGGACAGCTGCAGTGACCAAAGAAGTCGCACAGTATTTGTCCACTATTGAGGAGGTAGTGGATTACCAGAACTATATCGGTACTTCAGCCCCTATTACATTTAATGGATTGGTGCGTCACTACGATTTGCGCGGAGGAAGCAATATGGCGGATATTCAGGTAAACTTGTTGCACAAGGAAGACCGTGATGCCCAGAGTCACGACATTGCCCGCAGGGTGCGAGAGGAAGTACAGCGCATCGGGGCCAAATATGGGGCCAACATCAAAATTGTTGAGGTGCCACCTGGACCTCCAGTGCTTTCTACCTTGGTCGCAGAGATTTACGGACCTGATTACGCAGAGCAAATCAAAGTTGCCGAGCAGGTAAAAACAATTTTGGAACAGACAGAAGACGTGGTGGATACAGACTGGATGGTTGAAGCTGACCAAACAGACTACCGACTTGAGGTGGATGCTGAAAAAGCGATGGCATACGGTATTGCACCCGCACAAGTGGTGGGTAATTTGACCTATGTCTTACGCGAAATGCCCGTAAGTCAATACTACGACCCAACTTCTGTACATCCTGTAGGTATTGTGCTTAAGCTTAAAGATCAAGATAAATCATCATTAGAAGATTTAAAAAACTTGAAAATTCAAGGAAATCAAGGCCCTGTAGCGATTGGTGATCTGGTAAGCACTACCGAAGGCACTTTGCAAAAAACTATTTACCGCAAGGACCAAAAAAGGGTGGTGTATGTTTTGGCAGATATGGCAGGTAGTTTAGAAAGCCCTGTGTACGCTATTTTGGGCATGAATGAAAAACTTCAGGCGATGAGCTTGCCCCAAGGGTATTCTGTCAACGAACTCTATATGGACACCCCTTCTGATGAGTCTAACTTTACCGTTAAATGGGATGGAGAGTGGCAAATCACCCTGGAAGTATTCCGAGACCTCGGCGCTGCGTTTTTGGTGGTTATTTTGGTCATCTACATGCTGATTGTCGGTTGGTTCCAAAACTTTAAAACCCCGATGGTGATGATGGTGGCTATTCCACTTTCATTGGTGGGTATTGTATTGGGCCACTGGTTGCTCGGCGCTTTCTTTACCGCTACCTCGTTTATCGGAATGATTGCACTGGCTGGGGTCATGGTGCGCAACTCAGTGTTGCTGATTGACTTTATCGAGATCAGGCTCAATGATGGTATTCCGCTCAAGCAGGCCATTATCGATGCAGGTGCGGTGCGGACTACCCCAATTTTATTGACTACGGGAGCTGTGGTGATCGGTGCCTCCATCATATTGTTTGATCCTATTTTCCAAGGATTGGCCATATCATTGGTAGCAGGGGCCATCGTGTCTACCTTGCTCACCCTGATAGTGGTTCCGCTGATCTACTACATGACTGAAAAACACAAATGGGAATAACCTAAAACACACCCTATGAAACTCATTGTAATCACTGCTGTTAAGGCTTTTGAAAAAGACATCAAAAGCCTGCTCATCAAGAGTAAAATACCTCAGTTTTCTTACCAAAATGTTATTGGATACCGGGATGCCACTTTGGATGCTGTAGGCAATAACTGGTTTGGCGCTGAGATGAACGAAGCTGAATCCATCTTGTTTTACGCATTTGTGCCTGTCCCCCAGGTGGATGTGTTGTTGGATGAGGTGAAGGCCTACAACGCCCAACAGGAAGCAAAATCAAAGGTGCATTTATCCGTATTAAACATCGAAAAAACCTCAGATCATGATTAACAGACTTATTCGCGCCATCGCAGGATCATTTATTTTGATCAGTTTGGCACTGGCCATCTACGTAAATATCAATTGGCTTTGGTTTACCGCATTTGTCGGGGCCAATCTCCTCCAATCCTCCATCACCAAATGGTGTTTGATGGAAGACATCCTAAAAAAGTTAGGGGTCAAATAAGGTAAATACCTTCAAAAAAGAAACCGGCGAAAGCCGGTTTTTTTTATCTCAACTCACCCCATTTCGCTCTGTTGAGAAACGCTCGAAGGACTTGTGGAGCACTGTGTTTTTTAACTGTTCTACAGCACACGCCAACTCTGTGAAGGTAGTGTAGAGCGGGGTAAGTCCAAGGCGAATCCATCCTGGAGGTCGATAATCCGGCACCACAGCAGGTGTTGAGGCCAACAAACATTGGGTGATGCGCCAGGCTTCGGGGTGGGATAAAGTTAGGTGAGACCCTCTAGCTGTCGGGTCTAAAGGGCTTTCAATCGTAAAATCCAATCCAGCTAGTTCAGCTTCTATCATCGATTGTAAAAACTGCCCCAACAGAAGGCTTTTTTCTCTCAATGCCTTCATGCCCACTTCAGCGGTGAGGGCAATACCCGGGGCAGCCCCTGAAAGAGACAACACATTGGGGGTTCCTGCGGAGAATTGATCGATTCCTGCAGCTGGGAGATATTGGTCTGAAAAGGCAAATGGATCCGCATGCCCAAACCAACCCTGTATGGGATTTTTTACTTGTGGCATCAGTGATTCATCTAAGTACATCATCGAAGGAGCGCCAGGCCCTCCATTTAAGTACTTATAGGTACAACCTACTGCGGCAAGTGTTCCGGTATCCTTTAGCCGAGTTTCCACAGCACCGATGGCATGGCTCAAATCCCAAACGATTATACTTTGGTTGTTCAACGCCCATTGATTGAGTGCTGCAACGGGGTAGAGGTAAGCGCTTTGATAACTCACCCAGCTCAAACAATAGATGCCCGGGTTGTGCTGCATGGCCTCTTTGAGTTGTTGTATGTCCGCATTTCGGTTGGTCGGATAGATCACCCGGTGAAGGGGTAGATCAAAGCCTTCCAGGATGTAGTGATCGGTGGGAAAATTTAGCGAATCCACACCCAGTTGTTTGGGGTAAAGACCGCTGTGCACCAGGCCATGAATGATTTGATATAAATGTACCGAAGTGGATTCGCCCACTTTGATGTTCCCTACGGGCGATTCAGTAATCTTAGACAGATCTCTAGCAATCGAACCGCCCAGGGCCAACCAATGCTTGTTCCAGGAACCGATTAATCCGCGACCCCACTGTTGGGTAACCGCATCCTCCATCGCTTTCTGTGCGGTCAATGGGAGTCTACCCAATGAATTACCGTCGAGATAAATGGCGTTATCTGGTTCAAAAAATCTTTTTCTGTAGGCGCTTAACGGATCTTCAAGATCCTTTTGAGCGGCTTGATCTAACCATTTTTTCATCTTTATTGCGGTATGGTTTCCCTTATTTTTTCGACCCAAGCTTGGTACATAGAAGGGCCTGGGTGTAGTCCATCAGTGGCGATCCAATCAGACTGAACGCTGTTTCTTCTAGAGATCGGTGTGATATTTATCCATTTTAATCCATGGGCGCTAGCCTCTTGACGCATGGCTTCATTGTATTGGTCAATTTGTTGGGCGATCAGCGCTTTATCCCGTTTTTCAGCAAATGGTGTCACCCCCCAATCTGGAATGGACACCAAAAAAACCTCGTCTTTGCGACCACCGGCATAACCCATCGCTCTTTGAATTAAACCGTTGAGTTCCATGCGGTATGGCTCCACTTCTCGACCTCTGTATTGGTTATTTACCCCGATCAACAGAGATACCCGGTCATAAGGCAAGGCGAGATCGGCCTCATTGAGGGCTTGGTTGAGTTCATCTGTGGTCCAACCGGTTTTAGCGATTGTGGTAGTTTTCCATTCGGCGCCATTAGTGGACCAATGCTCAGCCAGTTGCGTGGTCCATCGCTGATCGAATGAAACAGACTCACCTATGGTATAGCTATCCCCGAGGGCTAGATATCGCCTTGGTTTTTCCGCGTTGAGCAACCAAACCAGCGCGGCGGGTAATCGCCTGGACCAATCTTTTTCGGTATGCGCCCCTTGGGGTTCATATCGGCTTTGCCAGTGGCGCGGTCCATATCCTTTTGCGGCCAATACCCCATCTATTTGGGCTTGCCACTCTGGATACAAGGCGTCCAGGGTTTGGTTCCCCGTGTCAAAATACCAAGACCCCATCGGTGTATCTGGCAGATTTTTTTCGAGATATCTTTTAAATGCGTTAGGTAAAGGATTGTTATCCAAAGTGTAGAGCCCTGGCCAATGCGTGCTCATCGACATAGAGCCGCCAAAAACTCCAGGATGTTCCAAGTGAGCATACCAGGCCAATAAACCGCCCATACTGCTGCCGCCAATAAAGGTGTGCTCAGGTGTTCTGTGCGCATTAGGGTATTGGGTGTAAATAAACGGGAGTACTTTTTGGGCAATCCAACCGGTAAAGTTGTCGCTGTAGGGCACAGGCACCTGATCGCTTGGATCCAAAGTGGCTTGCCATAATTCCTGAACGCGAATCAGTTCATCACGACTTAATTGTTCGTATACTTTTTGGGGCAAATATTCCGCCCTTCTTTGTTTTTCTGCATGCCATAGACCAACCACCAATGTAGGGGGAATCGCTTTTTGGAGCAACAACGAATCCATGATTTCATCTACACGCCATTCCTGTTGATTCCAGGTGGTGGTTCCATCGAAAAGCATTTGCCCATCCATGAGTACCAACACTTGAAGACTGTCCTTAATTGACGTGTTTTTAGGTGCCCAAATAGATATTTTTCGGGCCCCTAATTGTGGGTAATCCAGCTCAATATGGCGAATACCACCCTGTCCCCATACGGGTGAAAACCAAAAATAGGTGCCTAAAATGGCCCATGCCCAAGTCAGCCGCATTATGCTTATTTTTATTTTCCAAATTAGGGATAAAATTTCGCTTTTTATGTCCAACACGCTCCGTATTTCTTCGAGAAAAGACACCGTTTTTACAGTCGTCATGGGGGCTACTGTATTATTTTGTTTTGCCCTGGCTATACCCCTATTATTTCAGCCCCTAACCAAGGAAACAGCGATTGGGGGAGCGGTTATTTTTGGGAGTAATGGCCTGCTCTTATGGCTTTGGCTGGGGACGAGTTATACATTATCTGACACTCATTTGGGCTGGAAATCAGGTCCATTGAGCGGAAGCATCCCCCTCAAAGACATCAAAAAAATCACTGTAGGGAAAACACTTTGGGTAGGTATGCGACCTGCGACTGCTTTAGGGGGGCTGATTATTCACTACCAGGCTTATGAAGAAATCTATATCTCGCCAAAAGATCAAGAGGCCTTCATTTCGCTGCTTCAACAACGCTTGCCAGATCTGACCGTCATCCGCCCATAATTTTCATGCTACGCGCACAGAATATCACATAAATACCTATTTTTGCTCCCCCAACTCAGGGTGTTTAGCTCAGTTGGTTTAGAGCGCTACCTTGACAGGGTAGAGGTCATGGGTTCGAATCCCTTAACACCCACTAAAGCATAAAAACCGATGCCCTAAGGCATCGGTTTTTTGTTTTACAGCCCATCTCAAGCTTGCTCATATCCCCGATTTAAACTGGGGTACCATCCTCGCTTTAGTCGATTGCTCAAAGGCGTAGGCACATTCGATGAGTACAGGTTCAGACCAAGCGCGTCCAAAAAAGGAAAGTCCTACCGGAAGACCGTGTACATTCCCCATGGGGATGGTAATGTTGGGGTAGCCTGCCCAAGCGGCTGGAGAAGAGGTTCCAATGTGGTAGTTGTCGCCGTTGACCCAATCGGTGGCCCAAGCAGGACTTCCTGTAGGGGCGATGATGGCGTCCAGCTCATGTTCGTTCATCACGCGATCGATTCCGTTTTCTTGACTTCCCATTTTTAATTGGTTCAAGTGGTCTATGTACTCAGGGTCGGTCAATGGTCCTTTGGCCAATGCGCGTTCCAAGTACTCCTGGTTAAAGTATTTTAGCTCTATGGAGTCCTGCTGGTTAAAAGCGATTAACTCTTCCAGATTTTTGATGCGGGCATTAGGTCCAAGAGACGCAAAATATTTGTTGAGTCCATCTTTGTATTCATACAGCATAACCTCAAAAGAGTGTCCTCCGGTAGATCGATCGTTGATCGATTCAATTTCAATGACTTCAGCCCCTAACTCCTTGATGCGTTCAATGGCGCGCAGGGTTAAGGTATCCACAGAAGCCTGTGTGCCCCAGGCTGATTTAAACCAGCCGATACGTTTTCCTTTTAATCCGTCTTTTTGTAAAAATGCGGTGTAGTCTTTGGGCAGTTCAGGACTGTTTAAAGTCTTTTCATCTGAGGGGTCAGGACCGGCCAAGACATTGAGCAACACTGCAGCATCAGCCAGTGTTCGGGTCATCGGACCAGCGGTGTCTTGGGTCCATGAGATGGGTATTATTCCTGAGCGACTGATCAGACCCACTGTGGGTTTAAGGCCGACTACGCCGCTGGCGTTGGCCGGACAGACAATGGACCCGTTGGTTTCTGTGCCGATGGCGGCCATCGCTAGGTTGGCAGACACAGCAACCCCAGATCCTGAGCTCGAACCACAAGGATTGCGCAAAATATCGTACGGGTTTTTTGTTTGTTGGCCTAGTCCGCTCCATCCACTGGTGGAGTTTTGACCGCGAAAGTTGGCCCACTCGGAGAGATTGGCCTTGCCCAAGATGACCGCACCGGCCGCTCTTAATCTTCTGGCTACTTCGCTGTCTTTGGTTGGAATAGATCCTTCCAAAGCGCGGGAGCCTGCTGTGGTAGGCAGGTCGTCGGTATCAATATTGTCTTTGAGCAAGATGGGAACACCGTGTAATGGTCCTCTTTGTGCGGGGGGAACTTGGTCCAAGGAATCCGCGATACGCATCGCCTCAGGATGTACCGCAAGCACTGAAGCCAGTGTAGGTCCACTGTGGTCAATGGTATCAATACGCGTCAAGTAGGCAGTGACCACCTCTGAGACCGTCCAAGTACCGGCTTGATATCCCTGTTGCAGGGTAGCGATGTCCATTTCCACTAAATCGAGTTGACTTTTAGGCTCTTTTTGGGTGCAGGCAGCAAGGACCGATAGGAAAAGTCCGAGTAGGGTAAAACGGGTAGCGGTGCTCATGGTTTAGTTTTTTCTAAAAATAGCAAATCAAAGTCAATGTTGATGCTGTCCTTGGTTTTCACCATCATAAAGGAAGGACGTTCCACTTGATGCGCGGTTAAACTCACCGGAAAACTTCCTTTGATCTGCCAGCCTTTTGCTCCTTTTTGGGCGTTGAGTACCAGGGATGTGGGCCGTTTGATGCCGTGAAAATCCAACACACCGGCTACTTTGAAGGTATTGGTTCCACTGGGAGTGATTGAAGTGGCAGAGAAACGAACTTGAGGATGCTTAATGGCGTGGAGAATTTCCATGGCGTGCGCATCTCTATTTTCGTTTTTGCTGTCAAAATCACGTACCTGAGCGAGAATCGCCATTTTTTGGGGAGTATCGTTGACCGTGGTCAGGATACCTTGCGGTGATTTGTTGTCCCCTTGCCAGTCGTGTAGGGGGTGCGATGCGCTGTAAGAAATCACACTAGGTGAAGCGGTCTGCCAGGTTTGGGTTTCTTGTGCCCAAATAGTCGTAACCATGGCCCATAAGCCGATCAATAAGCATAGTTTTTTCATCTGAATAGATTTAAAATTTCATGACGACCATAGCGGCTGCGTAGGCGCCAAATGCTGTATAAGCAGCTGTTTTGTGGGCCTTCTTATCCTCCTCTGCCAACGCTTGGGTGGCGATCATCGCCGATAGGTGCACGGTAGCCAAAGCTTTGTGTGCCTTGATGGAACTCCAGCCCTTCACTTTTTTGTTGATCAGCGGTGGTGGGGCCAATAAGGACAGCCCAGCATCGGTAAAATACAAAGCAGTCACTACATTCCCCATGGTTTTATGGGTGTTGTACAGGCGGTATTCGCCGTTGTACAATCGACCACCGATAATTCCTTGGGCCAGCATTCCTGCCAGGGTAGCATAGCCGACCACTTGATGAGCCGTCAGCATTTTCCTCCTCAATTCGAGTTCTTTTTCTCTCATGTCTGGGGTTAGTGGGGCCCATCCTATTTTGCGAAAGAGTCCCTTTTCTCCCCATAGCAATCTCTGAGACAACAACATGCGTTCAGGCAGGAGCGACTCCTCTGGGGAAGTTTCCATCAGCAGAAAAAGATCGTCAGCCTCTGTGCCAGCTGTATCTTGGCTCCAAAGCGGGGCAGCCATGAAGACACTGAGTAACACCCCGTAAATCAGGCGCATCATCATGACTTAACAATCGTCAGTAGGTCTCCAGATAAAGTCGCTTGATAAGAAGTCAGCGCTCCAGAAGTGGCTCCGGAATCGCAAGAGGCCGTTGTTCCATCGATGGAAAATTGATTTCCGTGGCTCGCGCATCTGAAAGTTTGGTTGCTGTAAGACCAAGCATTTTTTGTCCCTTGGTGCGGGCAGCAATTGTCGAAGGCGCGCACTGAATTTTCAGAGATACGAAGCACCAGCACACCTTGTGTCAAAATATTCATCCAACCACCTGTATTGCGCAACGCGGCAAATGCGTTGTTGGTCAAGTCGATGTTGATGTTGCTTCCTGACACGGTAATTCCAGTATTGGTATTGTTGTTGGTGTTGCCATTGGAATCGTTACCGGTGTAGTTGTTTTCGTCGTTAAAGCCATCATCCGAGGAAGAACAGGCTTGCAATAACGTCACCCCAAAGAAGCCAAAAGCTACTGCGGGGCATGCTGTTTTGAGAAATTCTTTGCGATTCATATCAATGGGTTTTTGGGTTTCTATTTCAATAAAGCAGCGTAGTACTGACGCAGTTTAGCCACTTTGGGCGTGATTACATACTGGCAATAACCCTGATCAGCGTTTTGCGCATAGTAGTTGTGGTGGTAGGATTCCGCTGGAAAAAAACGGGGTGCAGGACTGATTTCTGTGACAATCGGGTCTTCAAATTCCGGCTGTAATTTTATCATCACCTGTTCTGTGATGTCTTTTTGTGCCGAGTCGTGGTAATAAACGACTGAGCGGTATTGGGTGCCGACATCACCCCCTTGACGGTTCAGTTGCGTAGGGTCATGGGTGGTCATAAATACTTGGAGCAAGGTTTCAAAGGAAATAACCTCCGGGTTAAAGTGCACCTCAACCACTTCTGCATGTCCCGTAAGTCCGGAACACACTTCTCTGTAGGTAGGGACTCCGGGAACATTACCCCCTGCGTATCCTGGGATGACTTTGAGGACACCGTTTAGGGGTTGGAGTACCGCTTCCACACACCAAAAACATCCCCCGCCTAGGGTAGCTACCTCTAATTGTTTAGACATTTTCTTTTGTTTGGTGTTTTAAGGATAGTGAATTGATGCAATACCTCAGTCCTGTGGGTTCAGGGCCATCGGGAAACACATGGCCCAAATGAGCATCGCATCGATTGCAGACTACTTCTACACGGATCATCCCATGTGAAGTGTCTTTGACATAGCCGATGGCATCAAGGTCTACAGGCTTAGTAAAACTCGGCCATCCGCTGTGGGATTCATATTTTAAGTCAGCATCAAAAAGTGGGGCATCGCAACAGGCGCAGTGGTATCTTCCTGGCTCGTGGCTGCTGCAGTAATCCCCTGAACCAGGGCGTTCTGTTCCTTTGCCTCGGGTGATGTAGTATACCTCAGCATCCAAGATTTCTCCCCATTCTTGAGCTGTCTTGTTCATTTTCTCAGGAGGGTTTGGTGTCCCGTTTTGTGCGTAGTGGATGACGTCTTTCCAGGTCATGTTAGATTTTTTTAAAATAAGCGCCATACGGATCTTGAAAACTGGTGTTGGGACCGATTTGGGTGCGGCTCAATTTTTTTGCAGAGACGAGTCCCCACAAGACAATTTCCTTCAATATATATCGGGCATCTTCGGGATATGCTGAGGCGTATTTGTCGATCAGCGCGTCCAATGGTTTGATGGAATCCAGCAATTCGTGATAGGTTGTGTCGTCTGCATCTTGGTGTATATCTACCCCTTCTTGATCTACAAACCACAGCAGTAAAGGATCATAGGGACCGCTTCCATCTTTGGCGGAAACTTTGTCCACTTTGGGGAATACTTCTTTAAACACTCTTTTTACTGCCTCGTCGATGAGTAATTGGGCAATTCGGTCTGCTCCTTCTTGTTCTCCCTCGTACAAAAGTTCAATTTTACCCGTGATGGCAGGCACCACTGAATGGAAGTCGCTCAATCTGATGGTGGTGGGGCCGGAATCAGTTACCAGGCTTCTGCGCTCAGCACCACTGATCAGGTTTTCTAGGGCAGATATGCTCAAACGAGCGCTGATACCGCTTTTTTCATCCACATAAGCGCTTTCTCGCGCGGCAAATGAGATCTCTTCCACCAACTGCCTCGCCAGTTCAGGAACGTGTACATTTTGCTCCTGTTCTGGAGTTAAATGCACCTCTTGGGTCGTGATTTTTTGTGCGATTTCGATCGTCTCTGGGTAGTGGGTTAGAATCTGTGAACCGATTCTGTCTTTTAGCGGGGTGACAATGCTGCCTCGGTTGGTGTAGTCCTCGGGATTGGCCGTAAAGACAAACTGAATGTCGATGGGCAATCTCATTCTAAAGCCCCTGATTTGGATGTCTCCTTCCTGTAGTGCGTTGAACAGGGCTACCTGAATCCTGGCTTGGAGATCAGGCAATTCATTGATGACAAAAATGCAGCGGTGCGCCCTTGGCACCATACCAAAATGGATGATTTCAGGATCTGCATAAGTCAATTTTCTCGATGCGGCCTTGATGGGGTCCACGTCCCCGATCAGGTCTGCTACAGTCACATCTGGTGTGGCTAGTTTTTCATAAAAACGATCAGCGCTGGGCACCCAAGAAATGGGTGTTTCATCACCGAGTTCGGCCACTGTTTTGATCCCAAAGTGTGAAATAGGCTGCATGGGGTCATCGTTGACCTCAGACCCTGTGATGATCGGCATCCAAGGGTCTAACAGCCCCACCATGGAACGGGCGATCCGCGTTTTTGCTTGACCGCGCAATCCCAATAAGTTGATGTGGTGTTGGGCCAGTATAGCGCGCTCCACCTGGGGAATGACGGTTTGCTCATAGCCCCAAATACCGGCAAATGCGGTTTTGCCTGCCTTGAGGTGCGCCATCAAGTTGTTTCGCAGTTCCTCTTGGATGCTTTTGGGTTGGTAACCACTCGCTTTGAGTGCACCTAGGGTATGGATTTGTGGGGCTTCTTGGGTCATCATCTTATCGCATTCTTTTGCTTCGGTTGTTTTCGTAATCTTCAAATATCATTGACCCCAAGTCATCGAGACCGGTGTAAAACGCTTTTCCTTGATTGGCTTGGGTAAATTCTTGGATGAACTGAATGAGGTAGGGGTCTTGAGCGATCATAAAGGTGGTGATGGGTATGTGCAATTTCCTGGCCAATCGGGCCATGTCACAACAACGTCCCACAATATGCGGATCAAGCCCGTTTGGATTTTTATAATAGGTCCCATCGCTCAAGGTGAGGCAACTGGGTTTCCCGTCTGTGATCATAAAAATCTGCTTGTTGGTCTGCTTTTTCTTGCGGAGCAGATCCAGGGCCAAATTGAGTCCTGCTACGGTATTGGTATGGTAGGGGCCCACTTCCAGATAGGGCAGTTCTTTTAGGCTGATCGACCAGGCGTCATTGCCAAAGACAAGGATGTCTAGTTGGTCTTTGGGATAACGAGTTTTAATCAGCTCTGCAAGCGCCATCGCCACCTTTTTAGCTGGGGTTATTCGATCCTCTCCGTATAAAATCATGCTGTGGCTGATGTCAATCATCAACACTGTGCTCATCTGGGCAAAGTGCTCTGTATCGTGGACCACCAAGTCTTGGTCGTTCATTTCAAAACGATCGACCCCGTGGTTTACCTGTGCGTTTTTGATGCTTTCAGTCATGGAGATTTGGCTGAGGTCATCCCCAAAACTATAGGTGCGGAATTGACCGTTGGCCTCGGCGCCCGGTCCACTTTTTTGGGCTCTGTGACCTCCAGCCCCCAAAGGTTTGATTTTCCCAAAGATTTGATTTAACGCTCTTTTGCGCAGTACACGTTCTAGTTTTGCGGTCATTTTGTGTTTTGATCGCGAAACATCTCCGGTAGTTTGGTCCCCAGACTCCTGAGGGGTTACCTCATTTTCAGGTATTTCGGGGGGTTCTTGTTCGATCAGTCCTTTGTCGATCAGTTCTTGACGAAAGTCTTCTAAGGTGTATTCTGGCGTAGTGATTTGGTATTCTTTATCCAGCGTCTCGATCCATTCAAATGCTTCATCTACATCTCCATTGGTGTAGGCGATGACTTCTTGAAAAATCTCATAGAGCTTATCAAAAGGAGTTAAGCTCGATTCATCGAATAGGGTAAAACGAAAACCGGAACGAGCTGAGGACATAAACAGAGGATTGTTTAACAAATATAGACAAAAGTTCAACAAAATCAGAAATGGGGAGGCTTAGATGCAGACAAAACATTTTCTATCTTTAAGTTTCCAACCAAACCTCATGGAATTAAAGTTACACCCTTATTTACTGCAACTCGCTCATCCATTTCGCATCTCTAGGGAGGCGCATGACGATCAACAAACCCTGATTGTCAGCTTGCACCACGGAACGCATACGGGCTACGGAGAGGCCACGGCCAATCCTTACTACCAAAGTTCCATAGCCCAAATGACTGAACAAATCAACGGTCTAAAAGCACAGATCGAGTCTTGGGATGGTCAGGACATAGACTGGTTTGACCAGATGTTGCAGCGCAGTGAACTGGGCTCATTTGCCCGATGCGCGCTGGACCTGGCAGCCCATGACCTTTGGGGCAAATTGCGCGGAGCGCCGCTTTGGCAGCTTTGGGGGACTGCGTTAGATCAATATCCTACCACCAACTATACCATCGGGATCGATGAAGTTCCCGTAATGCTGGCCAAGATGGCAGAAAAACCCTGGCCGATTTATAAAATTAAGCTGGGGACTGATCGCGATATTGAGATTGTCCGCGCTTTGCGCGCCCAAACCGATGCAGTTTTTCGCGTAGACGCCAACTGCGCATGGACGCCTGAGCAAACCGTCGAAAACGCCAGGCAATTAAAAGAATTGGGGGTTCAGTTTATCGAACAACCGCTGCCTGCAGATGACTGGACAGGTATGAGTTATGTGCGGGCCCACAGTGTTTTGCCAATTATCGCCGACGAGTCCTGCTTGGTGGAATCCGACGTGGCGCGTTGTGCCGAATACTTTCACGGGATCAACATCAAGTTGACTAAGTGTGGTGGTTTGGCACCAGCGCGTAGAATGATCGTTCAAGCGAAAGCACTAGGCCTTCAATTGATGGTGGGTTGTATGACTGAGTCCACTGTGGGTATTTCGGCTATTGCCCAGTTGTTGCCCCAACTGGATTACGTGGATATGGACGGAGCCCTTTTACTGGCTTCCGATATCGCATCTGGGATTTTTATAGACGAACAGGCACAAGTGCATTGGCCGGATTTAGGCGGTAGTGGAGTAGTGCTCTTGGCCGAAAAATAGTTAAGCATGGAGCCACTTCACATCGATGCTGCTTTAGGACCACTGATCGAAACCTCACTGGGTGTTCAGCGATATTTTGGGGGGACTGATTATCTGGGTCTATCGAGAAATAAAAGATTTCGCTCATTGATGCTTCAGGGCATCAAGCGCTTTGGGGTTCATATGGGTTCTTCTCGTCAGTCCAATGTGCGGCTTTCCATTTATCAGAAAGCGGAAAAAATACTGGCAGATTTAGCCGGGAGTCAGGCAGCAAGTCTTACTTCATCCGGCATGCTCTCTGGCCAATGGGTCAGTCAGTTTTTTAATACAGAACAATACGTTCATTTTTATGCCCCTTTTGTGCATTCCGCTCTAATCACCCGAGCAGACCAACCTAGGTATCCGGATTGGACATCGTTGATCAACGACCTAAACCACTCTTTGACTCAATTCCCTCAACAAATACCGGTGTTGTTTTTGGACACCATAGATTTCCACGGGATTGGCTATCCTCATTATGCGCCACTTCGTGGATTACCCCTGAGTCAAATTATTTTGGTCGCTGATGATGCGCATGGAATAGGCATTACGGGTCAACAAGGCGGTGGATCCTATGCGTTGCTTGCGGCGCTCAAACCCAAGGAACTCATCGTCACCGCCTCTTTAGGCAAATCTCTGGGTTTAGGCGCAGGGGCTGTCTGGGCCTCCCAGGCCCAGATGGACGCGCTGCGTCAGCACCCCCTTTGGGGAGGTGCCAGCCCTTGCAGTCCCGGGTACGCTTATGTTTTGATCAAAGCACAGCGATTGTACCGCGCGCAACAAAAAAAGTTGGCACGTCATGTGGCTTGGATGAAAAAGCATTGGCCGGAGGGTTGTTTGAAAAGGCAACATGCAGACCACCCCGCTTTTGAGTGCGACACTCCAGGGGTGGGGGCGCACCTGTGCGCCCACCACATCATCCCTACTGAATTTCCCTACCCTACGCCCCAAAGCCCACTGCTCACTAGAGTGGTGATCACCGCTGCCCACAGCAAAAAGGATTTAAAGGCCTTGAGAAAAGCATTGATTCTTTGGGTGAAAAAACAGGAATAAGCTATAGAAATGCTCAAAAAAAGTCTACTGATCAGTTTTTGGATGCTGGTTTTGTCCCAGGTTGTTTATGCGCAACACCCGGTAGCATACCGTTTGGATTCCCTGATCAACGATGCCATTACCCGCAAAGCATTTCCTGGAGCCCAACTTTATGTGTACCACCAAGGGGATACATTGATCAACAAATCTTATGGATTTCACACCTATGATTCTATTACAGCGGTCAGCAATCAACACCTGTATGATTTAGCCTCGCTCACCAAAGTATTGGCAGGGACACTTTCCGTGATGGGATGGACCGCTGAGGGATTAATGCGTCCGGATGATCCAGTAGGGTTTCATTTTCCAGCGCTGAAAAAATCTTCAAAAAGCGACCATACCTTAAGGGAAGTGATGGCCCACCAAGCCGGTTGGCAACCCTATATCAGCCATCAAAATACGGTATTTAACTCCGCGGGCAGGCCTAAGTCGAGGACTATATCCAAAAAGCCGAGCAATAGGTATCCCTACCCAGTGGATACTGAGTGGTATGTGCATAAAAATTACCCAAAGAAAATAGCCAGGCGCATCGCCCAAACCCCCATTGCCCACCGCGGAACCTACCAGTATTCTGGTCTGCTGTTCTTTTTGTTGCCAGATTGGTCTCAACGGGTTTTTGGGAGACCATGGACAGCGTATTTACAGGCTGAATTCTATACCCCTATTGGGGCAGACCGTTTGACATTTCGTCCTTTAGCGCGTTTTAAACCCCAGGAAATTGTGCCTACTGAGGTGGACACCTTGTTTAGAAATAAGTTAGTTCACGGCACCGTGCACGACGAAGCAGCCTCGATGATGGGGGGAGTTTCAGGCAACGCTGGGTTATTTGGCAATGCGCACTCAGTGGCCCAGGTAGCTCATTTATTGCTTGCTAGAGGAAGCTTTAAGTCAACGTCTATGTTACCAGCTGATTTGGTAGATCGATTTACTGCCCAAGCTTACCCGGGCTCCAATAACAGAAGGGGTATTGGATTTGACAAACCGGAAGGCAATTACCCTTCCGCTCTTTTATCTCCAGAAAGCTATGGGCATACAGGTTTTACCGGCACCTTTTTTTGGGTGGACCCAAAAAATGATTTTGTCGTAGTGTTGCTCACCAATAGGGTCTATCCCTCCAGGGCACAACAAGGGTTATACGACCTGGGTATTCGCCGAAAGATGATTGATATGGTCCTCACTCACCCCGAACAGACGATTCCTGTTGCAGCACATAAAACTGATAAGGCGCAAAGGTGAGTTGACCTTCGTTGGATAGGTTTACCGTTTTACCTGTCCACAGATCCAGTGTTTTTTGGGGTATTGAACGCCCGCTTAGGGTCACCGTTTTGGATTGACCACCGTAGTGAAACAGCGCGTGTATGGACCCGCGTGACATCCCGATGACCGAAGGGTGATCAGTGGGCCACCACTCTACATTATTGGTGTCTGCAAAAATATCATGGGCCTTTCTCAAGGCGATCAGTTTTTGGTGGAGTGCAAAAATACGCCCTTCCACACTGGCTTGATCAGCCCTTTTTTTTCTTTTTTCTGCACGGATGATCGGGCGGTGGACCCATCGATTGTCATAGCTTTTGGACGGGTCATCTTGGAAAGAATAATCATTGATATGGCCTAGTTCGTCTCCGTAATACAACATGGGGATCCCACCGAGCAGCAGGCATTGCGCTTGCATCAATGCAATTCGAGCTATGGCCCGTTCGAGGGCTGTAGTATCGTCGAGCTCAAGCGCTTTTTCCACACCGCATAGCGAGGCCAATGTTCCCGAAATACGCGCGTCGTTCGTCTTTGGATTGACCCCAAAAAGCATACCCCTGGCTGGACTGTCCGGGTGTTGACCAGACCAGTAGTCCTTGAGAAATGCTCTGTGCAGATAGGGCGTAAAACCTGCTTGCTCAATGTATTTGTCCTCAAAACCGAATCCGATATCATCGTGGCATCGGGTGTAATTCAACCAGGTTGTTCCCAGAGGTTTACGGCTGATAATCGCTTGATTTAACCTCAAGTTTGTCGTGTTTCCTGTGGCCAATGCATCCCACTGCAGCGCCATCTGTGCCGCATTGTACGCTAAATCGCATTCTCTTCCCTGCATCAATCCATGGCCAAAGAAATCCATGATTTGTTCCGGGGCCAATATAGCCTCCCCCAAAATAGCCATACCTGGTGTGGCCACGCGAACGGCAGATTTGATCAACTGCAACAGCAGATGCGCTTGGGGCAGATTTTGACAGGTGGTGCCCATTTGTTTCCAAATAAATGCAGGAGCGTCAATACGCAATATATCTACCCCTAAATTTCCATAGTATAGAATATGTTCTACCATGGCATGTAACACCTGGGGATTGCTAAAGTTGAGGTCCCACTGGTAGTGGTGAAAGACAGTCATCACCCAAGCATTCATCTCTGAGTTGAAGGTAAAGCTCCCTGGTGCGCTTTCAGGAAACACTTCGGGCATCGTGGCTTCCATTTGGTCTGGCACAGTTCGGTCGGCATAGGTGTAGTAAAAGGACTGGTAAAACGGATCTCCAGCTTTGGCTTTAAGCGCCCAAGGGTGTTGGTCAGAGGTGTGGTTCACCACGATATCCGTCATCAAATACATGCCTCTTTTAAGCAGTTCCTGTTGCAGGTCAGCCAGGTCTTGATCGCTGCCGAATCTGGGGTCTACACTTCGGTAATCCGATACTGCATAACCCCCATCTGACGCCTCAGCAGGACTTTTCATCACCGGTAACAAGTGCAGCGCATTCACCCCCAATTCTTCCAGGTAATCCAATTGCTTCACCAGACCCTTTAAATCACCGCCAAAGCGATCGACATACAAGCTCATGCCCACTAGATTTTGGTCAGTAATCCATGCATCTTTTACAGCTTTTTGAGCATCTCTTGACTTGAGCGCCTTAGATCTCAAACCATATGCTTGAGCGATTCCTCGGATGAGTGCTCTGTAGGCAGTTTCTGCATTCGCGTCGTGTCCATAGATCTGAAAAAACAAATCGTGTAGGGTATGGGCTTCAGCCATGAGGCGGTTCCAAAAAGGACGGTCAGCAGTTTGGGTTTTAATGCCGTCTTCACTGCACCACTGGGTGAGCTGGTCGAGGTGGTTGAGGTTCATCAGTTTAGTTTGAGAAAGTAAAAATAGAGACTACTGGGCTTTGTACGCTTTGGCCATTCAAAAAATCACAAAATTTTTGTTCAGTTCTATTAAACCCTAAGCGCGTAAAGTGCTCTAAACCCTTATATTTAACCCATCCATAAACATTAAATTTTTTCCATGGAACTCAACAACAGAGAAATCAGCAACAAAGTCCGTGTCATTCACCGCTATTTGGGCTTCTTTTTAACCGGTATTATGGCCATGTACGCCATCAGTGGAATGACCCTGATCTTTAGACAGACTGAATTTCTCAAAAAGGAAGTCGTGGAAACCCGTCAATTACCCGTTGGTCTTGCCCCGGAGGAATTGGCCCCTGAACTTAAAATGAAGGTTGAGTTTCAGCTCATCGAAGGTGATGTGTACACCTTTGGACAAAGCACTTATGATGCCAAAACAGGTATCGCTACCATCAAGGAGAAGCGTTTGCCTTATTTATTGGATAAAATGACCAAGGTGCACAAGGCCACCCACAAAAGCCCGCTTTATTTTATGAACCTGTTTTTTGGGTTGAGCTTATTGTTTTTTGTGATTTCTACTTTTTGGATGTTTCTGCCCAGCACCTCAGTGTTTAAAAAAGGAATGTATTTTGCGCTGGCCGGTGTGGTTCTTTTTTTGATCATGATTCTGGTGTAGTGCTCGATTCGGGTTTTTGCTATCTTTAACCAAAACCCACATCGATGAAAAAATATTGGCTATTGATATTTGTGTTGGGTCCATTGGTTTGGGCCCAACCTGTTTTAAGTGAACGGGAACAAGCACGCGTAAAAGATGAGCTCCTGGGGGAGCGATTAACTCAGTTACTCCCTGAGTTGATGGACCGGACGGGCATCGACCTTTGGGTGATGATCACCCGTGAGTACAATGAAGATCCGGTGGTTAAAACACTTTTGCCAGCTACTTGGTTGAACGCCCGGAGAAGAACCATGATCTTGTTTTATCGGAATGCGGATACCCAAACCATGGATCGATTGGCCGTGGCGCGTTATGACTTTGGCCCACATATTGCTTCGGCATGGGATGCTGAAAAGCAACCCGACCAATGGAAGCGTTTGGTGGAGTTGATCTCAGAGCGCAACCCCAAAAAAATAGGAATCAATATCTCCGAAGACTTTAATATAGCAGATGGATTAGCCCACACTGACTACGCCTTACTCATGGAGTATTTGCCCGCTGATTTGCGGGATAAAGTAGTTTCTGCCCAACCCTTAGCTACTGCGTGGATTGAAACCAGAACTGAGCGGGAGATGCAGATATACACCCAGTTGTCAGATCTGACCCACAAAATCATCGCTCAAGCATTTTCAGAACAAGTCATCACCCCCGGTTTAACCACGACTACCGATGTCGAGTGGTGGTTTCGCGAAGAACTGACCAGGTTGGGCTTGGAGACTTGGTTTCACCCTTCTGTCGATGTACAGAGATCAGAGGATGTATTGGGCGATCACCTTTATTCTTTTTCCAATAGGCCTGAGCATCAAGTGATACAACACGGTGATTTAGTACACTGTGATTTTGGCATCACTTATTTAGGACTAAATACGGATTGTCAAGAGCTGGCTTACGTGCTTCGACCAGGAGAAACGACCCCACCTAGTTTTTTGACTCAAGCATTGGCCCAAGGCAATCAATTACAAGATTTCTTAACCGATGAATTTAAGTCGGGACGCTCCGGTAATGAAATGCTGGCCCAAGCCTTAAAGAACGCTGCAAAGGCAGGTTTAAGGCCTTCAATTTACACCCATCCACTGGGCAGTTACGGCCACTCCTCTGGTCCGACCATTGGGATGTGGGACCAACAAAACGGTGTTCCAGGTGCTGGAGATTATCCGTTGTTTCCCCGTACGGTGTATGCCATCGAACTAAATACTACGGTGTATATTCCTCAGTGGAAGCGGGATATACGCATTATGCTGGAGGAGCCTGGTTACTTTGGACCAGAAGGGTTTAGATATGTCCACGGGAGACAAACCCAGTTACTCACCATACCTAGGGTACAGGAGCACCAAGGGTATTGATGGAACTCATCAATACCCTGTTCATGCTTCCTTCTTGAGTTTAGTCTACGTGTTTTCCTCCGTCTCGGTATAGACAGCAGGCGGGAAGTTTTTCATAAACTTCCTTAGGTGCTTTCTGATTCTTGGTGTCATGACCTGCCGCAGCAATTGCTTTTTCAACTTGGGCTAGGTCAGCCTTAAGCGGGTCGTAAATCAGGGTGAGTTGATCGCTGGGAATATCCCATGCTGCCCATTTAACCCCTTTTACGCCTAGGGTTGCTTTGACAATTCTCTTTTGACAAAGCGAACAATTTCCTTTAACCTCAAGGGTTGTTTTTTGTGGCTTTTGGGCATACAGACCTGTGGTGGCAAGCAGCGAAAGCAGGAAGATAATTTTTTTCATAGCGTGATTATTTTAGGTTAAAGTAACGTCCAACGCATACCGATGTACCCCATGCGTCCAAAGATGGGCGCGTAGATCTGAGCCGCGTCAAATCGGTCGTTGTAGGGTTCACTTGCAGCGATGATGGGGTTTTCTTGGGTATAGTTCGTCGCATTTTCTACGCCCACGTACACCTCTAGTGTTTTGCTAAACGCTTTGGTGAGTTGGCTATTGACTAGGTGATAGCTTGGGGCATATCCTCCGTAGGGGTTGCGGACATTGGCCACTAGACGCTGACTGCCCACGCCGTGATAAGTAGCATCCCATCGCCATTGTGCCCCTAGAGCATTCGGCGTGCTTTGGTAGCTCAATTGGGCAAAGGCTCTTTTTCTGGGTTGCAGCGGTCGTTGAAGTAAATTACCGTCATAAGTGGTTTTTACGTCATCCAATTTATAGGCCAAGCGTACTTCCCAATGTGTGGGGATATCAATTTCTAGCGAGGCCAACGCGCTGTTGGCATAGCTTTCCCCCTGAAGCGGTTGAAAAGAAAGTCGCTGAGGATTTTCCCAATTGACCACTACCTGATCTTTAAATTGGGTGCGGTACAGGTCAAGTGTCAAATCCAAACCTATGCTGCCCAAGGATGCTGTTTGTCTGATACTTCCTCCGTAATTCCAGGATAGCTCAGGATCAAAGCCATAGATGGGCCCTGCGTTGTTCTCCAAGACCAACAGTCGGTTGGTCAAAAATATGTTTTGGTTTTCTGTAAATATATTGGCCGCTCTTCTTCCGCTGCCCGCTGCCAACCTTAGGGTGGTTTTTGTCCAGGGGTTGTAGCGCAGGTGAAGTCTAGGGGTGATAAATGCCCCCCATTGGTTGTGCCAATCCGCTCTGACTCCAGCCACCAATCCGATGTTGTCTAGGTTGTCATAGCTGTATTCAAAGAAACTGCCAATCGAGTAATCCCTTCGTCTGAATTCTGATCCGTTGAGCAATTCTTCGTACTGGTCAAAGGTCAGGTTTCCGCCTGCTTTAAATTTGTTTTGGGTAGATCCGATAATCGATTGAAATAAACCGTTGGCATAACCGCTGATGTGGTCCATATCGTAGGCTTTTTGCCCAAAAGTAGATTGCTGCACGTGTCTGGAAAGATTTCCTTGCAGCCCAATGCTTTGGTAGGGCATCTCAGGAAACACATAACCCATTTTAAAGGCGCCCTCCAACCTCTCGGTACTGGTGATGCTTTTCCAAAGCGGTTGTCCGCCCATAAAATTGATTTGGCTGTCCATCTGCCCTGCTTCTTTGTCGTCTTTTAGCCATTTAAGCGTGGCAAATCCCACCCACCCTTTCTGGGTGTCTGTATACTGCCAGCGATGCATTAAGTTGACTTGGTCACCCATGGGCATATCCATAAATCCATCGCCGTTGGCATCCATGGCTTCTATACGTCGGTTGGCGTGCACAAACAATCCTGTGTGCCAACGCTCATTTAAAGAGGTGTTCCAGTGGGTGTTGAACTCTTGTCGTCCTCCCTGGGAGGCAAATGCGTTGACGAACAGCAAAGGTTCGGTGAACGGCTTTTTCAGCTCTGTATTGATTTGACCAGCCATACTCTCGTAACCATTGGCCACACTGCCCACACCCTTGGTGATTTGAATGCTTTCCACCCAGGTGCCTGGAATAAAGGAAAGCCCATAAGTTTGGGCCGCACCTCGAATGGTGGGAATATTTTCTTCGGTAAATTGAATGTACGGACTGGAGAGCCCAAGCATTTTGATTTGCTTGGCCCCCATCAAGGCATCTGAATAGGATACATCGATGGATGGGTTGGTTTCAAAACTTTCAGATAGGTTACAGCAGGCCGCTTTAAGCAGTTCAGCGGCATTTACCGTCACCACGTTTTTGGGTTCAAAATAGGATTTTTGGAGTCCTTTTTTGCGCTGTTCTACCGTGACCTCCTCGAGTTTTTCAGTGATGATTTCTTTAGGGGGAATGGTGTCTTGTTGTTGTTCCATGCCCTGGTGAATTACATCAGTACACCAAGTGTAGTGAATTCTGGGGGTGGCAATAGATCTACCCGTGGATAATAAGTAGACAAAAAGGGCGGTGCAGTACACAGTGCTGCGCCATATATTTTTTTTCATGGGTTTAATTTAAGGAATGATTCAGTGATCCAACAAATAAATGTGCAGGAGCAGTGATCAGCCGTAAATCACCCACTGGTGAAATTGAAGGTATTTGGGTTGTGGGGGCGTTGGCGGCCCGTGAGGCACCCCTGTAAGCGCAGGGTCCTCTGCGATAAAGCCAGCTGTAAATATCCCATTAGGTAGCGGGGATTGTGCCTGATAGTGCCAGGCAAATACTGTGGGTATCTCTATTTGATGATCCCCTTTAAAAGGTTGTTCGGCAGCAGAGAGCAGTGTTTGGTCACTGCAGCATGAAGTTTTTTCAAAGGAGGGTGAATCGGTGCTGGAGGCAGCTTCCATGCCGCATCCCTGTTCCGTGTGCGCCCAAGATACTTCAGCCAGATCATTGCCGCAGAAGTGCAGATTTAACGCCCACCCGGATTGGGTCAACATCAACCAAAAGGCGAGAAAAAAGGAAAGTACACGCTGTTTCATGCTGGTGCAAAGATACAGAGATATCACCAGGTCAAATCATTGTTTCACAAAGGTTTAACACTGCATAAAACCTCCTTGACCTGCGCAAATGCCGTCGGATAGGTCAACTCGGTAAACCGCCCCAGTGATGTCATAAGCTTGTCGATAGGTTTCCAATGCGTCCAGCGTCCAGTCAGCTAATTGGTCTTGGTGGATCAAATTAAGGGTACATCCGCCAAAACCGCCGCCCATCATGCGCGCGCCCAAAACACCGGGTTGATTTTGCGACCAATGAACCATGGTATCCAACTCTGGGCAACTGACCTGGTACAACTCGCTCAACCCTTGATGACTTTGGTTCATCAGTGCCCCAAGAGCGACGTAATCTTTGGCCTTGATCGCATTTACAGCATTTTCTACCCTGAGTTGTTCGTCCAGGGTAAAGCGTGCGAGCGGGTAGTCCGCGGGCGATAATTTACTGCGGTGTTGTTCCAATACCTCCAGGGGCAGGTAGGGCAGCGCAGCGACGACAGCGTCTTTAGGTCCCCAAGGTTTTAAGATATCCCAGGCCCGTTCTACAGCGGCACGCCTTTCGTTGTAAGGGCTGTGTGAGAGTTCATGGGTCACTTTGGTGTGGAAAAGCACCAACTGGTAAGGGCCAAGATCACAGGGGATATGCTGGGTGCTCAGATCTGAGTTGTTTAAAAGCAATAAGTGATTGGCCTTTGATTTTACTACGGCATAGGGATCCATGTGGCCGCATTGGGTACCTACAAATGCGCGTTCTGTTTCGTACGCGATTTGAATTAAGTCCTCCTCGCTTAAAGGACTGTTGTGGACCTGATGAAGGATTTGCCCCAGCCCTGCGCTCAGGGATGCTGAGGTGCTTAAACCCGCGCCCAGTGGAAGGTTTCCACTGATCTCAATTTCAAGGCCTACGGAGCTCAGCGGGTGTCTTTTTTGAAAACTCGACCAAATACCTTTAAAAAAAGCACTGGGTTTGTCCTGGGGGTTGCTGGCGCACAACTGGGCTGCAGAGGTATAGGTCCAAGTGCCCAGCGGTGATTTGAGATGAATGCCGGGGCCGTCAATCTCGGTAGCCTTGATCCATTGTCCCAAAGAGATGGCTCCAGGCAACACCCATCCCCCTTGATAGTCGATGTGTTCACCGATCAGGTTGATGCGCCCTGGGGCAAATACCTCCCAGGTTCGATGCTTGCCGTTATTTTTCCGCTCAGTCACCCAGCAGTCGATAAGTTTTTTGAGCGATGGCTAGTTCCTCATTGGTGGGCACCACCAAAATGGGAATCCTGCTTTGTGGCGCAGCAATATTGCGCATCCCTGGGGTACGCGCTGCATTGAGTGTCAGATCCAGTTCAATCCCAAAAAAGGATAGGTCTGCGCAGATCCGAGCCCTCATGGCCGCGTTGTTTTCGCCGATACCTGCAGTAAATACCAGCGCATCTAGTCCGCCTAAGGCAGCGGTGTAGGCTCCGATGTATTTCTGAATTCGGTAGGCGTTCAATGTCAAAGCCTCTTGTGCATCCCGATTTCCTTCCAGGGCCATGGCTTCAATATCCCTGAGATCGCTGTGCCCAGTAAGCCCGAGCATTCCGCTGTTTTTGGTCAACAGTTCTTTTACCGCCGCAGCACTCATGCCTTTTTGTTCGATCAGGTAGAAGATGACTGCCGGGTCGATGTCTCCACTTCGCGTGCCCATCACCAAACCGGTCAAGGGGCCAAAGCCCATGGAATGATCTACAGGTCGGCCCGCCTCTAGTGCGGTCGCGCTGCATCCATTGCCCAGGTGAAGGTTGATCACCTTTGCCTTTGGATCGTTCAAGAACGCTAGGGTTTTTTCGGAAACGAATTCGTGGGAAATACCGTGAAATCCAAATACCCTGAGTTGGTGTTGGTCAGCCAATGTCCGATCGATCGCCCATTGCTGTGCTTTTTGGGGCAAATTATGATAAAAAGCAGTGTCAAAAACGGCTACCTGAGCCGCATCGGGGAACAAGTTTTTGGCCACTTCGATGCCTTGGGCATTGGCCGGATTGTGTAGGGGAGCCAATGGCGACAAAGCGTGAATCTCCGCTAAAACATGAGCGTCAATCAAGGTGGTTTCGTAAAATTTAAGTCCACCATGCACCACCCTGTGGCCCACTGCATCGATGTCCTGACTGTTTTTGATGACCCCAGCGGGACCCTGAAGCACTTCCATCATCCAAGACAGCGCCTGTTGATGGTCTGCTGCGTGTCTTTGGTCGGTATATTGTTCCTCCCTGAAGGACACTTTTAAATCAGCGGTGGCCAATCCGATTTTTTCAATCTGACCCTGGGCCAAAACTACAGCCTCAGGCATATCAAATAGTTGAAACTTCAGGGAAGAGCTCCCAGAATTGAGTACGAGTATTCTTTTGGCGTTAGGCATCTATTCCTTGGGCTTGTATGGCGGTGAGTACTACGGTATTAAACACGTCATCAACGGTACAACCTCTGCTGAGGTCGTTGACCGGTTTGTTGAGTCCTTGAAGCATGGGCCCAATCGCCATAGCGCCAGTTTCTCTTTGCACGGCTTTGTAGGTGTTGTTTCCTGTGTTGAGGTCTGGAAATATCAGCACACTGGCCTGCCCAGCCACTTCCGACTGTGGCAGTTTGCTTTTGCCCACTAGTGGATCAACCGCTGCGTCGTATTGGATAGGGCCTTCAATCTTTAGATCGGGTCTTAACTGGCGCACCAGTTCTGTTGCCTGGCGCACCCGATCTACGTCCACTCCTTTGCCCGAGCTTCCTGAAGAGTAGGACAGCATGGCGATGCGCGGTTCAATGCCGAATGCCTGGCTGCTGCGCGCTGAGGATATAGCAATTTCAGCCAGTTCTTCTGCACTGGGATTGGGGTTGATTGCACAGTCGCCAAATACGGAAACCCGATCCGGTAAACACATAAAAAACACGGAGGAAACCACCGATACACCAGGTTTGGTTTTGATAAACTGAAGCGCAGGTAAAATGGTGTGCTGGGTGGTGTGCATTGCTCCGGATACCATGCCATCAGCATCGCCTTTATAGATCATCATGGTGCCGAAATAAGACACATCTGCCATGGCATCTCTAGCCATGTCCATGTTGACATTTTTGTGTTTGCGCAAACCGTAGTACGTCTGTGCGTAATCTTCATAGCGCGGGTCCTCTGTGGGATTGATCACCTCTATGTGTTGCCAAGGAATGTCCAAGCCTAATTCAGCAGCTTTTTGACGGATTACCCCCGGATCGCCCAAAAGAACTAAGTCGACTAAATCCATGGCCAAAAGTCGGGAAGAGGCCTCTAATATTCTCGGATCTGTCCCCTCGGGAAGCACGATTTTTTTTCGGGCCTTGCGCGCTTTTTGAATCAAGCTGAATTGAAACATGCGCGGAGTCAGCAGTTTGCTCTCGTAGGCCAGTAATTTATCCATCAATTCTTCGCCGGGAATGTGGGCTTGGAATGCGGCGATGGTCGCATCGATTTTGGCTCGGTTAAGCGCGTAAATCACCGGTTTGATATTGCCTATTTTGTTGACCACTTCAAAAGTTCCTTCCTGAACAGCAATGACAGGAACCACAGCGCTCAAACCTTCGATAAGTTTGGCAATCGGTTCCTCTGGTTCCAGTCCTCCAGTGAGCACAATACCGGCGATTTGCGGGTAATTGACCGATAAATGGGCTTGCAAAACGCCCAAAATGATATCTGCCCGGTCACCAGGGGTAATCACCAAACAGTCGTTTTTTAAATGGGTGAGAAAGTGTCTCAGCTGCATGGCGCCTACGGCAAAACTCCCGGTTCTGTTGGTCATCAAATCCCCCCCAAACAACACTTTTGCTTTGAGTTTTTCAGCGATTTCTTTCATGGTTGGCTGGGCCAACAGTTCAATTTTTGGCACAGCATAAACCCCGACGTGAGCGGGCATGAGCGCTTTGAGCTCTTCTACTACCCATTCCAGATTTTCCGGCATGATCTTGTTGGCGACCACAGCCAACACTTGAACGTCTTCCTCCACAAAACTGTGGTAGGCTAGTCGCAGACTTCCAGCAAATTTCTCCATGTTTTTTCCCACTCCAGATCGAATCAATAAGGCGGGAATACCCAGGTTTTTGGCGATGGTTACATTAAAGTCAAACTCAAATACAGTGCCTTCTCCCAAAAAATCACTCCCTTCAACCACCACAAAATCATAGTGTTGTTCCAGGTGTTTGTATTGGGCGATGATCGCGTCGATCACCTCGATTTCCCTGCCTGCGTTGCGCTCGGCGATGAGTTGAGATCTCCCAAAAACATAAGCGCTGTCATAAGGTTGCTCGAGGTTGAAGTAGGACAACATCGTGTCGATGTGATTGTCCCGTTCCCCGTCGGGCAGGTCTTCAATGACAGGGCGAAAGTAGGCGACTTTGGGTCTGATTCCCAAAGCGTGTTGCATGAGCCCTATGGATAAAATGGATTTGCCGCTGTGGGCTTCTAGGGTAGCGATATAAATGCCTTTGGTCATGATTCATGCGTATTTGCCTGCAAATTTCGGTCATTGCGCGCAATTCTACCCGATTTTATGCGGCCAATATGTGTTACCTAAGTGACCGATTTATTTTTCGGCTTAACGCACGCTCAAGGCTACGCCCAGTGAAGCGGTTTGGTACTCTTGGAGGCTGTATTGGCCATAAATTTTAAGCAGTGGCAGATTTACGCGGAACCCCAGAGTTCCCAAGGCGCTGTGCGCTTGATAACCCAGCTGAATAGGATCTACCAATTGTTCGTTTTGGGTGATATCGACACCTCCTATATTTTGGGTATAGCTCAGATCATAGGTGCCTCTCATGCCCAGTTCAGCATTTCCGCCGCTGTATCCTATGGCCCCATAAACGCTGATGATCGGAAAATCCAAGGAGCCGAGTACTTGTAAGGTGTATGTGCTCATGGTGAAATCTACGTGCGTTCCTGTTCCTGCATCGGGCAAATCATACCGAACACCGATACTGCTGCGGGCAGCCAAAACAGAGACATTGAGCGGTAAGCGCTCCAAAGGTCCGAGATACTGGGTGAGGTCGTGTTTGATTCCTAATCCCCATAGACCCAGGGAGGTGCCCTCTAGATTTAAATCTGGCACATAACGCACAGAGATATCCGTATTGAACCAAGCCCCTACGCTGAGCTGAAGGGTGGGTGCGGGCATACCTTGAACGGGTAAGTCATCAGCGGCACCCCCTGGAAAGTTTAAATTGGCTTCTAGGTCAGGGGTATTGGCCCCTGTGGGAATGCGCACGGGCAAATTTTGTGGGTTGGCAGCGCCAAATACGGTGGGTAATCCGCTTTCTGGAACAGTTACATAGCGAAGCCCTTGGGGCATAAACTTCAGATCCAAGTCGTTCACCAAACTCACCCCAGCGCCGATGGTCAAATCAAATCCCAGGGGTTTGTGGGTTTTTGCGGTGTGCGCCCAACCAGTGTTTTGAGCGTAAATCAATGATTTTCCCAGAGGTTGGGTATAGCCCTGCAGGAGTATTTCCGCATCCTCCTTGGCCAACAACAGGGTTTCAATACCATCAAACAGCTGTGCATGCCCAAATAAAGGCAACAAAAGCAATATCCTAAAATACCATTTTCGCATCTGTGGACTGTTTAAAAGGTTCAGTGTTGATTTTGTAGTGTTGCCAAGCGCCTGGTTGACCACTGATCACCAGCACACTTCCGTATTCTGAGTCAGGATATTCCGCATAAAAATCACTGCCGATCAAGGCGTTGGCCAGTTTGGGTATGGTATTGCTGTGGCCTACAATAACGATGGTTTTTGGGGTGTTGTTTAACGTCACCCAATCCAAGGGGCTTTTTGCTGAAGGATCGTATTCCTGAATCTCCAGGCGATGTGCCCTAGCCCAAGGCTGGGCGGTATTTTTGGTACGCAAAAAAGGGGTGCTGTACACAGCATCCACCTTGGGGATTTGCAAGACCTTTAGCCAGTCGTTGGCTCTAGCCAACCCTTCCGCAGTGAGATCAGGGTTTCTTTCTCTGGGATTTTCCGTTTGTTTTTCAGCGTGTCTCAGCAAAATAAATGTGGTCTGACTCCATGCCTGCTGGGTCAGCAAAACAGTGGCCACCAAAAGAACGCCGAGGGCGTATTGCTTCATTTTTTTCATGTCCCTAAAGTACGTTATTTTGGGGATTCAACCAGGCTGCTTTTTGGGCAAGCCACTGATTTGGTGTATATTCGTGGGTAGAACCCTTTAAAATTAAATGGATGAAAAATCGGACCTCAATCACTGTCCTGGCCATGGCCGCTTTACTGATCTCATCTTGTTCCACTAAAGAACCTATCCTTGTGACTTATCCAGAAACTGCTCAAATTCCCGTAGTCGACACTTTATTTGGTCAGGCGATCGAAGATCCATACCGCTGGTTGGAGGACGATAGAAGTCCGGAGACAGAGGCTTGGGTGGCCGCCCAAAACAAAGTTACCTTTGGGTATTTAGACCGCATTCCTTTTCGAGAAGACCTGAAAAAGAGGCTTGAAAAACTTTGGAATTACGAAAAAGTCGGCGCTCCATTTGTTGAAGGGGACTACACCTATTTTTATAAAAACGATGGTTTGCAGAACCAATACGTCCTCTACCGCCAAAAAGACGGAGGGACTCCTGAAGTTTTTTTAGACCCAAACACTTTTTCTGAGGATGGCACTACTTCTCTGGCGGGATTGAGTTTCTCCAAAGATGGAAGTCGCTGTGCCTACCTTATTTCTGAGGGAGGATCGGATTGGCGCAAGATCATTGTGATGGATGCAGTCGCTCATCAGGTCATCGAAGACACCTTAGTGGATGTGAAATTCAGCGGGGTGTCTTGGTTGGGTAACCAAGGTTTTTACTACTCGAGTTACGACAAGCCCGAGGGCAGTGAATTGTCTGCCAAAACCGACCAACACAAATTATATTTTCACACTTTGGGTACACCCCAAGCCAAAGACGCTTTGATTTTTGGCGGTACTCAGGCCCAAAAGCACCGTTATGTGGGGGCTGGAGTTACCGAAGACCAGCGCTTTTTGGTAGTCACTGCGGCCAATGCTACCTCAGGCAACAAGCTCTTTGTTCAAGATTTGGCC
Organism: Flavobacteriaceae bacterium; assembly: GCA_030726725.1. GTDB lineage: Bacteria > Bacteroidota > Bacteroidia > Flavobacteriales > Flavobacteriaceae > MAG-120531. Next base: position 35,284 of record JANRDC010000023.1, read on the forward strand.
CAGAAAGGCAGCGCGTTAATTCCGGTGCTGACGCACGAAGATTCGGATACCTATGTGGTCGATACGGAGGGAGATCAATTGTTTTTAATGACCAACCTAAACGCACCCAATCAGCGTTTGGTGCGCACCAGTATGGCCGATCCCACTCCGGAAACCTGGGTAGATGTCATTCCTGAAAAAGAAAACGTCTTGTCCATCAACACCGGTGGAGGATATTTTTTTGCGGATTATATGATCGATGCCATTTCTAAGGTATACCAATACAAAAAAGACGGCAGTCTGGTGCGTGAGGTAGCTTTGCCTGGTTTAGGTACCGCTTCAGGATTTGGTGCCAAAGCAGCCGAAACTCAGTTGTATTATTCGTTTACCAACTACAGCACACCGGGTGTTATTTACGCTTATGACCTAGCATCGGGCAACTCCCAGGTGCACTGGCAACCTAACATCGACTTTGATCCAGCCCAGTACACCTCAGAACAAGTGTTTTATACCTCGAAAGATGGCACCAAAGTGCCCATGATCATCACCTACAAAAAAGGGCTAAAACGCGACGGTAAAAACCCCACCATGCTTTACGGGTATGGTGGATTTAATGTTTCTCTCACACCCTCGTTCAGCATTACCAATGCAGTATGGTTGGAGCAAGGCGGTATTTATGCAGTGCCCAATCTACGCGGTGGTGGCGAATACGGCAAAGCGTGGCACGATGCGGGCACCAAAATGCAAAAACAGAACGTTTTTGATGACTTCATTGCAGCTGCAGAATATTTAATCGCTCAAAAGTATACTTCCAAAGAGTATTTAGCGATTAGAGGTGGATCAAATGGAGGTCTATTAGTGGGTGCTACCATGACCCAACGCCCTGATTTAATGGCAGTTGCCCTGCCTGCTGTAGGAGTGCTGGACATGTTGCGCTATCACACCTTTACTGCAGGTGCAGGATGGGCCTATGACTATGGCACAGCTGAAGACAGTCCAGAAATGCTCGCATATCTCCAAGGCTACAGTCCTGTGCACAATGTTAAAAAGGGTACAGCCTATCCGGCTACGTTGGTCACTACAGGGGACCACGATGATCGCGTGGTGCCCGCCCATAGCTTTAAATTTGCCGCAGCGCTACAGGCTGCTCAATCGGGCACTAATCCGACTTTGATCCGCATTGAAACCAATGCAGGTCACGGCGCTGGAACCCCGGTGAGCAAAACCATTGAGCAAACGGCAGATATTTTTGGATTTACTCTTTTTCATATGGGGTATGAGTCTTTGCCGGATCAGTCCGTGCTCAGGGAGCTAAAGAATTAAGGATGCAGGAGTTTTTGATGTACCTCCACTTAGGCACTGTTTTACCTTGTGTGCCCTTGGGAGCTTATCTTTTGGCTGCCGGAAAGGGGGATGGAATCCATCGATCGATGGGTAAAATCTACATGACACTCATGGTGTTTACAGCACTTGTGGCCTTATTTATACCGGCACAAGTCGGTCCTCAGTGGTTGGGACATTTTGGATGGATACATTTGTTTTGTCTCTTGACCCTATATTCTGTGCCCACATCCTTGATGGCTGTGCGCAGGGGAAACCTGAGCGCCCACAAGTTCAAGATGTGGGGGTTATACCTGGGTGCCATAGGTATTGCCGGCGGATTTGCCTTTTTTCCTGGTCGTTTTTTACATGATTTATTTTTTGTCTAGATGCGTATTTTAATACTGAATATTACAGCCTTTTTGTTGTTGATTGGATGTCAAACCAAAGAGGTGGTTGTGCCCGAGTCCCAACAACAGGCGTGGTGGAAGGAAGCCATCGTCTATCAAATTTATCCCAGAAGCTTTCAAGACTCCAATGGGGATGGGGTGGGTGATTTACAGGGGATGATCGACCGGTTGGATTATATCGAGTCTTTGGGGATCGATGCGATTTGGTTAAATCCCATTTATCCATCCCCCAATGCGGACAATGGATACGATGTCAGCGATTATCGAGGAATTGCTCCTGAGTTTGGAGACATGGAGACTTTTGATCGATTGCTGGGGGAGTTACACCAAAGGGGTATTCGGTTGATTATGGATGTGGTGGTCAATCACAGCAGCGACGAGCACCCTTGGTTTATCGCCTCGCGCAGCGATGTGAATAGCCCCTACAGAGATTATTACCATTGGTGGCCTGCATCCAAGGGCACGCCTCCCTACAGATATAGTTTATTTGATGCACAAGGGGATGCCTGGAAGTACGATTCAATCACAGATGCGTATTACCTCCATTATTTTGCAGATAAGCAACCTGATTTAAACTGGGAAAACCCAGCTTTAAGGCAAGAAGTTTATGATTTGATGAAGTTTTGGGCCGAAAAAGGAGTCGACGGATTTAGGTTGGACGCTTTTCAGTTTGCGGCAAAAGACACCACTTTTCCTGAATTTCCTCAGGGTTATGAACAGAATTTTATTCAGTACTACGCCATGCAGCCGGGTCTTCACGATTACCTGAAGGAGATGAATCAGCAGGTATTTGCCCCCTATGGGGTGGTCAGTGTGGCTGAAGGAGCTGGGCGCAGTTTTGAGGAAGCCCACGAATTGGTGGATGCGGATCGACAGGAATTGCAGATGGCTTACGCTTTTGACGGAGTAGATGTGGCCAAGTATGACGGGTATTCGCTAGCTACCTTGAAAAAAGTGTTTACGGATTGGGATCGATCGTTTGCTGAAAAAGGTTGGCTGTCCATTTTCTTGTCCAACCATGATCAAGCGCGTTTGGTCAGTCGTTACGGCAATGATTCACCCGAATTTAGGGTGGCTTCGATTAAGTTGTTAAATACTTTCTTGTTGACCATGAGGGGCACGCCTTATGTGTATTACGGGGACGAGTTGGGGATGACCAATTTAGGCATGGACCGCATTGAAGACTATCAGGATGTGGCGGCGGTCAATGGATATGCCAAAGCCAAGTTCAAGGGCGAAGATTTGGATCAGTACATGAAAGTATTGGCCAAAACATCTCGCGAGAATGGTCGCACTCCTATGCAGTGGACAGGGGATTCTATTGCCGGGTTTACCACAGGTACCCCTTGGATGAAGATCAATCCAAATACCACTGCGATCAATGTTCAAGATCAGCTGCCTGATCCATTAAGCCCTTTAAATCATTTTAAATCCTTGACCCAGTTGCGCAAAAAAAATCCTGTGTTGGTCTATGGAGCATACGAGTTATTGGCGGAACATCACCCACAAGTATACGCGTATACCCGAACATTGGGTGAAGTGTCCTGTTTAGTGGTGCTCAATTTTTCTGACCAAACGGCCCGTTGGGCGCCGATCGGGTTGAGTTTGGGAGCACAACCCTGGATCAATAGCGAAAATCAACTCACACAAGAGGGAAAAGAGTTGATTCTTGCCCCCTATCAATCAGTAGTCATTCCTTTAAATTAGCGCGATGAAGCAATCGGGATATATAGCAGTCAGTGGAGGCGCTCGGGGCTTAGGCCGTGCAGTGGTGGATTATTTTCTGGAAATAGGCCACTGTGTGTTGGTGGTTGATTTAAATCCTCAACCGCTGGATCCACTTTTGACGCAATACGGGGATTGTCTTCTGGCTGTTCAGGCCAGTGTTTTGGATACCGATTTGCTGACCGATGCATTAGCTCAAGCAAAACAAAAGTGGGGGCCAGTGCGTGGTGTGGTGAATTGTGCGGGTGTCGCTCCTGCACAGCGAGTAATCGGTCGAGATGGTTTGATGCCTTTAGCTGATTTTGAACGAGCTATTTCCATCAACCTAACAGGTAGTTTTAATTTGACTCGATTGGCCGCCCATCAGATGTCTGAGGGGGAACCTGATCTAGAGGGCCAACGCGGTTGGGTGGTGCTTACTGCCTCTGTGGCAGCCTATGAAGGACAAAAAGGTCAGGCGGCTTATGCTGCTTCCAAGGGAGGTGTAGCGGCACTGGTGCTTCCTCTAGCACGAGAATGGGCTTCTATGGGTATTCGGGTTGTCGGTATTGCACCTGGAGTTTTTGATACAGAGATGTTGGCTGGTCTTCCAGAGGAGGCTACCCAATCATTGGCTGCTGCGGTACCTTTCCCCAAGCGTTTAGGTCGCGCATCAGAATACGCTCAACTGGTCAACCAAATAGCCCAAAACACCTACCTTAACGGGACGGTCTTGCGTTTGGACGCAGGTCTTCGGATGGGTTAATTATACTTTAGAAAATTTTCTTCTGTAGTCGTAGGGCGTGGTTTGGGTATGCGCTTTAAAGTGCCTGAAGAAATTGGACAGGTTGGTAAACCCACACTCATAGCCTATGTTTTTGATGTCCAATTCAGTTTCCATCAAGAGTTGAATGGCGTGGTTAAGACGGTATTCGTTGAGGTAGGAAATAAATGTTTTGTTGGTTGTTTTTTTAAAGAAACGGCTAAATGAACTCGGATTCATGTGGATGAGCTCCGCTACATCATCCAGACTGATGGGGTCTTTAAAGTGCTCTTCAATGTAGTTGAATACTTTTTTTACCCGCTCGTTTTCTTTTAGACTTCCGATAAATGCTTTTCCGTTGGCATTGAGCATTTGCTTGTCCTCAGAGATAGCGAGCTCGTTGAGTATGTCGATGAGTTCTAGATAGCGCTGAAAAGGCTCCATGTTTTTCAGTTCCAGGAGTCGGTATCCGATGTAGTGTTTTACCTGTTCTGAAAAAACAATACCGTGATCGGAAAGTGTGAGCAATTCCCAGATTTTCTTGAATATGGGGACTTGTTCAATCGCATTGCCCAAGAAGCCAGGTTTAAAATGGACCACTACTTCTTTGCGTGTGTCTGTAAAGTAATCTGTAAAACCGTGGTGTGGGACGTTAGAGCCAATTAATACCAATTCGCCATCGGTGTAGTTGGACAAGTGCATGCCAATATGTCTTTTTCCAGATCCCTCGTTGACGTACACCAATTCATAGTCGATATGAAAGTGCCAACCGACCTCTTTCTTGTTGGGAAATTCACAGTCAAAAAACTTGAGTGACACATCCGAAAACTCTGCAGGTACTTCTTCGTAAATGGGGTCAATGCGCTGAATCATGAGGAGATAGTATAATGCTATGTATTAAATTAACGTTTTTCTAACACAAAACGCTCATTGTGTCATAAATATACACTTTTTGGATAAACGTCTGAATTTAATTTCACGTTTTTTCCGATAATTTTGTAAAACAATAAAGAGGAAATGGGGTGGTTTCCATTCCTCTGGTTGATTTTAGTTGATTTTTAGTTTGGAAAGCACCCTCAGCAACGAGGGTGCTTTTTTTATGCACCGACTTCGTAGGTTTCTCCAGAAAAGAAAAGTTCGTCTGTGTTGTGGTATTTTGCTTTCGCTACTGCCGCCTGCTTTACCTCGTGCAGTCGTTCTTCTAATGTAGTATCTGGAACCGCGCGAATGATACCGGTAACCATGGGATACTGAAGTGACACCAACATATGGTGCAGGGTCGGGTCGGGTTCCTTTGCATCGTGCACCAAAATATCAGCTTCAGTAATCCCATCCTCTCCGATGGTGACTACGGCTAATTTAAGGCCGCGAAGCACCAATCCTTTGTCGCGATCTTTGCCAAAGATCATGGGTTTACCGTGCTCCACATACAATTGTTTATCCTCCCTCACAGATTTATCCGTGACATGGCTAAAGCAACCGTCGTTAAAAATCACGCAATTTTGAAGCACTTCTACTAAAGAAGTCCCTTTAAATTGGTGGCATTTGATAAATAGATCGGTCATTTCCTTGGGGCTATTCCCCGCTACACGCGCAAAGAATCTCGCTTGCGCCCCAAGGGCGAGTTGACCTACTGAAAATGGAGGTTGCACATTGCCTAAGGGCGAAGATTTGGTTTTGAGTCCCAAGGTCGAAGTAGGGGAGAATTGGCCTTTGGTCAATCCGTAGATTTCGTTGTTGAACAGAATCACATTGAGGTCTACATTGCGGCGCAATAAGTGGATAAAATGGTTGCCGCCAATGGACATCGCATCCCCATCTCCTGTGATCATCCAAACACTTAAATCGGGATTGGACAATTTTACACCGGTGGCTATTCCAGGAGCCCTTCCGTGGATACTGTGCATGCCATAGGTGTTCATGTAGTAGGGAAAACGCGAGGAGCAACCGATGCCAGAAATAAATACGATATCCTCTCTGCGCACACCCACTTCTGGCAAGGCTTTTTGCATGGCACTTAAAATCACGTAGTCATCACATCCCGGACACCAACGCACCTCTTGGTCGCTGGCAAAATCTTTGGGGGTATAGATTGGTTTTTCCATCAGCTGAGGTGTTTTTTAAAGGCTTCCAAAAGTTCTGTTTGGGCAAATGGCAATCCTTGAATTTTGGTGTAGGAATAAATACGGGACTGATCGTGGTGCATGCTGAGCAACTTGGCTAGTTGACCGTTATTTAATTCGCACACCAACACTTTTTTAAATCGACCCAATACCTCCTGGGTGTTTTTAGGCAAAGGACTTAAATAGTTAAAATGGGTGTAACCGACTTGATGATATCCTTGTTGACTCAGGGTTTTTATCGCGGATTGCAAGGCGCCTTGGGTGCCTCCCCAACCGACCACCAGCAATTCCCCTTCTTGGGCGTGGTGTACCTCTAGACCAGGTATTTGCGCTTGTACGCGTTGAATTTTTTCCTGTCGGGTATGCGTCATCGCCTCGTGGTTGATCGGGTCGTAGGACACCGTTCCTTTTTCTTGATCTTTTTCCAATCCACCCACCCGGTGTTCTAGCCCAGGGGTGCCTGGAAGTGCCCAATCCCTGGCCAATGTCGTTTCATCTCTGTGGTAGGGGTGCCAGTTTTCCGGGGCTTGTTTCAGGATGCGCGGAGCGATATCCGGCATTTCTGAAGCGCGTTGAATTTTCCAGGGACCTGACCCGTTAGCGATGTATCCATCGGAGAGCAGCACCACGGGAGTCATGTGCTCCAAAGCTAGTTTAGCCGCTTGATAGGCATAGTGAAAGCAGTTGGAAGGAGTGCTGGCTGCCAGTACGATTACCGGGCTTTCCCCGTGTCTTCCGTACAAGGCTTGCAACAAATCCGATTGCTCAGTCTTGGTGGGAAGTCCTGTGGAAGGTCCTCCGCGTTGTACATCGACCACCACCAGAGGTAATTCGATCATCATGGCTAGTCCCAACGATTCAGATTTGAGCGCTAGCCCAGGACCTGAGGTCGTTGTGATGGCCAGAGACCCGGCAAATGCGGCGCCAATCGCAGAAGTGATCCCCGCAATTTCATCTTCTGCCTGGAAGGCAGTTACCCCCAATTGTTGGTGTTTCGAAAGCTCGTGTAAAATATCCGATGCGGGCGTGATGGGGTAGGATCCTAAAAATAGCGGCAGGCCCGATTTCTCGGCAGCTGCCAAAAATCCCCAGGCCAATGCTTGATTGCCCATCATCATTCGATAGGTACCCGCAGGCATTTTTGCGGGAGCTACTTCGTAGGAAGCTGGAATCAGTTCCAGTGTCTCAGCAAAGTGATAGCCCGCTTTCAACACTTTGGTGTTGGCGGCTACCAGGTGTGGTTGTGCGGCAAATTTGCGCTCTATAAAAGCTATAGTGTGGCTGAGCGATCGGTGATACATCCAATAGACCATGCCCAGTGCCCACATATTTTTACTGCGGGTAATCGATTTGTTGTCCAGTCCTTCAATGCCCTTAACCGCTTCTTTGGAAAGTGAAGTCATCGCTACTTCGATCACCTTGTAGTCCGATAAACTTCCGTCTTCCAGAGGATTGGACGTGTATTGGGCTTTGTCAAAATTGCGCTGGGTAAAGGAATCGGTGTCTACAATCAACACATGTCCTTTTTTTAAGGCGCTTAGGTTGGTCTTTAATCCTGCTGGATTCATAGCGACCAATAAATCCAATTCATCACCTGGAGTATCAATTTCTAGGCTTCCGATATGGACTTGAAACCCCGATACCCCGTATAGACTCCCTTGTGGGGCTCTGATTTCTGCTGGATAATTGGGAAAAGTAGCAATGTCATTTCCCAACATGGCCGACGTATCGGAAAACTGAGATCCGGTCAATTGCATCCCGTCTCCTGAGTCACCGACAAAGCGAATCACCACGTGGTCTAAAGATTCAGTTGGTTTGTTGTTTTCTGTTGCGCTCATGGTGGATTTATCACGGCACAAAATTATGGAATCCACATCAGGATAACCCTGATATTGATCAGCTTTTTCCCATTGTGGCACATTTTTGCCAATTGAGCAACAAAATGCTCCGTGACCACACGAATTGTTTACAATAACATATAAATCCTATAAATTTAGTAGGATATTGATAAAACTACACAGATTCTTTGCTTTTAAACAGATGAGTTAGGTCGTTTTTTTGACGTATTGAGTGAGGATTACGATCTGTTGACCGTCGACTTTCCCCTCGATGTAGGTGGCGTTTTCTGGATCTAATGCGATACGGCGCACAGCGGTGCCCTGTTTGGCCACCATACTGCTTCCCTTCACCTTTAGGTCTTTGATCAATACCACGTTATCTCCTGGTTGCAGGACTACGCCGTTAGCATCCATATGCACCAACGCTGAGGCTTGCGCATCTAGTTCAGCTTGGGCCCAGGCCTGGTGTTCTTCGTCCAGGTACATCATGTCCAATAAATTTTGCGCCCAGGCTTCAGGAAGAAAGCGATGCAATAATCGCCAGGAGAGCACTTGAACGGGGGCTTGCTCGCTCCATATGGAATCGTTAAGGCACCTAAAATGATTCGGGTCGAGTTGATCGCCTTGAATTTGATCGATACAGGTGGCACACAACAAAGTTTCGTGGGGAATTCCTTGGGGCGCTTTAGTCACTGAAAAAGGTTGAACAGGCGCTTGGGCAGCGCAAAGGGCACAAGTGGTAGACAAAATAAATGATTTTAGGGGGTAAATGTAATGATTTCAAATTTCTACTTGATTAAAAGGATTTTAGATAACTTTAGTCAACCAACTAAATAACCAACGAAATGAAACAAAAAATCTTTAATGTAGTGTCCATTGTCTTTGGATTATGGATGCTTAATGCCGGGCTCAATAAATTTTTCAACTACATGCCCATGCCAGAAGACATGCCAGAGTCCATGTTAAAATTGATGGAACACTTGATGGCATTTGGCTGGATGATGCCTTTAGTGGGTGCTGTCGAGGCGATTGCGGGACTTTTGATTGTTGTGCCGAGAACGAGAACCTTGGGCGCACTAGCCATGTTCCCTGTGATGGTAGGTATTTTATTGATCAACATCGTCAATGTACCCAGTGGATTGCCTATTGCCGCGGCGCTGATGGTGATCAATGTTTGGATGCTTTGGGAGGGCTGTGACAAACTAAAAGCGCTCTGGTCCTAATCAGCGATTCGATAAAATAATGACATCCCGTGCTTGGACCGTTAAGGTTTCGGGTACGGGATTTGTTTTTTGGTCAAATACCCAATACGCCTCCTTGGGGGCGGTCCATACCTCTTTGAATTTTTGAAGATCGATGCTCTTGGGAGAATTTGATCCATTGGCCAGGACCATCACCCACTGGTCTTCCAAAAATCGGAAGTACACATATACCTGATCGACCGGGGCGTAATGCACGGTTTTTCCTCGGTGTATGGCTTCGTTGTTTTTACGCCATTGCAGGAGGGTGCGTGTGGTGTGGTGGTAGTTATTTTCCTGATCCGTTCTCTGGTCAAGGCGCGCTGCATCTCTAGAATCCGATGGCCATCCACCCGGAAAATCTCTGCGCAAATCACCATCGCCTTTTGATTTATCCCCGAGCATACCGATTTCCGATCCGTAATAGATCTGGGGGATTCCACGGGTGGTCATCAAAATGGATAAGGCCATTTTATAGGCGGAATGATCGGGAAATAATTGATTGAATCGGGTGGTGTCGTGGTTTTCTATAAACAGAAATAGTTGGTTGACATCGGGATATAAAAAGTCATTGGCCAGGACATCGTAAAACTGTACCAAGCCCTTATTCCAGGAGGGTTGGTCGGTAAAGGCTTCATGGGCAGCCATGTGAAAGGGAAAATCCATCACGCTGGGCAATTGTCCATTAAACCCCTGAATGGCTCCTACCGGCGAATCTTTCTGCCAATAAGCGACGTGTGCCGCTTGGGAATACCAAGTTTCCCCCACGATATTAAAGTTGGGGTATTCCTTCATGATCGCTTCCGTCCAACGGGTCATGCCCTCTTTTTCTCCATAGGGGTAAGTGTCTACCCGAAACCCGTCCAGGTCAGCGTACTCCACCCACCAAATCGCATTTTGAATTAAGTAGGTCAACACCAGTGGATGCGATTGATTGAGGTCCGGCATAGAGGGAACAAACCAACCTTTTTCAGACAGATAGGTATCCGATGGCGCCGCATTAGGGTCAAACACCGTGGAGAGTCGGTAGTTGGTCTGTCCGTATCCGTTTTCTCCCGAAAACTGATGAATCCAATCCTTAAAGGGAAGGTCCTTGATCATCCAATGTTCCAAGCCCCAGTGATTGGTGACGTAGTCCTTGATCAGCTTCATGTCGTTTTGGTGCAGGGTTTTGGCCAGCAGGGCATAGTCTTCATTGGTGCCAAAACGCGGATCAATCTGATAGGCATCGCTACAAGCATATCCGTGGTAGGAACCTCTGCGATCGTTGTCCGCCAAAACGGGCGTGGTCCACACTGCGGTGACCCCTAAATCTTTAAGGTAGTCTACCCGGTCGATGATGCCTTTTAAGTCTCCGCCGTGTCGGCCATCGATTTTATCTCTATTCGCTGGTTCGAACGTCTGGTTGGTTTGGTCGTTGTTTGGATCCCCGTTGGCAAATCGATCCGGCATAATCAAATACACCACATCGGAGCTGTCAAATCCTTGACGCAACGCACTTGCTGGTTTGCGCGCTTGGAGCTGGTAATCCATGGAAAATTTTTGGACGCCTGCTTCTTTAAAGATCAAGGTATACGTTCCTGCTGTCAACCCTTGGGTTTCCCAATCCAGAAATAAATAATTGGGGTTTTCTACCTCCGTTTTTTTCAGGGGTCCTTTTCCTTGGACCTCTGCGCTTAAGGACCCGATCCCTGGTCCGTAGATCATCAACTGCAGGGAGGAGTGCTCCATGCCAGCCCACCAATTGGGGGGATTTATTTCTTTGATTTGGGCCTGGACAGGGGCTCCTAAGGCGATGAGCATCAAGGCGTACAGCAAGTGCAAGGACTTCATAGCAGACAATTTATCCAAAAGTAAATGATTCTGTGCCCCCCAAAAACGCAACATCGCAAAAAGTTATTCAACGATAACCTTATCGTATACTTTTTTGACTGGGTTATTAGAAAAAAATGCCGAAGAATTCTCCCGCGATGTCTTAATTTTAGAAACTCAATCCAATAACATGGCACAACGCTTTTTCCTTTGGTTGCTCTTGGGCATAACCCTAACCTCTGCTTGGGCCCAGCAACAAAATGCTGCGGTGACCGCAACCCCCAACCCTTTTAGCGAGGGCGAATCGGTGACGCTTCGCTTTACCGGGGTCAATCTCACCACCTGGGGGGTAAACGACGCCTATCTTTGGGCCTGGAGTTTAAACAGCGCAGGAGTGTCTCAAGACGCTCCCAACAACGGCAGTTGGACCAGTTCTTCTGAAGCCCATAAGTTGACCAAAAACACAGATGGATCTTTGTCCATTACCTTTATTCCTAAGGATTTCTATGGGCGCACCAATATCTCCCGCATCGGTTTTTTGGTCAAGGCCAAAGACGGGAGCGGCGACAAAAAAACCCAAGATTTATTTTTAGATGTCGGCACTTTTGATGTGGTTTTGACATCGCCGACAGCCTCCCTAACCTTATTGGAGAACGGCGCTTCACTTCAGGTGACGGCCACCAGCACCCTCCCGGTGGTATTTACCCTAAAAGCCGACGGGACATTGATCCACACCAGTACGGCCACCACCTCATACAGTTATGCCGCACCTGTATCACAATTGACTTCTTTTGCGCTGCGCGCTACAGCGGGTGGTGAATTTAAAGAGTACACCTTTGAAGCTAGACCGAAACCCGCAGTGGTTCAGGCCCCAGTACCTGACGGATGGGTAGACGGAATCAATTTTAATCCAGCCCAGCCCGACCGGGTGCAGTTGGTTTTTTATGCGCCCCAAAAACAAGTAGTACACGTGATCGGACCCTTTAACCAGTGGGCACCTAGCGATGACTATATGATGAAGTACGACGCCAACAGCAGTCGTTTTTGGATTGAGCTGGATGGGTTGACCCCAGACAGTCACCTGCTGTACCAATATTTAGTCGATTTCCAGATTAGGGTGGCCGATCCGTATGCCACACAGATACTAGATCCCTGGAACGACAGTTACATCAGCTCAGATACCTATGTGGGGATTCCTGCTTATCCCGCCAATGCCTATTCAGCGGAAGAGACTCCTCAAGCAATCACTTGGTTTACCCTGGACTCCACACCTTATGTGTGGAACGATGCCGGCTATCAAAGACCAGCTAAAGAAGATTTGGTCATCTATGAATTATTGCTCAGGGACTTTGACCCCGCTCATTCATACGCTGCCCTACAAGCGCGTTTGGATTATTTACAAGGTTTAGGAGTCAATGCGATCGAGTTGATGCCCATCAATGAATTTGACGGCAATGAGAGCTGGGGCTACAACCCCTCTTTCCACATGGCGGTCGACAAGTATTACGGAAGTCCAGATGCGCTTAAAGCATTGGTGGATGCCTGTCACCAAAGGGGAATCGCAGTGATCGCCGATATTGTCTTTAACCATGCCACAGGGCAGAATCCTTATTTTAGGATGTACAACGACAGCCAAGGCGCCAACTCGGGAACGCCTTCAGCGGACAGCCCGTTTTTTAATGTTTCCGCCAAACACGCCTATAATGTGTTTTACGACTTTAATCACCACCACCCGTCACAAGCAGCGCGGTCCTATGTAAAGCGCGTGGTGCAAGAGTGGATTAGGACCTATAAGCTCGACGGATTTCGCTGGGATTTGACCAAAGGATTTACCCAAAACTGCGGGCAAAACGACGAGTATTGCACAGGAGTAAAGCAGGATGACCGCGTTGAGGTGCTGAAAGCCTATGCGGATTTCCAGTGGGCAGTTGATGGTGATTCCTATGTGATTTTTGAGCATTTGGGCAATAATGACGAAGAATCCATTTGGGCCAATTACCGTTTGGACGAAGGAAAAGGAATTATGCTCTGGAGCAACTACAACTGGGCTTATTCTCAGTCGATTCAAGGCTATAGCGATGGTGCCAATTTTAACGGGGCCTCTTATCTGAGCCGCGGATGGACCGAGCCCCGCAATGTGGTGTATATGGAGAGCCACGATGAGGAACGCTTGATGTTCCGCGCTTTGGAATACGGCAATGCCTCAATCAAAGGAAACCTGAACCTCTCCTTGGAACGAGCTGCGCTGACTGCTTCGTTCTTTTGGCCCATACCCGGGCCTAAAATGCTGTGGCAATTTGGGGAATTGGGGTATGATTACTCGATCAATTACGACGGTCGCTTGTCCAACAAACCAATTCGATGGGACTATGCTGCTGTGCCTGAGCGCGCTGCTTTGCGCCAGCACTATGCGGATTGGATCGGTTTGAGAAAGGTAGAGCCTATTTTTAACACCGATGATTTTACCATCAGCTCTGGAAGTGCTACTGGGGTGAAGGTGATCAAATTATCCCTGGCCGATGCGCCAGAGGGACACGCCAGCGAAGTGATGATTGTCGGTAATTTTGGGGTGACTACCCAGACCGCCATACCGGTATTTGCCCAGGCTGGGGTTTGGTATGATTGGTTTGAGGACAACCGCAAACAAAATATTTACGAGGCGTCTGTGCCGATGGCTTTGGCCCCAGGTGAGTGGCATGTGTATGCCAATGCGCCTACGGCTTATTTCCCCAACAACAACCCTCCTGATCAAGATAATGACGGAGTAGTTGATGGGGTAGATCAGTGCCCAGACACCCCTTTTGGGTCTATGGTTGATGTGCAGGGCTGCCCTGTATTTTCGCTGCCTAGAAATCGTTTTTCTCTGAGTGCAACTGCGGCTAGTTGTCCCGGAAGCAGCAATGGAGCTTTGGAGTTAAAGGCCTCAGCCAGCTCAGAAAACTACACCTATACTGCTGTGCTCAGCAAAGAGGGCGCTGTTGTGCAAACGGTGACCCTGTCGCCCACTTCTCTGACCCAAACGGTCACTGATCTGCCTGTGGGCACGTATCAGGTGTGCTTTTCTGTGGTGGGAATTTCAGGGTACAGTCAGTGCTATACGGCATCGGTGTCTGAGCCAACACCTTTGGCTGCGGCCACTAAAGTCGATGTGGCTGCCCGCACCATCACTTTGAATTTAGCTGGGGCAGAGCGCTACAGGGTATCGATCAATGGCGTGTCTCAAGAATACAGTTCAGCCCAGGTAGGGGATGGTCTAGTCCTTGATTTGGCCCCAGGCAACAACCGTCTACGCGTAGCAACAGAGGCGGCTTGTCAAGGAGTATATACCGATGAGATTTTTGTCAGCGCTCAAGTGCTTTCCTACCCCAATCCTACTTCTGGGCCGCTTCAGGTTTATGTCGCCGGTTCAGATACCGAGGTAGCTGTACAGTGGATGACTTTGGGCGGTGTGGTGTTGGATCAAGACCAGCGATCGGTGTCAGAACGAAGGGTGATGGACTGGGACATCAGCGCTTATCCTTCAGGGGTATATGTGCTGACGATCACGGGGACACAAGTGAGGCAAAGTCTTAAAATAGTCAAGCAATAGTATGTACGCACTGGTGGATTGCAACAACTTCTACGCTTCCTGTGAGCGGGTTTTTAAGCCTGAGCTCATCGGGAAGCCTGTGGTGGTCCTTTCCAATAACGATGGCTGTGTCATCGCGCGCAGCAGTGAGGCCAAGCCTTTTGTGCCTATGGGCGCTGTGGCTTTTAAGTATCGGGAGGTATTTGCCCAGCACGACATCCGTGTTTTTTCCTCGAATTACGCCTTGTATGGAGACATGAGTCATCGGGTGATGGAGGTATTGCGCCAGTTTTCTCCAGAGGTAGAAGTGTATTCCATCGATGAGGCTTTTTTAAAGTTCACCGGTTTTGAGCAGTGGGATCTTCCGGCCCAGGGTCTGGCGATGAAGCAGCGGGTACAGCAGTGGACCCATATTCCGATCAGTGTGGGGATAGCCCCTACTAAGGCACTGGCCAAGGTGGCCAATAAGATCGCCAAAAAATTCCCCGAGCGCACCCAAGGAGTTTATGCGATTGACACGGAAGAAAAGCGCATAAAAGCACTTCGCTGGACTGCGGTGGAAGACGTATGGGGCATCGGTCGCAAAACCACTAAGAAGTTACAGGCCATTGGGGTGCGTACGGCGGCTGATTTTGTTGCTTTGCCAGATGCTTATGTGCGCAAGATGTTTTCTGTGGTGGGCCTTAGGCTGAAGCATGAGCTGGCCGGTCAATCGGTTCTGGAACTGGAAGAGGTACAGACCAAAAAGGCGATCGCGACTACCCGCAGCTTTAAAAATGAGCTCAGCGATTTGGAAGACCTTAAAGAACGGGTAGCGACCTATGCGGTGCTCTGCGCGGAGAAGCTTCGCCGACAGGCTACGGCTGCTTGCCTGGTACACGTGTTTGTGCACACTAATTTTTTTAAAACCGATCAGCCGCAACACGCTAAGAGCACTGTGGTGCGTTTGCCTTTTGCCAGTCAGTCGAGCATTACCTTAACCCAGTATGCGCTCAAAGCGCTGGAGCAGATTTATAAACCCGGTTACGGGTATAAAAAAGCGGGTGTAGTGGTGATGGGGATCACGCCTATCTCCTCGGTACAGCTCGATCTTTTTGTGGGGGAAAATCCCAAACACAAGCCTTTGATGCAGGCCATAGACCGAATTAACGCCCGATGGGGCACCCAGCGCACCCGTCTGGGACGGCAGGATGTAGGTCGCGTGTGGAAGATGCGCCAAGAAAAAAGATCTCCGAGTTATACCACCGCCTGGACTGATTTGTTGACGGTTAAATAATTTTTTATGAAGATTCAATCGGCCCCTAAGTGGAGCAGCGAACTCCAGCCCTTATCCCTAAAAAAAGAAGGGGACAAAACTTACGTCACCTATTACGCCTCCGGAGTTCAGGCGGGTTTTCCCAGCCCGGCAGATGATTTTAAGGAGCAACAACTCAGTTTGGATGAACGTTATTTAAGCCATCCGGAAGCGACCTTTATGGTTCGGGTAGCGGGGAGCTCTATGGAGCCCACGCTCCAGGTGGGCGATATTTTAATTGTGAAGTCTGATGTGGTGTTGGAAGACAACAAAATAGGAATCGTATCGGTCAATCACACAGATTTTACCGTAAAGCGTTTGGACAAAAAGAAACAGCACTTGGTGGCCGATAACCCAGCTTTTGAATCGATACAAATCCAAGAAACCGACACCGTAGTCTGTTTGGGTGTGGTGATGCACTTGATTCGAGATATAAAATAAAAAACCCCAGCGCAGCTGGGGTTTTTTGATTAGTTGAGGTGTTTGAGAATTTTGTCGCTCATCGGGTTGGTGATGGAATAATAGAAATCCACAAATCGGCCTTGTTCGTCGACTAGGTATTTCTGAAAATTCCATTTTACCTCTGAGTCAGCCACACCATTCATGGATTTTTTGGTCAGCCATTGGTAGATGGGGTGCTGATTTGATCCTTTGACATCGAGCTTGTCAGTCATCACAAAATTTACCCCGAAGGTAGCTGAGCAGAACTCTTGAATTTCTTCATTGCTTCCGGGTTCTTGGTTGCCAAACTGGTTGCAAGGCAAGCCGATCACCACCAAACGATCTTTGTGCAGGTTGTGCAGCATCTGTAAATCCTCGTACTGTTTGGTAAATCCACACTTAGAGGCCACATTGACAAAAAGAATCTTTTTGCCTTTAAAGGTTTTCAAATCGATCGGTTTTCCAGTGATCGATTTGAGTTCAATCCCGTACAATGATTTGGGCGGGTTGACTGGGGTTTGTGCTTTAGCACCGAATAGGCAAGTAAATATTCCGAACATCAATAGTTGTTTTATCATGGGTTAAGGTTTTAAGATTCCAGGTATTCCCGCTGGTTTTTTGGTTTGCCAGTCAAACGCAGGGGCTTTTTTGGCGACAGGAGCGATTTCATCTAAGGTATTGGCCTCATAAACAACGCCGTTCTTCACCACATGGGTTAAGGTGTTGGTGTGGCGAATATTTTCCAAAGGATTTTGATCCATAATCAAGATATCGGCTAGTTTTCCTGGGGCCAACGTGCCTAGGTCTCCGTCCAATCCCAAGGCGGTTGCTCCGGAGATGGTAGCCACGCGTAAAGCCTCATGTGGGGTCATTCCGCCGCTGGCTACTGACCAAAGTTCCCAGTGGTATCCCAATCCTTGAAGCTGTCCATGGCTGCCCACACCGCCGATACCACCGGCGCGCATCAAGTCTGTCATGAATTCCGCATGTTTTTTAAAGACGTGCTCTTGGTCCATAAACCAACCCGGTCTGCGTCTTGATTTGGAAGCGAGTTCTGCATAGGGCGTGAAATACTGCATTTTTGGATCGCTGTAAGGATTCTCTCTGGAGTAGTAATAATTTTCCGCCCAAGGACCTCCGTAGGAAACCAATAGGGTTGGTGTAATGGCCATTTTAGACTCAGCAGCTGTGGTGACCACATCTCTGTAGATGGGATAAATAGGCAATGAATGCTCGTGTCCAGGATATCCATCCAACATATTGACCATGTTTTGCTTGAAATCCAAACCGCCTTCGGTGGTGGGCATCAATTCAAGTTCCTTGGCCGCCATAATGATCCACTGACGCTGTTGACGGTTCCCCACCAAATACATTTTGATGGTTTTGGTCTGGTAATAGGTGCTGTATTGTTTGAGCACATCCTTGGCGTGCTCCAAGCTCTTGATGTTGTAGCCCCAGTAACCTACGCCAGGTCCAGTGCTGTAGACTCTAGGTCCGTGAATCATTCCCGCATCGACCATGTCCGCGTAGGTAAGTACATCGGTAGTGGCTGTTTGTGGATCGCGGGTGGTGGTTACCCCGTAGGCGAGATTCGCGGAATAGATCCACACCTGGTTTTTGTGAACGCCCCACTGAGGCCACATATGGGCGTGGGTGTCGACAAATCCAGGGGTTAGGGTTTTTCCTTGCACATCGATGATCTTCGTTCCTTGAGGCACCTCAAGCGTTCCTGAAGCCCCGATCTGTGCTATTCTGTTGTTGTGGATCAATACATCGCCGCGCTCAACCACTTGATCTCCTTCCATGGTGACCAAGCGACCCCCTTGAAGCAAGGTATAGCCCTGAGGAATAGCACGGTTGTAGTAGGCCTTGATTTGCAGCTCTTCAGCCCTGTATCCAGGATCCTTTTCTTCTTTTTTGTCCTTTTTTTCCGCGTCTTTAGGAGCGTCCTTGGCGGCCAATGCTTTGGCTTTAGCCGCATCGGCCACACTGTCTTTGTAGGCCTTGGCGCGGTCTAAATCGTAGGCAAAATGACTAGCCCCTAAGGACCAATAAACTTTTTTGCTGTTGTCAGACCACTGGGCAAATTCGCCCCCGAGCACGGTCAGTTTTTCAGCGGGGAACGAGGCCTTATCGGCATCAGCCACCGAAATATTTGGGGTAGCGCCAATTTTTGGGATGAGCACCGTGTATAGATCGTTATTGATCTTGGCCAATGCCTTCTGCCCATTGGGCGCAATCAAGATTTCTGAGGGTCTTGAGGCGGTGTTGTTTTCTCTCCACCCTTCTTCTGCACTGGGTAGTGCCGCGTGGTCGTGGTCTTTGCCAAATACATCCGAAGAACCATAGGTTTTGATCCCGGTTAGTTTTAGGTGTTCTTTCTCGTCAGTCCCGTCCCATCGGATGGAAATCAATCCTTTACCGCCGTGGTTTAAGTAGACTCTATCTTCTGTTTTGGTGAAGTGTGGACGTTCTCTTCCTTTGGTTTTGTCGATGATCTGCACCGCTCCTCCTTGGGGAGAAATCCAAGCGAGTTGCTCTTGAGCTCTCGACTCAAAGGGCTCTACGGCATCGTCGATTACCTGGGCGCTACCCATCACAAACGCGATGCGGTTGCTGCGGTACGACCAAGCAGGAGTGCTGTAGTAAGCAGGTGTTTGGGTTAAACGGGTGACCGTGTTTTTCTTGCCCAATACCGCTTTATACAAGTGTCCGCCTCCCGTCTGCCAGGTGGTAAAGACCAAAGCGGTTCCGTCTGGGGACCAGGCTGGCTGTGCCTCTACAAAATTGTGTTGGCTCACGCGAACCGGGGTTCCGCTGGGCAGGTTCATCACATAAAGTCGGTTCAGGGCTGTAAAGGCCAATCTTTTTCCATCCGGAGAAACCACTCCGTCTCTGATTTGTGTAGCCGTAGCCTTGGTCTCGTCTGAAATAGGGTATTTAAAGGAAAGCTGAGGTCCTAAATCGAGTTGTGCATCAACCGTGAATGGAATTTCCGTTGCGCTGTTGCTGGCGATGTCGATGGCGTGAATTTTACCTCCATAAGAGGCGATTAGTTTTTTGCTATCTGGTGTAAAAGACATGGCGGGAAGCACACCCATGGGGGCGATCGATTCCTGTTCGTCTCTCTGCACGGGATAAGCGAGCCAACGCTCCTTGCCGTCTGCTAAATTTCTGAGCACTAAACCGGTTTGTTCTTCAAATCTACTTCCGTACACCATCCACCGACCATCAGGAGACAGAGTAGGCGTGAACGCAGATCCATAACGGCTTGTCAAGGTTTCTGTATCCCCATCCTCTAGGTTAAATCGCATGATCTGGTATTGTGGAAGTTGGGCGTTGTAGTTCCAAGCGCCATTTCTGCGGGAGAAATAAATCGAAAGACCATCAGGGCTAAATGCTGGATCAATAGTCTTTAAGGCTGCGGGTTCTTTGATTAATTGGGCGCCACCTCCACCATCTTTGTGGTAGATGTATGGCTTCATGTTGCGGCGACCCTTGGTACCCACGATGTATTGGCCGTCTGGACTCCAGTCTGCTGAGGCGTATAATTGGTCGTTATCTTTGGTCAACGCCTTGGGCTCACTGCCTTCTTTTAATTCAAGAGTCCATATGTTGTCTGATCCACTTTTATCGGAGATAAACACAATGGATTTTCCGTCTGGACTGTATTTGGGGTGCACGTCGTAGGGAACTCCTTGGGTAATCGCTTTAGCTGTGCCGCCCGCGATCGGCATCTCATAGATATCGCCCATCAGGTCAAAAACGATTTTTGTTCCGCTGGGGTGAACATCTACCGAAATCCAAGTACCCTCTTGGGTAGAGAATTGGACCTTGCGTCCTGGTTCTAAGGGAAGTTCTTTGGTGGCTTTTTTCACCACACTGTCTTTGGTCTTCACAGCAGTGGTGTCTGCGGGTGTTTGCGCCCAAGTCCATGAGGCCAATCCTAGAGCGGCGATAAAGGCCCAAGTATGTTTTTTCATCGATATGTTTTAAGGTTGGAAAAGGTACAAATATTTTTGATTGATTATCTTTAGGAAAAATTAAACAAAATACTGTTCTATGGGAAAATGGGCGATTGCAATGATGGTGTTAACCGTGCTTTTTACAACCAGCGTTTCGGCGCAAAAGAAGCCAGCTGGTTTGGCTCGATTGGATTCGATAACCAAGGGAATGACGGCAGATACTGGACTGATCACCGTCTATATGCAGGCGGATCAAAACAAGCTGTTTTGGGCCATACCCGATTCTCTTTTTGGCACCCCAATGCTGATGGTCAGTCGCTATGTACAACTGCCTTCAGATTTTGCCGCCTATAAGAATGCGGGAAGTAAAACTGCGGAACAAGTAGTGGTCTTTCACAAAAAAGGCACCAAAGTTTTGTTGCAACAACAGTCCTACATCAATCAGGCAGATCCAGAAAGTCCGATTGCGCAAAGTGTAGAAAAGAACAATTTTTCGCCAATTTTGGCTGTTTTTGATCAAAAAAACAAAGAAAACGATCGAATTTTGATCGAAATGACTGATTTCTTTATGGATGATTCTCCGGGGATGAATATCGTTTCCTCCTCCGAGAAGGAACAGTACAAAATGGGTGGGGTCGACAAAAAAAGGAGTTTGATCGATCGCTCAGTCGCCTATCCACTCAATGTGGAGACCACGCATACCTTGACTTACAACGCCAACAAACCCCCTAGAGGGAATCGGGGCAACACCTTGAGCATACAGGTCAATCACTCGCTCATCGCCTTGCCCAAAGTGCCGATGACCGAGCGCAGCGTAGATTCCAGGGTTGGCTGGTTTTCTTTAGAAAAATACAACTATTCATCTGAGGCGCTCAAATCGGATAATTACCGCATTGCCAGACGTTGGCGCATGGAGCCATCTGATCCTGAGGCCTATGCCAGAGGTGAATTGGTCACCCCCAAGAAACCCATCGTTTTTTATTTAGATCCAGCGACCCCAGAGCGATGGAGGCCCTATTTTAAGCAAGGAATTGAAGATTGGGCTCCTGTTTTTGAGCGCGCTGGATTTAAGAACGCTATTGTGGCCAAAGATCCACCTACTGCGGAACAAGACCCCGAGTTTAGTCCGGAAGATGTGCGCTATTCCACGGTTCGCTACGTCGCCTCAACCACCCGTAATGCCACGGGGCCCTCGGTAGCTGATCCCCGCAGTGGAGAGATTTTAGAGAGTGATGTCATTTGGTACCACAATCATTTGCGCTCATACCGCAACAGATACCTGATCGAAACAGCAGCGGCCAACCCCTCGGCAAGAACCCTGGATACGCCCGAAGAAGAAATAGGGGAAATGATGCGCCGAGTGATCGCCCACGAAGTAGGGCACGCCTTGGGATTGCCCCACAACATGAAGGCGAGTGCTGCATACCCAGTGGATTCGTTGCGCTCGGCTGACTTTACCCAGAAAATGGGGATTGCTGCGACGATTATGGACTATGCGCGCTATAATTACGTCGCTCAACCCGGGGATGAAGGCGTGCGTTTTGTCCGGCAAATGGGCCCTTATGACGATTACGCCATAGAATGGGGCTACCGGTATTTTTCAGACGAGCAACAAGGCGCGCAGTGGCTAAAATCATTTGTGGATGAGCGCTCCTTAAACCCCCTATATCAGTTTGGCAGCGGGGGATTGGATCCCAATGCCCAAACAGAAAACATCGGGGATGACCCGGTCAAGGCATCTAGATACGCGTTGAAGAACCTAAAAATAGTCGCCAAAAACCTAGAGGCTTGGACCACCCCAGTGGGTGCAGATTACGAGGACCTCAAGGAATTGCATACCGAACTGATCGATGCGTACCGAAGATATATCAACCATGTCATCGCCTTAGTGGGTGGGGTCAATGAAACCTTTGCGCTTAAGGGACAGTCGGCTATGCCGTACCAGGTAGTGGACAAAGACAAACAGCAAGAAGCGTTGTCTTTTTTACAAGAGTCTCTTTGGTCAACCCCCTCTTGGCTGGTAGCTCCAGAAGTGGTTGGTCGATTTACGGATGAGGGGATGTTGTCCCGTGTGGAGCAATTGCAAAAGGCAGCGCTGTTTAGGTTGATGAGTACGGAGCGTTTAAACCAGATGGTGTCGGCTGAACAGACTTTGCCCGGGAAGGGCTTAACCGCACAAGAACTGGTCGAGATCCTTTATGAAGATTTGGTCGAAGACAATACACTTTCACAGGTTTCTTTGCGCCATCTGCAAGCTGGATTTATGGAGCGTTTGGTCGAGATGCTGAACGATCCAAAATTGGTTCCAGCGATGAGGGCGCATGCTTATGAGCAATTAGAAGATATGTCGGATGATTTGCGCAAAAAGAAAAAAGGGGCTTCTGGTTTGGCTGAAGAGCACATCGAATGGATGTTACACGCTTTAAAGCCTTACAAAGATTAATCAACCAATATGGAAGCTGATCTGCCCGAAAATACCTGGCCCACTCCAGCGCTTTTATGGTCCCCACAGGGAACGGAGGCGGGGCGGCCTAGGCCGCCCCGCTATGACGCTTTTATAGCGTACTGCGCCACGCACTGTGCCGAGTCACTGGCGCAGCATGCTGGTCCAGCGCCCTGGTCTGTCGAGGCCATACATCGATGGTCAATCTCAGATCTCGGAAGTTTTTGGGGTGCAGTAGCTGATTTTTTTGAGGTCCAATGGACCCAAAAACCAATATCCATTGTCGAACCAGGTCCTACATTTTACCAGACCCATTGGTTTCGCGGGGGGCAGTTGAGTTATGCAGCCCAAGTCATGGCTCAAAAAACCGATCAACGTCCCGCTTTGGTGGCCTTGGAAGAAAATGGAACAGAGCGGGTGATTTCTTGGGATGCCTTGGAACAGGCGGCCGGTCGTTGGCAAGCCAAGTTGCGGGCTGCTGGAGTGACTCATGGGGATCGAGTGGTCGCCATGGCGAGAAATACCCCGGAAACAATTGCTGCTTTTCTGGCGGTCAACGGTTTGGGGGCTATTTGGTCCAGTTGCGCTCCTGAGTTTGGGGCAGAAGCGATTGTAGATCGCTGTGCTCAGATAGAGCCTAAGGTTTTCTTGTACGCCCCTGAGTATCCGTATAACGGAAAAGTTTTTGACCTAAAAACCAAAGCCCAGCAGGTGATTGCTTCCTTGGACACATTGGCCATGTCGGCGCCTCTTGACGCTTCGATTTGGGAGGAGATCGAACCTGCTCCGCCCTTGAGTTGTCTGGCGGTTGATGCGGACCATCCGATTTGGATTCTGTATTCTTCCGGGACCACCGGAAAGCCTAAAGCCATTGTGCACCGCACTGCGGGCATGGTGGTGGAGCACTACAAAGCCTTGGGGATTCACCAGGATGTACAGACCGGGGACGGTTATTTTTGGTACAGCACCACAGGTTGGATGATGTGGAATTACGCTTTGTCCTCTTTGCTTTTGGGGGCTACTCTATATCTGTATGACGGAGCGCCTACCTACCCGGATTCCGGAATTTTGTGGCGTTGGGCGGCCAGACACGGCGTCGACCACTTTGGTGCAGGCGCTCCGTTTTACGGACATGCGGTCCAACAGATCGATCCGTTGTCGGGCCAATCCTGGAGCGCATTAAAAACCTTGGGTGCAACAGGAGCACCGCTCTCCGCGGGTGTTTTTGAAGCGCTGCACCAGCGCCATCCACAGGCCCAGATCATTTCGCTTTCCGGAGGAACCGACGTGTGCACGGCTTTTGTCGGGGGACATCCCAGAAAACCGGTGTATGCAGGTTATTTACAAGCCCCTAGCCTGGGCGCCGATGTTCAGTCATGGAGTCCTAAAGGCCGGCCTTTGACCGGAACACTTGGCGAATTAGTCATCGCCCAACCCATGCCGTGCATGCCGGTGTCCTTTTGGCAGGACAAGGAGTTCAGTCGCTACCACGACAGTTATTTTGATCGTTTTCCCGGGGTTTGGTGCCATGGGGATTGGATCCGAATCGATCCACCTTATGGATTGCAGATCACTGGTCGTTCGGACGCAACCCTCAACCGTCAAGGAGTGCGTATTGGCACTGCTGAGATCTATCAAGCCTTGGAGGATTTGCCCTGGATACAAGACACTTTGGTACTCGACTTGGAAGACCCCAGCGGTAAAGGCCCTTCCATGATGCCGCTTTTCGTGGTCACCAATACGCTCAATGCAGACCGCATACAGGAAATCAAGGATCAGCTCAGAAGAAGGTGCAGCCCTAGGCATGTACCCGACCGAATTTTTTGGGTGCGCGACATTCCCTACACGCTTAGCGGAAAAAAACTGGAAGTGCCTTTAAAAAAGTGGTTGATGGGCGTCTCTAAACACCAAGCGATGACGGTGGATGCCTTGAGGAACCCGAGTGCTTTGGATGATTTTGAGCAGTTGATTCCCCAGATCGAGCGTTTCTTTACACAAACTTAATGCGCCTCCCACCTTATTTATCGTAATATTGCGATTGATATGGGCAGCACCAAAAACAGCGGGGATTATTCACCAGAAGTGGTTCAGTGGGCCTCTTGGGCCAAGGCATTGGCCCATCCAGCGCGCATTGAAATCATCCGATTTTTATCGCGTCAGGAAAGCTGTGTTTGCTCAGCCGTGGTCGATCAACTCGATTTGGCCCAATCCACCGTTTCTCAGCATTTAAAAGCCCTAAAACAGGCGGGTATCATTCGAGGTACCATCAGCGGAACTCAAGTGTGCTATTGCTTGGATCCAGAAACTTGGGCCCAGATTCGTTTGGGCTGGAATACTTTATTTGACCAGTGCGCACCCCAGTTGTTGTGTTGTGCTCCTGATGAACCAAAATAAATC
Source organism: Flavobacteriaceae bacterium (assembly GCA_030726725.1). Lineage (GTDB taxonomy): Bacteria > Bacteroidota > Bacteroidia > Flavobacteriales > Flavobacteriaceae > MAG-120531. Next base: position 60,579 of record JANRDC010000023.1, read on the forward strand.
TTTACATGAAAACACCTGCTTCTTCTTTACCAGATCCCTCAAAATGCGCCCCAGCTTTTGAGCGCAAGCGGCTGGGATTTGTCGATCGCTACCTCACCCTTTGGATTTTTGCCGCCATGGCGCTGGGTGTTGCTTTAGGGGTATGGGTGCCCGAATTTGGTGCTTCCGTGGAAGGATGGGGCAGTGGCACGACCAATATTCCCATCGCCATCGGTTTGATTGCCATGATGTATCCGCCCTTTGTCAAGGTGCGCTACGAAGCCTTGTCAGAGGTGTTTAAAAACACCAAAATTCTCGGGATATCCCTGTTGATCAATTGGGTGATTGGCCCGTTGTTGATGTTTGCCTTGGCCATCTTGTTTCTGCGCGACCAGCCGGAATACATGGTGGGGTTGATTTTGATCGGATTGGCCCGCTGTATCGCGATGGTCATTGTTTGGAATGAGTTGGCCGGGGGTAGCCGGGAGTACGCGGCTGGTTTGGTGGCCCTGAACAGTATTTTTCAGGTGTTGCTCTACAGCGTGTACGCCTATGTGTTTATCACGGTATTGCCTCCGTATTTCGGGGTAGCATCCACCGTAGTTTCTATCTCCATGGGGCAAATAGCCCAGAGTGTGGCCATCTACCTAGGCATTCCCTTTGCCGGAGGTTACCTGACCCGAAAGCTGCTGAGAACACCAGGCCGTGCCGAGTGGTTTGACAACGTTTTTGTCCCCAGGGTTTCTCCGCTCACCTTGGTGGCTTTACTGGCCACCATCGTGTTGATGTTTAGCCTAAAAGGGAGTGTTATCGTGTCGCTTCCTTTTGATGTACTGCGCATCGCTATACCTTTGGTGATTTATTTTGCACTGATGTTTGTCATCAGCTTTTGGGTGGCCAAACGCATGGGGGCCGATTACGCTACCAATGCTTCGATCGCATTTACCGCGGCCGGGAATAATTTCGAGTTGGCCATCGCCGTGGCGATCGGTGTATTTGGGTTGCATTCCGGACAGGCCTTAACCGGGGTGATCGGTCCCTTGGTCGAAGTTCCAGCATTAATTTTATTGGTCAAAGCCGCTTTGTGGTTAAAACAAAAATACTACCCATGAACTATCCCTTATTAGATTATATCGCGGCTGTGGATACAGCAGCTGTACCCGCAGATCGGGTGGAGGTACTCACCCCATTGGTGGACCTGATCAAATCCCGTATCGCCCAGCAAATGCCGGTGGACTTGGTGTTTATCTGCACCCATAACTCCAGGCGCTCTGCTTTGGGCCAGTTTTGGGCCCAGGCGATGGCCCACCAAAAGGGAGTGTCCATCCGCACTTATTCCGGGGGGACCGAGGTCACTGCTTGTAACGAGCGCACCATTGCGGCTTTGATCCGCGCCGGGGTGCGTATTGAAGGGGATATGTCTCCACCTAACCCCCACTACCAGGCTTTTTACGATCTTGATCAACCGCCTTTAGTGTTGTATTCCAAGTTGTACGATGCGCCCGAGCTGCCCCAGTCGGATTTTGTTGCGGTGATGACCTGTGCTTCTGCGGATGAAGGTTGTCCATTTATTCCTGGCGCATCTGCCAGGTTACCGATCAGATACGAAGATCCCAAGGCTTTTGATGATACCCCTGGGGAGGCGGATGCCTACGACGAGCGCTGTGCCCAGATCGCTGCTGAAATGAAGTTTGTTTTTTCGTCCCTTTAACGGGTGATCGGCGGAGTTGGTGTATATTTGCCCCAAAATTTAGCCGGATGACCCGAACAGGAAGCATTGAATTGATGGCCCCCGCGGGCAATTTTGAATCCCTGCAAGCGGCCCTAGATCATGGAGCAGACTCCGTATACTTCGGAGTGGAACAGCTCAACATGCGCGCACGCGCCAGCATTAACTTTACTTTGGACGATCTGCCCGAGATCGCCAAGCGCTGTGCAGATAAAGGCGTACGCAGTTATCTCACCCTGAACACCATTATTTACGACCACGATTTAAGCATCATCAAGACCTTGTTGGACGCTGCCAAAAAGGCCAATATCACCGCTGTAATTGCCATGGATCAAGCGGTTATCGCTTACGCGCGCCAGATCAACATGGAAATCCACATTTCGACCCAGATCAATATCACCAATATCGAGACGGTAAAGTTCTATGCCATGTTTGCGGACACCATGGTCTTGAGTCGTGAACTTTCGCTCAGACAGGTAAAGAAAATTGTCGAGCAAATCGAGAAAGAACAGGTGAAAGGACCTGCGGGACGTTTGGTGGAAATCGAAATCTTCGGACATGGCGCCCTGTGTATGGCCGTATCCGGCAAATGCTATCTTTCGCTACACTCCAGCAACTCTTCGGCCAATAGAGGTGCCTGCAAGCAAAACTGCCGCAAGAAATACACGGTCATCGATCAAGAAACCGGTTTTGAAATTGAATTGGACAACGAGTACATGATGTCGCCCAAGGACCTGTGTACCCTGGACTTTTTGGATCAGGTGGCTGATGCAGGGATCAAGGTGCTCAAAATAGAGGGTCGCGGTCGCGCCCCAGAGTATGTGGCTAAAGTGATCAAAACCTACCGCGAGGCCATCGACGCCATCGACCAAGGCACTTTTTCTCAGGACAAAGTCGGGGTCTGGATGGAGGAACTCTCCAAAGTGTATAACCGCGGTTTCTGGAGCGGTTATTATCTAGGACAAAAACTAGGGGAGTGGAGCGATCAATCCGGTTCCTCAGCGACCCAAAAGAAACTTTATGTCGGCAAAGGAGTGCATTTCTTTCCCAAAACCAACATCGCTGAATTTAAAATTGACGCCTTCGATTTAAAAGTAGGGGACCAATTGCTGGTCACCGGCCCTACCACAGGGGTAAAAGAATTTGAGTTGACCTCCATGATGGTGAATGATCAGCCTTTGGAGAACGCCAAAAAGGGAGATTCCATCACCATTGCTGTGGACTTTAGGGTGCGTCCTTCGGATAAGTTGTACAAATACGTGCCGGTTTAATGGTGGTTGTCACCTTACAGCGGGCCAAGTGTATCGGATGCAACTACTGCGTAGAAATGGCACCCGAACAATTTCAGATGTCCAAAAAAGACGGCAAAAGTGTGCTGCTTCACGCCACTGATAAAAAGGGTTTTCACACGGTTAAATCTCCCGACGACAGCATCTTTGACTCTTGCAAACAAGCCCAGCTCGCTTGTCCTGTCAAGATCATCACCACCACCAAAACCAAGTCCTAAAGGCTGATAATTAACATTTAGTTCATGTTACCAATAACGCAAAGCCCTACATTTGGCGCTAATATTTTGTTCTGATGGATCAGATGTATTTCTATTTTGTGGTGATTTTGGCCGTTTTGGCGGTTGTCGATTTGGTGGTGGGGGTGAGCAACGACGCGGTGAACTTCTTGAACTCAGCGATCGGCTCTAAAGCTATTTCTTTCAAAAAAATCATGATCATCGCCAGCATCGGTATCTTTTTCGGTGCGGTTTTTTCCAGCGGCATGATGGAAGTAGCCAGAAGCGGAATCTTTGTCCCTTCTGAATTTTATTTTAACGAGATCATGATCATCTTCCTCGCGGTAATGATCACAGACATCCTGCTCTTGGACTTTTTCAACACCATAGGGATGCCCACCTCAACCACAGTTTCTATTGTGTTTGAACTCTTGGGTGCTGCAGTGATCATGGCATTGATCAAAATCGCAGCTATCCCAGAACAGTCGGTATCGGATATCTGGCAATACATCAACACCGATAAAGCCAAAGAAATCATTTGGGGGATCATTCTTTCGGTTTTGATTTCATTTACCATTGGTGCCCTAGTGATGTGGCTTTCCCGTTTGATATTCACCTTCCACTACAAAGAAAAAATCAAACGCTTTGGTTTTGTGTTTGCGGCTGTATGCCTCACAGGTATCGGATATTTTATCTTTTTTAAAGGTTTAGGGGGTACGCCATACGCAGCCCAGATCAAGGATATACTCAACCAGAGTTTATCGACCATACTCCTAGGTATGTTTGGCTTTTGGTTGTTGGTCACTTTATTGATCGATAAGGTTTTTAAAAAGGATGTGCTTGTCTTGGTTGTCGGTGTAGGAACTTTTGGTCTTGCATTGTCATTTTCAGGAAACGACTTGGTCAATTTTATCGGGGTGCCCATGGCGGCTTACCACTCTTTTGAAGCCTGGTCAGGTTCCGGTATCGCACCTCATGAATTTTCCATGAGTGTGCTTACCAAAAAGGTGCCAGCAGAACCTTTATTCCTGTTTTTCGCGGGTGGGGTGATGGTGATTACCCTGTGGTTTTCCAAGAAGGCGAGAACAGTGGTAGAGACTTCGGTAAACCTGTCGCGTCAATCCGAAGGCAAAGAGCGTTTCCAGTCCAATATGTTTTCCAGATCGATTGTACGCGGAAGCACCCGATTGGTGGATGCATTGGGATTTGTGATTCCCCAGTCTATTCAAGACCGTATTGACAAGAGTTTTGAGCGACCTGACCCATCAACCCAACCCAAAGATGCACCGGCATTTGACTTGATTCGCGCTGCGATTAACTTAACCGTGGCGGGTATCTTGATCTCAGTGGCCACTTCGATGAAACTTCCTTTGTCCACGACTTATGTCACGTTTATGGTGGCTATGGGTACTTCATTGGCAGATAAGGCTTGGGGTCGTGATAGCGCTGTATACCGCATCGCTGGGGTGCTCAATGTGATCGGTGGATGGTTCTTTACTGCGGCTGTGGCATTTGTGGTATCGGGTCTATTGGCCTACTTGATTTTTATTGGGGAGACCATCGCTATTGTGGTGCTGCTCATCATCGCGGGAGGACTTATTTTGAGAAACTTCCTGGCCCACCGAAACAAAACAGATGGGTTAATCGCATTTACCGCCTTAAAGATTTCAGAGAGCAAAACCATTCAAGGGATTATCGAGGAAAGCGGACAGAACATCACCCATGTGATCAGTCGCTCTCACTCCATTTATGAGGATGTGATTCAGGGGCTTACCCGACAGGATGAAGCCTTGCTCAAGTCCAGTAAAAAGAAGATCGCTCAACTCGATCAAGAAATCGAAGATCTGCGCAACCACTTGTTTTTCTTTATCAAGAACCTAGAGGAGCAAAGTGTGAAAGGAAGTAACTTCTACCTCAACACTTTGGGTCACCTGACCGACATGGCTCAGTGTTTGGAGCTGATGGCCAAACGCAGCTTAAAGCACGTGGAGAACAACCACAAGACCTTGAGATACAACCAGATCAAGGACTTGATGGAAATCAGCGTACACACCATTCATCTGCTGAAAGACACAGAGGAAATTTTCAACAAGAAAGACTACAAGAACCTGACGGTCATTTTAGAGCGAAGAGATAAGTCCCTAAAAGTGATCTCGGACAAAATCGACAAACAGATCTCCAGGACCCGTTCTGAAGAAACCAGTGCTAAGAACACTACCTTGTACTTCAACTTACTCCTGGAAACCAAGGACTTACACAAGTCGCTCCTCGCCTTGGTGGAGGAGTACCACAAGAGCGCTGTACTGGCCCTTTAATGACCCAAATACACCCATAGATACTTGCCAAATGCCCCGCCATCGGGGCATTTTTTATGCTTCAATGTTAAATTTTACATTAGCGTAACATTATAACACATTGATAGTCAGTTATATAAAGTTTATATGTAAATTTAATGTTAAGCAAATGTTACCCAAACGTTCCAGAAATGTAAATTAATTATATATTTGTCATGTATAACGAGGCTTTACACCCTCAAAAAAGACAAATGCTATGAAACAATTCTTACTTTCTGTGGCTTTACTCGCTGGATCAATGATCTATGCGCAAGAGGTGAAACCCACATTGGTGCAAAAAGGAAATTTGGTGCAGGCTACGTTTTTTCATGAAAATGGTGTAGTGGCCCAAGAAGGATTTTATCAGAATGGTAAGCTGCATGGCGAATGGACCATGTATGACCAACAAGGCGAAAAAATCGCAATGGGTACCTACCAACAAGGAAAACGCACCGGCAAATGGTTCTTCTGGTCAGAAGAGAGCCTCAAAGAAGTTGACTTCGTCAACAACAAAGTGGCTAAGCTCGTCCAATGGAACAACCAAGAATCCCTAGCCAGCAACCAAAAATAACCACAATCCTGCTTTAATTTAAAGCACCATGACATCAACCGCTGAGTGAAAACTCAGCGGTTTTTTTGTGCCTTATTTTCTACCCGAATTATTAATTGATCGGTTTTGTCCACCATCAAAACATCCTCCCTCTACCTGTGTCATCTCCCCATCAACACCAAAATTTAGTGCTTTTTTAAAAAATCAGGACCAAAGAAACCACTCTTATTACAATAAGAGCGAGTAAGCATTATATATTTGATTTTTTAATCCCAAATTATAAACATGAAAAAAATATTTCTGTCATTTTTCGCCTTGCTTACTACTTTTTTTGTTTTTGGACAAGATCTAAATCAAGAAAACAAAATTACTGAAGTTAAAGCTTTTTTTGAGCAATTGACAATTGACTATAATTTTTTCCCTCCATCAGAGAGTGAATTGAATGTAAAAATTCCCGCTGAATTTATTTTTTTAAACGAAACTACCATTGTTGTCTCAAATGGTAATAGGATTAAATTCAATTATGAGTATTTCGATGCACCATACTTAATTAATAGGGTCGGCAATAATTTATTTGTGCTGCTTCATTCAAGTGATGTTGCTGTAAAGTTTGAATTTTATAATTCTAATAGTGACCAACTTGTTTTTCAAAACGTCCAATTTTCTGCAACTGGATTTTAATTTATAAATATGAATTACCTTAAAAATATACTATCGTTTTTTTTCATATCCTTGAGTTTAACTTTGTTTGCTCAAGGTAGCGGAAAGGTGTTGTTACTTGTGGCTGAATCCCCCTCATATGCTGGAAATGTTCAGACTCAATTGGTGAATTCGGGTAGATTTGAACAAGTTGATATACACTATGGCAATTCATCTACCCCAAGTCTGGACACCATGAAAGAATACAATGCTATTGTTTTATGGTCTGATGCGGGCTTTGCTGATTCACCAACACTTGGAGATAGATTGGCTGATTACATTGATTGGGGTGGAGGTGTTGTAACTGCAGTATTTGTTACTGCCTATCAACAATCCGCTATTTCTCTAGGTATTCAGGGTAGGTACAAAAGTGGTAACTACTGGCTATTGGGTTCTCAAAGTCAAACGCAAGGTTCTCAATTAACCTTAGGTACTTATAGTGCTGGACATGAAATAATGGATGGGGTTACTAGTTTTAGTGGTGGTTCCAGTTCATACAGATGTAACAATCCTGTGCTTAATGGGTCACCGACTGTAGTCGCAAGATGGTCTAATAATGATCCGCTAGTTGTCTACAAAGATAATGTTGGACCTTCTGGGGCTAGCAGAGTTGATTTAAATTTCTTTCCCCCAAATTCAACTGCTCGATCAGATTTTTGGAGTTCAAATACTGATGGCACTAGACTGCTTACTAATTCGATTGAATATGTGATGGCGTCAATTAAAGTTGTTGGGAATACTTGTTTGCCAACGAACTCCGTTGATATTTCTGCTGCATATAACAACTCGGCCAATCCTGTAGCAAGCTATTCATGGACTATTGAAGATTCATCAAGTAACTTGATTACTTCTTCAACCTCAGCATCCTTTAACCATGTATTTACTCAATCTGGTGTTTACACTATAAGAGTAAGCTTAACCTTGCAGGATAATACTGTTAAGTCTTACAGTAAAAACCTTGAGATTTTTGATTTGCCAACTGTTTCAGACGCAGGTGCTGATCAAGTAATTTGTTCAGGTTCGACGGTGACTTTAAGTGCTAACACACCAACAATTGGTGTGGGTGCTTGGACAAAAGTATCTGGTCCCAACAACCCATCCATATCAAATGATTCATTGCCTAATGCAGTATTGTCTGGACTAACTGTTGGAACATATGTCTACAGATGGACTATCACAAATGGAACTTGTGATGCATCTGTGGACGATATGACTATTACGGTTGGTTCAGCACTCCAAGCTAATGCTGGTGTTGATATAGCTGTTTGTGACGAGACTTCAACAACCCTTGCTGCAAATACAGTTCCAACTGGAGCATGGTCATTAATCAGTGGGCCGAATACACCAGTTTTTAGTGACGTTAATTCTCCAACTAGTACACTGAGTGGTTTAGTTACTGGTACATATACCCTAAGATGGACATCTTCTGCGGTAAATTGTACTTCCTCTACAGATGATGTAGTTGTAAGAGTCGGAACCGAGCCAACTATTTCAGGTAATTTAAATCTTAATGTTGGATTAACGTCTCAACTTACTGGTTCTGCTACTGCATCCAGTTCTAGTCCTTGGGTTTCCTCTGATCCATCAATATTCACTGTAAGTAATTCGGGATTAGTAACAGGAGTCTCTACCGGCACAGCTACTGTAACATTTACCAATAATATTGGATGTAGTACTTCAGCAACCATAAATATTATTGAAGTTTTAGCTTCAATAGACAATGCGAATGTATGTATAGGCGAGGACGTTGTATTGACTTTGAATAGAAATGATGGTTCAGTTCAATGGCAATCATCGGCCAACGGAACTAGTGGCTGGAGTAGCATTAGTGGAGCAACTACAAACCCATTTACTGTTGAGGATTTAACCAGTACGACATACTTTAGGGGATTATATACTAATACTGGATATCAAGATGCATACAGTAATACTGTCAGCGCAACAGTTCCAGCTGGTCCTGGATACAACGCAGGCGGGGCGTTAACTTTTGATGGCAGTAATGATTATGTGTCTGTATCCAACTCTTCGTTATATAACTTCTCTGGAAGTTCAGCTACATTTACCATCGAGGCATGGATTAATTTTGATGGAGGTAGCAGTATTAAAACGATTTTTGGAAAAAAATCTCCTGGTGGAGGAACTGCTGGGTACG
>JANRDC010000024.1 GCA_030726725.1 Flavobacteriaceae bacterium
ATGGAGATGGCATTGTTGATGCATACGATCCTATGGACAACAATGCGGATGATGATGGGGATGGTATTCCTAATGGTCAGGATGCGGATGTTGATGGAGATGGTGTTGTGGATAACGGTTTGGATACAGACGGAGATGGTGTGAACAACGCCAATGATCCGGATATGGATGGTGATGGCCAGACCAACGAACACGAGGTTGCTTGTGGATCAAACCCATTGTTAGCTTCTTCTAAAGCATTGGATACAGACGGAGATAATATTCCTAACTGTGTGGATGCCGATGATGACGGAGATGGTGTATTGGATTCTGAGGAAGCGGTTTGTGGATCTGATCCTCTAGATGCAGATGACACTCCTGTGGATACTGATAGAGATGGTAACCCAGATTGTATTGACTCTGATGATGATGGTGATGGTGTGTTGGATGCTGAAGATGAATTCCCCTTGGATGGAACTGAGTGGGCTGATGCAGATGGTGACGGTATTGGAAACAATGCAGATACGGACGATGACAACGATGGTTTCTCTGATGTGGATGAAATTGCGGTAGGTACTGATCCATTGGATGCTAACGATGTTCCCGCAGATGGAGATGGAGATGGTATTCCAGATGCTTTGGACAACGATTTGGACAACGATGGCGTGACCAATGACAAAGATGCTTTCCCATTGGATGCTACTGAAACCATAGATACAGATGGTGATGGTATTGGTGACAATGCAGATATGGATGACGATAACGATGGTATCTCTGATTCGGATGAGGTGGCCTCAGGTACCAATCCAAAAGATGCCAACAGCAAGCCAAGAGATTTGGACGGCGATGGTATTCCAGACGCTTTAGACGCGGACATCGATGGTGATGGAGTGCCTAATGCGCAAGATGCCTTCCCATATGACAGAACCGAATCAGTAGATACTGATGGAGATGGATTGGGTAACAACCTTGACCCAGACGATGACAACGACGGTGTATTGGATGGCAATGATGCCAACCCGCTAAGCGCCAACTCTGGTAAGGATACCGATGGCGATGGTGTAGCTGATGAGCAGGACAATGATGTGGACAACGACGGATTTGCCGATAATCTTGGAGAAATTTCCGGATTCTTATCTCCACAAACCTCAGGTATTGAGTCTAAGTGGGTGGTAGCTAATATCAAGCAGTACCCATTGTCTCGAGTAGCTATTTACGATCGCAATGGTAACGAGGTGTTTAGTGCGGTAAACTACCAAAACGATTGGGATGGTACGTACAAAGACACGGGCAAGCGTGTACCTGCTGGGTCATATTTATACCGCATTACCCTAGTTGATGGAACTAAGGCCAAAGAAGGCTGGATCTACATCATCTACTAAGACCTAGGTTTTAGTTTAACACATAGGCGCCGTGTTTTGTGAAAACAAAACACGGCGCTTTTTTTTGGAATGGATTTGCCTATATTTAGTTGAAACTAACCAACAAGATTGCGCATGAGTCTAAGAATAGGCATATTAGGCCCCATTCCCCGGGATACCATTACCACGCATAGAGGAGAAGAAATCAAGAAGTACGGATGTGTGACCCACCCTGCTGTAGGGCTCAGCAGATTGCTTGGTGCAGATGATCGGGTGGTTCCTGTCGCCCACATCCACGAAGTCGATGAAGATGCGGTGGTAGATGTCCTGGAGCCTTATGGCAATATAGAATTACAGCACATTTCTTCGGTACATGACCAAGGAGCTGTGGTGCAGTTGGTGTTTCTCAATCAGAACGATCGGGAAGAGACCCAAACTGGTGCCATGAGGCCCATCAGTCCCACTGATGTGTTGGGTGCGGAATGCTCCGTTTATGTTTGTGTGCCGATTACCGATTATGAAGTGCCTTTGGAAACGCTGATTTCCATTAAAGAAGATTCGGAGGCCTTGGTCATTTTTGATGCCCATGGACCGACAACACAAGTCGATTTATCCGGGCATCGGTTTCGGGTACACTGGACGGACATGCACGAGTGGCTGCCGTTCATCGATGTGTTGAAGATGAATCTGGAGGAGTCTCTGTACTGTTTTTATCCCCCAGGTGAGGTAGGTGACTACGACTCAGGTCAGCGGGATCACTTAGATGCATTGGCTGAGTTGGTGTTGGGTGCTGGTGTGCAACACCTCTATGTAACCTTGGACAGCGATGGTTGTCAGTGGTATACGTTGGTGAATGGGGAGATTCAGTCTGTTTTTGTGCCTGCTTATCCGGTAGACCATGTGGTGGATACCACGGGGTGTGGGGATTCGTTTGCGGGCGGATTGGCCTTTGGGTTTGGGCGTTTTGGCGATCCTCTTTTGGCGGCCCAGTACGCCAATCTATTGGGGGCTATGCGCACCCAAGGAAAAACCTTTGAGGTGTTTCAGAATTTTGAGCAAACCGAGCGCATGCGACAGGAATACTACGGAGCTAAAGAGTCCTAAAGTATTCCAAAATAGTTCTGGCCTGATCTTCCGTGAGATTTAGGTCAGTCATGGGGGAGCCATTAAACTCCATAAAAAGTTCCTGGGCCAATGGGTCTTTTTGAACCATCTGATCCGGATTGAGTATCATGTTCATCACCCATACTGGATTTCTGCGTTGGAGTACACCGGAAAGGGAAGGCCCAATAAATTTGCGGTCTGCTCGATGGCAAGCGTGGCATTTTTGTTCAAACAATTGCTTGCCCTGTTCCGCCCATGGTGGGTTGAGCTCGACCAGGGTTACCTCCTGAACAGGACCTACTCCTTTTTGATCCAAAACAATGCGGGTGCTCGCAGGATTGGGGGCAACAGCTGTATCTGTGCTGGGTTTTTGGGCGGCACGCTCCAGGCTAAAACCAGGTTGGTCCGCTGTGTTTTGCGTTTCGGTTTTTGGGGTACAGCCCCAAGCCATCAGCGACAACAAGACAGCAGATATTTGTGGTAAGTAACGCATAGGATGTGTGAGCAATAATTAATTAGCTATATTTAAATCAGAACAATTTAGTTTTTTTTCCATGAAAAAAATATCCTTATTCGGCCTTCTTTTTGGGGCCATCATGGGACTCTACGCCCAAAATGCTTCCAGCGATTTAAGCGCCGCGGTCTATCGCAACATCGGCCCATTTAGAGGTGGCCGGGCCAATGGGGTGGCTGGAGCCTCCAACGATATACTCACCTATTATATGGCCACTACCGGCGGAGGGCTTTGGAAGACCACTGACGCTGGACATCGCTGGACCAATGTGTCTGACGGATACTTTAAAACAGGTTCCGTAGGTGCGGTCACTGTATCTGAAAGCCATCCGGAAATCGTTTATGTCGGTATGGGTGAGCACGCACCCCGTGGGGTAATGACCTCCTATGGGGATGGGGTGTACAAATCAACTGATGGGGGAAAAACCTGGAAACACCTGGGCTTAACCATGACCAGGCAAATAGCCCGAATTGTGGTCCACCCTACCAATCCCGATTTGGTGTGGGTCGCTGCCCAAGGGGCCCTCAATGGACCGAGCGCAGAGCGCGGGATATACCGATCTACTGATGGAGGAGCCACTTGGACCCAAGTGCTGTTCGTCAACCCTACCACGGGATGCAATGACCTATCTATAGATGTGCACCACCCCGAAGTGTTGTACGCTTCCATGTGGGACCATGAGCGCAAACCATGGGTGGTTCGTTCTGGTGGACCTGGAAGCGGTTTATACAAGTCTGTGGATTCCGGAAAAACTTGGCAAAAGATAGAAAATGGCCTGCCCCAGGAGAAAGGCAAAATGTCCATAGCTGTTTCCCGGGCAGATTCAGATTGGGTATACGCCCTAGTGGAGAGTGATACTTATGCGGAAAAAGGCGGATTGTTTTTGTCCGAAGACGCAGGGGGCAGTTGGCGCAAAGTTAGCGGAGACCATCGATTGATACAAAGAGCTTGGTACTACATCGAGGTGTTTCCAGATCCCAACAACCGCGAGGTGGTCAACGTGTTGAACGCCTCTTACCTTCAGTCTAAAGATGCTGGTCAGACCTGGTCCCGCATCGATGCTTACCACGGAGACTACCACGATTTGTGGATCAATCCTGCCAATTCTAAGAATATGGCCGTGGCTGATGACGGAGGAGTCTCCATCACTTTTGACGGTGGAGCGCACTGGACTGACCAAGAAAATATGCCGACCGCCCAGCTGTACCGCGTAGCCGTCGATGATTTGTGGCCGTATAACGTCTATGCAGGACAGCAAGACAACACCTCTTTGCGCATCGCCAGTTTGGCCTTGGGCAGTGGAGGTATAGACCAAAGGCATTGGCAGTATGCGGCAGGTGGAGAGAGTGCCTTTTTGGCCTTTGATCCTAAAAACCCGACCAAGACGATGGGGGGTAGCTATTTGGGTTCTATCGATGTGGTGGACATGAAAACATTGGCCGGGACCAACATCATGATTGAGCCCATACAATACCTGGGACTTGAAGCCCGTCAAATGAAATATTTGTTTAACTGGAATGCGCCCATCATCCGCTCTCTACACGAGGAAAACACCTACTACCACGGTGCGCAGTATTTGTTGCGCACCCGGGATGAAGGTCATTCATGGGAGGTGGTTTCCGGTGATCTGACCAGAAACCAAGACGATAAACAAGGCAATGGAGGCATTCCCTATACCAACGAGGCCGTGGGGGCAGAGAACTACGGAACCCTGAGCTATATCGTTGAATCTCCTCATGAGGCGGGTGTGATTTACACTGGAAGCGATGATGGATTCGTCCACATTACCAAGGACGGTGGTGCCACCTGGACCAATATTACTCCCAAGGGACTTCCGGAAACCTTGATCAATGCGATTGAGGTATCGCCTCACGACCCAGGTACGGTTTATATCGCCACCACGCGGTATAAATTTAACGACTTTACTCCAGGGCTTTACGTGTCTAAAGACTACGGTAAAACCTGGAAAAACATTTCCAGTGGTATTCCCCAGGGGGCTTACACCCGAGTGGTGCGCGAAGATCCAGTGCGCAAAGACCTGTTGCTGGCAGGTACAGAACTCGGTGTGTATGTATCCTTTAACGGGGGGGCTCAATGGCAACCATTTCAGTTAAACCTACCCGTTGTACCCGTTACCGATTTGTTGATCAAACACGGGGATATGGTTCTGGCCACCCAAGGGCGTTCTTTTTGGATCTTTGACGACATGCCGCTATTGCGCCAGTACGCACCAGGAAACACCGCTAAGTTGTACACGCCTGAGCCAGCCGTCATCGGGAATTGGTACAGCGGTATGAATGCCAAAAATCCCTCGGGAACCGACGATTTTGCCGGTGTCAATCCGGCCAATGGGGTGGTGCTTTACTACCAACTCCCAGAATTGAAGCCGGAAGAAGAAGTCACTTTGGAAATCAGGGATGCCCAAGGAGCTTTAGTCCGTTCGTTTAGTTCTAAGGACGATAAAACCTTTGTGCCCTATGAGGGTTACCCCTCAAAAGCTCCGGTGTTGGATAAAAACAAAGGGTTAAATCGTTTTGTTTGGGACATGCGTTATCCCCTACTGGAAGGGGTGCCAGCCGTCTACATTGAAGCGAGTTTTAGGGGACACAAAGCTTCACCGGGGAGCTATAGCGCCACGTTGTTGGTGGGCAATCAAACGTTGACTGTGCCTGTGGAAATCAAGGCCAACCCGCACTACGAAACCACATCAGCGCACTATGCCGACTACCATGAATTTATGTCCAGCGCTGAAGCTACCTATAACCAAATGACCCAGCAGGTCAACCGACTGTACGCGATTAAAGGAAGGATTGATGCCCTGTTGGCGCAGGAAGGTTTGATCCAAGGCGATTTGCGTCAGCAAGCACAAAAAGTTTCTGCGGATATAGGTGCCTGGGATGCGCTGATGGTACAGCGACTGAGCAAAGCCTATGACGATGTAGAAAACTATGTCAATGGATTTACGGCCAACTATATCCGCGCATTCAACGAGGGGGATTCAGATCAGCCTCGGATCACCCAAGGTACCCGCCAAAGGGTAGCCGAGTTGCAACAGATCTGGATGGGTCATAAAAAAACAGCAGACGAATTAGAACAACAACAGGTACCGGCTTTGAGCAAAGCACTATTTGCCCAGGGGATCGGTGCTCTAGCCTATTAAGTGATGAATCAGAATCAACAACGCGTAATTTTATCCGATGTATCTCCCTCGATTGATGGGGGACTCTATGCCATCAAAAGAATTCCAGGTCAGCGGGTAGCCGTCGAGTGCGACGTGCTTTGCGATGGACACGATGTGCTCAGGGCCAGTTTGTTATACAGACACCAGTCTGAAAAAAAGTGGACTGAAGTGCCCATGCACCACCAAGGGAATGACCGATTTGGGGCCCATTTTGACGTAGCTGCTTTAGGTCAGTATACCTACTGCGTTTCGGGATGGGTTGATGAGGCATTGAATTGGCTGAGTGGGGTGCGCAAAAAAGTACAGGCAGACCAGCTAGTTACCTCTGAGCTGTTGGAAGGAGCCCTTTATGTGCCGCATTTGCTCAAGTCTAAGGGATTAGCCGATCGATCCTTCTGGGAGGAGCTCGCTTTGAACCTGGCCGACGCTGAACGTCATCAAGCCGCCTTGGCTGTATTGTTTGACCCCCGATTAGATGAGGGATTTATGGCCCATCCCACCAAAACGCTTCACGCCACCACCGCTCATTTTTCGGTGTTGGTCGAGCGCAAAAAAGCGCTGTTCAGCACATGGTATGAATTTTTTCCCAGGTCTTCCTCACCTACCCCTGGAGCGCACGGTACCTTTAAGGACTGTATGCAGATACTTCCCAAGGTAGCTGCCATGGGGTTTGATACGTTGTATTTTCCCCCGGTTCATCCCATCGGGGAGGTCAACCGAAAAGGGAAGAACAATGCCACTGATGCCCAAAAGGGCGATGTGGGTTCACCTTGGGGGATTGGCTCACATTTGGGGGGTCATAAAGACCTACATCCTGAGCTCGGGACATTAGCCGATTTTAAACAGTTGGTTCAATCCGCTCACGATCAGGGTATTGAGATTGCGATGGATTTTGCCCTCCAAGCAGCACCCGACCACCCTTGGGTGAAACAACACCCCGAGTGGTTTAAATGGCGGCCAGATGGCAGTATTCAGTACGCGGAAAACCCGCCAAAAAAATACCAGGATATTCTTCCGATCTATTTTGAGACTCCGGACTGGAAAGCGCTTTGGGACGAATTATTGTCCTGCTGTTTGTATTGGGTAGAAGAAGTGGGTATCCGTGTATTTCGGGTGGATAACCCCCACACCAAACCCTTCCACTTTTGGGCTTGGCTGATGGCGGAGGTGCGCGCCAAGCATCCAGAAGTGCTCTTTTTGGCTGAAGCCTTTACCCGCCCCAAAATCATGCAACAGCTCGCCAAGTCTGGATATACCCAAGGCTACACTTATTTCACTTGGCGCACGGACAAACACCAGATGACTGAATACGTCACAGAGTTGACCCAGAGCCTTCAAAAAGAGTACTTCAGGCCTAATTTTTGGCCCAATACCCCAGACATCAATCCTTTCCACCTCCAGGGGGCCAATGAGTCCATGCACCTCAGCCGTTATTTTATGGCCGCTACCTTGAGCTCCAATACCGGAGTGTACGGCCCAGTCTATGAAATGATGGTGTCCGATGCCGTACCGGGTCGTGAAGAGTATATGGATTCTGAAAAGTACGCAGTGCGTCATTGGGACTGGAATTTTGAAAACAAAATCACCGTCTTGATGTCCAAAATTAACCGAGCTAGACACGATTTAATCGCCTTGCAACAGACCAATAATATTGTGTTTTGCGGGGTGGACAACCCCCAATTGATGGCGTACCTCAAGTGGGATGATGCCCAAACCTGTTGGGTGCTTAGCGTGGTGAGTTTCGATCCGTACTACACCCAAAAGGGTACTGTGGAAGTACCGCTGCATTTGATGGGACTTGAAGGCCACGCACACTACAGGGTTCACGACGTGATCACACAAAACACCTATGATTGGCAGGGGACACACAACTATGTTGAAATACACCCGATTTTACCCTTTCACCTGTTCCACCTAACCCAATAGCTATGAAAAACGCGGAAAATCCCAGCCCAAAGCGCTCGTTTGAATTTGATATCGAGTGGAAGTCAGCGTTTGACCACGAGGGGTTTAAGCACGCATTTGCCAGCGAGATTTTGGAGCAATACATCCCCAAAAAGCGCTGGTACGCAGGCAAATCCTCCCACTTGAAATACATCGAAATCACTGATTTTGTCCGCCTGAAATCGGAGAAAAACAACTATTTCGCGGTGTTGATCGAGGTGAATTTCCAAGAAGCGTTTTTTCAAAACTACTTTATCCCTGTCGCCTTTATGTCCGAGGCGGAACTGGACACCAATACCTTGATCGCTCCTGCTCAGTTTAACGGAGTATCTGGCTATTTGGTCGACGCGCTTCATATAGAAGATTTTAGAAAACTGTTGTTTGAGCGCATCGCCGCCAGCGCTGAGCTCCGCGAATTCCCCAACATTATTTTTCACAAATCTGCGCTGCTCGGATCGATGAACTACGAAAGTTCTCGATTTATGGGGGCTGAACAGAGCAATACATCGATTGTCTACAACGAGACCTATGTGTTGAAAATATTTAGACGCATCTACATCTCGACCAATCCCGACTATGAAATCAACCGATTTTTGACCGAAGTCTGCCGCTTTGAAAACACCCCAGAATATGTGGGCAGCGTCAATCTGTCGATTGGGGAGGAAGACAACATTACGATTGGACTGATGCAGCGTTTGATTCCCAACCAGGGAGATGCTTGGAATTACTTCCTCAAAGAAATGGACGAGGTATTTACCAACCTCGAGCGCAAAAAAATTAAGCTAGCCGATATTCCCGATACCGAGCATTACAAAAGAATTAGGCTGCAAAATATCCCGCACCAAATCATTGACTGGGCGGGCCTTAACCTGTTTCAGAAAGTGCAACAACTCGCGCTGAGGACCGCCCAAATGCACGTGGCCCTGGGTAGCGATACCCGAAACACCTCCTTTGTGCCCGCCAATTTCAACGGGGATTACGAGGTGTGGCTTAAAAATAGGTTGACCTATCAGTTTCAAAACCGACTGAACACCATAGAAAACAACCTCCACAAACTAGAAGGCGAATCCATGGAACTGGCCAAGGTGTTCTTAAACCGCAAGAATGAAATCAGGCGCAGGTTTTTGGATTTTGATTGGACCAAGCTTAAAAGCGAGCGTATCCGCATCCACGGAGACTATCATTTAGGTCAGGTGTTGGTGGATCACGACGACTTTTATTTGCTCGATTTTGAGGGAGAGCCCGAGAGTACCATTCGCGACCGCAAGGTAAAGCAGCCCCCCATCAAGGACATTGCCGGTATGTTTCGCTCTTTCCACTACGCGATTTATTCGGTGATCCTCAACAACGGCAGCAAGTTTCCCTATGAACGGGAGGAGCTTTTTGTCGCCGGGGAAAAACTCTACCACTACATATGTGGTTCGTTCTTGTACACCTACGTCGACCATGTGCAAAAGAACAACCTCAACATCGGATACACCAAAGAAATAGAGTTCTTGCTTCAGTATTGCCTCTTGGAAAAAGCGGTGTACGAGCTGGGCTACGAATTGAACTCACGCCCGCGTTGGGCACTGATCCCACTGAGGGGAATATTGCAAATTTTAAACAAATAAGCGCGTTTTCGCGCACCCATTGCTGATGCATACCACGACCATTCACCACAGTCTTTTTACCGATTTTGATATTGAATTATTTAAAGCGGGCAAGCATTTTGACCTAGCCGAGAAATTGGGGGCCCACCCGATGGTACTCGATGGGGTAGAAGGCACCTATTTTGCGGTGTGGGCCCCCTCGGCCAAAAGCGTTTCGGTGATCGCAGATTTTAATTATTGGATCGAAGGGTCACATCCGCTTTTTGTGCGTTGGGACGGCAGCGGTATTTGGGAGGGCTTTGTACCTGGCGTGCAACACGGAGCTTTGTACAAATACAAGATTCACTCACATCACAATCAGGTGGTGACGGAGAAAGCGGACCCATTTGCCCGCAGAGCGGAGCATCCACCCTTGACAGCCTCTGTGGTTTGGGATGCGGCTTATGACTGGAAAGACCAGCAGTGGATGAAGGTTCGGCCACAAAGACAAGGACTGGACAAACCTTTTTCTGTCTACGAAGTGCATTTTGGTTCTTGGCGCCGCAACGCGGACGGGGAATTTTTGAGCTACCGAGCCATGGCCGAGCAACTGGTACCCTATGTCGCCGAGATGGGATTTACCCACGTGGAGTTTATGCCGATTATGGAGTACCCCTACGATCCTTCCTGGGGTTACCAGCTGGTGGGTTATTTTGCACCTACGTCTAGATTTGGCACCCCAGAAGATTTTAAGTACTTGGTAGACGCATTTCACCAGCACGACATCGGCGTGATTTTGGACTGGGTACCCTCACATTTTCCCAGCGATGACCACGGTTTGGGCTTTTTCGACGGAAGCCATCTATATGAACACCCGGACCCCAGAAAGGGATACCACAAAGATTGGAAGAGTTTGATTTTTAATTACGAGCGTCCGGAAGTGCGTTCATTTTTGATCTCCAATGCGGTTTTTTGGATGCAGCATTACCACATCGATGGACTTCGTGTGGATGCGGTAGCTTCTATGTTGTATCTGGATTATTCTCGGGAAGACGGGGAGTGGGAGCCCAATGAATTTGGGGGCAGAGAAAACCTAGCGGCAGCTTCTTTTTTGCGGGAGCTCAACGCGCATTTATACGGCCGATTTGACGGCATTCAAACCATTGCCGAGGAGTCAACTTCTTTTCCCATGGTCAGTAGGCCCACGGACATCGGTGGTTTAGGTTTCGGCATGAAGTGGATGATGGGTTGGATGCACGATACCTTGGAGTATTTTAAAAAAGATCCCATTTACCGACCCTACCACCAAAACGACATCACTTTTTCGATGACTTATGCCTTTACCGAAAATTTTATGCTTCCGCTCAGCCACGACGAGGTGGTGTACGGCAAGAATTCATTGCTGGGTCGCATGCCCGGTGATGAATGGCAGCGATTTGCCCAGTTGAGGTTGATGTACGCGTATATGTTTACCCATCCAGGGGCCAAATTGTTATTCATGGGCGGCGAATTCGGTCAATACGACGAGTGGAATTACAACCAGAGCTTGGATTGGCATTTGACTGAATTCGGTTTCCACCAAGGGGTTCAAAAGAACCTTCAGGCGCTCAACCGCTTATACCGGGAGACTACAGCCATGCATCAATGTCAGTTTTCGGCTAAAGGATTTGAGTGGATGTCGTATGACGATGCCCAGAATAGTGTTTTGGCTTATGTGCGCCATGGAGCACAGGCTGCTGACGCCGTTTTGGTGGTGTGCAATTTAACTCCGCAGCCGCATGATGCCTATCGAGTGGGTCTTCCATTTGGCAAAAAGTTGGTGCTTAAGTACAGTTCTGACGACACTGAATTTGGCGGTTCTGGTTATCGAGTAGCCGGGCAAATCACGCCTGAATCAATGCCCATCCACGGACGTTCCACCAGTGCGATTTTAGCGCTACCACCCTTAGGGGCTGTGGTTTATCAAATTTTATAAACATTGCTTGTGGGGATGCGCGTATCCGTGTTTATTTGCCCTTTGCGACTAACCTACCCATTTCATGATTACCAATACAGAACTCGAATACAAGGGCAACTTAGTGCCCAATGCCTATAAGTCACACAAGAAATCATCCAACATTGTCACTTTTCAATCGGAAAACAGTGTGCTGCTTCAAGTACACGTGGTCCGAGACAGTATATTGCGATTTAGGTATGCGCCGGATGGCTTTTTTGCCAAAGACTTCAGCTACGCCATTGATGAACAGCAGCCCCACGGTTTTAACGAATTAACGGTCCAAGAAACGGAAACTTCGGTGGTGATCACCACCGCCAAAGTGAAGTGCGTGGTGTCCAAACAGGATCTGCGCATCGGTTTGTACGACTTGGAAGATACCGTGATTTGCGAGGACGAGATGGGCTTCCATTGGGAAGAATCCTTTGAGTATGGCGGCAATTACGTCAAGATGAGCAAGTCTTCGCCCGAGGGCGAAAATTTCTTCGGTTTGGGGGATAAACCAACCCACCTAAACCTAAA
Organism: Flavobacteriaceae bacterium; assembly: GCA_030726725.1. Lineage (GTDB taxonomy): Bacteria > Bacteroidota > Bacteroidia > Flavobacteriales > Flavobacteriaceae > MAG-120531. The sequence continues at coordinate 12,170 of JANRDC010000024.1, forward strand.
AGGCAAAAGGCTATCCAATTGGAATACAGATCAATACGCCTACGGCAAAGACCTGGACGAGTTGTACAAAACCGTGCCCTTTTACATCGCTTTGCACAACAAAATGGCCTACGGGATCTTTTTTGACAACACCTTTAAAACCCATTTTGATTTCTGCCACGAACGCCGCAATGTCACCAGCTTTTGGGCTGATGGGGGCGAGATGAATTACTATTTTATCTACGGTCCTGGGATCGATCAGGTGGTTCAAAAGTACACCGACCTCACAGGTAAACCCGAGATGCCTCCGATGTGGGCGATGGGTTATCACCAGTGTAAATGGAGCTATTACCCCGAGTCTAAGGTGCGGGAAATCGCCGATCAGTTTAGAAAACTAGAGTTCCCTTGCGATGCCTTGTATTTAGACATCGACTATATGGATGGGTTCCGCTGTTTCACTTGGAACAACACCTATTTTCCCTCACCCAAACAAATGGTCGATGACCTGAAAGCCCAAGGGTTTCAGACCATTGCCATCATCGATCCAGGCATCAAAATCGATCCGGATTATCCGGTCTTTAAAGAGGCCTTGGAGAAAGATTATTTCTGCAAGCGCGCTGATGGATCCTATATGAAGGGTAAGGTATGGCCCGGCGAATGCTATTTTCCTGACTTTACCAACCCAGAAGTGCGACAGTGGTGGGCCGGCCTGTACGGCGAGCTTATCGAGCAGATCGGAATCAAAGGGATCTGGAACGACATGAATGAACCCGCCGTGATGGAGGTGCCCGGAAAGACCTTCCCCAACGACGTGCGCCACGACTACGACGGCAACCCATGCAGTCACCGCAAAGCACACAATATATACGGGATGCAGATGGCCCGCGCCACCTACGATGGGGTGAAAAAATACGCTTATCCCAAAAGACCTTTCGTGATCACCCGAGCCCAATACTCCGGAGGTCAGCGCTATACTTCTTCTTGGACCGGGGACAATGTCGCCACGTGGGAGCACCTTTGGCTGGCCAATGTCCAAGTCCAACGCATGTCCCTCAGCGGCATGGGCTTTGTCGGTACAGATATCGGCGGATTTGCCGAGCAACCCACAGGAGAATTGTTCACCCGTTGGGTGCAGTTGGGCAGTTTTCACCCGTTCTGTAGGGTACACTCCTCAGGCCACCACGGGGACCAGGAACCTTGGTCGTTTAACGATGAGGTGCTGGACATCACCCGCAAGTTCGTGCGTATGCGTTACGAACTCCTGCCATACATATACACCATGTACCACCAATACGTGCAGCACGGTACACCGATGATCAAGCCCCTGGTTTATTTTGACCAAACCGACACCCAAACTTATTACCGCACCGATGAATTTATCTTCGGCGACCAAATTTTGGTATGCCCCGTTCAAGAGCCCAATGCGCTTGGTCGTCGCATGTATATGCCCAAAGGAGGTTGGTATAACTGGTGGACCCGTGAGTTGGTTCAAGGAGGCCAAGAATTATGGGTCGACGCACCTTTGGACAAGATGCCGCTTTTTGTCAAGCAAGGGGCCATCATCCCGAAATACCCAGTACAGCAATACGTGGATCAGATCCGGGTAGAAACCTTGAAATTAGAGCTGTATTTTAAATTAGGTCGCGAGCATTCTGTGGTGTTTGAAGATGCCCACGACGGATACGACTACCATAAAGGTATGTTTTCACTCAGGACGTTAAAGCTATACGGAAAAGAACAAGAACTCAACCTGAACCAACACCGCGAAGGCGCTTTTGAGGTGCCCTTTAGCCGTTACTGCATTGAGTTAATCGGACTTCCATTCACCCCATCCAAAATATGGATCGACACGGAGGAAGTGGCATTGGCCGATGTTCAGTTTGACCCAGTGGCCATGACTCTGTTGGTGGATAAGGACTTCCACACTTTGGTGATCAAGTAGCCCCAAGGATAGAAATAAAAAAGGCGCCCCATGGGCGCCTTTTTTATTCAAACAAACCGGAAGACAAGTAGCGATCCCCGCGGTCGCAAACAATGCTGACCACCACACCTTCGGTCAATTCCTCACAAAGTTTTAGTGCCGCTATAGCCGCACCACCGCTACTCATACCGGAGAATATACCCTCCTCTCGAGCGAGTCTTCGCGCCATTTGGGCGGCTTCCCTATCCGAAACTTCGATGATGCGGTCCACCCGCTTCGGTTGGTAAATGGCGGGGAGATAGGCTTCTGGCCATTTTCTAATCCCCGGTATTTTTGATCCGTCTTCGGGCTGAACGCCAACGATTTGCACTTTTTTTGACTGTTCCTTGAGGAAGCAACTGGTCCCCATAATGGTTCCTGTTGTTCCCATGGAGGACACAAAATGGGTCACTTTTCCCTGGGTGTCTCGCCAAATCTCTGGCCCTGTAGTGTGGTAATGCGCTTTCCAGTTATCGCTGTTCCCAAACTGGTTTAAGGCAAAACACCCCTGGTGTTTGACTTGATACTCCGCGTAGTCCCTGGCGCCTTCAATGCCTTGATCTGCGGGAGTCAAGGTAACTTGAGCCCCGTAAGCACGCATGGTTTGCACCCGTTCAACGGTGCTGTTTTCGGGCATGACCAGTTCGATCTGTAGTCCGTACAACCGCGCGATCATGGCTAGGGCAATGCCCGTGTTCCCTGAAGTGGCTTCGATCAGTTTTGTATGCGTGTTGATTTCTCCCCGGGCCAATGCGCCTTTGATCATAAACAGCGCTGCCCGATCCTTGACACTTCCCCCTGGGTTGTTCCCCTCCAACTTAAAGAGTAAAGTCACTTTGGGATTGGGGTTGATTTTTTGGGCCAACACCAAAGGGGTGTTGCCGACCAAAGATTCCAGATTAAGGTAAGTTGGGCTTGACATGTGGGGATACGTTGTAAAATACTTTAGAATTTGGGGGCACAGATTGGGTTACCCAGGCGTTTCCGCCGATGACACTGGAGGCTCCAATCACGGTATCTCCACCCAAAATTGTGGCGTTGGCATAGATGGTCACATCAGATTCAATGGTTGGATGTCTTTTGCGGTCCCCCATATTTTTATCCACCACCAAGGCCCCCAAGGTCACTCCTTGAAATATTTTCACCCGGTCGTGAATCACGGCTGTTTCGCCGATCACCACTCCTGTGGCGTGGTCGATAAAAAAATGCCTGCCGATTTGGGCACCGGGATTGATATCCACTCCAGTCCTGCTGTGGGCTAATTCTGTCATCATTCTTGGGATGAGGGGAAATCCCAATTGGTGCAAGACATGGGCAATGCGATAAATCGCTATGGCATAAAATCCAGGATAAGCCAGGTAAATTTCTTCTATGCTTTGGGCTGCTGGATCACCGGCTAAGATCGCTTGTGCATCCTCTTGGAGTTCGTCTACGATTCTGGGCAGTTGCTCGGTAAATGGATCCCAAGGGGAAGGACAATCCTTTTGCTCTTGCCAGCAAGTCAGCCTAACCAGTTCCTCAAAAGTGCTTTCAAGTTTAGGCCAGGACTGCGCTAGATCCGTGTGTGCATCAAAGAGTGCTTCAAAGAGCATGTCGACAAATAATTCTGTCTGGCGCTTCACACCCAGGCAGATGCGCGGTTGTTGCGGTCTTTCCTTGCGCGTCTTTAATTCGTCGATAATTCTGTTTTGATCCATGGGACAAAATTAGGCAAATAGGCCCATGCCTGTCCCCCAAAATCAGCGTCCTTTCCCTTGAATTTTGTTATATTTGAGTTAATGCTTTTGAGATGAAACAGATATTTTTCGCAGCCGCTATGGCTGTTTTTACTGCGATGGGCTGGGCCCAAGCAGACGCACCGGTGATCGGTCGCTGGGATTTGACCATGGAAAAAGAAGGGATTTCACTGCCTTCTTGGCTAGAGGTGAAACTTTCCGGAAGCAAAACTTTGGTAGGATCTTTTGTGGGAGAAGTCGGTAGCGCCCGTCCTGTATCTCTGTTCAATTACGCCGACAACACCTTAACTTTTTCAGTACCCCCTCAATGGGTAGGCAGTCAAGATCTTGAATTCACGGCCCGTTATGAAAATGACGAGTTGGTGGGAGAAATCATCCACAATAACGGAACTAAATGGCCTGTACGCGGTGTGCGTGCACCTTTGATGATCAGAGAAACGCCCAAGTCTTGGTCGGCTCCAGAACCTATTTTTAATGGGGTAGACTTGTCTGGTTGGGTGGCTCAATCGGGTCCAGACCGCAATCAATGGATCGTCAAGGATGGCATTTTAACCAGTCCGAAGTCAGGCAGTAACTTGATGACTGAGCAAAAATTTGAAGACTTTAAACTGCACATAGAATTCCGTTATCCTGCAGGGAGTAATTCAGGGATTTATCTCAGAGGTAGACATGAAGTGCAAGTCGAGGACAACTACGGCAAGCAACCCAGCAGCACTTATTTTGGCGGGGTATACGGATTCCTTACCCCCAACGCCATGGCAGCCTTACCCGCTGGAAGTTGGCAGACTTATGACATCACACTCATCGGCCGCCGGGTAACCATCGTGGCCAATGGGCAGACCGTTATCTGTGATCAAATCATCCCAGGTATTACCGGAGGCGCATTGGATTCCCAAGAAGGCTTGCCCGGCCCCATCTTATTGCAGGGGGACCACGGTCCTGTGGAGTACAGAAACATCACGATGTCTTATCCCAAATACTAGGCGTGGTATTTGGCTCGGTAGGCCAGGGGTGTCATTCCGGTGTATTTCTTGAAAGTAGCATAAAAGTTGGATTTGGATTTGAATCCAGCTTTTTCGCCGATCGCATCGATGGTTTCACTGGTTAAATCACTTTCCACTAAGGCAATACATACCCAATCAATTTTGTGGTTCAGCTTGTAGTCGTTGAATCCTGTATTGAATATATAGCGAAAACAGTACATGATGTGGTGTTTGGGAATTCCTAGTGAAACCACCATTTCAGCCATGGTAAAGTCAGACCGCAAAAATGGCTTCTGTTCCACAAAATACTGTTCTATGGCTTCTGCCACCTCGTTGAAGTATTCAGGATCTTTAGTAGGTATAGCAGCTAATTTAGACTTATTCTTTATTGTTTTCTTTTGTTTCTTCAGCCCCAGAGTAGGTAGTGGGCCCTGTTTTTGTGGCATCCCATAGAGTATGTGAGGAAACACCAACAATCCAAGACTCATCAAAGCCAATCCTGAAGCACTAACGGACAGCAAAATCTTGTTGTAGCTAGAATAGAGCGAGCCTCCAAAATCCAGATAATCGATGATAAAAAACAGATATGGGGTCAAACTCAGCAAGACGAATAGCTGCAAACTGGTCAACCAACGAAAAGTGGTATTTTTTAATTCATAAGGCAGCTTGATTTGGTAAAAGCGCTTGGCCCTGTAATGTATAATCAAGCCTAAAGTAGTGAGTGTGTAAATCAGGAGCAAACCAATGCGCATGTAGAAATTAAACTTTGGACTAAAAAAAGCGTTGAAATCCACTTGGGAGATCATATTGGGATCAGCGATCAATTGAGTTAGGATATCTTTTTTTAACTCAAAATCTTGAAGAGAGTAGGGGATAATTGCAACTAATTGAATGGCTGCTGGCAGAAAATGCAGGGCGTCTATTTTGCTTAACCGTTCTTGATCATTTAGTGTATTGCGTACATATAAGTAAATCAAAGGCCCCAGAGCTAAATATAAGGGGGTGAAGTGAACAAATAATAAAGCTGAAAGTGTGATGTGCTGTATTTCTGTTACCACAAAATGTGTGATTCCATACAAGGAGTAAAACACCAAAAACAATGTAAGCAGCAAGGAATTCCTGTTGTTCTCATAATTGTAGAACAGCAGAATTAAAGCAATCAGCAATGTGAAGATTAATATTCCTAAAAAGAGCATACAATTAAATTGATTCAAGGCAAATCTATGAAATTTAAACATGCCTCCCAATTAACCATTTAGCTTGAAAAACTAACCACTTGCCGAATAAAATCGAGATAACAATAAAACATCTGTATTTTTTCAAGATACCCAAACCTTAACTGGTCTCACCTTGAAAATACGCTTGCTTCGTTTGTTCCTCGTCTTGTGGTCATTTACCTGTTTCCCCATTTCGGGCTGGTCTAATGCCTATTACCCACCCAAAAGCATTCACCCTTTTTTGAATTACGCCCTGTTGACTGATCCAGGAGGCATCAGCACAGATC
>JANRDC010000025.1 GCA_030726725.1 Flavobacteriaceae bacterium
GCTCGCTGATCCTCCAAAGCTCCGCTTTGAAAACACAAAACCCACAATTACAAATTCAAACAAGCTTGATTTGTAATTGTGGGTTTTGTGTTTATTCGTGATCGCGAAAGGATTCGAACCTTTGACCGTCTGCTTAGAAGGCAGATGCTCTATCCAGCTGAGCTACGCGACCTTTGTCGGGGTGGCAGGATTCGAACCTGCGGCCTCCGCGTCCCAAACGCGGCGCGATAACCGGGCTACGCTACACCCCGAATGATCATCGCTGACAAAATTTGCGGAGAGACAGGGACTCGAACCCTGGCGACAGTTACCCGTCGACAGATTAGCAATCTGCTCCGTTACCACTCCGGCACCTCTCCTAAACAATAAAACTGCGTAAAAACGCGGATGCAAATGTACTTTATTAAACAGATACTACCCAAATTTTTTTCTTCTTTTTTGGAAATGTCAAAAGGGGTGTAACATTAGGCAATATGGCGCGTCTTTTTTTGAAATGCAATTTCATGAAATACACTTTTTTGCTTTTGTTGGTGCCGATGATGGCTTGGTCGCAATCATCCAAAATTCAATTAGACGGAGTGGTCAATACAGAGGAATGGGCTGGTACGCAAAAGCACTTGATTCAATACGAGTTTGATCCTGGTGACAATGTGTCTTCAGTCAACAAAACTGAAGTTTGGATCACGTACTCTGCCAATGACCTATATGTTGGATTTATAGCTTACGGAAATAGTTCAGAATTGCGTTCTTCCATCAGAAACAGGGATGAAGCTTGGCAGGATGACTTTGTGATGATCGGTTTGGATACTTTTGGTGATGGAAGATTTTTGGTCAATGCTGGTGCCAACGCCGCAGGAAGTCAACTAGATATGAAGTTGACTGCTTCTGGTGAAGACGATCCCAACTACAACATCAATTTTGTATCCAAGGCTTCGATACATGAAGACAGTTACCACGTCGAATTGCAAATACCTTTCTCTTCCTTGCAGTTTACCCAATTAGAGGAAATGGATTGGAAGGTTGTTTTGTATCGATCGACCTATGTTGGTGGCGCTAGGAGTCAAAATTTTCAATTTCCATTGGATAGAGATAATCCCTGTATTCCTTGTCAATCCCCAACGCATCTATTGCTAAAAGGGGTGAAATCCACCAAAAGAGCCCAGCTCATACCCTATGTTTTTGGCGGTCAATCAGGAGCTAGGGAGGCGGGTGACTTTAAGATGGGTGGGGTCACGGGTAACGTCGGTCTCAGTGGGCTTTTTGATTTGTCTCCCACAACCTCACTTGAAGTGGCATTTAACCCCGATTTTTCGCAGGTGGAGGCAGACGTTTCTCAGATTACGGTAAACAACACATTTGCCATAGCATTTCCTGAACGAAGACCCTACTTTAACGAAGGGAATGACCTGATTCAAACCGAACTTTCAACAGTGTATACCCGAGCGATTAACCAGCCTTTGTTTTCCTCCAAGCTCATCGCGCAGGGTGCTAAACAGAGAACGTACTGGTTGACTGCTTACGATGAGGTTTCACCCTACCTGATTCCCGCCAGGTATACGACATATTCAGCAGAAGGAGGAGCTTCATACGCTTCTATTTTTCGCACCCAACGCATGTTTAAAAACAGTTCTAGCCTCGGGTTTTTATCCACACATCGATTTTTTTCCTTTGGAGGATCAGGCCATACTTTGGGTTTTGATGGAACCTACAGGTTTCCAAAAACATATACGGCAGGATTTGAGTACAATCAGAGTATCCACAACGAACCCGTCGCTGATTGGTTCTCCACAGGCGAACGCATTGGCAACTATACTGTAGATTTAGATGGTGAAACTCAAAATGGCACCTCGGGGTTATTTTATTTGGCGCGCAACACCCGCAATTGGAACTCAGGAATGTCCTATGTATTTATGGGGCAACACTACCAGACCCCCTTGGGATTCACCAATCAAAACGACGCTCAAGTACTTCAGTTAAGGCACAGGTACACCCATTTTTTTGAACCAGATCAGGTTTGGAAACAGTTAGAAGCTGGAATTCGTTTTGAAGATGTGCGCACCATAGAAGGCATGAAGCGTTTTCAATCGGTGAATTTACAATCGGTTATGGGGTGGGCCAACGGTATGTTGGCAGAAATCAGCCACCGCATCATCCCCTACGAGGAGTTTGATGGCTATTTAGGTAAGGATTTGTACATGAGTAGTGTGTTCTTTCGGTTTAATCCCGGTGAACGGATGAATATGAGATTGTTCACGGAACGAGGTAAACAGATTTACTACAACGCAGATGCTCCAGTGGTAGGAGAGGCGCTATTTATCGGTAGTTTTAATGACTTTCAGTGGGGCAATCAGTTGAAGTTAAGCCCTAGTTTAAGGTATTCCGAGATGAAATCAATCGATGGTGCTGAGTTGTACTACAGCGGGATGATCTTAAGGTTAAATGCTGACTTTCAAATCAATCAGGATTTTTCATTTAGGCTGGTTACAGAGGCCAATAATTTCAACGACACCTCATTTGTACAAGCTTTGCTGAAATGGAATCCCAACCCATTTACCATTGGTTATATAGGAGCTACCAACGGTTATTCCTATACGGAACCGGGATATGGTTATAAAATTGACACTGCTCAACTTTACTTAAAGTTCCAATACCTGTTTGATTTATAATTCAGGATTTTTTTGGACAGTAACCCTAAATGAAGGAGGGGTATATCCTTTGGGTTTCTTATCCTCAGGTACAGCCATGTCATGACCATCCCTGAGCGCTCTGTAATGCGGTGATAGTATTTCAATTCCAGCCTCGATGCAGCTGTCTTGAATATTTTGATGTAACTCGGAATAAATAGCTGCTTGTTGGTGAGGGTGTTGGGTGTACCCATTGATTTGGTAAGCGATATAAAAATCGTCTAGACTAGTTTGCAGCACGAATGGTTTGGGTTCTTTGAGGATCAGGGATGTTTTGTTTGCTGCATGGATCAGCGCTTGATGTACTTCTCTCCAGGGCACATCATAGCCAATGGTCACTGTTGAGTGTAGGATGAGCCCTTTATCGGCGGCCTCAGCGCTGTAGTTGATCGTGTGGCTGTTCATCACCGATGCATTGGGGATAGAAATCAACTCGTTTTTAATCGTTCTGATTCGGGTCACCAACATGTTTTTTTCAACGACATCCCCAACCGTATCACCGATGCGCACTCGGTCACCCACGTGAAACAGACGCATATAGGTCAACACGATACCTGCAACAATATTGCTCAAGGAACCTGCAGAACCAAAGGTGAATAAAAATCCTAGAAACACGGAAACTCCCTGAAAAACGGGAGAATCACTTCCAGGCAAATAGGGAAAAATCACGACAAAAGTAAAAGCGATCAATAGAACGCGTGCTATTTGAAAAGTGGGCGTAGCCCAGTCCGGGAAAAAACCGTTTATTTTTAAGTGGCCTAATTTAATTTCATCTTTGAGATAACTCAGGCCTTTAAGCGCATAACGAGCCACTAAGGAGATCACCAATATGGTCACTAGGTTGGGAAAAAAGTCCCATAACCCAACACCAATGCGTTTAAGCGGGTCCATGATGTATTGAAAAAGGGTATGTGCCAAGTCTTGCGACTGAGGAAACAACCCAAAAACAACTGGAAGTGCCAAGTACACCAGCAGCGCGAGGATGAGTATTTTCGCGATTTTAACCACCCACAAATAAATATTTACTTGTTTTTGGGCATCAAGTAGGGCGTAGTCATTCCAATTAATCCCCCGAATACTTTTCCCTTTTTCGAGTTCAATGCGTTGCCCCGTCCACTTAAATAGTCGGTTGATGTATTTTACCAAAATGAATACAAGGATCAATACTACTAGTGCCAGGCCAAGTTTTTTTAGCCACAACGACCAGTCGTTGTCGGCGTGGTACTGATTGATTGATTGAACCACTGACACCCAGTGTTCCTGAGCCAACTGCTGATCAGTTAATCCTGTATTTACGGTGTCTTGAGGTTGCACTGTAGCGATGACAAGATCTCGGTAGACCAGGTCAATATTTTGGTTGTTTTGGCGAAGCTTGAGGAGTTGGGCATCCCATTGGGTGTCCTCCGATAGCGTCTTTAGGTGTTTGTTGATCGCCGAGGCTCGATCTGTGGGTGTGAATATTCCCGATGGGGACTTAATCACCCACAGGGTGTCTTGGGCAGGACCTATAGCGTAATCCTTTTGATCTAAGCTTTGCGCAAGAGAAATAGAGGTATAAAGCAGTGAGGCAGATAAAAAAAGGAATTTTTGAAACATAGTACTCGTTTTTTCAAAGATACAAAAACGATTAAGTAGCCTTTTCCGCTTCTATCACTATCTGTTGACCACTCCAATCAGTAGTAAAAAACAAAAAGAGGGTGCCCCCATCGATGATTTGGTGTTTTTTTTTGATCTGGGCTGGATCCCAAGAGAAATTTCGACTTTTGACATTTGCTTTTTGACCTTTTAACCAGGGAAATAGCGATTTTTTATAGGGGTGAACAGATTTGATCACATAGATATTCCCTGGAAAATCGATGAGTTGATCGTTGGTATACCAATGTGTGTTGGGGTGTATCTTGATTAGATTATAGGCAGATCCAATCCAAGAAAATACCCCTAGTTTCATCAGAGCAGCCATAGGCTCATATAGGTATTTGCCCACAGGTCCGAAAGTGGTCTGGGCGTTTTTTGCCTGATCCCAATTTACGGATACCTCTCGTTTTACTGGCATTAGATCAACGGCGTAAAGAATTGGGGGTTGGGTGTGGTTTTTTTTCAATAACCAAATGATTTCCTTCACTTCATTTTTTACTGAAACTACATGTATTTCAGCAGTTTGAGGCATTTCATTTAAACCTGAGCTTATATCAAGTAAAGGAGCTGTTTTTACCAGGACGACCGATGTTTTATCCCATAGTTTAGGAGACAAATCGATCAAGTTTGGCGTGCAGTCAGACAACAGAAAAACTCGTTGGTTATGAGCGTCCCTGCGCGAGGGATCCAAGTAAATCGCGCTGACCTTGTGGGGTTGCTCCAGCCATAGCTCAGCGGTCGTATTTTCACAGTGTACTCGAGCACCCAGTCCCAAAACCTCCATATTGTGACTGACCAATGCGCTGAGCTCAGGGTTTTGCTCTACATGGACCACTTGATCAAATTTCTGGGCCAATGCCCAGGTGTCTACCCCTAAGCCACCGGATAGGTCCCAGAGGGTATCTCCTTGGACTAAACTTGCTTTATACTGAGCAGTCACCTGCGATGAGGCTTGCTCCAAATTCACTTTTGGGGGGTAAATCAATCCCATGACCTCAAACCAGGAAGGAATCTTAGCGGCAATGGTCCGCAGTGCTTCCACCTGTTGAGCGCATTGTTGTGCGGTTACCTCAGGCCAAGGGGATTTTTTTAGCGCTAACGTTTTTGGATCTACATCCAGATGTTCCCTAAACCATTGTTGACAAGAGGGCGATGCCAGCCATTTATTGATCATGGGCCCCAAGATTGTTGTGTGCGATGGCCCAGGCAGTCGCGGCCCAAATACCTGCAGTTTCTGTCCTTAATCGCGTTGAGCCCAGGGAGGCTGTACGCCATCCTTTTTGCTTGCCGAGGGCGATTTCTCGGGACGAGAAATCGCCTTCGGGTCCGATGATAATCAACCCAGATGCGGTTTTTTGGAGTAGGGCGGGCAATGAGGTTTTGTCTGAATCAGCAGCGCAATGAGCCATGATTCCTGGGTTGTTTTGTGCCAAGAAATCATCGAACGAAGTCAGTTCATCGAGTTGAGCGATATGTGTGTTTAAGGATTGCTTAGCGGCAGAGAGCAATATCTTCTGCATGCGCTCTCGGTTGATTTGTTTGCGTTCCGATTGATCACAAAGCAAGGGGGTAATGCGCTGAATGCCGATTTCGGTCGCTTTTTCCAAAAACCATTCAAACCGTTCATTCATTTTAGTCGGTGCAATACCGATATGCAGCGGATGTGTAGCAAACGGGTGTTGTTTGGTATTGATGACCTGTACAGTTACCTCTTTATGGCTTTGGGTGGTGATGATTCCAGGGCCAATCAGCCCTTTTCCATTAAACACATCGATTTGATCTCCTGTTTTCTTGCGCAAAACTTTTACAGCGTGTTGCGATTCTTCAGGGGATAGGTGGCAGAGCGAATGCTCAGCGGACAGGTCTGGGGCGTAAAATAATTGCATTATATGGGATAGCGCGCTTGTGCGCTGATATTGTGTGCGCTGAATTGACCTTCAAGGTATTTAAAATACCCCACAATTCCAATCATGGCGGCGTTGTCTGTACAGTATTCGAAAGGAGGAATAAAGGTGGTCCAGCCAGCTTCATCGCCTTGATCGATCAACGCTTTTCTCACCCCAGAGTTGGCCGAAACACCACCGCCAATAGCGACTTGAGTGATTCCTGTCTGCAGAACTGCTGCGTGTATTTTTTTCATGAGAATAGTCACTATGGTGTGCTGAATAGAGGCGCAAAGATCTGCTCTGTTTTCCGCTATAAAATTTTGATTTTTAGCGGTTTGTTCTTGGATGAAGTACAATATACTTGTTTTTAAACCGCTAAAACTAAAATCCAAACCGCTCACTTTGGGAATGGGAAAGGTGTAAGCATGTGGATGGCCTGTTTGTGCCCACTGGTCGATTAACGGCCCACCCGGGTAGTCAAAGCCAAGAATTTTGGCGGATTTATCAAAAGCTTCGCCAATAGCATCATCTAGTGTTTGTCCGATCACTTTAAAATCAAAAGGACTGCGCACTTCAATAATTTGGGTGTGCCCTCCGCTGATGGTCACGGCCAAAAAAGGAAACTCAGGTACGGCTCGGGGGTTTTGATCTTCGATAAAGTGAGCCAGTACATGACCTTGAAGGTGGTTTACTTCAATCAGGGGAATATCCCAACCCAAGGCCAGAGATTTGGCAAATGAGGTGCCGACCAAAAGGGATCCCAAAAGTCCAGGACCGCGTGTAAAAGCGATGGCAGATAGATCTTTTTTGTCGATATTTGCTTGAGCAATGGCTTGATGTACCACAGGTACGATGTGCTGTTGATGGGCTCTTGAAGCCAATTCCGGAACTACGCCCCCATAGGCTTGGTGTACGGATTGGCCAGCGGTGGTTAAACTCAGTTTGCGCCGATCGCACATCACTGCACATGAGGTGTCGTCACAGGATGATTCTATGGCGAGCAGGTACACCGGTTTTTTGTTCATCGTTTTGGAATCAGTACACAAAGGTAATACATAGGTCGGTATCAAAAAATGGAGCAACATAGTAAGTAGGATGCTGGCTTTTGCCATGGTTTTACTTTTGGTGATCGCCCTGGTCTTATCCATTCCACAAGTACAAACCCAAACGGCCCAATGGTTGGTCAAAAAATTGGAAACCCAATACGGAATAAAAGTAGGGTTGTCACATTTGAGGGTTAGGCCTGTTCAAGGAGCTATTGATGCTGGAGAGGTATTGGTATTTGATCAACTAAATGACACCCTGTTCTACGCACAGCGTTTATCGGTCTCTGGGATTGATTTGATGGGCTGGCTCAATGGACAACAGAGGATGGGGCACATTCTGGTCAGTGATTTTCTATTGGATATCCAATACCATCCAGGGGATTCGCTGCATACACTGAATCGATTTTTAGCTAAGCTTCCTCAGTCTAAAGACACGACAAAAGTGGGTTTTTTCGGGGCATTATTGTCGCTTAAAGAAGGCCAATTAAGGGTAGGAGATCAGGGGTTGTCCGAACCCGCTAGACCCATGGTCATCGATATTCATTCCATCGAGGCTGCAGATCTCCAGGTAGCATCCGGTGTGTTTAACACGGAGATTCAGTCGCTTTCCGCTGATTTGGATCGATGGGCAAATATTCAATCGCTCAGCGGTCAGTTGACCGTCAATAACGAACAGATTTCGTTGAACAAGCTGGTGGTGCGCACTCCTCGTTCAAGTTTTGAAGGATCAGTATCCGTTGACGATCCTAAAACCGCGAATGTTTCATTTGTTGACCGGGTGAACTGGCATATGAATGCTGAGGCAGTGACTTTGGATACGGATGAACTCAATGTCTGGGCGGACTATTTTGGTCGCAACCAAACCATTGAGGGGAAGTTTACGCTGGATGGAATGCTCCAGGATCTCACCGTTGAGTTGGACTATCTGAATTCCGGAGCCACTGGGCTTCGCGCAAGTCTGCGGTTACAAGATTTATTTTCCCGGGAGAAAACGGGTGTATTAGACGCGCAGATCACCAATTTGGAGACGGAAATACCAGCCCTAAAATCGCTTTTCCCGCGTTGGTTTCCTCGACAAACACCAGAGTCATTGGCCCGTTTTGGCATGATTTCAACCCGGGGGAGTATTCATTGGGAAGGTGCGTTGCTCAACACCAAAATGAATGCTTCAACTGCGCTTGGGGCCTTTTACACCGATGTGACCATCAAGGGTGTCGATCAAATGAGCACGGCTCAATACAGCGGTTATTTGTCCCTGATCGAATTTGATTTGGGCGCTTATGCTTTGGGGAACAACAGTTTTGAAAAAACCACTGCGGATGCGCAAATTGGGGGTACTGGTTTCACCTGGGGCACGCTGAACACCTTTGCCGAGGGCTTGATTTACGAAACAACATTAAATGGCTATACTTATCGAGACATCGAACTTTCTGGTCAATTCAAGAATCAGCGATTTGAAGGGTTGTTGTCTGTGATGGACCCCAACTGCAGCTTTACATTTAGTGGTTTAGCCGATTTAGGGGGTGAGCGCAACCAATTTGATTTTGAGGCTGAGGTCACTTATGCTGACCTATTTCAAATGAACCTGGTTAAAGATGCTACAGCACAGCTGAGCGGAAAAGTGGTCTTTGATCTTCAGGGGAATGATGTAGATGATGTAGATGGAACGATTTCATTCAATCAAGCGCAGTACAAAAATTCTGTGGACACATTCAACTTTGAAAATTTTGAGGTGGTGGCTCAAAAAGATGCTACGGACCAAAGGTCTATATCCATTAATTCCCCGGATATCGTCACCGGTCAGATCAAAGGAAAATTCAAGCTCAAAGAATTTGGTGAAGTGGTCAGAAATGCACTCGGGGGCATTTATGAAAATTTTGTTCCGCTAAAAGTAACCCCTGGACAAAAGTTTGATTTTAGGTTTAAACTGTACAACACGCTGATAGAGGCGTTTTTACCTGATTTTTCACTGGGTCAAAACACGGAGCTCAGCGGGCGGATAGACACGGATCAATCACTGTTTAAATTGGACGTTAAATCTCCTAGTATGAGGGCCTATGCTTATTCGCTAGACAGTGTTTTGCTTCAAGTAGACACAAAAAACCCCTTGTTTAAATCTTATGTTTCGATCGCTTCAATCGGCAAATCTGGCGGGTTGTATCCCATCAAACAACTTGAAATGATCAACAACACCAGAAAAGACACCTTGTTTTTTAGGGCTGAGTTTACTGGGGGGCAAGATTCATCGGACAAATATGCCCTTGATTTTTTTCACACTTTTCTAAAAGGTAATTCATCGGTGGTCGGCGTAAAGAACCTGCAGGCTCAGGTACGCGATATGGGATGGCGTTTAGGCTCCACGTCAGTGTCTGATCATCAAGTAATGATTCAACACGATTTATCCTCAGTGCTGCTCAATCCGACTTCAGTGATTTCTGAAGATGGCGGAATGATCAAGGCTTCTGGCAGTTGGCTCAACAGTCAGATAGAGGAGTTAAATTTCACCCTAGATCAAGTGCCGCTTAGATACATTACGCCACCATTGGAAAATCTACAGCTGGATGGCATGGCAGATGGATCTGTTAAAATACAGCGCAAAGACAACCGTACTTTTCCTGCTGCCTCATTGAATATTCAGGATTTTTCTGTCAATGAAACCGTTTTTGGTCCCCTGAGCACTGATGTTTTGGGCAATGAGGATTTGTCAGAGTTTTTGGTGAACGGACATATCGGCGATCAAAAAAACGAACAGTTGCGCATCTTGGGTAAAGTGATCAGTCGGCAGGATTCTACTGCCTTGGATTTATTGGCCAGTTTTAACGGCTTTGATGTTGCACCATTTAGTCCGTTGGGAAAAGACATCATTCATCGCATCAAAGGGCGACTTTTTGGGAACGCAAAAATCACAGGTTTGATCGACAAACCGCAGATCGACGGTTCGTTGTCTTGGAGCAATGGCGGATTGGGTATTCCTTATTTAGGCGTGGTCTATGATTTTGCACCCAGTGAAACCCTACTGCTAAAGGGGCAAGAATTTGTTTTTCAAAATTTCAGCTTAATCGATCCCCTCTATAAGTCAAAGGCTTTGTTGCGCGGAGAGATCTCGCACAGCGCATTCAAGGATTGGAAGCTCAACTTATTTGTGGAATCACCAAACAGTCGATTCTTGTTGTTGAATACCCAAGCTGCACCGGAACAATTGTATTACGGATTGGGATTTTTTAAAGGGAATGGTCGTATTTGGGGTCCGACCCAACAGCTTTCCATATCCTTAAAAGGATCCACAGGAGAGCAGACTTCCATAAAAATTCCCGTCTCCGACGTGGTGTATACAGGGTCGTATGATTTTATCACTTTCAACGAACGCAATGAAGGGGTTGAACAGGACCAGGTGAGTACTCAAGCAGTTTATCAAGGTCTTCAGCTCGATTTTGATTTTGATTTGACTCCTGAAGCAGAGATTGAGGTGGTGATCGATCCCCAAACGGGAAGTTCCCTAAAAGGTAGGGGGACAGGAAATATTTTGATGGATATCAACACGACGGGAGGTTTTCGGATGTTTGGTGATTACCGGGTCAATAGCGGTACCTACAACTATAAGTTTGGTGGGTTTATCGACAAAACTTTTAAGGTGAAACCCGGAGGAACCATTGTTTGGGAGGGAGATCCCATGCAAGCCCAACTCAATGTAGAAGCCGCTTACAACCTATATGCCAATCCCGCACCACTGGTGCGCAATTCTGGCTACAACCAGAGAATTCCCACCGAAGTTTTGATTCGTTTGTTGGGTCCGCTTGAGCGACCGAATATAGACTTTGATATCGCTTTCCCGGGTACCAATTCGGTGATACAATCCGAGTTGAATTACGCCCTTCAGGATCCTACAGTTCAAGATAGGAATGCTTTTTTCTTGTTGGCACAGGGAAGTTTTGTCAACAATGAACTCGCCATTACAGAGCAAGCTGTTACGGGTAATTTACTGCAATCTGCTTCCGGCTTTTTAAGTCAGATGATCAGCGGTGGCAGTGATCGACTAAATCTGGGAATTTCCTATGAACAGGGATATACGGACCGCAACGCGAACATCACTATGGATAACAGGATTGGCGTGAGCTTGTCTACTCAGATCACCGACCGAGTTTTGTTCAACGGAAGATTGGGTGTTCCGGTGGGTGGGCGCGTAGCAGATCCATCCTTGGCTGGCGACGCCGAGGTTCAATTTTTGCTGAATGAGTCGGGCAGCCTAAGCGCCAAAATTTTTAACCGCGAGAATCAGTTCCAACAGCTCTTTGCTTTGCGTCAAGGATATACCCAAGGACTAGGACTTTCGTATCAGGTTTCTTTTGACAGTTGGCGGGTGTTGATGAATCAGATTTTTGGGCATAAATAGTATATTTTATGTAACCGCTTTTTTGATTTATTGTTAAATATTTTCCTTTTTTCCTCAGGATTTGTGGATATGTACAATTAATATACACTCGATTCATTGAAATAGAAATAAATTGATATTTTTACGAACTTTAAATTATTTATGGAATCAACGATCAAAAAGATAGGAGTTTTTACTTCTGGAGGGGATTCGCCTGGGATGAATGCTGCTATACGTTCAGTGGTGCGCACATGTGCCTATCACCAGATTGAGTGTGTAGGTATTTACAGAGGATACGAGGGGATGATCGAGGGGGACTTTATTGAACTAGGTCCCAGAGATGTCAACAACATCATCAATAAAGGAGGTACTTTTTTAAAGTCTGCTCGCTCTAAGGAGTTTAGAACTCCAGAGGGAAGAAAGAAAGCATACGACCATTTGGTAGCTGCTGGTATTGACGCTTTAGTGGTGATCGGTGGAGACGGTAGCTTTACCGGGGCACAGATATTTAACCAAGAATACGGTTTTCCAGTAGTGGGTATCCCCGGCACCATTGATAACGATATTTACGGAACCACCAGTACCTTGGGCTTTGACACTGCGCTCAATACGGTGGTAGACGCTATTGACAAAATCCGCGATACCGCCTCATCCCACAATCGACTGTTTTTTGTGGAAGTGATGGGAAGAGATGTCGGACACATCGCCCTGAACGCAGGTGTGGGATCCGGAGCTGAAGAAATTTTGATTCCCGAAGAAAATTTGGGCATTGACCGTTTGTTGGAGTCTTTGGATAAGTCTAAGAATTCAGGCAAATCCTCCAGTATTGTCATCGTGGCAGAAGGGGACAAGACGGGTAAAAACATCTTTGAACTCAAAGAATACGTTGAGCAACACAGACCCCAATACGACATACGCGTTTCCGTTTTGGGACACATGCAAAGGGGAGGCTCTCCTTCTTGTTTCGACAGAGTGCTTGCGTGCCGTATGGGCGTAAAGGCTGTAGAAACCCTCTTGGGTGGCGAATCCGGTTTTATGGTCGGCATCCGAGATAACAAATTAACCTTGACCCCGCTCGATAAAGCGATCAAGGGACACACCAAAATAGATAAAGAATTGATCAGAGTATCTGATATCATGTCAACCTAATCCCTAATACCATGTCTGAATTAAAAATTGGAATTAATGGTTTTGGTAGAATCGGCCGTATGGTTTTCCGTGCTGCAGCTGCCAGACCAGATGTACAAGTAGTAGCTATCAACGATTTGTTGGATATCGAGCACTTGGCTTATTTGTTAAAGTACGACTCAGTCCACGGACGATTTGATGGAACTGTTGAAATCAGCGGAACTGATTTAGTAGTCAACGGAAAAGTAGTGCGCATTACTGCAGAACGCGATCCAAAACAATTAAAGTGGGATGCTGTTGGTGCTTCTGTCGTTGCAGAGTGTACCGGTATTTTTACAACTCTTGAAATGGCGCAAAGCCATATTGACGGTGGGGCTAAAAAAGTAGTTATTTCTGCTCCTTCTGCTGATGCGCCAATGTTTGTGATGGGCGTTAATCACCTAGACGCTAAAGCTTCTGATCTGATTGTGTCCAATGCTTCTTGTACGACCAACTGTTTGGCACCTATGGCCAAAGTGTTGAACGATGCCTTTGGGATTGAAGAGGCTTTGATGACCACAGTTCACGCGACTACCGCTACCCAAATGACTGTGGATGGTCCTTCTAGAAAAGACTGGAGAGGTGGACGTTCAGCTTTGTTGAACATCATTCCTTCTTCAACGGGAGCTGCCAAGGCAGTGACTAAAGTAATTCCTTCTTTGGTAGGCAAATTAACCGGTATGGCTTTCCGTGTGCCCAATGCAGATGTATCTGTAGTGGATTTAACAGTTAAGGTATCCAAGCCTACTTCTATGGCTGAAATCAAACAAGCTTTTAAAGCTGCTTCTGAAGGTTCATTAAAAGGAATTTTGGGTTACACTGAGGATTTGGTGGTTTCTCAAGATTTTATCGGCGATGCGCGCACCTCTATTTTTGATGCAGATGCTGGTATTGAATTGAACAGCACTTTCTTCAAATTGGTTTCATGGTATGATAACGAAGCGGGTTACTCCAACAAGTTGATCGACCTGGCCAAGCACGTTTCAAGCCTTTCATAACTAAACTTAAACCATTCAAGCCGCTAGAACACCTGGTATACCGGGTGTTCTATGGCTTGTTATAACCGACGATTATGATTTTAATTGCAGACAGCGGGGCGACTAAATCCGATTGGATCGCCTTGGACAAGAATGGGGATAAATTGTTTTTAACCCAGACGTTAGGATTGAGTCCTGAGGTGTTGACCAAGGAAGTGATTCAAGACCGATTGGCCAATAACTTTGAACTTTCCAAAAACAGCAGACAGGTAAAGCAGTTATTTTTCTACGGGGCTGGTTGTGGAACAGCGCGTATGAAAACCTTTTTGGGAGATATCTTCCAATCATTCTTTCCCAATGCCCAAATCAACGTTAAAGAGGATACCTACGCTGCCATACACGCCACAACTAACCTAGAAGAACAGGCTATTGTTTGTATTTTGGGCACTGGATCTAACTGCAGTTATTACGATGGACACCAGGTTTTCCAAAAGGTAGCTTCATTGGGGTATATCATGATGGACGACGGCAGTGGAAATTATTTTGGTCGCAAATTGATTCGCGATTACTACTTCCACAAAATGCCACAGGATTTGGGGATTCGCTTTGCTAAGGAGTACAACCTAGAGGCAGACAACATCAAGGACAACTTGTACAAACAGCCCAACCCCAATACTTATTTGGCCACATTTGCCCGTTTTATTGTGGAAAACAAAGAACATTCTTACTGTAAAGGGGTAATTGAAAAAGGGCTGCAACAGTTCATTAACAACTACATCATGCAGTTCGAGCTGGCCACTAAGGTCAAAGTCAATTTTGTCGGCAGTATTGCTTTTTACCTACAGGACGAACTCAGAGCTGCTTTAGAGCGCAATGACCTCAGGGCAGGTGTCATTGTCCAAAGACCGATTGACGGATTGGTGGACTTTCACAAAAAAACCCTTTAAGCGTCTAAAAACGCAATAGCAGAAATTTCTACGCGCACTCCCTTGGGAAGCCCAGCAACAGCAACGGTTTCTCTGGCGGGTGCGCTTTTTTCTGGGATATATCCGCCGTAGATTTCATTGACCGCCGCAAAATCAGCCATATCCTTCAAGAAAATACTGGTTTTCACGACATGTTCCCAGTTTCCACCAGCTTGTGTCAAAACAGCTGTGATGTTTTTCATCACCTGAGCGGTTTCTTGTTCAATACTTCCAGATACCAATGCGCCAGTGGCGGGATCAATAGGTATTTGTCCTGAAATAAACAATTGATGGCCTATTTGAACAGCCTGACTGTATGGGCCAATAGGGGCCGGCGCATCTGGCGTAAGAATGATTTGTTTTTTCATCGTTGGATTATTGGTTGCGTTTTTCCCACTTGAGGTCACTGAGCATAGAGCTCTTAATGCCGATAAAGAAATACCATCGCTCGTAAGCCCCAAAGGGTGTCCAATCAAAATTAAGTCTAAAATCGTTCAGATCGCGATCTATTCTGATTTGGGTCAATGTAAACCCTTGGTTTTTAAAATCATAACCCGAGGAAACACCCATGCCCCACTTAGGGGTTAATTGTATGTCTCCAGAGAACATTAGTGAGTTGTTCGAAAACTCTCCTTGTCTTTGTTCATTGGCATAAGTAACCGCATAGGCTAGGTTAAAGTTCCACTGAATATCAGTGGCATATACTGGGTTTTTGATTTCTGAGGGTTTTTTTCGAGCACCATAACCAGTTTCGTAAGGATTTGAATTGCGGCCAAAAAGACCGTCTGTTCTCCCTTGAGAGGTTTCGGCATAAAAAAGATCTCCTTGGTTTTCTGTGTTGTCGTCAGCTGAATCAGCTTGTTTTTTATCTTTTTTGAACATGTCGCTATTGATGGAATAGCTCAGGTTGGCACTGGCTCTGGTCAAACGCATCAGGCTGCCGTTTTGGGCAGCGACTAGGGTGTTGATTCTTCTGCCTTGTGCATCGATGTCGTAAGGGTCTAAATTACCGTTGATGTTTAACTTTAGTTGGTTGTCAAATAAACTGGTGCCTCCAGTAAATCGAAAAGGGTTTAACCTGAGTGAGTCCGCTTGAAAGTTATAGCTCGATGAGATGGTTAGGTTTTCGATAATTTTGACTTTTCGCGGTTCAGTTCTTGTGCTGTCTTTGGAGGCTACTTTAGCTTCAAGCGAATTTTGCAAGGAAAATCCTAAGCTTTGACTGCTGTTTAAACCGGGAGCTCCATACAATGTCCCTTCAAATCTGGAATAGGGAACCATTTGCCCGTCTGCGCCCAAATACTCATCGTAGTATTGATCGTAGGCAGGCGTGTATCCGATACTCGCAGAGGGTCGCATCACGTGCCGCAAGGCTTGAATCCGTTTCCCTTCTTGTCGAACAAAAGTTCCGTACAGGGTGGTTCCGATACTGGCACTTAGGTTGTATTGGCTAAATCGGTCAAAGCCTTGAAGGGTGTCTAAAACTATATTGTCGCCCACCGTGCTTCTGGCAAATGTCTGCGTCACCCAATTGTCCTCAAAGTTTCCACCCAAAGACACGCTAAAGTGTTTCGCGACCTTAAAGTTGGTGTTAAACGGAATGCTGTGCTTCATACCCATACGGCTGTCCTCAAACATTCTGGGTGTCAAAAACAAGGAATCGGTTGTGCGAATTCTGTTTTCTCCACGGACGCTGTACTGGAGATTGATGTTTTGAATAATTCCTTTTTTTGAGGCATCGCGCGCCACAAAAGGATAGATTCGCTCCATACTCGCTTGTAGGGTAGGGAGGGTGAGGTTTACCTCTTGGGTGTTGGTGTTTTGGTTGTGTGAAGCGGTTAAACTCATATTTACAGAGGGATACTCTGGAAATGTTTTGTTGAAGTTGATCGATGAAGAAAGGTTGTTGTTTTGCGTATTGGGCAAATTCATTTGATTGAGCGAATTCCTAAAATATTGGCTGCTCCCTAAGTTTACCGATGCGGAAAACCGTGCAGTTGGGTGGGCCTTTCCGTCCTGACTGTGTGATAATTGCAGGTTGTAGATGGTGTTGCGCGCATAATCGCTAAAACCCTTTTGCGAGTTGACTAGGTTTTCGTATCGAAAATTGAAATTTCCGGCGTATTTGTATTTTTTCGTGTACACAGATTGCGCCCTAAATCCGTAGCTTCCATTGGAGTATAGGTCTCCGGTTAAATTTAAATCCACATAATCGCTGATCGGAATATAATACCCGCCATTCTGCAGGAAATAACCCCTGCGTGGATCATTTCCAAAGGTAGGCATCATCAGTCCAGCAGTCCGACCTGAGGTTAATGGGAAATAGGCAAATGGCAACGCTACAGGTGTAGGAACATCGGCGATATACAAGTTGCTAAATCCAGCGACCATCTTTTTTTGGGGCACAAACTTTGCGCGGTTGATCCGGATGTAATAGTCTGGATCTTCAGGTGTCATAGAAGAGGTGAGCACGACGTCTTTTAGGAAAAAAACAGAGTCGTTTTCCTTCTTGGTATACTGCGCTTTCACATTCATGTTTTCGCCACCCATACCACCCCCAGCGTTTTGTTGGGTTCTTGAATTCCAGATGAGGGCTTTTTGTGTGTCGATGTTAAATCGAATGGAATCAGGGGTCACTGAATTGCTGCCTTGCTTAAAATCAGGAGTTTGGGTGAGCAATCCGTTTTCATTTCTCAGACGTCCAGCATAAACCTCATTTTTTAAATAATCCAGAATAATAATTCCAGATTTGAGTTCCATATCCTGGTAATAAAGTTCAGCCTGATTGTACAGGTATATTCGGTGTTCTGATTGTTTGAGTATGATTGAATCTTTGGCGGTATACCTGATTTTTGAAAGTATATTGCTTTTGTTTCCTGAAGCATTGGCCGAGGTTGAGTCTGATTTTGCGCGCAGTGTTTGGTCCGTTATCCTAGGGGAATCTGCCGATAATTCTTGCGCATACAATGAGCTGCACAAGAATAAAAAAACAGTGCCATAAAGAAGACGAAGAAAGTTTGTTTGCACTAGCTAATCACCTATTTTTGTGTACCCAAGGGAAATGGATGGCACCAAAATTAAGCATTTTTTACCGAGCCCTTGGATGTTCGTCCACTTTAACCGGTATGATTTTATGATTTTTTCTTTGAATAAAAAATGGCCGTTTATTTTTCTATGTGTGTTGGTTCAATGGGGTGCTACTGCTCGCTTTGAACCTAAACCGTTGGGTCCTAAACCGGTTAAACCGTTTGTTGTTGTTTTGGATGCAGGTCATGGGGGCAACGATCCTGGAAATGTGCACCATGGATTTAGAGAAAAAGAGATCGCATTAAGCATCACCCTCAAGGTAGGTGCTCTTTTAGAAAAGAACCCCAATTTTAAGGTGATGTACACCCGAAAGTCAGATGTTTTTGTCGATCTGATGTATCGAGGTAAAATAGCAAACCAAGCAGATGCTGATTTATTTGTGTCGATTCACTGCGATGCGCACAATTCTTTAGCTTCAGGTGCGAGCACATTTGTGTTGGGTTTGCACGCCAATGAAAAGAACTTTAATGTGGCCAAAAAGGAAAACTCCGCGATCTATTTAGAAAAAGATTTTGAGACTAGGTATGCGCAGTACAACATCAACAGCCCTGAAGCAGTAATCGGTATGACGATTATGCAAGAGGAGTTTTTAGACCAAAGTGTGTTGTTGGCTCAGTTGATTCAAAATAATTTTGTCAAAAGACTGGGTAGAAAAGACAGGCAGGTGAAGCAGGCTGGATTTATTGTGCTTCACCAGACTTTTATGCCGAGTGTTTTGGTGGAAACAGGCTTTCTCTCCAATCCTGCAGAGGGAGCGTATTTAAATTCTGCTCAAGGCCAACAGCAGATGAGTCAAGCCATAGCTGATGGGATCATCGCCTATCATCAGCGCATTTCAGGAGCTTCTGCCTCTGTAGTTGTGGCTCCTTCAAAGTCGACCAATACACCCAAACCATCCACCCCGTCTACAGCGACTACGGCAGTTGATTCTGGTGTTTTATTTGCGGTGCAGATTGCGGCTTCGAAGAACAACCTAGCGACCACCTCTGCCAATTTCAAGGGGTTAAGCGGTGTCCAAAAACAGGACTCGGGTACCTTGTTTAAGTATTATTGGGGACATACCCCATCGCATTCCGAGGTGAAAAAGTCCTTGTTGACTGCTCAAAAATCAGGATATCCATCGGCATTTGTCGTTGCGCTTAAAGATGGAAAACCGATTTCTGTGGAGCAAGCGCTCAAAGCGAATAAATAGCGCCTATTGTTGAATTATTCTTAAATTTGAAGAAATCCAGAATTTTATGGCATTTAAATTTTCCAGAGAGCTTAAAACAGGTATTGTAGGTATAGGTGGTATATTATTGTTTATTCTGGGATATAGTTATTTAAAATCTTCCCCATTATTTGACAACAGCATGACCTTGTACGCAGTGTACGATCACGTCGGAGGACTTCAGTCGGGAACTACAGTGAGCATTAATGGATTTCAGGTGGGTCAGGTAAAAGACATTCGTTTTTTAGATGCCTCAGGTAAACTTTTAGTCACCATGTCAGTGGATGGTGGATTGGCCTTTAGCAACGAATCGATTGCTGAATTATTCGACACAGGAATCATTGGGGGTAAAGGCATTCAGATATTGCCGAAAGTGAGCATGCCATACACGCCAGTGAAGTCGGGTGATACTTTGCCCACCCAAGTAAAACCTGGATTGACAGAGCTGTTACAACAACAGATTAACCCCCTTCAACTCAAGGTGGAAAGCATGATCGATAACGCGGATTCAGTGATGTTGGGTATTCACCAACTGATGAATCCGGCCACACGCAAAAACCTGCAAGAGTCTATAGGTGGTTTAAATCAATTGGTAGCTCAACTCAATGAAACTACGGCTTCCATCAATGCTGTTTTAGGGAAACACGGAAACACCCTGGATCGTGGTTTGTCTGATTTAGGTCGTTCAGCCAAAAATTTAGCAGCGATTACAGATTCCATCAATAGCCAAGACCTCGGAGAAACCATCAGGCACTTAGGTGCAGCATTGGCAGAGATCAATGAGGTGCTCGACCAGGTCAATCAAGGAAAAGGGTCATTGGGTCAACTGGCTCAAAATGAAGAATTGTATCAGCATTTGTCTCAGAGCACTGAAGAATTGGCCTTGCTGTTGCAAGACATGCGTTTAAATCCCAAGCGTTATGTACATCTCTCTGTTTTTGGAAAGAAACAGAAAGCGTATGAAAAACCAAGTGATGATCCTGCTCACCAGACTATAGATTCACTAATGAACAAAGAGTAGACTTATGGCTATAGGGTCACAAATCTTATTTGCACTGCTCTTTACACTGGGTGTAGGTTTGTTTGTGCGCAACATGATTCGGTTGCGACAAACCATTTTTTTAGGACGACCAGCTGAGGTAGGTGATCAACCCAAAAAACGTTGGCAGCAAATGATGCGTGTCGCCTTAGGTCAATCAAAAATGGGCGCCCGTTGGGTACCTGCTTTGCTGCATCTGGTGGTCTATGTTGGATTTGTCATCATCAATATTGAAGTACTTGAAATCGTATTGGACGGATTTTTGGGCACACATCGATTGTTTGCTCAGATGCCGGGATATGGTTTTTTGATCAACACATTTGAGGTATTGGCTTTGGCAGTGGTGATTGCTGTCGGCCTTTTTTGGGTCAGACGCAACGTGTTACACGTGAAAAGACTCGCTCATGGTGAACTGAATGGTTGGCCGAAAATGGACGCCAATCTCATTTTGTACATCGAGTGGTTTTTGATGGGGCTATTTCTATTGATGAATGCTGCTGATAGCCAACTACAAGTTTTGGGTGCAGCGCATTATCCTGCAGTAGGCCCTTGGGCCATCAGCAGTAAAATACAACTGCTGATGGCTGATTGGTCTGTTTCAACCTTAGTTGCCGTAGAGCGCATAGCTTGGTGGCTACATATTGCGGGTATTCTGTTTTTTCTCAATTACTTGTATTACTCCAAACACTTACACATTTTATTGGCTTTTCCCAATACGTATTACGCAAAAATATCGGCACTGGGTGGCTTGTCCAATAATGCGGATGTACAACGCGAGGTAGCTTTGATGATGGATCCCAGTGCTGTGGTACCCGCATCTGATTCAGGTGTTCCACCATCTTTTGGTGCTAAAGACGTGACAGATTTATCTTGGAATTATTTGCTTCAAGCCTATAGCTGTACGGAATGCGGTAGATGTACCAGTGAATGTCCCGCGCACCAAACTGGTAAAAAATTATCGCCTAGGCGTGTCGTTATGCAAACGCGTGATCGCGCCCAAGAGATTGCGCAACAAAACAAAGACTTAACCGGTGAATTAGACCTTTCAGGTGCTTTGCTTTTACACGATCGGATCACCCCCGAGGAACTGTGGGCATGTACTACCTGTAACGCCTGTACCGATGCATGTCCCATAGGAATTGATCCTTTATCGATCATTATGGAGATGAGGCGGTATTTGGTGATGGAAGAATCTTCAGCCCCACTTGAACTCAACAATATGATGGGGACTATTGAAAATAATGGAGCCCCCTGGCCATTTTCTCAAATGGACCGAGCTCAATGGATCCAAAAATAAACCTATGCAAACCGATATTCACATACCTACCATGGCTGAAATTGCCGCCCAGCAAGGCCAAGTTGAGGTTCTTTTTTGGGTGGGATGCGCCGGTAGTTTTGACCAACGCGCCATGCGCATTACCCAGTCTTTTGCAGCATTGATGCAAAAAGCCGGGGTGAGATTTGCCATTTTGGGCACTGAGGAGTCTTGTACTGGTGACCCCGCAAAAAGAGCAGGTAATGAGTTTTTATTTCAAATGCAAGCCGCAACCAATATTCAAACCCTGGACGGTTACGGCATCAAGAAAATAGTGACCACTTGCCCTCATTGTTTTAATACACTCAAAAATGAATATCCAAGTTTGGGGGGCAATTACGAGGTAGTACACCACACCCAGATGCTTCAAAGCCTCTTGGATGAAGGAAAGCTAAGCGTTTCAGGTGGTGCCTTTAAGGGCAAAAAAATCACTTATCACGACGCCTGTTATTTGGGCCGGGCCAACGGTGTGTATGAAGCACCTCGCGCGCTCATCAATCATTTGGAAGCCTCCTTTGTGGAGATGAAGCGATGCAAGTCCAAAGGACTGTGCTGCGGTGCAGGGGGCGCTCAAATGTTTAAGGAGTCGGAACCAGGAACCGCTGAAATCAACCATGTTCGGGCTGCAGAGGCCATAGATACCCAAGCGACGATTATTGCGGCTGCATGTCCATTTTGCAACACGATGATGACTGATGGGGTCAAGCAAAAAAACAAAGATGCTGAAGTCAGTGTATTGGATTTAGCAGAGATTATTCATCAAGCACAATCATAACCCATGTTGGTCCCATTTGAAACCCTTCCAGAACATGCCCGTATCTGGATTTATCAATCCAATCGCACATTAAGCGAGTTGGAGTATGCGTCAATCTCTGAATCGATTGCTGAATTTTTAGCACAATGGAAAGCACATGGACAAGATTTAGTGGCTGGATTTCAAATGCCTTACCACAGATTTATCGTCATAGGGCTTGATTCAGAACAAGCTGCAGCTTCAGGTTGTTCCATTGACGCTCAAGTTCATCTGATTCAGTCACTGGAACAGCAGTATGACATCACCTTGCTGGACCGTATGAATGTTTCCTTTAAAAGCGGCGAATACATAGCTTACAAGCCACTCAAGGATTTTAAAAAAATGGTGAAGGACAAATCAGTAACTGCACAGACCATCGTGTTTAATAATTTGGTCAATACCAAAATCGAGTTTGACACTTCTTGGGAAGTACCCGCTCAGGACAGTTGGCATAAACATATGTTTTGATGAGGAATTTCCTGTTTTTTATCGCTTTGTTCTCCAGCCTGTTGATGCAAGCCCAAACCTGGGTGGATGAAACCTATCGACAAATGACCTTGGATGAAAAATTAGGTCAGCTTTTTATGGTGGGAATGACTACTTCGGATTCAGAAGACTTGTTAAACCGCCAATTATCAGAGATTCAGAAATATCGGGTAGGAGGAGTAGCTTTTTTAGCGGGTAGCCCTGAGGTTCAAATCGAGTTGACCAACCGCATTCAAGCTAATGCAGCAGTAGGTGTCATGATCGCTATGGATGCAGAATGGGGAGTGGCTATGCGTTTCAAGTCTTTAGAGCCATTTCCTTGGGCCATGGCTATGGGCGGTTTATCAGATGTATCATGGACGCGAGAATTGGGCAGAAGAGTAGGTCGTGATCTTGAAATGATAGGCGTTCACATGAATTTTGCTCCAGTAGCGGACATCAATGTTCATCCTTTAAACCCAATTATTGGCAATCGCTCGTTCGGTTCATCGCCCCAAAGGGTGTTGGATCACGCCAATGCTTATGCGTTAGGACTAGCAGATTCAGGTGTTTTATCCTGTGCAAAACATTTTCCGGGTCATGGAGACACCGCTCAAGATTCACACAAGACTTTGCCCCAAGTGGCTCATGAGCGCCAAAGATTAGACGAAATAGAGCTTTTCCCTTATCAAGCACCTCTGCTAGATCAGGTAGATGCTGTGATGGTAGCTCACTTGGATGTTCCAGCCTTAACCGGACAACCAGGACAACCTTCAAGTCTCTCCAAGAAAGTAGTCTCTGATCTTTTGATCGATCAGTTGGGTTTTAGTGGTCTGGTGATTACTGATGCTTTAAACATGAAGGGAGTTAGCCAGGCCATGGATCCTGGTCAAGTTGCCTTAGACGCTTTTTTAGCGGGCAATGACCTACTGCTGATCCCTGTTGATTTAGCAGCCGGGATACAAGCATTGAAGCGAGCGTTC
Organism: Flavobacteriaceae bacterium; assembly: GCA_030726725.1. Lineage (GTDB taxonomy): Bacteria > Bacteroidota > Bacteroidia > Flavobacteriales > Flavobacteriaceae > MAG-120531. The sequence goes on from JANRDC010000025.1 coordinate 23,622, forward strand.
ACCCATGGACAAATCTCAGAAGAGCGTTTGGCTCATTCGGTAAAGAAAATATTGGCCTATAAACACAGACTTGGATTGCACCATAAGCCTGCTGCGATCGATCACCAGCAGGTGTTGACTTATCTCCAGGCAAATCCCCATAGCGATTGGATTCAACAGTTGTATGCTCAGTTGCCTACCCAAGAAAAGCCGGGGACTTTATCATTGGATTCATCCGCGAAAGTAGGCTATGCGACTTTTGGCACAGGGGATGCAAGCACTTACGAAAAAACCATGAACGCCCGGGGAGCTACCCCCTTTAAGCCTGGTGTCAATTACGATGCCGTTGTGGTCAGTGTTCATGTCCCAGATGCCAGTCCGTATACGTCTTACCGCTTAAACGCTGAATCTTTGGCGGCTATTGAGCAAATAAAAAAGCGATATCCCCAGCGGTATGCCCTGGTATTTGGTTCTCCTTATGCATTGACTCAGCTTGGAGGTCCTGACCAATGGACCCAACGCTGGGTGATGTACTTGAACAAACCCAGTCTGCAATCGCTTTCAACAAAAGTATTGTCGGGGCAGCTTTTGAATGACAACAGATTACCCACAAAAAAAACTGCTGAACGATGAAAATAGGTATTGTTTGTTATCCAACCTTTGGTGGAAGTGGAGTAGTGGCTACTGAATTGGGAATAGCATTGGCCAATAGGGGACACGAAATACACTTCATCACCTACAAACAACCTGTTCGACTGGCGCTGTTAAATCAGCATATTCATTTTCACGAGGTACACGTCCCGGAATACCCGTTATTTCACTATCAGCCTTACGAACTTGCCCTGTCTTCAAAACTTGTAGATACTGTGCTGGCGCATGACATTGAATTGCTGCATGTGCACTACGCGATTCCGCATGCCTATGCGGGATATATGGCCCAGCAGATGCTCCGGGAACACGGAAAAAATATTCCGATGGTCACCACCTTACACGGAACGGACATCACTTTGGTGGGACAACACCCTTTCTACAAACCTGCGGTGCAGTTCAGCATCAATCAGTCCAATGTAGTTACTTCAGTTTCAGCAGATTTAAAGAAAAAAACCAACGAATTGTTTCAACTGGACAAAGAGATCAGTGTGGTGCCCAACTTTATCGATGCCTCAAAATATGTGTTTCCACCGGCTGATTGTCAACGCACTTTGATCGCTAAGGATACAGAGCGCGTGGTGACCCATATTTCCAACTTCAGGAAGGTAAAACGCATCCCGGATGTGATCGAAATTTTTGACCGCATACAACAACAAATTCCAGCCAAGTTAATGATGGTGGGGGATGGGCCAGAGCGCGAACACGCAGAACGACTTTGCGAGGAAAAAGGGATACAGGACCGCGTAGTTTTCCTGGGTAATTCCAACGAAATCGATCGAATTCTCTGCTTTTCAGATTTGTTTTTGTTGCCTTCTGTTTCTGAAAGTTTTGGATTGGCAGCCCTGGAAGCCATGATCAATCGAACTCCAGTGGTATCCAGCGATACTGGGGGGATACCTGAAGTAAATATCCATGGGGTGACCGGATTTTTGAGTCCGGTTCGCGATGTAGAAGCCATGGCTAAACACAGTATTTACTTGCTTTCCGACGATGAGCGTTTGGAAAAGTTTAAGGCCCAAGCATATGCCCAGGCCTTAAATTTTGATATTCAGAAAATAGTACCCCAGTACGAAGCTGTTTACGCTTGTGCTATGGCTTCGGTCTAGTTATTTTTTTCCTATTTGGTAATATGAGAAGCCCATTTTGGTGAGCACTTTTTCGTTGTACTGATTTCTACCATCAAAAATGACTGGCTCTTTCAGTGATTCTTTGATTTGCTCAAAATCAGGAGATCTAAAGGTTTTCCACTCAGTGAGTAAAATGAGGGCGTCTGCTCCGTGAACCGCTTCGTATTTTTGATCCACGTAAGAAACCCCGGCCATATCTTTAAGGTAGTGCTCTTTGGCTTCTTTCATAGCTTTCGGGTCAAATGCCGTGACTGATGCTCCCCTTTTGACGAGCTCTTGAATGATGTAGATCGCGGGCGCCTCACGCATATCATCAGTCTCTGGCTTAAAGGCCAATCCCCACACTGCAAAACGTTTGCCGCTCAAATCTTCTCCAAAATGCGACACTACCTTTTGAGCGATGCGCAATTTTTGTTGATCGTTTACTAGCTCTACCGCTTGGATAATCTGAGGCTCGTAACCGTAAGAAAGGGCTGTTTTTTGCAACGCTTTGACATCCTTGGGGAAACAAGATCCTCCATATCCGCAACCGGGGTAGATGAAACTGTATCCGATTCTGCTGTCAGAACCGATACCGACGCGAACTTTGTTCACGTCTGCGCCTACCAACTCGCAGATATTGGCCACTTCGTTCATAAAAGAGATTTTGGTAGCGAGCATGGCGTTAGCTACGTACTTGGTCATTTCTGCAGAGCGAACATCCATGGTGATCATTCGGTCCATATTGGTTCGAAAGAAGGGGGCATAGAGCTCTTTCATCACTTCTAAGGCCTCAGGGTCATCACCGCCGATCACAACGCGATCTGGCTTCATAAAGTCGGCAATAGCATCGCCTTCCTTTAAAAATTCAGGGTTGGAAAGCACGTGGAAGTCGATGCTTAGTCCGCGTTTGTCCAAAGCGGCCTGAATGGTCTGACGCACTTGGTCCGCGGTACCCACGGGCACTGTTGATTTGTCCACCACCAACAAAGGTCGCGTCATGTGGTCTCCAATCGTTTGGGCCACTTGCAATACATACTTTAAATCCGCAGAACCATCCTCACCCATAGGCGTTCCTACAGCGATAAAGGCGATATCAGTATCGTGTAGCTTGCTCGCTAGATCCGTGGAAAAGGTCAGGTTTCCATTGGCCGTATTGCGCAACACCATGGCTTCTAATCCAGGTTCATATATGGGGATAATTCCTTTTTTAAGTCCTTCAATTTTCTTTTGATCCACATCGATGCAGCAAACCGTATTGCCCATTTCAGCAAAACAAGTTCCGCTGACCAGCCCTACATAGCCAGTTCCGACTACAGTTATTTTCATAGGTTTTTGTTTTTTTGTGTATAGACTTGGTACCAGTCTACAAAGGCCGCAATTCCTTGTGCCAGCGGTGTATTTGGTTGGTATTGATAGTCATTCATCAGCGGGGTGGTGTCAGCCCAGGTGCGCACCACATCTCCGGGTTGCATAGGCTGGTAGTCCTTAATCGCTTTTTGCTGCATTTGTGCCTCCAGCAATTCAATAAAATCAGCTAGTGAGACAGGATGATTATTTCCTATGTTGTACAAGGCATATTTATCTCGTTGGGGAACATCAGCAGGATTTTTGACCAGCGTTGCACACACGCCACGGGCAATATCGCCCACATAGGTGAAATCGCGTTCCATATTTCCATGGTTAAATACGGCAATGGGTTGTTGGTGTTTGATCGCCTTGGCAAATAACATAGGCGCCATATCTGGACGCCCCCAGGGTCCATAAACGGTGAAAAACCTAAGACCAGTGGTATACATGCCAAATAAATGCGCATAGGTATAGGCCATCAACTCATTGCTCTTTTTGGTTGCTGCGTACAAACTGATCGGTTGATCGACGCGTGCATCAGTAGAAAACGGCACTTGATCGCTCATGCCGTATACGCTTGAGCTACTGGCATATACCAGATGTTGTATGTGGTTGTGGCGGCAAGCTTCCAGTATATTGAGAAAACCTACCAAATTGCTTTGGGCATACACCGTAGGGTTTTCCAGGCTATAACGAACACCTGCTTGAGCGGCCAGATGACAGACTGCATCAAACTGGTGCTGGGCAAATACGGCGTTTACTTGTTCCTGGACTTCAATGCGCACCAAAGCAAAACTGAATCCCTCTTTTCCTGAATAATATTTTCCCGATTCAAAGGACTGGTCATCAACACCGAGTTCCCCCAAACGGTCCTTCTTGAGCTGTGGATCGTAGTAATCGTTTAAATCATCGATACCCACCACCTCAACGCCTTGTTCTATCAAGGCTTTGGCTACAAAAAATCCAATAAATCCGGCAGCTCCGGTGAGGAGTACTTTCATGAATACGCTGAATTTGGGCAAAAATACAACCTTCTGTGCAGAATCCAACCGCTTGGTGACTTAAGTGTCAAAGCCAGATTAGTAGTTGAGCGATTAATTGAAGAAATCCAATTGATTACTTCCCAATACAAAAATTTGAAAAAATATTTCCCAGGAGTTCGTCCGAGGAGATTTCACCGGTGATGGCACCAAAATGCTGGAGGGCTTGACGTATGTCTACCGCCAGTAGATCTGAGCTTCGGCTTTGGGCGATTCCTTGTTTTACCTGATCGATGGCTTCTTGACTGAGCAGCAAAAGGGCGTAGTGTCTGCTGTTGGTCACGATGGTATTGCCTTGGTGGTGGCGACCTTGGAGTACATGGGCCAAGAGTTGGTCGATCAAAGATTCAATGCCCGTTTTGTTTTTTGCTGCGATATAGGTGAATGGGGGAAGGGCGTTTTCCAGCAGGGACTTTTCGCTGGGTGTGAGCCCCTCTGCTTTGTTGGCCAGCAGCAATAGGTGTTTCTCTGGAAACTCAGTTTTTACCGCATCAAAACCTGAGGTCAGTTCGGTGAGGTATGCTTTATTTTGTGCTGCTTCAACACTGTCAAACAGGTAGAGTACTAAGGAGGCCTGGGCTATTTTTTCAAATGATTTTTTGATGCCCATCTGTTCGACCACATCCTGTGTTTGGCGAATCCCTGCCGTATCGATCAGTCTAAAACGAACTCCGCGCAGGTTGATTTCATCTTCAATGGCATCTCTGGTTGTGCCAGGAATGTCGGATATCAGGGCTTTTTCTTCGTTGAGCAGGGTGTTGAGCAGGGTAGATTTGCCCGCATTGGGAGGGCCAATGATCGCTACAGGAACTCCATTTTTCAGCACATTGCCCAAGGCAAATGAGTCGATCAATGATTTGAGGACCTCACTGATGTTTTGCAAGAGTTGTTGCAACGCAGTTCGATCGGCAAAAGCTACGTCCTCTTCAGCAAAATCCAATTCCAACTCGATCAGGGAAGCAAAATGCATCAGTTGAGCGCGCAGGTCCTTGAGCTGTGACCCAAACCCTCCGCGCATTTGCTGCAAGGCTATTTGGTGTGCGGCTTCACTTTCGCTTTGTATCAGATCGGCTACAGCTTCAGCTTGGCTTAAGTCCATTTTGCCATGGAGAAAAGCCCGGAGTGTAAACTCACCACCTTGTGCTACTTGCGCCCCTAAACCAAGAAATAGTTGCATGATGCGCTGTTGAATATAGGTGGATCCGTGGCATGAAATCTCCACCACATCTTCGCCTGTGTAGGAGTGTGGTCCTCTAAATAAAGTGACCAATACCTGGTCAATGACCGCTTCTCCTTCGTGCAAATAACCCAGGTGAACGGTGTGGGACTTTTGGTCGATTAACTTTTTGGGTTTGATGGATTGAAAACAATCATTCACCCATAGGATAGCTTGAGGACCAGATAAACGAATCACAGCGATGGCTCCACTACCTGAGGGGGTAGCTACTGCAATGATGGTGGGGTTATGCGACATGGAACAAAAATAGGAAAAACTACCTCGGAAAAGCCAGGGGTTATTTGGGGCAATCCAAATAATTGGGTACTTTGTTCAAAATTTATCAAATGAAAAGAGAAGACCGATCTTTGCTGGTAGTCACCCACCTGTGCCAACTCCTTGATTTCGTATCGGGTTTTGGCGGTTTGATTGTTCCCTTAGTGCTTTGGCTGACCCAAAAAGACAAGGTTTGGGACATGGATGAACACGGAAAGAAAATCGTCAATTTTCAGTTGAGCATGCTGTTGTATGCGTTGATCAGTTTGCCTTTGATCCTTCTGGGTATCGGTATTTTGGCTTTGATTGGCATTGGTTTGGTCGGTTTAGCTTTCCCAATTATCAACGCGATTAAAGCGAGCAACGGGGAGCCGATTGACTACCCGTTTTCTATCAAATTTTTTAAGTAGTACTTAGCTGTTTAGCATCACAGGCATCACCAACATGGTGACCTGTTCGCCCTGGTCAAGACCGTCTACAGGGGTTAAAATACCCGCTCTATTGGGCAAGCTCATTTCCAAGCGAACTTCATCGCAGGACAGGTTGTTGAGCATTTCAATTAAAAAACGAGCGTTAAAGCCGATTTGCATATCGTCTCCTTGATAAACACACTTGAGTTGTTCTTCAGCTTTATTGCTGTAATCGATGTCCTCTGCTGAGATCTGCAATGAGGCGCCAGCGATTTTCAAGCGAAGTTGGTGCGTGGTTTTGTTGGAGAAAATAGAGATCCTTTTGACAGAACTCAACAAGGCGGTTCTTGAAATCACCAACATATTGGGGTTTTCTTTAGGAATTACCGCTTCGTAGTTGGGGTATTTGCCATCGATCAATCGGCACACCAAGGAAGTTTGGTCAAAGCTAAAGCGCGCATTGGACTCATTGTATTCTATGGTCACCGGGGTAGTTGAACCCAACAAAATTCCCTTTAACAGGTTTAAAGGTTTTTTAGGCATGATGAATTCAGCACTTCCTTGACTGGTCGCGTCGCTTCTTTGGTATTTCACCAATTTGTGGGCATCAGTGGCTACACAGGTCAACCCATCTGTAGACAGTTGAAAAAACACACCGCTCATCACGGGGCGCAAATCGTCGTTGCCTGCTGCAAAAATAGTTTTGCTGATTGCGGTGGCCAAGGCATCCCCATCCATGTGGGTAGTGCTTGGGTTGTTGAGTTGTATGGTGTTGGGGAATTCATCTCCAGCGGCATAAGCCAAGGCGTATTTGCCGTTGTTGGCGCTGATTTCTACAGTGTTGTTCGGCTGAACGACAAAAGTCAACGGTTGTTCAGCAAAGGTTTTCAGCGTTTCGAGCAAAAGACGAGCTGGAACAGCAATGCGACCTGTATCATTGGTTTCAACGCTCAAAGTGGTGACCATGGTGGTTTCTAAATCTGAGGCAGATACCACCAACTCGTCAGGTGATAAGGCAAACAAAAAGTGATCCAAAATGGGCAAAGTGTTTGCGTTGTTGATGACACCTCCAAGCACTTGGAGTTGCTTGAGTAAAGAGGCACTCGAAACAATGAATTTCATAAATGATGTCTATTTAGGTCGAAAACAAAGATATTTAAACCCTTCCACCCACTAAAACAAACTTATCAACACCGAGTTCGTTAATAAGTGTTTAGCTCAGGCTAGGTGAAGAATTGAACAGTGATTTGATCGCGGTATTGAAGCCCTAATAGGGAAGAGGCCCCACCGTTTTGTGCACTTCCTTGAGCGATGGCGATTTCCAGAAAATGTGCGGTATTGAACAGACATACCAAATGCCCCCCTGTGCGTAAGTTGGCTTCTTGGCCTGTTCCAATATCTCCGTAACCTTGACTGATCCTCGTGGTTCGGGCACTTCTAGCCGACAACTCAAAGGATCTGTTTTTTCGACAAGCTTCAAAAAACGGTTTGCTGATGTTGGTAATGGCATTGCCGTAATTGTCGATATACAATACATGGCCGAACAAAGTGCTGCCGTCATCGCTGATGCGCGCCTTAAATTCAGCCCGTTCTTTTAACCCGGTAAACGGTTTTCCGATTAATTCGGGGGTTCCGCCGCGGGCTAGATGCGTAGCCACTGGGGCAAATACATACAGTGTAGGAAATGTGTTGCGCTCCATTTGGGGCATATTGATTTCATACACTTGGTCCGGCGTTATTTCTTGGGTGATCAGGGCGATGACCCCGTTGTTGGCAGTGATAAAATAATGGCCGTCAACCAAGACCAAAATGTGCCGATTTTCTTCCGTCCATTGAGTGTCCACCCCAACGATGTGTATACTTCCCTTGGGAAAGTGGTGGTAGGCGTTTTTAAGCACGTAGGCGCATTCAGCGATGTGATAAGGCTGAATGTGGTGTGAGATATCAACAATCTGTATTCCTTCCACAGCAGCCATCATAGCGCCCTTTAAGGCACCTATATAGTGGTCTTTGATTCCAAAATCAGTCGTTAAGGTGACTAAAGGCATTGATTTTGTTGATATTATTCTCTACCAAAAGAATGTATTTTGGTTAAGTTTGCGCTACAAATTTAGCTAAATTTAGACAGCAACCTCAAGGGCGTACAACGATTTAATTCTTCCTTATTTGAACGAGCTCAGCATTGAATTGACCGACATCAACCCAAGAGAATTTTTTGGGCAAAACCAAGAGACGATCACCCTGATTAAAGCGCATTTCGTCAAGTTGAAAATTGTAGCCAGAGGCAATGTCATCAAAGCCTACGGCGAAGAAGCCCAACTCAACGATTTTCAAGAAAAAATCGAACAACTCACTTCTCACTATGCGAGATACAACCAGATGAACGAACAGATCATCGGGATGGTTTTGGCAGGTGACCACCAAACAGCTCCTAAAGAGTTTGCGGCTATGGATCAGGTGATTGTGCACGGAATCAACGGAAAAGTGATTACCGCCAAGTCAGTGAATCAGCGAAAAATAGTTTCGAGTGCTGAGCTGAATGATTTGGTATTTGCCATTGGGCCAGCGGGTACGGGTAAAACCTACACCAGTGTTGCCCTAGCCGTACGCGCGCTTAAGGACAAACAGGTCAAGCGCATTATTTTGACTCGACCAGCGGTAGAAGCAGGGGAGAACCTCGGTTTTTTACCGGGTGATCTCAAGGAGAAACTCGATCCCTACATGCAGCCTTTGTACGATGCGTTGAGGGACATGATTCCACCGGAAAAATTGCAGTTGTTTATAGAGACCGGGGTAATTCAGATCGCTCCATTGGCCTTTATGCGCGGGCGCACATTGGACAATGCCTTTGTCATTTTGGATGAAGCCCAGAACACCACCCACGCTCAAATGAAGATGTTTTTGACCCGTATGGGTAAAAACGCCAAATTTATTGTCACCGGTGATCCAGGACAAATCGATTTGCCCAGAAGGGTTACCTCGGGGCTGAAAGAGGCGTTGTTGATTTTAAAAGATGTCTCAGGGATTGGAATGGTCTACCTAGACGATCGAGATGTCATCAGACACAGACTGGTCAAAGCAGTTATTGAAGCATACAAACACATTGAACACCAAAATTAATACATGACGCCAACACTTACCCATACCCATTTTGAATTTCCAGGACAGATTGATGTTTACCGAGGTAAAGTCCGAGAAGTTTACACCTTGCAGAACGATATTTTGGTCATGGTCGCTACCGACCGTTTGTCCGCCTTTGATGTGGTCATGCCTAAAGGGATTCCATTTAAAGGACAAATTCTCAATCAAATAGCCACCAAAATGTTGGTGGCCACCGCGGATATTGTGCCCAACTGGTTGATCGCTGCACCAGACCCTAATGTAGCGATCGGACACGCCTGTACCCCTTTAAAAGTGGAGATGGTGATTCGCGGATATTTGTCCGGACACGCCGCCAGAACCTATGCCTCTGGTGAGCGAGAGCTGTGCGGGGTGACTATGCCGGAAGGGATGAAAGAAAACGATCGATTCCCAGAGCCGATCATCACGCCAGCTACTAAGGCTGAAATGGGTCTGCACGATGAGGATATTTCAGCTTCGGAAATTGTCAGACGCGGAATTGTCTCTGCTGAGGACTACGCATTGCTTGAACAATACACCCGCGCTCTGTTTCAAAGAGGCACAGAACTGGCTGCGGCCAGGGGGCTTATCTTGGTGGATACCAAATACGAGTTTGGCAAAACCAAAGAAGGAAAAATTGTGTTGATCGATGAAATCCATACGCCAGACTCTTCCCGTTATTTCTACGCGGATACCTATGCATCCCTGCAAGAACAGGGATTGCCCCAAAAACAATTGTCCAAGGAGTTCGTGCGACAATGGTTGATTTCAAACGGATTTCAAGGCCTTGAAGGGCAAATCCTCCCAGAAATGACCGATGAATACATCGAAACAATCTCCCATAGATACATCGAGCTATTCGAACAAATCACCGGGGATTCTTTTGTGAAGGCGGATCTGGGTGACATCATTGCGCGCATTGAAGGAAATGTGCGTCAGTTTTTGGACCAATAATCGAGCGACAAGTATTATCTGTACAGCAAATGCTTGTCCTTGTCTTTGATGTGGTTGGATATTTTCAGGAACAACAAGGCCGTGATGTAGGCATCTCCTAGGGCCGTGTGTCGATCTTTTTTTGGGATGTCGTACTTGTCGGCTAGCTCATCTAAACTATAGGTTTTATTTACGTCGACTAGTGGGCTGTGAATCAGCGATTTTCGATGTAGGTATCCTGTGTCAAATACCTTGTTTTTCAACCGAGACATTCCGTGTCTTTTTAAGGCTTGATTGATCATGCCCACATCAAAACCGGCGTGGTGAGCTACGATGTAGTGGTTGGCTATATAGTCGATTATTTTTTCAAGCGCATCCAATTCATTGAGTTGGTTTTTGGTCTCGCTCTGCAAAATGCCATGAATAGGGGCTGATTCGGCATCGTAGTGATCCTGTGCGATATAAAATTCAATAGAGTCCGCCAAAATGATGCTGTTGTTGCGCACCTTAATGGCGCCAAAACTGATCATTCTGTCTTTTTTGGGGTGAAAGCCTGTGGTTTCCGTATCCAATACCACAAATGTTTTTTCCTCCAGAGTTTTTGGTCGCGGTGCCTCCATGAGCGCTAAATAACGCACCCAAAATTCAGGAAGTTGCTTGGGTTTGTTCCACCACATCACAGCATCGCATTTAGGTTAAACCTCAGTTTGAGCAGTTCTTGTATGTGTTTTACCGCTTGGAAGGTAGATTTTAACTTGATCTTTTCCTCCTTGGTAAGCAAAGACAACTCGATGTATCGCCCCGAATTATTTTGGGCCAACCCCTGTTTGGTTCTGAACTTAATGAGGTCCTTGGTCGCTATGGCGCAATCCAAATAGAGTTCTTCGTTCTGGGGTTCCAGTTGCGCCAGTTTTTCGTACCTCCTTTGGGTGTTGTTTACATCCTTGACACCATGGGAGAGAATAAGCACCCGAGCGGCATCGATCAGGGGCATAAGCGCCCTTCTTTTTAAGTCGAAACGATCTTTGTTTGTCCCGTCTTGTTCTACGATAAAACTTCTAAAAAATCCAGTGGGCGGAGGGCTCTGCAGGGCACCTAATGCAAAATGCGCCAGAAAAACAGGGTGTGTGTGAATCTGCTCAAACACCTCATCTGATAGGGATTCCACCAAAGATTTGGTACCATAGGTAAAGTTGTAATCAAAAAATATTGAGGAGAGCAAAACCTCTTCTTTTCCTGGATTTTGAATCCAATGCTGGATATTCTGCTTCCATTCATGGGCAGATAAGCACCATTTGGGGTTTGACGCCATCATTTCAGCAGGACAGTATTCATATCCGATCGCTTTTAAACTTTTGGTGACCGCTCTTCCCAAAGACAAAAAGTATTCCTTCACCTCCTGCGCTGAGCCTTCAGGAGGATCTTGGTACAGCAACGCATTGTCCTGATCGGTTTGAAGCAACTGCTCAGATCGTCCTTGACTACCCAAGGATAACCAGGCAAATGCGACCGGGGGTTCGCTCCGTTTTTTTAATTGCAACTCAATGATTTGCTTGATGCACGCATCGTTGAGCTCCGTAATCAAATTGGCAATGATATTCGTCGGTATTTTGCGGTCTAGATAACGCTGGATTAAATGGGTGATTTGCACCCTGATCCTTTTGAGCGCTGCAGTGTTTTCCGCTCGCATAATTGCCTTGATCAGCAGCGTAGGGTTTTGTCCAATCGCCATCAAAACATCATCTTTTGAAATCACTCCAATAGCTTTGCTTTGTGAGGTTCCATCTACCGTGACGCACAGGTGGCTGATTCGGTGTCTGACCAACATCATCTGCGCATGTGTGACAGTCACATTTTCAAGACAGGTATAGACAGGACTGACCATGATTTCAGCAGCAGTAGCCTCCAGTGAAACCTCAGCGGTGCAAATCTTGTTGCGCAGATCTTTGTCAGTAATGATTCCTACAGGTCTGATTTTGTCATGAACCACTATTGACCCAACTTTGTGGTCTCTCATTTTCTTGGCCAAGGTGATGATGTCTGTATCAGGACGGCACTTCACCAACTTACTTCTATGTGCGATAGGTTGCAAATCAAGGGGGTGTGGTTCCTCGACACCAGTAGCTGATCGCACAGTATAAGCTGCTGCGTATAGTTGACCGCGATCGCTTTCAGAAAAGGGGTTCCTGGTGTTGGTTTGAAAACTCGCCCAGATAAAGTCTGCTACCTCCGGATTATTGTGGACAAGCGGCATAAAAAGGTCAATCGGAATAGCGTAGACAATAGACTCTTCGTAAGCCCTGGCTTGTAATCGATACACCGGACCCAATACCAAAGGCCTCAGGCCGAACAGATCGCCTTCATCACAGAGATCGATCAGCTCTATGGGGTCTTTTTGCTCTATGGCCACCGCGCCTTTGTAGACGACATAAAACACCGGATGAGTGGCGTCTCCTTGATCAAAAATCAGTTGATCTTTTTCCAAGTACCTCACGGAAACTCCTTGGGTTAATGCGATTAAATCAATGCGCTTTAACCTGTCGAAAGGTGGATAGCGCATCAGAAAATCAGCTACACGTTCATGCAAGGAATTTTTCACGATTGACTTATTTCGGTGTGCTAAGATATAAAAAAAGCCCCCCAACCAAGGTTGAAGGGCTTTGTAGCGAGAGGGGGGCACGATCCCCCGACCTCCGGGTTATGAATCCGACGCTCTAACCAACTGAGCTACCTCGCCAAAATTTCAGGGTGCAAATATAAAGTTAAATTTCTACAGCCCCAAAGATCCCTTGTAAATTATTGTTTGGCAATTGTTTTTTAATCGTTGATTAATCTATATCTTGCCCAAACTTTACCAGAATACGCATGAATTCATCGACTAAATTTGAGCTTGAATTTGTCATTCACGCTTCTCCACAAATGTTATATCAATACATTTCCACAGCCTCAGGTCTATCGGAGTGGTTTGCTGATGACGTACACGCACGTGGTCCAAAGTTTTCATTTTTTTGGAATGGATCTGAAGAGGTGGCCAAGTTAATCAAACACAAAAACGAGTTTTTTGTGCGTTTTAAATGGGAAGCCACTGAAGGCGATGACTCTTATTTTGAAATGAAGATCCTGGAAGATGAAATCACCTCAGATGTCTCCTTAGTGATTACTGACTTTTCAGACCCTGACGAGATTGAGGAATCCAAAATGCTTTGGGAAAATCAAATTTCATCCCTCAAACAAATACTAGGCTCCGTTTAAATGAACAAAAGATATGTACTGAGCACCACCGAAACCCTCAGGTGGGAAAATAATCATGTATTATTTTTAGAAGATCACTACCGCAGTTTACTTTCAAAAATGCGGATGAAACGAATGCCCATTGGCATGCAGTTTACTCCAGAGTGGTTGCTGTCAAAAATCGGTGAAATCACCCAAACATTAGGAGATCGTTCAGCTGCTGTGTTAGAGGTTTCGATTCAATGGACTGGGGTGGGTGAGGTAGAAGTAGCCGTATATGCCCAAGAGCCTATAGTGTTGGATCATGTGGTGATTGATCTCTACAGGGATTTTTATATCACTCCAGGATTGGCCCAATATCCATTAACCGACTTCACGGCATTTGATTTCTTGGGGGGAATATTTGGATTTGATAACGAATACGACATTTGTTTGTTGATGAATTCCCAAAAAGAGTTAGTTCAAACACATTTAGGTTCCTTTTTCTGCGTGATTGATGAAGAAATTGTTACGCCAGAGGCCAGCAGTGGATTGTTGGTCAATGTTTGGCGGACCCGTGCAATCAAAAGTTTTCAAGCAGCAGGACTTCAAGTAGTAGAAAAATCAATGGGTTTGTTCGACCTCCAAAAAGCACAAGGTGTTTTTGTTTTGGGACCTAAAACCGGATTTTTAACCGTGGATTCTTTTAGAAAAACCGCTTTTGATAGCGCTGCATGTGACCGAGCTGCAAAAGTTTGGGAAAACGACGTCCAACAATAATCAATTATAGGTGGGGTCCTCAGGAGTATGTGTCCACAGCAGGTATTGACCCCCTAGAAGCACCATTTTTTCTTGCCACATATTGTCTACAGGGTGGTCGAGCAATGCGTCTTTGTGGTCATTTTCTACCAATACCCATGATTTATGGGCGAGCTCTTGCTCTAATTGTTTTCGATCCCATCCTGAGTAACCCAGAAAAAAACGGATGTCGTCGTGTTTTAATTCGCCTTGGTTGATGTGTTGGATGATTTGTGTGAAGTTACCCCCCCAATACACGCCATCACTAATCTCAAGACTGTTTTCTACCAGGTGAGGTACCCTGTGGATAAAATACAAAGCATCCTGTTCTACTGGTCCTCCGTTAAAGATAGGAAAGGGTTGGTCTATTTCTTGCACCAATTCATTAAGTCGATAATCTAAAGGCTTATTGAGAATAAAACCCACGCTTCCCTTTTGGTTATATGAAGCCAGAAGTACCACCGATCTTGAAAAAGAGGTATCACCGGTCAACGCAGGTTCCGCAATGAGCAAATGTCCTTTTTGTGGTACTTCCAAGATCATAGGTAGGTTATCTTATTTCAATATAAAATAAATTTACCGGTATGGCAAAAAAAAAGCACCCGAAAAGGGTGCTTTTAAAATTTGGTGCTTGTGAATTAGTTCACAGCGCTGCCTAGTTCGGCACCAGCTTTGAATTTAACCACTTTTTTAGCAGCAATTTTGATGGTTTGGTTGGTTCTAGGGTTTCTTCCTTCTCTAGCACCTCTTTCAGATACTGACCAAGATCCGAAGCCTACCAAAGAAACTCTTCCTCCTTTTTTGAGGGTTCCTTCTACGTTACCCAAGAAAGACTCAAGGGCTTTTTTAGCTGCAGCTTTGGTGATGCCAGCGTCAGCTGCCATAGCATCAATCAATTCAGTTTTGTTCATAGCGTTTAAATTAAGGGTTATTAAGTAATTATGACGTTAACAAATTTATACGGATTCGGCTTGAATGCAAGTAAATACAACAAAAATTGGGTGTTTTGTTGATAACTTAGAGCCTTTGTTCATAACCACCCCTGTTTTTCTTTTTTGAGCACCAGTAAGGGCTAGCGGAGATATGCTCCTGGAGATGGAGAAAATCCATTAAGCAGTGCTGCAGCCGTCATCGGTTTTTTTCCAGGCAATTGAATTTCCTCGATGGCAAACCAACCATCACCCAGGGCCACCTTCATGGTTTTCTTATCCACAACGAGTGTTCCGGGAGACAGGTTATGACGGTCGACTGTGTGATGACCTGAAAGTATTTTTACGGTGCTGACCGTTTCGTTTTGCACCAGTTCCGTCCAGGCAATGGGATAGGGGTTGAGTGCCCTCACCCAGGCCTCAATTTGGAGGCCAGACCATTGCCAATCCAATCGCGTATTCTCTTTATTGAGTTTAGGTGCATCAGAACTTCCTTGGTTCGACTGTTGTACCGGAGTTATTTGCCCATGGAACAATTGATTAATGGTGTCAAAGACCAAGGGCTTGCCCGCTTTGAGCAGTAGGTCATGCAGTAGGCCACCAGTACAGTCCTGGGGAATATCAACGGTGGTCTGTCCCAGTATCGCTCCCGTATCGATGTGCTGATCAATCATAAATGTGGTGACACCTGTTTGCTGATCGCGGTTCATCAACGCCCATTGAATCGGAGCGGCCCCTCTGTATTTAGGGAGTAATGATGCGTGTAGGTTAAATGTGCCCAGACGCGGGATCGACCAAACAACTTGTGGCAACATCCTAAAAGCAACCACGATAAACAAATCTGCGTGTGTGGATTGTAGCTGGGACACGAAACCTTCATCTTTGAGGTTGGTCGGTTGGGCCAGGGGAAGATTTAAATCCAGTGCTTTTTTCTTCACAGCGCTTTGACTGATCTGTTTTCCTCGTCCAGCTGGCTTGTCAGCCGCTGTAACGACCAAAGCGATGTCCATACCTCTTTGGGCTAAATCCTCCAGTACTTCAGCTGCAAATTCTGGAGTACCCATAAACACAATCCGGGGTTTATCGTTTGATGGCATAGTCATTTTTTTGATTGATTTCAATGAGTTCCTCTGCTAATAATGCTGCGATCGAATGCAATATCCAGGCTTCAGGGGCTTCAATAATGTCGACCAAAGTTCTGGAGTTGCAGGGACTTTCCCGCAAACATCGAATAATCGCTGCCCGCAGTTGTTGGGACTGCAACGAGTCAGGTTCGGGCAGTGCATGGCAAAGATCGCAAATACCGCACACATGATCTGTTTGTTCACCAAAGTAGGAAAGAATAAACGACATCCTGCATCCCTGAACTAAATCTAAGTACTGAAATATTTGGTTTTGCTTTTTTTGTTTGCTTTCCATCAAAGGTTTTAGCGACGGCAAAAACGCTTCAATGGTGCGGTCATCTTCGCGAGGCATTAAATATTCTATTTCAGTATCCTCGATCTGGATTTGGTAAAACAGATCATTTGATCGATGTAGTGATTCCAGAAAATGATGGAGTGTTTTTTGGGATAATCTCGCTTTAGTAGCCAGGTTTTTTGGATCAAAGATCCATGGATTCTGGGGTGGTTTGTGGCGGTAGAGCCATCCCAAAAATTGCACAGATGGCGCAGGGTTGTGTTCGCAGTAATCCAGGTCAACGGTTTTTGTCCACTTGATCTGAGCCACTGGGTGATGAATTTCCCGGACTTGAATTATTTTGTGGTGGTGCAAAAGCGAAAATGCCTGTGCTGATTTGGACTGTGCAAGCCCATAGGTCTCACAAAATTGGTTCATGGAAAACAAAAATGAACCTTCAGGTTTTTCACCGTAAGCAACACCGAGATAGGCGTGTAGGTGCTTGTATAGCTCTTTAATGAATGTCCGATCTACTTTTTTAGCAGATAGTTGATCTTTGGCTTTTGCGATGTCTTGGTGGTCATAGAGCAAAAGAGCCTTTGCTCGCCCACCGTCTCTACCAGCACGTCCGGTTTCCTGGTAGTACTGCTCCAGGTTTTCGGGAATTTGATAGTGAACGACTAATCCTACATCCGCTTTGTCAATACCCATACCAAATGCGGTAGTGGCTACAGTGATTTGGGTTTGATCTTGCAGCCAAGACTTGAGCTTGGCGCTTTTCTGTTCCGCAGAAAGTCCCCCGTGAAAATAATCAGCTGTATGCCCGTGTTTGACCAGTTCTTCAGCCAATCGCTCGGTTAAGTCTTTGCTGTTGGCATAGATGATGACGCTTTTTTTGGTTTTGGATAGTGCTTGTTGTAGCCGATACCATTTGTCCTCTGTCTTGATGATTTGGTATTCGATATTCGTCCTGGCAAATGTGGTTTTATGCACAATGGCGTCAGGTATTTGAAGCTGAGTAATTATTTCCTCAAGCACCTCTGGAGTAGCCGTAGCAGTCAGGGCCAACACCGGTGCTTTTTTGATTTGATGCACGGTAGCGCATGCCAGGTAAGCAGGTCTAAAGTCGTGTCCCCATTGAGCGATACAGTGGGCCTCATCAATGGCGTAGAGCACAATAGGCATATGGGATAACCTGGACTGGACCAAAGGATCTTGCAGTCGCTCAGGGGAGAGATACAGAAAAGAATACCCCCCGTAATGCGCGTTGTCCAACAGCCGATCTAACTCCTTTCTAGGCGTACCTCCAGGGATAAATAACGCTTTGATTCCCCGGTCGGTCAGCTGATTTACCTGATCCTCCATCAAGGCTAGAAGTGGAGAAACGACCACACAAACTCCTTGGAGCATTAGGGCGGGAATTTGAAAACACAAGGATTTGCCACCTCCCGTAGGCATGAGCGCTACGGTATTGCGGCCCATAAGTATTTCCTGAATTACTTCCCATTGATTGGGACGAAACTCTGTATACCCCCAGTATTTTTCCAGGATTTTTTGCGCAGCAGTTAAATTCAAGGTTTTTGATTCAATACCTCAAAAATAGATTGAATCCGCGAATCCACCGAGCCAGGTTCGATCAAATGCAGTGAATACCCGAAGGAAATGTAGGTTTCCCTGAGGTGTTGATCGATTTCTAAAGCCAGCGAAAAGTCTTCATAACGCTCCTGATCGCTTTGATAAATTTCTTCCCAGGGGGGAAGATACAAGACAACGTCGTACCGGTGCTCTTCAATGGCTTGATCGAAATAATCGGGGTAGGGGGTTTTTACCATCCTCAAATAGGCCACTACATCAATAATACCGCGATCTAAAAACACCCTAGGGGATTCGATCTGGCCACTTTCTATAAACTGATTTTTTCTGCCGGCAAAAAGGGCTTGACTGAATGCCAATGGATCAGCAACAAATAGTTGTTCAATTCCTTGTTGACGAGCGGCGCGTGTTACTTCACGAGAAATTTCCTGCATACACAGCTGGCCTTGAGCTTCAAGGGCTTGAATAATCGCTGTTTTGCCCGTAGATGGGCCACCGGTAAGGACAATTCTTTGGGGCATGTGACGGCAATAGGGCCTGCAAGTTAATCATTTGATATCAATAGGGAAACCGAATCAAAACACCTAAATTTGTATTTTTATGTCATGAATATAGATCCTTCCATCCCTTTTTACGACCGTTTACGCACACAGCTCAACCGATCAACTTTCTGGCCAGCTCCGTATTTATTTAAATTTATTGTCCCTTCAGACCCGGACAAAATAGCGCAAATCACCGCTATTTTTGGAGAGAAAGAAGCCGAAATCACTGAGAAAAAATCCGCGAAGGGGTCATACACCAGCATGAGTATTCGGATGACTATGCCCTCCGCCCAATCCATTATCGATAAATATCAATTGATCGGCTCAATAGAAGGAGTTATTTCCCTGTAAACAGCTGGATTAATTTGTATTTTGCACCCTAAAACCAAGACTTTGGATCAACTAGAACATTTGGAGTACAACACAGAGCGCTCCCCATTGCACATTCCTGAATATGGAAGGCATTTTCAAAAAATGGTGGATTACGCTGTGTCCATTTCCGATAGAGAGGAGAGAAATAAAGCGGCTCAAGCCATCATTTCAGTGATGGGCAACTTACAGCCACAGTACCGCGATGTTGCTGATTTCCAACATATGTTGTGGGATCAATTGTTTATCATGTCAGATTTTCAACTCGATGTGGATAGTCCTTTCCCCATCACCTCCAAGGAAAAACTGCAACAAAAGCCGGAACCCTTGAGTTATCCGCAAAATTTCCCCAAGTACCGATTCTATGGCAACAACATCAAAAGAATGATCGATGTAGCCGTTCAATGGGATGCAGGGGAGAAACGCGAGGGACTCGAATGGGCGATTGCTAACCACATGAAAAAATCCTACCTCAACTGGAACAAGGATTCTGTAGAGGATCAGGTGATCTATCAGCATCTTTTTGAGCTGAGCCAAGGAGCGATCAACCTCAAAGATCAAGAGGAATCGCTGACTGCGACAGATGAGTTCCTTAAAATCAATGGTAAGTCAAGTCCTTACGGCACACACCAACCGCAAAACAACTACAAAAAACACAAAAACAACCGAGCCAAAAAAAGGTATTAAACAAATCTATGGGAACGTTCAGCATTGAAGGAGGGCACCCTTTAAGTGGATCAATTACACCACAAGGAGCCAAAAACGAAGCATTACAAATATTATCGGCGGTGCTCTTGACTCCGGAGCCCATGGTGATTCACAATATACCCAACATCATCGATGTCAATAAATTGATTCAATTGATTGCTGATTTTGGTGTTCAAGTGGATCAGATAGGACCCAATAGCTATCGCTTTGAGGCGCGTGATGTACAGGTTGACTATATGCAGTCTGATGCTTTTAAAAAAGACGGTGGAGGATTGCGCGGCTCGATTATGATGGTCGGTCCTATGCTGGCCAGATTTGGAAAAGGGTATATGCCTAAACCAGGAGGAGATAAAATTGGACGTCGCAGACTGGATACCCATTTTGATGGATTTGTCAAACTAGGGGCTGAATTTAGGTATAACAAAGAAGAACATTTTTACGGAGTAGAGGCAGACCGACTTAAAGGTGCTTATATTTTGTTGGATGAAGCTTCGGTTACCGGAACGGCCAATGTTGTGATGGCGGCTGTATTGGCCGAGGGCACAACCACATTGTACAACGCAGCTTGTGAACCGTATTTGCAACAACTGTGTCAGATGTTGGTGCGCATGGGGGCAAAAATCTCTGGTATCGGATCTAATCTGCTCACCATTGAGGGGGTAGCCTCCCTAAAAGGAACCGAGCACACCATGTTGCCCGACATGATTGAGATCGGCAGTTGGATAGGTATGGCGGCGATCACGCGTTCAGAACTGACGATTAAAAACGTAGGTTGGGAACATTTAGGGATGATTCCTGCTACTTTCCAGAAGTTGGGGATAAGACTCGAACGCAGAGGGGATGATATTTATGTGCCCGCACACACAGATGGTTACCAGATTCAAACATTTATTGACGGTTCTATTATGACCATTGCTGATGCGCCATGGCCTGGATTGACACCTGATTTGTTGAGCATTATTTTGGTAGTGGCTACCCAAGCAAAAGGGGAGCTGTTAATTCACCAGAAAATGTTCGAAAGCAGATTGTTTTTTGTGGATAAGTTAATCGATATGGGGGCTAAAATCATTTTATGTGATCCCCACCGAGCAACGGTGATCGGTCACGGATTCCAAAGCACCTTAAAAGCTACGACCATGGTTTCTCCAGATATCAGGGCAGGTGTTTCTCTGCTGATCGCTGCATTATCTGCCAAAGGAACTTCAACCATTCACAACATTGAACAAATTGATAGAGGCTACGAGCGTATTGTAGAGCGCTTACAAGGTATTGGAGCGCGTATTCAACGTCTGCCTTAAGGTTGGAAAATCATTCTTTGATAGGCCTTTTCATATTTTTGAAAAGGCTTTCCTTTTTGGATCCATCCGCATTTTTCATACCAGATTACCTGGGGCAATCGCGCATCTAAAAACACGACTGATTTACGCTGCTCAAAACACCAATTCAGTGCAAGATCCAACAGAGCACTGCCGTATCCTTTTCTTCTATAGTTTTCTTGTGTGCCTAATTTTCTGATTTGAAACCCATCTGTAGTTTCAAAAATAGAGAGCACCGCACGCCAACCTCCATCAGCCCAAACACCGAAGTGTTGGGCTGATTCATCTCCAGCGATAGCGCTGAAAGAGGCGGGCCGATCAGGCCATAAAATTTCTTGTCGGAGTTTTAAAACCTCTTGGAGTTCTATGACTTTGATTTCCATCCAGATTCACATAAATCAATGACCCTCTAGTGGTGCAGGACCTTCAATCATAGGGGTATAAACCTCATCGCCTTTACGCTCTTTAAATTCAGCTTTGATTTCTTGTACTAACTTAGGTTGTTGGAAAAGATCTACCATGGTCATTGACATGGCTTTTGCCGCTTGAATCATTCCTTTGTGCCCGATACTCATCCCGGAACAAGCCACCACAGCCCAAGAGTGCCATGGAGTGTCTTTCGGTGCTACGGTAACACTCAGGTTGATGTTGGGCACATTCCAACTCACGTCAGCCACGTCAGTTGATCCACCCATAGGGTGTTCCGCCGTGGGCAGCAAAGCATTGATACTGGCGTCCATACCCACTTGCGGTTTACCAGTAGCTTGTTGAATTTTCTTGGCAAATGCTTCTTCTTCAGGTGTATAGGTGAGCGGACCTAATAACTCCAGGTTTTTCTGCATGACTTCACCGCCGCGTCTATTGACCAACATTTCATAAATCCCTGAGATCAAAGTGATTTTGTAGTCTACATCAGCCATGATCGCTGCTCCTTCAGCCATCTCCTTAATGCGTTCGTATACAGGCATCATTCCGGTGCGTTTGGTGTCTCTGACACGCACCCATAGTCTGGAATAATCTGGAACCACATTCACCACTTGACCACCATCTTGTATGTGGTAGTGAATGCGCAATGTGGGTTTTATGTGTTCTCTGTAATAATTGATACCCGTAGTGTACAATTCGAGGGCGTCTGAGGCAGATCTTCCGTTCCAAGGATCTCCAGAAGCGTGGGCGGCTTGGCCGTAAAATTCTACTTTAAAATCGACCAACGCCAGCGAGCTTTGCACATCAGCCTCGGTTTGAGCTCCTGGGTGCCAACTCACATTGACATCCACATCATCCCAAAGTCCAGCTTGTACCATCCAAATTTTGGCAAAGTATTTTTCCTCTGAAGGTGTGCCCAAAAATTTTACTGTGCCTTTTAATTTTCCCGACTCGATCTGTTCTTTGATGGCAATGGCAGCACCTAAACTCGCTGCGCCAAAAAGGTTGTGACCACATCCGTGTCCGGCCGCACCAGGATTTAGCGCTTCTTTTTCAGGACTCGCTTTTTGCGATATTCCTGGAAGGGCGTCGTATTCGCCTAGGATACTGATCACAGGTTGCCCACTGCCATAAGTAGCCGTGAATGCTGTGGGTATGCCAGCAACTCCACGAGTTACATTCATGCCTTGCGCCTCGGCATAGTCTGCTAAAATTTTGGCCGAACCTTGCTCCTCAAAGGCAGTTTCAGCCAATGCCCAAACAGAGTCACTCAGCTTTATCAGCGATTCTTTGTGTTGTTCTACTGATTGTATCACCGCTTTTTTTAAAGGGGATACTTTTTGGCCCCATCCCAATAAAGGAAGACAAGCCACTAGGGTACATAGGATTTTTTTCACAGTTGATTATTTAAGGTTATTAGTCATTTTAAAAAACCATTGAAGTTTGTACGAGCCAATAATGACCAATACACACCCCAATAGATTAAGCCATAAGTAAGACATCCAATCCGCTTGATAGACATAGATCACTGTGATTTGTGTGCCTATGGCGGACCAAAAAACAGCGCGCGCACCTATATTTTTGGTCAACATAGCCAATAAAAAGATGCCCAAAATATTTCCGTAGAATATTGAACCAATGATATTGACCAACTGAATCAAATTGTCAAAGAGGGATCCCCAACTAGCAAAACTTATGGCCAATAATCCCCAGAGCGCTGTACTCCCTTTGTTGATCCATACCTTTTGTTGTTCGTTGAGCGGATTTTTGAGTTGGGTCTCTACCCAATCAACTGCCGTGGTGGTTCCCAAAGCATTGAGCTCAGCAGCGGAGGAAGACATAGCCGCCGATAACATCACAGCAATCAGTAAACCGATTAATCCATGTGGCAAATAGGTGAGTATGAAATGCAAAAACACAAAGTCTTTGTCGTTGGTTTCCGTGTTTGGATCAATGTGTTTGGACCAGTCAATTACTTTTGCTTCTAACTGAGACATTGAATCGTTGATTTGCGTTAGGGCATTTCTTTGGCTGGAAAGCTCAAACGTTTTATCTACTAAAGAGGAGATGTAAAGGTCTTTTTTTTGTTCTTGTAGGGCAGTATAAGGTTGGTTGATTTGTTGCAATGAATCTCTATAGCTTGAAGTTTCGATGGTTTGTAACACCTGGGGGTTAAAATTGATCGGTTGAGGTGAAAACTGGAAAAAAACATAGACCATCACTCCGCAAAAGAGTATAAAGAGTTGCATGGGTATTTTTAGTAAACCATTAAAAAACAATCCCCATTGACTCTCCTTGATGTTTTTTCCTGAAATATAACGCTGTACCTGGCTTTGATCGGTTCCGAAATAGGAAAGCGCTAAAAAAAAGCCTCCAGTAATTCCACTCCAAAAGGTATAGCGGTTGTTGGGGTCTATGGAAAAGTCAATCGTGTTTAGTTTTTCATTTTGATCAGCCAACATCAAAGCTTGGTCCCAACCGATACCCTCAGGCAGCAAGTGCCAGATATATCCAAATGCTAACCCCATGCCCATGAAGATAACAGCCATTTGCTGTTTCTGAGTAATATTTACCGCTTCTGTGCCTCCACTTACTGTATAGATGATTACCAGTAATCCAATACCCCAAATCAGTGGTTTTAATGGCCAACCCAAGGCTGCTGAAAGTATAATTGCTGGTGCATAAAGCGTAATCCCAGCGGCAAGCCCTCTTTGTATGAGGAACAACAATGCAGTAAATAAACGCATTCTTCGATCGAATCGCTTTTCTAAAAACTCATAGGCCGTTTGCACCTTTTGATGGTAGTAGAGTGGAACAAATACAAAGGCGATCACCAACATCGCTAATGGAAGTCCAAAATAAAACTGGACAAACCCCATACCATCGGCAAATGCTTGGCCTGGGGTGGACAGAAAAGTTATGGCACTGGCTTGTGTAGCCATCACAGAGATACCTATGGTCCACCAGGGAGTTTGGTGGTTGGAGCCGACATAGGATTCAGCAGAGGCTTTACCTCGGGTTTTGTACATGCCATAAACGGCGATAAACACTAAAGTTCCCAACAATATCCACCAATCAATCGCTTGCAACATTTACTGTTCGATTAGGTTGACAAATAACTTTAAAGCACCGGGTACTCCGTAGGGCAATTGCCTGAACAGGGATAATCCTGTATAGGTCCATCTGCCTTTTCCGTACTGAGCGACCAGTAAGGCACTTTCTAAAATTCCAGTATCCCGGTCTTTCATCTGCAGCAAAGACGCCCAATTTTTATCCCATTGGCTCGGGAAATAAAGTCCGCGCTCTTGAATCCATCCTTGAAAATCATCTGGGGTTAAAGGATTTGGATGTTGGAGCATCGGATGAATGGGTTTGGAAAACAGGACATCAGCGTTTTGGTCTGTAACCCGATCACGGCCAATTGTCAGGGGATAGGGTCCCAGCTGAGTAGACTTTAAATCTGCAGTGGTGTTGTATTGCACCAACACATTCCCCCCTTGTTTTGCGTATGCGAGCAACTCGTCGATCAACTGCTGGCTGTTGTTGTACACATTAAAAGCGCGAATGCCCACAACAATGGCCTTGCACTGCTGAAGCGAATTCTGGTTGAGTTCGTCGGGTTGAAGCAACTTTAATTCATATCCCAAAGAGGTGATCGCTTCTGGAATTTTATCGCCGGCTCCCGGAAGATATCCCACAACACCCCCGGTGTGGGCCAATGTTACGTTAACCGCCCTCATCTGGGCTTTTTTCACCCAAGCGGTTGTCGGAATATGTTCGTAGGCGATATATTGTACACTTTGGTTAAATACGGTCTGTCCAGAAGTCAAATCTACCCCGATTGATCCGCTGAAGGGATCGCCGGATGAAGTCACCATAAATTCATGGATTCCCTGCTGTGCATTGACTATTTGATTCGGGGTAGCGGACCAGCCTGATGGAAGATTTAAGGTGAGCGTTCCAGGTGCAACATCACCTGAACCTGTCAGCGAAACAGCTACTTTTTTCGTGGAATTCGGCGTCCAAATCCCCAAGGATTCAACAAAATCAACTTTGGTTTTTGGCAGGACTTGAAGGGGCTCAATGCGTTCTCCTAAGCTAGGATCGGCATACCTGTAGGTGATAGGGATTGATTTTTTCAATTCAATTCCATCCACTTTCCAAGTCATGGTTAATTCTGTTCCTTGGGTAATCCAAGGTGCTCCAAGTGGATAATTTTCATCAATTTGATAACGTCCTTCCAATACAGGGTTTTCAAGCCAATAGGGAGTAGTATAGGGTGTGTTTTTGTCAAAAATCAATTCAAGTGGAACTTTAATATTCTTGGCTTGGTTGGTGAGTGTCGTTTTGTAGAGCAATTCATTTTGAAAACGGATTTCTATTTCTTGAGGCTGAACGACAGGATTTTGAAGATTAATTTCTAGGGTGAAATCAAGTTTTTCACCGGGAGCAGTTTCCCTCTTCTGGGTATGCGCTCCGAGGTATACTCCTTGAAAATCCATAATCAATTGCGCCAATTCAGGAAGTTTCTTTTGCTTCCAGTAACTATTGGGTAGCCCTTCAAGCAAATCATAGGCTTGAATCAAATCAGGGACATGGTTTTTCGGGTTTTTAAAGTCAAAATCTTCGGTGATTTTTGAGACGATTGTACCCACTTTATCGCCCCCTGGTACGCGACTCCAAGTGGTGTTGATTCCAGAAAAAAGTTGATCTTTTTCTGGCATGCTTCCTTGAATGAGTTCTAAATATTCTTTTTGTTCCTCTCGGACGCCTAGTCTGCCAAAACCTTGACACCTGTGTTGACTTGTGGCTAGCGCAGCGATTTCCCCATTGGCCATACCGAGTTCAGGATAATAGATCCCTGTTTCAATAGACATAAAACGCTTGGTATCGGCTACTTCTTCCAAATTTCTAAAAAACCAGGGGGAGGTATTAAAGAAAACGCGTTGAGGGCTTTTAGCAGGATCTTCTGATTGAATCTTCTCCAGTGCTAACATCGATAAGATGGCTGAAGCGGTGTGTTGTCCATGAGTAGTTCCGGGTGTCCTGTGGTCAAAACGATGAATCACAATATCGGCCGGTTCCTCGATCAGATGCTGGCTCAATTCGTCAACCATATCTGCTGTGCCCCAGATCGCCAATGCTTCATCCGGATGCTTGGAGAAACCAAAATCTCTGGCAGAAGTAAACTTTTGTGTTCCTCGATCAATACTTCGCGCGGCCTGAAGTTCTCTGGTGCGCAAAATACCCAAGGCATCGGAAAGCTCCGTACCGATTAAATTTTGGCCACCACCACCTCTAGTCATCGAAATATAGGTGACCTGAGCGTGTTTTTCATGGGTAAGATAACTGATCAGACGTGTGTTTTCGTCGTCTGGATGGGCTGCTATATAGACGACATGCCCCAGAAAATTGAAGGATTGTATGCGCTGATATAAGTCAGCAGTACTTTGATAAGTAGGGGTTTGTGCACTGAGTGTACGAACAAAAAAGCAAAAGATGAAAGCAAGTGCTAGACGCATATCTAGATATTTGCTTGAAGATAATCAATTAAGCAATATATCCTAACGACTTCATTTTTTGGTAAAGCAGGGCAGTGGGTAAACCGACCACATTGGTGTAGGAACCCTTGATCTCTTCAATCCCAATCAGTCCGATCCAATCTTGAATTCCATAAGCCCCAGCCTTGTCCATAGCTTGATCGCTGGCCACATAATGCGCAATTTCATCTGGGCTTAGCATGCCGAATTTAACCTCGGTGATTTGGTGAAAAACAGTTTGATGGTGTTGTGTAGTCAGGGCGACTGAAGTGATTACCTCGTGCCATTGGCCACTCATTTGGGTCAACATTTCTACAGCGTGTTGGGCATGAGACGGCTTGCCCAAAACCTGACCAGAGGACCAGACCAAGGTATCTGCAGTGAGCAAAATCTCATGCTTACCCAATCCATCTTTGAGCGGAATGGCTTTTTTAACAGCGATATAATCTGTAATGGATCCCGCTTGTAATTCGATGGGGTAGGATTCATCTACTTCGGATACCCTTAGGGTGTAGGACCACCCCATAGATCGAATAAAAGCCTGTCTTCTCGGTGAATTAGTCGCCACAACTAAAGTATACGGCGCTATGATCGATCCCGCTTCCATCAATCGTTATTGGCTTTGGCCACCCCAGGCCAATGCCCATTTACTTTCAACACCTGTTCAATAACGTCCCGAACACAACCTTGTCCACCTAAGTGCGGAGAGATATAATCTGCGCTCATTTTGACCTCGGCTACTGCATTTTGAGGACAAGTGGATAACCCTACCAATTCCATCACGGGTAAATCAGGCAAATCGTCTCCCATATACAGCACTTGACTGTGTTTTACACCTATTTTTTCGGTGTATTCGTGAAAAGGGGATAATTTATGGGTAGCGCCCATGTAAATATCCTGAACTCCTAAAGCCTCAAACCTAGCTACAATGCCTGGATTTGTGCCTCCTGAAATCAAACACACGTGATACCCAGCCTCCAGTGCTAGCTTAACAGCCAAACCGTCGCGGACACTTACGGAACGCAGCAAATGGCCTTCTTGAGTCACCAATACAGTGCCATCAGTAAATACACCGTCGATATCAAAAATAAAGGTGTTGATTTGGTGTAAATACTCTTTATAACTCTTTTTCATGTCTTTGTACAATTGATTCGGTCATGGTTTGATAAATCTGGGCGAGGGGATGATCCCCTAATAAAGCTAGGTGTTGTTCGAGGGTACTTCGATCATTTCTTCTTGCGGGACCAGTTTGTTGATGCCCTGTGCTATCTTGGAGGGCAATGTCCAACGTTTTTTTGGCCAATGGGTGCAACAGCGCAAAATCACCTGAAGATTGCGCTACCCACGCTTGGGTCATACTCCAAATATGGTGGGTAAAATTGTTGATCATCACAGCAGCCAGATGCATCTCTTTCCTTTTCAGGTCATTGAGGTGGGTAGCGCTACTGCCCAGTACCTCGGCCAATGCGGTGAGCAAGGACAAATCCTCCTGATGTTGGGCATCGATAATCCAAGGAATTTGATCAGGTTGAGCAGGAGCGTCTAAGGAGAATGTCTGCAAAGGGTAGAAAACACCTATGCGCCCATGGGGACGCAACTTTTCTATAGAGGTGGTTCCAGAAGTGTGTACCAATAAACCGCTGAGGTGTGTCAATTGTTGCGCTACCTCTGCGATAGAGCTGTCGCTTACCGCGATAATGTGCACCATGGCTGGGCGTAGTTGAGCGGGATCAGCAATGCCTTTACCGCGACTCCAATCACCCAGGGAATCCCTTGAACGCCCCAGTACACCCAAAACAGAAATGGATGTATTGGCTTCCATCAATCCAAACAATGTTTGGGCTACTCGACCTGTTCCGATGATGTTGGTGGTGATCATGGATCAAAAATAAGCATTTGCCTGGGCTAAACACCTAGAATTTTATCCTCATTTTGTCGGTTTTTTCTGATCATAAGGGTGTATTTTTGTGCTTGTTATACTCTGATCTATGAAGTCTATTGCAAAATTGCTTTTCTCGTCCCGCCTTATGGCTGTATTGTTTGTGGTATTTGCCATTGCCATGGGTTTGGGAACGTTTATTGAAAGTTGGTACAGCACAGATACAGCGCGTATTTGGATCTACAACGCGACATGGTTCGAGGTGATCATGGTGTTTTTTGTGATTAATTTTTCTGGAAATATCGCTAGATACCGGTTGCTCAGGAAAGAAAAATGGGCGGTGCTTACCCTGCATGTCTCTTGGATATTGATCATCATTGGCGCATTTATCACTCGTTACATCAGCTATGAAGGTGTAATGCCCATCAGAGAAGGGGCTACCGAAAATGCTGTTTATTCATCCAATGCTTTTGTGACACTTTACGTTGATGGACCCGTGGGCGATCAAAAGTTGCGCAGAACCTTAGAGGATGATTTAATTGTTACTGAGCAGGCGATAAAGTCCAGTCTACCTTGGACAATGGATTTTGAACAAACACCGATACGCATGGAATTTGTTCGTTTTGAGCAGGGGATGCAGCTCGGTTTAGTACCTGATTCAACCGGAGTGAATTACTTGCAAATTGTAGAATCTTCTGAAGGAAGCAGACATGACCACTACCTTGCTCAAGGGGAAATATCATCGATACACAACTTGCTTTTTTCCTATGATAAACCTACTGAAGGCGCCATCAACATCAACACCACACCAGAGGGTTTGACGATTCAAAGTCCCTTTGAAGGGTCGTTTATGCGTATGGCAGATCAGTTTTCAGATACTGTGGCCGTCGGCCAAACAACACCTCTTCAGTTGCGCTCGTTGTATCAATTGGGCGGTGTTCAATTTGTCATGCCACAACCACCTGTTATGGGTGAAATGGGCGTTGTTAAAGCCGGTGAAGAATTGCCAAAAGATCAGCTTCAAGACGCATTTACAGTCCGCGTTTGGGTGGGGGATCAGTCTGAAGAAATTACAGTTTTAGGCTCAAAGGGAGCTGCTAGTTTTTCTAAGCCTGTCACCATCGGAGGGCACGACATCACAGTGGGTTACGGTTCTAAGGTGTATACCTTGCCCTTTTCAATTACCCTTAATGACTTTATCGCCCAAAAGTATCCAGGCACTGAAAAAGGGTATTCTTCCTTTATGAGTAAAATTACCCTAGTGGATGACCGACCCTTTGATTACGATATTTATATGAACCATGTGCTTGATCACCAAGGATATCGGTTTTTTCAATCCAGTTTTCACCCAGATGAAAAAGGCACCGTTTTGTCGGTCAACCACGATCAATGGGGCACTTGGATCACTTATTTAGGGTATATTCTACTGTACATCGGATTGATGGGAATTTTCCTTTTTGGAGATACGCGATTCAAACAACTAAGCAAATCTTTGGATAAGTTCTCCAGCAAGAAGTCACTGTTGACTGTGGTAGCTCTGTTGGCCCTGGGTACTTCATGGGGCCAAACCGATCACAGTGCTGAACACGGGGGAGTGACACCAGCAGATTTGCGCAGTTTGATCGATAAAACGTTAGTTGCTCCGGAGCACGCTAGAAAATTTAGCGCTTTGGTCATTCAGGACGACAATGGGCGAATGAAGCCTTTGCACACATTTACTTCTGAATTGCTCAGGAAGTTGAGCTTTAAAGATCAGTACGAAGGTTTAAATGCGGATCAGGTCTTTCTTTCCATGCAACTCAATCCTGCTGCCTGGTATCAAATGCCGTTTTTGACAATTGACAAGCAAGCCAATAACGACAGTATTCGCCGCATCATTGGTGCGCCTTCTGGTCAAAAACTATTTAAGGCTACCGATTTTTTTGACGATCAAGGCAGGTATTTGCTCGCTCCATTTCTTCAGGATGCCTATGCGACCAATTCGCCCAATCAATTTCAAAAGGATTTTAAAAACATCGACCTTAAGCTCGGTTTGCTCAACCGCGCATTGAGCGGAGAAATACTCAAAATATTTCCTGTGCCGGACGACGAAAACAACAAGTGGATTTCCGCTTTGGAATACCGTTCCGGAGGATTTCAAATTGCGGACTCTCTGTACAGCAATTTTGTCAACAACGGCTTGCGGTACTATTTGATGAGTTTGCAAAAATCGGTGGAGACCGGTGATTATTCGGAAAGCGATAAGATTTTGGAAGCTATCGCACAAAACCAGCAACTTTTGGGCAGTGCCGTAGTTCCGTCTCAACAAAAAATAGATGCTGAAATCGTCTACAATGAATTGGATTTATTCAACAGACTATACCACTACCAACTTATGTTTGGTGTGTTCTTGTTTTTGGTATTGATTTTTCAAATATTTAAGGACAGCAGGTATGTGCGTGCCGTGGCGACTATTTTTGTTTGGGCAATCGCCCTGACTTTTGTCGCCCACACTTTTGGACTTATTTTCCGTTGGTATCTCTCAGGACATGCCCCTTGGAGCGATGCTTACGAAAGCATTCTCTATGTGGGTTGGGCTACTTTGGGTATCGGTTTGGTCTTTGGAAGAAAAAACAGACTCACTTTGGCTTCTGCTGCGTTTGTCACCGCTATGTTGCTGTGGATTGCTCACCAAAGTTGGGTGGATCCCACCATCGCTAATTTGGTGCCAGTTTTGGACAGTTATTGGTTGATGATTCACGTGGCTATCATTGTGGGCAGTTACGGCCCACTGACTGTTGGGATGATCCTGGGTATTGTCTCTTTACTTTTGATGGTGATGACCACCAAGTCGACAAAATCAAAAATGGAGTCTCATATAAAAGAGTTAACCATCATCAATGAATTATCGATTACCGTTGGTTTGGTGATGTTGACGATCGGTAATTTCCTGGGTGGTATGTGGGCCAACGAGAGTTGGGGTAGATATTGGGGCTGGGATCCCAAAGAAACGTGGGCACTGATCTCCATCATGGTATATGCATTTGTCATTCACGCCAGACTAGTTCCTGGATTAAGGGGGGTATGGACATTTAATTTAATGAGTGTATTGGCTTATGCCAGTATCATGATGACCTATTTTGGGGTGAATTTCTATCTGGTGGGCTTGCACAGTTATGCCAGTGGAGAGCAAGTGATTACTCCGACATTTATCTGGTATACATTATTTGCCGTACTCTTGTTGGCCTTGGTCAGCTGGTGGAGGTACCAAGTGGTGTTTAGAAAAAAATAGTTGTTACCTTTAGCTAAATGATTTTTTTATGGAACCTAGAATCCAAGGGTTAAACACCCATTTAGTGCACACTGGGGAATTGGAAGATCCACTTTATCACGGAGCTGTATCCCCACTTTATTTGTCCACCTCCTACGCTTTTGATGAAGTGGACATGAAGCGTTACCCCAGGAATTTTAATACGCCGAATCAAGAGGCTTTAGGGCATAAAATTGCTGCCTTGGAAAACAAAGAGGCAGCCTTGATTTTTGGCAGTGGTATGGCGGCGGTAAGCACAGCCATTATGGGTCTGGTCAGCAGTGGTGACCATATTGTGTTTCAGGATGATTTATACGGCGGTACCCGAAACCTTGCCTTAGCGGATTTAAGCCGTTTTGGTATTGATTTTTCGATGACAAAAGGTCTTGATCAGGCAGATTTTGAAGCGGTAATACGCCCGAATACTAAGTTGATCTATGTCGAAACACCGTCAAATCCACTTTTGAAAATCATTGATTTGGATATGATTGGCCGATTGGCTAAAAAGCATGGACTGATTTCAATGATCGACAACACATTTGCCAGCCCTGTCAATCAGGTGCCTGATGAGTTTGGCATCGATGTCGTGATTCATTCAGCCACAAAATATATGGGGGGTCATTCGGACATCAGTGCTGGGGCCATTGCTACCTCTAAAGAATTGATGGCCCCGATATGGTCTATGGCCAAGAGTTTAGGGGGTAACCTCAGTGAAATGACCGTATGGCTGTTGGAACGCAGTATGAAAACCATGGGACTTAGGGTGCAAAGACAAAATCACAATGCCCTAGCCATGGCCCAATTTTTATCAGCACATCACGCTATTGATCAGGTTTATTATCCAGGATTGAGCGATCATCCAGGCCACGAAATCGCGCGTAAACAAATGAAAGGTTTTGGGGGTATGATGTCTTTTGAACTCAGACAAGGACTCAATGCCCGATTCTTTCAACAGCAACTCAGGTTGATCAAACCTTCAATGAGCTTAGCAGGGGTAGAGTCCACTGTTTTGTCACCCACCATGACTTCACACCATTCATTGACCCCTGAAGAGCGTAAAATCCAAGGGATCAGCGAGGGATTAATCCGCTTTTCTGTGGGGATTGAAGAGGTTGAAGATTTGCAAAGAGATATAGAACAGGCCATAGCAAAAACAATGAATCATGGTTGATATCCTGGCATTTGGTGCCCATCCAGATGATGTAGAACTGGGATGTGGCGGTACATTAGCTAAAGAAATCCAAAGTGGTTCCTCTGTGGTCATTGTTGATTTGACTCGGGGAGAGTTAGGTTCTAGAGGATCTGCGCCGCTGAGAATGAAAGAAGCAGAGGCAGCTGCTCAAGTTTTGGGCGTTGCACAAAGATTCAATCTGGCACTAGCGGACGGTTTTTTTCAAAATGATCGAGACAGTCAAATGAAGGTTATTCAGTACCTGAGAAAATTTCAGCCGAAATGGGTGCTTTGCAATGCAAAAGATGATCGCCATATTGATCACCCCAAAGGCAGTAACCTAGTCAGCGATGCTTGTTTCTTAAGCGGACTGGTTAAAATTGAGACGGTAGATCCCGATAGCGGTGAAGCACAGTTACCCTGGAGACCACAAGCTGTTTATCACTTCATACAGTGGAAGAATAGTGTTCCTGATTTTGTGGTAGATATTTCAGGTTTTTTAGATAAAAAAATGGAAGCGATACAGTGTTATCCTTCGCAGTTTTATGACCCCGACAACACGGGGCCTGAGACCCCGATCAGCAGCAAGAATTTTTTTGATTCCGTGCGCTATCGAGCTCAGGATTTAGGTAGGTTAGTGGGCTGTGATTCAGCTGAAGGGTTTACTGTTGAACGACTTTTAGCGGTCAATCATTTAGGTGATCTGAAGTAAAATTTTCACTTAATTTTTGGTAGTAAACCTCAAATTAAAGTATATTTGTGCCCGCTAATAGCATGGTGGTTGTAGCTCAGTTGGTTAGAGCGCTTGATTGTGGTTCCAGAGGTCGCCGGTTCGAGCCCGGTCTTCCACCCAAAATAAAACCCTGTCTGAAAAGACAGGGTTTTTTTGTTCCACCAGATGTGGGAGTATTATTTTTGAGCTTTGTCAGCTACAATTGCTTGGTCTCTGTTGGCTACTTCCCAAGCGGTATGAAACACCAGTTGAGTTCTGTTGGTCAACAAATCGTAGTTGATTTTGTCCGGGGTATCACTGGGTTTGTGGTAATCCTCATGGGTTCCATTGAAATAGAAAATAATAGGAATATTATTTTTGGCAAAATTATAGTGGTCACTTCTGTAGTAAAAACGATTGGGATCGTTTTCATCGTTATAGGTGTAGTCTAATTCAATACCCATAAACTTTTTATTGACGGCTTCAGACAATTCGTGGAGTTCAGTGCTCAGCTTGTCAGACCCGATCAAATAGATGTAGTTTCTATCGCCTTTGCGCTCAGGATCAATGCGGCCAATCATGTCAATATTTAGGTTAGCTACCGTTTTTTCCAGCGGAAATACCGGAGCTACATCAGTGTAGTATTGAGAGCCAAGCAAACCTTTTTCCTCACCGGTTACATGGAGGAATACTGTGGATCTTCTCGCTCCTTGACCTGCATCAGCAGCAAGTTTAAATGCTTCAGCAATCTCTAATAGCGCGACAGAACCTGATCCATCATCGTCAGCTCCGTTGTTGATCGATCCGTCAGCCAGCACACCGACATGGTCAAGGTGTGAAGAAATGACTACATACTCTTCTGGAAACTCTGTGCCTGGAATAAAGGCGACTACATTTTCGGAGTCGATGGGCTGATCTTCACTCTGAATAGATGCGCCAACCATTCCGAGTTGTTGTGGTGTGGCTGATTCAGCAATGGCAGGGTGAAGCATGGTTGCTGTGGCTTGGTCTACATACAAAAGAGCACTCGCTTGACTTTCTAATGCCTTGATAGACATGCGGCCACTGTCGTTCTGTTTCATGTAATCAAATCGTCTTTTCAAACGGGCAAATGCGGCCTCATCCCAATAGATAAAACCAACGGCTCCTTGTTCGAATGCAGCTTTTTGTTTGTTTTCTAAGCCTTCGCTTTGTTTGGCCCAATCGTTGGTCGAACCATCCGCATTGGCCGGTAACATGGGGGCACCTGCCTTGGCCAATACAATTTTTCCACGCACATCAATGTTTGTATAGTCATTGTGTTGCGCAGTATTTACACCATATCCAACATAGACAACAGGGGTATTGGAGCATTCAAAGGCTGAATAAGCCATGATTCCAGCCCCATTTTCTATAGACTGTCCGTTAATCGTTAAATGGCCTTGGGGCAATTTTTTTAATACAAGTTCAATGTCTTGTTCGTAATCTCCATTGGCTTGAGCCGGAGCAATATTCAGTGCCTTGTAATGAGCTTTCAGGTATTCAACCGCCATTTTTTGGCCTTTGGTACCTGTTTCACGCCCTTCAAACGCATCGGATGCGTAGGTGTACAAATGTTCTTTTAATTCTTGCTCCGTGATGGTTTTGGCCCATTTTTCACTTTGTTGTGATCTAGCGCTTAATCCGGTTTGCTGGGCTTGACCCGTACAGGCTAAAAACATCAGCCATAAGACATTCCATTTTTTCATAAACTAAAAATTTAAGAACTAAATGTACAAAATATCGTGTACCTTAATGAATAGATTTTATACCCTATGAATCCTTCTGTTTTTCAATGTATTGATGCCCATACCACAGGGAACCCGGTTCGGGTGGTCACCTCTGGAATTCCAAAATTAAACGGAGCAGATATGGCTGCCAAAAGACTTGATTTTATGGCTCATTGGGACTGGATTCGCACAGGTTTGATGTTTGAGCCTAGGGGACACGACATGATGAGCGGCAGTATGTTCTTTCCTCCACACGATATCGAAAACGATGCGGCCATCTTGTTTATTGAGACCAGTGGATGTCTTCCCATGTGCGGACACGGTACTATAGGGTCGATTACCATCGCCTTGGAACGCGGACTGATCAAGCCCAAGAAACCTGGAGTGGTTAGGTTGGAGACTCCAGCAGGATTAGTTGTGGTGACTTACACAATGAAAGGTGCTCAAGTATCCTCTGTTAAACTGATTAATATCCCTTCCTTTTTGGCTGAAACTGGTTTGAGTTGCAGTCACAGCGTTTTGGGTACTTTAATCTTTGATGTGGCCTATGGAGGTAACTTTTATGCGATTGTCGATCCCCAATCTAATTTTAAAGGTGTGGAGCATTATACCGCTATGCAGTTGATCGGGTTTAGCCAAGAACTCAGAAAAACTATAGCCCAAGATTACCCCCATTTATTTGTTCACCCGATGGATGATCGTATTCGTGGTGTTTCGCACATACAATGGACGGGGAAACCTCTGGATTCAAAAAGCCATGGGAGGAATGCTGTTTTTTATGGCGATAAAGCGATTGATCGTTCGCCATGTGGGACAGGTACCTCAGCCCGAATGGCTCAACTACACGCTAAAGGAATGTTGGCTGTAGGTGAAGATTTTGTGCATGAAAGTTTTATCGGTGCTACTTTTACAGGACGTATTGAGTCTGTACATTCAGAAACTTGGGGCAACACGATTATTCCCTCAATTGAAGGCTGGGCAAAAATATACGGAGACAATCGAATTACCATCGATCGATCAGATGACCCTTATGCACTTGGTTTTCAGGTGATTTAAAGGACTTGGTAACCTAAGTTGCCATTGAATCGCCTCAATAACATAGATTTGTACTTTAAATTTTGATATGGACATTACACTGATTTTAGGATATATTGGCGCTTTGTTAATCGGCGTTGTTTTGGGTTTAGTAGGTGGGGGAGGATCGATTTTGACAGTTCCTGTATTGGTATACCTATTTGGCGTCGCACCTGTATTGGCTACGGCGTATTCCCTTTTTATCGTTGGTCTGTCGTCTTTATTTGGTGCTGTCCAAAACATGAAGAAAGGGCTTATCGATTTTAAAACTGCTGCTATTTTTTCTGTACCTGCTTTTATAGCGGTTTATCTCACCCGTAAATTTTTAGTACCCGCTATTCCGGAAACTATTTTTGAAGTCAGTGGATTTACACTGACCAAACCCATAGCGATTATGGTGTTTTTTGCCTTGATCATGTTTGCTGCCGCTCTGGCTATGATTCGCAACAAATGTGTCGGTGATGATTGTCACGATGAAAACCGAACTGTGGTGTATAACTACCCTATGATTTTGCTCGAAGGCTCCGTTGTTGGGGTTTTGACAGGTATTGTTGGGGCAGGCGGTGGTTTCCTCATCATTCCTGCACTGGTGCTTATGGCCAAGTTGCCTATGAAGAAAGCAGTAGCCACATCGCTTTTAATCATCGCTATAAAATCATTAATCGGATTTATTGGCGATGTTGAAAATCTGGAGTTGGATTGGTCGTTTTTAGGTTTCTTTACCCTGCTCGCTGTAGTGGGCATTTTCCTAGGCATCTTCCTCAACAAGTGGATTCCTGGAGATAAATTAAAGAAAGCCTTTGGGTGGTTTGTCTTGGTGATGGCCATATACATTCTATATAAAGAACTGTTTTAGTTTTCCTTCTCC
>JANRDC010000026.1 GCA_030726725.1 Flavobacteriaceae bacterium
AAAAACCGCCCATAGGCGGTTTTTTATTTATTTGGCCACTGCAGCGTGGGTTTCAAGAATCTGCAAGAGTTGTTGTTCTGAGGCGACACCTGATTGACGCCAAACCATGGAACCTTGTTGAAACAAAACCAAAGTGGGCACTCCGCGCACTTGTAACTGTTGGGCTATAGCTGGGTTTTTATCCACATCTACTTTGACGATTTTTACTTGGTCACCTACTTTGTTTTTGACTTGTTCTAATATGGGAGACATCATGCGGCAGGGACCACACCAGGTAGCATAAAAATCAACCAAAACAGGAGTTGGTCCTTGAATCATTTGAGAAAATGCGCTCATAGGAATTTGATTTAAATTAAGGTGTAAAAAAAGGGCTGAAATTTCAGCCCTTTTTATTGTTAAACTATGCGTTGGTTATAGCAATGTGGAAGGGCATACGTAATCGCTTTTCGGCACGGCCGTATTGGCAGCGATTTCTTTAAATCCACCAATGACATCGCTAAAGTTATTCCATCCTCTTTGCTTTAGAATAGAGGCTGCAATCATCGATCTGTATCCACCGGCACAGTGAATTACAAATGGCTTATCCTTAGGGAATTGAGCCAAGTGTTTATTGATATCGTTCAATGGCACATTAATGGCTCCGATGAGGTGTTCTGAGTCAAATTCTGACTTCTTGCGCACATCGATGACCAAAGGTGCATCGGATTTTTTCAATGTTTGCTCTAATTGCTCTGGAGTCAAGCGCTCTGCAGTATCTAACTCCTTGCCTGCTGCTTTCCAAGCTTCTACCCCACCTTCCAAATATCCGATGGTGAAATCGTATCCCACACGGGATAATCTAGTGATCGCTTCTTCTTCTTTTCCGGGATAAGTAACGAGTAAAATCTCTTGTTTTACACTGGGGATCATTTCGCCAACCCACTGGGCAAAATTACCTTCAAGACCTATGTTGATGGAGTTGGGCACAAACCCTTGAGCAAAATCAGCTGCATCGCGAACGTCGAGCATCAAAGCCTCAGTTTCGTTAGCTGCCGCGTCAAAAGCATCTGGCGTTAAGGCTTGAAAACCGCGCTCCATGACGGTGTCCAAAGAATCGTAACCCGTGATATTCATCACTACGTTTTGTGGGAAATAAGACGGAGGTGCTGTTAAACCAGTCAAAAGCTCCTGCACAAACTCTTCTCGGGTCATGTCTGAGCGCAAGGCGTAGTTGGTCGCTTTTTGGTTGCCCAAAGTATCTGTGGTCTCAGCGCTCATTTTCTTGCCACAGGCCGAACCTGCGCCGTGGTTTGGATAAACGATCAATTCGTCTGGCAAAATCATGATTTTGTTGCGCAAAGAGTCGAACAAATGACTGGCCAATTTTTCTTGGGTTAACCCTTCAACAACGTGTTGAGCTAGGTCAGGACGACCTACATCTCCGATAAACAAAGTATCGCCAGTGATGATTCCGTGTTGCTTGCCTTGATCGTCAATCAACAAATAAGTGGTGCTCTCCATGGTGTGTCCAGGCGTGTGAATAGTTTTGATGGTATAGGCACCCACTTTAAACTCTTCCCCATCTGAGGCGATGTACGCGTCGTATTTGGGGGCCGCATTGGGACCAAAAACAATTTGTGCACCTGTTTTCTTTTGTAAATCTAAATGTCCAGAAACAAAATCCGCGTGAAAATGCGTTTCAAATACGTATTTGATTTTCGCACCATCGTTTTCGGCGCGCTCAATATAAGGGCCTACTTCACGTAAAGGGTCAAAAATAGCCGCAACGCCATTGCTTTCAATGTAATAAGCAGCGTGGGCCAAACATCCGGTATAAATCTGTTCTACTTTCATGGTTTAGGTTTTGTTCGACAAATTTAAATATAGTTTAAATAATGAAAAGTCACAAAAGTTACGCAAGAGGCTTAACTCGCCTGTAAAATAAAAACCAGTACATTTGGAGGAACTGAACTCACTCATTGCGCGTATTTAACCACATACACCCATTGGTTTGGGTAGTTTTAGGCTTCCAATTGTTTCGATTGGCCTTGGTACCCCAGATGGGATTGATGCCCCAAGACGCCTATTATTCCCTGTATGCCCACCATTTAGATTGGTCCTATTTTGACCATCCAGGAATGGTCGCTTATTTGTTGTATCTATTTGAGTGGGGGCTTGGCCATAAATTATGGGTGATCAAACTGATGGATTGGACGGTAAGCACCCTCGGACTTTGGGTGTTTTACCTTTTAGCCAGGCAAATACTCTCAAAAAATCGCGCTTTAGTCGCCGCCTTTCTCTGGGGAAGTTCATTGATATTGAGCGTATTGTCCCTAAACACCACCCCTGATGTGCCCCTGCTTCTTTTTTGGACCTTATCTCTTTGGAGCGCGCACAAAGCGCTTTACAGCGGAAGCAAATTCCATTGGTGGCTGATGGGACTGTGGATGGGCCTAGCCTTTCAAAGCAAATACACGGCTGTGCTCCTGCCCTTAGGTTTGTGGGCCATTTTGATTATCGATCCTGAGCAGCGCAAACATTTGAAAAGCTTTGAGTTTTATGGAGCCATGATCTTGGCACTGCTCATCGCCAGCCCAGTCTACCTCTGGAATGCCGCCCACGATTTTGCTTCATTTGGGTTTCAAACCTCGGAGCGCAGTGGTTCATTTGGACTGAGCGCTAAAAGCTTTGGACTATTCGGCGGTTTTTTGGGCAGTCAAATGTTGGTCATTTATCCCCTAGTATTTCTGACCTTGTTTAGGGTCAGTGGTTGTTGGATAAAGCGATTGATACAAACCAGGAGCTTTCCTCGAGGAAATCAGTTGTTTTTAGCTGCCTTTTTTGTGCCCACTGTTTTGGGATTTGCCTTGCTATCTCCTTTTTACTGGGTTAAAATCAACTGGTTGATTCCGGGATTTGTCACGGGATTATTGGCCACAGCCCTGTGTTACAAATCCAAGTGGCTCAAGTGGCAGATGGGAATTCAGAGCGTCCTACACCTAGTTTTAGCTGGGCAAATCATTTTTTATTGGATTCCGGTCCGCTCTGACGACACCTATTGGGGATGGCCAGAACTGAGTGCTGAATTCCAGAAGTATACCCGAGCACACCCCCAACATTTTTTATTTTCTGCAGACAACTACAAAACATCCGCGGTGATGCAATGGATGAATCCAAAATCCGCTTGGCTGGGACCAAATACATTGGGCAAACAAGGACTGCAATTCGGCATCCTCTACCCCAATCTCGACAGTTTAAGCGGGAAAAACGCGCTGATGATTGACTCAGAACCCAGGTTTAAAAACGTTGATGCTACTGCTGCTGTTCCCGAAGAACTACTTCCTTTTTTTGATCAGGTCAGGGTTTTAGAACCCATCCTGATCAGGGATGAATCCGGAAATATTTTGCGCAAATTTCAAGTGTATGAAGGAATTAGCTATCATCCCCAAGGGGCGCCAAAAGAACAAAAAGCACACTAATTGATCTGATAAAAAAAGTTATTTTTGAACGATTAACACATTGCATATGGAATTTATTTTACAACCTTGGCCTTGGTATGTATCCGGCCCACTGATTGCTGTAGTGATGCTTTCGCTCACCTATTTCGGCAAGTTTTTTGGCATGTCCAGCAACTTGCGCACCTTGTGCGCCATAGGTGGTGCTGACAAGTTTTCTGATTTTTTCAAATTTGACCTTAAATCACAGCGCTGGAATCTAGTAGTGGTTGCCGGGGTGATATTGGGGGGTTACTTGGGATATCACCACTTGAGGTATGACACCCCACTGGCGTTAAGTCTAGAAGTAGTTCAAGACCTTGAAGCCAAAGGCTTTACTGAAGTCGGGGCCCATTTAGTGCCCAAAGAACTGTTTGGAACCCAGGTGCTCAACACCCCTAAAGGATGGGCGATTTTGATCATCGGTGGATTTTTGGTCGGATTTGGTGCGCGATACGCGGGGGGTTGCACCTCTGGACACGCGATCAGTGGACTCTCCAATCTTCAGCTGCCCTCACTGATTGCCGTCATCGGGTTTTTTATCGGAGGCTTAGTCATGACTTATTTTATTTTCCCTCAACTCTTTTAAAGATTCACCATGAAAAATTTGCGCTATTTACTCTCCGGAATGCTCTTTGGGATTATTGCGGTCAAATCAGAAGTGGTTTCTTGGTACAGAATCCACGAAATGTTTTTGTTTAAATCCTTTCACATGTTCGGAATTATTGGTTCCGCCATTGCCGTTGGAGCCTTGGGTATTTGGTTGATCAAGAAATATAACATCAAAGACGTCGAAGGAAAACCCATTGTATTTGCGGATAAAGCGCCTCTGTACAAAAGCTCTTTGTTGGGCGGAACAGTATTTGGACTGGGTTGGGGACTAGTGGGTGCTTGCCCAGGCCCTATGTACACCTTAATCGGTACCGGTATTTGGAGTATTGCCATAGTCATCGCTTCAGCCCTATTGGGCACTTTTGTCTACGGGCTGGTCGCCAAAAAACTACCCCACTAAAAAAAATGCCGCTGATCAGCGGCATTTTTTTTTGATTTAAGGCTTACCCCAAATTCCAGCGACCCAGTTGTTTTTGGTCATGGTGCGCACCACCATTAATCCCTGGTCCTGGCAAGCTTGGTCAATGATCGGCAAGTCTTCCTGATAAAAGCCACTTAAATACAAGCGACCTCCATCTTCCAGCTGGGCTGTGTAGGCCGGTATGTCCGCGAGCAAAATATTGCGGTTGATGTTGGCGATGATGCACTGGTACGTTTTAGCGCCCAACACAGAGGCATCTCCTTGTTGTACTTCAATTCGGGTACAATCGTTTAGTGCGACATTCTCTTGGGCATTTTCAAAGCACCAAGGATCGATGTCTATAGCGGTTACAGCGTCAGCGCCTAATCGTTCGGC
This sequence comes from Flavobacteriaceae bacterium, assembly GCA_030726725.1. Lineage (GTDB taxonomy): Bacteria > Bacteroidota > Bacteroidia > Flavobacteriales > Flavobacteriaceae > MAG-120531. The sequence continues at coordinate 4,882 of JANRDC010000026.1, forward strand.
CAAAATAGCCAAAACGGCTGTGCCACTGCCCATGTCCAGGACGGATTGGCCTGAGAAATCATCCTCTAACATCAAAGACAGCATCATAAAGGTGGTTTCGTGGTGACCCGTACCAAAACTCATCTTGGGCATGATCACCAAATCATGAGTGACATTAATCGGCGCGTGAAATGGGGCACGAACAGCGCAATCACTGCCCACCACAATGGGTTCGAAATTTTCTTCCCAGGTTTGGTTCCAGTTTTCTTGGGCCATCCTATGGGTAGAAAAGGTCAGGGAGACACCGGGCATATCAGCCGTTTCCAAACCTTCAAATAAAGAATCATCAAAGGCGGATTCCAAAATATAGGCTTTGATTCCTGTGGGCGTCTGTTCAAAACTCTCAAATCCCAATGCCCCTAATTCAGCCATCAACAAATCAGAGAAAGGTTCTGTCGGGATGACCGTACAAGTAGCCTCGATGTAGTAAATCTCCATCTTAACGAAGTCCGTCGATAATGCCTTTAAAATCTGCAGCCACCAATGAAGCGCCCCCGATGAGACCTCCGTCCACATCAGGTTGACCAAAAAGTTCAGCGGCATTATTGGCCTTGACACTTCCTCCGTAGAGTATAGAAACTTCTTGGGCCAATGAGGCAGAATAAGCCTCCGCGATGGTTTGACGGATAAAAGCGTGCATCTCCTGCGCTTGTGCGCTGGAAGCAGTCAATCCTGTACCAATCGCCCAAACTGGCTCATAAGCCAACACAATAGAACTCCAAGCAGATGCTGGAAGGGCAAAAAGTGCATTTTTCAATTGGCTGGCTACCACCTCAAAATGAGTATTGCTCTCTCTTTGAGCCAATTCCTCGCCAAAACAAAAAACTACCTCCATCTGATGGTTTAGGGCCGTCTGTACTTTCTGAGCCAACAAAGCATCGGTTTCCCCAAAATAACTTCTGCGCTCCGAGTGTCCGAGTACTACAGTCTTTACACCTAGGTGGGTCAACATGGATGCAGCGACCTCACCTGTATATGCGCCGCTTTCCGCTTGGTGCATATTTTGCGCCATCACTTCTACAGAACTATGATGAGCAGCCTCCAAGGCAGCCGATAAATTCACAAAGGGAGGGGCTACCAAAACTCGGGTGTTTTCAGGGAGCTGAACAGAGGTTAACTCTGCGATTAACGCTTTGGTTTGTTCGGCATTTAAATTCATTTTCCAGTTTCCGGCGACAATGTTCTTTCTCATGATTTGATTTATAAGGCTAAATAATTAATATCGTTGATGTGTTTTTTATCGGTAATCGTACCTCGATGCAACACCACCAATCCAGGATTGGAGCGAATAATCGTTTTGAGGGTGGTTTGGTCTGAAAAATAAAGCGGGAAAGGCCATCCCTCTTCGGGCTTATGGACCTCCCAAAGCGAAGCATCTGAAGCCGATAAACCGACTACTTTATAGCCCAAATCTTGGGCTTCCTTCACTTTCTCGATTAAAGCATCTTTAAAATCCCAATCGGTTTTGCGCAAATCGTATAATACAACCAACATCAGGCGCTCTTGGCTGAGCAACTCTTGGGTGTAATCCACACCGTCCTGTTCCATGGAAAAATCATGGATGGGCGGTTCGTATCCAGCTTGTACCATACGCGTCTCCACCCGAACAAAAGTCCCCGTTACTTGTGGATAGGCCTTATCGGTGGTGACCGAAAACGTTTTGCCTTCATGCTCGAAAAACCACTCATAAGCATAAATCGCTTGGGGTGCATCTTCGGGAATTTCCATAGCGCTGGGGACATGTGTACCCACTTTATAGGCCCTAAAATCCACCAAAGGCAGGTGGTTGAGCACATAATATCCGTAATAAAGAGCGCCAAACAAACTCAAAAGCATCAGGATGATTCTGGTTTTGTGGGTACTCAACGCACCTAGTTTTGACTGACCTAACCACAAAAAACCGATCAATACAACCAGCACTACATCCTTGTAAAACGACTGCCATGGGGTTAATGGTATCGCATCACCAAAACATCCGCAATCGGTTACTTTATTAAAATAAGCCGAATAAAAAGTCAGAAAAGTAAAAAACACAATCATGCCCGTCAGGCTGTACAAAGTCCACTTGGGGGCAAATCCAATCAAAAGGGCAACACCCAACAATACTTCAAACACCACCAATACCAGCGCAAGTGCCAATGCCCCAGGAACTAGCCATGGAATATCCAAAACAGAAGGACTGAAATACTCCTCCAACTTAAAGCTAAATCCAACAGGGTCGTTGAGTTTGACCCATCCGCTAAAGATAAAGAGCAACCCAACCACCCAACGCGAGCACATCACGACATACTTCATGATTGAGCTGGATTATAGTTGAGGTGAATCAAAGCAAAAACAGCGTAATTAACCATGTCTTGATAATTGGCGTCAATACCCTCAGAAACCAATGTTTTTCCCTGGTTTTCTTCGATTTGTTTGACGCGCAACAACTTTTGTAAAATTAGATCCGTCAGCGAACTCACCCGCATTTCTCGCCATGCCTCCCCATAGTCGTGGTTTTTATCCAACATCAGCCCTCGGGTTTCATGAATCATTTCGTCGTACCAAGCCAATGCTTTTGCGGCATCGATATCTGGGGTGTCCACCACTCCTTCACGGAGTTGAATCAAGGCCATGACACTGTAGTTGATAATCCCTATAAATTCTGAAGCTGCATCTTCTTGGATTTTTTGAACCTTCTGTTGAATACTTCTGATTCGCTGCGCTTTGATATAAATCTGATCCGTCAGCGAAGGCAGTCGCAAAATGCGCCAAGCCGCTCCATAGTCCACTAACTTTTTCTCAAAAAGATCGCGACACGTTTGAATCACGTGGTCGTATTGGTCTAGGGTCTGGCTCATGTGCTTTGCAGAATTTGGCGTAAATTTCGGACAAATTATCCAAGCGGGCAAACGCCCTTCAAAAGCCGATGAAACCATTGCTCAACCCTGTATTTCCCAAGACACTCAACTGTCATGGTCAACTCGTGGTACTCGACAAACCTGTAGTGATGGGTATCGTGAATCTCACCCCTGATTCCTTTTACCTACACAGCAGAACAAAAGGCACTGAGGATGCGCTCCATCAAGCCTTTGATCACTTAGATCAAGGTGCGGCATGGGTGGATCTGGGTGCTGTAAGCACGCGACCAGGTGCGGATTCAGTGGCTGAAAAAGAAGAGTTAGCGCGGCTGATCCCCGTGTTGAAGGCATTGCGCAAAGAACGACCTGAGGCGTTGATTTCTGTCGACACCTACAGGGCTTCAGTAGCCCAGGCCGCTATTGATCTGGGGGCCGACATGATTAACGATGTAACCGGGGGAAGTGATCCCCAGATGTTTGGTGTTGTAGCCCAAGGACGCGTTCCACTGGTGCTGATGCACAGCAGAGGAACCCCAAAAGACATGCAAAGCCTCACCCACTACGACCATTTAGTGGAGGACATTCTTTCTTTTTTTGCTGAACGATGCCGCCAAGCCAGAGATCGTGGAGTCCTTGATTTGTTGGTGGATCCTGGATTTGGATTTGCCAAAACAACCGAACAGAACTTTGCGCTCATGCAAGCGCTAGATCGCTTCAGTGTATTAAACAGCGCTGTTTTGGTTGGCGTAAGCCGTAAATCGATGATTTACAAAACACTGAATACCGATGCTGAGGGAGCCCTAAATGGCACAACGGCGCTGCATATGGTGGCCTTACAAAAAGGCGCCCATATCCTGAGGGTACACGATGTAGCACCCGCTCTGGAATGCATCGCCCTGCATCAAGCACTGCAAACTGATTTGGGCCATAGCTAGACCCTTGTCTCCTCGTATTTATTGTTTATTTTTACCAAAACACCATTCGTGAATAACCGAGATTTAGTCAACTTTCAATGGACAGACGCCCTAGATATTGTGCTGGTCGCGCTGTTGTTGTTTTATGTGTATCGACTGATTCGAGGCACGGTAGCCATTAAAATTTTTCTGGGTATTGTCGTGGTTTGGGGGCTTTGGAAAACTACCCAAATACTGGAAATACGCATGATGAGCAGCATCATTGGCGGGTTTATGAATATCGGTTTAATCGCATTAGTGATTGTTTTCCAACAAGAAATAAGAAAGTTCCTTTTATTGATTGGATCCACCAATTTGGGAAAACGCAGTGGTTTTCTCAAACCCTTTAATTTCTTAAAATCCGATGCGCAAAGCCAACAAACCAACATCGGTGCAGTGGTGGATGCCTTGGAAAAAATGTCTCAGTCGAAAACTGGCGCCCTGATTGTGATCGAGAGAGACAACGCTTTGGATTTTGTCACCCAGACTGGGGACAAGATGAATATAGAAGTCAGCCAACCTATACTAGAGAGTATTTTCTACAAAAACAGTCCGCTGCACGATGGCGCAGCAGTGATCGAAAAAAACTTTATCATCGCTACGCGGGTGATTCTGCCTGTCTCAGATGAACGGAGTATTCCGCTGCGCTTTGGCCTTCGCCACAGAGCCGCTGTGGGGATCACTGAGAAAACGGACGCATTGGCCTTGGTGGTCAGCGAAGAAACCGGGAGTATCTCCCTGATCAAAAATGGCGAATTCGTTTTGTTTGAGCATCCCGAAGAACTCAAAGAGATCCTGAAGAACGAGCTGGTTTAACCTTGTCCAGCTCAATAACTACGAGGTCTTTAACCGCTCCCTGTGCTACTGAAAAACGCAACATGGTTCGTTTTTGGTGAAATCCTGATATACCACATGCTCCGGGATTCATGTGCAAACAATTTTTTTTCTTGTCCCAAATTACCTTGAGTATGTGGGAATGACCTGAGATAAACAATCCTGGTTGGTGGGTGAGCCAAAGTTGCTGTACCCGAGACTCATAACGGCCTGGATACCCGCCGATGTGGGTCATCCAAACTTTTAAGCCCGCGCATTCAAAGATGTCATCTAACGGCCAATCCCCCCTGACCAATCCCCCGTCGATATTGCCATACACACAGCGCAGCGGTTTAAGGGCTTGGATTTGATCGATGACCGAAGGATGACCCACATCTCCAGCGTGCCAAACTTCATCAGCTTCAACGATGTGTTGGGCCATCCAATCGTCAAAATACCCGTGGGTGTCTGAAAGCAACAGAATTTTTTTCACGCCTTAAAGGTACGCACTGAGCTTTTCCCGCCCAATAGGCAGGTGGTTTTCTGCACTGCCTTATATTTGCAAAAAAAACTTTGCGCTATTTTCTACAATGCGCCTACGATGGCGCCAATTTTTCAGGGTGGCAAAGACAACCCAATGCACCCAGCGTGCAACAAACGATAGAAGAAGCGCTACATCTTTTGTTGGGTGAAGAAATTCCCGTGGTTGCTGCGGGTAGAACAGATGCAGGGGTACATGCGCGCCAAATGTATGCGCACTTTGACTTTGCTGAAATAGACGAAACTGAATATCTGGTTCACCGACTCAATGCCTTACTTCACCAGCGTATTTCTGTGCAGCAAATCATTCCAGTACACGAACAGGCACACGCGCGATTTGATGCTACATCGCGCAGTTATCAGTATTTGATCAGTCGCGAAAAAGACCCCTTCCTGGCTGATTGGTCCTATGGTTTTTACCAACCACTATCTATTGAATTGATGAATCAAGCCGCGCAATTATTGCTTGATCACCGAGATTTTGAATGCTTCTCTAAAACCCACACCGACGTACACACCTTTATCTGTCACATCACCCACGCCCATTGGCGCGTTGAAGGAAATCTTTGGATTTTTGAAATTTCTGCGGATCGATTTTTGCGCAATATGGTGCGCGCGATCACAGGGACACTGCTTTGGGTAGGCCAAGGAAAGATAGACCTCCAGGGGTTTCAAGAGATATTAGACAGCAAAAATCGATCGCTTGCGGGCCCATCGGTCCCCGCAAAAGGACTATATTTGACTCGGGTAATCTACCCCTATCTCCCCTGACAAACCGATGAGTGAAGTAAAAGGAAATCCATTTGACAAAACCTTGTTGACCAAACTATTGGCCTACTCAAAACCCTACAAATGGGTACTGTTCCTGGTCACACTCACCGCTATTTCACTATCTGCATTTGCGGTGTATCGCCCCATGTTGGTGGGTCGCATCGTGGATCAAGCGATCAAACCGAAAGATCCTGAGTCATTGTTGTTTTACATTTTATTAGTGCTAGCAGTACTGATACTCGAAGTGGTCAGCCAACTGTCCTTTAACTACTTAGCCAATTACCTCGGCGAATCCGTCATCAAAGACATTCGCGTGAAACTGTTCAAACATATGGTTCGATTTAAGATGACCTATTTTGACAGTTCTTCGATTGGCGTACTGGTCACCAGAGCTGTAGCAGACATGCAACGCATCGGGGAGATTTTTAGCCAAGGTTTATTTATGATTGTATCCGACGTGCTCAAAATGAGCGTCGTAGCCATCGTGATGCTCGCGGTTAACTGGAAACTATCGCTGATTGTTTTTGCCATTTTACCGGTATTGCTCTATGCTACCCGGTTGTTTCAAAAGGCGATGAAAACAGCCTTTATCGAGGTGAGGACTCAAGTTGCCGCGCTGAACTCCTTTGTACAAGAGCGCGTCTCTGGAATTAAAATCGTACAGCTTTTTGGACGAGAAGCCCAAGAAGAAGCCTCATTTGACGTATTGAATAAAAAACACCAAGATGCCTGGATCAAAACAGTTTGGTACAACTCTGTGTTTTTTCCCGTCGCTGAAATCGTCTCCTCCATCACCATAGGATTGATTGTTTGGTTTGGAGCCATGCAGAATTTAGGTGTGGTGGACCGGTCTGAATACGGCACCATATTTAGTTTTATTCTGCTTTCAGAAATGCTCTTCAGACCGCTCAGGCAAATAGCGGATAAATTCAACACCCTACAGATGGGAATGGTCGCTGCTGATCGCGTGTTTAAAATACTGGATGCCGATCACGAAGTGGAGCTGGATGGCAAAGTCAAACGCTTTCCCTTGCAGGGAAAAATCGTATTTGACCAAGTTGTTTTTGGCTACAAACCAGAACAAGACGTATTGCACGGCATTTCATTCACCGCTGAACCAGGAGAAACAATCGCTATTGTGGGGGCAACAGGTGCTGGAAAATCGACCATCATCAATCTGATCAATAGGTTTTATCGAATTAAATCTGGTCACATTTACATAGACGATATAGATATTCACGATTTTGAACTCAATAGTCTGCGCTCAAACATGGCTGTAGTCCTACAAGATGTGTTTTTATTTGCCGACACCATTGAAAACAACATCACCTTAAAAAACAGCAAAATTACGCTGAGTGAAATTGAAGAGGCCGCCAAAGCCATAGGGGTGCACGAGTTTTTTATGAAACTCCCAGGAGGTTACCAATTCAACGTTAAAGAACGCGGGGGGATGCTTTCGTCCGGTCAGCGACAATTGCTCGCATTTTTAAGAGCCTATGTCACCAATCCGAGCATTTTGATTCTCGATGAAGCAACCGCTTCTATCGATGGATACTCTGAAAAATTAATTCAAGATGCGACCTTGAAAATCACTCAAGGAAGAACATCCATCGTGATTGCACACAGGCTAGCCACCATTCAGAAAGCGGATAAGATTTTGGTGATGGACAGTGGGAAAATTGTAGAAATGGGCACCCATGATCGCCTTATTGCTCAAGGAGGGTACTACACCCAACTCTACGAAGCCCAGTTTACTGAGGCGTAATGAAGCATAAAAAAACCCGAAGTTACCTTCGGGTTTTCTCGCACTAATACAACTAAGTATAGGTTTTTACCGCAATCGATCAACTGATTTTACGAGGTCTTCGTCCTTTTGGATGGATTTGTTGGCCATCACCAATAAAACGATAGAAAACAAAGGAACGAACACCGCAATACCCTTCAACGAAGGCGAGCCTTCTCCGGATAGGTTAAGCGATAGATATGCGAAAAATCCCATTAAAAAAAGTTCCAGCAACAGGTTGATGCGGTTAAGCACCAATTGTTTACTGCGCTGTTTGTATTGAAAAACACTGACTATGGCCAGTGTAGCTGAAACTGAGAACGTAGCCCAGATGACTTCATCAGGGAGCGTAAAGATACCGATTATTAAAGACTGGTCAAGGGGTTGGTAAAAAAAAATACCCAAAATATTGAGCAATGCCAACAAGATCAGGTAAAGGGTTTGGATTCTTTGTATCATGTGCGAAAATTCAATCTTTTCACAAAAATAGAATTCTTTTTTGGCCAATGCGGTTCATTTATTCAAAATAAATTCCTAATATTGTGTGTCTTTGCAGGCTACTTCTACGCTGCAACACTCCGACAAATTTCAACCGAAACTATAAAGAACCGACCGGTTCTCCCCCACTCATTTTATTTAACCGCATTACATGTTTGACATCGATGTATTAAAAGGGAAGAAACTTCCTGAGCTTCAAGAGATTGCAGCAAAACTGCGCATCGCGCAATTCAAAACCCTAAAAAAAATGGATTTGGTTTACCAAATTCTGGATGTTCAAGCCACCCAGCCAGGTGACTTGACGGCCGCATTGGCCCAGGACGCACCTAAGCCCGCTCCTGGAAAAAGAGGGAGGCCACCCAAAAAACAAATGGATACAGCTGTAACCGATAAGGAAGCCGATCCAGAGGAATCCACCTCAAGCGACACAGCCGCTGCAGCTGCCCCCCGCGATCGTTTCCAGCGTCCAGAACGCCAACCGAGACCAGAGCGCACACCGAGACAAGATGACGGAGCAAGAGTAGCCCCTGCCGTTCAAGGCCAGCGTCCAGAACGCGAGCCTAGAGCGGACCAACCCAACCGATTTGACCGCAACAAGCATCAAAATGGCACCCGTGAAGGACAGAATGGCCCCAGGGAAAATCAACAAGGCTCCAGAGATCATCAAAACGGTAAGCAACCCAATCAAAACCGACCACAACCCAACCAAGGGCCAAAAACCCATACAGAGAAAAACTTTAATTTTGATAAGGAGCTAAAAAACAGGTATAAACAACCTGAATACGAGTTCGACAGCATCATTGCTTCAGAAGGAGTCTTAGACATGATGCCTGACGGTTACGGGTTCTTGAGGTCCTCTGACTACAACTACTTGGCATCTCCTGATGATATTTACGTGTCTCAATCCCAAATCAGGTTATTTGGACTCAAAGCTGGAGACACCGTATTGGGCGAGGTTAGACCTCCCAAAGAAGGTGAAAAGTATTTCCCCTTAATCAAAGTCAATAAAATCAATGGTCAAGACCCACAAGTGGTTCGCGACCGAGTTGCTTTTGAACACCTCACCCCTTTATTCCCCCAGGAAAAATTCAATTTAGCAGACCGCCAAAGCAGTGTCTCAACCAGGATTATGGACCTGTTTTCTCCCATTGGAAAAGGGCAAAGAGGGATGATTGTGGCCCAACCTAAAACGGGTAAAACCATGTTGCTTAAGGATATTGCCAATGCGATAGCCGCCAATCACCCTGAAGTTTACCAAATAGTATTGCTGATCGATGAAAGACCTGAAGAGGTGACCGATATGCAGCGCAATGTGCGCGGGGAAGTCATCGCCTCAACATTTGACAAAGAAGCAGCAGAACACGTCAGAGTAGCCAACTTGGTCATTGAAAAAGCCAAAAGATTGGTCGAATGTGGACACGATGTGGTCATACTACTCGATTCGATCACCAGACTCGCTCGCGCCTACAACACAGTTCAACCAGCCTCGGGTAAAGTGCTCTCAGGTGGTGTAGATGCCAATGCCTTGCACAAACCAAAAAGATTCTTTGGCGCCGCGCGAAATATCGAAAACGGTGGATCATTAACCATTATCGCTACAGCTTTGACTGAAACCGGTTCTAAAATGGACGAGGTGATTTTTGAAGAATTTAAAGGTACCGGTAATATGGAACTTCAACTCGACCGCAAAATTGCTAACAGAAGAATTTTCCCAGCCATTGACCTTACTTCTTCTTCTACCCGAAGAGACGATTTATTGCTCGATGAAAACACCCTACACCGCATGTGGATTATGCGCAAATATCTAGCGGATATGAATCCTGTTGAGGCTATGGAATTTATGGAACAGCGCATCAAACAAACCAAGAACAACGAAGAGTTTTTGATGACGATGAATCAATAAGACAACCAACAAAAAAAGCCCTCCGAATGGAGGGCTTTTTTTTTGACCACATAGAAGCTTAAGCGAGTGCTGCTACTTGCTTCATCAAAGCGCTCTTCAAGTTAGCTGCTTTGTTGTTGTGGATGATGTTGTTTTTGGCCAAACGATCGATCATGCTGATCACCACAGGCAATTGCTTTTCAGCATTGGCCTTCTCGGTCTCACCGCGAAGTGCTTTTAAAGCATTTCTCATGGTTCTGTGCTGATAACGATTGCGCACACGTGCTACTTCGTTTCTTCTGATTCTCTTTAGTGCAGACTTGTGATTAGCCATAGTTTTTTATTTAATAGTCGTCGCGCTCAGCGCATTTTTTTTGTAGTCCGTAGGGGAATCGAACCCCTGTTACCAGGATGAAAACCTGGCGTC
>JANRDC010000027.1:0-46500 GCA_030726725.1 Flavobacteriaceae bacterium
TCGGTCAGCTCGAGTTCGGCGAAGCCCAGTGGAATCTTGTGGTTTGGAAGTGGTAAACACCTGTAGTTTTGGTGCTCTTTTTTAAAATCCGCACTAACTTTTCATCGAGTAAGCGGGGCTTCACCCTTGGGGATGCCTATATTTGGCCGTTGATAATGAATCAAAATCCCTTATGAAAAAAAACCTACTTGCTATTGTTTTTTTAGCGTTTGCCGGTGTGGCTTCAGCACAGCAACAACCTAACTTTTTGTTTTACCAACAGAACATGAGCACCATCAACCCTGCATACGCTGGGACACAAGGTCGTTTTGTGGGATTGAACTACCGCTCAGCTTGGCAGGGCATTGAAGATGCGCCTCGAGCTGCAACTTTGGTTTACAACACTTCTGAGCAGAACAACGCTGCTTGGGGTTTTACTTATTCTACTGACCGTGTTTATGTGGAGAACCAAGGGGTGATCGCTGCAGATTACAGCTATAAACTCAAGGTAGATGAAAAAACAAATTTGTTTTTGGGGATCAAAGCTGGTTTGTTGTACAACAACATTGACGTAGCCAAACTCAATAGAATCACCAACGAACAAAACCCTGCATTGGATGGATTAGACAACTACATCAATCCATTGGTCGGTGTAGGTGCACTTTTAAAAGGAGAGCGTTTTTATGTGGGTGCTTCTGTCCCAAATTTCTTGAACAGCGAGCGATTTAAAGAAGTCAATGGAGTAGCTACAACAGCTACTGACAAACCGCATTTCTATTTTACGGCAGGTTATGAACTTCCGATCAATGCCTACTTAGATTTCAATCCAAGTGTTTTGTACCGCGTAGTTGGTGCAGCTCCAAACCAGTTGACCGCTATTGCTCAAGTGACTTATATGGACAAAATCTCTGCAGGTCTAGGAGTTTCCAACAATGACTATATTTCTGGATTGGTGATGTTTCACAATTTAAATCAGTTCAGCTTTGGTTATGGATATGAAGTAGCTCAGCGCACTACTGCTACTGCGCTTAGGGCCAATACCCACGAGTTGGTCATCCGCTACCAATTTGACTAAACAAACTTCTGTTTTTTACATTTCAAAAGGCTCCTTTGGAGCCTTTTTTGTATCTTAGTTAGATGCGATTACATCATTATCTTTTGCTGTGGGCCCTGGGCCTTTTTTTTGTGTCTTGTGCGACTGAGGACATCGACGACAAGTCAGAGGTAGTCTATGCGGTTGATCCCCAGGACAGTGAACTTCCCTACCTGCAAATCACTACTGAGGAAGCCATACGCAATGAGCCTAAGATTGCGGCTACCCTGAAGGTGATCCAAAACAGGAAGTATACCTTAACACAGCCCATTGGCATCGAATACAGAGGTTCCACCTCTTTTCGGGTGTCCGATAAAAAGTCCTACGGGATTGAAACCTGGGATATTGGCGGAAACGACCTAGCGGTTCCCTTATTAGGCTATCCCGAGGAGGAGGACTTTGCCTTGGTGGGTCATGTTTTTCAAGCGTCTTCCAATAGTATTTACGATCCCTCATTAATTCACCATCATTTAGGCTACAACTTATACCGCGATATGGGGCGATATGCTGCTCGATCGACATTTGTGGAGCTGGAAGTAAACAACAGCTATGTAGGGCTGTATATGTTGATGGAAAAGTTGAAGCGGGATAAGCATCGAATTGATGTGGCTAAACTCAATCCATCGGACACAGACCCTAGTTTAATTACAGGTGGATATATCCTGAAAATAGATAAAACGGCTGGTGGGGATGCGCCCCAAGATATGCCCTTATCCTATTACGAAAGCAATTGGGGAGATGATGCTCTTTATCGAGCCGACAACAGTTTTCGCTCCAACTACAGCAATACAGGTGATTTGTTGCCCTATGCTCCTTATGGTGGAAAACAATCTGCAGAAACCTATTTTCTCTATGAATATCCGGCCTCAGACGAGATCAATTCCGCGCAAAAAAACTATATCAAGACCTATATCGACGAGGTAGATGCGCGGATACTCACCCCGGGTGCTGGAGCTGAGCCCTCCTATGCTGCACTGATCGACGTAGATAGTTTTGTCGACTTTTTTTTGATCACTGAATTGAGCCGCAACATCGACGGATACAGACTTAGTACTTATTTGCACAAAGAACGCGGAGGTAAGCTCAAAATGGGGCCTGTATGGGACATGAATATCGCTTTTGAGACCGGTGGTCGCTTGCCTCAGGATGCTTGGGTGGCTGATTATAACCAATACGTCCCCAGCGATTTGTGGACCGTGCATTTTTGGTGGCCCAAACTCAAGTCGGACCCATATTTCAGGGCAAAGGTAAAGTCCAGATGGGCTGAGCTGCGTCAAGGGGTATGGTCTACCTCAGCATTAACCGCAAAAGTAGATGAATACGCCGATTACCTCCAAACCAATGGTGCTGTAGCCCGAAACTATGCCAAGTGGAGCGGAATACCGGTCAACTACCCCAATCAAATCCAGCAGTTAAAGGCTTTTCTCATCCAGCGCAGCGCTTGGATGGACGGAGAGATTTCAGGTTTCTAGCCTCTAGATGTTTTTGCCTTCAAAAGAAGCGGCAATCATCTTCTTGTACTTAGTGGTGCTCCAGCCGTGGCTGCGGTCGAGATAGTGCACCCGGATTCCTAAATCGTCACCCGTGTACCCTCTGTCTTTGTAGTCATCCCCTAAAAAACGAACATCAAAATCACCGTTCTTGATCGTTTCATACAACTCGTGTTCGTAGGTATAGGTGATGATTTCATCGATATAGATCAAAGAGAGCAGCAATTCTGTGCGCTCTTCTACACTAAAAATGGGCTTTAATTTTTCTGGACGCTCAACCGTTGGGTCGGTTTGAAGCAGAATCACCATGTGCTCACAGGCGCTTTTACACTCCTTAAACATCGCGATATAGCCGGGGTGAATCACATCGAAATTTCCGGCAACAAAACCTCTTTTGGCTTTCATATTCCTCAGATTTGGGGGCGTAAAGGTAGTCATTATTCTGTATTTTTGGGCATGACTACAACCTATCGAATTACTGGGATGACCTGTTCAGGATGTCAAGGCCATGTGCAGCGCACCCTGTCGCAGATTGCTGGAGTGGATACCGCAGAGGTGGATTTGGCCCGGGGATTGGCTTATTTGACACATCAGCAACCCATACCGATAAAAGTTTTGCTGAGCGCTATGGAAGCTTCTGGAGGGCATTACGGATTAAAACCCTTGGAGGCCGAACACCGAGAGGACGAAACTTATCGCGCCTTATCCGCCAAGTTGCGTTGGGCGGTCGGCTTTACCCTACCTATTTTTTTGCTGTCTATGAGCGAGATGTGGGGGGTGGAACCCCGTCCTTGGATGGGTTGGTTGCAGGCCGTGCTCTCGCTGCCTGTCGTGTTTTATGCTACCTGGATGCTGATGCAGCGCGCATGGGGATCCATCAGGACTGGACAGCTCAACATGTTTACTCTGGTGGGAATCGGCGCGGGTACCGCTTGGCTGTACAGCTTATGGGCTTTGATCTACCTGCAATTCAATCCGGATGCCTCCGGACTCTTCTTGTATTTTGAGGCCGCGACGGTCATTCTGACACTGGTCCTACTCGGCCAAGTTTTAGAGGCCAAGGCCCTGCTCAATACCAGTGATGCGCTCAAGGCTTTGATTTCCTTGGTGCCCCGCAAAGCGATTCGCCGCGCCTCTGGCGTGGATGAGGAAGTAGCGCTTGCGGACGTATTGGCCGGAGATGTTTTGGTCGTGGCTGCAGGGATGCCCATTCCTGTAGATGGCGTGGTGTTGTCTGGATTTTCAGCCGTAGATGAGTCGATGCTTACCGGCGAATCCCTTCCGCTGTCAAAATCCCCCGATGATCAGGTGCATGCAGGTACATTAAATACCAGTGGGTTGTTGGTGATGCGCGCCCAGAAAGTAGGTGACCAAACCCTGGTCGCTCAGATTATTGCATTGGTCGAACAAGCGGGTAGAAGTAAGGCGCCTATTCAGGCATTGGCCGATCGGGTAGCTGCTTATTTCGTGCCTGCAGTGCTGATGACTGCCTTGATCACTTTCATCGCCTGGGTAGTTTGGGGTCCCGAGCCCATTTACCTCAATGCGATGATCAACGCCATTGCTGTGCTGATTATCGCTTGTCCCTGCGTTTTGGGTTTGGTGACTCCGATGTCCGTCATGGTCGGAGTAGGGGTCGGTGCCCAACAAGGTATATTGATCAAAGATGCTGCTGCGCTTCAGCGCATGGCTCAAGTAGATGTGCTGGTGGTGGACAAAACAGGGACTTTAACTCAGGGAAAACCTGAAGTGAGCGCCTCAGCCTATGTCGAAGGTATAGATGCTGGGTTGATCCAAAGTCAAGTGGCTGGTCTTTGCCTGTTGAGCGCTCATCCCATAGCCAAAGCCATTGCCACCCACTTGCAACAGTCAGGTGTGGTCTCCACTTCTGCAGATCATTGGTCTGATTTTCCTGGCCAGGGTATGGTGGGCACATTTGGCGATGACCCACTCGGTTTAGGCAACCAAGCGATGGTGGAACAGCGGGGATTGGCCATAGAAGACTCTATAAAGGCGCAGGTGGACCAATATATACGGCAAGGCGCTTCTGTGTCTTATGCCTTTGATGCAGATCGAGTATTGGCAGCCTGGGCGTGTAGCGATCAGATCAAACCTGAGGCTCAGTCAGCCATCAGTTCCTTGCTGCTCGACGGAGTAGATGTAGTCATGCTCACAGGCGATCAGCCAGCAGCAGCGGATTTGGTCGCCCAGACCCTAGGTATAAAAAACTACCAGAGCCAGTGTATGCCCCAGGACAAATGGGCTGAAATTCAACGGCTGCAGTCTCAAGGCCGGGTGGTGGCTATGGCCGGGGACGGGATCAACGATGCGCCTGCACTGACACAGGCCGATGTGGGCATCGCTATGGGTACTGGTGCACAAATCGCTATTGAAAGCGCTTCCATCGCCTTAGTGCGCGGTTCGTTAAAGGGTATTTTGCAAGCCCGCCAACTCAGCCGTGCAGTGATGAAGAACATCAAGCAGAACTTTTTCTGGGCATTTGCCTACAATTTGTTGGGCATCCCCATAGCAGCCGGGGTGTTGTATCCCGTATTTGGTTTGTTGCTCTCTCCGATGATTGCCGCTGCAGCCATGAGCTTCAGCTCTGTAACCGTAATCGCCAACGCACTCCGTTTAAAACATTTTTTTAAATATGCTCATCAATAGACAACAACAGCGCTGGGTGCGCAAGACACATAGAGTCCTTGGGCTTTTTTTAGGCGTTCAATTTTTGATGTGGACCATCAGTGGACTTTACTTTAGCTGGTCGGATATCGATCAAATTCACGGGGATGATTTTAAAAAATCACCTGCCGATCACAAGGCATTTGATTTGCCCTTGTTGGACACCAATAAATTAGGCATATCCGTACACGCCCTTTCGCTGAGAAATATTGATGGGGTGCCTTATTATTGGATGAACGACAGCATTTTATTGAATGCCCATACTGGGCAAATAACCCCTGGAATCAACCGAGACCAAGCGGTTGCTGTGGCTCAGGCCCACCTCAAACCACTGGGTATTATTGATTCAGTGTATCAAATAGATGCTGTTGGTCCTCATCACGAAGTGCGTGGGGCTGATTTTCCAGTTTACGCCATAGCCTACCGACACCCTGAGCGTCCAGTAGCCTATGTATCCCAAAAGGACGGTCGTTTTTTGAGCATCAGACACCAAAACTGGCGTTGGTTTGACTTCTTGTGGATGACCCATACTATGGATTATGAGGGGCGTGATGATTTCAATACAACCTTGCTTAGGGCCTTCTCTTTATTAGGCCTGATTACTGTGCTCAGCGGGTTCGCATTATGGGCAGTAACTACCCCAGTATTCCGGAGAAAAATAAGGCAATGAGCCCCTAAGGGTCAGATAATTACCTTTTTCTAAAAATAATTATTCAGTAATGTATATCGATACATAGAAATATATACATTTGCATCAAATTTGAAAAACAAAAAACCAAAAACTTAAAACTATTTTACCATGAAAAAAATGCTTATGATCGCTGCTATCGCTAGCTTGAGCTTGCTTAGCTGCAAAGGAAACGCTGAACAAGAAGTTGTAGCTGAAGAAGCTGCTGTAGAAGCTCCTGCTGTTGAGGCTACTGAAATGGCTGTTGACACTGCTGCTGTAGACACTACTGCTGTTGAGGCTCCAGTTGCTGAAGAAGCTCCTGCTGCTGAGTAATTTCAATCAGTGATTCTGATGAAGAAATCAAGTGTGTTCGTTTTGTTTGCTGCGCTGACTTTGTTGGGGTGCAAGCAAAATACAACTGAAAACCAAGAGGTGGTTGCCGAGCCCATGGAAACAGCCATGAATACTGAAGCTAGCTTCGGAGTTCGCGGAAACTGTGAAATGTGCAAGAAAACCATTGAAACGGCTGCTTTAAGCGTGGAAGGTGTAGCTTCGGCTGACTGGAGCGTTGAGGCAAAGAACATCAAAGTTTCCTTTGATGCTGCCCGTACCAACCTCGAGGCCATTCACCAAGCTATCGCTGCTTCAGGCTATGATACTGACCAAGTAATGGGCAGTGACGAAGCTTACCAAAGCAACCCTGCTTGTTGTCAGTACGACCGCACTATGGAGATGAGCGCTCAAGGTCAAGCCCCTGTGCAAACCCAAGAGTAACTCCTCCTTCTAAAGAACAATTAAAGTCGCCCACTGGGCGACTTTTTTTTTGTTTTTTCCATCAAAAAAAGACGCTCCAAAAGGAGCGTCTTTTCTGTTTTAAAGTAAAAATAGGATGAATTAAACGGCAAGAACGCTGTTGTAGTCACCAGCGTAATCGCTCCATTGAAATCCGTCGGCCTCTTGGTCATTGACGTAGGTTCCGTCCAACAAATATCTAAATTCAAAAGAGTTGTTAGCGGGAAGTTCGATGGTGTTTTTAAAGACACCGCCTTTTTGTTTTTTTAGTTCAATAGGCGCATTCCAATCGTTGAATGAACCGATTACTTGAGCAGTTTGTGCCTCAGGACTTTCAATTTGGAAAGTTACTTTGCAAACAGGCTTGCTTTTTAAGAATTGTTTTTTGATTGCCATAATACTTTGTGTTGATTATTGATGCAAATAAATTGAATATCAGTTTATTAGGCAAATAATTTACAATTTAATAACAAAAGTCTTCGAGTAAATTATATAAATTTTGTATAAGTGTATTATTTTGACTTTTTGATGCAGTATTTTATACCTGAAGCTATTTGCCTGATTTTTAGTATTTTTAGAGTAACATCCTAAAAATATTGCTCTATGAAAACGATTCATTTCTTCACCTCCCTTTTTTGTATTTGGGTGGGAGTTACGTTAGCCCATGCCCAAAAGGTGTATACCCCGGAGGAGGTTAATGCATTCAAGACAACTACAGTAGAGTGGATTAAAAATAATGAGCGTTTGAGTCAGGTCATGGTTGATAAAGTATTTTCATTTGCTGAATTAGGTTTTCAAGAGCAAGCCTCTTCTCAATACTTGACCTCTATATTAGAAAAGAACGGTTTTACTATTCAGTGGGGATTATCCGGTATTCCTACGGCTTGGGTGGCCACTTGGTCTCAAGGCTCAGGGCCGGTTATTGCATTGGGAAGTGATGTGGACTGTATCCCAAAAGCTTCTCAATATCCAGGTGTGGCGTATCACAAGCCTATGGTCGAAGGTGCACCCGGACATGGTGAGGGCCACAATGCGGGTATTCCTTTGAATATTACGGCTGCATTGGCCGTACAACAGGTGATGAAAGCCAACAAAATAGGGGGAACCTTAATGCTCTGGCCTGGTATTGCTGAAGAATTAGTTGCTGCAAAGGCTTGGTATGTTCGGGACGGAGTTTTTAAAGGGGTGGATGCGTGTATTTTTACCCATGTCAGCAGTAATATGGAAGTGTCTTGGGGACCAGCTTCCGGTACCGGATTGATCTCTGTGGAATTTACTTTCGAGGGTGATGCTGCGCATGCTGCTGGTGCTCCTTGGCGAGGAAAAAGCGCTGCTGATGCCGTTGAGTTGATGAATGTTGGTTGGAACTATAAAAGAGAACACCTTGATCCACTGAAGCGATCGCACTCAGTGATTTCAGACGGAGGTGATCAACCCAACGTAGTTCCCTCTAAAGCGAGTATTTGGTACTATTTCAGAGACGTTACCTACGAAGGGATTATGGATATGTATCAAGCGGCACAAAGAATTGCGGAAGGTGCCGCTTTGATGACCGACACCAAAATGTCGTATAAAATTTTGGGTACTGCCTGGCCTAGGCATTTTAACAAAAGTATTGCAGAGGCGATGTACCAAAATATTCAGGCTGTCGGTTTACCTCAGTGGTCAGCTGAAGATCAAGCATTGGCCAAAGCGGTTCAAAGTGAGGTAAAAGCTAAGAAAGTAGAAGGATTGGCCATGGAACTTGAACCAATGGGCATACCAGTAACCCAACCTGTGAGTGGTGGGAGCGATGATATCGGCGATGTATCTTGGGTAGTTCCTACAGTAACTTTGCGTTTTCCATCGAATATTCCTGGTTTACCCGGACACCATTGGAGCAATGCTATAGCTATGGCTACCCCAATCGCGCATAAGGGGGTAAGTAAAGGAGCTGAGGTAGAAGCAATGACCATCATTGATTTGCTGACTCAACCGTCACTTATCAAAGATGCATGGACGTATTTTAATGAGGTGCAAACTGCTGAAACTAAGTATGAGCCTATGATCCAATCAGATACTCAAGCACCTACATACTTGAACACAGAAATTGATCAGAAATTCCGTAAGGCCCTTGAGCCGTTTTACTACAACGAAAAGAAATATAAATCTTATCTCGAGCAGTTAGGTATTCAGTACCCAACAGTTAAGGAGTAGTTAGCTGGCGGTGTTTATCGGTTTAAATATAAATACCGTACAAATCTGACGTAGTTAAAACAAAAAACCCTGTAAATCAATGACTTACAGGGTTATTTTGTACTCGAGGCGGGACTTGAACCCGCACAGCCTAATGGCCATTGGATTTTAAGTCCAACGTGTCTACCGATTCCACCACTCGAGCCTTTACACCGAAGTGTAAGGTAATTGAGCGAAAAACGGGATTCGAACCCGCGACCTCCACCTTGGCAAGGTGGCGCTCTACCAACTGAGCTATTTTCGCAAACAAAGAACGAGCATCAATTCAGATGCGGATGCAAATGTACACCATTTGATAAAATTGTCAAGAAAAAAAGAATGAAAAATCGGGTTATTGTCCGCCCTGTAGCATTTTCTTGATGTTGGATAGTTTGTTGAGCGCTTCCAGGGGGGTGAGGTGGTTGATGTCGGTATCGATGAGTTCGTTTTTGATGGCCAAAAGGGTAGGGTCGTCCAGTTGGAAAAAGCTCAGTTGCATTTCAGGTTCGCTCGCGAGGTATTTTGATGGTTTGGCTTTGGGGGAAACTTTTTGGGTTGGGCTAGAACCGTGGTTCTGTTCGAGCAAGGTTAATCGCTCTTGAGCTGATTTGATGACCGCTGGCGGCATGCCCGCCATTTTTGCGACGTGAATACCAAAGCTATGGGCGCTGCCTCCGGGGATTAATACGCGTCGAAATAGGACCTGATCTACCCGTTCTTCGACGGAAACGTGGAAGTTTTTGATGCGGGTATAGGTGTGTTCCATTTCATTGAGCTCATGGTAGTGCGTGGCAAATAGGGTTTTTGCCCGGGTGGGGTGCTCGTGTAAAAACTGGGCGATGGCCCAGGCGATGGAGATGCCGTCATAGGTGCTGGTACCTCGGCCGATTTCATCCAATAGCACCAGGCTTCGCTCGGTAAGGTTGTTGACGATCGAGGCTGCTTCATGCATTTCGACCATAAAGGTGGATTCGCCAAGAGCGATGTTGTCACTGGCGCCTACACGGGTGAATATTTTATCCAGGATCCCGAGATCCGCTTTTTGGGCAGGTACAAAATAACCGATTTGGGCCATGATGGAGATCAGTGCTGTCTGCCGCAACAAAGCGGACTTACCGCTCATGTTGGGACCGGTAATCATCATCATCTGCTGGGTATCTCGATCGAGATAAACATCATTGGCGATATAGGGCTGATCTGCAGGTAGGAATTGTTCGATGACCGGGTGACGTCCACCGTCGATACGCAGTTCGTAACCCGAATTGAGTTGGGGTCTGTGGTAGTTGTGGTGCACCGCTGCATGGGCTGCGCTGCACAGACAGTCGAGCCGGGCTAGCGCACTGGCATTTTGTTGTATCCGGGGGATGTATTGAATCGACTCCTGGACCAAACGGGAAAAATGCGCTTGTTCCAGTTGGTCGATTTGCGCTTCAGCGCCAAAAATCTTGGCTTCGAATTCCTTGAGTTCCTCGGTGATGTATCGCTCGGCGTTGACCAAAGTTTGTTTTCTGATCCAGTCTTGGGGAACTCGATCCTTATGGGTGTTGCGCACTTCGATGTAGTAGCCGAAAACGTTGTTGGCTGTGATTTTAAGGCTGGTGATTCCAGTGCGGGCGGCTTCCCGTTCCGCCATCTGCTGCAGGTATTCCTTGGCGTTGGTGGCTAGACCCCGGAGTTCATCCAATTGTGGATCTACCCCTGGAGCAATGGCTGGGCCTTTGCCGAGAAAAGTAGGGGCCTCCTCGCTGAGTTGGGTGAGCAGTAGGTGGCTGAGCGCATCCAAGGCGACCAAAGCATCTTGCCCTTGCATCGATGCGGCTATTTTTGTGTGTGTCCAGGAAGCTTCAAGCGCCGGGATTTGCCCCAGGGCTTCCCCCAAAGCGCGCAGTTCCCGGGGACCGATTTTTTGGGTCGCTGTTTTGGAAGCTAGCCGTTCTAAATCAGGTAATTGCCTCAGCTGTTCTCTCAAATTATTGAGCAGTTCTCCATCGTTGACTAGGGCTTCCACCACTTCGTGTCGGGCTTCAATAGCGGGTATATCGACCAGCGGAAAGGCCATCCACCGGCGCAACATCCGGCCACCCATAGCGCTGACGGTGTGGTCCAGCACTTCAAACAGAGATATTCCCTGGGTTGTTTTCGGGGCCAATACCTCCAAGTTCTCCAACGTAAATCGATCCATCCACAGGTGGTTGGTGGTCGACAAGCGCTTGAGCTGGTTGATGTGGTCGATGTTGTGGTGTTGGGTTTGATCGATATAGTGGAGCACAACCCCTGCTGCAGTGATCCCGACTGGGGCATCCTCCACACCGAAGCCTTTGAGGGAAACCGTCTTGAAATGCTGGGTCAATTTTTCCCGGGCACCCTCGGGGTAAAACGCCCAATCATCCATAGGGAAATAGTGAAAAGCATTGCCCAATTGGTCCATCAAGACCCTTTTTTGCTGTTTAGGAATGAGTACTTCAGCCGGTTTTAATCGGTGTAGCAGTTGTTCCATCGCCTGACTGCTGCCTTGCGCCAGTAGGAATTCACCGGTAGAAATATCCAAAAAGGCCAAGCCCCATTGGTTTTTTTCAGGGACAACCGCAGCTAGAAAACGCTGTTTTTTCGGTTGCTGCAGATCGTCGTTTAATGCCACCCCAGGGGTGATCAATTCCGTAACCCCGCGTTTTACAATGGTTTTCGTGGTTTTGGGGTCTTCTAGCTGGTCGCAAATAGCGACCCTGAGCCCGGATTGCACCAACTTAGGCAGATAAGTCTGAAGCGAATGATGCGGAAATCCAGCCAGTTCCGTTTGATCGGACCCATTGTTTCTCTTGGTGAGGACAATGCCCAAAATACCAGCAGCCTTGATGGCGTCCTGTCCAAAAGTTTCGTAAAAATCACCTACCCGAAACAGCAAGAGCGCATCTGGATATCGCGCTTTGATGCCGTTGTACTGCTGCATCAAAGGACTTGTTTTCTGGGAGGGTGCGGCTTTCTGAGCCATAGTATTGGTGATTTCTGTGTACATTTGCCCCAGGAGTAGGCCTGGGAAAACCAAGCACCAAAGTACTATTTTTCAACGGCTCCGCCCAAAACTCAAACCGATTTTATCCGATGAATGAACGCTTTGTAAAACGTCAAATGGAAGAACTGCCTCGACTAGAGGTCGATGGGTTTAAACAAGCGGAGAAAATGCCCGTAGTTGTGGTGCTGGACAATGTGCGCTCACTCAATAATATAGGGTCTGTTTTTCGCAGTGCCGATGCTTTTTTGGTGCGCGAAATTATTTTGTGCGGCATTACCGCAACACCCCCCCATAAAGACATCAACAAAACCGCCTTGGGCGCTACTGAAAGCGTGGATTGGCGCTATGAATCCGATACCCACGATGCCGTGGCCCAGTTGCGCCTTGAAGGCTATCGAGTTTGGGCCCTAGAACAGACCCACCAATCCCAGATGTTGGACCAATGGGTGATGAACCCCGACCAACCACAAGCCATTATTTTGGGACATGAGGTAGATGGAGTACAACAATCCGTGGTAGCGCTGTGTGATGGGGTGCTGGAAATACCTCAGTGGGGCACCAAACACTCCCTCAATGTATCGGTCAGCGCCGGTATTGTTTTGTGGGAATGCGCCCGACAGTGGTCCGCGCTAAAGCACTAAAGAATTTGGTTTTTTAGAGACAATTCCTTTAATTGCATCAAGTTTATCAAACTAAACCTAAACTAATCAACCAAATGAAGGCCCAGTTTTACTGGGCTTTTTTGTTTTAAATGCTTGATTGAAAAGGTGTTGATCTAATCACGTGATCAAATATTTTTTGGGTGATCCATCGGTAGTCCTCTTCCCGGTGGACAAAATCGATTTCTGAGACATCCAAAATCAGTCTGCCCGGTGTAGGGGTAGAGGTGAGGAAGCGGTGGTAACTTTGGTTGATTTTTTCCAGATACTCAGCACCTATGCCGCGTTCGTAGGTCCGCCCTCTTTCCTCGATTTGGGACAACAAACGGTCGGTATTTTGGTGGAGGAAAACATAGGTATCTGGGGCGGGTGCCTGGGCATACATCATCTGAAAGAATCTCCGGTACAATTTATACTCCTCTTCTCTCAAGGTGATTTGTGCAAAAATCAGTGATTTATGAATATCGTAATCGCTGACCACGAAGTCTTTAAACAATTCTTTTTGGGCCATTTGGTCGTTAAACTGTTGGTATCGCTCGGCCAAAAATGACATCTCCAAGGCAAATGCATACACCTCAGGCTCCTCGTAGAATTGGGGCAAAAAAGGATTGTCCGCAAACTGTTCCAACATCAGGGCGGCATTAAAATCCCGGGCAATGGCTGATGCTAAACTTGTTTTCCCCGAGCCGATATTGCCCTCGATCGCTAAGTGACGTATACCGGTATAGGCCAAACGCTCTTCCAAATGAAGGCGTTCCCCCCATTTTTTGGGCAGGATCTGATCTGCGCAAATATGGCTGAGTTCAGCCACTGAGCGCTTAAGTTTGGGGTGCATCACTTCAGGAGCGATTTCAGCAAGGGGTACCAAAACAAAAAGTCGCTCGTGCATCCTGGGGTGTGGAATGGTCAATTCGGGTTGCTGCCAAACGATATCCCCATAGAAAATAAGATCGATATCTATGGTTCTTGAGGCGTAGGTCGCCCCCGGTGCTTTGGGTGTTCTGGCTAGGGTGGTTTGGATTTTTTGGGTGGTTTCCAGAACCTCAACAGGGCCCAAGGACGTATCCGCCCACAAACAGCAGTTCAAAAAGTCTGGTCCTTCAAAACCATAGGCAGGGGTCTGATAGAGCCCAGAAACTGCGCCAATCGGTCCGATTTCTTGACCGATTTGGTACAGGGCGCGCTGCAGCCATATCGACCGGTCGCCGAGGTTGCTGCCTAGGGAAAAATAAACGCGCTGTGTCTGGGGATTCATCAAGCTCAAAGGTCGGAAAAAAAGGATAATCCTTATCTTTGGAATTCAAAATCAACGCCATGTCCTTTTTTAAATCATATTTAGCCACCTTGTTGGCTATTTTCACTTCATTTTTTATCGGAATATTCATGTTGGTGGCCTTAGTGGGGATTTCAGCGTCCACGGAAAGCAGCGTGCCCGATATCGAAGACGGTTCTGTATTGTCCTTGGATTTAGGACTGCCCATCAGCGATTATGCGCCCCTGGGTGAAGACGATCCTTTCACCGAGTTGTTGGGCAATCCCCAGCTGAGCTTGGAGTCCATCTTGATGGCCATTGATCAGGCGGCTGAGGACGATCGCATACGTGGGATTAGCATCAAAGATCCATTTGCCCTGGGAGGCTGGTCCCAGGTGCGCGACATCAGACTAGCCTTGGAGCGTTTTCGCTTAAGCGGCAAGCCAGTTTGGGCTTATGCGGATATTTATACCCAAAAAGATTACTATCTAAGCTCTGTGGCGGACAGTATTTATCTCAGCCCTGTCGGTGTGTTGGACGTTAAAGGATTGGCCGCTGAGGTATTGTATTACAAAGGATTCCAGCAAAAAACCGGGTTGAAAATGGAGGTGATTCGCCACGGCAAATACAAAAGCGCAGTAGAACCCTATCTCGAAGATCAAATGAGCGAGGCCAACAGGGGCCAACTTTCTACTTTGCTGCACCAACTATGGCGCACCATTGCTCAAGAAATGTCTCAGGGTAGGGGCGTGGCACTAGAAAAAGTAAACGATTGGGCGACAAATCTATCGGGCAGAACGCCAGAAAAAGCACTGGACGCTGGGATGATTGACGGGTTGTTGTACGCAGATCAATACGACCAGAAATGGGCAGATCTGATCGGTGAAGAGGAAGTGGAATACACGGCACTTTCGCGCTATATTCGCTATGCACAATCAAAGCGGAACCTAAAGTCTTCAGATCAAATCGCCGTGGTTTACGCCCAAGGTGAAATCATGCCAGGCCGCGGAAATCAACAGTACATAGGAACGGAAATGATGGAAGAGGCCCTGGAAAAAGCTTCGGAAAACGCTTCCGTCAAAGCCATTGTCTTGCGTGTTAATTCGCCAGGAGGAAGCGCTATGGTCTCTGAGCATATATGGAGAGCGTTAAAGCGCGCACAAGAGAAAAAACCTTTGGTGGTGTCTATGGGTTCTGTAGCTGCTTCAGGGGGTTACTACTTGGCGACTGCTGCGGATCAGGTCTGGGCAACGCCGATGACCATCACTGGTTCGATCGGTGTTTTTGGCACCATTCCCAACTGGAGCGAGCTTTCCGAGTCATGGGGGATTCACGCCGAACAGGTCACCACCCATCCGCAGGCCGCACAGTATTCGCCTTTTGCACCGATGAGCGATGGGTTTAGAAATCAGGTCCAAGAAGGTATTGAGCACACCTACCAAACCTTTTTGACCCGGGTGGCTGAAGGAAGAAAAATGACCACTGCTCAAGTAGATTCCATCGCTCAAGGCCGTGTTTGGAGTGCTCAAGATGCGTTAGCTGTTGGATTGATCGATGAGCTGGGATCTTTGGATGAGGCAATTGCTGGTGCTGCTCAACTGGCCGGTTTGGAAGATTATCGGGTGCGCAATTACCCCAATTATCCCTCTTTTTGGGAAGAATTCTTTACTTCTATGGAGGGTATTCAATCTTTGGTGACCCAAGTCAAGACCGCTTTATCTGGGCCTGATCAGGCGGCTGCTCAGCTTCAAAAACTACCCGTGCGGGCTGAGGTATACACCCGCCTGCCTTTTGGTTTAGACGTGAAGTAATCCGGTTTAGTCGTGGGAGATTTCCACGACATAGCCTTCATGGGCGCGCACATTAAAGACCCCTTGGTGGTCAAAGATGAGGTATTGGCCTTTGATGCCTTGCAGGACTCCAGACCAGTTCGGTGTCTTTTGGAGTGAAATGGACTGCACTTTATGCGGGTATTGCATGACTGGATACTCCAGGGATTCCGCCTGTTGATCGGTCAAGACATAGGGCAAGACCTCCTGAGGCAAATGCTGGATCAACTGTTCTTTCTCCGCCCTGAGGTCCAGAGGCGCTGACTGCTGCACCAGCATTTGACGCCAATTGGTTTTGTCGGACACATAGGCTTTAAGCGCCACTTCGGCCACCCCCGCCAAGTATCTGTTGGGCGTTTCTATGATGGCTAGGGCTTGATCCGCTCCTTGGTCAATCCACCGCGTAGGCAGTTGAGATTTACGCGTCACCCCTACTTTGAGGTGGCTGGAAACAGCGAGGTACACTATGTGGGGCTGCAGCTGAACTTTTTGTTCGTAGGCCAGATCCCGGTCTTCAATCCCCAAATGCGCTTGGCTTAGCTCTGGATGCATGACCCAAGCACCAGCCGCGGGTTGTTCAAAAAAACACTTTTTGCAGAATCCCTGTCTGAAAATTTCTTGTGCCCCACCACACCCCAAACACTGGTAACCCAAATGTTGGATGTTGAGTTTTTGGCCAAGCCATTGATTCATCGAAACCACATCGCTTCCGAGTACGAGATAGTAGTCGATGGGGTTGTTCAGTTCAGCTGGCATTTTTTGCAAGACTCCGCGGTGTGTCATGATGGTGTAGATCTCTTTTTTTGACGTAATTTTAGGGGGACCTAAGGGATAGGTTCAAGTCATAAAGATACGCAAATGCCCGCTGCTCTGCTCCATTCGTTTGCCTCTTGGTTGCTCAAAAAACGCATCCACCAGATCGAACTCTTTCAAAAGTATCCCAACGAGGTACAACAGGAAGTGTTGATGGAGCTCGTTTTATATGCCAAGGACACCCAAGTGGGGCGCTCCTATGGGTTTGACGAAATCAGGAGCTACGCCGCATTTGCCGAGCGCGTTCCACTGACTACTTATGAAGCCATTGCCCAGGATATTGATCTGTGTCGCCGGGGCACCCAGGAGTTGTTTTGGCCTACACCGATTAAGTGGTTTGCCAAAAGCAGCGGTACCACCGATGCGCGCAGCAAGTTCATCCCTGTGAGCGCGGAGTCCCTTGAGGATGGACACTACAAGTCCGGCAAGGACCTATTATGCCTCTATTTAAACAACAACCCCGATTCTCAGCTGTTCCAGGGCAAATCCCTCCGTTTGGGTGGATCCAAGTCCCTGTATGAGGAAAATGGCAGTGTATTTGGCGATTTGTCCGCCATCCTAATCGACAATGCCCCTTTTTGGGCAGAGATGAGCAGTACACCGAGCAGTAAAACCTCCCTGATGGGAGATTGGGACCAAAAACTTCCCGCCATAGTCGCTGAGGTTCAACTGGAAAACGTCACCAGTATCGCGGGTGTGCCTTCTTGGATGTTGGTGTTGTTACAAGAGTTATTGGCCGCCACAGGCGACCCTGATCTGAGTAGGCTATGGCCCCAACTCGAGGTATATTTTCACGGTGGGGTGAGTTTTATTCCCTACAAAGCGCAATACCAGCGGATTCTGACCCAACCGCAGATGAAGTATTACGAAATTTACAACGCCTCTGAAGGCTTTTTTGCGATACAAGACAGAAACGATAGTCCAGACCTGTTGCTGATGCTGGATTACGGAATATTTTACGAGTTTATCCCGTTGGACGTATGGGGTACAGATCGCCAAAGGGTACTGCCTTTGAGTCAAGTGGTCATAGGCGTGACCTATGCCCTGGTAATCACCACCAACGCAGGCTTGTGGCGCTATCAAATCGGAGATACTGTGCGTTTTACTTCACTGCTGCCCTACAGGATCAGGGTGGTAGGGCGCACCAAGCACCACCTCAATGCATTTGGAGAAGAGTTGATGATTGAAAATGCAGAGCGAGCCCTGGCTGAAGCTTGTGCCCAAACAGGGGCCCAAGTAGTTGACTATACAGCTGCACCGATATTTATGGAGGGCAAACACAAAGGGGCGCATGAGTGGTTGATCGAGTTTAATGAACCCTTGGCAGATCAAGGATTGTTTGCCCAGCTTTTTGATCAGGCCCTTCAAGAGCAAAATTCAGATTACGAGGCGAAACGCCGCAACAACATGACTTTAAATCCTCCGGTGATTCACGCTGTTCGGCCAGGACTATTTAGGGATTGGTTAGCGGCACAAGGGAAGTTAGGCGGGCAACACAAGGTGCCTCGTCTGTCCAATGAGCGCAAGTTTGTAGAGGAGCTTAAGAAGCTGCTTTAAGCTGGTCGAGCAGTATGCCAGACAACTGCTTGGCTGCGTATGATTTATCTACGTGCAATTCCTTTTGATCAGTGCTCGGCATTTCGAACATGGCGTCGGTGAAGATACTTTCGCAAAGCGAACGCAATCCACGGGCCCCCAACTGGTATTCCAAGGCTTTATCTACCATAAAATCCAAAGCTTCTTCAGCGACGGTTAACGCAATGCCATCCATCTCAAATAGTTTTTGGTACTGTTTGATAATGGCGTTCTTGGGTTCAGTTAAAATTGAGCGCAAAGTGGCTTTGTCCAAGGGATCCATATGGGTCAAGACAGGTAGTCGGCCAATAATTTCGGGTATCAACCCAAAATCTTTTAGGTCTTTGGGTAAGACATATTGCAACAAGTTCTGTTGGTCTATTTGGGCTTCTTGTTTTGAAGCGCTATAGCCCACGGCCTGCATATTTAACCTTTGAGCAATTTTTTTCTCGATGCCGTCAAAGGCACCACCTGCAATAAACAAGATATTTTCGGTGTTGACTTCAATAAATTTCTGATCCGGGTGTTTGCGTCCTCCTTTGGGGGGAACGTTGACTTTGGTGCCTTCTAAAAGTTTGAGCAACCCCTGTTGTACCCCTTCTCCGGAGACATCTCGTGTGATGGATGGATTGTCGCTTTTACGCGCGATTTTATCGATTTCGTCGATAAATACGATTCCGCGTTCCGCATTTTCTAAGTCGTAATCCGCAGCTTGCAACAATCGGGTAAGGATGCTCTCCACATCTTCCCCCACATAGCCTGCCTCTGTAAGTACGGTGGCATCCACAATGGCCAACGGCACTTGAAGCATACGCGCAATGGTTTTGGCCACCAGTGTTTTTCCTGTCCCGGTTTGACCGACCATGATGATGTTGCTCTTCTGAATTTCTACATCATCCCCTTTTTTTCTGGGTTGAAGCAGTCTTTTGTAGTGGTTGTATACAGCTACAGACAACACCCGCTTGGTTTTGTTTTGACCGATGACGTATTGGTCTAAAAATTCTTTGATTTCTTGGGGCTTTTTGAGCTCCAAAGCACTGCCGGTTTTGGCCTGGCTATCTTGACCGATTTCCTCAGCTACAATACCGTGGGCTTGCTCGATACAGCGATCGCAAATATGCGCCTCTATACCGGCAATCAGCAACTGAGTTTCTGCTTTTTTACGTCCGCAGAAGGAGCAAAATAAAGGTTCTTTAGCCATTATTGTGTACGCGCCAAAATTTCGTCAATCATTCCGTATTCTTTGGCCTCTGGCGCCCTCATCCAATAGTCGCGATCTGAGTCTTCGTAGACTTTTTCTACAGACTGTCCGCTGTGTTTGGCGATGATGTCGTATAATTCATCCTTGATTTTAAGGACTTCTTTGGCTGCAATTTCAATGTCGCTTGCCTGACCGGAAGCACCTGAAAGCGGTTGGTGAATCATCACCCTGGAATGGGTCAATCCTGATCGTTTCCCCGGAGCCCCAGCGCACAGCAGCACAGCGGCCATAGAAGCGGCCATTCCGGTGCATATTGTAGCTACATCAGGCTTGATAAATTGCATGGTGTCGTAAATACCCAATCCTGCATACACGCTTCCTCCTGGCGAATTGATGTAGATCTGAATGTCTTTGTGCGCATCAGCGCTCTCTAAAAACAACAACTGAGCCTGAACGATATTGGCGATGTGGTCGTTGATTCCTGTGCCCAAAAAGATGATGCGGTCCATCATCAATCTAGAAAACACATCCATCGCAATCGCGTTGAGGTGTCTTTCTTCAATGATGTTTGGCGTCATCGCCTGTGGGTACATATGGCTGATGATTTGGTCGTAATAAGTGCTTGAAATCCCTTGGTCTTTCAAGGCAAAATTTTTGAATTCCTGAGCGTAGTTCATGGTTGTGGGCTTAGAAAAAAAAGGTGCCAAGACCCTGGGGACTTGACACCGTAAAGATAACACAATTATCCCGTTAGGCGCTATATGCCTCGGCGATGAATTTGTCGTACGTCACTTCTTTGGCTTTTAAGTGGCAAGCTTCCTTAAATAGCGCGACTAATTTCTCAGACATCAGCTGGTCAGATAGACGTTTTACCTCATCTTGATTGCTCAAAATTCGGGCAGCAATACTTTCTAATTCTTCGTCTTTGGGGTTCATCTGTCCGTATTGCGCCATTTGTTGGGCGATATACTTCTTGGCAAAGTCTTTCAATTCTTCAAACTTTACTTGAAGGTTGTTTTGCTCGATAATTTTCCCCTCAATCAATTGAAAGCGAAGCGCTTTTTCAGACTGTGCGTAGGCTTCAGCAGCTTCTTGCTCGTTCATCGGTTTTTCACCACTAGTCATCAACCATTTGGTCAAAAACGCTGCAGGAAGATTAAATGAGGTAGCGTCCAACAGGGCATCAGTGACATCTTGATACAGTTTTTGGTCTGCTTGTTGGTTAAATTGCTCTTCAGCTTCAGCTTTGATTTTTTCGCGCAATGCTTTTTCAGAGT
The DNA here is from genome assembly GCA_030726725.1 of Flavobacteriaceae bacterium. Classification (GTDB taxonomy): domain Bacteria; phylum Bacteroidota; class Bacteroidia; order Flavobacteriales; family Flavobacteriaceae; genus MAG-120531. The sequence goes on from JANRDC010000027.1 coordinate 20,540, forward strand.
CCACTACTCCAGGTCCGTACAACTTGTCGAATAATTCCTGGTCTAAAGCAGCAGGAGTGCGCTCTTCAATGGAAATAACTTCGAAAGAAATAGCGGCGTCTAAGTCTTTAACTTCTTCAGATTTTTTGCCAAATGCACGCGCATAGACAAAGTCTTCTTCAAATAATCCTTTGGTTTCAAAGGTTAAGACATCACCTACTTTAGCTCCTAAAAAGGCAGTTTGGGCTTTTTTGGACTTAAGTTGGTCAAACAATAGGGTAGTTTGGTTGTTGATCTCAGCGGATTCCAAAGTAAACGTTCCTTTGATCTCAGCAGTTTTACTGGATTGCTCCACTGCAGCAACTGTACCGAACTGTTTTTGAATGCGGTCGATTTGATCGTCCAGCATTTTTTTGTCGGCGACGATTTGGTAATGAGTGATCGCCTTTTTTGTTTTGAGGTCAAGGTTGAATTCAGGAGATAAACCCACTTCAAAATCAAAAGACAGCTGTTCAGCCTGCCAGTCTATAGGCTTATCCACAGGTAGTGGATTGCCCAATAGCGCGAGTTTTTCTTCTTGTAGGTAGCGGCCCATTTCTTGCTGAAGGAGTTTGTTTACTTCTTCAACCAGAACAGCCATACCGTATTGTTTTTTGACCAATCCCATAGGGACTTGGCCTTTTCTGAATCCTGGGATGTTGGCCTTTTTTCGGTAGTTGGTCAATACTTCATCTACTTTGGGTTGGAAGTCTCCGCGGTCCAAAGTGAGGGTCAAAACGGCGTTTAAGTCGTCTTTTTGGGTTTTTACAACCTTCATAGTTCCTGAGTTATAGGGGTAAATTGGGGGGCAAAATTAAGGTATTTTACACATCCAACCAACTAAAGCACAGACATAAAAAAAGGGCGGCCCATCGGGCCGCCCTTTTTGGCGCGTCAAAGACGCGACTAGTTTACGTAAAGACCTTTGTAATCCAATGGATTTACAGCGGGAAGGTTTGATTTGTAGGTGCTGTTGATCGCATTGATAAACAAATTTGAAATCAGCGCATATCCACGTGGAGTTGGGTGAACACCGTCTAGTGAAAATCCACCACCTGATCCGTATTTTGCTGTGATTTTGCTTCCGTCGGCTAGGGTTACTCCATTGGCGATTAGTCCGTTAAAGAATCCATAGGTGTCTACCAAGGGTAGACCATAGGCTTGAGCTACTTGAGCAATACCTGCGTTTATGGCCTGAGTTGCAGTAGAAATTTCCGCCTGTTCTTGAGGGGTCAAAACCCATTTGTCTTCCAAGGGCACAGAGACACCATTGATCAATGAAGGATTGTTGTTCACCAATGTGCCAATCACACTTTGGGCGGGTAAAACCACTTTATCAGCAGCGGTTGCTTGTCTCATCTTGGTCAATGCTGGGTTGAATCCGCTTAAGTCAGTCAAGGATTCATCCAAAATCACCACAGCATTTCCAGCACCGGCTGCAAAGGTAATCGTGCGTTTTGTTTTTTCAGCATCAGAGATAATGCCCAATGAAGCCAATTGAGCGATACCTGCGTTGTAAGCCCCGTAAGCGGCAGCTGAATTCAACATAGTAGCCGTGGCAGCATCAAGAGGAATTGGGTTGTGGGGTACGGTAGTGAAATAAGGTGCGCCTAAAACGTTGGGCACGTTGGCAATAGCTCCTTTGGCACCTCCTTGTGTCAGGGTTTGTACGATGGCCTGAATGGAACCAACCACTACGTTGGGGTCTGAAATATCAGATCCGCCATAGGTGGCTGGGTTGAGGTTACCCGTTTGGTTTACCCCAGCTCCACCTGCAGTAGCGTATCCCAATACATCGTTATTTCCGATCATTAAGGTAAAGAAGGTCGGTTGTTGCGCCATGGCATCAGCGAGTACAGTGGTCGAAGCGCTTGAGGCAAAACGAGCAAAATAAGGATTGGCTAATCCCAGGGCAACACCGGCTACGTTTCCGTATCCCGGAGCGAGTAGGTGATAACTTTTAGCGCCTGGAACCCCCATATTGTTAAAAGATCCATTGATTTTATTGCCGATTTCAGTCGCTGGTGGTCCGAAAACAGTTTTTGGTGCTGGTGACCCAGAAGAGAAATCTAGGTACATGCGGTTGCCTAAAATTTGTTGCCCACCCAAGGTAGCTCCACCTAAGTTATCTGCCATTAATGGAATATCAAAGGCGCCGCCACCAGCTAAAGCCATACGGCCCGCGAGTTGATTGGGGAATGAAGCGAGTTGCCCGTCGGCAAATAAAGCACCGTCAGAGTAGCCTGCTGTCAGTGAATTTCCCAAGGCTACATAAGTGGAAAAGTTAGCTGTTCCTGAGGTGTATACAATAGGTTCTGGTTCTGGAGTTACTGTAACAGCGTCTTCAGAACAGCTGTACAAAAAAAGCACACCAGAGAGTAAAGCAAAATATTTTTTCATGGTTGTCAGGTTGATTTAGTTTTGGTTGACGGCTGTCAATTCTTATAAAATTAATCAAAATTTAATACAGCGCAAGATAATGATATAAAATCACTGCTATTGCGCTAAAAAGGCGAGGCTTTTTTGCAAAAATTCTTGGGGGTTCTCCGCGTGTAGCCAATGGCCTGCACCGGAGATGTCAGCGATCTCGGCCTGAGGGAAGTGGGCCGTGATCTGAGCCCGGTCCGTATCCAAAATGTAGGTGGATTTTGATCCCCGCAAAAACAGCGTGGGACCTGGGTAAGTCATCTGTGGTTCCAATGGAGCTCCTATGTTTTCCATACTTTGATAAAGCACGGGAAGATTGAGTTTCCAGCCCAAGGTTTGGTCGGGCTTGCGTGCTAAATTCTTCAACAAAAATTGGACAATTCCCGGGGCCAATCCTCTTTTTTCCATGCTTTGCGCCGCTTCTTGTCTGGAGGCGGGTGGTGTGGAGGCGAGGGCGATCATGGCTTCCATAATCTGCTGGTGGTGGGGTGGGTAAGCCTTGGGTCCAATGTCAGCCACCAGCAGTCGTTCAATACGATCTGGTCGAGCACAGGCTGCCCTCATCGCCGTTTTTCCCCCCATGGAGTGTCCGATAATTTTTGTCGATGGGATACCCCAGTGATCCAAGTACCTCCAAAGGTCATCTACCAGTACCTGGTAGTTAAATTCCGGGTGGTGAAAACTTTTTCCATGGTTTCGCTGATCGACTAAATGCACCCGATAACCTGCGGATTCATAAGCGTTGCCCAATGTTTTCCAGTTGTCGGCCATCCCCATAAACCCGTGCAAAATCACCAGGTCGGGGCCACTTCCTTGGATGTAGCTGTGGAGGACTTCCATTAGGACAAGGCGGCTAAGTATTTTTTTACTGTGGCTTCCAGGCCGAGATACAACGCTTCAGCGATCAGCGCGTGACCGATAGACACTTCATCCAGGTGTGGCATTTGCTGCTTAAAATAGGCGATGTTTTCCAAGCTGAGGTCGTGCCCAGCATTGACGCCCAACCCCAGTTCATGGGCTCTTTGAGCAGCTGCGATGTAGGGAGCAATGGCAGTTTCACGCTCCCCTTGGGCGTATTTATGGGCAAAGCTTTCCGTGTACAATTCAATTCTGTCCGCTCCAGTTTTTTGTGCAGCTTCAATTTGTTCCAGTACTGGATCTATAAAAATGGAGGTGCGAATACCTGCAGCTTTAAACACCGCGATGTGTTCCTTGAGTTCTGAACCGTAGGTGATGGCATCCCATCCAGCATTGGACGTAAGCGCTTCATCGGCATCGGGAACCAGCGTGACTTGAGCTGGATTTGCCTCCAATACCAGAGCGATAAACGAGGGGATAGGTTTGCCCTCAATGTTAAATTCTGTGGACACGATGGGGGCCAATGCCCGCGTATCGCTATAGCGTATATGTCGTTCATCAGGCCTTGGATGTACGGTGATCCCTTGGGCTCCAAATGACTCAATGGCGCGAGCAGCCGCTAACACATCGGGCACATTTCCACCTCGGGCATTGCGCAGTGTCGCTATTTTGTTGATGTTTACGCTTAATTTGGTCATATTTCCACAGGTTTGAGGATGCAAAAATACAAAATCATCCCCCCAGGCTAAGGATTAAATGAGTAATTTGCACGCCTATTGCTAGCCGAGATGAAAGGAGAATTAGAATCTTTAACTGATGCTTTGTGGGCAGAAGACTTTCCAGCGCTCAAAGATTATTTACCCACTTGGCAGAAAGCTCACCCAGAGGCTGATGCCTACGCCTGGGCTGAGGCCCTCAATGCTCCGGGCGCGCTGATCGGCGTTCGTTTTGGACTTAGCCACCTCTCCCTTTCAGACCTGATACATCTCTTGGATCAGTCTGCGGTTACCCTGGTATACCTATATAAGGTAACACTGGATGAAGGTGTCATGTACAGCCTTTTGGTTCAAGGGGATATGCCCCCGGTTTTTGAATTGATGTACCGCAAAGGATACGATTTGGTATTTGCCGATGGCTGGACACCCCGGGATAGCGGAGCTCAAGACCACGCGGAATATTTGCAAAAGTATTTGGGAATCTGATGAAAGTAGCGCTCTACGGATACAAGCCATCACATGAGGCCCTGCTGACAGTCCGCTCATTCATCGATATGGTGTATGGCAGCTCTGACGAATTGATCATGGAGGAGGATTTGTTGGCGCAAATCAAAACGTATTGGCCTGAGCTGGAATACCCGACCTACAACGAAGCTCAAGGTCTGGGGTCGGATGTCGACTTGATGGTCAGTTTTGGTGGCGATGGAACCATGTTGCGTTCGGTAACCTACCTCAAAGACTCGGGCGTTCCCCTGGTTGGTGTCAATACGGGTCGACTCGGATTCTTGTCCACCCTGGATCAGGAAGATATACACTTTATTTTGTCCGACTTTAAGGCAGGTGCCTACACCTTGGACGAACGCACCTTGCTGCATGTGCAACACGATCAGCCTGACAGCTGGAGTGTCCCTTTGCCTATTGCCTTAAACGAAGTAACCGTGAGCCGCAAGGATACCACTTCGATGATTACCATCGAGACCTATCTGGATGGCGAATACCTGACCCACTACTGGGCCGATGGTTTGATTATCTCAACCCCGACTGGATCTACTGGATATTCCTTGAGTTGTGGTGGCCCTGTCGTCACTCCAGCCTCAGGGGTGTTCGTCATCACACCCATTGCCCCACACCACCTCAATGCCAGACCTATGGTGATTCCAGATACTACCAAAATCAGTCTTAGGGTTACCGGTAGAGAAAAACAACACCTGGTTTCCATGGATTCCCGTTTGGTGTCTGTGGACAACGAACAGTGGATATACATTGAAAAAGCACCGTACACCATCAAAATGGTGGAGTACGCATCTGAGCGCTTTCTAAAGACACTGCGCAAGAAGATGATGTGGGGCGAAGACAAACGCAATTGATGAAAAAACACTGTTTGCAATTTCTATTTTTGGCTGTGTTTTTTTTCGCTGCCTCAGCCTCAGCCCAGCGCTATGAGCTCGGGATCATGGGCGGTGGTGCCAACATGATTGGCGATGTCGGCAGCACACAATACATCGACCCCAACAGCCCAGCCACAGGCGTGCTGTTTCGGTGGAACAAAAGCATGCGCTATGCTTGGCGGGCTTCTGTGATGCACACCAATCTCAGCGCAGAGGACCAATTATCCCATGACCCGTACAAACAGGCACGGGGTTACTCCGCCACCAATAGCTTAACCGCTCTTTCCCTAGGCCTGGAATTTAACTACCGCAATTTTAACCTCCACCGATTTGGCGGCCAATGGTCTCCTTATCTGTTTTCAGGGGTTACTGTATTTAATGCCCAACCCAAGCGCGGTACAGTTTTTGCTGCTGTTCCCGTGTCTCAGGATGAGTGGGGATGGGCTGTTCCGGTAGGTGTAGGCGTAAAGTGGCGCCCCAAGACTTATCTGGTCTTTGGCCTTGAATCCATCCTTAATGCCACATTTACAGACAATTTAGATGGAAGTAATCCAAAGAATGATAAATTTGCAAACCTCAATCCAGGGGATTATTTCGGAAATCCCAATAGCAAGGATTGGTGGGTGTGGACAGGTTTAACCCTGACCTATACTTTTGGCCAAAAGCCATGTGTTGAATGTTATAAGTAAATGTCTGAAGCAATTCATTCCATAGACCCTGAAAGGTTGCCCAAGCACCTGTCCATCATCATGGACGGGAATGGTCGTTGGGCCAAGGCTCAGGGAAAACCGCGTACGTACGGCCATGAAATGGGGGTGAAAACCGTCAAGAAAATTGTGGAAGCTTGTGTGCGGTGGAAGATCGCGTATTTAACCCTATATACTTTTTCTACAGAAAACTGGAACAGACCCCAGTATGAAGTGGATTTGCTGATGCGTTTGTTGGTTAAATCCTTAAAAAAGGAGTTGCCTACTTTTATAGAAAACAATGTGCGCTTGGGTGCTATCGGCAGTTTAGAGGCGCTCCCTGGCTCAGCTCAGAAGGAATTAAAGGAAGTTATTGAGGCAACGAGCCAACACACAGGCATGACCTTGACCTTGGCCTTGAGTTATGGAGCCCGAGAGGAGCTCACTCAGGCGATGCGACAAATAGCCGATAAGGTTAAAAATAACATAATTAAGCCAGAAGATATTGACCAGGCGTGTATTAATACCCATCTTTACACCTGTGATCTTCCGGATGTAGACCTGCTGATCCGCACAAGTGGAGAGCAGCGCATCAGCAACTTTTTGTTGTGGCAGATCGCTTATGCAGAATTGTATTTTACTGAGGTGTTTTGGCCGGAGTTTGATGAAAACGCCCTAGAAAACGCCTTTTTGAGTTATCAACATAGAGAGAGAAGATTTGGAAAAACAAGTGAGCAAGTTCAGTCCTAAAGCGTTCATATGGCACATGTGCACGATCGCAGCCTTATTGTTATGTGGGGCTTCAGGCTGGGCACAAGACCAGAAACTCAATTTTGAGGAGGGCAAAAAGTACCAAATCGACACCTTGCGCGTGACCGGGTTAAAAACCTATAACGAACAAACCGTTAAGACATATACAGGCCTTCGCGAAGGCATGACCATCACCCTGCCTGGAGAGCAAGTGGCGACGATGATTTCCAAACTGTGGGATCTCGAACTGTTTAGCGACATCAATTTATACATCACCAATACCCAAGGAGATCGCGTTTCTTTGGAGCTCGCAATCTTGGAGAGACCGGTGCTTTCCGAAGTAGAGGTCAAGGGTATTTCATTTAGAAAGGTAGAAGACATTCTCAAGGACACCGATTTAAAAAAAGGAAAGAAGATCACCAAGAGTTTGATTTCCAACACAAAAAATTACTTGGAAAACAAGTACAAAAAAGAAGGGTACCTCAACACCAAGGTATCCATCATTACCGTTGATGACACTACGGCGGTCAACGCCCAAAAAATGCGGGTAAATATTGACCGTGGAGACAAGGTAAAAATCCGTCAAATAATTTTTGAGGGCAACGAGGCACTTTCGGATGCCAAACTCCGCAAATCACTTAAAAAAACCAAGTCAAAGGCCATCTATCGTTTTTGGAAGAAGTCTAAATATATTCCAGAAGATTACGCAGAGGATTTGACCAAGTTGGCAGATGTATACGCTTCGAACGGTTACCGTGATGCCCGAGTATTGGGCGACACGCTGATCAACCACAACTCCGGTCTTATTTCCGTTAAAATCAATGTGGAAGAGGGGCGAAAGTATTACTTCGGAAATATTGATTTCGTAGGCAATACCGTTTATCCTGACCATATTTTATCCAAGGTATTGGGTATTAAAAAAGGAGACACTTACAACGGTGTATTGCTTCGCGAGCGGGTTCAGGACAAGACCAAACCCGATGCTGAAGACATCACCAATTTGTATCAGAACAACGGATATTTGTTTTCGAGCATCAATCCTGTTGAGGTTTCAGCAGCTAACGATACCATTGATTTTGAGATCAGAATCATCGAGGGCAAGGAGTCATTCCTCAACCACATCTATGTATCTGGAAACGAAAAGACCAATGACCACGTGATCTACAGAGAGATGCGCACCAGACCTGGTCAAAAATATTCCAAGGACAATATCATGCGTACCATCCGCGAATTGGGTCAACTCGGATTTTTTGATGCGGAACAAATTGCACCAGACATTCAGAATCCTGATCCAAACACGGGAACAGTGGATATCGCCTACAATCTGGTGGAGTCCGGTTCTAGTCAGATTGAACTCCAAGGAGGCTATGGTGGTGGCGGGTTCATCGGAACGCTCGGTCTTTCGTTTAGCAACTTTTCCATCCAGAATATTTTTGACAAGGAGTCTTATCAACCCGTACCTATGGGAGACGGACAGACCTTTGCCTTAAGGTTGCAAGCCAGCCGTACCTTCAGGGTGTACAGCTTAAATTTCTCTGAGCCCTGGTTGGGCGGTCGCAAGCCGGTTCAGTTTAACATCAACCTTTCGCGCACGCAGCAGTTTGCCTTTGATTACGCTTTGCGCGATGTGGATAAAAACAGATCATTTGCCATTACTGGATTGTCACTTGGACTAGCCAAAAGATTGCAGTGGCCTGACGATTATTTTACCGTATCCCATGCCCTTGGATACCAGCAGTACGACTTTAACAACTACAATATTGGTTTGTTTAACTTTGGTAATGGCACCTCTAATGCGCTTTCTTACACTTTTGGGGTGTCTAGAAATTCTTCAGGTCCTAATCCTATTTTCCCGACCGAGGGTTCGCGTTTTGACATCACCGCCAAGCTCACCCCTCCTTTCTCACTTTTGGGAAGCAAAAAAGATTTTGCCTCGATCAGAGAAGAGGCAGAAGAAATTGTGGCCAACAGAAGAATTGGTGAGGCCTCTACTTTGGACTTACAGCGTTTGGAAGTTTTAGAGGAAGAGCGATTTAAGTGGTTGGAGTACTATAAAGTCAAGTTTAAAGGGGATTGGTACACCCGCCTATTCGGCAAATTCATCCTAAGAGCCAACGCAGAGTTTGGTTTCTTAGGTAACTACAATCAAGATATTGGTGATGTGCCGTTTGAGCGTTTCTTCGTCGGTGGCGATGGTATGGGTAACTTTACTATGGACGGTCGAGATATGATTCAGCTGCGCGGTTATGAAAACCAAGCGCTTACCCCTGTGGATGAACTTACCGGACAACAAGAGGGTGGTTTGGTCTACAACAAGTTCTCTATGGAAATGCGTTACCCATTGACCCTAAAGCCATCGGCGTCTATATTTGCCATGACGTTCCTGGAAGCGGGAAATGCATTTGACAGCTTTAGCACTTTTGATCCTTTTGACGCCAAGCGTTCTGCAGGTGTCGGAATTCGTATATTTATGCCTGCTTTTGGTTTGTTAGGCGTTGATTTTGGATATGGATTTGATCAGGACAATCAGCCTAGTTCATTTGGACCAAGCGGTTGGCAGACACATTTTATTATTGGACAACAGTTTTAACGGATGAAAACCGCACTGGGTTATATCGCATTATTTGTTTTGCTGCTGGTTTCAACCAGTGCAGTAGCCCAGAGAAGTGTGCGGGTAGCTTATGTGGATTTGGATGCCGTGTTGGCTTCATTACCAGCATATGCTCAGGCACAAAAGAATTTAGAGGCTCGGGTGGAGGATTGGAAAAAAGAAGCCCAGGCTAGAGAAGAGGTCATCGCTGGTTTAAAGCAAGTGTTGGCTCAAGAACGTCCCTTGCTCACCCCAGAATTGATTCAGGATCGGGAAACAGAAATCAATGCAGCTACCCAAGAACTCATGCAGTACAGACAGCAGAGATTTGGACCTGAAGGCGACTTGATGGTGGCCCGAAAAGGCATGATGGAGCCGATACAAGATCAAGTATACGAGGCGATTAGAAAATTGGGGGCGGAAAAAGGATACGACTTTATCTTTGAGAAATCATCGGACGCTGTCATGTTGTACGCCCAGAAAAGATACGATCTAAGCGATGAATTGATTCGTTCTCTTTCCAAGGCACAGCTCAAAGAGGAGTACAGTTTATCCGACGAAGCGATCAATGATCGGGTCAATGCACCTGAACCTAACCAGGCCCAAGAAAAACGCATCGCTGCGGAACAGGAAAAAGAAACAGAAAGAGTTCAAGCTGTGGAGGCCAAAAACGAGGTCAGAAACCAAGTGATTTTATCTAAAAAGCAACAACAGGACAGTATTCGCGCGGCCCGTGTGGCTCAGTTTGAGGCCAACAAACAAAAAATGCTAGAAGCGCGCAAGGCAAGATCACAAACTAGCGCCAAAAAGAAAGACACGATTCAATAATATCGTTATATTTGACCACTTATCCAGAAATTTATCTAACACCTATTTATTTTGACCCTATGAAATCATTGAAGAAAATCGCATTGGCCCTGGTAGTATTTGTAGGCTTGACCTCTATGGCTCAAGCACAAAGCAAAGTGGCGCACATCAATGTACAAGAATTGTTGATGGACATGCCAGAGATGAAAGCTGCTGAGGCGGAATTGCAAAAGTTGTCTGAGACGTACAGAGCGGATATCGAAGACTCTATGACTGAATTGAGAAATAAGTATACTTTATACTCTAATGAGTCTGCAGCTAAGTCAAAAGAAGAGAATGAGAAAAGAGCGCTAGAGCTTCAAGGTTACGAGCGTTCAATTCAAGAAGCTCAGCAAACTGCTCAACAAGAATTGCAGAAAAAACAAGCTGATTTATTTGGGCCTATCTCTGAAAAAGCTAAAAAAGCGATCGAGAAAGTTGCTGCAGCACAAGGTTTTGATTACGTGATTGATGCTACTCAAGGTTCTGGCCTGATTGTGGCTCAAGGAACTGATTTGTTGGCTGCTGTTAAAAAAGAATTAGGCTTCTAGTCCATAGACTAAGTCAAATGGAAAAACCGCCTCTGTGCGGTTTTTTTTATATCCTTGCACTATGGAAATCAGTCGTCCATTGATCGGTTTTTTTGACTCCGGAGTAGGAGGTACTTCCATTTGGCATGCGGCTCATCAGCTGTTGCCTAGTGTTCATTCCCTTTACTTAGCCGACAGTGCTCATGCTCCCTATGGACTGTTGCCCTTGGAAGCTTTGGTGCACCGCACTGAGGTATTGACTGAATATTTGCTGTCTCAGGGTGCGGAACTGATTGTTGTCGCTTGTAATACGGCTACTACGAATGCCATCGCTCACTTAAGGGCTAGATATCCCGTTTCTTTTGTGGGCATAGAACCGGCCATTAAACCTGCTACCCTACACACCCAATCCCAGGTGATCGGTGTTTTGGCCACTAGGGGTACCATTTCTAGCGGATTATTTCACAGCAGAATTCAAGCATTTGGTTCTGGATATACCTTGGTGATACAGCACGGTGATGGGTTGGTCGAAGAAATTGAGCAAGGCAGGCTGATGGGGGAGCAGGTTCGGGTATTGTTGTCGCAATATCTGTCTCCTATGTTGGCTCAAGGCGTAGATACCCTGGTGTTGGGTTGTACGCATTATCCATTTTTGACACCTGTGATCGAATCTCTTTTTCCAGGAGCCTTTCAAATTATTGATCCCAGCGATGCTGTGGCCCGGCAAATAACTCATCTTTGGCATCATCCCACCGCTGAACAAGCAGGGCAAGCAGTTTTCCTGACCAATGGATCTTTGGAAGTGATGCGAGGATTTGCCCCTGAGGGCGCTGAGGTGCGGCAGACCAAAGACTTTTAAATCGTCCTTAGATAGGTATTGATTTTAAAGCTGTAGGCGTGTTTTTCATCTTTTTGATGGTCGATGGATTCTACCAACTCCCACTGATCTTTCGGCAATTCAGGAAAGAATGCATCAGCCTCAAAGGTTCCGTCTACTTCTGTTAAGCATACCTCATGAGCATATGGGAGCGCCTGGGCATAGATTTCACCCCCGCCAATGATAAATGCAATAGCTGAGTCAGCTGCTAACGCCAGTGCCTCTTCCAGGGTGTTGACCACCCTACAATCCGGGTGATTGACGATATATTCCTGATTTCGGGTTACGATGATGTGGGGTCTATCAGGAAGCGGTTTAGGGAAGCTTTCAAATGTTTTTCGCCCCATAATGATGGGGTATCCCAAGGTGGTGTGCTTAAAATGTGCAAAATCATCGGGTAAGTGCCAAAGCAAAGCGCCTTCTTTTCCCAGACTTCGGTTGGTGCCCATGGCAGCGATCATACAAATATGTGTGGTACTCATATGGCTACAGCTCCTTTTATATGTGGGTGAGGATCGTATCCTTCCAGCGTAAAATCTTCGAATTCAAAGGAGAATATATCGGAGACCTCTGGATTGATGATCATTTTAGGCAGGGGTTTTGGCGATCTTGAAAGCTGAAGATCTACTTGCTCCATGTGGTTGTTATAAATATGCGCATCGCCAAGCGTGTGGATAAATTCCCCTGGTTCAAAACCGCACACTTGGGCGATCATCATGGTCAATAGGGCATAGGAAGCGATGTTAAATGGAACGCCTAAAAACACGTCTGCTGAGCGCTGATAGAGTTGGCAGGACAATCGACCATCTGCCACATAAAACTGAAAAAACGCATGGCAAGGAGGAAGGGCGGCTTTTCCTTGTGCTACATTGTCTGCAAAGCTCTGTTGGGTGTCGGGAAGCACGGAAGGATTCCAGGCAGAAACCAACATACGTCTGCTGTTGGGGTTGGTTTTTAACGTCTGGATCAATTCAGTAATCTGATCGATTTCCTCGCTGTTCCAGTTTCTCCATTGGTGACCGTATACAGGACCTAGATCACCGTGTTGGTCCGCCCACTCGTTCCAGATACGCACACCGTTTTCTTGCAAATACGCGATGTTGGTATCCCCCTTGAGGAACCAGAGCAGTTCGTAAATGATGGACTTAAGGTGGAGTTTTTTTGTGGTGACCATAGGGAACCCTTCAGCTAGATCAAAACGCATTTGATAGCCAAATACACTCAAAGTGCCCGTACCTGTGCGGTCTCCTTTTTGGACACCGTGGTCCTTGATGTGTTGCAGCAGTTCGTGGTATTGTTTCATGATATTTACTTGATTCTTTGACTCATTATCCCAAAATAATCCCTGCGATGGTCGCAGAAATTAAGGAGGCGAGCGATCCCCCCAAAACAGCTTTTAATCCAAAGGCTGAGAGCACTTTCCTCTGATTGGGCGCAAGTGATCCAATGCCGCCAATCTGAATGCCAATGGAGGCAAAATTGGCAAATCCACACAGCATATAAGTCGCCATAATCACAGACTTGTTGTAGGTGAAATGGGTGGCTTGGGTCATGTCTTTTAAGCTGGCTAATTGAGTATAAGCGACAAATTCGCTGGATGCAAGCTTGACACCCAGGAGTTGCCCCATTAGGGTAATGTCTTCAGCAGCAACCCCGATCAACCACATCAAAGGAGAGAAAATAAGCCCCATAAGTGATTCTAAGGAAAGCGATTGATAAGCGGTATGCGCAGCCATCCAGTCATTGATGGGGGTTGCCGCACCTACCCAACCAAAAATCCCGTTAAACAGCGCTATAAATGCGACGAAGACCAACAACATGGCCCCTACATTGGCCGCCAGTTTTAGTCCTTCTGTGGTTCCGTTGGCGATGGCATCCAAAAAGTTAGTGCCTATTTTCTCATAGGATACTTCGATATTGGTATCAATGGTTTCGGTTTGTGGGTATAGGATTTTAGCGACTACTACCGCTCCAGGTGCAGCCATGACCGAGGCTGCCAATAGATGTCGGGCAAATGCTAACCTCATCTCAGGGTCATTGCCTCCTAAAAATCCGATGTATGCAGCCAACACACCACCAGCCACTGTGGCCATACCGCCAATCATCACCAGCATCATTTCCGACTTGGTCATTTTGGGCAGATAGGCTTTAATGAGCAAGGGCGCTTCTGTTTGTCCCAAAAAAATATTTCCAGCCACAGAAAGAGATTCCGCTCCTGAAATACCCAAGGACTTGGTCAGTAACCAGGCCAGTCCTTTGACAACTTTCTGAATGACACCCAGGTAAAAAAGCACGGAGGTCAATGCGGAGAAAAAGATAATGGTAGGGAGAATTTGAAAAGCAAAAATGTATCCAATGGATGGATTGTTCAAATCGAGCAGATTGCCCAACAAGAATTGGCTTCCAGCTAGGGTGTAGTCCAAAATGTTGAGGAATAACTGGCCGATCACACTGAAAAAGTTTTGTACCCAGACCAACTGGAGCACGCCAAGGGCCAGAAGAAACTGGAGACCCAAACCGATCCACACGGTTTTCCAGCGAATCGCCTTTCGGTTGGCAGAAAATAGATAAGCAATACCGATTAAACAAACCATGCCAAGCATTCCTCTAAGTATGCTGCTCACCCCTAAAGTACTCGATTTAAGTACTTCAGCTTGGTTCACTGGTTCTTGTGCCCAAAGGGGCATGGCTGAAAACAACCACAAACCGACTGCGGTAGCGATAAGCTTAGTTGCGTTTGGAAATTTCATCTCTAATTCGTGCGGCTTGCTCATAGTTTTCTTGTTGTACAGCTAATTCAAGTGCAGACTCCAATGCGTCTAAATCCATGGATGAATAGTCTGTGTAGGGCTCTTGGGCTTCTGGTTGGGTGTTGATTTCTGTCGAATTCTTGACGCTGTATTTTGTTTCCTCTTCGATTTGAAGGACGACACCTGCTTGTTCGAGTATGTGCTCGTAGGTAAAAATCGGGGCTTTAAATCGCAAAGCTAAAGCAATGGCATCACTGGTACGCGCATCGATGACTTCCTCTAAATCGTCTTGTCGCACGATCATGCTGGAATAAAAGACGCCATCGTTTAACTGATGAATAATCACTTTAGAAAGGTGTATTCCAAAGCGCTCTGCGGTGTTTTTAAAAAGATCATGGGTGAGTGGGCGCGGCGGCTGAATATCCTTCTCCAAGGCGATAGCAATGGACTGAGCTTCAAAGGCACCAATGACGATGGGAAGTTTTCTGGGGCCGTCTAATTCATTGAGAATGAGCGCGTAAGCCCCATTTTGTGTCTGGCTGTATGAAATACCCTTAATGGTGAGCGGAATCAGCTGCATCGTTGTGAAAAAGGAGGCCTTTGGCGGATACCAAAGGCCTCATTAGATGGAGCAATTTATAAAAAAATTAAGCGTTTTGGGACTTAAAAGCCTTGATTTTTTCAATCAATTGAGGGATCACCTCAAAGGCGTCTCCTACAATGCCGTAATCCGCTGCTTTAAAAAATGGCGCTTCGGGATCTGTATTGATGACCACTTTTGTTTTTGAGGCACTAACCCCTGCTAGATGCTGAATAGCCCCTGAAATACCGATGGCGATATACAGGTTGCTGGCCACTGGTTTTCCCGTTTGACCGACGTGTTCCGAATGAGGTCTCCACCCGAGATCAGATACGGGTTTGGAACAAGCAGTTGCAGCGCCCAATACTTGAGCGAGTTCCTCGATCATGCCCCAGTTTTCGGGACCTTTTAATCCTCTTCCGGCGGAAACCACAATTTCTGCGTCGGCGATGCTGATTTTTCCTTGCGCTTTATCGACGGCACCTGGGGTTGTTTTAGCTTGGTCCTGTAATTCAGCCCGATTTTTTTCTATGGTGTCGCAATGGACCGGGTTGGGGTGTAAACCGTAGGCATTGGCCGAAAGGCTGATGATCGCTACTTCACTAGTCACCTCTGTTTGACTAAATCCTTTGTTGGTAAAGACAGTTCTTTTAAAAGTCATCGGTGTACTGGACTCAGTCATGGAAACAACCCCGGAAACAAAAGCGGCTTTTAGATGAACAGACAGCAAAGGGGCTATGCTTTGCGCGTTGGCACTAGCGCCTAACACCACCAGTTTTGCTCCTGATTCCACAGCGATTTGAGCGATTGCCCATGCATAGCTATGCGCTTCAAAACGCTCCGATGGACCATCGTTAATCATGTAGCATTTGCTGATACCGTATTCGGCCAATGAGTCTGATTTGGTATTTCCAAACACCACAGCTTCGGCTGTCGTTCCCTGAGCTTGCGCCCAAGCACTTGCATAGGATGCAGCTTCTAAACTTTGCTTGCGGAATACTCCTTGTTCTTGTTCAGCGAAAATTAGTACAGACATATTTTTTGTGTTAGATAACCTTAGCTTCAGTGTGTAATTTCTCGATTAATTCATCCAAGTTGTCTTTGGAGATCATGGTCGTTTGGCTTCTAGCCTCTGGCTTGGCAAAATGAATATCCTGAGTCAGCGGTTGAGCGCCAATGCCCGGCAAAACCTTAAGCGGTTTTTGTCTGGCCATCATAATTCCGCGCATATTGGGAATTTTTAAGTCTTTTTCTTCGACCAAGCCTTTTTGCCCGCCTATGACCAAGGGAAGTTGGGCAGTAAGGGATTCTTTACCTCCGTCGATTTCCCGAACAGCGGTGGCTGTCTGTTGGTCGATATTGAGTTCAATACATTTGTGAATAAAGCTATATCCCAGTATACCCGCCATCATTCCCGGGACCATACCGCCGTTGTAGTCGATGGATTCGCGTCCAGCAATGACTAGGTCATAGCCGTTTTCCTTGACCAGTGCCGAGAGTTCTGCAGCGACCTGATATCCATCAAGTGCCGGGGTGTCGATGCGATACGCCTCGTCAGCTCCAATGGCCAATGCCTTTCTGAGTGTTGCTTCTACCGATGCGTCACCCACCGTGGCAACATCAACTGTAGCCCCGTTTTGCTCTTTGAACCACATGGCGCGTGTCAAGCCAAATTCGTCGTTTGGATTGATCACAAAAGGAACCCCTTGGGTGTCAAACTGAGTATCGTTGTCTTTAAAATTGATTTTTGCCGTAGTGTCCGGCACGTTGCTGATACAGACCAGAATCTTCATAAGGTGGTGATTGATTGAATAGCCTACCAAATATAGGCCAAAAAATATGTATTTTACTATGCATGCATAATAAAATTTTTCCCATATTTTGATTTTCACCGACTGATAAACCGCAATAATTGATTATTTTTGCCTCCTATAATTTCACGCTAAAAGCGCAAGACATCCATGAGAACAATACAGTTTAGAGAGGCCATCGCAGAGGCGATGTCTGAAGAAATGAGAAAAGACCCAACGGTGTATTTGATGGGCGAAGAAGTAGCAGAGTACAATGGAGCATACAAAGCATCTAAGGGGATGTTGGATGAGTTTGGTCCAGATCGCGTGTTGGATACGCCTATTTCTGAGATGGGATTTGCCGGTATTGCTGTAGGTTCTGCCATGAACGGAAACAAACCTATTGTTGAGTTTATGACCTTTAACTTCTCTTTGGTGGCTATTGATCAGATCATCAACAACGCGGCTAAAATGAGACAGATGTCCGGCGGACAGTTTCCTATTCCTATTGTTTTTAGAGGACCTACTGCTTCTGCAGGTCAGTTAGCGGCCACCCACTCTCAGGCTTTTGAGAGCTGGTATGCCAATACCCCAGGACTTAAGGTGGTTGTTCCTTCCAATCCTAAAGACGCTAAAGGTCTATTAAAATCAGCCATCCAAGACCCAGATCCAGTGATCTTTATGGAGTCTGAGCAGATGTATGGTGACAAGGGAGAGGTGCCAGAAGGCGAATACACCATACCATTAGGTGTAGCTGATGTAGTGCGCACAGGTACTGATGTCACTGTAGTTTCCTTTGGTAAAATCATTAAAGAGGTGCACAAAGCTGCTGAAAAGTTAGCCGCTGAAGGTATTTCTCTAGAGGTGATTGATTTGAGAACTGTACGTCCATTGGATATCGATACGGTGATTACTTCTGTAAAGAAAACCAATCGTTTGGTGATTGTTGAAGAGGCTTGGCCTTTTGGCAACGTCTCCACTGAGATCACCTATCAAGTTCAAGAAAAAGCATTTGACTACTTAGATGCCCCTGTGGTAAAAGTAAATACGGCTGATACACCTGCTCCTTTCTCTCCAGTTTTGTTTGAGGCCTGGTTGCCCAACGATTCGGATGTGGTCGCGGCAGTGAAAAAAGTGCTTTATAAAAAATAAGCTAAGCTTTATATGTTTCAAAGGCCTCAATACTTGTTATTGGGGCCTTTATTTTTGTTAATGGGCTAAAACTTTTTTGTTTCTCACCTAATTCCTTACTTTTGCCCGTCTAAAATTTAAACACTTTTATGGAAGCAAATATCATTTACTTGCCTATTGCATTGGCCCTAGTAGGATTATTGTTCATGTTGGTCAAAATGGCATGGGTAAAAAAACAAGCTCCTGGCGATGCTAAAATGCAGGAAATTTCAAAAGCGATCAAAGAAGGAGCTTTGGCATTTTTAAATGCAGAGTACCGTTTATTGTTGATTTTTGTCGTGATTGCCTCTGCAGCCCTTTATTTGATTTCTACTATGGTGGAAACCACTAGCTGGATGATTGTGCCTGCTTTTGTGATCGGTGCTGTTTTTTCAGCATTGGCCGGAAATATTGGCATGCGCATTGCTACAGATTCAAACGCACGTACGGCTGAAGCTGCTAAAACCAGTCTGCCACAGGCGCTTAAAGTTTCTTTTAGCGGAGGTACCGTTATGGGACTTGGGGTAGCTAGTTTAGCTGTATTGGGTCTTACCTTATTGTTTATGTTGTTGATGGGTCAGTTTATGGGTGGCCCAGGTAGTTTTTACCAGAACATGACCTTGGTTTTGGAAACATTGGCTGGTTTTTCTCTAGGTGCTGAGTCTATCGCGTTATTTGCCCGTGTTGGTGGTGGTATTTATACCAAAGCAGCGGATGTTGGGGCTGATTTGGTGGGTAAAGTAGAAGCGGGTATCCCTGAGGATGACCCCAGAAACCCTGCTACTATTGCAGATAATGTTGGGGACAACGTAGGTGACGTTGCGGGTATGGGTGCTGACTTGTTCGGCTCTTATGTCGCTACAGTATTGGCCGCTATGGTGTTGGGTAACTACATCATCAAAGACATGTCGTCTGCTGGTCAGTTTACTGATTCATTCAATAATATGGGGCCCATCTTGTTGCCCGTAGTTATTGCAGGTGTCGGGATTTTGGCCTCCATTATCGGTACATTCTTTGTGCGTATTTCAAGTAATGATGCCAAAGAAGCTCAAGTTCAAAAAGCTTTAGATCTGGGTAACTGGGTGTCGATTGCATTGACTTTGGTCGCTTCTTGGTTCTTGATCGATTGGATGTTGCCTGAAACCTTACAAATGAATTTCTTCGGTGAGGGTGTGAAAAATATTCCTTCTCGTCATGTGTTTTACGCAGCTTGCATCGGTTTGGCTGTGGGCGCTTTAATTTCATACGTAACTGCTTTCTACACTTCATTGGGCAAGAAACCAGTTTTGGAAATTGTGCGCAATTCTTCTACAGGTGCGGCTACTAACATCATCGCTGGTTTGGCAGTAGGTATGAAATCTACTTTTTCCTCTGTGATCTTGTTTGCCGCTGCTATTTATGGTTCTTATGAACTCGCTGGTTTCTACGGGGTAGCTATGGCTGCTTCTGCCATGATGGCAACTACTGCGATGCAGTTGGCGATCGATGCATTTGGACCAATCTCTGACAATGCTGGAGGTGTAGCCGAGATGAGCGAACTGCCTAAAGAAGTGCGCGGTCGCACAGATATTTTGGATTCAGTCGGAAATACTACCGCTGCAGTTGGAAAAGGATTTGCCATCGCTTCTGCGGCGCTTACCGCCTTGGCTTTGTTTGCTGCCTATGTGACATTTACTGGAATTGACGGTATCAATATCTTTAAAGCTGATGTATTGGCTATGTTGTTTGTCGGCGCGATGATTCCTGTTGTTTTCTCTGCGCTGGCTATGCAGTCTGTAGGAAAAGCAGCGATGCAGATGGTGGAGGAAGTTCGTCGCCAGTTCCGTGAAATTCCCGGAATTATGGAGGGTACAGGAAAACCTGAGTACGCTAAGTGTGTGGATATCTCTACCCAAGCGGCCCTTAAAGAAATGTTGTTGCCCGGTTTAATCACCATCATTACCCCAATTATTATCGGAGTGCTTTTTGGTGCTGAACCTTTAGGTGGATATATGGCAGGAGTTTGTGTGAGCGGTGTGATGTGGGCTATTTTCCAAAACAACGCTGGAGGTGCTTGGGACAACGCTAAAAAATCTTTTGAGGCAGGTGTGGAGATCAACGGTGTGATGACTTTTAAAGGGTCTGATGCCCACAAAGCTGCAGTTACTGGAGATACTGTTGGTGATCCGTTTAAAGACACTTCTGGACCTTCTATGAACATCTTGATCAAGTTGACCTGTCTGGTCGGTTTGGTCATTGCTCCGCTTTTGTCTCACGGTGAGGCCACTGCACAAGAAAAAGAGGTCAATGTTCAGGTGGAAGTATTGGGTGAGTCTGGTGATGTTTCAGCCACCATTACCTACACCAAAACCGAAAATGGTGTCGCTACAACCGTGGTTGAGGAATTTGCTGGATCTGAGGCTGAAGTGGAGGCTCAACTCAAAGCTTTTGAGTCTCAAGTTCAAGATTCTACCTCTGGGGTTACTATTAAAATCGAAAAAATGGAAGTCAATAATTAATGGACATCCCTTGAAATAAAAAAGCCCGCTCATTTGAGCGGGCTTTTTTTATGTGACAAACAAGGCTAAAAGAGTCCGTTGATCTGACCGTCAATTTTTTCGATGACCAGTCCTAAATCTTCTTGTTTATTGACAAAATCTATGTCGTCTACGTCGATGACCAAAAGATTTCCCTTGGTGTATTGTTGAGACCAAGCTTCATAACGTTCGTTCAGTCTGGAGAGGTATTCAATAGAAATACTGTTTTCGTATTCCCTGCCTCTTAGGTGGATTTGTTTGACCAAATTGGGGATGCTGCTGCGCAGGTAAATCACCAAATCTGGTGGGGCGATGAGTTTTTCCATCAACTCAAATAGACTTTTGTAGTTGGTGAAATCTCGATTGGTCATCAAACCCATCGCGTGTAGGTTGGGGGCAAATATAAACGCATCCTCATAAATCGTTCTGTCCTGAATGACGTTCTTGCCGGACTGGCGAATATCCAACACTTGCTTGTATCTGCTGTTGAGAAAATAAATCTGCAGATTAAAACTCCAGCGTTCCATTTGGTTGTAGAAGTCGTCAAGATAAGGGTTGTCTACCACATCTTCGTAATGTGGATCCCATTGGTAGTGTTTGGCGAGTAATTCAGTGAGGGAAGTTTTTCCTGCGCCGATATTTCCTGCAATGGCGATGTGCATAGGGTTGGTTTTTAAGGCCCTTTTTCTCTGTGAAAAGGGACCACAAGATAAGCGATTATCCCTGGATGTGAAAGCCTGGGAAGGCGCCTAATTTTAATTTTATTTTAAGACTAGATTAAACCTCTTTGCCGTAGTTTCGTCTAACAATAAATTTTTTTTATGAATCACATAAAATTTTGGGTAGTCAGTGTGCTGTTTACCTCTTTGACCTATGCGCAAGGATTTCAAGGGATTGCTTATTATCAATCCAAAACATCAGTAGATTTCAATTTTGGCGGGCGGGATATGCCTGAGGCGCAAAAGAAAATGATCCAAGAGCGCATGAAGCGTGCATTTGAGAAAACATTCGAGCTTCACTTTACACCATCAACTTCGATTTATAAAGAACAAGTTTCTTTGGAACAACCTGGCGGTGGGGGTGGAATGATGTTTTCCATGATGTCCGGAGGTGGAGGAACTTATTACAAAAATGTACAAGAGGGCACCTACAGCAATGAGACGGAAACTTTTGGGAAAATATTTTTGATTGAGGATCAGCTCAAGCCATTGGCCTGGACCATGACCAGTGAGACCAAAAAAATAGGCAATTACACCTGCTACAAGGCAACTGCGGTAAGGGCTGTGGATACTACCCAAATGACTTTTAGAATGGGTCGACCACCTAGACCTGAGGCCCAGAAAAAAGATTCTACCCAGAACAATAGTTTGTTTCAAGAAAAAGCGCCTACCGAGATTACCATCACCGCATGGTATACCATGGACATTCCAGTTGCTCAGGGCCCTGCGCATTACTGGGGGTTACCCGGTTTGATTATGGAAGTGAGCGATGACAGAACCGTTTTGTTGTGCAATAAAATCGTATTGAACCCAGCTGAGAAAATTGAGATCAAGGCGCCGTCCAAAGGAAAAAAAGTCAATCAAGCAGAGTTTGATCAAATCATGAAGGACAAGGTTAAAGAAATGTCTGAGCGTTTTCAAAGCGGAGGTGGTCGTTCAGGTTCAATCATGATCCGTCAGTAATCCATGAAGAATTCAATAAAATTATTGGCCAAGGCAGGTTTGATCTTGCTCTTGTCTACTTCCGCACTATTGGCCCAGAAATTGACCCTAACGGGAGTGGTTAAAGACAGTTATGGGGCTCCTCTAGAAATGGCCAATGTGGTCGCTATCAACCAAGCCACCAAGGCTTTGGATGGTTTTGGTATCACAGATACGAAAGGGCGATACCGAATCAATGTCAATGGCAACAGCTCCTATGAGGTTAAAGTCAGTTTTATCGGGTATGAGCCAGCAACGCTGACGCTAAAAACAGCAGGTGCAGATCTGTCCCAAGACGTGACTTTGCAAGAACAAGCGGAGAGTTTGGACGAGGTGGAGCTTACTTATGAAATACCCGTGACCATTAAAGGGGACACGATTGTTTACAACACAGACTCATTTGCCACAGGTACAGAGAAAAAACTCGAAGACTTGGTCAAAAATCTGCCGGGTATGACGGTTAATGCGGAAGGTCAAATCGAGGTCGAGGGTAAATCTGTCACCAAAGTAATGATTGACGGTAAGGAGTTTTTCGATGGAGATACCAAGCTCGCTTCAAAAAATATTCCTGCAAAAGCGCTGGATAAAATCGAGGTTTTGCGCAACTACAGCGAGGTGGGACAGCTCAGAGGAGTTACGGACAACCAAGACAATGTGGTGCTCAATATCAAGTTGAAAACGGGGAAGGACAAGTTTTGGTTTGGAGAATTTGCCGCGGCGGCAGGGGCAGATGACACTTTTTTAGCACACCCCAAGTTGTTTTACTACAGTCCAACGACCAGCGTCAACTTAATCACAGATTTTAATAACATTGGGAGTCTGCCATTTACCACCCGTGATTACTTTAATTTCACTGGAGGTATGCGCAATTTGACCAGAAGGGGCGGGACTAGTTTTAACCCTGCCTCCAACAATTTGGGTATTTCGCTCTTGCAAAACGACCGAGCCCTATTTATCGATACCAAGTTTGGGGCGTTTAATTTTAGTCATGCCCCCTCAGAGGAATTGACTTTGAGTGGATTTGCCATTTATTCTTACACGGGAACCGACTTGAAAAATGAGTCCCAGCGCACGTATATCGTGTCTAACCAAAACGAAACAACCACCTCGCTGACTAATCAAAAGTCAACCTTGGGCTTGGCCAAGCTCAGCAGTAGCTACAAGCCTTCTGCGGCTTTGCAGTGGGACTACGATTTGCTCTATAAAAATTCACTTCAGGATGAGGACCGTTCTGTAACTTCGATCGCTCAGGTAACCGATGTGATTCAAGAGGACAACAACCAAAATCCGATTAGTTTAACCCAGAATACCAGCTTGTATTACACCTTGACGGAAGACCATATATTTTCACTCGAGGCACAACATCTGTATGATCTGCAGGATCCAATCTATGAGGCGGAGCGTTCATTTTTGCCGTTTACCGGACTTATTCCTTTTGACACCAGTGGAAGTCAATACAGAATTGGCCAGGAAAAGTTGGTCAAAACCAGGAAATGGGATGCGCGTGGCGAATACTATTACGTCCTCTCACCCAAGAGCAACCTGAACCTTACCTTGGGGACTATTTACAGCAATCAAGATTTTAATTCGGGTATTTTCCAGGTCCTGAACAACCAAAAAGTGACCATACCTGGGAATCAGTTGTCCAATGAGGTGACGTTTAGGTTTAGCGATGCATTTGTCGGGGCACACCTAAAGTTTGTCACAGGAATTTTTACTTGGACTCCAGGATTTAATCTGCACAGATACGGTTTAGAAGATATTCAATTCGGGGATGTGAATACCCAAAACAGCACCAACCTAGTTCCTGATGTCGCGGTCAATGTCCAACTCAAGAAGTCTGAAACCATCAGGTTTAATTATGGTGTAACCCGAGAATTCACCGACATCAACCGCATTGCTGAGGGGTATGTACTCAATGGGTACAACAACTTGTATCAGGGAAATAGGGACTTGGAAAGCGCTTTGTTTCACCAGGTATCCCTGAATTATTTCAGTTTTAACATGTTTAATTTTGAAAACATATTTGCCCGGTTGTCCTACAGCAAACGCATAGATCCTTTCAAGAACAACACGACTATTGTGGGCATTAACCAGATCAATAGCACCATTAATTCAATGCTTGAAGATGAGGTGGCCAATGGTTCGTTTAACTACCAACGCACCTGGGGTAAAATCAGGTGGAGCAGCAATGCGGGGTTAAATTATTCTTCGCTGAACAACATCGTGAACAATGCGCCCAGAAATTCTACCTCTATTGGACAGAACTACACCGCTTCATTGGGCACACAGTTTAAGAAGGCTCCTAATGTTGAGTTGGGATATACCTACACGCTCAACAGGTATGATAATGCTGGACGCGTATCTGAATTCAGTACCGAACGCCCGTTTGCCAGACTTAATTGGGTCTTTTTGAAGAATTTTAATCTCTCCGCAGAGTATGACGATTACCATTTTAAAAATTTAGATGGATCTTCTGAGAACGAGTACGCATTTCTCAAGTCTACCCTGTCTTTCCAAAAACAAGACAGTCACTGGGAGTGGAGTTTGGTCGGAACCAACTTGACCAACACCCTGAGTTTAAATCAGGATTCATTTAGTGAATTTTTGGTGAGTTCTTCGGCCTATTATGTTCAGCCGCGCTATGTGCTGCTGCAGTTGAAGTACGAACTTTAATTTTTTAACCCCAAGGGGTTGCAAAAGTCATTTTCATTGCCGTACCTTTGCCGGGTATAACAAAGAGGAAGGATTTGACTGATTGCAACCTCTTGCGCGTTAAGCGGCCAGCCCTGCTGGTGACCTCAAGGTCCGAACAAATTGCTAAAGCAGTTGTCTTGTAACTACAAGGCATACCAAAAGCCAAATCCTTCCCGACAAAAAAAATTAGGATGGCTTATTTATTTACCTCAGAATCAGTGAGTGAAGGGCACCCAGACAAGGTGGCCGACCAGATCAGCGATGCGTTGATCGACAACTTTTTGGCGTTTGATCCAGAAAGTAAAGTAGCATGTGAAACCTTAGTAACTACGGGCCAGGTGGTTTTGGCCGGTGAAGTGAAAAGCAACACCTACCTCGATGTGCAAACCATTGCGCGCAATGTGATCAACAAAATTGGATACACCAAAGGCGAGTACCAGTTCAGCGGTGATTCTTGTGGGGTGATTTCATTGATTCACGAGCAATCTCAAGACATCAACCAAGGGGTTGATCGCGCCTCTAAGGAAGAGCAAGGTGCTGGAGATCAAGGAATGATGTTTGGTTACGCGACCAAAGAGACAGAGAACTACATGCCTTTGGCCTTGGATATTTCACACAAAATCCTCCAAGTGTTGGCGGAATTAAGACGTGAAAATAAGGAAATCACTTATTTGCGCCCAGACGCTAAGTCACAGGTGACTATTGAGTACTCGGATGACAATGTGCCGCAACGCATTGATACCATCGTTGTTTCCACCCAGCACGACCCATTTTTGGCGGATGACGAAGCGATGTTAGCGCAAATCAAAAGAGATTTGATCGAGAAGTTGATCCCTAGGGTGAAGTCCCAATTACCCGCTTATGTTCAGGCTTTGTTTAACGATCAAATTACTTACCACATCAACCCAACTGGAAAGTTTGTGATTGGTGGACCTCACGGAGATACCGGTCTTACTGGCCGCAAGATCATAGTGGATACCTACGGAGGAAAAGGAGCCCACGGAGGTGGCGCTTTTAGCGGTAAAGATCCCTCAAAAGTAGACCGTTCCGCGGCCTATGCTGCGCGTCACGC
>JANRDC010000027.1:46600-96650 GCA_030726725.1 Flavobacteriaceae bacterium
AAACCGCTTCCGGAGCAGTTTTAGATCTTCAGCTTTCTTATGAGTTATTCGGTCAGCCGATACACCGTGCACCTCTGGTGATGGTGAATCACGCCTTGACCGGCAATTCACATGTAGCTGGTCCAGATGGGTGGTGGAATAGCTTGATCGGTCCTGGTTTAGTGATCGACACAGATAAGTACACGGTGCTGGCCTTTAATATTCCAGGCAATGGGTACGATGGATTTGTCATCGATAATTACAAAGACTTTATCGCCCAAGACATAGCCAGAATTTTTTGGTGGGGTGTAGATCAGTTGGGCATACAGGAAGTATTTGCCTTGATTGGTGGTTCACTAGGTGGAGGGATTGCTTGGGAGATGGCCGCATTGGCCCCAGAGCGCATCGGTCATTTAGTTCCTGTCGCTTCAGATTGGAAGTCGACGGATTGGTTGATCGCCAATTGTCAGATTCAAGAACAGTTTTTGCTGAACTCTAAACAGCCTGTGCACGACGCCCGCATGCACGCCATGTTGTGTTATCGCACACCTGAGTCGTTTAAACAACGCTTTGGACGCTCAACCAACGAAACACTCAATGTCTTTAATGTGGAGAGTTGGCTAACCCACCATGGAGAAAAGCTCCAACAGCGTTTCCAGTTGTCCGCGTATAAGTTGATGAACCAGCTGTTGCGATCCATCGACATTACCCGCGGCGGCCGCGATCCATTTGTGCAATTCAAAGACAGCAAAACGCACATCCATATTATCGGCGTGGACTCTGATTTATTTTTCACCGCACAGGAGAATAAAGACACGTTTAAACAACTCGCCCAGGCCAACAGTCGGGTGACCTACGGAGAAATAAATTCTTTGCATGGCCACGATGCTTTTCTGATGGAATACCAACAGATGGAGCGGTTGTTGGGAGATATTTTTGGGACAACCAAAAAGCTAGAAAAGATTACCGTTTTGAAGTTTGGGGGCAAATCCCTGGCCAATGGAGCAGGGTTAGACCGAGTTTTGGATATTATTCAAGAAAAGGCTCAGGCCCGTATTCCCTTTACAGCGGTATTGTCCGCTCGAGGTAAGGCGACGGACCAGTTGGAATCTTTATTGGCTGAAGCCGCTTCAGGCCAATCCGTTCAGAACGCACTGGAGGCGTTTAAACAGGAACAAGAACAGCCCTTGCCATCTGGATTCTTAAGTGAAGAGTTTGCCTCGATCCAACAAATTCTCGACGGGGTAAGATTGATCGGAGACTACAGTTTAAAAACCAAAGACCAGTTGCTGGCCTTTGGAGAATTGATGGCTGTAAAAGCGGTGGTATACCTGTTGCAACAAAGAGGGGTGCCTGCACAAGCCATCGATGCGCGCACCTTGATCAAAACCAATAGTGTTTATGGGAATGCCCAAGTGATTGAGCGTATTTCTCGACAAAATGTCGAAGCTGCTTTTGCAGCGTTGCCCCAGGACACAGTAGCCATTTTTACTGGATTTTTGGCGTCCTCTTTGGACAATGAAACCACTACTTTAGGCAGAAATGGTTCTAATTATTCCGCAGCCTTGCTTGCTAATTTTCTGGATGCTAAAGAGTTGCAGAATTTCACCCATGTAGATGGGATTTTCACAGCCAACCCCGAGTGGGTGTATGATGCACAAAAAATTGAACAGCTTTCCTACAGCGAAGCTAATGAGCTCGCCAATTTTGGTGCTCAAGTACTTCACGCAAAAACCATTATACCGCTGATTGAGAAAAATATTCCCTTGCGCATTCTCAATACCTTTAATCCGGACAGTGACGGGACGCTAATTTCAGCAGTACAATCTGCTCAGGGAATAAAGTCTTTGTCGGTGATCGAATCAGTGACTTTGATCAACCTTGAGGGAAGGGGACTATTGGGAAAAGTAGGGGTGGATGCCCGTATTTTTAAAGCCTTAGGGGATGCTGGAGTGAGTGTGAGTATCATTTCTCAAGGATCATCGGAACGAGGTATTGGATTGGTCGTGGCTCATCAAGATGCCACCAAAGCGATCATCGCTTTGGAAAGGGAGTTCGAGCATGACTTTTATGCCCAAGACATCAACAGCATATCCGGCGTAGATCAGGTATCCGTGTTGTCCATCATCGGACAGGATTTAAGCACATTCCACAAACCCTACAATGCATTGATAAAAAATGGGGTGATCCCTATGTTGTTTAACAATACCGTCACAGGCAAAAACGTCAGTTTGGTATTGAAAAAACAAGACTTGCACAAAGCGCTCAATGTGGTACACGGAGAGATTTTTGGTCAAGCTAAAAAAATAAACATCGCTGTTTTTGGTGTGGGTAATGTAGGAGGTACGCTTGTCGACCAGATTGTTCAAGCAGCACAAAAGATTGAGGAGCGCAAAGGGATTAAGCTGCAATTATTTGCCTTGGCCAATTCGCAAAAAATGCTCTTCAATGCGCAAGGTTTGCAAGGGGATTGGCGGAAGGCTTTGGGGGAACAAGGCGTCGCTTATGATTTAGAGGCGCTTTGCGCCTACGCCCAAAGTCATCATCTAGAGAACCTCATTCTGGTGGATAACACCGCGGATGCTCGTTTTGTGAAAAATTACCCCAAAATGATCGCGGAGGGATTTGATTTGGTCTCCTCGAACAAAATTGCCAATACGTTGGGGTTTGACTTTTATACGGAGCTCAGGTCTGTGCTGAAACTGCACCAGAAACAATACCTGTATGAAACCAATGTTGGAGCTGGTTTGCCACTGATTGACACCATCAAATTATTGCATCTTTCCGGAGAAAATATCACCAAAATACGCGGTGTGTTCTCAGGTTCTTTGAGTTATATTTTTAACCATTTTTCTATAGAGGACCGACCGTTTTCTGAAGTGGTGCGCGAAGCGTTGGAAAAAGGTTATACCGAACCAGATCCTCGTGAGGATTTGTCTGGAAATGATGTGGGTAGAAAACTGTTGATTTTGGCACGTGAATTAGACCTGGCCAATGAGTTCTCAGACATTTCCATAGAAAATTTGATACCCCTGGACTTACAACAGGTGGACAAACAGACTTTCTTGTCCAGGCTGACTGAGTTAGACCAAGCATTCCAATCGATCAAAGACCAACAAAAACCCGGTCATGTACTGCGTTATCTAGGCCAAGTTGCGGGTGATCTGCAGCAGACTAAAGGCGAGCTCAGCGTTTCCTTGGTTTCTGTGCCCCAAGAGAGTACATTAGGGCAGATGAAGGGTTCTGATTCCTTAATTGAGATATTTACAGAATCTTACGGAGATCAACCCTTGGTCATTCAAGGAGCAGGTGCCGGTGCTGCGGTGACCGCACGCGGTGTATTTGGAGATATTTTAAGAATTGCAGATCGATAGTCATGAAGGATAAAGCATTTGAAACACAAGCCATAAGAACGCAAACTGAACGCTCTGCTTTTTTGGAGCATTCTACCCCCATGTACCTGACTTCGAGTTTTGTCTTTGAAGATGCAGAAGACATGAGGGCTTCATTTGCCGAGGAGAAAGACCGCAATATCTATTCGCGTTATTCCAATCCGACTACCTCTGAGTTTATCGAGAAGGTGTGTTTGATGGAGGGAGCTGAGGCGGGTTTTGCCTTTGCTTCTGGCATGGCAGCGGTGTACACTACTTTTGCAGCTCTGTTGCAATCGGGAGATCACATACTCTCGAGCGCTTCAGTTTTTGGATCTACCCATAGTTTATATTTTAATTTTTTCCCCAAATGGGGCATAACGACCTCTTTGTTTGATGTAAATGCCTCTAAAGCGGAAATCGTCGCTAAAATACAACCCAACACCAAGGTGATTTATGCGGAATCTCCGACCAATCCCGGCGTAGATTTGATCGACTTATCTCTTTTGGGAGAAATCGCTCAAGAGCACGGTTTGATCCTGATTATCGACAACTGCTTTGCCTCGCCTTATTTGCAAAAACCATTGGCCCACGGAGCGCATTTGGTCATTCACTCCGCGACTAAACTCATGGATGGACAAGGCCGGGTTTTGGGCGGAATTACTGTGGGTCGGGCAGACTTGATGGATCAAGTGTACCGATTTGCCCGAATCACGGGTCCCGCTATGTCCCCGTTTAACGCTTGGGTACTGTCCAAAAGTTTGGAAACCTTGGCAGTGCGAGTGGATAGGCACTGCAGCAATGCATTGGCTTTGGCGACTTATTTGGAATCACATCCACAAGTAGCACAAGTAAAGTATCCATTTTTGCCGTCACACCCCAAATACGACATCGCTCAAAAGCAAATGAAAGCCGGTGGCGCGGTGGTGGCCTTTGAGTTAAAAGGTGGATTGGTAGCTGGACGACAGTTTTTTGACGCCATTGAGTTGCTTTCTTTATCTGCTAACCTAGGGGATACGCGCAGTATTGTCACCCATCCCGCTTCAACGACACACAGCAAGTTGACGCCCCAGGAGCGCGCAGCTTCAGGCATTGGAGAGGGTATGATCCGCGTGTCTGTAGGATTAGAACACATCGATGATATTCAATCGGATATCGCACAAGCATTAGACAAGATTTTATGAAAAAACCAGATATCAGATTATTGTTAAAAGAACGGGTGTTGGTGTTGGATGGAGCCATGGGCACCATGATCCAAAGACACAAATTCACAGAAGCTGATTATCGAGGCGATCGATTTGCGGACTGGAAATCTCCTTTACAGGGCAACAATGATTTGTTGTCATTGACTCAATCAGCAGCCATCAAAGACATACACGCTCAGTACGCAGCTGCTGGTGCAGATATCCTGGAGACCAACACTTTTTCTTCAACCACTATTGCGATGGCGGACTATCATATGGAGTCTTTGGTCAAGGAAATCAATATGGTTTCTGCACGGCTGGCCAAAGAGGTCGCAGATGAGTATACCGCAATGCAACCCGACAAACCTCGTTATGTGGCAGGAAGTATAGGTCCGACCAACAAAACAGCGAGTTTATCACCTGAGGTCAACGATCCAGGGTATAGAGCTATAGATTTTGACGGATTGCGCATCGCCTACAAAGAACAAGTAGAGGCGCTGATGGATGGTGGAGTAGACTTATTGCTGGTGGAAACTGTATTTGACACCTTGAATGCAAAAGCCGCTTTGTTTGCGATTCAAGAGGTTAAAGAAGAGCGCAAGAGCGATATACCTGTGATGGTGAGTGGAACGATTACCGATGCTTCAGGCCGTACGCTCTCTGGACAAACTGCTGAGGCATTTTTGATCTCGATCGCGCACGCTGATCTGCTGTCTGTTGGCTTTAACTGCGCCTTAGGGGCCAAACAGTTAACACCTCACTTGGAGGTGCTCGCCAAAAAAGCACCATTTGCCGTTTCTGCCCACCCCAATGCAGGTTTACCTAATGCCTTTGGTCAGTACGATGAATCTCCAGAAGACATGGCCGATCAGATTCAAGATTATTTAGACCTGAATTTGGTCAATATTATCGGTGGTTGCTGCGGAACTACCCCAGATCATATCGAAGCGATTGCTCGGATTGCTGCTCAAGCCAAACCCAGAAGCACCCAAATCTAGATCGATGAGTACAACATCCCCTAAATACCTACACTTATCTGGCTTGGAACCACTCGTGGTGACTCCAGAAACCAATTTTGTCAATGTTGGTGAACGCACCAACGTAGCAGGATCAAAACTTTTCTTGCGCCTGATCAAGGAGGAGCGCTTTGATGAAGCACTCGCCATTGCCCGGGAACAAGTAGAAGGTGGCGCCCAAATCATCGATGTAAACATGGATGATGGATTGATCGATGGCAAGAAAGCGATGGTCAATTTCCTCAATTTGGTGGTGGCTGAACCGGATATCGCCAGGGTACCCATCATGATCGATAGCTCCAAATGGGAGATTATTGAGGCTGGTTTGCAAGTGGTTCAAGGCAAATGCGTCGTGAATTCTATCAGTCTTAAAGAAGGGGAAGAAGCGTTTTTATGGCAGGCACGCCGTATTCGACAATATGGAGCGGCTGTGATCGTTATGGCCTTCGATGAGGTGGGGCAAGCGGATAACTACGAGAGGCGTTTAGAAATAGCAGAGCGCTCTTATCGACTGTTGGTGGATCAAGTTCATTTTCCTCCTGAAGATATTATTTTCGACCTCAATATATTTCCAGTGGCTACCGGTATGGATGAACACCGCCGCAACGCCATTGATTTTATTGAAGCTACTCGCTGGGTGAGGCAAAATCTACCTCATTGCTCCGTGAGTGGAGGTGTGAGCAATGTTTCCTTTAGTTTTAGAGGAAACAACCCTGTGCGAGAGGCCATGCACTCCGTGTTTCTATACCACGCCATCAAAGCGGGTATGAATATGGGTATCGTGAATCCTTCCATGTTGGAGGTCTATGACGATATTCCTAAAGACTTACTCGAACACGTAGAAGACGTAGTGCTGGATCGCAGAGAGGACGCCACTGAACGTTTACTCAATTTCGCTGAGTCCTTCGTAGGAACAGCAAAAGAAAAGGTACAAGAAAATCAATGGAGGGATGAGCCCCTTCAAGAACGCATCACCAGAGCATTGGTCAAGGGAATTGACGCCTATATTCTGGAGGATGTGGAGGAGGCGCGTTTGGCTTCAGAAAGACCTATACACGTGATTGAAGGTCATTTGATGACAGGTATGAATGTGGTGGGTGATCTCTTTGGCAGTGGAAAAATGTTTCTTCCTCAAGTAGTCAAGTCTGCTCGAGTGATGAAAAAGGCAGTGGCTTATTTATTGCCTTTTATCGAAGAAGAAAAACAATCCCTGGCTGGTTATGATGCCACAGCTTCTCAAGCAGCGGGCAAAATATTGATGGCGACCGTTAAGGGAGATGTGCACGACATTGGAAAAAATATAGTTTCTGTGGTGCTCGCGTGCAACAATTATGAAATTATTGATTTAGGGGTCATGGTCCCCCCAGAGAAGATACTGGATACCGCCCAACAAGAGGGGGTTGATGCCATTGGCTTGAGCGGATTGATCACGCCCTCTTTGGATGAAATGGTTCATATCGCTAAAGAAATGAAGCGAAGAAATATGACGATGCCGCTTTTGATCGGCGGAGCTACGACCAGTAAGGCGCATACTGCGGTAAAGATCGCACCAGAGTATCCCTTTACGGTAGTTCACGTCAATGATGCTTCCCGCGCAGTAACGGTAGTGGGCAACTTGCTTCAGCCAGAAACCCAAGAAACCTACAAAGAACAAATCAAATCGGAGTATATCGATTTCGCGGAGAAATTTAATAACCGAGGCAGCCACAAAGAGTATGTTACCTTGGCCGAGGCCCGCAGTCAAAAACAGCTTTTGGATTGGTCTGCTTATGCAGTACCCGCACCCAAAAACAAAGGGGTACACGTGTTGGACATAGATTTGCAAGATTTGGTGCCTTTGATTGATTGGACCCCATTTTTCAGGTCATGGGACCTACACGGAAGATATCCCGATTTGTTTTCGGATGAGATAGTCGGCGCACAAGCCAAAACATTGTTCGAAGATGCCCAAGGGGTACTCGAAATTTTACTCCGAGAAAAAAAGCTTAGCGTCAAAGGTATTTACGGATTGTTTGAGGCCTACAGCGATGATCAAGACGACATAGTACTGCCGCAAAACGGAGCTGCGTTCCGCACCTTGCGCCAACAAGCCAAAAAGAAGGAGGGTATTGCCTACATAGCTTTGTCTGATTTTATCGCCCCTAAAGAAACCGGTATCACAGATTATGTGGGGTGCTTTTGTGTCAGTGCAGGATTTGGTGCAGATGAGTGGGCTCAAGAATACGAAGCCCAACTCGACGATTACAACTCGATCATGGTCAAAGCGATTGCGGACAGATTTGCCGAAGCAGCGGCAGAATGGCTGCACTTAAAAGTGCGCACTGATTTCTGGGGTTACGCCTCAGATGAATCCTTAGAGATCAATCAAATTATCGGTGAGCAATACCGAGGCATTCGTCCAGCGCCAGGCTATCCGGCTTGTCCTGACCATTTGGAAAAGCAAACCATTTGGCAATTGCTCGACGTTGAAGGTGCGATCGGTGTGCGTTTGACCGAAAGCTTGGCTATGTGGCCAGCAGCTTCCGTATCGGGATATTATTTTGCACACCCGGATGCTCGCTATTTTGGTTTGGGCAAAATTACCCAGGATCAAGTTGCCGATTTTGCGCGCAGAAAAAACATTCCATTGGCCGAAGCTCAAAGATGGCTGTCACCTAATATTGCTGATTAATCGTTTTGTTATGAAAATCACAGACCACATTAAAAACGCACAGGGAAAAACGCTTTTTTCCTTTGAAATCGTCCCGCCTGTCAAGGGAAAAAGCATCGATGAACTATATGCCAATATAGACCCATTGATGGAGTTTAAGCCCCCATTTATCGATGTGACCACCTCCAGGGAAGAAGTGGTCTACACGCAAAAATCGGGCTTATACGAAAAGAAAATCACCCGCATGCGTCCAGGAACTGTGGGTATATGTGCTTCGATCAAACACAGGTACAACGTGGATACTGTGCCACACGTATTGTGCGGTGGGTTTACTCAAGAGGAAACAGAATACATGTTGATCGATCTTCAATACTTGGGCATTGACAATTTGATGGCACTCCGCGGGGATTCTATGCGCGATGAGGCTTATTTCGTCCCTACCAATGGCGGACATCCCTATGCGGTGGATTTGGTGCGGCAAATCGATCAGCTCAATCGCGGTCAGTTTTTGCACGACCAGCCTCAATCTCCGCTCGCCACTCCATTTTGTATTGGGGTAGCTGGATATCCTGAAAAGCACATGGAAGCGCCTTCTATGGCTTCTGATTTAAAAAGGTTGAAAGAAAAGGTGGATGCTGGAGCGGATTACGTGGTCACACAGATGTTCTTTGACAACAGCAAATATTTTGCCTTTGTGGAGAGCGCCCGGGCTATGGGTATCGATGTGCCCATTATTCCAGGGATCAAGCCGCTTGCCGTGCAAAGACACCTAAGTATTCTTCCTCAGGTATTTAAAATCGATCTCCCCCAGGATTTAGTAGATGCTGTAGAATCTGCCAAAGACAATGCAGGAATCAAGCAGGTAGGTATCGAGTGGGCTATTGCCCAATCCAAAGAACTAAAGGAAGCAGGAGTACCTGTATTGCATTACTATTCGATGGGTAAAAGCGAAAATATCGCACAAATCGCAAGTGCTTTGTTTTAATTGAGCTATTTTTTTACCGGAAGTTTGGCAGTGTCGATATAAATGATAATTTAGCCGCTTAATTGCAAACAACATCATGAACAACACTTTCTTTTACAGCTATTTTTACTTCTATGCAGATAGAAGCAAGGGGCTGTTGTAAAGTGATTACTCAATCAAAATACTAAGTCCCGCTGATGCGGGATTTTTTTTTAGCCCTGATGAAAACCAAAATTGCCATTCAAGGAATTAAAGGATCCAACCATTATCAAGTAGCCCTTGATTATTTTGGCACGGACATAGCATTGGTAGACTGCGCTTCTTTTGATGCTTTGGTCCACAGCTTAGTCGATAAGCGCGCTGATTATGGCGTGATGGCCATCGAAAATTCAATCGCTGGTTCCATCATACCCAACTACGCTTTGATGGATAAATATCAATTGTCGATTGTTGGAGAGTATTACCTCTCGATCCACCACCATTTAATGGCTTTGCCAGGACAGATCTTGGATGAAATCTCCGAGGTGCATTCTCACCCCATGGCTTTGTTGCAATGCAATCAGTTTTTTTATGACTATCCGCAGATCAAATTGGTGGAAAGCGAAGACACGGCAGCCTCCGCCTTAGCGATTCAACGCCATGGCTGGAAAGGGATCGCGGCTATCGCACCCAAGAGTTCAGCCGAATTATACGGTTTGGAAGTATTGGCAGATGATATTCAGACCATAAAAAATAATGCAACCAGGTTTGTGGTGGTCACTGCCCAACAAAATGAATCGTCGATCGAGGGGGCCAATAAAGCTTCACTTCGTTTCGTTCTAGACCACAAAAGAGGGAGTTTGGCAGCGGTGTTAAATGCCCTGAGCGATTGTTCGATGAACTTGACAAAAATCCAGTCACTACCCGTCATTGATGTGCCCTGGAAATACGCATTTTTTGTGGACATCACTTTTGAAGAAACAGCAGATTTTGAGAAAGCAAAAGCTTTATTATCTATTATGGCTCACGAGTTTAAGGTATTAGGGGCCTATAAAAATGCGCGATTATGAGACAGACTGCTCGGAGATTAGCTCAGGTTTCGGAATATTATTTCTCTCAAAAATTGCGGGAGGTTCGCGCTTTAATTCAGCAAGGACACCCCGTGATTCAAATGGGAATCGGCAGTCCTGATTTAGCACCTGCCCCTGAGGTGATCCAGGCGATCAAAGAATCGCTTTCCGATCCAATGGCGCATCAGTACCAGAGTTATCAGGGGTTACCTGCGCTGAGGTCGGCCATCAGCGAATTTTACCAGACCCAATACGGTGTTTCGTTGGATCCTGAATCAGAGGTGCTGCCTTTAATGGGTTCCAAAGAAGGAATCATGCACCTGTCCATGGCCTATTTAAACGAAGGAGACCAGGTTTTGATCCCCAATCCGGGGTATCCTACCTACACCTCTGTCACCCGTTTGTTGGGTGCAGAACCGGTTTATTACGACTTGACCGCCCAAAATAATTGGCTGCCAGATGTCAACGCCATAGCCGCTATGGACTTATCTCGGGTTAAAATCATGTGGTTGTCTTACCCCCACATGCCTACCGGTGCCCATGCCACGGCAGCTGACTTACAGCCATTGATCGATTTGGCCAAGTCCCGTGGATTTTTATTGGCGATGGATAATCCCTACAGCTTTATCTTGAACAATCATCCGATGAGTATTTTATCTCTTCAAGGGGCTATGGAGGTCGCTGTGGAGTTAAATTCTCTGAGTAAAACGGCCAATATGGCCGGTTGGCGCGTGGGTATGATTTGTGGAAACCAGGAGCATCTGAAGGCAGTGCTCCAAGTGAAAAGCAATATGGATTCAGGTATGTTTTACGGGATTCAGCGGGGTGCCATCCAGGCGCTGAAGGCGCCCGCTTCCTGGTATGCTTCATTAAATGAGATTTACGCCTTGCGCAGAGATAAGGTTTGGGCTTTTGCTGAGGCCTTGGGTTGTGCGTTCGACAGAAACGCTGTGGGGATGTTTGTTTGGGCGCGACTGCCTGAAGGCATCACAGACGAATGCGCATTTGTCGATCAGCTGTTGTATCAGCACCATATATTTATCACACCTGGCTCTATTTTTGGCAGCAACGGAGCTGGTTATGTGCGTTTTTCACTTTGTTTGGAAGCAGATTTAATCGACCAAGCAATTCAAAGAGTTAAGTCATGAAGGTATTTTTTATCGGTATTGGATTGATCGGAGGGTCTATGGCCCTTGAAATCAAACACAGAAATCCTCAGGCAATTTGTTATGGAATCAGCCGCAGTGAGCAAACATTGGACAAGGCTTTGGCCTTGGGTTTGATTGATCACAAAGCGAGTTGGGCAGATTTGGCTCATGCGGATCTTGTTTTTTTGAGCATTCCAGTCGACGCTTCAGTCGATGCATTGCCCCGTATTTTGGATGTAATTTCCGATCAGGCTCTGGTGGTCGATGCAGGTTCCACCAAACAAGCCTTGTGCGATGCTGTAGCCACCCATCCTAAGAGAAGAAACTATTTAGCGGCTCACCCGATTGCAGGTACTGAGTTTTCAGGGCCTGAGGCGGCATTTTTGGGGTTATTTGCCCAGAAAACAATGATTGTATGTGAAGTGGAAAAAACCGCCTTTAAACTGCAAGAGAAAGCCATGGCGCTTTTCGCTGCTTGGGGTATGCGCATCCGCTACATGGATGCCGCAGCACACGACAAACACATCGCTTACGTGTCTCATTTATCACACATCAGCTCCTTTATGTTAGGGAAGACGGTGATTGAAAAAGAGAAGAATGAAAGCGATATTTTTGACATGGCTGGATCAGGTTTCGAGAGCACGGTGCGTTTAGCAAAAAGTTCTCCTGCGATGTGGACCCCAATTTTTGATCAAAACAAACAACATGTGGTGGTTGCACTACAAGAATATATTGCCAATCTGGAAGCATTTAAATCCTTGCTCGAACAATCGGATTGCGACGCTATATATCAGCAAATGAGCGACACCAATAAAATCAAAGAAATACTCAACGGAATACCCCTCAACAAATAGATTATGGAAAATTCAAAGAAAATGAGAACCTGGCTCGACGAGATGAACCTGACCCACCCATTGGTGATCGCAGGACCTTGTAGTGCTGAAACTGAAGATCAAGTGCTTAAAATTGCACATGCGTTAAAAGACACGGATGTCAATTACTACCGCGCTGGTATCTGGAAACCGAGAACACGTCCTGGAAATTTTGAGGGTGTGGGCGCACTCGGCTTGAAGTGGCTCCAAAAGGTGCAAAAAGAAACTGGGATGAAAACAGCCACCGAGGTGGCCAACAGGGCTCATGTTGAACTCGCTTTGGAGCACGATGTAGATTTGTTGTGGATCGGGGCTCGTTCCACGGTGAGTCCATTTATCATTCAAGAAATTGCTGATGCGCTTAAAGGGACCGACAAGATTGTGTTGGTCAAAAACCCGGTAAATCCCGATTTAGCGCTGTGGTTGGGGGCAATAGAACGCCTTTATGCAGCAGATATCAAAAATCTGGGAGTCATCCACCGAGGCTTTTCTACTTTTGAAAAAACCAAGTACCGCAATATCCCTGAATGGCAAATGGCCATTGAGTTGCAGTCGAAATTTCCGGATTTGCCGATCATCAATGATCCATCGCACATCACTGGAAAAAGAGATATGATTTTTGACGTGGCACAAACAGCCTTAGACTTGAATTTTGATGGGTTGATGATTGAAACCCACTGCGATCCAGACAATGCTTGGAGCGATGCAGCCCAACAAGTAACGCCAGAGCGTTTGGTAGAAATCATGCGCGACTTAAAAGTGCGCAAGGAGTCTGACCCTGAGGAGAAGTACAACAAAGAGTTGAGCAATCTGCGCGCTCAGATCGATATTATTGACAACCAATTGTTGGAGACCCTCGGAAAACGCATGAAACTCGCAGAAGGAATCGGAGCCTTAAAATCCAAACACAATGTGGCTGTTTTGCAGTCGAGCCGTTGGAACGAGATTTTAGGACGCATGATTTTGGAAGGAGAGACCAAAGGATTGAGCGAGGAATTTGTGTTGCGCATGTTTAAAGCCATTCACCAAGAGTCGATTAATCACCAGGAAAAGGTCATCAAATCATAATAAAAAAAGGGGCTTAGGCCCCTTGCTTTTTTTATCTTAGCATCCTGGGTATGCGGGGAATAGTTTATAAATCTACGGGGAGTTGGTACGCTGTCTTGGGCCAAGACGGTCAGATGCACGAATGCCGCATCAAAGGCAAATTTCGCGTTCAAGGGATCAAGAGCACAAACCCTGTGGCTGTGGGAGATGTGGTCCAGTTTGAGCTCGAGCAAAGCGGTGACACCCCCCATGGTGTCATTTTTGATATCGTCGAAAGACGCAATTACATGATCCGCAAGTCTGTTAATTTGTCCAAACAAACCCAGATCATTGCGGCCAATATCGATCAAGCGTTATTGCTGATCACCCTAAACAATCCGCCCACCCTTACCCCCTTTATCGATCGCTTTTTGGTGACCGCTGAAGCCTATGATATTCCTGTTGTTTTGGTCTTTAACAAGATGGACAGCTATTCGGTAGAAGAGCGTTTCGAAGTGGATTATTTGCTGAGTCTTTACCGCTCAATCGGCTATACCTGCCTGATGGTTTCTGCTTTGACCGGTGATGGCGTAGATGCCCTCAAGCGTATCATGGAGGGCAAGACCAGTTTGGTGTCTGGCCATTCAGGCGTCGGCAAATCCACCCTGATCAACACCATTTCTCCTGGTTTAGACCTGCGTACAGGCGCTATTTCACTTCAACACGCACAAGGGACGCACACCACCACGTTTGCAGAGATGTTTGATCTGTCTTTTGGCGGTCGCATTATAGACACTCCTGGGATCAAAGGGTTTGGTGTGGTAGACATGGAGCAAGACCAAATAGGGGACTACTTTCCAGAATTTTTCGCACTCAAGTCTCAGTGCAAATACCACAATTGCACCCATATGGAAGAGCCTTTTTGTGCTGTGAAAACAGCACTTGATCAGGACAAGCTCGCTTGGAGCAGATATAAAAGTTATGTTCAGCTGATGCAGCGCGAGGATGAACACTACAGAGTAGATCCAAAAAACAACGAGGAATGAGGGCCTTAATTCAGCGGGTTCAAAACGCCTCAGTTGAGGTGGAACAAAAGGTGGTTGGATCTATCGGCCCAGGTTTTTTGATTTTGCTCGGGGTAACCCACGAGGACAACCACGAGGACATCACCTATCTGAGTAAAAAAATAGCCCAACTTCGGCTTTTTGCTGATGATCAAGGTATGATGAATCGCTCCCTGTTGGATACACAAGGCGAAGTGCTGGTGGTCAGTCAGTTCACCCTGTACGGATCTACCAAAAAAGGCAACAGACCTTCTTTTATAGATGCGGCTCCAGGGCCAGTCGCTCAAAAACACTACGAAGATTTTGTAGCTCAGCTGGAAAAATTGCTTGAAAAACCGGTAGCCACAGGTGTCTTTGGTGCCGACATGCAGGTTCGCCTAGTCAACGACGGACCGGTTACCCTAATGATTGATACCCGTCAAAAAAATTAAATTATGGATTTACAAAACGCACAACGAGCTGTGGATGAGTGGATTAAAGACCATGGTGTCCGTTATTTTAACGAATTGACCAATATGGCACAACTCACCGAAGAGGTGGGCGAAGTAGCCCGCATTATCGCACGCCGATATGGGGAACAGAGTGAAAAACCATCGGATCAAGCTAAAGACTTGGGGGAGGAACTCGCCGATGTGGTTTTTGTCGTTTTGTGCTTGGCCAATCAGTGCGGTATCGATCTCCAGTCCTCCTTCGATAAAAAGCTAGCCTACAAAACACAAAGAGATCACGACAGGCACCAAAACAACGATAAACTCAAGCAGTAGTTCATGGAGTTAAAACACCTACAAGGTCCCATCAATCAACAATTTAAGGCCTCATTATCCATCACTGGTTCCAAAAGTGAAACCAACAGATTGTTGTTGTTGCAATCATTGTTTCCGCAGATAAACTTGGTCAACACCTCTAATTCTGAAGATGCCCAAGCCATGGCCCGTGGCATTGGGGTGCGCAGTGGTACTATTGATGTACATCATGCGGGAACGGCTATGCGCTTTTTAACCGCTTTTATGGCTACAACACCTGGTGTCGATGTGGTGCTTACGGGATCTGCTAGAATGCAACAAAGACCCATCGGACTTTTGGTGGACGCACTGCGTCTGTTGGGTGCCGAAATCAATTACCTGGGGGAAGAGGGATATCCACCTTTGCGCATCCAAGGTAAAGAAATCACGCAGCGGCATGCAGAGATTCCGGCCCATGTCAGCAGCCAATATATCTCTGCTTTATTGTTGGTTGCTCCTCGTTTAGCATCCGGGATGTCTTTGACTTTAAAGGGCGCCATCACTTCGATCCCCTACATCAAAATGACCTGCGCCTTGCTGGAGTCACTGGGGATCAACACCCGAATGGAGGGATCGGTGATTCAGGTAGATCACGCCCTTGATGTTGCTTCAAAGACCTTGGTGGTCGAATCTGATTGGAGTTCTGCATCTTATCATTACAGCATGGTCGCATTGGCCCCCATGGGATCAGAAATCAGGTTGTACTCCTATAAATCGGACTCGCTTCAAGGAGACGCTGTACTCGCTCAATTGTACAGTGCTTTGGGTGTCGAAAGCGTTTTTGTCGATCACCAATTGGTGATCACCAAGAAGCAAGAAGTCAGCGCAACTGTTCGTGAACAAGGATTGATTGTGGACTTTACTGAGTGTCCTGACATCGCTCAGACGCTAGCGGTTACTTGTTTTGCCCTAGGCATCGGCGCACATTTTACGGGACTTCACACCTTAAAGATCAAAGAAACAGATCGGTTGGTCGCCTTACAGCAGGAGCTCACCAAGTTTGGTGCGCAATTATCGATTACCGAAGACTCACTCACCTTGCATCCTTTTCAAGGTGTGATGAATTCTGGGGTAGTCGTGGCCACTTACCACGATCACAGAATGGCTATGGCATTTGCCCCGCTAGCCATGAAGGTTCCGTTTGCCATAGAAGATCCAGCGGTTGTAGCTAAGTCTTACCCGGACTTTTGGAACGACCTAGCTGCCTTGGGTTTTCGGTATTCCTAATAAATAAACCCCTAAATCCTTGACAAGCCCCCTGTTGGGGTCGTATATTTGCGGGATGTGTTTTCATTAAACCTAATTATCTGAATTTCATGAAGTTATCTCATTTCAACTTTGATTTACCCCCGCATTTAGTCGCTGAATATCCCGCAGAGAATCGCGATGAATCCAAATTGATGGTCATCGATCGCGCTAAAGGAACTATTGAGCACAAATTGTTTAAGGATTTGATCGATTATTTCGACGATCAGGACGTCATGATTCTCAACAATACCAAAGTATTTCCAGCGCGCTTATATGGAAATAAAGAAAAAACAGGTGCCCGTATCGAGGTGTTTTTGCTCAGAGAACTCAATGAAGAGCAAAGACTTTGGGATGTTTTGGTCGATCCAGCCCGTAAAATCAGAATTGGCAACAAGCTTTATTTTGGGGATGACGATTCTTTAGTGGCTGAAGTAATTGACAACACTACTTCAAGAGGTAGAACGCTTCGATTTTTATACGATGGGTCCTACACAGAGTTTCGCAAGAAATTGCGCGACCTGGGGGAAACCCCATTGCCTAAGTACATACACAGAGATGTTGAGGCTGAAGACGAAGAGCGTTACCAAACGATATACGCCAAGCACGAAGGTGCTGTGGCTGCGCCAACCGCTGGATTACACTTTTCAAAACACTTGCTTAAGCGTCTTGAAATTAAAGGCGTAAATTTTGCTGAATTGACCTTACATGTCGGTTTGGGTACCTTTAACCCAGTTGAGGTTGAGGACTTGTCCAAACACAAAATGGACAGTGAGGAGTTGATCATTGATGAGCATGCGGTTACTGTAGTCAACCAAGCCAAAGCCCAAAAAAGAAGAATTTGTGCTGTGGGAACTACCGTTATGCGCGGACTGGAAAGTTCTGTGTCCTCTCAACACACCCTAAACGAGTATGAAGGATGGACCAATAAGTTTATTTTCCCTCCGTATGAGTTTAGTATTGCCAATTGCATGATCACTAATTTTCACCTGCCCAAGTCTACTTTATTGATGATGGTTTCTGCTTTTATGGGCCATGATTTGATGAAACGCGCTTACAAAGAAGCGGTTGAAAATGAATATCGTTTCTATTCGTACGGCGATGCGATGTTGATCATCTAATATTGGAACCCATAGAAAAAAAGGACATCAGGTCCCTTGATTTGTCAGCCTTGAGCGCTTTTTTTGTCGCTCAAGGCGACCAGTCTTTTAGGGGCAAACAAGTGTACGAATGGTTGTGGAAAAAGGGGGCGCACCGTTTTGAAGACATGACCAATCTGTCTAAAGACACCCGCGCTTTGCTCGAGCAGCATTTTGTGATCAACCACATCCACGTGGATGCGATGCAAAAGAGCAAAGATGGCACGATTAAAAATGCGATTAAACTACACGATGGACTGATTGTAGAGTCAGTGCTTATCCCCACGTCAAAAAGAACAACGGCTTGTGTTTCCAGTCAGGTAGGCTGCAGTCTCAATTGTACTTTTTGCGCTACCGCCAAGCTGAAAAGGATGCGTAACCTCCAGGCTGATGAAATTGTGGATCAAGTGGTCGCCATAGACCGCCAGAGCAGGCTATATCATCAAAAGCCTTTGACCAATATCGTGTTTATGGGTATGGGCGAACCCCTGATGAATTATCCTCAAGTATTGGCTGCCATCGAAAAAATAACCGCTCCAGAGGGGTTGGGCATGTCACCGCGCAGAATCACTTTATCCACCTCTGGTATCCCCAAAATGATCAAGAAAATGGCTGATGAGGGGGTGAAATTTAAGCTAGCCGTTTCCTTGCACAGTGCAGTGGAAGAAACCCGCAAAAGAATCATGCCTTTTACCGAACATTTTCCTTTGTCGGACTTGAGGGAAGCACTGGAGTATTGGTATGCCAAAACCAAGAGCAGAATGACTTATGAGTACGTGGTGTGGAAGGGGGTAAACGACCAGCAAGCAGATATTGATGCTTTGGTTGAATTTTGTCGATTTGCCCCGTCCAAGGTGAACCTGAT
Organism: Flavobacteriaceae bacterium; assembly: GCA_030726725.1. Classification (GTDB taxonomy): domain Bacteria; phylum Bacteroidota; class Bacteroidia; order Flavobacteriales; family Flavobacteriaceae; genus MAG-120531. The sequence goes on from JANRDC010000027.1 coordinate 64,955, forward strand.
CGAATACAACGCCATAGGGGATGACGCATTTAGACAAGCAGCACCCGAGGTGATTGATCGCTATATCCATGTGTTAGAGCGCCATGGCATCACGGTTACTGTACGCCGCTCTCGAGGCAAAGACATCGATGCGGCATGTGGACAGCTGGCCAACAAGTCTCAAGCCTAGCGCATTACACCGGCTTGATCAGTACATGAGGTGGAAAAAGATAGATTTTACCGCTAGACAATTCCATACACCGGTAGCGCTTCACAACACGCTGTCCTTTTTCAAAAATCCGCGTATCTCTATATATAAATCGCGTACCTACAGCGACATCGCTCAGATGTGCGTGTTGGTCGTTTTTTGGACTATACGCACTTAATGCTTTTGAAAGCCTAGCGTCTGTATCAGAGCTTGCCTTGGGATTTTTGAAATAGGCAGCGAGATAGGGCAACAAAGCCTCTGGAAATACACTGGGCCTGATTAAAGGGAGCATGAGGTGTTGAAAAGTGTATTTCCACTCTTTTCCATGTGGCGCTACCGCCCTCCCGTATTTTTCGTAAGTGACTAAGTGTGCTATTTCGTGCACCAAAGTGATCAGGAACTGATAGGTGTTTAGAGAATCGTTGACCGTTATCTGCTGTCTGCCGTCGGGATACCTGCGGTAATCTCCATGTCTGGTTTGTCGTTCGTGAACAATTTTAAGCACTACCTGATGCGCCTCCATCAATTGTTGGATCCAGGGCACCGCAGCTGGCGGTATGTAGTGTTCGAACGAGGAATTCATGCCCCTAAATTTAGGCTTTTTTGTACATTTGACCCAGGTAACTCCTCAAAAATAGGATGATGAAAAGAAGTATTGAACGCGTGATTTCACCACGGCCCATCCACTTTGTAGGGGACGGTTTTAGGGTGCAAAATTTTATTCCATCTACTCATGGATTAGACATGAAGCGCATGGATCCATTTATTTTTTTGGATTACAACGAGCCCCATTTTTTTGAACCTACCGCGACACCCAGGGGTGTAGATGTCCACCCGCACCGCGGATTTGAAACAGTTACTGTCGCTTTTCAAGGCAAAGTCGCTCACCACGACTCTGCAGGAAACAGCGGGATTGTGTCCCCAGGTGGTGTGCAGTGGATGACGGCAGCGTCTGGAGTACTGCACAAAGAGTACCACGAAGAGGGATTTGCCCGTGCAGGTGGTATTTTTCACATGGCTCAATTATGGGTTAACCTACCTGCTAAAAACAAAATGGATCCACCCAGCTACCAAGGTTTGGACGCAGACGACATACCCTCGGTTTCTTTGTCCCAGGGGGGGCAATTACACGTGATAGCTGGTGAGTTTCAAGGGGTAAAAGGCGGAGCTACTACCCATAGCCCCATGCATTTATACCGCCTTGAGTTACCTCAAGGAGCATCGGTAGACCTACAGCTACCCAGGCACTACAACACAGCTTTTTTGGTGTTGAGCGGTTCGGTTCACGTACTTGACTTGGAGGAGGCACATGCACCTGAAGGTCATTTTGTGCTGATGGATAACGATGGCACTGATTTCAGTATTCAAGCAGAGCAAAACGCGCATATTTTGTTGCTCAGCGGTGAACCGCTCAATGAGCCTATCGCTGCTTCAGGTCCTTTTGTGATGAATCACAGGCATGAACTCCAAGAAGCCATGCAGGATTTTTACGCCGGAAAGTTTGGGCAGTTAGATTAGGGGGTTGAGTTTGACACTTGGATGACTTTGCCGTTGAGCAAAGCGCCCCGGTGCAGCGCAAAATCCAAGATATAGGCAGCCATTTCCTCTGAAGTAGTGGTGGCTTTGTATCCGGGAAAAGCCTGTTGCAACATTTCAGTATCTACCGCACCCAGTGCCAGCGCATTAAAATGAGGGCCTGTTTCTTTGTATTCCTCAGCCAGTAATTCGGTCAACGTGATCAGTGCACCCTTGCTCGAACTGTAGGCTGCTAATCCAGCAAACTTAGCGCTGCCTTGTATGCCTCCCATGGAACTGATGTTGACTACATGTCCTTTTTTTCCCATTTTTGGCGCCCAAAGTCCCATCAACAGGGCAGGTCCAAAAACATTGACGGCATAGACAGATTGAAAGTCCTCTAGCGTGGTTTGGGCCAAAGGTTTATGGGCCAATACCCCCGCGTTGTTGATCAGTACGTCGATCTGCCCACCCCAGTTTTGATCGATCCACGCATCAGCTTCTCGAATATTTTCCTGATGGGTGATGTCAAAGGCTAAGGCGGTTAAGTTGCTTTTTCCCCAATGGCTGAGGGTATCGGTATTTCTTGAAAGCGCCAATACTTGATGACCTTCATTTGCGGCCTGTTGGGCTAAGGCCAACCCGATACCTCGACTGCTGCCTGTGATGATGATGTGCGCCATATTATTTGGATTGTGCTCGGGTAGCTTCCCGTACTTTTTTAAACAGTTCAGAGGAATAGACAAATTCTGTGACCGCTTCGTTATCCGTGCGAAACACCAAATCGCTGTTGCCTTCCCAAGCCAATACACCATTCTTTAAAAAAATGATTTTATCGCCTATTTCCATCACCGAATTCATGTCGTGGGTATTGATCACCGTGGTGATATTGTACTCTTGGGTGATCTCTTGAATCAGGTTGTCGATAAGAATGGCTGTTTTTGGGTCTAATCCCGAGTTGGGTTCGTCGCAAAACAGGTACCTGGGATTCATGACGATGGCACGAGCAATGGCCACCCTTTTTTGCATACCTCCAGATATTTCTGCCGGCATTTTGTGGTGTGCATCCAAAAGATTTACGCGCTTGAGCACCTGATCTGCTCGGTCCTCCATTTCAGAGCGCGACATGTTTCGGAGCATGGACAAAGGAAACAGTACATTTTCCAGCACATCCATAGAGTCAAAAAGAGCTGACCCTTGAAACACCATGCCGATTTGTTTTCTGATTTCGTTTTGTTCTGCAATCCCCAAATGTTGGTATTCCAAACCGTCATAACAAATACAACCCTGGTCTACCTCGTAGAGTCCGAGCATGCATTTCATCAACACCGTTTTTCCCGATCCGCTTTGTCCAATAATTAGGCTAGTCTGACCATCTTCAAAAACGGCGCTGATATCATTCAACACGTTTTTGCCTGAAAACTGTTTGACTAAATTTTTTACTTCAATCATCCCAGTATCAGTTGAGTGAGTACATAGTTGGTCAGGATAATGACTACAGAAGTCCACACAAAAGAGGTGGTGCTGGCTTTGCCTACCTCAAGAGCTCCTCCATTCATATAAAATCCGTGAAATGAGGGGACTGTGGCTAAAATAAAAGCAAATGCCATAGACTTGATAAAGGCATAAGCCACGTGAAACGAATCAAAATCCAACCGCAAACCTTCGATAAAATCTCCAGAGGTGGTCAATCCTCCCAAAACGCCTGCAGCCCATCCGCCAAAAATTCCAATATACATAGCGATGGAGATCAAAAAAGGATACATCAACAAAGCGATGATTTTGGGAAACACCAAGTAGTTTAGGGCGTTTATCCCCATCACTTCCAAGGCGTCTATTTGTTCGGTAACCCGCATAGATCCAATGCTTGACGTGATGTATGATCCGATTTTTCCCGCCATGATGATGGAGGTAAAAGTCGGGGCAAATTCAAGAATCACTGATTGGCGGGCGGCAAATCCGATCATGTTTTTGGGTATCAGCGGACTTTCCAGGTTGAGCGCAGTCTGAATAGTAACTACCGCTCCGATAAAAAAGGAGATAAAGAGTACCATTCCCAAGGAGCCTACAATCAAATCGTCGATCTCTTTATTGATCAGTGATTTCATGATGCGCCATTTAACAGGTTTTTTAAATACCTCTTTGAGCATGATGAAATAAAGTCCGATAGCCTCGATGTGTTTCATAGTCAACCCTGAGGGGTAAAAATACAAAACTTAACCATGATTTGACTTCAATCAAGGGGTAAACTCCTGATAGATTTGGTATTTTTGACCAAACAAACTATAGCGATGCGCCCCATGAACCGATTCAATTCCGCTGCTCTTTATTTATTCCTGTTGGTTTCCTCAACCGTATTGGCTCAGACTTCAAATGCTTCCCCAGAGATCAAAGCACCTACAAAATTGGTGGTCGGTATTGTGGTGGATCAGATGAGATACGATTATCTGACTCGTTTCTGGGACCAGTATTCAGACCGAGGATTCAAACGGCTGGTATCCGAGGGCTTTATCGCCAAAAACAACCATTTCAATTACGCACCTACTTCTACAGGTCCAGGACACGCTTCGGTATACACGGGAACAACACCCGCGACACACGGCATTATCGGCAATGATTTTTTTGATTTGGCCTCGGGCAGCATGGTTTACTGTGCCGGAGATGATCAATACGCATCAGTAGGTGTTTCTGGTCGTGAAGGCCAAATGTCTCCGCACCGCCTTTTGACCAATACAGTGACCGATCAATTGAGGATTCACTACAAAAACAAGGCAAAAGTAATTTCTATTTCCGTAAAAGACCGAGGGGCTGTGCTTCCTGGTGGTCACACGGCCAATGCTGCTTATTGGTTTGTTGGCGGCGCACAAGGTCTTTGGGTGACTTCATCTTATTATATGCCTGAATTACCCGCTTGGGTTGCTGACTTTAACGCCAAACAGAGCATCGCACAATACAAAAAACCCTGGGATTTAATGCTCAAAGAGAAAGAGTACACCCAATCTGTGGCTGACGACAACCCCTATGAAGGTGCGTTTAAAGGAGAAGAAAAGCCCGTTTTTCCCCACGATCTGCCGGCACTTTGGGAGCAAAATGGCGGTTTCGGAATTTTGCGCGCCACACCTTACGGTAACAGTATGTTGACAGATTTTGCTTTAGAGGCCTTAAAGCAAGAGTCCTTGGGTCAGGATAAGATCCCTGATTTTCTGGCGATTAGTTACTCCTCAACCGATTACGTAGGACACCAATTCGGTGTTGATTCCAGAGAGATTCAAGACACTTATCTTCGCTTGGATCTAGAAATTGCGCGTCTGTTAAAGTCTTTGGACAAACAAGTGGGCGTGGGTCAGTACACCTTATTTTTAACTGCTGATCACGCGGCAATCCCCGTGCCTGCCTATTTGAAGGACCAGAAAATACCTGCAGGTTATGTCGATGCCAGTGCGATGAAAAAAGAGATCAATCAGTTTGTCCAGGCGCGTTTTGGAGCGGATTTGGTAGCTAATATCTCCAACAATCAGGTGTTTTTCAACCGCCAAGCGATCAGAGATTTAGGTCTTGATTTGGATGAGGTGCAGGGCGCATTGGCCGATTACTTACAAGACCATACAGATGTGGCGCATGCCTATACCGCACGCACCCTTAAATCTACAGAGTTTGTATCAGGTATTCCCGCAATTTTACAGATGGGCTATCACAAAGACAGGTCTGGTGACGTTTTGTTTGTGTACAAGCCTGGCTACATCAGTTACTCAAAAACAGGATCTACGCACGGTTCTCCTGAGGTCTACGACACGCATACACCCTTGTTGATGTTTGGTGCAGGTATCCAGCCTGGAGCTACGGCAGAGCGCACCGAGATTTCGGATATAGCACCTACCATCTCTGTTTTATTGGGTATCGCATTCCCCAATGGAAGCATAGGCCAGCCTATTTCAAAAGCTTTAAAGCCCTGAGTATTCCGCGTATTCTATAACGTCGGATAAAATGTGCTTGTTCCGGGGTAACGATGGGGGTGAGCTTCTTTCTTCCTGCCCGGTAAAACCCGTTTAGGTGTTCCCAAAAGGTAAAAAAGTTGCCCTGTTTTGCGGCGAGTTTTGCGCTGGCAAATAACACAATGGGCCAGGAGTAACCCATCAGATACATCGCTTGGCCTTGTAGGCCTTTGGCTTTCTTGTGGTAAGCAGCCCCAATGGGTCTTCGGTGCTTGACTTGAAGCGATTCAAAGCTCTGGGTTTCAAAACCGTAAAATTTGGCCAGGAGTTCATCTACCGTATCCCATCCCATGGAAGTTTTTAATCCTCCAATTGCGGCAAAGCAAGCTTTGCTATACGTCTTAAACGATCCCCTGACATGGTCTGCATGCATGGGGTGAAACCGCTGCCATAGGCCAGAGTTGTCCTGTTCGTAGGCGATTCCCCCGGCAATTCCCAGCTGCGGATTCTGTTTAAATGCGGCTGCCAAAACCGAAAAATAATCAGGCGGAATTAAGGTATCAGCGTCTAGTTTGACGATGAGTTCCCAAGGTTTGTCCACTAATTGAAAGCCTTGGTAAAAACAGCGCACTACCTTGCCTCCAGGCAGGTGTTCTTGAGCGGAGTGCGCGGTTTGGGTGACTTGAATCCACGGGTATTTTTTTGCCCATGTGCCAGCGATTACTGCAGTCTGATCCGTAGATTGATCATCCACCACAATTACTTGGGTAGGGAGATGAGTTTGCTGGACAATACACGCCAAGCAGTCGCTGATCATTTCAGCTTCATTGTGCGCTGGTATGACGATGGAATACTCCATAAATCAGGGATTGGGGTCTGTGTTGCGCACAGCGTATACCCAGTAATAGCGAGGTGTGAATAAGCGCAGCAGCGGTCTAATGCCCCATTTTTTCACTGGATGTGTCCCGTATAGGCGATCGACGATGGTCCATCCCGACTTTTCCAGCAACCAATCAAATTGCCAGTCTTCGAATTCGTGGTAATGACGGTCCCAAGGATCGGTTTTTGATCGATAAGCTGAAGAAAACCAAAGCCTTAGGGGAATGCTGACCATCAATTTATCAGCTTGAATCCCTTGCAATACGCCCATAGGGTTGATCAAATGCTCTAAGATTTCAAAGCCGGTCACGGCGTCAAATCCGGTTTGGTGCGCTTCCTTAGGGTTGAGGTCTAGGTCTTGTCCTGAAGTATTCTGAACCTGGTACCCCAAAGCGCGCAAACGCTGGCTCAGTGGATTATCCACCCCCAGGTCTAGCAGGGTACAGGGTGATGGCAGGTGTTTGGCCATAAAGGCCTCAGTCATTCTGTAACGTTTGTGGGGGTATACGCGGTACATCAGTATCTGTAGGCAAATGCGTTGATGTTCATACCCGCGCCTACACTGGCAAACAAGTACACCTTCCCTTTTTCAAGGCGGTGACCTTCGAGTTGTCCCCTTTTGACCATATCAAATAGGGTGGGGACGGTGGCCACAGAGCTGTTGCCAAAAGATTGGATATTCATCGGCATAATACCTTCTGGCATGGATCGGCCATACAGCTTATAGAATCTTTTGACGATGGCTTCATCCATTTTCTCATTGGCCTGGTGGATAAAGATTTTGTGTATCTCGTCTATGGAAACACCTGCTTTGTCCACGCATTTTTGAAGTGCCACCGGCACGTGGGTAACGGCAAATTCATAAATTTTGCGCCCGTACATTTTGATGTATCGGTCTACAGGGGTCAAATCTTGTTTGTAAGAGGCCCCAAAAAATAAATAGCCCGCTTCTTCAACAGCAAAGGTCGCGGACTGATGGGCCAGGATTTCTCCACCGTCTTGGGTGGTTTCCAACACGACAGCACCAGCGCCATCGGCATAGATCATAGAATCCCTATCGTGTGGGTCCAATACCCTTGATAGTGTTTCTCCTCCGATCACCAAACACTTTTGCGCCATACCTGCTTTGATATAGGCGGTTGCTTGAATCACACCTTCTACCCAACCTGGGCATCCGAACAATACATCATAAGCCACACAGTTTGGATTGATGATCCCCAAGGCTTGTTTGACCCTGCTGGCCAAACTGGGCAGCATATCGCTTTGGGCTTGTCCATGAGCCACGTCTCCAAAGTTGTGGGCAAAAATGATATAGTCTAATGTTTCGGCATCGATACGGGCATCAGCGATGGCAGCGCGTGCAGCAGAGGCACCTAAGTCTGAAGTGTTTTCTGAATCCAAAGCATATCTTCTGGATTCTATCCCTGTAATTGAAGTAAATTTTTCGATGATCACCTCGTTGGTAGCGCCAAAAGGGCTCCCATCCATCTCTAAAAATTCGTGGTTGAGAAAGGAAGAGTTGGCTACGCTTTGGGCGGGCAGGTGACTCCCGGTTCCTGTAATGGTAATGCGCATGGTGTTGGTTTGGTTATGGGTGCAAAGTACAAAATTGATTTCAAAATGCACCGCTTTCAAATCCACTACCCCCAGGGGAGTCCTATGCTTCTACATAGGACTCTATTGGGGCGCAAGTACAAATCAGGTTGCGGTCACCGTAAGCGTCATCAACCCTGCGCACACTCGGCCAGAATTTGTGTTCGCTGACATAAGGCAATGGAAATGCCGCTTTTTGTCGGCTGTACGGCAAGGACCAATCATCGCTCGTCACCATACCCATGGTGTGCGGTGCGTTTTTAAGCGGATTGTTAGGCTGGTCAGCGCTGGCTTCAGCAATTTCATGTCTGATGGAGATCATCGCGTCACAGAAACGATCTAATTCTTCTTTGGATTCGCTTTCGGTGGGTTCCACCATCATCGTTCCACCCACTGGGAAGGAAACCGTTGGTGCGTGGAATCCGTAATCCATCAAGCGTTTAGCGATATCGGTCACTTCGATGCCATGTGCTTTAAAGCTTCTGCAGTCCAAGATCATCTCGTGAGCTGCTCTGCCCAGTTCACCGGTATACAGGATGGGGTAGTGGGCTTCCAACCTTGCTTTGATATAGTTTGCGTTTAAAATCGCAAATTCTGTCGATTTTTTGAGTCCCTCAAAGCCCAACATGCGTATGTAGCCATAGGAGATCAAACAGGCCAAGGCTGAACCCCAGGGAGCAGCAGAAATAGCCGTAGTCGCTTGACTTCCTCCGGTGGGAATCACTGGGTTGCTCGGCAGGAATGGCGCCAATTGAGGAGCCACACAGATCGGTCCTACTCCTGGGCCACCTCCTCCGTGAGGAATGGCAAATGTTTTGTGCAGGTTGAGGTGACATACATCAGCGCCAATAGTCGCTGGATTGGTCAATCCTACTTGAGCGTTCATGTTGGCGCCGTCCATATAGACTTGGCCACCACAAGCGTGGATCAGTTCGGTGATTTTTCTGATCGAAGATTCAAACACTCCGTGTGTAGAGGGATAGGTAACCATCAAAGCGGCCAACTGATCTTTGTGGGCCAATGCTTTTTCTTCCAGGTCAGCTAAATCAATATTTCCGCGCTCATCGGTTTTGGTCACCACCACCTGCATGCCTGCCATCACAGCGGAGGCAGGGTTGGTTCCGTGGGCCGAAGCCGGAATCAAACAGATGTTTCTGTGGTGATCGCCGCGCGAAGCGTGGTAAGCCCGGATGACCATCAATCCGGCGTATTCGCCTTGAGCCCCTGAATTGGGCTGAAGTGAGGTATCTGCAAATCCTGTAATCTCAGTTAAGTAGTCCGCCAACAAACCGAGCATTTCCTGATATCCTTGAACCTGGTCAAGGGGGGCAAATGGGTGCATATCCGCCCAAAGCGTCCATCCCAATGGAATCATTTCCGTGGCCGCATTGAGTTTCATGGTACAAGATCCCAAAGAAATCATCGAGGTGTTCAACGCTAAATCCTTGGTTTCAAGCCTTTTGATATAACGCATCAATTCAGTTTCGCTGTGGTAGGTATTAAATACCGCCTCTTGCATAAATTCTGAAGTTCTGCTGATTGAACCGGAAATAGTAGCTTGGGTAGGCTCAGTCCAAGAAATAGATTTCCCTAGGGCCTGAGCTAAAATCTGTAAAATCTCTTGAATGTCGCTGTCAGCGGTGGTCTCATTCACGGCAATACCCACACCTTGAGGGGTGTAATAGAAATTGACGCCGGATTGCTCAGCGATAGGCCGCACATGATCAGCGGGGATTTCCAACCAAACTGTGTCAAAAAACGCTTGGTGTTTTACTTGAATGCCCGCATTTGCCGCACTTTGGGCCAATACCTGAGCTTTGTGGTGTATCAAGCGAGCAATGGCTTTTAAACCATTGGGTCCGTGGTACACCCCGTACATACCCGCCATGACGGATAGCAACACTTGTGCCGTGCATATGTTTGAGGTGGCTTTGTCTCTTTTGATGTGCTGTTCCCTGGTTTGCAATGCCATGCGCAATGCTCTGTTCCCATCGGTATCCTTGGTCACGCCGATAATTCGTCCAGGGATATTTCTTTTGTAGGCATCTTTGGTGGCCAAAAATGCGGCGTGTGGTCCTCCGTATCCCATGGGCACACCAAAACGCTGTGAGGTACCCACTACGGCGTCTACGCCCCAGTCACCCGGAGGTGTCAACAGGGTAAGCGCCATAAGATCAGCTGCCACCACAGTCATGATGCTGTTGGCTTGGCAACGCTCTGCCCAAGAGGCACCGTCTACCACAACACCTTCTTGTCCAGGGTATTGAAGGAGTGCACCAAAGTAATCATCCCCATAGCTAAAGTTGTCGATGGGTCCTACTTCTAAGATGATTCCAATGGGTGTTGCTCGAGTGGTCAGCACTGAAAGTGTTTGGGGAAGCACTTGTTGGTCCACGTAAAACTTAACAGCGTTTCTCGTTTTTAATGTTTTGTCTCTAAGCCCAAAAAGCATGGTCATGGCCTCTGCTGCTGCTGTTCCTTCATCGAGCAGCGAAGCGTTGGCAATTTCCATATGGGTCAGTGAAGTGACCATGGTTTGGTAGTTGAGCAATGCCTCCAATCGCCCTTGGGCAATTTCGGCTTGGTATGGGGTGTAGGCAGTGTACCAGCCTGGATTTTCAAAAATATTTCGCTTGATCGGCGAAGGGGTGATGGTCGGGTGGTACCCCAAACCGATATAGTTTTTAAATCGTTTATTCTTTTGCGACAACCCTTCAATGTGGTTGAGGTATTCGTATTCCGAGAGCGGTTCAGGCAAAACCAAAGGTTTTTTTAAGCGAATATCCGCTGGAATGGTCTCTTGAATCAGTTGTTCCACCGAAGTGGCGCCCACTGTTTGCAATAGCTCATCGAGTTGTTCAGCCCTTGGGCCAACATGTCTGTCAACAAAAGAATATGGTTTCATAGAGTGCGCTTAAAATGCCCCACAAAATTACTAAGTTTTGACACAATCGGCGGGATAATTGTTTAGTGAAACACAATTATTTTTAAACAAGATGTTCACTCCTGTTCAGGCTGCTATCTTTGCCTTGATGAAATGGTTTACCCGTGTTTTGGCCGTTTATATGGGAAGTCAGTGGCATGTGGCATTGGCCTTCTGTGCTTTGGCCTGGACGGGTGCGCGTTTACAGGGATTTTCCCTAGCTCCGGCATGGATAGGTACAGCATTTTTGGGAACTGCCCTGGGCTATTGGGTCCTTAAACACGGGATTGGCGATCAAAAACTTTGGTTTTGGTTGTTGTTTTTGGGTACAGCGGTTGCGGGGATTCAGCTTAATTGGGCGCAACAGTGGGGTGGATTAGTCGGTGTGTTGATGGTGTTGGTGTACGGAGTCCCTCTGGGTAAAAACCGCTCAAATCTGCGCAATGCTGTGGGACGTTGGAAGGTCTATTGGGTGGCCTTAGCTTGGTCTTGGGGCACGGCCATTTGGCCGGTGCTTGGGGATCGGATAGACTTAGGATTAACGCTAGCTGTTTTTGCGCTTCATTTCCTTTGGGTGCTTGTTTTGATGATACCTTTTGAAGTGGCTGACCTGTCTACTGATCCCGCTGACCTGAGTACTTGGCCCAGGTATTGGGGGTGGCGTCCTTTGCGCTGGGCAGGTGTGGTGGGCTCAGTGATTTGGTGTTTAGGTATGTGCGTATTAGCGCCTGAGGCTTTCCCGGTATTTGTCCTCACCGCGCTGGTGTTGATCGGTGTGCTGTTGCGCACCAATCCAGATCGGCCTCGAATTTGGGTGGATTTTTGGGTAGAGGGATTGCCTGTGTTACCTATGTTGCTTTGGATGATCTGGGATTACCTATCTTTACCTTTATAACCTTTTTTCAATGAAACGAGTTTTTTCTCTTTTTGCCTTGTTGTTTGGATTCGGTGCACAGGCACAGATCAACAGTTTACCCATTCGCGACTTTGCTGCGGATCCTCCAAAAAAAATGGTTTTGCTCGATGTGCGCACGGCTCAGGAATACCGTGAAGGGCATTTGCCTAAATCGATGAATATCGATTGGTTGCAGTCAAGCTTTGCCACCAAAGCAGCTAAACTCCCCAAGAATCAGCCTATTTATGTGTATTGCAGATCAGGTAAACGAAGTGCATCAGCGGCAAAATGGCTGATGGATCAGGGGTTTGAGCAGGTGATTAACCTGAGTGGAGGGGTGATGGATTTATCAGCGCGCCAACTCGTCAAGTAATCCAGCCCGGCGCAACAAAGCTTCTGGCTTGGGGTCATGCCCCCTAAATTTCCGGTATAACAACGCTGCTTTTTTTGTGCCTCCTTGAGAGAGGATGTGCTGTTGAAAGCGTTGAGCGGTTGCTTTATCCAGTCCGCCTGCTTCTAAAAACGCCTCAAAGGCATCAGCATCGAGGACCTCAGCCCATTTATAGGAGTAGTATCCTGCGGCATATCCTCCCTGAAAAATATGAGCAAATGAGGTACTCATCGCTGTTCCAGGAACCTCTGGTGTAAATTGGGTCTGGGCAAATATGCCTTTTTCTACTCCCTCAATACTTTTCCCGCTGGGATCTGATCCGTGCCAAGCTAAGTCGAGTAATCCAAATGATATCTGCCGGACTGTAGCCCAACCCTCCATAAACTGTTTGGCTTTTTGCAAGGCGTCGATCTGAGTTTGGGGCAAGGGCGCATTGGTGCGGTAATCCTTGGCCCAAAGTTGCAGTGCCTCAGGATGGTAGCACCAGTTTTCCATCCATTGGCTGGGCAGTTCTACAAAATCCCAAGCCACAGATGTTCCGGATAAGCTGGGGTATTGGGTGTCGGCCAACATGCCGTGCAATGCGTGTCCAAACTCGTGAAACAAGGTGGTTACCTCGTTAAAACTCAAAAGCGCTGGCTTGTCCGCAGTGGGGCGTGTAAAATTGCACACAATAGACACATGTGGTCGTTGGTTCTCTGTCCCTTTTTTGAATTGAGATTGGTAGGAGGTCATCCAGGCACCGTCTCTTTTGCCTGGTCTTGGGAAGAAATCTAAATATAGATAGGCGACAAATACGTCCTTTTCATCAAAAACTTCGTAGACCTCAACCTCAGGATGATAAACGGCTACTTGGGCTGTTTTTTTATAGCTGAGCCCAAAGAGTTGTTGGGTGATTTGAAATACTCCGTTGAGCGCATTGGTCAGTGAAAAATAAGGCTTGAGCGATTCATCGTCCAAGGCTATTTGTTCTTTCTTGAGGAGTTCTGTATAAAATGATATGTCCCAAGCTTGTAAGTCAAAGATTCCGTCTTGGGCGGCTCGGTCAGTGAGCTGATTAAACTCTCTGGCTGCCGCAGGTTTAGCTTTGTCGAGCAAATCCCGCAAAAACCCGTCAACAGTCTCGAGGTTTTGCGCCATGCGTTCCTTCAGGGTGTATTCAGCGTGGTTTTGTTCCCCCAACAACACCGCCCTGCGGTGTCTCAGCTCAGCTATGGCAGATACTAACGCATCGTTGTTGTTTTCGTTTTTCGCATGTCCTCGCAGTGCGTAAGCGCGGTAAAGCTCTTCCCTCAAGGTTCTGTTTTGGGCGTATTTCATAAAAGGCACATAGCTGGGGTAAGATAAGGTGATGAGCCAGCCTTCTTTTCCTTGTGCTTCGGCCTGTGCTTTTGCCTGTGCCAAATAGTCTTCGTCCAAACCAATCACTTCCTCTGGTTGGGTGAGCAGCCGTGAAAATGACTGGGAGTCCGCCAGGAGGTTTTGGCCAAATTGAAGTTGGCTAGTAGCTAGTTCGCTGTCGATTTTTCTCAATACTTCTTGAGATGATGGGTCGAGATAAGCTCCTTGTCGCACAAAAGATTTGTGGGTTTCTTCCAAGAGCATCGTTTGTTCTTCGCTGAGGTGTTTGGGCGGATGACTAAACACCGCATCTACTCGTTGAAAAAGTGTTTTGTTGAGAAATAGATCGTTTTTAAATGCGCTTAACTCCGGAGCTATTTCTTGAGCTATGGATTGAATCTCTGGATTGGTCTCGGCAGCGTTTAAGTTAAACAACGCCCCGGAAATTCTTTCGAGCAATTGACCGGACCATGCTAATGCCTCAATCGTATTTTCGAAACTAGGAGCCTCAGTGCATTGTTCGATTTCCTTGAGTTCTTCCCGAGCCAGGTTTAAGGCAATAGGTAGCGCTTCTTGAAAATCTTGAGGTTTTATTTGATCCCAAGGGAGGGTGTCAAAAGGTTGCAATAGAGGGTTGAGTCGCATAGCGTCTGACCTGAAATTAATGTAGGGTGAATTATTTGTTGAGCTGGGCGGATTTGTCTAAAACTGCTTGTTTTAAGCCAGACTTGTACGCTGAAATTTTTTCCAAAAGTTCGGGTTGTTGGGCGCCCAGAATTTGAGCGGCCAATATACCTGCGTTTTTTGCTCCGTTAAGCGCTACGGTGGCTACTGGGACGCCGCCAGGCATCTGTAGTATAGACAATACTGAGTCCCAACCATCGATGGAGTTGCTGCTTTTGATGGGCACGCCAATGACGGGAAGTGGACTCATCGAGGCGACCATGCCGGGTAGGTGTGCAGCACCCCCAGCTCCAGCGATAATCACTCTGATGCCCCTGAGGTGTGCATTTTGACTAAAATCTACTAGTTTTTCTGGTGTTCTGTGGGCCGAAACAATATCGATTTCATAGCCGACACCAAATGATTCAAGCATGAGCGCTGCCTCGCGCATTACTGGAAGGTCGCTATCGCTGCCCATAACGATGGATACTTGTGTCATATCAAGAAGATTTTATGTGTTGAGAAATCGTTTGGGTACCCACGACGCGAATGAGTTCCTTGACTTGCTGCGCTACTGCGCGTGCTTTCATGGGGTCTCGGTCGGTAATGGTCACGTGTCCCATTTTGCGAAAGGGCCTGGTGATTCGCTTGCCGTAAATGTGTGGGGTTACTCCGGGCAAGTCCAATATTTTTTCTATGTTTTCATAGACTACCGGTCCTTCGCTGCCTTCAGCCCCTACCAAATTTACCATCACAGCTGAGGTTTTAGAGCTGGTGTCCCCCAAGGGTAGATTTAATACTGCTCTGAGGTGTTGTTCAAATTGATTGGTCACACTGGCCTCGATGGTAAAGTGTCCGCTGTTGTGCGGTCTGGGCGCTATCTCATTGACTAAAATCTCTCCCTCTTGGGTTAAAAACAGCTCCACAGCTAATAGACCGATGTGGTTGATTTTTCTGGCCACTTCTATGGCGATTTGCGCTGCTTGCTCGCTGATGCTCGGTGCTATTTGGGCTGGGCAGATGACGTATTCCACCTGATTGGCCTCAGGATGAAATTCCATTTCTACCGCTGGGTAAGCGACTTCTTGTCCTGATTGATTTCTGCACACAATCACAGCCAGCTCTTTGGCAAAGGGTACCAGCGTTTCCGCGATGCATTCTACTTCCGGTAATCCTCTGAGGTCCTCGGCTTGGCGCACAATTTTAACCCCTTGACCGTCATAGCCGAATTGGGTGCTTTTCCATACAAAGGGGAAGGAAAGCGCTCCGCGGTCTATGGATTCTTGAATTTCAGCCGTGAAGGCATAGGTGGAGAAATCTGCAGTGGGAATTTGATGGTCTCTGTAAAAGAGTTTTTGACGGCCCTTGTTGGCGATGATTTCCAGGGATTTGGGGGATGGAATTACCGGAACTCCTTCTGCTTCTAATCGGTACAGCGCACGGAGATTGACGTGTTCAATTTCAATGGTGAGCACATCGACAGACCGTCCAAACTGATATACAGTTTCTTCATCCATGAGTGCCCCGGTTTCAAACCTGTTGGCGGACAAACGGCAGGGTGCATCCACGCTGGGATCGAGCACCGCGGTGGTCACATCCCATTTTCGGGTTTCTTGCAGGAGCATCTTGCCCAATTGTCCCCCGCCCAAGATGCCTATCGTAAAGTCTGAAGAAAAGTAGTTCATGAGTTCGGTGATCTCTGAGCAAAAATACAACATAAACCGAGATTGGCCGAGTCATACCGGTAAATCACCTGTCAAAATTGTATATTTGCCCCCAGTTAATAGAGGCTTTAGGCCTAATGCACACCCCATGATTCAACTTGTACTATTTGGAAAACCCGGCGCAGGCAAAGGGACCCAAGCAGAATTCCTCAAAGAAACCTACGGATTAAGACATTTATCTACCGGGGATTTATTTCGCCACCACATGAAAAACGGTACACCACTGGGTCTATTGGCTCAGTCTTATATGGATCAAGGCGCCCTAGTGCCCGACCAAGTGACCATCGATATGTTGGAAGAAGCGGTGGAGCAAAGTCCAGAGGCGCAAGGCTTTATTTTTGATGGCTTTCCCAGAACAGCTGCACAAGCACAGGCGCTCGATGCTTTTTTGGCGGGAAAAAACCTTTCAGTAAGCGCCACGATTGCGCTGGAAGCCAACGACGAAGAATTGTTGGTTCGCTTGTTGGAGCGCGGTAAAGTCAGTGGACGTGCCGATGACCAAGACGCAGAAAAAATTCAAATCCGATTTGACGAATACAATCAAAAAACTGCACCGCTCCGGGAATATTACCAAGCGCAAAACAAATTTTATTCCGTAGATGGCATCGGTGCTATCGAGGATGTAAAACAGCGTATTGCCGAGGTGATCGCCAACCTTAAATAGATGACGGACGGAAATTTTGTCGATTACGTAAAAGTGTACATGTCTTCTGGAAACGGAGGAAAAGGGTCAATGCACCTACACCGGGAGAAATTTGTCGCCAAAGGCGGCCCTGACGGTGGAGATGGTGGACGTGGAGGACACGTGATCCTCAGGGGGGATAAAAACCTTTGGACGTTACTGCACTACAAATACACCAAACACATGAGTGCTACTCATGGGGAACACGGAAGTAAAAACAGAAGTTTTGGTGCAGATGGCAAAGATGTCTACGTAGATGTCCCCTTGGGAACGGTGATCAAAGATGCTGAAACCGGTGAGTTTGTTTGTGAAATCACTGATCACGGCCAGGAAATTATCCTTTTAGAGGGAGGTATGGGCGGTTTGGGGAACTGGCATTTTCGCACGTCTACCAACCAAACACCCCGATATGCCCAGCCGGGTATTCCTGGGAAAGAAGGTTATTATACTTTAGAGCTTAAAATATTGGCCGATGTTGGTTTGGTGGGCTATCCCAACGCGGGCAAATCCACCCTGCTTTCAGTCATCACCGCAGCCAAACCCAAGATTGCCGATTACGAATTCACCACCCTAAAGCCTAACCTAGGCATTGTGGGGTACCGCGATTTTCAGAGTTTTGTCATGGCAGATATTCCTGGCATCATTGAGGGTGCAGCTGAAGGCAAGGGTTTGGGGCATTACTTTTTGCGCCACATCGAACGCAACGCTACGCTGTTGTTTTTGATCCCCGCCGATGCCAAAGACATCGCTAAAGACTATCATATTTTACTCGACGAGCTGAGGCGATACAACCCAGAGCTTTTGGACAAAGACCGAGTGGTCGGAATTTCCAAGGCTGATATGTTGGATCAAGAGCTTCAAGATGCCCTAGCCGCGGAATTAGACGGCGTATTTGGCGATATTCCTTATGTATTTTTCTCTTCCGTAGCTGAAACGGGGCTGATGGCCTTAAAAGATCTGCTGTGGAAGACCATTCACCTAAGTAAGCACCAGTGAGAAAAGTCCATTTTATTGCCATCGGAGGCAGTGCAATGCACAATTTGGCCTTGGCCTTGGCCCATCAGGGTATTGAAGTAACCGGAAGCGATGACGTGATTTTTGAACCTTCCAAAACGCGTTTGGCGCAGCAAGGCATCCTTCCCGCGGAAATGGGTTGGTTTCCCGAGCGCTTGTCACCTGACCTAGATGCGGTGATTTTGGGGATGCACGCCAAACCCGATAACCCTGAACTATTGCGCGCCCAGGAAATGGGTCTTCAGGTGCTTTCCTACCCGGAATACATTTACGAACACGCCCAACATAAAACACGTGTAGTGATTGCAGGAAGTCACGGAAAAACCACCATCACCTCCATGGTGCTCCACGTATTGCATCAGTGCGGTATGGAGGTCGACTATTTGGTAGGTGCCCAGCTGCCAGGTTTTGACCGCATGGTACACCTGACTACAGACAACGCATTTATGCTGATCGAAGGGGATGAGTACCTTTCTTCGCCGATTGATCGCAGACCTAAATTCCATTGGTACCAGGCCAATATTGCCCTGATCAGCGGCATCGCCTGGGACCACATCAATGTTTTTCCCACCCAAGACTCCTACGACGATCAGTTTAGGCAGTTTATCGATTTAATGGTGCCTGGCGGTAGCTTGGTCTACTGTCAAGAGGATACTAAGGTGGCTACCATGGTGGAACAGACAGAGCGCCATCTCAAAAAAATTCCCTATACCTTGCCCAACCACGAAGTTGTGAATGGGGTGACTTATCTGGAAACTCCTGAAGGCATGATGCCCCTTTCGGTTTTTGGCCCCCATAACTTGAGCAATTTGGCGGGAGCGCGATGGGTGTGCCAATTGATGGGTGTCGATGAACTAGATTTCTACAATGCCATAGCCAGTTTTAAGGGTGCAGCCAAACGGTTGGAGTTGGTCAAAAGACAAGGTACAGGTTTTGTGTACAAAGATTTTGCCCATGCGCCCAGTAAGGTTTTGGCTACTACAGCTGCAGTTCGGGCACAATTTCCCAACCATAGATTGGTGGTTGCTTTGGAGTTACATACCTACAGCAGTTTAAATCCTGCGTTTTTACCACAGTACCGCGATTCTCTGGCAGGTG
This sequence comes from Flavobacteriaceae bacterium, assembly GCA_030726725.1. GTDB lineage: Bacteria > Bacteroidota > Bacteroidia > Flavobacteriales > Flavobacteriaceae > MAG-120531. The sequence continues at coordinate 83,792 of JANRDC010000027.1, forward strand.
CTGATCAAGCGGTGGTTTTTTACGACCCGGAAGCATTGGCCATAAAACGCATGGACGAGGTGGCGCCTCAAGCGGTTGCTGACGCATTTGGTCACCCAGGTCTGTTGGTGTTTACCACGCCCAAACAAGTCGCCGAGCTATTTTATTCGATCAATATCGAAAACACCGTGGTGTTGATGATGAGTTCAGGGCATTTTGGCGGATTAGACCTGTCTTTGATCGGTTCAAACCACTAGGTATATCCAGGGTTCTTATTTTTAGGGGATGAGCCAAGCTATGTCCCACTGGTCTGCAGAAGATCAACCGCGTGAACGACTGATGTCCCAAACCCCTCAAGCCTTGAGCAACGCGGAGTTGATCGCTTTGATTTTGGGCACAGGGGTGCAACACCAATCCGCATTGGCTGTCGCCCAATCCATACTGGCTTCAGCGGATCACCAACTCGCTAAACTTTCCGTACTACCGTGGAATCATTGGGTGCGCCTCAAAGGTGTGGGAACCGTTAAGGCTGTGCGTTTAGCTGCTGCCATGGAGCTTTGTCGCAGGATCCCCTTGGATCAGTCAGTCACTCGCGCGGCCTTGAACAGCAGCGAGGCCGTGTACCAATTGCTCAAGCCTAAAATAGCGCACTTACCCCACGAGGAGTTTTGGGTGATCTACCTCAACAACGCCCACAAGTTATTGTATATGCACCGACTGAGTCAGGGGGGCATTACCGCTACTTATGTGGATATCCGATTGTTGCTTAAGGAGGCGCTTCAGAGGCACGCAGTAGCCATTGTGGTGGCCCACAACCATCCCTCAGGTCAGTTGCAGCCTTCGATTCAGGATAGAGAGCTCACAGAAAAAATTAAAAAGGCTGCGGAGTTAGTCGACATCAAGTTGTTGGATCATTTGGTGATTACCCAAGAGGAATACTTGAGTTTTGCCGATCAGCATTGGGTGTAAATCCCTAATTTTGGATCCATGGCTGAGGATCTACTCATTTACACCCCAGAAATCACCATCAGGCTTCGCTATGTTGCCCAACAGTTCTTTAGCCGTATACTCGGGCTTAAATTCACCCTGACTACAGATCGCAGCGCATTTTTAGCTTATTCCGGACCTAAACTCGCCTATGCCAAGCAGTCTTTGGGTGTGGGCTTGTGGATGAAATCCCATGATTTGCTATTTGATGGGGGTATTGAAGACTATCCGATCGGGGTAGTGGAATGGTCTGGGATTCCGTGTTTCTTCCAAACAGCAGAGCATGAACCCATCGCTTGTGACCTGTTGGCGGCTTCTTTTTATTTGTTGACTAGATATGAAGAGTATTTGCCCCATGTCAGTGATGAACACGGGCGTTTTCCTGCAGCCCAAAGTCTCGGTGCCCGCCATGGTTTTTTAACGCTACCCGTCGTGGATCTTTGGGCCCAGCGCTTGCTCGGTTTGCTCACGGAACAATTCGGAGACTTAAAGGCGCAAAAGAACGTTTATCACTATTGTTCAATGCTTAATGTGTCCGCTTCTCATGAGTTTTTGTACCGCGGTTTCCTGCGCCAGATTTCTGGAGTATTGATGGACATATTGGGTTTTAAACTCCGCAGACTTGGCTATAGAGCTTTGGTGGGCATGGGTATGAAAAGGGATCCTTATGATTTGTATGAGGAAGTGCTCAAGGCCCACAAAAAATTGGGTCAGGTGCCTAAGGTGTTTTTTCAGTTGGCCCAATACGGTCCGTTTGATAAAAATGTTTCTCCCTATAACCGTCATTTTCAGCATTTGATCAAGTCAGTAGGGGATTATGCTCAAATCGCATTGGCCGCATCCTATGCTTCTTTTGATGACCCTGAACTCTTGTTGGAGGAGAAAAAAGTACTTTCAGATATAGTGCACAGGCCCATCGATTCCTGTAAGACGAGATATAACCGCCTCAATATTCCATTGACCTACCGCGATATGGTTGACGCAGGATTCACCCAAGACTATTCCATGGGCTACACCCATGATTTAGGGTTTCGCGCGGGTACCTGTACGCCTTTTTACTTTTACGATTTGTATCTGGAGATGCAACAACCCATCATGGTTTATCCTTTCGCAGTTCAGGATTACGCCTTGCTCAAGGAAAAAAGTGTGGCGGATGCCCTGCGAAAAATGCAGGCGATGTATGACCAGGTACACCAATTAGGTGGGTGGATGGGCGTTATTTTTTCCATGGAGCTTTTGGGAAGCCCCCAGAAATACGATTGGAAGAAATTGTATGTAGCACAACTAAAAGCTTTTTATGCTGCGCCCTAAAGTCGAACATATATTTTTTGATTTAGACCATACCCTATGGGACTTTGAACGCAACTCTGCAGCGGCGTTTCAGGTGCTGCTGGGCCAGTTGGCAATTCCTGTGGATGTTGAAGTTTTTCACAGGGTTTATTCTCCGATTAACGAAGCTTATTGGGAGTTGTATCGCAAAGGTTTGATCAGCCAAGAAGCGCTTCGTCTAGGCCGGTTAAGGGATAGTTTTCAGCAACTTAATATTGCTGTAGGCGAATCACTCATCCAACAGGCTTCGGAGGCCTATATCGACCTTTTAACTACGTTTACTCATTTGATGCCGGGTACTTTGGAGTTGTTGGACTACCTAAAGCCCAATTATACATTACATATTATTACCAATGGGTTTCGGGAGGCGCAAGCCAGAAAGTTGGCTCATTCATCTTTGGTGACTTATTTTGATCAGGTGATCGATTCTGAAAGTGTAGGCGTAAAAAAACCACATCCCCTTATTTTTGAAAGCGCTTTGCAGCGGGCTTCTGCCCAAAAAGAAACGGCCTTGATGGTGGGGGATCACCTGGAGGCAGATGTGTTAGGTGCCCTGGCTTTGGGCTGGCAAGCGGTTCATTATGATCCCTTTGGGATTCAGAATCACACGCATTGTCCGATCATCGACGATTTGCGCACGCTGAAAAACTGGCTTTAGGTTATTGATCTCCCCAAAGCTTTTTCAGCTGTTGGTCAATTTGTTGCTCCTTGGTATTATCCCTTGGGGTGTAGAGTTGGGTTCCTTTAATTTCTTCTGGCATAAAATCCATACGGGCAAATGACTCAGGATTGTTGTGCGCATAATGATACTCTTTTCCATATCCCAGCTCTTTCATCAGTTTAGTCGGTGCATTGCGCAAGGCTAAAGGAACAGGGAGGTCTCCTGTTTTTCGCACCAGTTCCTGGGCATCGTTGATCGCTTGATACGCACTGTTGCTCTTGGGTGATGTGGCTAGGTAAAGCACGCATTGACTCAGGATGATCCTGGATTCTGGATATCCAATTGATTTGACCGCTTCAAAGGTAGTTTGTGCCATCACCAAGGCAGTGGGTTGTGCCAGTCCAATATCTTCTGCAGCCAAGATGACTAATCTGCGCGCAATAAATTTCAGGTCCTCTCCGGACTCAATCATTCTGGCTAGCCAGTATACCGAGGCATGGGGATCGGAACCCCGGATGGATTTAATCAATGCTGAGGCCACATCGTAATGCTGTTCGCCAGATTTGTCGTAGTGGAGTGGCATGGCCTTGAGCTGTTCGGCCACATACGCGTCGGTCAACTCGAGTCCTGACTGGCCATAGCTTTGAACCAAAAGCTCCAATAAGTTGAGCAGTTTTCTTCCATCGCCTGAACTAGCTCGGTACAGGGTTTTCTTTTCTTTGATCACCACTTGTTGGCTTTTGAGCCAGTCGTCCTTGGTCAAAGCCCGCTCTACCAATGCATCCAGGTCGGCTACACCTAAAGTTTCCAATACGTACACTTGACAGCGCGATAATAGCGCGCTATTGACCTCAAAACTGGGGTTTTCTGTAGTAGCCCCAATCAAGGTAACTGTGCCTTTTTCTACAGCCTGTAGTAAGGAATCCTGTTGTGATTTACTGAAACGGTGAATCTCGTCGATAAAAAGAATAGGATTTTTGGCCGTAAATAGCCCGGGACTCTTTTGCGCGCGGTCAATGACTTCACGCACTTCTTTAACACCGCTGTGTATGGCGCTTAAAGCAAAGAACGAACGTTTAGTCGTTTGAGCTATGATCTGTGCGATACTGGTTTTTCCCGTACCCGGAGGTCCCCATAAAATCATGGAGGGAATATGATCCCTTTGAATATGTCCTGTTAAGGCGCCTCCGGTGCCTAGCAAATGGCCCTGACCCACCAAATCATCTATATTTTGGGGTCTGAGTCTTTCTGCTAGGGGTGTGGTATTCATCCTTTTGGTGTTCTTTGGCGTACTACTTCATATAAAATGACCCCACAAGCTACCGAAACATTCAAAGAGGCTATTTCACCCAGAATAGGCAGTGAAGCCTGGTGGTCTGTTATTTTCAATACAGTAGGGGAGATGCCGGTATCTTCAGCGCCCATGACTAAGGCTGTTCCAGGGGTTAAATCTGTCTCGTAAATGGTTTTTGTCGCTTTTTCTGTGGCGGATACTACTTGAATGCCTGAAGACTGAAGGTAGTACACGGCATCTTTGATATGATCCACCTTAGCGATAGGTACGGTATACACGGCTCCAGCTGAGGTTTTTACGGTGTCTGCATTGACAGGTGCTGCTCCTTTGGACTGTATAATGATTCCATCCACTCCTGTGCAAGAGGCGGTGCGTATCATAGCGCCGAAGTTGCGCACATCAGATACCTGATCGAGTACCAAAAACAACGGAGATTCTTTTGCAGCACAAACTCCATCCACCAATGCTTCCATGGAGACAAATCCAATAGGCGCTACTGTAGCAATGGCTCCTTGATGATTGCCTTGCCCTAATTTATTGAGCTTCTCAATTGGAACAAACACAGTGCTTATGCCTTTCTGAGCAGCTAGTTTTTTTAAGGAGATCATCAATGGACCTTCTGCTCCATTTTGTAGGTAGATCTTGTCGATGGATTGGCCTGCCTCAATAGCTTCAATGATGGCGCGAATGCCGTATACGGAGTTTTGTTTGGTTTCGATGGCTTTATTCTTTGGGGCGAAGGTAAAAAAAAACCACCCAATTGGGTGGTTTTCTCTTCTGTAGCGTACAGATTAGTTTTGGTCAGTGATGTTTGGGTTGAACAACAACTCGTTGGTAGGTAGTTCATAAGTCAAACGCTCATCGTTGTGGCTAAAGGTTTCTCCTTTGTAGTCTAACCAGTTAGCACCACGAGTTCTGCTTTGTCTTTGTCTCTTCATCAAGAAATAAGATTTGCCCTCTCCAAATAGCTCTAAACGAGTTTGGATAGAAATCTCTTCTTGTAAAGCTGCGCCACTCAAAGCATCGATAAACGATACATCAGTGATGCGGTCAGACAAATAGTTTTTCAAAGTTGCTTTTGCAGTGGCCTCATCGCCTAATTCTGCAGCAGCTTCCGCTTTCAACAAGTGGAATTCATCTGCACGCATATAGTGCGCATCTGAATCAACATTTACCTGAGGTCCACTGAAAAATCTGAAACCTTTTTCGATTGCTGTAGTGTTGTAGAATTTATAAGCAGGTGCCAATCCTCTTCCTAGATTAGGAAACTGAGTTTTTCTGATGTCGTCAGCTCTAAATTTACTGAACAAACCAGCATCCATACCTTTGTGGTTTCCTACAGCTGCGTAGCTATAGCTAAATACATCGATGAATCCCCACCATGTATACAATGAAGCTAGTTCTTGAGAAGATGTAACGGTAACCCCCCACATAATGGCTTGGTGTGCGTTCACATCGTTAAAACCTCCAACGGTGTCATCTGGTCCCAATACAGTAATCTCCGCTGGGCTCATTTTTCCATAACCAGCATTGACCACTTTATCAGCGTATTCATAAGTTTTTGTCCAGTTGTTCATGGCACCATATGTATAGGCCAATACCCCGCGAACTACATCTTGGTTGAATTCAATTTTATCTGAACGAACAAATCCGTCCAACAAAACTTCTGCTTTCTCCAAGTCGGCAATAGCTTGGTTAAATACCTCGCCAACGGTGCTCTTTGGCTGCTCTAATTGATCAGAGGCAGTGTAAATAGGCACTGAAGGACCAGTAAGGTTGGAGATATCGTTCACAAATAAATGGTTCAAATAGAAGTAAGCCCATCCACGTGCAGCTAAAGCTTGACCCATGGTGTGTTTTTGCACGTTGGTAGTCAATTCAGCTTGATCACCACCCAAACCATCGATCACGAGGTTTGATAGGTTGATGATGCGGTATAAGAACCTCCAAGGCATGTAGTTAAAGTTATCATCAGGGTTAAGCGTTGTAGTCATTTCTGAAATAGAGCGCTGTCTGTTGTAACTTTTACCCAGGTGAGCCATATCCTGAGATAGGATATCTAGGTTCATGTGTTGCAAGTGTACGCCAAAATCTTCTTGGGCAGAGGTACCACCGCTACCTCTTGCATACAATTGTTGATAGATTCCTAAAAGGGTTCCTTTTGCTGCATCAGGGTTTACTGCAACAGCTGCGGAAACCTGCTCTTGTGAAAGAGAAGCGGTAGGGTAGGTCTCCAAAAATTCTTCTTGACATGATGCCAACAGCACCAAAGAAGAAACTAAGCCAAATATTTTTATGTTTTTCATTGGATTATAATTTAACATTTAAACCAAATACAAGTGTAGATAGTGGGTTGTAGGTATAGATACCTGTTCCTCCCGTGATCGAAGTAGAAGGATTGAATCCTTTTCTTTTTGAGGCCAACCAAAGGTTGTCACCCGTGATGTATAAATCAGCTGTATCCAATCCTAGTTTGTTAGCTAGTGATTTTGGTACATTATACCCAAGACGTACGTTGTTTAGGGCGATAAAGTCTGATCTGGTCAAGAATCTTGAAGATGAAGCGTTTTGTTGTATTTGCAAAGCAGCATCTTGTCTTGGAACATCAGTTACATCACCTTCTTGTCTCCAACGGTTTCTGATGTCTACGTGGAAGTTGTTTGTTCCAGCGTATCCATTACCCATCAAAGTTGCATAGGCACTGTCGTAGGCCCATCCACCCAATTGATAGTTGAATAGGGTAGACAAATTGAAGTTTTTGTAAGATGCATTCAATCTAAATGCTCCGCGAACGTCAGGAATGATGCTCTTGTTTAAGAACTTGTTGGTAGCGTTAGCATACACATCAGTTTTTTCAGACTGAATGTTAGCTTCAGGATTGTCATTTACATAGGGTGACAAAGAGTTGATACGCACATCACCTGTGTTGAATTTGCCATCGTTGTTTTTGTCTTCAAAATAGGCAGTCCATTCAGCAGCACCAGTGGTTGGGTTCACTCCGGTGTATTCTTTAGTGTAATAGTCGTAGAGAGATCTACCTGACTCGTTTCCGTAAATTCCACTTACACTGAATTTTTGTTGTTCACCAGTAACTGGATCGATAGGAAGAGCCATCAGCTTGTTGCTGAATTTTTCCCCGTTGATGCCGGCACTTAATTTGAAATCACCTTTGTTCAAAATCTTGAAGTCAAAGTCAAATTCAATCCCTTCGTTGATCAACTCACCATCGTTTACTTTAAGTGAAGCGTAACCTACAGATGGTCCAACTTGTCTGTCGTAGAACATATCGTTGGTTACTTTTTTGTAAGCTTCTAGAGATCCAGAGAAGAATCCACCGATTTCAAACTCCACACCAGCACTGAACTGGTTTGATTTTTCCCAAGTCAAATCTTTATTTCCTTTAGTAGAAAAGGCCAAAGAAATGTTGTCAGAAAGGTTGTTGATAGAATACAAGTTGTATCCTGGATATAATCCAATACCTCCCGAGTTACCAATGGTTCCATAACTCGCTCTAACTTTCAAGAAGTCAAAGAATTTTGAGTCTTTCAAGAAATCCTCTTCTGTCAAAGCCCAAGCTGCACCTACAGAGTAGAAATCACCCCAACGGTTGTTGATGAATCTAGAAGAAGCATCTTTGTTGTAAGATACGGTTAGGAAATATTTGTTTTGGTAGTCGGTGTTCACATTGGCAATGTAGCTTTCAGTGCGCTCATTGTCTGTATAACCAAATCCTGGAGCATTAACCACACCATTGGCGATATCAATACCGTCAGGCAATACCAATTTGCTTCTTTCTGCAGATAGGTAGTTGTATTCGTAAGCAGTAGCTACGTGAGATAAGAATGCTGAAATGTTAAACTCGTCGATTTGCTTTTTAAAACGCAAACCAGTTCTGATCGAGTAGTTTTTAGTCTCAGCGCGATCTCTAGACACCAAACCACCTTGACCTTTAGCAGGGCTGTAGAATGGCTCGTTCAAGCTGATTCCATCATTCATGAAATATTGGTAAGCAAAGTTGTTCTCCAAAGTCAACCCATCAGTGATGTTCATGGTGGTGTTATTGTTGAAGTTGACAGAGTTCGATTTAGAACGGCTTACATTGATTTTTGCATCAGCAACACCATTGGTAGCAAATCCAAATCCTCTTCCTTGCTCTAAACCGTAGTCGTAAAGATAACCACCATAGATAGGATCGTCAATTTTGTTTCCATCCGCGTCTCTTCTAAACAATGGATACACGGTAGGAATGTTGTCAACCCACCAGAATTGTGAAGAAGATGATGATCCTGTTCCGTTGTTGTTAGACTCACTTTGGGTGTAGTTCAATGTGGTGTTTACATCGATGAAGTCCTTGATTTTGTGGGTAGCAGCTACACGTCCGTTTAAACGGTTATAGTCAGTGTTGGTTGCATATCCGATATCATCGATAAATCCAAAAGAGGTATACACTGATGAGTTTTCACTGACGTTAGAAATGGTCATAATCACCTCATTTCTGTTGGCATCTTGGAAGGTGTAGTCTCCCCAGCTTTCAGGAGTGTATTTTCTAGTAACCCCTGGACGAACAGTTCCAGTAGCTGGATCAATCAATGCAGCTACGTCAACGTTTCCGTTGGCTAGTGATGGAACATTCCACATATTGTAGATGGTAGGTAAATCAGATACGGCACCTCCACCTGGAATTTCAAATAAGTTGGCGTTGGCATAGGCAGTAGCAGTGGCAGTCGTTGCGTTAGCAGCTCTTAAACCTCTTTGGTAAACACCGTCCCATGCGATTCCGATATACTCCTCTGGAGAGCGGATGGTCTCATAGCGAGCAACACCTTGGTAGTTGGTACCCGTTTTTACTTGAACGTTAATGCTGTTACCTGAATCTTTACCTCTTTTGGTAGTGATTACAATAACCCCATTAGCACCACGAGCACCGTATAGTGAAGTTGCAGAAGCATCTTTAAGTACAGTAATCGATTTGATGTCATTTGGGTTAATGTCATTCAAACTCCCGCCGAAAGGAGCATCATCAACAATGTACAAAGGAGCTTGGCTTCCACTTACGGAACCAAAACCTCTAATACGCACAGTAGATGTAGATCCTGGCTGACCAGAAGTGTTGAATACAGCCACACCAGCAACCTCACCGGCTAGTGCCTGAGATACGTTGGTAAATGATTTTTGAGATACGTTTTCTCCAGCAACCACTTTAGCTGATCCGGCAAATGATTTCTTGGAAACATCACCAAAACCTGTAACGATCACCTCTTCAAGCGCTTGTGCATCTTGAGCCAGAGATACATTGAGTTGGCTAGAGTTTCCTACAGACACCTCTTTGGCCACATAACCGATAAAGCTAAACACCAAAACATCGCCTTGGGCTGCGCTAATCGAGAAGTTACCATCGAAATCTGTAGTAGTTCCCTTATTGGTTCCTTTTACCAATACAGTAGCACCTGGTAGGGGAGCACCATCTTGGTCAGACACCAATCCGGAAACCGTTTTGGTTTGTGCAAACGCTATTTGCACAGCAAATACCAGCAAAAACGCCAGCAATCCTTTAACTTTTGTTTTCATTTGAGTGGGTTTAGTTAAACAAAATCAACGCAAACTTAACATATTTTATGATAATTATTGTAGTCAAAGCTTACATTTCAGCAATTAAATCAAACTTCTACTCAAATCTTAATTTTTTTGATACTTTCATTTTTCAAATAGTTTTGATTATTGTTTTAAATAATGAAGTTGTTTTAGGAGCATTATGAATTTATTTTTTTTTATTTTTTTTTACATCGTTACAGGTTTTACGACTTATTCTTCTAGTTTAAACAATGATGAAGTTGCTGATCCGTTTAAAACATATATTTTTATGGCAGTTGAGTGTCCTATTTCTCAGAAGTACGTCTACAGATTAAACGAGATGAATAAACTCTATCCCGACATGAATATTGTAGGGATATTTCAAGATAACACTTCAGAAGCAGATCTATCTGATTTTAAACAGCGGTTCGGTGTTGATTTCCCACTAGTCTTGGACAAAGATCATCGATGGGCACTTCAATTTAAGGCGGAGATTACTCCTGAAGTTTTTTTAGTGGATCGCTTTGATAGAGTATTATACTCAGGTGCCATAGATAACTGGTTTATTAGTTTAGGTAGAAATAGAAGTTTTCCAAGTGAGCACTATCTCTTGGACGCCTTTTTAGCGATTAAACAAGGAGAGGAAGTCAAGAAAAAGAAAACCAAAGCCGTTGGTTGCTTCCTTGAACTTAATACTTCACACCATCATGGTCAATAGATACTTACCAGCTTTTTTCTTCTGTTTTTTTCTGAGTTATTCTCATGCTCAGGAGGTGACCTATGAACAACACATCGCACCCATTATTCAGAAAAACTGTGTTTCCTGTCACCGCAGTGGTGGATACGGTCCTTTTCCGCTCACCACATATGCTGATGTTCAGAAAAGAGGAAAGTTTATTGCCCATGTGACCAAAACAAAATACATGCCGCCCTGGAAGGCAGATCCGTCCTTTAGTCATTTTAAGAATGAGCGAATTCTTACAGATCTGGAGATAGATCAAATACAACTTTGGGTGGCGCAAGGAATGAAAAGGGGAGAGGTGTCCTCCCAGAGCCCTGTTGATAGTCATTCAGTATCGTTTACAAAACCGGATCTAGTACTTAGCATGAACAGTACTTTTCAGTTATCTACTAAGGGTATTGAGGATTACCGTTTTTTTCATGTACCTACACATTTAGATCGTGATGTTTATGTCTCTGCGATTGGTTTTATGGCAGGTAACAAACGATATGTCCACCACAGTCGAATTATGGTGGATACTTCAGGGCAAACATCTGGTATCGATGGACTTTCCGAGTTTGATCCCAGATCATTAGCTTTTCAGAATAAACCGCTCATGGATGAGTTTTTATATGGTTGGGTTCCGGGAAATATCCCTGTTGCTTATCCATCAGGAACAGCAAAGTTAATTCCCAAAGGTGCGGATCTAATTTTCAACATACATTACGCTCCTTCCTCAGAATCAGCTACAGATCTCTCTGAGGTACATCTATATTTTTCTGATGTTCCTGTAAAACATTTGATTAAGAGTCTGTCTATTCGCGAAGAGGACATAGCCAATCAACCTTTTGTAATTCGCTCCGAAACTTCTCCTACTTTTTATGTCAGTAAAGTTTTAGAAGAAGATATGAATGTTGTTTCACTTTTGCCGCACATGCATTTTTTGGGTAAGAGCATGACTGCATTGGCCATATTACCGGATCAAACCCAGGTGCCGTTAATTAGTATCCCTGAATGGGATTACAATTGGCAAAGCACTTATATGTTTGAATCTCCTGTTTTTTTGCCTAAAGGTACATTGTTGTTGATGACGGCTACTTTTGATAACACCTCAAACAATCCGTTAAATCCGACAATACCCCCCAAAGACGTTACCTATGGTTGGAATTCAACAGATGAAATGATGAACTTGGTGATGTACTATTATTGATGAACTTTTGATGTAAAATAAAAAGGCCACCCATAGGGTGGCCTTTTTGTATTCAAATTGTTTTGCTTATTCGTTGCAAAGGTCAAGTTTGATTTCACCATTTGATTTCACATCGGAAGCAACTACGTTGGCCAATGTGTTTCCATTTGGATTTTTGATTTGGTAGATAACTTCGCTATCCCAAGCACCTTTGGTGTAGCTGAAATACATACTAGATGATCCAGCAGGAACTGTAAATGTCTGGGTGACTGGACCAGCACCATCTTCTAATTCAAATGTTCCAATTACTGCTCCATCAACGATCACGTCAATTGAAGCTCCATTCCATCCATCACCGTAGTCATCAGAACCAATGATAGTCCAAACACCAGTTCTTTGCTCGATAGTTTTAGCACAAACCACTGTCCAATCTTTTTGACAGTTGGCCTCAGGGAATTCTGTGCATACAGATGGAGACCAAGAATCAAACACGCGACCATCTTCAGTGGTGAAAATCCATTTAAGGGTAAATGTGTCACCAGGGATGAATTTGTTGGTAGTTGCGTTTCTTGAAGGTTTTAATGGGTTAGCAAATACAGAAACTGTACCACTTCCAAAACCGTAATCATAACTAGCACTGGAGTAAGCACCATACACATCCTCTTGTGTGATTGAGAATGTTTTCACAGTGTTCTCTGCAGGTACATCTCCACCAGTAAAGGTTTTTACCAATTTTCCTGCATCACCACCGTGTTTCACGGTCTTGTTGTTTCCATCAATGTCTTTATAGCTTTCGTTGAAAAGCACATAAAGATCAATTTTAGTCACTGTGTTCTTTTGATCGATGGATTTCCATTTAAGATCAAAATTCACATTTACTGTTGCGTCTCCTCTCTTAAAGTCTGTGGTTTCTCCATTGACAACAGCGTAACCGTGTACTGCTGATTCCCATTCTGGTAGGATCACCAAATCTTCGTCCTTACACGATTGAAAGGTAATTCCAACCGCCATTAAGGATAATAGATATTTAGTATATTTTTTCATGTCTATTAGCTTTTAGTATAATTAAAATTGGAATTTAAGTGTATCCCAGAAAATGGCAGCACTTGGTGAGTCATACACTTTAGA
>JANRDC010000027.1:96750-140529 GCA_030726725.1 Flavobacteriaceae bacterium
GCGTTCCAAGTGTCTATGTTGCTTGATGCTGCTGGATCTGCTGCAGTACCTACCGCAATTACTTTAGTCATTTGGTCATTTAAAGCACTTTCCAATAGAGCTGATTCAGTCATACCTGTATTTACACCTAAGGCAATCTGTGCTTCTAACATGTAGAACTTAACCATCCATGAAGTAATTACAGGGAAGATTCCGTCACCTTTACCAAATTTGTTACCACCAGTTAAACTTGCAGTAGCATCGAATAGACCAGCTGCTGGATAGGCTCCAACTGTTGTTCTCAAAGGGTTGTCGTTAGGAATACCAGATGGGTCTGAGCGATCGCGTCCAAAGTAACCAGCAAGGTATGCTTTTTCAGATGCAGATAACTGAGCTGGGGTTTTGCCAAACACACCATCAGTAACCAAGGCACTCAAAACAAAGTAACCATAAGTACAGTCTGCTCTTTGTGAGCAAGGAATGGTTTGCTTATCAGTGGGTTCTTCTGGATCTAGAATTTGTGTGGTTTGTCTCTTAAAGTAGAATGGAGCTCTAGGGTCTCTGTTTTTCAACATCTCATACATGATTTGATGTCCAAAGTAAGAATAACCAGCTTCTCCACCTGCATAACCTGACTGGTACATAGGGTGACGATTGTCCGGGTTGGCAAGATTACCAAATCTCAATTGGAAGTCATCGGCAGCTGATGTAATCAATCCTCCTGCAGTAATCAATTCTTGAATAGCAGCGGTGTTGTTTTGAACATTGCGGGTATTGATCAGCAATTTCAATTTTAATGATTTTGCCATCTTGATCCACTTGGTGTTGCTACCACCGTAGATAATGTCTCCTTTAACGGAAGCAGCCTGAGTTTTGCCCAAATTGACAATTGCCTCATCAATCAATCTAAATGCATCCGCATAGATATCTGCGCCTTTATCATAAACTGGTTCAGTGTTTTGCCCGTTCGGATCATTTCCTTTAAATGCATCAGTGTAAGGAAGATCACCCCACAGATCCACCATAGTGGTGAAATAGTAGGCCTTCATCAACTGTGCAATACCTAAGTATCTTGGGTTGAGTTCAGGATCTGCAGCGTTGATCATTTCTTCAAGATCTTTCAGTGGTCCTGAATACAGATAGTTCCAGGTTCCATTCCAGCTTGAGTTGGTGAAATTGAAATCATCACTGCTGGTGTTGATGGCTTGAAAACCCATTGTAGAGTTGTTCAAACCACCAGCAAAAGTGTTTAGACCTTCGAATTGAGCATTGGTCAATAACAGATTAAGTGATGCTTGACTAGCGCTATTTGGGTCAGTGTTGATGTCCAGGTCGTTAAGCTCGCAAGACACCATTCCTACCGCTACAAGTGAGCTAAGCAGGAACTTTCCTAATTTTTGTGTATATATTTTCATTGTTCTTATTTTTTAGATCTAAAAATTAGAAAGTAAGGCTTAGGTTAAAGCTGTAATTCCTAGTAGTAGGTGTAGCTCCATACTCAAAACCTTGAACGTTAGACGCAGCACTTTCAGCAAGTACTTCAGGGTCTAGATTAAGACCTTCTAACATGTTTGGTGCGTTCCACCAAAGGTTACGTCCACTAAAAGATAGTGTGCCTGTGCCAAAAGGAGTCTTTTTAAGTAGGTTTTTTGGCAGGCTATAGCTAACACCAACCTCACGAAGTCTTATGGTCGTACCGTCGTAGATATTTACTTCATCTTGACCGTATGCACCCCATCCGTTGGAGAAGTGTGAGTCAAATGCTGTGATACCTGTAGTGTTAGCAATTTTGTTGCCGTTGGCATCGAGAATTGGCTCAAAGCTTTGGTTGCTACCATATACCCCTGGTACAACTCTGAGTTGCTCTCTTTCTACTGAGTTAGACAGTTGTCCACGCAACATCAAAGATGCTGCTGAGAAGGAGTATAGATCACCACCTTGTTTCCAATCGATCAATGCGCGGAAAGTAAAGTTTTTGTAGGTGAAGCTATTGGTAATACCCAAGGTAAAGTCGGGGTTTGGATCTCCAATAATGGTTGATGTTGATGCAGCAAAAGGCAGACCGGTCGCTTTGTCGATCAATAGATTACCTTCATCATCTTTAGCATTCTCAGTTCCAAAGATCTGTCCGTAAGCAAATCCATTTCTGTGGATAGTACCCAAAGATGACCCTGGACCTCCAATAAAGATTTCACCGTTTGGTCCCGCATCCACGATTAATGATTTGATTTTAGTAAAGGCAAAATAGGTATTCCATTTAAAGTTGTCATTTGCGATGGGGTATACATCCAAACCTAATTCCCAACCCTTATTGGTCAATTCTCCGATGTTTACAATCTGGCTGCTAAATCCGCTGGAACGCGCTACTGATGCAGTGGCGATTTGTTCTGTAGAGGAACGGCTGAAGTAGGTAACATCAAAGCTCAAACGATCGTTGAACATGGTGGCTGCAATACCTGTTTCGAATTCTGTGGTGAATTCTGGTTTTAGTGAAGCATTACCCAAAACATTCCCTAGAGATGCTCTGTTTTGCGCTCCGTAAATAGGTGATGTAAACGGTGTAGAAATGTTGAAGTTGGTCAACGTTCTGTATGGAGAAGCATCATTACCTACTTTGGTGTTGGCTACGCGCAACTTTACGCTGCCAAACATTTCTGGCAATTCTACGGCCTCAGATAGCAAGAATGAAACACTTGCTCCAGGATAGAAGTAGCTGTTGTTGTCTAAAGGTAGTGTAGAAGAGTTGTCTTGACGACCTACTAATCCAAGGTATAGCATGTCTTTGTATCCAACTGATACATCCGCAAATACACCCCATAGTCTTCTCATGCTCAAAAAGTCATAGTCGACGATTTGTGTAGAGGTGGCGTCTGTAATGTTTAAGCCTCTAGAAATGATCACGTTTCCAGTAACACTTCTTTGGGTCAGTTTGCGTTCGTTGGCGTTGATACCTACTACTGCTTTAACTTGAATGTCATCGTTAATTGGTCTGTCAATGTTTAAAAGTCCTGTAAAATCGCGTTCCGTATTCACTAAGTCAACAGTGTTTACTGAACCCGCAGGGGTGTCGATACCACCAGCCACGATGTTGCTTCTTCTCGCTTCGTTGTAGGTGTTGATACCTGCTTTGACAGTAACATTTATGCCTTCAGCCAAATCATATCCAGCAGAAAGGTTTCCATAAACACGATTTACTTCTGATTTGTACAAGTTGTTGTTGGCAATCCATATTGGGTTGTCCAACGCGCGGTAGAAAATGTTAGAACCGTCCGCTGGATTTTCCCAAGGCAAACCATTCAAGTTAAAGTTTCTTGGCAAGTAGAACAGACGAGAGTAGATGGATCCACCACCACCACCGTAGTAGTCGTTGAAGGCTGATGCACCAGAACGAGGTGATTTTTGTACTGTATTAACATAGTTAAGAGTACCAGCGATGGTCATACCGTTATCCAGTGTTGCATTACCACCGGTAAATAGATTGGTTCTTTTAGCTCCCTGGTTGGGTACAATACCGCTTTGATTCATATTGGAGAAACCTGCGTTGATGCTTGATTTCTCACTACCACCACTCATACTTACAGCATGGTCAACAGTCTGACCTTTTTGGAAAAATCCACCGATAATGTCGTGTGCTTCAATGGCGTATGGAGCAGATACATTTCTAACAGTTCCGTCAGGCATGGTGTATTGCTGAACGAATTCTGGGAATACGTTTGGATACCTGTTGTTGATGGGGTTTGAGGCAGTTCCTTCTGGATAAGGTTGACCGTCAGGATAGTTGGAGTACACTTTTTTGTAGTTGGTACCGTATTGGGCATTGATGCGGTCAACGTGGTTGGGCATTGGCGCACCCCAGTTACCGATAAAACCTCCGTTGTATACCTGGTTAGAACCTTGAGTATAAATATCCTGATAGTCAGGAATTCCAGAAAGTTCGGTTACTGCAAGTGAAGTGTTGTAACTCACTTCAAGACCTTTTCTAGATTTACCTTTAGAAGCTTTAGTGGTAATTACAATTACCCCGTTGGTGGCACGAGAACCATATAACGCAGATGCAGCAGCTCCTTTAAGTACAGAGATGCTTTCAATCGCGTTGGGATCTAAGTCAAATCCACGGTTAGAGAATACTGTGTTTTGAGCAGCGCCAGCACTGGCGTTTACACTGTTGTCAAAAGGAATACCGTCCACAATAAACAAAGGCTGAGTATTTCCAGTCATAGAAGAAATACCGCGGATGTTGATTTTAGTGGATTGGCCTGGCGCTCCTCCAGCTCCGGTGATGTTTACCCCGGTCATTTTACCTTGCATAGCGCGTAAAAGGTCTGGTTCAGCACGTCCGGCAACATCCTCACCTGAAACTTTGGCTACCGAGTATCCGATCGATCTGGATTCTCTTTTGATACCCAAAGAGGTCACCACTACTTCTTCAAGCTGTTGTGCATCTCCTGAGAGGATTACGTTGATTTGATCTGAAGCACCCACGCTGACTTCCTTGTTGACATAGCCAACGAAACTAAACACCAATACATCTCCTTGTTTGGCGGAGATGGTGTAGTTTCCATCGAAATCCGTGGTGGTTCCATTGTTGGTTCCCTTGACCAATACAGTTGCGCCAGGTAGTGGCAAACCGTCTTGATCTGAAACCAAACCAGAAACCGACTTTGTTTGTGCAAAGGTTATTTGCACCACAAACGCTAGCAATAGCGTCAGCATTCCATTAATTTTTGTTTTCATCTGAGTTAGTTTAGTTACAGTTTTAAGTAGCGAATGTAATAATTTAATGTTTATTTAACAAAATGGTTTTTTCTTTTTTCGTCAAAAGGTCAATTATTCCATTCCAGGTTGTTTTCACTGATTATTATTGAATGATTCACTATTCCCCCCATTATTTTGTGTTAATCTCAAAGAAGTTGTCTTTTTTTGATGGATTTATGTACTGAGTTTTCGGGTATAATGATTAAGAAGTGTTAAAATTTTAACACTTGCCGGCCGTGACTGATGGGGGTGATTTAACATTAACCCAACATACTGATGGGGAGCTCAGGACTGTCATCCCAAGTCATCATAGCGTTGATCCTTTTAAAGCTTTGATATTGGCTTAGCTGGTCGACATAGATGTCTTTTTCGATCAGGACAGCCTGTTCAATGAGTTTTGCGCGCTGAGTTCCCTCGAGCATGGGTGTTTTTGGGGTGTGCCATTCCGCTCCGTTGAAAAAAGCCAGATTGGCGTAGGAGGCATCTGTGAGAAGTCCCTTTCGTATCATGAAGATATCGCTGGCGCCACTTTTGGACAGGAGTTGATGGATGGCTTCTCGGTTTTCGTATTTATACCTATATATAATATGGTCTGCGTCCATCAATTTTATTTTTGACGGATGATGGGCTGTATATACTTGGATCACTGATTTGGTATCTCCTTGGGTATTGTAGCTGACGCGCCATTTATGCAGTCCCTGTGCCGGCTGTTTTTCCTGTTGCATCAGTAGCTCTAGATCAATAGGTGCTCCTCGGTGATCGGAAATTGTTCTGTTCACCCGTGCTTGATGGTAGTTCAAGTCTGGGGCAATTCCGTTCAACAGGCGAATAGATTCAAAGAATGGGTACATATATTTTTTGAATCAGTTCGTTGTACTCTTCTTCAAAGTCGCTCAAGTGAGTGATTCCACCACCGCATCGGTAGGTGCCGTCTTCACAGAGGAATCTAATCATGACGCAGGAATCTAAGTCTGTCCCGTCAAAGATTCCGGCAATACCCGTGTAAAATCCTCTGGGGGATTCTTCAATATTTTGTATCAGCGCTTTGGTTTTTGGCTTTGGGGCACCCGAAATCGAGCCTGCGGGTAGTAATTGCTGGAGGATTTGCCCGATTTTTTCTGGGTAGTTGTCCGGCAACCTACCTTCAATACAGCTGCTCAGTTGCCCGGTGGTTTTGTCGTGCGCTTTGATTTCCTCGTAGTATTTGTACTGAGTCACCCGAACTTGTTTGGCGACAAGGCTTAAATCATTGCGCAAAAGATCCACTACGGTGGCGTGCTCGGCATTTTCTTTTGTGTTGTTTTGCAATTTTTCTTCAGCGCCCTGCTCACTGGCATCAATGGTGCCCTTCATCGGTCGTGTACTGATCCGGCCCTGCTTGATTTGAATGAATGTCTCCGGTGAAAAACAGGCAAATCCCCCCTGGCGCCAAACCTTGTACTTGGCTGTTGCCTCATTGAAAACTTCTTCAAGACTCCGGTTAATTTTGAGTTTGCCCTGGGTGGTGAGGTTCATCAGAAAAGTGTCCCCACGCATGATTGCCTCTTGGGTTTGTTTGAATTGATTGCGGTAATCGCTTTTTTGCGGCGGTGTTACTTCTGCCTGTAATTTTTCTTGATTTTTAGGGTAGTAGGTGTGGTTGGTGATGCCTTGAAAGTCATACTTCCAGTGTTCAGGACATTCACTGATGGGATAAGCCTCGGGTTGAGCCATTTCAAAATCGATAAAAAACACAAAGGGCACCTTGTTTTGTCCCCATTGGTTAAGTTGATCGAAGAAGTTCATGGCTGCTGTTTACGGGTTGTGGTAACAAATTTAAAAATATAATCCCCTCTGCTTTTGAATAATGAAAAAAGATTTTTACATTTGCGCCCCTTAAAGAGGGTAATTTATAGTTATATAAACAGATTTATGCCAACAATTTCACAATTAGTAAGAACAGGAAGAGAGACCATTACTAAGAAGAGTAAATCGGCTGCTTTGGATTCTTGTCCCCAAAGACGAGGTGTTTGTACCCGTGTGTACACCACAACTCCTAAGAAACCAAACTCTGCGATGCGTAAAGTAGCCAGGGTTAGGTTGACCAACGGAAAAGAGGTGAACGCGTACATCCCCGGAGAAGGACACAACCTCCAAGAGCACTCGATAGTATTAGTAAGAGGCGGAAGGGTGAAAGATTTGCCAGGCGTGCGTTATCACATTGTGAGGGGAGCCCTTGACACCGCTGGTGTTGCAGGAAGAACTCAGAGGAGATCAAAGTACGGTGCAAAACGCCCTAAAAAGTAATCATTAAGATTCAAGAGAAATGAGAAAAAAGCAGGCCAAAAAGCGTCCCTTATTGCCGGATCCAAAGTTTAATGACCAATTGGTCACCCGCTTTGTGAACATGTTGATGTGGGATGGAAAAAAATCAATCGCTTTCAAAGTGTTCTACGACGCTTTAGAAATCGTTAAAGAAAAGAAAACTGACGAGGAGAAAACTGAGTTAGAGATCTGGAAAGACGCGCTTTCAAACATCATGCCCCACGTTGAGGTTCGCTCAAGAAGGGTAGGTGGAGCCACCTTCCAAATCCCTATGCAGATTCGTCCAGACCGCAAAATTTCTACAGCTATCAAATGGATGATCTTGTATGCGCGCAGACGTAACGAGAAGTCTATGGCTGCTAAATTGGCAGGAGAAATCCTTGCTGCGTTTAAAGAAGAAGGTGCAGCAGTAAAAAAACGTGTGGATACACACAGAATGGCAGAGGCCAACAAAGCATTCTCTCATTTTAGATTTTAATTAAGCCATGTCTAGAGATTTAAGATTAACCAGAAACATTGGTATTGCAGCCCACATCGATGCGGGTAAAACCACCACTACTGAGCGTATTTTATTTTACACAGGAGTGAGCCACAAAATTGGTGAGGTGCACGATGGTGCAGCTACCATGGACTGGATGGAGCAAGAGCAAGAACGAGGTATTACCATTACCTCTGCTGCGACCACTTGTACTTGGAATTTCCCTACTGAAAATGGAAAACCTACTGCTGAGGCGCAGAACTACCATTTTAATATTATTGACACCCCAGGCCACGTTGACTTTACCGTTGAGGTAAACCGCTCATTGCGCGTTCTTGATGGTTTGGTGTTTTTGTTTTCTGCTGTTGACGGAGTTGAGCCTCAATCTGAGACTAACTGGCGTCTAGCGGACAACTACAAAGTTCCACGTATGGGCTTTGTCAACAAGATGGACCGTCAGGGTGCAAACTTCTTGAATGTTTGTAAGCAAGTACGCGATATGTTGAAGTCTAATGCAGTGCCCATCGTATTGCCGATCGGTGATGAAGCAGACTTTAAAGGTATTGTTGATTTGGTGAAGAACCGCGCGATTGTATGGCACGAAGACAACTTCGGAGCTACTTTTGATGTGGTGGAAATTCCTGCTGATATGAAAGATGAAGTGCGTCAATACCGCGCTGAGTTGATCGAAGCAGTAGCTGAATACGACGAAAACTTGATGGCCAAGTTCTTTGAGGATGAGGATTCTATCACCGAAGAAGAAGTACACGCTGCCTTGCGAGCCGCTGTTATGGATATGAGCATCATTCCTATGGTTTGTGGTTCATCATTTAAGAATAAAGGGGTTCAGTTCCTGTTGGATGCAGTATGCCGTTATTTGCCTTCTCCTATGGATAAGGATGATATCGTAGGTACTGATCCTAAAACAGATTTGCCTGTAACTCGCAAGCCAGATGCAAAACAACCATTTGCAGCCCTTGCTTTTAAAATTGCTACCGATCCTTTCGTAGGACGTTTGGCTTTCTTTAGAGCTTACTCAGGTCGTTTGGATGCTGGTTCCTATGTGTTAAACAACAGAACAGGCAACAAAGAGCGTATTTCACGTATCTATCAGATGCACTCCAATAAACAAAACCCTATCGAATACATCGAGGCTGGTGATATCGGAGCAGCAGTTGGATTTAAAGACATCAAAACAGGGGATACCTTGTCAGATGAAAAAAATCCTATTGTTTTGGAAAGCATGGTATTCCCTGATCCTGTAATCGGTATCGCGGTTGAGCCAAAAACCAAAGCTGACGTAGACAAAATGGGTATGGCTTTGGCTAAATTGGCTGAAGAAGATCCAACGTTTGTTGTGAAAACTGATGAGGCTTCTGGACAGACCATTATTTCTGGTATGGGTGAGCTTCACTTGGATATTATTGTTGACCGTATGCGTCGCGAGTTTAAAGTTGAGCTGAACCAAGGTCAACCACAGGTTGAATACAAGGAGGCTTTGACTGCTCGTGCTAACCACAGAGAAGTCTACAAAAAACAATCTGGTGGTCGCGGTAAATTTGCGGACATTGTTTTTGAAATGATGCCTGCTGAAGAAGGAAAAACTGGACTTGAGTTTGTCAACGAAATCAAAGGGGGTAACGTTCCTAAGGAATATGTTCCCGCCATTGAAAAAGGTTTTAGAGAAGCCATGAAAAATGGACCTCTTGCTGGTTTCGAAATGGACTCCATGAAAGTTATTCTTAAAGACGGTTCTTTCCACCCGGTGGATTCTGATTCACTTTCATTTGAACTAGCTGCTAAAATGGGATACAAAGCTGCTGCTAAAGCTGCTAAAGCGATCATTATGGAGCCCATCATGAAGTTGGAAGTATTGACTCCTGAGGAAAACATGGGGGATATCGTAGGTGACTTGAACCGCAGAAGAGGTCAAGTAAACGAGATGTCTGACCGTGCAGGTGCTAAAGTTATTCGTGCACACGTTCCTCTTTCAGAGATGTTCGGTTATGTTACTTCCTTGAGAACTCTTTCTTCAGGTCGTGCTACATCAACAATGGAGTTTGATCACTACGCAGAAACCCCTTCAAATGTTTCTGAATCTGTAATCAAAGCCGCTAAAGGATTATAAATCTCATATCAGCGATATCATGAGCCAAAAAATTAGAATTAAACTTAAATCTTACGACTACAACTTGGTTGACAAGTCAGCTGATAAGATCGTAAAAACTGTAAAGACTACAGGTGCTGTGGTAACTGGACCTATTCCTTTACCAACGAACAAAAAAATCTTTACTGTATTGCGTTCTCCACACGTAAATAAGAAATCAAGAGAGCAATTTGAGCTTTCTTCTTACAAGCGTTTGTTGGATATCTACAGCTCTTCTTCAAAAACCATCGATGCACTCATGAAACTTGAGTTGCCTTCTGGTGTTGAAGTAGAGATCAAAGTGTGATCGCAAACAAATAGGGGATAATCCCTAAAACATGTCCTAAGCTTGCATGCAAGGGAAAAACGGAAAAAAAATAATTCAGGGTTGAATCGTTTTTTGACCCTGATTTTTTTAAATAGAGTAATTAATTAATAATTAAATTTTATGTCTGGGTTAATTGGAAAAAAGATCGGCATGACCAGCATCTTTGACGAGCAAGGGAAGAACATTCCTTGTACCGTTATTGAGACTGGCCCATGTGTCGTTACCCAAGTCAGAACCGAAGAGGTAGACGGGTACAGTGCCCTTCAGCTCGGTTTCGATGACAAAACAGAGAAACACGTCAACAAAGCGGCCGCTGGTCACTTTAAAAAGGCGGGTGTATCTGCGAAAAAGCAAGTCATTGAATTCAGAGATTTTGAAGGAAATTATCAACTAGGAGACACAATTGGTGTTGACTTATTTGTCGAAGGCGAGTTTGTCGATGTCATTGCGGATTCTAAAGGAAAAGGTTTTCAAGGTGTCGTGAAAAGACATGGATTTGCTGGGGTTGGTCAATCTACCCACGGACAGCACAACCGCCTAAGAGCGCCAGGTTCAATCGGTGCTTCTTCTTATCCTTCACGTGTATTTAAAGGTATGCGTATGGCTGGAAGAATGGGTGGAAAACAGGTAACTGTACAAAACCTATTGGTTTTGAAAGTGGTTCCTGAGAAAAACCTTTTAGTAGTTAAAGGATGTGTTCCAGGACACAAGAATGCTTACGTAAGGATCATAAAGTAATGAAAGTATCTGTTGTAGATTATACCGGTAAGGAAACAGGAAGAAAGGCAGACCTTTCTGACGCTGTTTTCGCTATTGAGCCAAACAATCACGCGCTTTATTTGGACGTGAAACAATATTTGGCTAACCAGAGACAAGGAACCCACAAAGCTAAAGAGCGCGGTGAAATTTCTGGAAGCACCCGAAAAATTAAAAAGCAAAAAGGTACTGGAACTGCTCGTGCAGGTAGCATTAAGTCTCCTGTGTTTAAAGGTGGTGGTCGTGTTTTTGGTCCTAGACCAAAGGATTACTCCTTTAAATTGAACAAAAACTTGAAGCGTTTGGCTAGAAAATCAGCCTTATCCTTGAAGTCTCAAGAGCAATCTATCATCGTTGTAGAAGATTTTAACTTCGAAGCTCCAAAGACCAAACAATTCATTGATGTGTTGAAGTCATTGGGTATTCAGGGGAAAAAATCCTTATTCGTGTTGGGTGATTCAAATAATAATGTATATTTGTCGTCACGCAATTTAGCCGAGTCTAGCGTTGTAACTAGTTCAGAATTAAGCACTTACAAAATATTAAACGCTCAAAGTTTAGTTATTTTTGAGAGCTCAATTGCTGGAATTGAATCTAATTTAATTTAATCAAGGGATCATGAGTGTCATTATTAAACCCATCATCACGGAAAAAATGACTGCCGATAGCGAGTTGTTTAATCGCTACGGTTTTATCGTGCATCCTAAGGCCAACAAGTTGCAAATCAAAGAAGCAGTTCAGGCTGCATACGGAGTTAATGTTACTGCAGTGCGCACCATGAATTATGGTCCTACACGCAGCACCAAGTACACCAAAACAGGTTTGCAACACGGTAAGGTCAGTGGATACAAGAAGGCGATTGTTGCCATTGCAGATGGGGAAACCATCGATTTTTATAACAATCTATAAAGACCAACGATGTCAGTTAGAAAATTAAAACCAATCACTCCTGGTCAGCGTTTTAGAGTAGTAAACGGATTTGACGCGATTACTACTGATAAGCCGGAAAAGAGCTTGCTCGAACCGATCAAAAGAACTGGAGGTAGAAACAGTCAAGGAAAAATGACCGTCCGCCAATTAGGTGGTGGTCACAAGAGAAAATATCGTGTGATTGACTTCAAACGCAACAAGCCTGAGGCTGCTGTGGTTACTTCAATCGAGTACGATCCAAACAGAACTGCATTTATTGCGCTTTTAACTTTTACCGATGGAGAGAAACGATATGTCGTTGCTCAAAACGGTTTGAAAGTGGGACAATCCATCGAGTCTGGTGCACAAGCTGCTCCTGAGGTGGGTAATGCTATGCCTCTAAGTGCTATTCCATTAGGTACTATTATCTCTTGTATTGAGTTGCGTCCTGGACAAGGAGCAGTGATGGCTCGCTCTGCGGGTACATTTGCCCAGTTGATGGCACGTGACGGTAAGTTTGCCACAGTAAAGTTACCTTCTGGTGAAACCCGTATGGTTTTGGTGGATTGTATCGCAACTATTGGGGCGGTTTCTAACTCTGATCATCAGTTAATCGTTTCAGGTAAGGCTGGTCGAACCAGATGGTTGGGCAGAAGACCTCGCGTTCGTCCTGTGGTGATGAACCCAGTGGATCACCCGATGGGTGGTGGTGAAGGAAGAGCTTCCGGAGGTCACCCAAGGTCTAGAAAAGGTATTCCTGCTAAAGGATATAGAACTCGTTCTAAGACTAAGAGCACCAACAAGTACATCATCGAACGCAGAAAGAAATAATTAAAGCGCTATGGCACGTTCATTAAAAAAAGGGCCTTTTGTACACCACAGTTTGGTGAAGAAAGTCCAAGACAACATAGAGACAGGCAAAAAGACCGTGGTGAAAACCTGGTCTAGAGCCTCCATGATCACTCCAGATTTCGTTGGACAGACCATCGCAGTTCACAATGGGAAACAATTTGTTCCTGTTTATGTTACTGAGAACATGGTAGGACACAAATTAGGAGAATTTTCACCCACTCGTTCCTTTAGGGGCCACGCTGGTGCTAAAAACAAAGGTAAAAAGTAAGCTATGGGAGTTCGTAAAAAAGAAATGGCTGAACGCATTAAGGCCGAGAAGAAAACTACAGCATTTGCCAAGCTAAATAATTGCCCTACTTCACCAAGAAAGATGAGGTTAGTAGCTGATTTGGTTCGCGGTAAAAAAGTAGAAGAGGCACTTGCCATCTTAAAGTTTAACACTAAAGAAGCTTCTAACCGAGTTGAAAAGCTACTTGTTTCTGCTATTGCCAACTGGCAAGCTAAAAACGAGGATGCCAACATCGAGGATGCCTCTTTGTTCGTCAAAGAAATCCGAGTTGATGGTGGTGCAATGCTTAAGCGTTTAAGACCAGCTCCGCAAGGTAGAGCACACAGAATCAGAAAACGTTCCAACCATGTTACTTTGGTTTTGGGCGATTATAACAACATTCAAAGCGAGTAGCGTACTATGGGACAGAAAACAAATCCAATTGGAAATCGTCTTGGTATCATCAGAGGTTGGGAGTCTAACTGGTATGGTGGTAACGATTACGGAGACAAATTAGCTGAGGACGACAAAATCAGAAAATACGTTTTTGCACGTCTAGCTAAAGCGAGTGTTTCTCGTGTGATCATTGAGCGCACTTTGAAATTAGTCACCATCACAGTAACTACTGCTCGTCCTGGAATTATCATCGGTAAAGGTGGTCAGGAAGTGGACAAGTTGAAAGAAGAGTTAAAGAAAATCACCGATAAGGAGATTCAATTGAACATCTTCGAAATTAAAAGACCTGAGGTAGATGCCAACCTAGTTGCCGCTTCTATCGCCCGTCAAATCGAAAGCAGAATCTCTTACAGACGCGCCATTAAAATGGCCATTGCTGCCGCTATGAGAATGAATGCTGAAGGTATTAAAGTCATGATTTCTGGTCGTTTGAACGGAGCTGAAATGGCTCGTTCCGAATCATTTAAAGAAGGTCGTATTCCTTTGTCTACTTTTAGAGCAGACATCGATTACGCTTTGAACGAAGCACACACTACTTACGGACGTTTGGGTATCAAGGTGTGGATTATGAAAGGTGAAGTTTACGGAAAGCGCGAGTTGTCTCCATTGGTCGGTATGGCCAAAGGTACAGCCAAGACTGCTGGTCCAGCAAACGACAACACTAAGAAACCACGTCGTAGAAAGTAATATTTTAAAGAGAAAGTACCATGTTACAACCAAAAAGAACGAAGTTCCGCAAGACGATGAAAGGCCGTATGAAGGGGATCTCTCAAAGAGGTCACCAGCTTTCCTACGGTATGTTTGGCATCAAGTCCATGGAGTCTGTTTTCATTACTTCGCGTCAAATTGAGGCAGCGCGTATCGCCGCTACCCGTTATATGAAACGTCAAGGTCAGTTGTGGATTAAAATATTTCCAGACAAGCCTATTACCAAAAAACCATTGGAAGTACGTATGGGTAAAGGTAAAGGTGCTCCAGAATATTTTGTAGCTGTTGTTAAACCCGGAAGAATTCTCTTTGAGATTGCAGGTGTTGACCACGAAGTGGCTAAAGAAGCGCTAAGGCTAGCTGCACAAAAGCTACCTATGAAAACTAAGTTTGTCGTAGCCAGAGATTTTTCTGCCTAATTGTTAAAGACGAGAAAGATGAAACAGTCAGAAGTTAAAGAATTATCCGCTGAGGCGCTACAAGCTAAATTGGTTGAGACCAAGAAACAATACGCGGACATGAAACTTGCCCATGCGGTTACTCCCCTTGAGAATCCGCTTGAATTGAGAAAAGTGAGAAAATCTGTGGCTAGATTGGCCACTGAGTTAACTAAAAGGGATCACCAATAATTGGTTCTGCTTTATGGAAAATAGAAATTTAAGAAAAGAAAGAATCGGTGTGGTAACCAGCAACAAAATGGAGAAATCTATTGTTGTTTCTGAAGTAACACGTGTGAAACACCCTATGTACGGTAAGTTCGTATTGAAAACTAAAAAGTACGTAGCCCACGACGAAAAAAATGACTGCAACATTGGTGATACCGTGAAGATCATGGAAACCCGTCCTTTGAGTAAGACCAAGTGCTGGAGATTAGTGGAAATCATTGAAAGAGCTAAATAATTATGTTACAGCAAGAATCAAGATTAAAAGTAGCAGACAACACCGGAGCCAAAGAAGTTTTGACGATCCGTGTGCTTGGAGGAACCAAAAGAAGGTATGCTTCTGTTGGCGATAAAATTGTAGTCACTGTTAAGGAGGCAACTCCTAATGGTTCTGTAAAGAAAGGTTCTGTTTCTACTGCAGTAGTAGTAAGAACCACTAAAGAAGTCCGCAGAGCTGACGGTTCATATATCCGTTTTGACGATAACGCTTGTGTGTTGTTGAATCAAGCGGGTGAAATGCGCGGTACTCGCGTGTTTGGACCAGTTGCCAGAGAGTTGCGCGACAAACAGTTTATGAAGATCGTATCACTAGCCCCTGAGGTGCTTTAAATTATAGACCATGGTAAAGTGTAAAATCAAAGTTGGAGATTTAGTACGTGTGATTGCTGGGGACCATGTTGGTGCAGAAGGTAAAGTGCGTTCTATTGATCTAAAGAAAACAAGAGCGATTGTTGAAGGAACCAATATGGTTTCTAAACACCAAAAGCCCAGTGCAAAAAATCCTCAAGGAGGAATTGTTCAAAAGGAGGCACCCATCCACCTTTCTAACCTTTCATTGATCGACGCTAAGTCTGGCGCTGCCACACGTGTTGGATATGAAGTACGCGATGGAAAGAAAGTACGTGTTTCTAGAAAATCTAATGAAGTTATTTAGTTATGGCCTACGTACCCAGATTAAAACAGGAATATGCAACCCGCGTGATTAAATCACTGCAGGAGGAGTTCGGTTACAAAAATGTAATGCAAGTTCCTAAATTGCAAAAAATTGTAGTGAGCCGTGGTGTTGGAGCTGCAGTTTCAGACAAGAAACTCGTAGATCAAGCTGTAGCTGAGTTGACTTTGATCACCGGACAAAAAGCTATTGCTACCATTTCTAAAAAAGACGTCGCTACGTTCAAATTGAGAAAAGGTATGCCCATCGGCGCTAAAGTAACCCTTAGAGGTGAGCGTATGTATGAGTTTTTAGATCGTTTGATCACTTCTGCATTGCCACGTGTTCGCGATTTCCAAGGCATTCGCGCTACTGGTTTTGACGGTAGAGGAAACTATAACCTAGGGATTACAGAACAAATCATTTTCCCTGAAATCGATATCGATAAAATCAGCAGAATCAACGGTATGGACATCACATTTGTCACTACTGCTGAAACCGATAAAGAAGCACAATCTTTGTTAAGCGAACTAGGTCTACCTTTTAAAAAGAACTAATTATGGCTAAAGAATCAATGAAGGCCCGTGAGGTTAAAAGAGCTAAAACGGTAGCCAAATACGCAGAAAAACGCAAAGCGCTTAAAGAGGCTGGGGATTATGAAGCCCTACAAAAACTGCCTAAAGATGCTTCTCCTGTACGCATGCACAACCGTTGCAAGCTAACAGGTAGACCAAGAGGATACATGAGAACCTTTGGTATTTCAAGGGTTTTATTCAGAGAAATGGCCAATCAGGGATTGATCCCAGGTGTTAAAAAAGCCAGCTGGTAATTAAATAAGTCAATAAAGATGGTTACAGATCCAATCGCAGATTATTTAACAAGAATTAGAAACGCCAACAGTGCTGGTCACCGCGTGGTTGAAATTCCTGCTTCTAATCTTAAAAAAGAAATGACCAAGATTTTGTTCGATCAGGGCTATATCTTGAGCTACAAATTTGAAGATGACGCGCTTCAAGGCACTATTAAGATCGCATTAAAGTACGATCAAGTGACCAAAGAACCTGTGATCAAAAAATTGGAGCGTATCAGCAAACCTGGTTTAAGAAAATATGCTGGTTCTCCTGAACTTCCACGTGTTCTCAACGGTTTGGGAATTGCTATAGTGTCTACCTCACATGGTGTGATGACTTCTAAGCAAGCCAAAAAAGAGAATGTAGGTGGCGAAGTATTGTGTTACGTTTATTAATATTTTAAAGAGCATACCATGTCTAGAATAGGTAATAACCCAGTAGCCATTCCTCAGGGAGTGACCGTGGAGATCAAGGAAAACTTGATGGAAGTCAAAGGCAAATTAGGCACTTTGGTCCAAGAATTTTCTGGTGTTTCCATCGCGGTTAACGAAGGAAGTGTTTGGGTGACCAGACCATCAGATTCTATTGAGCATAAAGCCAAACACGGTCTATACCGTTCATTGGTTTCCAATATGATCAAAGGAGTATCTGAAGGTTGGACTAAAAAATTAGAATTAGTAGGTGTTGGTTATCGCGCCAGCAACCAAGGTCAGCGTTTGGACTTGGCTTTAGGGTTTTCTCACAACATCGTCTTGGACATCGCTCCAGAGGTTAAAGTAGAGACTACTTCAGAGAAAGGTCAAAACCCAATCATCACCCTTACTTCTTTTGACAAGCAGTTAGTAGGTCAAGTAGCAGCTAAGATTAGATCTTTCCGCAAGCCTGAGCCGTACAAAGGAAAAGGAGTTAAGTTCGTCGGAGAGCAATTGAGAAGAAAAGCAGGTAAATCCGCTTAATAATAGCATTATGAAATTATCTAAAACAGAAAAGAGACAACGCATTCACAAAAGAATCAGAAAGATTTCTTTTGGTACTGCCTCTGCCCCTAGATTGGCGGTTTTCCGTTCCAACAAGGAGATTTACGCACAATTGATCGATGATACCCAAGGGGTAACATTGGCCTCAGCATCTTCTATGGATAAAGAAATTAGTGCCGTTAAAGGAACTAAAATTGAAATCGCTGCTGCCGTAGGAAAGTCTATCGCAGAAAAAGCTAAGTCGCTGAAAATTGAGACAGCTGCTTTTGATCGCGGTGGTTTCTTGTATCACGGAAGAGTTAAATCATTGGCTGACGGAGCTCGCGAAGCAGGTCTAAAATTCTAAGAAGTTATGCAACAAAAATCAGTGAATATGGAAGGCATTAAGCCTGCAGGATTGGAATTAAAAGACCGTTTGGTTGGCGTTCAACGTGTGACTAAGGTGACTAAAGGTGGTCGTGCATTTGGTTTCTCCGCTATTGTTGTAGTTGGTGATGAGCACGGTGTCGTAGGTCATGGACTTGGAAAGTCTAATGAAGTTGCTTCTGCAATTGCAAAAGCAATTGAGGACGCCAAAAAGAATTTAGTTAAGATTCCGATCAATCACGGAACGTTACCACACGAGCAAAAAGGTAAATTCGGAGGTGCTCGTGTATTCATTAAGCCAGCATCACACGGTACTGGAGTAATTGCAGGGGGCGCGGTTCGTATTGTTTTAGAAGCAGTTGGTGTACACGATGTATTGTCAAAGTCTCAAGGTTCTTCTAACCCACACAACGTGGTTAAAGCTACTTTTGATGCTTTGTTGCAATTGAGAGATGCAAAAACTGTGGCTTCTCAAAGAGGAGTTTCTTTAGAAAAAGTATTTAAAGGATAATCAGATGGGAAAAATCAGCGTTAAACAAGTTAAAAGTGCCATTAAAAAGCCTGAAGTTCAAAAAAGAACTTTGGAGGCGCTTGGTTTAAGAAAATTGAATCAAGTTGTCGTGCATGAAGCTACCCCTTCTGTATTGGGTATGATCGCTAAAGTGAATCACTTAGTTTCCACTCAGGAAGCTTAATTTAAATAAATAGACAATGAACTTAAGTAATTTAAAGCCTGCCGAAGGTGCCACCCACAGAGAGGGTAAGGTAGTAGGTAGAGGTCAAGGATCTGGTAAAGGGGGCACGTCTACCCGAGGCCACAAAGGAGCTAAATCCAGATCTGGGTATTCCAAGAAAATTGGATTTGAAGGAGGTCAAATGCCTTTGCAAAGACGTGTACCTAAGTTTGGTTTTAAAAACATCAACAGAAAAGAGTACGCAGGAATTAACTTAGACCGTTTACAAGATTTAGTGGACAGAGGTTTGGCTAAAGACGTCATTACATTTGATGTTTTGGTGGAGAACAGATTGGCTGGTAAATCTGAATTGGTTAAGATTTTAGGAGGTGGTCAATTGACTGCTAAACTTCAAGTTTCTGCACATAAGTTTACGGCAACTGCTAAAGCGGCTATTGAGGCTGCTGGTGGAGAGGCAATCAGCTTGTAAGATATAGTCCATGAAAAAGTTTTTAGAGATTTTATCTAATATTTGGAAAATTGATGAACTCAAAAGTCGCATCGTTTTGACGTTGTCGCTTTTGTTGGTCTACCGTTTTGGTGCCCAGATCGTACTTCCAGGTATTGATACAGCTCAACTGGCTCAGTTGAATTCTAATACAGATTCAGGGATTTTAGGAATTCTAAATGCGTTTACTGGAGGTGCTTTTGCCAATGCCTCTGTCTTCGCGCTTGGTATCATGCCTTATATCTCTGCGTCCATTGTGGTACAGTTGATGGGAATTGCTGTCCCATACCTTCAGAAGCTTCAGAAAGAAGGTGAAAGTGGTCGACGTACATTGAATCAGATTACACGTTGGTTAACCATTGCTATTTGTATCGTACAAGCCCCTGCATATTTGTATAGTTTAGGAGCCTTAGGCGTTCCTGACAGTGCTTTTGTACTGGGTAAGGGTATTGATTTCATGATTCCTTCGGTAATTATTCTAGTCACTGGAACAGTATTTGCCATGTGGTTGGGAGAAAAAATCACGGATAAGGGTATTGGTAATGGTATTTCATTGCTGATCATGGTGGGTATCATCGCCAACTTACCGCAGGCATTTGTTCAAGAATTTATTTCAAGAACTGCAACTTCCAATGGAGGTTTGATGCTTGTGTTGGTGGAGTTAATCCTTTGGTTCTTGGTGATTTTAGGCGCTATTCTTATGATTATGGCTACCCGTCAGATCCCAGTGCAATACGCGCGAAGAACTGCTACAGGTACTGTGGACAACAGCGCTATGGGTACTCGTCAGTATATTCCTTTAAAGCTTAATGCTTCAGGAGTTATGCCGATCATTTTTGCCCAGGCATTGATGTTTGCCCCTGGTCTTTTGGGAAGAAGTTTTAACCAAAATGCTGTAGGCCAATGGATGGAAGTTCAATTCCAAGACATCTTTGGTCTTTGGTATAACTTGTTGTTTGCCTTCTTGATTATCGTCTTCACTTATTTCTACACCGCAATCACGGTTCCTACCAACAAGATGGCAGACGACCTAAAACGCAGTGGTGGATTTGTGCCTGGCGTTCGTCCTGGAGAAGAAACTGGAGAATTTTTGGATAAGATTATGTCTTTGATTACCCTACCTGGATCAATTTTCTTAGCTTTGCTGGCCATTTTGCCCGCCTTGGTAGTTAAATTGTTAGATGTTCAACCAGGATGGGCCTTGTTTTACGGCGGTACCTCACTGCTTATTTTGGTGGGTGTAGCGATTGATACAGTACAACAAGTCAACGCGTATTTGCTCAACAGGCATTACGACGGCTTGATGAAGTCCGGTAAAAACAGAAAAGGTTAGACGATGGCCAAACAGAGCGCTATTGAACAAGACGGAAGTATTATCGAAGCATTATCCAATGCGATGTTTCGAGTAGAATTAGATAACGGTCACATCGTGACTGCCCACATCTCTGGAAAAATGAGGATGCACTACATCAAATTGCTTCCAGGTGATAAAGTGAAATTAGAGATGAGTCCTTATGACTTATCAAAAGCGAGAATTACATATAGATACTAAACAGGATGAAAGTTAGAGCATCAATAAAGAAGAGAAGTGCCGAGTGCAAGATTGTGCGTCGCAAAGGCAGATTGTACGTCATTAATAAAAAGAATCCTAGATTTAAACAAAGACAAGGGTAATTATGGCAAGAATTGCAGGGGTAGATCTACCCAAACATAAGAGAGGCGTTATCGCCCTAACCTACATCTTCGGTGTGGGCAACAGCAGAGCTAAGGAAATTCTTTCTACAGCCAAAGTAAGTGAGGATACCAAAGTATCTGATTGGAATGATGACGAAATCAGTGCGATTCGCGATGCGGTTTCTTCTTATACCATTGAAGGTGAATTGCGTTCTGAAACCCAATTGAACATCAAACGTTTGATGGATATCGGTTGTTACAGAGGTATTCGCCACAGAAACGGTTTACCGCTTAGAGGTCAACGTACCAAAAACAACTCTAGAACCCGTAAAGGAAAGAGAAAAACAGTGGCTAACAAGAAAAAGGCAACTAAATAATCCCTAGTATCATGGCCAAGTCAAATACAAAAACAACCAAGAAACGCAAAGTGATTATTGAAGCTGTTGGAGAAGCGCACATCGCTGCTTCTTTTAACAACATCATTATTTCACTAACCAACAAAAAAGGAGATGTTATCTCTTGGGCTTCTGCCGGTAAAATGGGCTTTAAAGGTTCTAAAAAGAACACGCCTTATGCTGCACAGTTAGCTTCTGAGGATTGTGCTAAAGTAGCTTTCGAAGCTGGTTTGCGCAAAGTTAAGGTCTTTGTAAAGGGACCAGGTAACGGACGTGAGTCTGCCATCCGTTCTTTGCACAACGCAGGAATTGAAGTGACTGAAATCGTCGATGTGACTCCAATGCCACACAATGGTTGCAGACCTCCAAAAAGAAGAAGAATCTAATAATTAATCCGCCTTCGGGCTTTTCACCGACGTTGTAGTTAAGATTATCGAAGGATCGCCTTAATTCATAATCACAGCGTCTAAATCTAAGAAAATGGCAAAATACATTGGACCTAAGTCAAAAATTGCTCGCCGCTTTGGTGAGCCTATCTTTGGAGATGATAAGGCTCTAGAGAAAAAAAATTACGCACCCGGACAACACGGACAAGCTAAAAGACGCGGTAAGCAGTCTGAATATGCGATCCAGTTGATGGAAAAGCAAAAAGCTAAGTATACCTATGGTATCCTTGAAAAACAATTCCGCAATATTTTTGCAAAAGCAAACCGCTCTAAAGGAGTAACTGGTGAGGTTTTGCTTCAATTGTGTGAATCTCGTTTGGATAATGTTGTTTTCCGTATGGGTATTGCACCTACCAGAAGTGGTGGTCGTCAGTTGGTTTCTCACAGACACATTACTGTTAATGGATCTATTGTGAATATCCCTTCTTACACTTTGAAAGCTGGTGATGTTGTAGGTGTACGCGAAAAATCTAAATCTCTTCAGTCCATTGTGGATTCGTTGGCTGCTAGCAGCCAAGTTTATGAGTGGATTACTTGGAATGGTGCCAAAATGGAAGGTACTTATGTAAATGTTCCAGAACGTCTTCAGATTCCTGAAAACATCAAAGAACAACTCATCGTAGAATTGTATTCTAAATAATCAACAGAACCGTATTATGGCATTATTTAATTTTCAAAAGCCCGATAAAGTAATCATGATCGACTCGACTGATTTCGAAGGAAAATTCGAATTCCGTCCTTTAGAGCCCGGTTATGGACTTACTGTGGGGAATGCACTCAGAAGAGTAATGTTGTCAGCCCTTGAGGGTTATGCGATTTCTTCTGTTCGTATCGATAAAGTTGAACACGAGTTTTCTGTGATTCCCGGAGTTGTTGAGGACGTAACAGAAATCATTTTGAACCTAAAGCAAGTTCGTTTTAAACGTCAAATCGAAGATGTTGAGCACGAATCTGTATCTGTTACCGTATCTGGTAAAGAGCAAATTACTGCTG
This sequence comes from Flavobacteriaceae bacterium, assembly GCA_030726725.1. GTDB lineage: Bacteria > Bacteroidota > Bacteroidia > Flavobacteriales > Flavobacteriaceae > MAG-120531. The sequence continues at coordinate 119,167 of JANRDC010000027.1, forward strand.
GTGATTTCCAAAAGTTCATCTCTGGATTTCAAGTGTTAAACCCTGAGTTAGTGATCTGTAACCTGGATCCAAGTGTATCGGTCGCTTTAGAGCTGTACATTGAAAAAGGTAGAGGTTATGTACCTGCAGAGGAGAACAAAAAGCCTGGTGCCCCATTGGGAACTATCGCGATTGACTCTATCTTCACTCCGATCAAGAATGTCAAGTATACCATCGAAAACTACCGTGTAGAACAGAAAACTGACTTTGAAAAATTGATTTTCGAAATCACTTCTGATGGATCTATTCACCCAAAAGATGCTTTGACTGAAGCGGCTAAAGTTTTGATTCACCACTTTATGTTGTTCTCTGACGAACGCATCACCCTAGAGGCTGATGAGATTGCTCAGACCGAAACTTATGATGAAGAGTCTTTGCACATGCGTCAGTTATTGAAAACCAAATTGGTAGACATGGACCTTTCTGTTCGCGCATTAAATTGCCTTAAAGCTGCAGAGGTAGACACCTTAGGTGACTTGGTTTCTTTCAACAAGAACGATTTGATGAAATTCAGAAATTTCGGAAAGAAGTCGTTGACTGAGTTGGAAGAGTTGGTAATCAACAAAGGGCTTAGCTTTGGGATGGACCTAGCTAAGTACAAATTAGACAGAGATTAATTATTGGGTTTACCCAAAATATAGCACAATACCATGAGACACGGTAAAAAAATAAATCATTTAGGCAGAAAAACAGCGCACAGAAAAGCGATGTTGGCCAATATGGCTTGTTCGCTCATCGAGCACAAGCGCATCAATACAACCCTTGCCAAAGCTAAAGCGCTTAAAGTTTTCGTTGAGCCTTTAATCACTAAGGCTAAAGCTGAAAACAACCAAAGTATCGAAAAAGGTACGCATAACAGAAGGATTGTGTTCAGTCAGTTAAGAGATAAAGAAACCATCACTGAATTGTTTAGTACTGTTTCTGAAAAGGTTGGGGATCGTCCAGGTGGATATACCCGAATCATCAAGTTGGGTAACCGTATGGGTGATAACGCAGATATGGCGATGATTGAGTTGGTTGACTTTAATGAGTTGTACAACGCTGATAAGCCTAAGGCCAAGAAAACTAGAAGAAAGAAAAAAGCTGATGCTCCTGCAGTAACTGCGGCTCCAGCTGCAGCAGTGGTGGAAGCACCGGTTGAAGAAACTCCAGCAGTTGAAGCTGAAGCTCCTCTAGTTGAAGAGACTCCAGCTGCTGAAGAAGCTCAAGACAACAGTGCTGAAGAACAAGAAAGCAAAGGACAAGATGCCTAATTTTTTCCAATAAGATGTTTTTACTCAGGGATAAGCCAATTAGCTTATCCCTTTTTTTTGACTAAATTTGCCACAATTGAGTACTTTAATGAAATACACCCACAGAAAACCCGCAATTATTTTATTGGCCGATGGCACTATTTTTCACGGCAAAGCCGTAGGAGGGAAGTCCGGAAGCGCCTTTGGTGAAATATGCTTTAACACCGGGATGACCGGTTATCAGGAGATCTTTACAGATCCCTCTTATTTTGGGCAATTGATGGTGACCACCAATGCCCATATTGGCAATTACGGGACGCATCCCGAAGAAATCGAGTCGCAAGGCATTAAGATTGCCGGTTTGGTGTGTAAAAATTTCAGCTACCACTATTCGCGTCCTGATGCAGATATGTCTTTGGAAGACTATCTGGAGCAGCATAACCTGCTGGCCATTTCTGATGTGGATACCAGAGCTTTAGTGGCCTACATCAGAGACAATGGAGCGATGAACGCCGTTATCTCAACGCATGTTGATGATATAGATGGTTTAAAAAGAGAGTTAGCTGCCGTGCCGAGTATGGAAGGATTGGCCTTGGCGTCAGAAGTTTCTACGGCTGAACCATATTACTTCGGGGATCCCCAGGCTACGTATAAAATTTCTGCCTTGGACATCGGTATCAAGCAGAATATCTTGAGACACCTGGCCTCTAGAGGTGCTTATGTTCAGGTATTTCCTCACAATACAACGTTCCAGGAACTTTCAGCCTGGAATCCAGATGCTTATTTTATTTCGAACGGCCCTGGCGACCCAGAGCCTTTACACGAGGCTATTGCCTGTGCTCAGTCGATGATTGCCAGTGGAAAACCTGTTTTTGGTATCTGTTTGGGGCATCAGGTAATCGCCTTGGCCAATGGGGTGCCCACCTACAAAATGCACCATGGACACAGGGGAATCAACCACCCGATTATGAACCTAGAAACAGGTAAAGGTGAAATCACTTCTCAAAATCACGGATTTGCCGTTGATCGTGATGCCCTGGAGGCACACCCGGATTTGGCCCTCACCCATGTACACCTCAACGATGGAACTGTGGCCGGAATAAAAATGAAAAGCAAGCCTGTCTTTTCTGTTCAGTATCACCCCGAAGCGAGTCCAGGACCACATGATGCTTCCTATTTATTCGACCAGTTTTTTGGGATGATGGGTTCTTGAACATTTCATCAACAAATAGTGATATTTAACTAAACCACCTCAGTAGGCATAGTCAGTTTTGTATATTTGCCTGCGAAATTAAATCAGATACCATGAGCATGATTATCAGCGTGCACGCACGCCAAATCCTCGATTCAAGAGGAAACCCTACCGTTGAAGTAGATGTGACCACAGAAAATGGAATTTTAGGACGCGCAGCTGTTCCTTCTGGAGCCTCTACAGGCGAGCACGAGGCAGTTGAATTGCGCGACGGAGGTTCCGCATACATGGGCAAAGGTGTTTTAAAAGCCGTTGAAAACGTAAACACTGTTTTGGCAGAAGCTATTTTAGGTATGTCCGTTTTCGAACAAAATGAAATCGATCAAGTGATGATCGATTTGGATGGTACGCCCAACAAGTCAAATCTAGGCGCTAATGCAATCTTGGGTATTTCTTTGGCGGTAGCTAAAGCTGCTGCTCAGGAACTCGGTATGCCTTTATACCGCTATGTGGGCGGCGTAAGTGCCAACACCCTTCCAGTTCCTATGATGAACATCATCAATGGAGGTTCTCACTCAGATGCTCCCATCGCTTTTCAAGAGTTTATGGTGATGCCGGTAAAAGCAAAAAGTTTTACCCATGCCATGCAGATGGGTACTGAAATTTTCCACCACTTGAAAAAAGTATTGCACGACAGAGGGTTGAGCACTGCAGTGGGTGATGAAGGAGGATTTGCCCCAACATTAAAGGGGACTGAAGATGCTATTGAAACGATTGCTTTAGCGGTAGGAAATGCTGGATATGCCTTCGGAGATGAAGTGATGATCGCTTTGGATTGCGCTGCTGCCGAATTTTATGTAGATGGCAAATACGACTATACCAAATTTGAAGGTGCTCAAGGCGCTGTGCGTACCTCTGAAGAACAAGCACAGTATTTAGCGGATCTAGCTGCCAAATACCCCATTATATCGATTGAAGACGGTATGGACGAAAATGATTGGGCTGGATGGAAATCTTTGACTGAAAAAATTGGGGATAAAGTTCAATTAGTAGGGGATGATTTATTTGTGACCAATGTCACTCGATTGTCTCGTGGAATTGAACAAGGTATTGCCAACTCTATTTTGATCAAAGTCAACCAAATCGGCTCTTTGACAGAAACCATCGCTGCGGTGAACATGGCCAAAAATGCTGGTTATACTTCTGTGATGTCTCATCGTTCTGGAGAAACTGAAGACAACACCATTGCAGATTTAGCGGTGGCGCTAAACACAGGACAGATCAAAACTGGATCAGCCTCTCGATCTGACCGTATGGCTAAATACAATCAGTTGTTGCGCATTGAAGAAGAGTTGGGCTCAACTGCTTATTTTCCTCAAAAAAACGCATTCAAAATCAAGTAAGTAATCATTATTTGAAGAAATAAAAACGCGGACAATCGTCCGCGTTTTTTTGTTTTTAATCAGGTTGTATTACCGTTAAATATTTATCAATGCGCTTTGTTAATCCTCCCGTTTTCTCGTATTTTTACCATTCTTGAAGATTATTAAATCGAGTTTATGTCTGGAAATGCAATATTGGAATACAACGGTAATCGCTACGAATTACCTGTTGTCCAGGGTAGTGAAAATGAATTAGCGATTGATATCAAAAATCTGCGCAGCCAATCGGGAATGATTACCCTAGATCCAGGCTACAAGAACACAGGATCTTGTGAGAGTGCCATCACTTTTTTGGACGGTGAACAAGGTATATTGAGGTACAGAGGTTACGCTATTGAAGATTTAGCGGAGCGATCCAGTTTCCTGGAAGTGGTGTACTTGCTCATCTGGGGCGAACTACCCACCCAAGCTCAGTTGGAAAAATTCCATAAGGATATTGTACACGAGTCCATTGTCGATGAGGACATGAAGAAAATCCTGGATGGTTTTCCTAAGTCTGCGCACCCTATGGGTGTTCTTTCGTCATTGACCAGCGCTTTAATCGCCTTTAATCCGCGTTTTGTCAACGTCACTTCCGATGCGGAAATGTACGAAGCCATTGTGCGTATTGTCGCTAAATTTCCAGTTTTGGTTGCTTGGACATTGCGCAAACGCAAAGGCCTTCCCTTAGACTACGGTGATGATACCCTGGGTTATGTAGAAAACATCCACAAAATGATGTTTAAAAAACCCAGTGGAGAGTACAAAAAGAATGACATCATTATTGATGCTTTAGATAAGTTATTGATTTTACACGCCGACCATGAGCAAAACTGTTCTACGTCTACAGTGCGTATCGTTGGCTCCTCACATGCGGGCTTATTTGCCTCTTTGTCTGCAGGGATTTCTGCTTTATGGGGTCCGCTGCATGGTGGCGCTAACCAAGCGGTGCTAGAAATGCTTGAGGCCATACAAGCGGATGGTGGGGATACCAAGAAATATATGGCCAAGGCCAAGGACAAAAACGATCCATTCAGGTTGATGGGCTTTGGACACCGCGTTTATAAGAATTTTGACCCAAGGGCCAAGATCATCAAAAAAGCTGCTGATGATGTGCTCGCTGATTTGGGGATTGACGATCCGATATTAGCCATAGCTAAAGGACTCGAGCAAGAAGCGTTACAGGACGAATACTTCGTGTCTAGAAACTTGTATCCCAATGTCGACTTTTATTCTGGCATCATTTATCGCGCATTAGGCATCCCTACAGAGATGTTTACGGTGATGTTTGCTTTGGGACGCCTTCCAGGCTGGATCGCTCAATGGCGAGAGATGAGATTGAATCAAGAGCCTATCGGCAGGCCAAGGCAAGTTTATGTAGGACAAACATTGAGGCCATTTACACCCATTGAACAACGATAATACTTAAACCCTGATCCATCAGGGTTTTTTATTCCCATGTATTTGACACTGAACATACAAAACGAGACCGATCCATTAAAGTCAGTAGTCTTGGGTATTGCCGAGGACCAAGGGCCTCCTCCTGCTTTGGAGCAGGCTTATGACCCCAATTCACTCATGCATCTTAAAGCGGGTACCTATCCCAAAGAAGCTGACATGATCGCGGAGATGGAAAACTTAGCCGAGGTGTTTAAAAAGCATGGGGTGACTGTTTATCGTCCGGAACTAATCCCCGGATGCAATCAGATTTTTGCCCGAGATATCGCTTTTGTAGTGGATGATTTATGGGTGCTGTCCAATATATTGCCAGATAGGGCTGAGGAAACCAATGCGATACAATACTTAATCGATCAAGCACAACCCCAGTCGATCGTGATACCTCCGGAGCAGGTACACGTGGAGGGTGGAGATGTCATGCCGTGGAACGAGTATTTATTTGTGGGGGTTTATGCGCAACCCGATTATAAAAATAAAATCACAGCCAGAACCAATGCCGCTGCTGTTGACTTTTTGACTGAATTGTTTCCCCACAAAAAAGTGAAGGCTTTTGCATTAGAAAAGTCCAATACAGATCCGTATGCCAATGCACTGCACCTGGATTGCTGTTTTCAGCCCATCGGTCGCGACATGGCGCTTATTTACCCACCAGGATTTACCCATCCCGAAGATGTCGCTTGGATCTCCTCTTTTTTTGGTCCCGATCGAATTTTTGAAATCACCCGTGACGAGTTGGTCATGATGGGGTGTAATGTATTTTCTATCAGTCCAAGCGTAGTGGTTTCCGAGTCGCGTCTGGTGCGCATCAATACTTGGATGCGCGAGATGGGGCTAGAAGTGGAAGAAGTGTCTTATCAAGAAATTGCCAAACAGGGCGGGATGTTGCGCTGCAGTACCCTGCCATTAAATCGAGCTCAATGAACCAGCAAACAACCAACGCCCTATTGATGGTGCGCCCCAGTCACTTTAGATCCAATGAGCAAACAGCTCAGGATAATCACTTCCAAAATAAAGAGATGCAGGATCCTGCGCATCTGCTGGAATTGGCCCAGAAGGAATTCGACGATTTTGTCGCCTTATTGCGTCAACACGGGGTTCATGTCGTTGTGGTTCAGGCAGACCCCGAAAAAGATACTCCAGATGCTCATTTTCCCAATAATTGGATCAGCACACATCCCGATCGCAGAATTGCGATTTATCCCATGAAAGCCCCAAACAGGAGGGAAGAGCGCTCCGAACACGTTTTAGACGCTCTCGAATCGGCTGGATTTTTGATTGAGGAAGTTTATGACTATTCAGATGCGGCCCTGGAGGGCGTGTTTTTGGAAGGTACAGGATCTATGGTGCTGGATCACCAACACCAAAAAGCATATGCTGCTTTATCCCAGAGGACGGATGAGGATTTATTGATCGAGTTCTGCGAGGATTTTGAATATACGCCAGTCATTTTTACCGCCAGTCAAACGGTAGACGGCCAGTTAAGCCCCATTTACCACACCAATGTAATGCTTTGTGTGGGTACTGAGGTTGCCGTGATTTGCAGCAGTTCGATCAAAGACAGCAAGGAGCGCAAGCAGGTGTTGCAACACCTCAAGTCAGATGGGCTTCAAGTGGTGGATATCACCGAGGGGCAAATGCATCAGTTTGCTGGAAATATGCTGGAGGTTCAAGGGGCTCAAGGTCCTTTGATGGTCATGAGTCAATCCGCATTTAAGAGCCTTAAGCCTAACCAGGTCCAGGCCATAGAAGCGTGCTGCACGATCGTCGCCCCAGATCTAACCACGATAGAAACCTATGGAGGTGGAAGTGCGCGATGTATGTTGGCTGAGATTTTTTTACCACAATCAAATTAGATCGCTTAAGGGAATAGCGCGAAAATAACTTATTTTTGCGCCTTTAATGCCCTTGAAATGCACTTCGAAAAACATCTAGAACACGTATTGATCCAGGCGGTGGAAAAACACTATGGGGTTGTTTTACCTCAAGTGGACCTACAGCCCACCAAAAAAGAATTTGCCGGTCAAATTACTGTGGTTGTTTTTTCGATGATGCGTCTTGTCAAGGGGGCGCCTGAGCAGATCGGCCAGGTATTGGGTAACTATTTGGTAGAAACCCTAGACGAGGTGGCTTCATTTAATGTAGTCAAAGGTTTTTTAAACCTAGAACTTTCCCACCAGTATTGGATTTCGCAGCTTTATCAGTCGACCATGACTCCTCATCCCCAGGGTTCAAGGGGTGCGCGCCTTGTGGAGTATTCATCGCCCAACACGAACAAGCCCTTGCATTTGGGACACGTGAGAAATAATTTACTGGGGTATTCTGTGGCTAAAATTTTAGAGGCTGCGGGTTATCAAGTATATAAAACCCAGATCATCAATGACCGTGGCATCCACATCTGCAAAAGTATGTTGGCCTGGAAGCTATTCGGTGAGGGAATCACTCCAGAATCGGCAGGGGTAAAGGGAGATAAATTGGTTGGACGTTATTACGTCGCTTTTGATCAAGCCTATAAGCGAGAAGTAGCGCAAGCCATGGCAGAAGGAGCCACGGAAGAATCGGCCAAACAACAAGCGCCAATCCTGATCGCAGCTCAAGAAATGTTGCGTCAATGGGAAGCTGGAGATCCTGAAGTAGTAGAGTTGTGGAAGATGATGAACAGATGGGTCTACAGTGGTTTTGAGCAGACATACCAACAGCTTGGGGTTTCTTTTGACAAGTATTATTACGAAAGCGACACCTATTTATTGGGTAAAGAGGTGGTAGAAAAAGGACTCAGCCAAGGAATCTTCACCAGAAAACCCGATGGCAGTGTCTGGATTGACCTCACAGCTGATGGACTCGATGAAAAAATATTGTTGCGTTCTGATGGAACCTCGGTATATATGACCCAGGATCTAGGTACAGCGCTCCAGAGGGCTGTTGATTTTCCTGACGTTGGCGGTATGGTATACACCGTCGGTAATGAACAGGATTATCACTTTAAAGTATTGTTTCTCATCCTAAAAAAACTCGGATATCACTGGGCAGAGGACTTATTCCATTTGAGCTATGGAATGGTGGACCTACCATCTGGAAAGATGAAGAGCAGGGAGGGAACAGTCGTTGATGCAGATGATTTGATTTCAGATATGTCTCAAACCGCCCAAAGTCTGGCAGATGAGTTGGGCAAGCTTGAGGGAATGGACCAGGAACAAAAGGCCCGTCTCTACCACAGCATCGGTATGGGCGCGCTGAAGTACTATCTACTCAAGGTGGATCCCAAAAAAAGAATATTGTTTGACCCCAATGAATCAGTAGATTTCCAAGGCAATACAGGGCCATTTATTCAGTATACCTACGCTCGAATTCAATCTATTTTGCGCAAGGTGACTGAACCCATCGACCAGCCCGTGAGCGGTATCGAACTCTCTGAAAAAGAGGTGTCCTTGCTGGTTTGGATCAGTGGGTATTCAGGTGTGATCGATGCCGCCGCCGCCCAGTATTCGCCAGCGCTTCTGGCCAATTACCTCTACGAAGGAGTCAAAGGGTTTAATTCACTGTACCAAAATCTACCTATTTTAGCTGAGGCCAATACCTCATTGAGGTTGTTTAGAATTCAATTATGTGCAGCGGTTGCACAGCGGATTGAACACTCATTGGGCTTGATGGGGATAGACGCGCCTGAAAGAATGTAATTCACATGATAAACTTAAAGGAAAACATCCATGTTTGATCAGTTAAGCGATAAGTTAGATAGAGCCCTGCACGTACTTAAAGGTCGTGGGCAGATCACAGAGATCAATGTAGCGGAGACCCTTAAAGAAGTCAGAAGAGCCTTGCTCGATGCTGACGTCAACTACAAAATCGCCAAAGATTTTACGCAGTCCGTTAAAGAAAAGGCCCTGGGTCAACAGGTTTTGACCAGTTTACAACCTGGTCAGTTGATGGTCAAAATCGTCAAAGACGAATTGACCGAACTTATGGGAGGGTCTGCACAGGAACTAAATCTGACTGGAAGCCCAGCCATCGTTTTACTCTCCGGATTACAAGGTTCAGGTAAGACAACATTTGCCGGAAAGCTGGCCTTATATCTCAAAACCAAGAAATCAAAAAAACCTCTTTTAGTAGGTTGTGACGTTTACCGTCCAGCGGCGATAGATCAGCTGCATATCCTAGGAGATCAAATCGGTGTTGCGGTTTATTCCAACAAGGAGTCCAAGGATCCGGTCGCTATTGCTCAAGAGGGGATCGCCTACGCCAAAGCCAACGGACATAATGTGGTCATTGTAGATACCGCTGGTCGATTGGCTGTGGATCAACAAATGATGGACGAGATCGCCCAGATTCACCAAAGTATCCGTCCCTCAGAGACCCTTTTTGTCGTGGATTCCATGACAGGACAGGATGCGGTAAATACCGCAAAAGCATTTCACGATGTACTTCAGTTCGGGGGGGTGGTACTCACCAAGCTTGACGGTGACACTCGCGGTGGTGCTGCTATTTCCATTAAGTCAGTGGTCAACAAGCCGATCAAGTTTATCGGTACTGGAGAAAAAATGGAAGCCATTGATGTGTTCTATCCCGAACGAATGGCAGACCGAATCTTGGGTATGGGTGACGTGATCTCATTGGTTGAGCGCGCCCAGGATCAGTTTGATCAAGAACAAGCCCGAAAGATCCAAAAGAAAATTGCCAAGAACACCTTTGGCTTTGACGATTTCTTGACACAGATACAACAAATCAAGAAAATGGGGTCTATGAAGGATTTGTTGGGTATGATACCCGGGGTAGGAAAAGCCTTAAAAGGGATTGACATCGATGACGACGCATTTAAATATGTCGAAGCGATGATACATTCTATGACCCCGCTAGAGCGAGCTCAACCCCAAAAAATTGATTTGAACAGAAAAAAACGCATTGCCAAAGGGAGTGGTAGAACAGTGGAAGAGGTTAATGCGTTGATGAAGCAGTTTGAGCAGATGAGCAAGATGATGAAGATGATGCAGGGCGGGGGTGCTAAAAAAATGATGCAAATGATGGGCGGTATGCCTCCAGGTTTTCCCGGAGGTGCGGGTCCAAAATAAATAGAGGATATGGTATTGTTAGAAGGGCTTAAAATAGCTAATCAAATCAAACAAGAAATCGCCGAGTCAGTAGCTGTAATGAAAGCAGCAGGCCAAAAAGTACCGCATTTGGCAGCAGTTTTGGTGGGTGAGGACGGAGCGAGTTTAACCTATGTAGGCAGCAAAGTGAGGTCTTGCCAACAAATCGGTTTTGAGTCTACCTTGATTAAATTACCTCAAGAGGTAACTGAGGCAGTACTGCTGCAACATATTGATGATTTGAATCGCAACCCTGAAATCGACGGATTTATTGTGCAGCTTCCTCTGCCAAAACACATCGATGAGCACAAGATCATCATGGCCATCGATCCCGCTAAAGATGTGGATGGTTTCCACCCAGTGAATGTGGGTAAAATGTGCTTGGATTTGGAGACATTCCTGCCAGCCACCCCATATGGAGTGATGGAGCTTTTGGAGCGTTACGGCATTTCTGTTTCGGGTAAACACGCCGTGGTCATCGGAAGAAGTCACATTGTGGGACGCCCCATGAGTGTTTTGTTGAGCAGAAAAGGCACCTGGGCAGACGCCACAGTAACTCTGGCACATTCGCGCACCAAGAATTTAAAAGAGTTGCTCTTACAAGCGGATGTAGTGGTCTCTGCGTTAGGCGTACCTCATTTTGTTCAGGGTGACATGATTAAAGAAGGGGCAGTAGTGGTGGATGTTGGGATTCACAGAATACCCGATGCCAGCTTGCCTAAGGGTTATTACATCACTGGAGATGTGGATTTTGAAGCGGTGTCCAAGAAAGCGGCGTACATCACTCCAGTGCCTGGGGGTGTTGGGGCTATGACGATTGCCATGTTGTTAAAAAACACCTTGATCGCCCGAGAAAGAGCCAGTAAGATCGCCTAGCTAGTTTTTAAGCAGAATCGGCAGATCGCTTCGTTAATTTCCTTTTGGTGCAGTGAATGACCATGTCCCTCGGTCGTAATTAACTCCGCAGTTTTCCAATTTCGAGCGATTTTTTCAGCACTGGAATAGGGCACGATTAAATCTTTTTTGTCGTGTACCAAAAGTCCAGGAATGGTGTAGGATTTGCTGAATTCAGCCACTGAAAAATCGTCGATGCGGAAATTAAAGTCAGATTTAAACAGTTCGTCTAAACCGTCAAACACTTTTTTGTTGAGTCTTAGGATTGATTTATACTGTTTCATGATATTTTTTAAATCCGCCGGTGCACCCAAAATCACCAATCCTTTTAACGAATCTGTGCCTCCTAAGTGTTGGTGGTACAACAACATCATCCCGCCCATAGAGTGACCAACAGCATATTGGGGTTTAAATTGCGCCATGAGTCCAGCGGCTATTTTCTGATACAGAGGTACGTGTAGTACTTTTCCAGCGGAGGCGCCATGGGCCGGCGCATCTATGGCGACAATGTGAAAGCCCAAAGGTCTGAGCACATCGATCAATTTTCTCCAGCGAAAAGCATTGCTTTCCCAGCCGTGGAACAGCATTACCGTAGGTCCATCCCCTGCCCAGGTATAGGTTTGTACGGCCAATCCTTCAACCGTGACCACACGAGACTCAGCATGCTTTAAATATTCTTGTTGGTGTGGAAGAATTTTGCCTTTTCTCGGGGATACAAAAAGGGTGAATGCCTTTTGAACCACCCAGGGCTGAGCCACGTAGGAAAGGCTGTTAAAAAATCCACCATACGCTAAGGGCAATAATTTTTGAAGCGTTTTTTTCATCGATCACCCCAGTTGATCATCAGGTGTTTGATCTGGGCGTTATCAGGTATTTGAAATGCTTCAATGGTTGCATCCAGGCTCCATCTGATATTATCAGGGAGTACTTCCCGGTCAAAAGTCACGTATTCATCTACACCTTTTAAGGTGACCATCACTGATTTTAGCGAGCCGGTCACGCCCTCAATTTCATAGGCTTTTTTTAATTCAGCAAAAGTACTGCCCAGGTGGATGCCTTGAGCGGTGGTGTAACGCACATCCATGACTCGAATGTGTTTCACCAACTGTATGCTGTCTTGTGTAGGGGTGATCGTCAGTAGGTGCGCCCCGCCTTTCTCGTACACTTTTATGGGGTCCACTACTGCAGCGGCCTCTAATGCAATGGTGTCTACAGCAACCGAGTCAGCGGCAAATACGGTGAGCAGCGAATTAATCGGGGTTTCCTTGTTGATCAATCCTACGCGTCCTTCGCCCATGGTGAATGGAGAGTCTTGACTGCAGGAGGCAGTCAGTGCGAGAAGACCGATGAGAAATATGCTTTTTTTCATAGAAAAATTATCTATGCGAATGTAACCAATTTGTATAAATCACCGGCAAATAACCGCGAAATCCCCCGCTAATTTTACTAGTCCTTTGCAGACCAAAAGGTTATATTTGCCCCATGAATTCAATTGATCCTTCATTTGTTGCCCAGGGAGTTGCTCTTCCGTTGATGGAAGCCTTTTACACCATCCAAGGTGAGGGTTTTCATCAGGGTAAAGCCGCGTATTTCATTCGGGTAGGAGGTTGTGATGTAGGTTGTCATTGGTGCGATGTCAAAGAAAGTTGGGACCCCGATCGCCACCCTGCCACTTGGGTGGATCAAATTGTCGCCGATGCTCAGCCATACAAAACCATTGTGGTCACCGGTGGTGAACCTTTGACCTGGCCCATGGGGCCATTGACCGAAGCCCTAAAGAACAATGGTCTTTCGATACATATTGAAACCTCGGGGGCTTACCCATTTTCTGGACATTGGGATTGGGTGTGTCTATCTCCCAAGAAAAATAAAGCACCTCTAGCTGAAGCCTATTCCCGAGCAGATGAGCTTAAGGTGATCGTTTACAACAAACACGATTTGATTTGGGCAGAAGAACAGGCCCAAAAAGTAAACCCGGATTGTCATCTATACCTGCAACCCGAGTGGAGTGTTCGCGAAAAGGTTATGCCGCTTATTGTCGACTATGTGATGGCTCATCCCCAGTGGAAAGTCTCCATACAGACCCACAAATACCTCAATATTCCCTAAGGTGGACGAGGTGCTCAAAAAGCTTCCTGCATGGGCGGCGCAGCGATTAAAGGAGAACAGGCAGTTTTTTCAACAGTTAAAGAAACGCCCCCCCAAACAACTCGATGCCCAAATGCTGCGCATTCATCGCGAAGTTTTTCAACGGGTTGATTGTTTGAGCTGTGCTCAGTGTTGCACGACAACAGGTCCGCTCTATACAGACAAGGATATTGTCAGGATTGCAAAACACCTGAAGATGACACCTCAAAAGTTTATGGCGACTTATCTCAGGTTGGACGAGGACGGAGATCAAGTGCTGCAACAACTCCCATGCCCTTTTTTAGGCGCTGATCATTACTGCAGCATCTATGACGTTAGGCCCAAAGCATGTGCGGAGTATCCCCATACTGATCGACCAAAAATTTATCAAATCGCTGAAATTACCCTAAAAAATACGGCGATATGTCCTGCAGCTTTTGAAGTTGTAGAGCAAATGAAAAAAGAAATAAAGTAGTATATTTCATTCGTAAAGCACAACTAACGCTATGGAATACGCCATCAATTATTTCGAAACGATCCCCTCTTGGCACAGAAGTCTTATACTTATTGGAGGAATCGCCTTTTTTTGGATGTTGGAAAGCGGTTGGCCCGCTCGACTCTTAAACTACCGTAAACACAAACACGCGGGGCTTAATTTCTTTTTTACCGCCACTACGATATTGGTCAATTTTTCTTTGGCTGGACTCCTATTGTGGTTGAGCGATTGGACCCAGATCAATCAGTGGGGTGTATTGCCCCTCTTGTCAGGTATCCCATTATGGGGCCAGGTACTCCTTGGCGTGGCTTTATTGGATTTGATTGGCGCATATTTCGCCCATTGGTCAGAACACAAGATTAAAGTGCTTTGGGGCTTTCATTTGATTCACCACACAGATCATGAAGTGGACACCACGACAGCCAACAGACACCACCCAATGGAAAGTGTAATTCGCTTTGGTTTCACACTGCTGGCTGTCTGGGTAACCGGCGCATCAGTGGGCATCATCATGCTGTATCAGAGTTTATCCGTAGTGTTGTCTCAGTTTAACCACGCCAATATTTTATTGCCCAAACAATTGAATCAATGGGTTCAGTGGTTTTTAGTTACCCCCAATATGCATCAAATCCATCACCACCATCAGCTGCCCTATACAGATGCCAACTATGGAAATATTTTCTCGATATGGGACCGAATTTTTGGGACCTATCAATATCTTCCCGCTGACCAAGTGGTTTTTGGTGTAGACACTTATCCTGATGCTGCAAAAAACTCAGATTTAAAACACCTACTCGCTCTGGCTTTTAAACCCTATAAAAGTCCACCTCAACACTGATTTATCGCTCCGGGTACAACAAGTAATTTTGGCGAATCCGCTTAAATTCAGAAAGCCCCTTTTGCCAAGTTTCGCGGATTTGCGCTTCGGTCATCCCTGATTCAATCTGCTGTTGCAACATTGAGGTTCCCGCGTGTTTTTTAAAGCCCGGATCCAAGAAGAATTTACTGGGATCAGTGCTGTATCGGTAGGTTTCTATCAACCAGCTCAGGTGGACACCTTGTATCGAGGTGATGCCGCTGAGGTCTAATCCATAACACACTTTATCCTTGTGTTTGGGATCTGTGGCACCTGGACGCGCTGTGGGAATATAGGTATGCGTGAAGTGTTTAGGGTCTCCCAGGGGACTGCCCACTTGGGTGAATGGGCGTTCCGTTCCTCGACCTGCATTCCAGGTTGTACCCTCAAATAATCCTAAACTTGGGTAAAGCGCTACAGCTTGGGTTTCTCTGAGGTTAGGCGAGGGAGGTATGGGAAGTTGGTAGTTTGTACGGTGGGTATAGTGGGTTAAAGGAATGATTTCAAGAGACACCTTGGGGCCGTTTTTCCCGCCATCTGGACCATAGGTTTCCCAAAGCCAATCGGGTTGTCCTGCCAACATCAGGGCGTATTCGCCGATGGTCATGCCATAGAGTAGGGGCACAGGGGTCATACCCAAAAAACTTTTGTTTTCCCACTCCATGATAGGACCGTCAATCAGGTGTGCATTTGGATTGGGTCTGTCCAGGACCAGTATAGGTATTCCTTGCTCTGCACAGGCTTGCATCACCAATTGAAGTGTGGCTATATAGGTGTAAAAGCGCACACCTACATCTTGAATGTCAAAAACGACTAAGTCAATGCCTGCTAAATGTTCTGGTTTTGGCTTGCGGTTGACTCCGTGCAGAGAAATCAAGGGGATGCCGGTTTTAGCATCCACTTCGTCTGACACATCAGCACCAGCGTCCTGACTACCCCGAAAACCGTGTTCCGGGGCAAATACTTTGACGATGGACACACCCAGGCTGTTTAGGGTATCCACCAAGTGAATATATCCGTGTTTACTGGGAACCACAGAGGTCTGATTGGCCACTATGGCAATATTTTTGAGGGCTAGTTTTTCCAGATAAACAGATAGTTGAGCGGCGCCCGTCACAGGTTGAGGTGTTTTGGTTTGGGCGTTTAGGCCAATAATGCCGAAACACGAGGTCACCAGTAGCGATAAAATGGTATTTTTGACGTAAATCAACCCTGTTCTCATTGAATTTCAGTTTGTTTATTGCCAGGCGCATGCGCACGGGCACTTCAGATAAAAGTAAGGCATCTGCGCCAATCATTCAAATCGCCATGGGCGCTATTGCGTTGGGCATGGTGATGATGTTAGTGGCTATGGGCACTGGCCGCGGATTAAAAATGGTGATTCGCGATAAAATAGCCGCTTTTGAAGGCCATTTACAAGTGATTCATATGGACCAGAATCAATCCCAGATACACCTGAAACCACTTCGGGTGGATAGAGCTCAAAAAGAAAGATTGGCCCGTCTACAGGGCGTTACTCATGTTCAAGAAGTGATACATAAGGCTGGATTGATACGCACCGAAGATACGTTTGAAGGTTTTGTGGCCAAAGGTATCGGGCAAGACTACGATACTGAACCTTTGCGCGATTTGTTGGTGGCCGGAAGATTGCCTGAATGGGGGAAACCCCAAAACTCAGAGATAGTACTTTCTCAGACCTTGGCCAACAAACTTCAGTTAAAGGTAGGTGATCAGTGTCGCGGGTTTTTTCTGAATCAAAACAATCAGGGATTACCCTACCAAAGAAAATTTGAGGTGGTGGGTATTTATGACAGTGGCTTTGAGCGTTTCGATGAACAATATATTTGGATGGACATTGCTGCTATAAGGAAGATAAACAGTTGGTCCTCTGATGAAGTAGGACAGCTTGAACTCAAGGTAAGTCACTTTGACGACTTGGATGAAATTGCCTTTAACGCCTATGACGCGACTCCCTCAGATTGGGATGTGCGCAGTATCAAGCAGCGATTTAGCGCTATTTTTGAATGGATCGATTTGTTCGATTTTAATATTGCTCTGGTAGTATCTATCATGCTCTTGGTGGGCGGATTGAATATGGTGACTGCTTTGTTGGTGATCATACTGGACCGAACATCAGCCATAGGTGTATTGAAAACCCTGGGCGCTACCAACAGAGACATACAGCGAATATTTCTCTACAACGCCGGGACACTGGTGTTTAAAGGAATGTTTTGGGGCAATCTTTTGGGCCTTATTTTTCTGGCCTCCCAATATTATGGGAAGTGGATTAAATTCCCTAATCCACAAGATTACTACATCAACTATGTTCCGGTGGCTCTTGATCTATTTTCTTGGTTGTTGCTCAACGGTGTTGTATTGACCGGTAGTGTACTCATGTTGCTTTTACCAGCGCGCGTGGTGGCCTCTATTCACCCCGCACGAACCATAAAGTTTAAATAATCAAGGATACTTGACTGGGTGATTGAAAAGACCTAATTTGGCGATTAAATGATTGAGTAATGTCAAAGATAACTGATCAATACGTGGTTGACCTGCTGCAAGAGCAATATGGGTTTTTGTTAGAGCCACCCTTGTTGAACGAAATTCTAGAGGTCGGCACGTTTAAAAAAGCATCTGAAGGTACTGAGTTAATGGATATTGGAGATACACTTCAGTTTATGCCTCTTTTGCTGTCAGGAGCTATTAAAGTACTCAGAGAAGATAAAGAAGGAAACGAGTTGGTGTTGTATTTCATCGAAAAGGGGGATACCTGCGCCATGTCGTTTAGCTGTTGTTTGGGTACCCATAAAAGTCAGGTCAGAACGGTGGCAGAATCCGACGTTGAATTGATCATGATCCCTGTGCAATACATGACCCAATGGATGGGCAGCTTTCCCACCTGGCAACAGTTTATCGTAGAGAGCTATCACATGCGTATGATTGAGCTTTTGGACACGGTAGATACGCTCGCATTTATGCGCATGGACGAGCGCCTGCTCAAGTACCTCCAAGACAAAGCCATGGTGGCGGGTAATGACTGTCTCAAAACTACCCACCACGAAATCGCCAAAGATTTGAATACTTCTCGGGTCGTGGTGTCACGTCTGTTGAAGAAGCTCGAGAATGAAGGCAAAATTCAATTGAAGCGCAATGAGTTATTGGTCTTGGACCTCTAGCCCATTGATCGAGTTAACTTTACCAATTATCGAATAATTCTACGTTTTATGGGCAAATAAGGTAGTTTTACCCTTATGACTAGCCTGAAACACTTTTTGTGCGTTTATCTTCTTGTCGGTTTCTCCTGCCTGATCAATGCCCAAAGTTTACCCGCTTATCGAGTCCCTTTGTCAGACAATGGGGCTATATGGGTGGTTAAAGACATCGCCCTAGATTTTAAAGAACACCTCTGGTTAATCAGAAATGGACAGGTGTATCGATTTGACGGATCCTCTGCTGTGTCCGTCGGTCAACACATCTCGGATTGGCGTCCAGAAAACCCAGTAGGCTTAGTCGGCACCCCTGATGGCCGAATGTACATCGCTGAACAGCACCGATTGGGGTACATAGATTTATCCGATTGGACCTATCATCCGATACAAACCAGTTTTTTCGACAGCGTTTCCCAAGCTCAAAGCTTGTGGATCAGGGCTGAAGGCCAGCAGGTAATTGTTGGATTTGATACCGGACATATCATCTTGGTGGAAGGCGATCGCACGGAGATATTCAGCGATTTAGTCTCCCAAGTTTCCTCAAAAACGGGCGTCCTAAATCCCCCTGTTTTCGGTCAAGGTCGGTGGTTTATCCCCTTTCAATGGGGTGGATGGGTCGAGTTTTCTCCCCGTCAAACAAGCTCGAAAATGATGATTAAACCCCTCAATTTTGATCAAGGATTGTTGTATCCGATGAGCCGGGGAAGTTTTTTGGTACACGGTGGAGGACGCGGAATGTTTTTATATGAGCAGGGACAACTAAAGCATCTGGATCAGTACCAGAAAAATACCCGCTTAATCGTCGCCCAAAACGAGTCAGATCAATGGGTGCAGGTATCGCCTAAGGGGGTGATGGTTTTTGACGAAGCTTCGATCCAATCTCCGAAGTATTTGCCTTTTGCTGAGGTGTTACCCGATTTTAATCAAGTGATCTATACCCGAGATCAATTGGTGGTCGCTCACGACCAAGGAGTGGAAATTTTTAAACTAGCCGAGGATGGGGTGAGGAGATTTCAGCCTTTTCCACAGCAAGTCAACCAGAGCGCACGCGGAATTCATTTTTTTGACCAAGGAGATTTTTTTTACGGGAGTTACTCAGGTGCGGTCTATGTGGATCAACAGGGCAAGGCGACCCATTTCCCCAAGTACACCATTGTGTACGCCTTACTCCCGCTGGACGAAGATCGATTATTGATCGGTAATGAAGGCGGTGTTTTGGATGTATTCAACCGAAAGACCAAGACAATTACTCCATTTTTTTCAGGTCCTATAGCGAGTGCAGAAAACCCTGAGTTTTTCCTGATGTCCATGGCCCGTTCTGATACGGACCCCAGTTTGATCTATTTGGGTGGCTATGATGGAATTTGGACCTTGAATTTGGCGTCGCGACAACTTCAGCCTTTGACCCATCAAGGCAAGGCGTTTTCGAAGCTGAACAGAATTAGGGCGATTGAGGTCCACCAGGGCGTAGTGACCTACAGCAGTCACCAAGGATTTTTTCGATATACGTCTGCCCAAGGCCCCGAGCAGCTTTTTCCTGAACAAGGACAATCTCTGGTTTACGATCACCTGTGGTCGCGGGACACGCTGTGGCTCGCCACCCAGAATCAAGGCCTGGTTGCCATAGATCACGGCGGTCGACGATTAAAGTCTTGGGGGACTTCAGAAGGACTAGTCAGCGATCAAGTTTATGGCGTCACGCGGGCTGGTTCTGCGCTATATGCACTTACCGACCGGGGTTATTCTGTGATTGACCGCGGTGAGATCTATTCGGGATTGCACGGAGCCCAAGGCCAATCCTCAGAGTTCAACCACGGTGCTTACGGAGTTCACCCCCAAACAAGCACTTTGTATGCAGGCGGTGTGCGCGGATGGTACATGATCCCTACCGCTGCCCCAAAAGAATCCGCTAGCGAGTTGGATATACGACTTTCTGAATGGAGTTTCTCAGGCCCCGACCATCCATTGATTCACGACTTTTCATTGGGTTACCAGACTTTGTCCACCATCCTGATCAAACCCGAAAATACTTTTAATCAATTTAAATGGACATTAAACCCATTAACTGCACCCAAGCCGAGTTTGCGCTATAGAATTCCCGGTGTTTTTGACGATTGGATTCCTGTTACGGAAAAGGGCAATACAGAATTGACTTTTCTTGGGGCGGGTACTTATCGGTTAGATCTTAGACCCATGGGTTCTTCTCGGTATATCTCTGTAGCCATCCACAAAGTCCCACGCTTGGTTGAAAGGCCTCTGTTTTGGGTGCTTATGTTGTTCTTGTTGGGGGGTATTGTTTCGGCCATAGTCTGGATGCGCTGGAAGGTAGTTCGTGATAAAGAGCGGTTGCGTACTGCCATAGCAGCAGATTTACACGATGAAATAGGCAGCTTACTCGGTGGAATTATGAGTCAGGCACAATTAGCAGATATTGTTCCTGAAAAAATCCCTCAAATTATCGACAAAATCAAGATTAGCAGTAAAAAAGGGTTGGAGTCCTTGTCGGATATCGTTTGGTCTATTGATCAACATCACGATCATTGGCAAGGTTTATTTGAAAGAATGGAGGCGCACGGTCAAGAGGTAGCCAGGACAAAAGGTTGGATTTTTTCTTTTGTCGTCACGGGTACTGTGCCTGAAGGTCCTATGCCCCAATTGGTCCGTCAAAATATGTGGATGATGTTTAAAGAGATGGTGCATAATTCGGCCAAACACGCTCAGGCTACTCGAGTAGCGAACAACATACATGTTGATCTAACTGGACGCATTTCCTGGACATATGCGGATAACGGTCCAGGTTTTGATTTTGATCGCTCCTATACTGGAAATGGAATCAAGAACCTAAAAATGCGGGCCCAAAAAATGAAGGCTGAGTTTTTTTATAGCCATGAGGGCGACGATGCCGCTTACCACACGATCATCCATTAATCACGTATGAAAACTAAAGAAAAAGCCATAGGATTGGCCATTGTAGAAGACACCTCGGACATTCGGGAGGTTTTGGTGGCTTACTTTAGCCGTCAAGAAGATATCCAATTGATCTACGCGGCCTCAGACGCAGAGGATTTGTTTCAACACGCTGACTTTACACAGATTAATTTGGTGATTTGTGATATTGGTTTGCCCCACATCAATGGGGTGGAAGCCTGTTGGTTGATCAAACAGCAATACCCCAATGCGGAGGTGATGATGTACACGGTTTTTGAAAACGATCAATATTTGTTTGACGCCCTTAAAGCGGGAGCTGTGGGGTATATGCTAAAACAAGATGATCTGAGCCAATTAGGTTCAGCTGTTCGAGAAATCGCCCTGGGTGGAGCGGTGATGGGCCCGCAAATCGCCCGAAAGGTGATGGAGT
>JANRDC010000028.1 GCA_030726725.1 Flavobacteriaceae bacterium
TAATAATCCCTCCCCACCGAAATCGTGTATATATCAACCACCAGATCGGGGATTTGATCCCAGGCCTGGAGGGCGTGTCTGAGGGTCGCCCCGGTGGTGACTACGTCGTCGACGAGCAAAATCCGGAGTCCGGGGCGACCCGCCAGTTTTTGTCGGGTGGATGGGGGGAGGAAAAAAGGGTTGATTTGCCGCTTGAGGCGCGCTCTTTTGCTGCGTCCGCTTTGGGCGCCCAACAGCAATGCCCAGGTGGTGCGTTTGCGCATCGCCTGAGGCCAATATTCCACGCCCAATCCACCGGCGAGGGTGCGACAAAACCCATCGAGTTGGTTGTAGCCGCGCTGCATGTGCCGGATGGGGTGCAGGGGAATGGGCACCACAGCGGTCCAAGCGGGGTGTTCCACCGAGGTGAGTGCGGTCACGGCCCAACGACCTAGCCAGGGTCCATAACGGGTTTGGTCTTCGAATTTTAATCCGTGTACCAGGTGTTGCACCATGCCGCCTTGCCGGAACAGCAATAGGGCCGAGCCCCGCCCAAAGGGACCCACCCCGATGAAGTGGGCTTCCAAGGGCTCAAAGGGGAAGGCGCTGCCGGTCAGGGGGAGCTCGTGTCGGCATATGGTGCAGAGCACTTCCTCCCCTAGGACCAAGTAGCACGAGCAGCCCGCACATTTATGGGGCATCAACAAATCCAGTACAGCGTTCACAGGGCTAAGGTAGGGGGGCATGGCCTAAAGGCCATGCCCCCTCAGTTCACCGGCCTGATATCTCGGTAGAGGTGCAAAAAAATAACAAAACAGACTTGAGCAGCCCGCATAACTTGATTAGATTTGCGGCTATGGCATTGAATGAAGACGATTTTAAAAAGGTAATCGCCCACGCTAAGGAGTATGGGTTTGTATTTCCGTCCAGTGAGATTTACGATGGGTTAAGCGCTGTCTACGACTACGGTCAACAAGGCGCCGCCCTAAAAAACAACATCAAGGAGTACTGGTGGAAGGCGATGGTGCAGCTCCACGACAATATTGTGGGGATCGACTCCGCTATTTTTATGCACCCAACCACCTGGAAGGCTTCCGGCCACGTGGACGCGTTTAACGATCCGTTAATCGACAACAAAGACTCCAAAAAAAGATACCGAGCTGATGTGCTCATCGAGGATTACGTCGCCAAATTGGAGGCCAAAATCGACAAGGAAGTGGAAAAAGCCGCCAAGCGTTTTGGCGAATCCTTTGACAAGGAGCAATTCTTGTCCACCAACGCCCGCGTACTCGAATACCAACAACAAGGCCAATCCATCCTGCAGCGCATGGGGGCTTCTTTGTCCTCAGAGAACCTCGCCGACGTGAAGGCGCTGATTGAGGAGTTGGAAATCGTTTGTCCCGTTTCCGGTTCCAAGAACTGGACGGATGTCAAGCAGTTCAACCTGATGTTTGGCACCAAACTCGGAGCTTCTGCCGACTCAGCCATGGATCTATACCTGCGCCCAGAGACCGCTCAAGGTATTTTTGTCAACTTTTTGAATGTGCAAAAAACCGGCCGCATGAAGATTCCTTTTGGGATCGCCCAGATCGGCAAAGCCTTTAGAAACGAAATTGTCGCCCGCCAATTCATCTTCCGCCAACGCGAATTTGAACAGATGGAGATGCAGTTTTTTATCGCTCCAGGCACCCAACAGACCTGGTACGAGCACTGGAAAGAGCAGCGCATGAAGTGGCACCTATCCCTAGGCCTGGGGGCAAATAACTACCGCTTCCACGACCACGAAAAACTTGCCCACTACGCCGATGCGGCAGCGGACATCGAATTTAAATTCCCCTTTGGCTTTAAAGAGCTCGAAGGGATCCACTCCCGCACCGATTTCGATTTGGGCAGCCACGAGAAGTTCTCGGGCAAAAAATTGCAGTATTTCGACCACGAGCGCAACGAATCCTATGTGCCTTATGTGGTAGAAACCTCCGTAGGGGTTGACCGCATGTTCTTGGCGGTATTTTCCAACGCCCTCTGCGAGGAGCAATTGGACAACGACACCACCAGGACGGTGTTGCGATTGCCGGCGGTATTGGCCCCGACCAAAGCAGCGATTTTACCGCTGGTGAAGAAAGACGGTTTGCCGGAGATGGCCCAAGAAATTGTGGATCAGTTAAAGTGGGAATTTGCCGTGGCGTACGACGAAAAAGACGCCGTGGGACGTCGCTACAGAAGACAAGATGCCCTGGGTACTCCGTTTTGTATCACCGTGGACCACCAATCTTTGGAGGACCGCACCGTGACCTTAAGGCACCGCGATTCCATGGAACAGACCCGCGTGGCGATTCAAGACCTTTCTCAACTCATTGGGGCTGAGGTGAATATGCAACACTGGCTCCAAAAAATCCAGTAATGGGGATGACCGTTGCTTCCTACAATGTCAATGGAATTCGCGCGGCGATGTCCAAGGGATTTGTGTCCTGGCTTGTCGCAACCAATCCCGACGTGATCTGTCTTCAGGAAATCAAAGCCATGGAGGATCAGATCGACACCGAGGCATTGGCCGAAGCTGGATATGTACACCAGTACTACTTTTCCGCCCAGAAAAAGGGCTATAGCGGGGTCGCCATCCTGTCCAAAACCCAGCCCGACCACGTGGAATACGGCACCGGTATCGAGGGGATGGATTTTGAGGGCCGCAACCTCCGGGCCGATTTTGGCACCCTATCGGTGATGAGCATGTACCTGCCTTCGGGGACCAATACCGACCGCTTGTCGTATAAGTTCAATTATATGGACGAGATCTACGACTACTTTATGGACCTCAAAAAGCAGCGCCCCGAGCTGATTGTCTGCGGCGACTACAACATCTGTCACGAGGCCATCGACATCCACGATCCCATCCGCAACCAAACCGTCTCCGGCTTCCTACCTGAGGAGCGCGCCTGGATGTCCAAGCTCCTAGGCAGTGGATTTGTCGACAGTTTCCGACACCTCAACAAGAACCCCCACCACTACACCTGGTGGACCTACCGGGCCAATGCCCGCGCCAACAACAAGGGTTGGCGTTTGGACTACGG
>JANRDC010000029.1 GCA_030726725.1 Flavobacteriaceae bacterium
CAAAGAGGTCTTGGGGCTTCTAAGATGGCGATCAACTCCGTTGGGGGAACCATCAACATGATCACCAAGTCTACCGAGGCTAAAAGATCGACTTTTGCTCAGTTTGATGTGACTTCTTTCGGCCGCTTTAAGGCGCTTTGGGGCTTTAACTCTGGACGTACAGAAAACAATGAAGCGTTCTCTGTGGTGCTTTCTAGAACCCAAGGGGATGGATATGTTCAGGGCACTTTTGTAGATGCCTATTCTTATTTCTTCTCTTATTCTAAAGAATTCAACGACGATCACAGAATTGTGTTCACTGGAATCGGCGCTCCACAAGAGCACGGCCAACGGACCACGATGATGACCAGAGCTGAATACGATAAATTTGGCACCAAGTATAACAAGGATTTGGGGTATTTAAATGGAGAGGAGTACAATACGCGCATCAACTACTACCACAAGCCTCAATTTGCTTTAAACCACTATTGGACGATTGATGGAGATACTTCATTAAAGACATCAGCTTACTTCTCTTTCGGACACGGCGGTGGATCAGGTGGATTGGGCGCGTATGCTAAATACGACCAAAACGGTCACTTGAACTACGACGATATCTACAACATGAACAGAACGTTGGGTAAGTCTACTTCTATTTTGAGAAACTCTGTAAACAACCACACTTGGGTAGGTGTTTTGTCTACTTTGGACAAAAAGCTATCGGATAACTACGACCTGACTTTAGGGGTAGATGCTCGTTCTTATTTAGGGGAGCACTTCCGTGAGGTACGCGACTTGATCGGTGGTGATTACTGGATGGATAGCTTTAAGTACTCCAAAGACGGTGCTTTTGGCAGAACCGGAAAAACGACTGTTGACGCCAACGCTACTTCGTACTGGAATGTGTTTGCTGTTACTCCTTACGATAACCGCATCGCTTACGACAACGACGGCTTGGTGAAATACCTAGGTGGTTTTGGTCAGTTGGAGTACACCAATGACGCACAAAACTTTAACTGGTTTGTCGCTGGTTCTTACTCTGTAACCGACAACACCAGAATTGACCGTTGGAACTACCAGCCAATTCACGACAGACAGACCTCTGAAACCATCTCTATTGATGGGTACAACGCCAAAGTAGGGTTTAACTACAATATTTCAGAAAACGCCAATATCTTTGGTAACGCTGGAAAATATTCTAGAGCGCCTTTCTTTAACTTCTTATTCCAAAACTACGCCAATGACGTTTCAGACAATATCCTGAACGAAGAAGTGGATGCTTTGGAATTGGGTTATGGATACAAAACCAAAAACTTTGCCGCTAAAATCAACGCCTACTCTACCCAGTGGACCAACAAAACTTTATTGTCTGGAAACATTGTCGTTCCCGGAGGTGTTACTCGAGCTCTATTGCAAGGTATTGGTGCAGACCACAAAGGGGTGGAAATTGAGTTTAACGCTGGTTTAACTGAAGACCTTACGCTAGGTGGTATTGCTTCTTTTGGAGACTGGAAATGGACCGGAGATGTAGCTTACGAGTTGCGTTCTGATGTCGATCAGTCGATCACCAAAGGATTTGCCTACACAGATGGTTTGAAAGTGGGTGATTCACCACAAACTCAAGTCGGTGGTAAAATGAGATGGCAAGCTACTGAAGCTTTGGATTTCGGAGCTACTTACGTGTTTAACGACAACTTGTACGCTTCTTATGATCCATCTGCTTACAACACGCCTGAGAAAAAAGTACAGCCATACGAGCTCGATCCTTATGGAATGCTCGATTTGCGCGCTGGCTTAAAAGTCGGAAAAGGTTACTTCCAATTGCAAGTAAACAACGCCTTGGATTACGACGGCTTTGTTGAAGGGGTAAACAACGCAGACGGTTCTGACATCCGCTACGGTTTCCCAGCTTGGGGAAGAAACAGCAACCTGTCTTACAAGATTACTTTTTAAGCAATCTGCTGATAAAAAAGCCCCGCCATCGGCGGGGCTTTTCTTTTTATGGCTATTTTTAAAAAAAAATTGATTTATGGAATTATTGATTTCCCTGCACTCCTTGCTCGCTTATGTAGTATTGATCATTTTGGTGTTGGCCGTGGCCAATGCGTTTAAAGGTTGGCTGACCAAAGCTGAATTTTTTAGCCTGGGCCGCGATTTTAGACTTTCCCTATTTGCCCTGATTTTATCGCATATGCAACTGTTGATCGGATTGGTGGTCTACTTTGTTTCCGCTAATGGACTCAACGCCATCCAGACTTTGGGCATGGGTGGATTGTCTCCAGCCGCGCGCTTGCTCGCCTTGGAGCACCCCACCATCAATATCCTCGCTTTGGTACTGATCACCATCGGTTGGTCCAAACACAAAAAGAAAATGGAGGCTACAGATAAATTCAAAACCATCGCCATATTTTATGGCTTAGGGCTTTTACTGATACTGAGCCGCATCCCTTGGGGACAGTGGTTTTAAGCTAATCGCTTAAGGCGATGGATTGGGGTACTGTACATGTATGGCCTCAATACCGCGCAAAACATCTTCAGAAAGCGCCACTTGGGCGCTTTCTACATTTTCGCGCAATTGGTCCATGGAGGTCGCGCCTATAATGGTGCTTTGCACAAAGGTACGGGTGCGCACAAAAGCCAAGGACATCTGCGCCAAACTCAATCCGTGCTCTTGGGCGAGTTGCGCATATGCTTCGGTGGCTTTTACCGCCTGGGGGTTGCTGTATCTGTTGTAGTTGGGGAATAAGGTGACGCGCGCACCCTCAGGTTGTACCCCACCTAGGTATTTGCCGGATAAAACCCCGAATCCCAATGGGGAGTAGGCCAGGAGCCCTACCTGCTCGCGCATGGAGCATTCCGCTAAACCCACTTCATAGCTTCGGTTTAACAAGCTGTAGGGGTTCTGAACGGTTTGAATGCGCGGCCGTTCCTGTTTTGCTCTGTGTGCATCTAAATACCTCATCAGTCCCCAAGGCGTTTCGTTGGAAAGTCCGATGTGTCTGATTTTGCCCTCGGCGACCAAGGTCCCCAAGGTATCCAATACTTCTTCAAAGTTTTCTACCCATTGTTCCTCTGAGTCATGGGTGTAGCCCAGCTTTCCGAAATAGTTGGTGTTGCGCTCCGGCCAATGCAGCTGATACAGGTCGATGTAATCCGTCTGTAAACGCTTTAAGCTGCCTTCTACCGCCTCTTTGAGGGCTGTGGGTTGAAATCCATTGGTGCGAATGTGTGCGGTAAACCCAGCAGGCCCAGCGATCTTTGACGCCAATACGATTTCAGACCTTTTTCCGGATTGCTTGAACCATTGACCCATGATGATTTCTGTATGGGCATAGAGTTCAGGAAGGGTAGGCACGGGATACAGTTCCGCAGTATCCCAAAACTGTATGCCCTGCTCCAGGGCGTAATCCATTTGCGCCCATCCTTCTGCTTGGGTGTTTTGTCGGCCCCAAGTCATGGTGCCCAGG
This sequence comes from Flavobacteriaceae bacterium, assembly GCA_030726725.1. GTDB lineage: Bacteria > Bacteroidota > Bacteroidia > Flavobacteriales > Flavobacteriaceae > MAG-120531. The sequence continues at coordinate 3,447 of JANRDC010000029.1, forward strand.
CAGATTTCACTGATTTTGAGATCGGTACTTCCTAAGGTGTTGTACTTCATGAATTATTCATTGTTTTTGCCGAACAAATAGCGGAATACTTCTTCCACTTTTCCCACGGCAATCGTTTTAATTTTTTGTTGTGTCCCCATGGTAGCGTGTTTGGAGACCACGATAGCGGTAAATCCCAATCGAGCAGCCTCCGAAATCCGCTGATCGATGCGCTGTACGGGTCTTATTTCTCCAGACAACCCCACTTCAGCGGCAAAACAGATTCCTGGGGCAATGGGAATATCGAGGTTGGAGGAGAGGATGGCCGCGATCACCGCAAGATCCATGGCAGGGTCTTCTAGGCTGATGCCTCCGGTAATGTTGAGAAACACGTCCTTGGCCGCCAGCTTAAAACCGGCCCTTTTTTCCAAAACCGCCAAAAGCATGTGCAATCGCTTGGCGTTATAGCCAGTCGTGGACCTCTGAGGAGTCCCGTAAACGGCAGAACTTACCAGGGCTTGAATTTCGACCAACAGCGGCCTCAACCCTTCGACGGTTGCCGCGATGGCTGTTCCGCTTAACGACTCGGTAGATTGGGTCATCAGGATTTCAGAAGGATTGGCCACCTGACGCAGCCCGTATCCGGCCATTTCGTAGATGCCCAACTCAGCGGTGGATCCGAATCTGTTTTTTAGCGCCCGTAAAATGCGGTAAACCCCGTGTCGATCGCCCTCAAACTGGAGCACCGTATCCACCATGTGTTCCAAAATTTTAGGACCTGCGATACTGCCGTCTTTGGTGATGTGGCCGATCAGCAATACCGGGGTATGGGTGTGTTTGGCGTATTGAATTAACTCAGCGGTACAGGCCCTGATCTGAGAGACCGATCCCGGACTGGATTCAATGGCGGTAGTGTGCAAAGTTTGAATGGAATCGATCACCACCAGGTCCGGGGACATGGTTTCCGCTTGCTTGAGTATCGACTCCGTATGGGTTTCCGTCAAAATATAGCATTGACTGCTTTGGGCGTGGATGCGCTCTGCCCTCATTTTGAGTTGTTTGAGGGATTCTTCGCCCGAGACATACAGCACTTTGTGGGGAAGGGTCAGGGCGATTTGGAGCATCAATGTGGATTTTCCCACTCCGGGCTCCCCACCGATGAGCACCAAGGAGCCGGGCACGATGCCTCCACCGAGCACGCGGTTGAATTCCTCGTCTAAGCTGTCGAGTCTTTGTTCTGCCGATAGGGTGATGTCTTCTACGCGCACTGGATGAGCGGCGGCCACTTGGTTTTTGCTCCCCCAAAGCACGGTAGTGTTGGTTTGGATCAGCTCCTCCACCACGGTGTTCCAGGCTTTACACGAATTGCACTGCCCCACCCATTTGGCGTATTGGGTGCCACAAGACTGACAAAAGAAACTGGTTTTGGATTTGGCCATGGGATAATTTCAGGCCTAAATTTAAGGCTTACCGGCCAATTCTGAGTTGCTTTTTCCCACAAAGGGGATCAAAATAAATGATGCAGCGCCGATCACCACCACCAACAGGGTTTGGGTCAACCACATCACCCAGCCAAAAGCGAGGCCAGAGGCGGCAGAAACACCGAAAAGCATCAGCGATTGTTGCACGGCAATCGGGTAGAGTCCAATGCCGCCGTTGGTCGCGGTCATGGCAAATGCGCCCGCCACAAAAGCCACCAAAACCGGTCCAAGCCCCAGTTCCTGGGTGTCCGGCAGCGCAAATTTCACCACCCAAAACATGGCGACGTAACACCCCCAAATCAATGCAGTATGCCCCCAAAAAGCGGCTTTATTTTTCATGTGAAAAACCGTGGAGCTGCCTTCTAGCAATCCGGCAACCTTCTCTCTGAGCACCACCAAGGGTTTGATCTGGGTGCGCTGCATCCACTGCAGTCCAAAATAACCCCCTGCGATCAGAGCGGCCAGCACTCCTCCGGTTTGGATCAGCGAAATATTCTTTTCGGCCAATGTATCCAGCAACACTTCTGTCTGCAAGACTAAGGCACATAGGATGACCACAAAGAGCATCAATAAATCGATGATGCGCTCAGTGACAATGGTGCCAAACCCTTTTTGAAAGGGCACACCTTGATAAGTCTTTAGGGTGGTGGCGCGCAAGAGTTCGCCAGAGCGGGGAATGCCTAAGTTGGTCAGGTAGGCCATCATGATGATCAGGGCATTGGCCATAATGCGGGGTCGATACCCCATAGGGGCCAGGAGGTAGTTCCAGCGTATGGCGCGCGAAATATGACTGACCACCCCTAGGGCTACGGAGACCAACAGCCAAAAAATATCGACTTGTTGCATCGAGGCCATCATGGCGGCTCTGTTTTCTGCAGAGGTGAGTCGGTAGGTCAGAAAAACCAGCAACAAGCCCAAGGCAATGGGCGCTGTCTTTTTGATCCAAGTAAACAAAGGTTGGCCTTTTTTAGGCATGGAGTAGGTTGGTGGCTTCGTCTGGAAATACCAGGGCTGGCTTGAAGTTCTTGGCCTCTTCGAGTTCCATCATCGCATAGGTGATCAAAATCAATACGTCACCTACAGATACTTTGCGTGCAGCAGCTCCATTCAAGGTGATTTCACCGCTTTGGCGGGGTCCAGGAATGACATAGGTTTCCAGGCGTTCTCCATTGGAGTTGTTGACCACCTGAATCTTTTCGCCGGCAATGACATTGGCGGCATCCATCAGGTCTTCATCAATGGTGATGCTTCCGATGTAATTCAGGTCTGCCCCGGTGACTTTCACGCGGTGGATTTTGGATTTTACTACGTGCACAAACATGGCGCAAATATAAGAATTAAAGCGCGATATTATCAATAAGCCGAACGCCGTGAAAGACTACAGCGATCAAAGCCCGGTATTTTTCACCGGTCACCCATTGGTCTACAGGAGTCATTCCTCCTTCTGTGACTATGTCAAAATAGGCGATTTGAAAATCGGGGGCTTCTTGGGCGGCTCGGGTGACGAGCGACCTGAGTCCATGCGGACTCAGTCGGTTCGGGGCCGCAGCGCGGCCCCGATCAGCCACCTCCTGTAGGGTTTGATAAATCCAGGCAGCGCGATTTCTTTGGGAGTCGGTGAGTCGCTCATTTCTCGAGCTCATCGCTAGACCGTTGGGTTCCCGAACAATGGGACAAGGGATGATTTCCAAGTCGCGGTGTTCCATGCGCTTCAGGGCCTGAACCACACAGAGTTGTTGGTAGTCTTTTTCTCCGAAATACACCCGATGAGCGGGGACTGCCTTCCAGAGCAAGGAGACCACGGTGCCTACCCCGTTGAAGTGGCCCGGTCGGTCTGCGCCTTCAAAGACTGAATCCAATCCTTGAAAGTCAAAACTTTGCGCTTTGACCCCATCGGAATACAAGTCTTCAGCTCCGGGTGCGTACACCCAAATAGGGGTGCCTAGGTGGAGCAAGGTGCTCAGCAGTGCTAAATCTCGATCTAGGGTATGGGGATAAAGCGCCAGGTCTTGGGCATTGTTGAACTGAGTTGGGTTGACAAAAATGCTGACGACCACCGCTTTGTTTTCCAGGGCTGCGCGTTCGACCAAAGCCAAGTGCCCTGGGTGCAAGGCGCCCATGGTGGGGACAAATCCTATGGATGAAGCCCATTGCGTGTGTTTTGCCAGAGAATCAGCTAGCTCAATCCGGTGGCGAAGCAAAAGAATTTCGGGGTGGTTCACTCGGCAAACTTACTATAATTAAGGCGATTCCGCATATTTTTTGTAAATTTGCATCTCCTAAGTTGGAATCGAAAAATAACGTCCTTATGAACGGTAAAAAGATCTTGTTTGTCTCTTCAGAGCTAGCGCCCTACCTCCCCCAAAACCCTGTCTCGCAGATGTCCTACGAGGCTCCTCGGATGGTGAACAGCAAAGGGGGTGAAATCAGAATCTTTATGCCCAAGTACGGAATCATCAACGAGCGCAGACATCAACTGCACGAAGTGATTCGTTTGTCTGGGATGAACATGGTGGTCAACGATATGGATATGCCCTTGATCATCAAAGTGGCGTCCATTCCCAAAGAGCGCATCCAGGTGTATTTTATAGATAATGAAGAGTACTTCAAACGCAAGCACACCTTTAAAGACTTAGAGGGTTGCATGTACGACGACAACGACGAGCGCGCTATCTTTTTTGCCAAAGGGGTGGTGGAAACTGTAAAAAAACTCAATTGGATTCCGGACATCATCCACGTACACGGATGGATGGCTTCTTTGTTGCCGCTTTATTTGCGCAAATACTACGCCGACGAGCCCTTGTTTGCTGAAAGCCGCATTGTCACTTCTGTCTATGCGTCTGATTTTGAGGGAACCCTAAGCGACTGCATGCGCAAGAAAATCGCCTTTGACGGAATTGATGAAGCGTCTATTGCCTGCCTGGAACACCCTGACTATAATAATCTGTTAAAAGTCGCCGTGGATCATTCCGATGCGGTTATATTAGCCACCGAGGAGATTCATCCAGATTTATTGGCCCATATAGAGTCACTCGACAAGCCAATCCTTCCCTATGTTCCCTTCCACGAATTTGAAGAGGCTTATGCAGGATTTTACAACACCAAAGTACTAAAGTAACCGAATGAATTGGAACACCAAACAGGTCCTGGGCTTGCTCTTTGCAGGGTTAATGGGCAGTGGTTTAGTCAGCTGTGAAGACGAACTCTTTATAGAAAATCAAGCTTTAATCAACGCGGAAGGGTTCAACACCCAAAAAGCGGTTTATCCGGTACATGTTTCCCAGACCCAAATCCAGGCGGCGATGACCAATAAGCTCAGCGTGTATCAACTGGGCAACTACAATGATCCTATTTTTGGCACTACCCAAGCGTCAATTGCGACCCAAGTAAGGCTGGCTTCAGGTGGAGGCAATCCTGTCTTTGGAATCTACTCTCAAAACCTGGAGGACTCAGGCAGTTACGTCGATGAAGCGGAGAAAGTCACCAAAGTAATTCTCTACCTTCCATTTACCTCAGGTTCGGACAAAGACTCCGATTCAGATGGGGTCCCCGATGTTTTAGATATCGATCCCTTGGATCCAGGAAGCGATACCGATGGTGACGGAGTCAACGATTTAGCGGAACTCGCCAATGGCACCAACCCTTTGTCCAAGGACACGGATGCCGATGGCATTTTTGATAACCTAGATGAAGAGTTCTTGGCCAATACCTACCCGAGAACCTATACCTTGGATTCGATTTACGGAGACAAGGAGTCCACTTTTAGGGTTCAGGTGCGCGAGCTCAAATACTTTCTGAATGATTTGGACCCTCTAAGCGATTATTTGGCGCCCAGCGAATACTATTCAGATCAAGATTTTCACCCCAATTTTACCGGAGCAGTGCTTTATGATGGAAATGCTAGAATAACCAATCAGGAGTTCATTCAATACCTGAAAGATAATTCGGATACCGAAGTAGATGAGTCGCTGCAAATCGATTACAGACAGCCGCCAGGGTTGAGGTTGGAGTTAAACAAAGATTTTTTCCAAACCCATCTGCTCAGCCAGGAAGGCAGAGATCCCTTGTTGAGTCAATCCAATTTTGCCGACTATTTCCGGGGATTGCACATCAGTATTCCCGAGGAGCACAACTTGATGATGCTTTTGGATTTAACCCAGGCCAAAATACGGGTGGAATACCTCTACAGCGGAATAGATGCTGATGGTAACCAAACCGGAAAAGAAGGCGTATACACCCTTGATGTATTGGGATTAAACACTTCTGGCGTTATTGGGAACGCGGTCAACACCATCAAAAGAGAAAATCCAGCTGCCCTCAATCAAGCTTTGGCTGCCGGAGCTGATCAAAAAATATACCTCAAGGGTGGAAATGGAGTATTTGCCCAGGTCCAGCTCTTTGGCGCTGATGGCGGTGCGGATATGATCGCACAAATCAAGGCCAATAAGTGGATCATCAACGAAGCGCGTTTGTCTTTTTATGTCGATCGCGAAACATTGGCCCAAGCCGGTTACGGTGAAGAGCCCCCCCGTTTAAATCTGTACAACGCGGCCACCAATCAAATCATATTCAATCCTGCCTATGACCAAGGACAGGTGAATACTGCCTTGGGCGCTTATCCCAATTTCAATGGATTGCGTCAAGAGGGCACCGATGGATTGGTCAAGTACACTTTTCGGGTCACGGATTACCTCAATAATTTAGTGCTGCGCGACTCGGTCAATGCCCCTCTGGCATTGACGGTTACACCTGATTTCCGCTATACGGATGTCACCCCGATCAAAACCCCTGAGGGAAATAAAAAAATTCACCGCATGTCGGTGATGACCCCGCTGGGCACCGTTTTGTACGGTCCTTCAACCGCTGTTCCACAGGACCGCAGGTTGCAACTAGAAGTATTTTACACCCCAAATCAATAACCTACCAAACTTTAACTTATGTGTGGAATTGTCGGCTATATCGGATACAGAGAAGCGTATCCTATTCTGATTAAAGGCCTAAAGCGATTGGAGTACCGCGGGTATGACTCCGCTGGAATTATGCTCTATTGCGGTGATGACCTTTCAGTGACCAAAACCAAGGGCAAAGTGTCTGACTTGGAAGCCAAGTCGCAGGTATTGGCCAAAAGCACTGCAAAAATAGGGATTGGACATACGCGCTGGGCGACTCACGGAGTGCCCAATGACGTGAATTCTCACCCCCACGTTTCTAATTCAGGCAAAATCGCTTTGATCCACAACGGAATCATAGAAAATTACGATTCGATCAAACGCGAGCTGACCAAGCGCGGTTATGTTTTCCACTCGGATACCGATACTGAGGTGTTGGTCAATCTGATCGAAGACGTCAAAACCAAAGAAAAGGTCAAGCTGGGTAAAGCGGTTCAAATCGCGCTTCAAAAAGTGATTGGCGCTTATGCCATTGCGGTGTTTGACCTGGACAAACCCAATGAATTGGTAGTGGCCAAGCTCGGCAGCCCTTTGGCGATTGGACTCGGTGAAGACGAGTTTTTTATCGCTTCAGATGCCACTCCTTTTATTGAGTTCACCAACAACGCCCTATACCTGGAAGATGGTGAGATGGCGATTGTTCGCCTAGGTCGCGAGGTGCGGGTGCGCAAGATTCAAGATGACATTCATGTGACCAACCCAGAAATTCAAGAGTTGGAGCTCAACTTGGAACAAATTGAAAAGGGCGGTTACGACCACTTTATGCTCAAAGAGATCTTCGAGCAACCCAATGCAGTGCGCGATACCCTTAGGGGGAGACTTCAAGCAGAACAAGGGGTGGTGAAGATGTCGAGCATTGACGATTACCTGGAAAAATTTGTTCGCGCTGACCGGATTTTGATCATTGCTTGTGGTACTTCATGGCACGCAGGTTTGGTGGCTGAATATTTGTTTGAGGACTTAGCGCGCATCCCCGTTGAGGTGGAATACGCTTCAGAGTTCCGCTACAGAAACCCGGTGATCACCTCCAGAGATGTAGTGATTGCCATTTCACAGTCCGGAGAAACTGCCGATACTTTAGCGGCGATTAAGCTCGCTAAGGAACGCGGTGCTTTTGTGTACGGGGTGTGTAACGTAGTGGGCAGTTCTATCGCCCGCGAAACCCATACGGGAGCATATACCCACGCAGGTCCAGAGATCGGAGTGGCCTCTACCAAGGCATTTACAACCCAACTCACCGTGCTTTCGCTGATCGCTGCCAAAATGGCTAGAGCCATCGGCACGATTTCTCAGTCTGAGTTTATCGCCTTTTTAAGTGCCTTAGATCAAGTTCCTTCAAAAATCGAAACGGTTTTAAAAACAGAGGAAGCGATCAAAAAAATTGCTGAAGTATACAAAGACGCGACCAATTTCTTGTACTTAGGTCGGGGGTATAATTTCCCAGTTGCGCTTGAGGGTGCTTTAAAACTTAAGGAAATTTCATACATCCACGCGGAGGGCTATCCAGCCGCGGAGATGAAACACGGTCCCATTGCGCTGATCGATGAACACATGCCCGTGGTGGTGATTGCGCCCAAAAGAGGTCACTACGAAAAGATTGTGTCCAATGTCCAAGAGATCAAAGCGCGCAAAGGAAAAATCATTGCCATCGTCAGTAAAGGAGATACAGATATCGCTGCTTTAGCTGACCACGTCGTGGAAATACCAGACATTCACGAAGCGCTCACCCCTATGGTGACCACAGTTCCCTTGCAAATTTTGTCCTATTACATCGCTGTCATGCGCGGGTGTAATGTGGATCAACCCCGAAACTTGGCCAAGTCAGTTACGGTGGAATAAATTGATATATCAAAAAATTAACTACCTTTCCTTTTAAAAACTAAAATCAACCTCATGAAAAATAACACTTTACTCACTTTGTTGGTGGCTTTGTTTTGCGGATTTACAGCCGCCTGGGCACAAACCAATGTTAAAGGATCTGTGGTCGACCAAGGCCAGATGCCGATTCCAGGGGCCAACATTATTGTCGTAGGCACTTCAGAAGGTGCAGTTTCCGATTTTGACGGAAACTTCAGTTTAACTACGTCGAAATCCTTCCCGTTGACTTTGCGCATCACCAGTATTGGGTACGCGGAATCCACGGTAGTCGTGTCTGCACAAGATCAGTCCATCCGTGTAGTGCTCAGCGAGTCCAGCACTATGTTGGACGAGATTGTGATCTCTGCGTCAAGATCTCCAGAGCGTTTGTTTGAGTCGCCAGTATCCGTAGAGCGCTTTGGTTTAAAAGAAATCAAAAACACTACGTCAGCTGACTTTTACGACGGTTTGGTCAACCTGAAAGGTGTGGATATCAACACCAACTCATTGACCTTTAAATCGATCAACACCAGAGGGTTTGCCACTTTTGCCAATACGCGTTTCATGCAGTTGGTAGACGGGATGGACAACTCCTCACCTGCGCTTAACTTTGTGCTTGGAAACTTAGTGGGGATGAGCGACTTAGATGTTCAGAGCGTTGAAATCTTACCAGGAGCTTCTTCCGCACTATACGGGGCCAACGCCTTTAACGGAATTTTGTTTATGACTTCTAAGAGTCCTTTTGACTCTGAAGGTTCTAGCGCTTTAGTGCGCACTGGGGTTACTTCTCAAAAAGATGCAGGTACCAATCAGTTTTACGATGTGGCTGTTCGTTATGCCAACAAGGTCTCTGATGAGTTTGCCTACAAGATCAATATCGCTGCGATGCGCGGTGAAGATTGGCACGCCGAGCGCACAGATGATCTATCCAACCCGCTAGCTACCAGAGCCAACAACCCTGGATACAACGGATTGAACGTGTACGGTGATGAGGTGGCTACTACCTTGAACTTTGACGCATTGGCCGGTCTGCCATCAGGAACTGTGGGTAAAGCATTTGTGTCGCGCACAGGTTACGAAGAGCAAGACTTAACCGACTACGACGCCAAAAGCTTGAAGTACGACCTAGCCATGCACTACCGTCCTAAGGGAACAGACTTAGAGTTTATCTTCAACACCAGAACCGGTAGAGGGTCTACTATTTTTCAAGGTTCCAGCCGCTACTACATCGACAACTTTACCCTGTCTCAACACAAATTTGAAGTGAAGAACGACAATTTCTTTGTGCGCGGATATATCACCAATGAAGATGCTGGAGATTCTTACGATACCCGTTTTGCCGCGATCAACGTCAACCGCTCTTGGAAATCGGATGCTGCTTGGTTTGGAGATTACGCCGCCACTTACATCGGGGCCCGTTTGGGTATGGGTACAGGCATTCAATTCAATGAAACCGCAGCTCATGCATTGGCCAGAGCGAAAGCTGACCAAGGCCGTCCGCTTCCAGGTTCATTAGGATTTAACGAAGTGTTTAATCGAATCATTCAGGACGGTAACATATCTACAGGAGCGCGATTTATCGACGAAACCAAGTTGAAGCACGTTGATGCCAACTACAACTTGAGCTATTTGACCAAAGACTTTGCAGATGTTCAAGTAGGTGGATCATTTAGAGAATACCGTTTGAATTCACAAGGAACCATCTTTACAGATGTCGATGGACCTATTGCTTACAAAGAATTAGGGGTGTATACTCAGATCCAGAAAAAAGCCATGGATGAGCGTTTGAAATTGACCGCCTCTATGCGTTTTGACAAAAACGAATTGTTTGATGGATTTGTTTCACCTAGAGGTTCTGTGACCTATACTGCTGGCGAAAAGAGAAACCACAACATCCGCGGTTCTTTCCAGACAGGTTTTAGAAACCCAACTACTCAGGATTTATATATCGGATTGAATGCAGGTACTGCTTTGTTGGCTGGGTCTTCTCCAGATAACTTGGATAGATATTCAATTCAGGTGCCTGTTTCTGCAGCTGGTGCGCCATACGCCGGTGGATCTACAGTCACTTTAACTGGACGCGATGCTTATGAAAATGCGTTTAGCTTGGCTTCAGTACAAGCGGGCGCGCCTAAAGCTACTTTTGTGCCTTTGGTAAAACCAGAGCAAATCTCAGCTTTTGAATTGGGCTACCGCGGACAGATCAAAGATGTCACCTTAGACGTAAGCTGGTACTACAACGAGTTCCAAGATTTTATCTCTAACCAAACTGTATTGGTGCCTAAATACGGACAAGCAGGAGACAATACTCTGTCATTGCTCGCTTTGCAAAATGGAGATTATCAAGCGTTCCAAACGTACACCAACAGCGCTATAGACATCACCTCACTGGGTGTTAATGCTGGTGTTGACGTCCGTTTGATGAAGAAATACGAGTTGGGTGTGAACTATACCTATGCTGACTTCGAGTTCGATCAAGCCGCTAACCCTGATTTCCGCGCTGGATTCAACACCCCAAAACATAAGGTAAAAGCTAGTTTTGGCGGAACTGAGGTGTTGAAAAACCTAGGTTTCTTTGTGAACTATCGCTGGTCAGACAGCTATGAGTGGCAAGCTACTTTTGCAGATGGAACTATTCCTTCATTCAGTGTAGTTGATGCTCAAGTGAACTTAAATGTTCCTGCTTGGAAAGCTAATGTAAAGCTGGGAGCATCTAACTTATTGGCAGATGAGTACTTCTCTGCCATCGGTACCGGTAATGTAGGATCACAGTATTACGTGTCTTTGGTGTTTAACCAATAAGACAAGTGTTTGATAATTAGGGGGAAACCCTGAGATGCGGGGCGCCTATTGGCGCCCCGCTCATTTTTTATTTCCCTTGGTTTTTGGTTTTCTATTTAGCGATATATGGTTTATATTTGCAGCCTTAAATACACCCAAATGTCTCAAGGAAAAGCTACTATTGCTCAGATCATCGGCCCAGTGGTCGACATCGCCTTTGAAAACGGCGCAAAACTCCCTAAAATCTACGACTCCATCGAGGTGAACAAGAAGGATGGAACCATTTTGGTTCTTGAGGTTCAGTCTCACATCGGAGAGAATACCGTCAGAACCATTTCTATGGATTCAACGGACGGTTTGAGCCGAGGTATGGAAGTGACTCCAACAGGAAGCGCGATCCAGGTACCCATCGGTGGTGATGTATACGGGCGTTTGTTCAACGTGATTGGAGATGCGATTGACGGGATCGGAAATCTGCCTAAGTCAGGTGAAAACGGCTTGCCCATTCACAGACCAGCCCCAAGATTTGAAGATTTATCTACGTCTACCGAGGTTTTATTTACCGGTATTAAAGTGATTGACTTGATTGAGCCCTACGCAAAAGGAGGGAAAATCGGTTTGTTCGGTGGAGCAGGTGTAGGAAAAACAGTATTGATTCAAGAATTGATCAACAACATCGCCAAAGGACACGGTGGACTTTCTGTGTTTGCTGGAGTAGGAGAGCGCACCCGTGAAGGGAACGACCTTTTGCGCGAGATGTTGGAGTCAGGAATTATAAAATACGGCGATGAGTTTATGCACTCCATGGAAGCTGGCGGATGGGACCTTTCCAAGGTAGACAAAGCAGCGCTTAAGGAGTCAAAAGCGACTTTCGTTTTCGGACAGATGAACGAGCCTCCAGGGGCCCGTGCGCGTGTTGCATTAACTGGTTTGACTATTGCTGAGTATTTCCGCGATGGTGCCGGTGAGGGTCAAGGAAAAGACGTATTGTTCTTCGTGGACAACATCTTTAGATTTACCCAGGCAGGTTCAGAGGTTTCTGCACTTTTAGGACGTATGCCATCTGCGGTGGGTTACCAACCGACATTGGCTACTGAGATGGGTGCGATGCAAGAGCGTATTACCTCGACCAAAAGAGGTTCAATCACCTCAGTTCAAGCGGTTTATGTGCCTGCGGATGACTTGACGGATCCAGCACCAGCGACCACATTTGCCCACTTGGATGCGACCACGGTATTGTCTCGTAAGATTGCCGAGTTGGGTATTTATCCTGCGGTTGATCCATTGGATTCTACTTCAAGAATTTTGTCCGCCGAAATTTTAGGTAAAGATCATTACGCTTGTGCGCAACGTGTGAAAGAGTTATTGCAGCGCTACAAGCAGCTACAAGACATCATCGCGATCTTGGGTATGGAAGAACTTTCTGAAGAAGATAAGTTGGCGGTAGGACGCGCTCGTCGTGTACAGCGTTTCTTGTCTCAGCCATTCCACGTAGCGGAGCAGTTTACCGGTATCCCAGGTGTATTGGTGGATATTAAAGACACCATCAAAGGATTTAACATGATCATGGATGGTGAGTTAGATCACCTGCCAGAATCAGCCTTCAACTTGAAAGGAACGATTGAAGAGGCTATTGCTGCTGGTGAGAAAATGTTGGCCGAATCTTAATTAGGATACATGCAACTAGATATCATTTCACCTGAATCCACCCTTTTTTCTGGAGAAGTTACTTCGGTAACCGCCCCCGGAAAAGACGGTTCTTTTCAGATTTTAGAAAACCACGCGCCTATTGTTTCTGTATTGCAAGCGGGACAATTGCGCATTCAAGGGGTCGTTGGTGAGTTGCCTAAATCTGCGGCAGCCCTGTTCCAGAAAGCGGAAAAAGACACCTATTTATTGTCGGTTAGCGGAGGTACTTTAGAAATGTCACAGAACAAAATTGTTGTCTTGGCAGACGCTTAATCTCTGGATTTTAAATATTGAGCCGCCCACTAGGGCGGCTTTTTTTTTGTGGTGTTTCCCACTTATCTTTGGCCCATGTCCCATTCTTTGCCCCCAAAGCTGAAACATCTTTTGGCACAGCGCGCCCACAGTGGATTGTTGCGCACACCGAAAGTGTTGTCCGGCGTCGATTTTATGTCCAACGACTATTTTGGTTGGGCCAAGCAGGTCGATACCGGAACAGGATTGGCCTTGGGCGGAAGTGGATCTCGATTGATTTCTGGACATACTGTCGCCCTAGAGGTTTTGGAGCAGAGGGCAGCAACTGATTGGGGTGGTGATCAGGCCTTGTTTTTCCCTTCAGGCTACGCCGCCAATATCGGTTTTTTTGCCTCAGTACCCCAAAGGGGAGATGTTGTTTTGGCGGATGCACATGTGCATGCCAGTATCGTCGATGGCCTTAGGCTGTCCATGGCCCATACCTTCAAGTTTGCACACAATGACCTCAATGACCTCAATGCCAAGGCGGTACATGCCCGTGCAAAAATGCACCCTGACGGGGTGCTGTTTGTGGTTACGGAAGGTCTTTTTTCTATGGATGGGGACTCCGCTCCCTTGTCGGCTATGGCTGATTGGTGCGCTGAGTTCGGCGCTTACTTAGTTGTGGACGAAGCCCACAGCACAGGAGTTTATGGAGAGCGAGGTGGCGGTTTGGTGCAGGATTTGGGCTTAGAAGACAAGGTCTGGGCCCGTTTGCTCACCCTGGGCAAGGCGATGGGACGACAAGGGGCATTTTGGTTGGTCGATCAACCCCTGAAATCTTTTTTGGTGAATTACGCCCGTTCTTTGATCTACAGCACCGCTCCTAGTCCTGCCGAGGTGGCACACATCACCCAAACCTTGATTTTGGCCCAGGAGCGCGGGCCCGAGGCCCGCGCTCAACTGAGAGAACGCATCCAATTTTTTCGCGACACCGCCCAAAATCTAGGTGTTTTGGATCACCTTTGGCCAGCTTTTGGACCGATACAGGCGTGGAAATGTCCCAGCCAACAGTCTGCTGTCCTATGGGCAGAACAGGTGCAACAATCAGGGTTTGGCGTCAAGGCTATTTTGCCCCCTACCGTACCTGAGGGCACTGCAAGACTGCGTTTGTGTATTCATGCGGACCACACCGACGAGGATATTGCAGGTTTGTTGTCCGCTTTAAAACAGTGTTTATGAGCAAAACCCCCCAACGGATTTTTGTCACAGGTATTTCTACTGAAGTCGGTAAAACAGTGGCCTCTGCAGTCTTGGTGCGCGCACTAAAAGCAGATTATTGGAAGCCGATACAGTGTGGTGACCTCCACGATTTGGAGTTTGAAAAAGTATTGGCCTGGGCAGATTGTCCCGAGTCTGAGGCACATCCCAGCAGTCATTTGCTCGAACATCCCATGAGTCCCCACGCAGCAGCCGAGCGGTCGGGAATAAGGTTAAAGCTCAGCGATTTTACGCGTCCCAATCCCGACAAAACATTGGTCATTGAAGGGGCAGGCGGTGTTTTGGTGCCCTTAAACGACACAGACACCGTAGCTGATTTGATGCAACCAGGCGATCAAGTGGTGGTGGTTTCCAGACATTATTTGGGCAGCATTAACCACAGTTTACTCACGGCTGAGGTGCTTAAGGCTCGAGGTATTCAAGGATTTTGGGTATTTAATGGAGATCCTAATCCAGAAACCGAATCCGTGATACTGTCCAAGACGGGTTGGCCATTTTTAGGGCGCTTGCTCCCAGAGCCCTTAATCGATGCAGATTGTATCGATCGATACGCTCAAGATTGGGGGAGGCGTTGGACCCAAATAACGGCTGAACCCAAGGTATCAGAGGCAAAATAGCGTTGGTGAAGTGTCTGGTCAAGCTGGCGCTGCAGCGATAGGTGATCTTTGCCAAAAAGCGCTTTGGGGCCGGTGACTATGTATTGAGGACTCAGTGTATCCAACAGATAACTCAGTTCCTCCTCGCTGGTTTTTCGGGGGTTAAAGTAGGGGAATAGCCCTTCTCTGGCGATATTACTCGGATGGGTACTCGCTGCAGACAGCGGTTTTCCCCCCATGATCCAGCTTCCGATGTGGTATTCCAGCCAGAGCACACTTTGTGGGTCTACACCTTGGTTTTGCAAGGCGCGGGCCACCTCAAAGCCTTCACCCTGGGTGGCATATCCAGTCTTTATCAAGGTTTCCCCCCAACGATAGGCTTCCAGGTAGGATTCCACCGGCAAGAGCAACATGCCCCAGGCAGTGATCAGCCGGGCCCTGTCCCCCATCGGTTTTAACGACCATCCGCTGAAAGACCAAGCCAGAGCGCACAGCCAGATCGGATAGACCAGCAGCAAATAGTGTCCGTTCAGCTTGCCCACAGACCAGATGCTGTAGGAAACACCGGCCAAAGCCCCCCAGATCATCCAAAATGAGGGTTTGGTGGCTTTATGCGGAGGTTTTATCAGCCATAATACTAAAGGAATCAGCAACCACAACACGATGGCCACCAGCCCGGGTGTCTGCATTTTTTGCAGTTGGGTGTAGGCCCAAGAGGCCAATACCGCCGAAGACCACAACAGCTCCAGGTGTTCCCGGTACAGCCAAGCGAACAGCGCGACAGGCACAGCTCCCGCCAAAGCCAGTTGAACGATTTGGCGTGTATTTCTGACGGAGATCATCCAGGGCACGACCAGTCCCAAAACCGCATAGGCCATATTGAGTTTGGTAGCCACCGATAAACTGAGCAAGATTCCTGCGCACCAGATCAGCGCTGTTTTGTGTTGGGTAGACCTCAAGGTGCTTTGGATCAACGCCCAAACTCCCGGCATCCAGAAAAACAGCGCGATGTGCTCGGACATCACTCCTTGAACGCTGCCAAATAAACTGAGCAGGGCCACCGTCAATGCCCCAAGCGCTTGAGCCGTGGTTTCTCTGGCGTGTATTCGAATCAGTCGATAGGTGCTGTAGCCCACAGCGGCGACCAGTGCGGCGCCAATCAATCGTATCAACCAGAGGTGCTGGCCAAAAAGCCCCACCACCCCGGCAAAGTAGGCAAAGGTCATCGGTGGTTTTAGGTCCCAAAGTTCTGTGTAGGGCAGATGTCCCTCGGCCCAAGAAGTGCCCATGTGCACAAAAGTGCTTTCGTCTTTGTCGATGTAGTCCCGACCAAAAAATGGCCCACGGATCCAAATACTCCAGGCCAATAGGCCCAAAAAAACCAACAGAGGATGCGCCAAACGCCATCCAGAAAACGGAGTCCACGGGGCGGTTTGGGTCCTGGATTTAGCGCGGTAGTTTATGGGCGAGCGCATAGGCGGTTTGGTGGGTTTTTACGTTCTTTGCAAGATAGAAAAATCCTTGATTCCAGAAGCATTGGCCCTATCACTTGCCCAAAGAGACCGCGCCCATTTATGGCACCCTTTAACCCAGCACAAAACCAGTCCATTGATGACTGCTTTGGTGCGCAGTGAAGGGATTTACTTGTACGACGAGGAAGGCAATCGGTATATGGACGGGATTTCTTCGTGGTATACCACTGTATACGGTCACAGACACCCGCATATTGTCGGTGCGATGAAACAGCAGCTCGACCAGCTCGATCAAGTGGTGTTTAGTGGATTTACCCACGAACCCGCGGTGTTGCTTTCCGAAAAATTGGTGTCACTGCTGCCCGAAGGCCAGCAAAAGCTGTTTTTTTCAGATAATGGATCCACAGCGATCGAAATTGGGATTAAGATGGCCCTGCAATATTTTCACAACCAAGGGCAACCCAAAACGGTTTTGATGGCCTTGAACGATGGGTTCCACGGAGATACTTTTGGGGCGATGTCTGTTTCAGGGCTCAGCGTGTACAACGGCCCTTTTGAAGCTCATCTGATGCAGGTAGAGCGCATTGAGGTCCCCAGACACGACAATATTCAGGAACTGATCGACCAATTGGAAGCGCGGTTGACCGATCGCCCAGATGTAGCGGGTTTTGTCTACGAACCTTTGGTGCAAGGTGCTGCAGCCATGCAGATGCACGAACCGGAATATTTGGATCAAGTGTTGTCGGTGATGCGCAAACACGGGGTTTTGTTGATCGCCGATGAGGTCATGACCGGATTTGGCAAAACAGGGACCCTTTGGGCCAGTGACCAACTTCAGGTGAAACCAGATGTGATGTGCCTGTCCAAAGCCTTGACTGCAGGTGCCTTACCTATGGCGGTGACCACGTGCACCCAGCAGATGTTCGATGCTTTTTACAGCGACCACACCGCCCATGGATTGTTTCACGGGCACACGTATACCGCCCACCCATTGGCCTGTGCTGCGGCCATGGCCGCTTTGGATTTGGCCGTCGACCCAGAGGTGGTTCAGCGCAGAAAAATTATTGAAGTCATGCAGGCGGCCTACGCCGCCAAAAGGGCGGGCCACCCGCAGGTGGCCCGCATCCGGGCCAAAGGAGTGATTATGGCCCTGGATCTGGCCGTGGAAATCCCCAGATATGGAAGTTTTCGCGATACCATGTACCGCTGGTTTATGGATCGGGGATTGAGTATCCGACCACTGGGCGCTACCTTATACCTGATGCCCCCTTTTATCACCACAGCGGAAGAGCTCCAACAAATGCACGATTTGTTTGATCAGTTCCTCGAAGAAATACCCGCTTTGTTGTGATGGATCAAGCGAAACAACCGGTGATTTCAATTCGTTCTTGGGCCTCGCTGTCTGCCTTGGGAAGCAGTGATGCTGAAGTGTTGGCCTCCTATCAATCGACCGAAAGTTCATTGACCCCTTGGTCAGTACCCCACCACCATCAAATGGTGGAGACCTGGGCGGGTCGCCTGACACCTCAAGGCCAACAACAGTGTGCGGATCTCCAGGCGACCCGCCCTGATTACGCCTCTTTGGATCCTTCGGTGTGGTATGCTTTAATCGCAGCCCGCCGCGCTTTTCATCAGTCTGGTTGGGATCAGCAAACGCCTGTGGGGATCAACATCGGTTCTTCCCGAGGAGCTACCCAAACCTGGGAGTCCGCTCATGCGGATTTTGTACAGGGTGGGCGCATACCCGTATTGACCTCTCCGCTGACTACTTTGGGAAACCTCTCCACTTGGGTCGCTCAGGATTTAGGTGTACAGGGGCCTGAATTTTCGCATTCGATCACCTGTTCTACTTCCTTGCACGCGTTGCTCAATGCCGTGGCTTGGATGCGGGCAGGTATGGTTTCCCGTTTTTTGGTCGGCGGTAGTGAGGCTGCTTTGACCCCCTTTACCTGGGCCCAAATGAAAGCGCTTAAACTCGTTTCTTCCCTGAATGACCCCTATCCCTGTCGCGCGTTAGATCCCCTCAAAAAGGCCAATACCATGGTCTTGGGCGAGGGCGCAGCAGCCCTTTGCCTGGAAGTAGGTATCCGACCAGGTGCTCAAGCGGTTGTTTTAGGGGTGGGATATGCTACCGAGGCATTGGCCCATGCTATTTCTATTTCTGATGAGGCGGATTGCTTTGTCCGATCGATGCACATGGCCTTGGGGGTTCACGACCCCTGTCAAATAGATGCCGTAGTCATGCATGCTCCCGGAACAGTCAAAGGAGATCGCGCAGAAAACGCCGCCATAGATGCCGTATTCGGCGCTCGAGCGCCCTGGCGAACCTCCCACAAATGGCGCACCGGACACACCTTTGGCGCCTCAGGCGCTTTGGGCTTGGAATGCGCGTTGTTGATGTTGAAACACCAGCATTTGCCAGGTATTCCCTACCTGAACCAACCTGTTTGGCAGCCAGCCTCTGTAAGGCGGGTGATGGTCAATGCGGTAGGCTTTGGGGGAAATGCGGTTTCCGTATTGTTGGGCCTTCCGGAGTAATCAACCATCATCTGTGGAGAAATATCACTTTTTTGCACGGTTATGGCCCGGGGATTTTGCCCTATAACCCGTACATTTACCCACCAAATAGCTCGATATGCAACAGTCTTGGACCAAAGAAGCCATACTAGAATTATACCATACCCCACTGATGGACTTGATGTACCGCGCAGCATCAGTGCACCGTACCCACCACGATCCCAATACCGTACAGGTTTCGACCTTGTTGTCGATAAAAACCGGTGGATGCCCTGAAGATTGTGGCTATTGCCCACAAGCAGCACGATACCACACGGATTTGGAAGGCAATGATTTGATGAGTGTTGCTCAAGTGAAAGCGCAAGCTTTGCGGGCAAAAGCATCAGGCAGTTCACGTGTTTGTATGGGAGCGGCCTGGCGCAATGTCAAGGATGGTCCAGAGTTCGACAATGTGTTGGAGATGGTGCGTACCATTAACAAACTCGATATGGAGGTGTGCTGCACCTTAGGCATGATCACTGAAAATCAAGCCAAGCGTCTTGCAGAGGCAGGTCTTTACGCCTACAACCACAATTTGGACACTTCTGAGGATTATTACAAGGACGTGATTTCCACCCGGGCCTTTCAAGACCGTTTGGACACCATCGAAAATGTGCGCAAGACCAATGTAACGGTCTGTAGCGGGGGTATTATTGGGATGGGAGAGTCTGTGGAGGACCGTGCTGGTATGTTGGTGGCCTTGTCCTCGCTGAGTCCACAGCCTGAGTCAGTGCCCATCAATGCCCTAGTGCCCGTAGAGGGCACGCCTTTGGAGGACCAACCGATCATTCCGATTTGGGACATGATTCGCATGATTGCTACCACCCGAATTGTGATGCCCCATACCCAGGTACGCCTATCAGCGGGACGCACCCAAATGAGTCAAGAAGGCCAGGCGATGTGCTTTTTTGCGGGCGCTAACTCGATATTTGCCGGGGATAAATTGTTGACCACACCCAATCCAGACATAGAACAAGACAAGGCCTTATTCGACTTGTTGGGACTCGTTCCGCAAAAGCCATTTGTGAAACACAGTCAGCCGTTGACCGTTGAAGCGTCCGATAGCGCTTGGACGGCTTTGGGCGAGAAGCCAAAATGGACGCGCCCTGGGCATGAAATTGAACGCAACAAGGCCAAGGAGCGCAAAGCGCAATAAGCCGATTTATTTGAGCTGGTTGATCCAGTCATAGACCCATTCAGATTCCCAACCCCGGTAGAGCAAGTAATCGGCAATCTTCTTTTTGCTGGCGGCAGTTTTTCCGCCTTGGGTGGTTTCGGTAATCCGTCGGGCAAGTGTTTCAAAAGATCCTCGATAATCCAACTCGTTGAGTTCACTCATCCCCGCTTTGATCGCATAAGCGGAGAGCTGCTTTTGTTTGAGCCCTTGGTTCAGTCGTTTTTTCCCCCAGTGTTTTTGGTTGAATTTGCCGCGTACATACGCCCTAGCAAATCTTTCTTCATTCAAAAAATCCTCCTGAATCAAATGATCGACCACAGCATCAATCGCCTCGGGAATCATGCGCATGCCCCGGAGTTTTTCCACCACCTCGCTGTGGGCCCTCTCTTGATACGCGCAGTAGTTTTCCAGCGCTCGTTTGGCTTCGGTCAAGGTGTAGGCCTTGGTTTTATGGGGGAAGGGTTCTTTGTTGATCACGCCCGAATATAGGTCAAAAACAGGCAAAAAAAAAGCGGGGCGCACATCGTGCGCCCCGCTTGGGTCAACCGTGCTGAGCACAGTTTAGTAAATGGTTTTCCCCTCTGGATTTTTAAATCGGTATTCTAAATACCTGTAAGCATCTCTGGGTTCTATGCGCACCCAGCGCTTGTGTTCCAGCCACCACCTCATTCTGATGGAGGGCCAACCTATAGTGAGGTATGCAGCGATAAAGGGATGCAAGTGCAAAACCACTTTATCTTTGGTGCCGCTTTGGAGCAATCGCTCCAGGTCGCCTGTGATTTTGTCGATCAATACAATGGGCGCTTCTACTTCCTTACCGGTAACGGTAGGTGCTGGCTCACTGGTTTTGATATTCATCTCAGGTCGTACCCGTTGTCTGGTGATTTGGACCAATCCGAACTTGCTCGGAGGCAAAATTTTGTGTTTTGCTCGGTCTTCACTCATTTCTTCTTTCAGGTGTTCATACAGTTGTCTGCGGTGGTCTGGATCAGCCATGTCGATAAAATCGACTACGATGATTCCGCCCATATCCCTCAGCCTAAGCTGTCGGGCAACTTCTGATGCAGAAGCGAGGTTTACTTGAAGCGCAGTGTCTTCTTGTGTTTTGGCTTTGTTGGACCTGTTGCCTGAATTGACATCGATCACGTGAAGTGCTTCGGTGTGTTCAATGACCAAATAAGCTCCTTTTTTCATGGTCGCAGTGCGCCCAAAGGAGGTTTTGATCTGGCGCTCAATCCCAAATTTTTCAAATATGGGTGAGGGATCTGTATGCAACTGAACGATAGATTCTTTTTCCGGTGCAATCTCTTGCACGTATTCTTTGATTTCTGAGTACATGGTTTCATCATTCACGTGGATTCCCGTGAAGCTGTCGTTAAAGAGGTCTCTTAAAATAGAGGCAGCTCTGTTGAGTTCCACAAGTACCTTGGAAGGATGGGGTGCCTTGTACAATTTTTTGCACATACCTGTCCACTTTTGGAGCAGGTTCTGTAAATCTTTATCTAATTCTGCGACTTTGGTGCCTTCTGCTACCGTTCTGATAATCACCCCAAATCCTTTGGGTTTGATACTTTTTACCAGTTTGGTCAGTCTATCGCGC
Organism: Flavobacteriaceae bacterium; assembly: GCA_030726725.1. Taxonomy (GTDB): domain Bacteria; phylum Bacteroidota; class Bacteroidia; order Flavobacteriales; family Flavobacteriaceae; genus MAG-120531. Next base: position 25,096 of record JANRDC010000029.1, read on the forward strand.
TCTTCTCTAGATTCAATTTTTTGAGAAACTGAAACCCGGTTAGAGAACGGAACCATCACCAAATAACGTCCCGCTATGGAGATTTCGGAACTGATCCGAGGTCCTTTGGTGGAGATGGGTTCTTTGACAATTTGAACCAACATGGATTGATTGGCTTTCAGGGCATCGTTGATGCTTCCTTCTTTTTCAATATCCGGTTCAAGGGGAAACTTTTTTAACAGGTAATCACGGCTCTTTCCTGTGCTCACTTCTTTGACGAATTTGAGCATGGTGGACAATTGCGGTCCTAGATCTTGATAGTGTAGAAAGGCGTCTTTCTCATAGCCAACATTGACAAATGCGGCGTTGAGTCCTGTGATGGGCTTGCGCACTTTTGCGATAAAAATATCGCCGACAGCGAAGTTGTCGCTCTCTTTTTCCGTGTGCAGCTCTACGAGTCTTCCCTCTTTAAGCAGGGCAAAGTCAACAGTATCAGAATTAGATCGAATGACTAATTCTTTTGTTGCCATAGTAATATATTATTTCGTTGAAATAAATCAATAATTGGGTTGAAGCGGTATAAAACCGCCAAAATTCTCTGGGAATTTTTATGTCAATGAACGCGTAATAAAATGAAAAAGTAGTGGTTACACTACTTTTTCTTGTGACGGTTAGCTCTCCGGCGCTTCTTGCGCTTGTGTGTAGCTACCTTATGTCTCTTTCTCTTCTTACCACTAGGCATAGATGCTCGTTTTTTGGGTTAATATTATTTTACTTTCACGTTGTTTTTTACTCCTTCTACAAAAACTTTTGCAGGTTTGAAGGAGGGAATGTTGTGTGCTGGAATTTTGATGGTGGTGTTTTTGGAAATATTTCTCCCTGTTTTTTCCGCCCTAGTTTTGATGATAAAACTTCCAAAACCTCTTAAAAAAACATCCTCACCAGCTTCCAAAGACAATTTTACTTCTTCCATAAAGGCTTCTACGGTTGCTTGTACATCGCCTTTCTCAATACCCAGTTTCTCTGAAATTTTAGTAACAATATCTGCCTTTGTCATGGAGTTAAATTTTGATTGTATTCTCTCTTTTTTAGGGTTGCAAATATACAATTTTAAATCATAATTAAAGATAAGCTTGTGATATTTTATCGTTGAATCCATTACTTTTGAACGGATTAGCTTATGGATTTTTCAAAACAACTGCTGAATTGGTATAGCGCTCACCAGAGGAATCTTCCCTGGAGACAGGACAAAGATCCGTACCGTGTATGGCTGTCTGAGGTGATGTTACAACAGACCCGAGTGGCCCAGGCGATCGATTACTTTGAGGCGTTTACCCGCGCCTTTCCCCAGGTGGATGCATTGGCCGATGCTTCAGAGGAAGAAGTGCTCAAACTTTGGCAAGGCCTGGGTTATTACTCCAGGGCTAGAAACATGCACGCGACTGCTAAACAAGTCACCCACCAGTTTAATGGGGTGTTTCCCCAAACCGTAGGTGAGTTATTGCAGCTCAAAGGCATTGGCCCCTACACGGCCCGAGCCATTTCATCCATTTGTTTTAATACCCCAGTAGCTGTGGTCGATGGGAATGTATATCGCGTTTTGTCCCGGTACACTGGAGGGGATTTGCCGATTGATTCCACCTCGGGCATCAAGCATTTTGCCGAGCTGGCCCAAAGTTTTTTAATACACACCGATCCAGGGGGATACAATCAAGCAATTATGGAGTTTGGGGCCACGATGTGCACCCCGAAAAAACCGCAATGCGCAGAGTGTCCTGTTCAATCGAGCTGTGTCGCTTACGCCACGGGAACTGTGGCCGAGCTGCCCAAAAAGTCACCTAAAAAACCACCTCAAGCACTTTGGATTCACTATTTGGTTGCTGTCGATCCCGTGGGAAACACCTTGATGCTGCCCCGAAAAGGAGGGGGAATCTGGGCCGGTTTATACACTTTTCCCTCCCTGGAACGACCAAGTGCCGAGTTAGCTGAAGGCAGCGTGCTTTTAGAAGCCCAAAAGATTTGGCCTGATCAAGTCGGGCAGGTGACCCTGCTCCATGAAGCACCTGTAGTACACCGCCTGACGCATCGTTTGATTCGCGCCTTTTTTTGGCGGGTGGAGCTGCATCGCGCTTTAGCGGGGGGGTATTCCCCATCCGCAGCGCAAAATCTGCCCATGCCTGTTTTGATGGCGGAGTGGTTTAGTGCACAAAAAAATCCGTATTTTTGGGATTCAAATTACACCCCATGAGCGGCACATTGAATAAAGTTATGTTGATCGGTCACCTCGGAGACGATGTGAAACTTCACTATTTTGAGGCAGGCAATTGCATAGGCCGATTCCCTTTGGCTACCAATGAAACCTACACCAACAAAACCACAGGTGAGAAAGTGTCCAATACGGAGTGGCACAATATTGTAGTGCGCAATAAAGCTGCTGAGATCTGTGAGAAATACGCCAAAAAGGGAGATAAAATGTATGTGGAGGGCCGGTTAAAAAATCGCCAGTGGCAGGGTGAAGATGGCCAGACCCGATATTCAACTGAAATACAAGTCACCGATTTTACCTTTTTAACCGCAAAGCCTGATGCTCCAGATACCGGAATGTCTGGTCAGCGCCCTGCTGCTCAAGTCCACAGCAGACCGGTAGCTCCACAAACCACAGCCCCTGTGGACCAGGAAGACGACCTTCCCTTTTAGTAAACCAAACCCCGCGCATTGGATCCTGACCCCAGTAATATTTCACAGAGCATTTGGTGGCTTTTGTCCCACGACTTTAACCTGGTCAAAGTGGGCGTCCTGTTCTTATTGTTGTTTTGTTCTGCACTTATTTCAGGGGCAGAGGTGGCGTTCTTTGGACTCAGCCCACTTGAAATTGCACAGTTAAAAGAGGCCAAAAAACAGCGGTCTGAGTGGGTGCTCCTCATCCTGCAAAAGCCCAAGCGTTTGTTGGCGACTATTTTGATCGCCAACAATGCAGTGAACATCGGTATTGTTTTGTTGTTCAGCAATTTGGGCGATGTGTTCCTCAGCGCATCAGACCTGACCCTCTGGGGAATTATCGATCTAAAGTTTTTGATCGAAGTGGTTTTGGTCACGTTTTTGATTTTGATGTTTGGCGAAATCCTGCCCAAGGTGTATGCCAATAGAAACCGAATGCCTTTTGCTTTGGCTATGGCCCTACCCATCAGGGTAATCGATATTGTTTTTCGCCCATTGAGCGTACCCATGCAGCAGCTCTCCTTAAAGCTACACGAAAAGCTGGGCCGTCAAAAATCAAACTTGAGTGTTGACTATCTGTCTCAAGCATTGGAGTTGACCCAAGAGGGGGATACCACCCAAGCCGAACAAAAGATTTTGGAGGGCATTGTCTCTTTTGGCAATACGGACACCAAGCAGGTGATGAGTCCGCGCATCGATGTGTTTTCGCTTTCCGAGGACATGAAATTCTTAGAGGTGCTGGAAGCGATTAAAAATCACGGGTATTCCCGTGTGCCTGTGTACCGAGAAAACATCGATCAGATTATCGGCATACTGTACATCAAAGATTTGCTGTCCTATTTGGACAGAAAAACATTTAACTGGACTACCCTTCTAAGAGCACCTTACTTTGTTCCTGAAAACAAAAAGCTGGATGATTTATTGGCAGAGTTTCAGCAGAAAAAAATTCACTTAGCGATAGTCGTTGACGAGTTTGGGGGTACGTCTGGCGTGGTCACTTTAGAGGACATTATTGAGGAAATTGTCGGGGATATCAGCGACGAATTCGACGAGGAAGATTTGGAGTTTACCCAACTAGACCCACAAAACTTCTTGTTTGAAGGCAAAACCACACTCAAAGATTTTTATAAAGTCGCTCAGGTGGAAGACCCAACCGCTTTTGAGGCCCAAAAAGGGGAGTCAGAAACCTTGGCTGGATTTGTGCTGGAAATATCCAAAAGTTTCCCCAAGGTAGGGGAGGTTATTCGTTTTGAAGGCTTTAGTTTTCGCGTGGAGGCGATGGATCGCAAACGCCTCAAACAAATCAAAGCTACACTGCCCTATGCGGTTTAGCCGAGTCTCCCATCGGGCGCTTCTGTGGCCCGTATTGCTTTTGGCCTTGGCCAATAGCTGCCAGTCCGCCCCTGATCCTCAGCCCAAGCCCAAGGCGCTTTGGGCTATGTCTTACCCCGACCCCGTTCCTGTACTGCACCAAACCCAATGGTTCACGATGAGCTATAATCGAGCAGCGCTGTTAACCCCCCTGAGTCAAGGAAGGTTTGTTTGGTATTATCCAGCGCTAAAAGCCGATGTGTGGGTGAACTATTTGCCCCTGGATCCTGCAGAAAGCGAGGATTGGAAGCGAGGAGTTCAAGACGTCGAGGATAAAGTAGCCCTGCATCAAGATCACGCTTCAGCTATTTTGGTGCAGCCGTACGAAAATCCAGAGAAGTCTGTTTATGGCGCTATTTATGAAATTCAGGGCAATGCTGCGTCCCAAGCTCATTTCTACCTCACTGACCGCCACAAGCACCTCTTACACGGAGCGCTTTATTTTAGAGCTAAACCGCAATACGACTCCTTGATGCCAGCCGCCCAGTATGTGCTCAGGGATTTGAGGGACCTTACAGAGTCCTTGACCTGGAAGTAATTCTCCCCGTTTTTTTCTGATCAAATCACTATCTTTAGGCTTTAATTTTTCACGATGAAACACCCTTATTTTTCCGTTGTCTTAGGGCTTTTTAGCCTGTTGATATCCTGCCAATCAAAAACAGAACAGACTTCAGCCGAAGACCAAATCAACATGAAGATGGTGATGGAAGTTCACGACCAGGCTATGCCACAGATGGGGGCATTGGCCCAGCTAACCGCCCGTATTAAAACACAAAGAGATCTAGACACCACCGATTTGGCCCTGACCCAGTCTATGAAAGATCTTCAAGAGGCACACACCCTAATGATGGATTGGATGAAGGGTTTTGGCGCTCAGTTTACCGCAGAAGAGATCATGAAGGGCGCTTCTTTAAGCCCTGAAAAGCAAGCTTTGTTAAACCAGGAGTACGAAAAAGTGCTCCAGGTACAGCAAGCGATGCAACAAAGTATGGCGCGCGCACGCGCTATTTTAGGGGACTCGTTAGCGGGGCACGATGCAGTAGACGAACACGCAGCGACCAATCACGAAAACCACGGACATGAGTAATCTGAGCGAAACGGCCTCAGATTCAACCCCTATGGATTGGGTGCGCTTGTTGTCCCTGAATCGACAAGGCGATACTGCACCACGACTGCGCAAGGATCAAGATCCCACCAGACTTGGATTCGAAGTGGATTATGACCGCGTCATTTTTTCTGCACCTTTCCGCAGTTTACAGGACAAAACACAAGTTATCCCATTGTCGGATACAGATTTTGTACATACCCGACTGACCCACAGTTTGGAGGTATCCGTGGTCGGGCGCAGTTTAGGCCGTTTGGTCGGGCAGCAAATACTCGAGAAACATCCAGAGCTCAACGCGTTACACGGATATGAAGCACATGATTTTGGCGCTATTGTAGCTGCCGCTGCTTGTGCCCACGACATTGGAAATCCGCCTTTTGGACACAGTGGAGAAAAAGCCATAGGCGCTTTTTTTAGCCATGGACCAGGAGCGGTCTACCGAGATCAACTCACCGATCTTCAGTATCAAGAGCTGATCGATTTTGAAGGAAATGCCAATGGATTTAGGCTGTTGAACGCTTCAAGACCCGGGGTCCCTGGAGGTTTGAGGTTGAGTTATGCTACTCTTGGCGCCTTTACCAAATACCCCAAAGCAGCGCTGCCCAAGAAACCCACTGCTCAGGTGTCGGACAAGAAGTACGGATTGTTTAGTCAAGACCTACCCCTGTACCGCGCCATGGCAGAAAACATGGGGTTGAAATCAACGGGTTCGGGCGAGCTCACCCGATATACCCGACACCCACTGGCTTACCTGGTTGAGGCGGCGGATGACATCTGCTACACCATCATCGATTTTGAGGACGGAATTCACCTGGGTTTAATCGCAGAGGATTACGCGTTGGAATACTTGATTAAATTGGTCAAGGACAGCATTCAAACCGATAAGTACCACAGCATGAGTTTGGCTTCGGATCGATTGAGCTATTTGCGGGCATTGGCCATCAATACGCTGATCGGTGATGCAGCACGTGTGTTTATGGAGCACGAACAAGAGATACTTCACGGGGATTGGGGGCACGCTTTATTGGATAAAAGCCGTTATACAGCGCAGATCAAAGACATCATCGATCTGAGTGTAAAACAAGTTTATCAGTGTGCTGACGTTGTTCAGAAGGAGATTTCTGGGTACCGGATTATTTCGGATTTGTTGGAGGTGTTGGTTCATGCCAGCCTCGGCCAATGGAACGGTCAACCCACCCCCTATGATCGATTGGTGTTGCGCATGATGCCTGGCGCATTCGATGCTCAAGCAGACAGTGTTTACAGCGTGCTTTTGGGTTGCTGTGCCTATGTGGCGAGCCTTTCCGACGGAAGAGCATTGCACTTGCACCAGCGCATTCAAGGAAAAATCAAGGTTTAGCCAGATTAGAAGGCGTATACGACACCAAACCCAAGCAGCTGCTTAAACTGCAATTTGGGTCTTCCGTTTTGTTCGACAAAACCCAGGTCGTTGACCACTCGATCAAAAAGAATATCGTCGTCGTAAATAAAGTGCATCCCGATATTGCTGCTGATAAACTTATTGACCTTGAGGTGGATGTCTAAAAACCAGTCCACGTCAATATTTCCAAAGCTGGCCAAGTAATCGGTGTACAGGGAAAGGTTGCTTTTCACCAATACATTTTCAGCTACGGTTCGCTCATAAGTATTGGTCACCAAGATCCCCAATTCCATAAATACCTTTTCCCCATCGGTGATTTTGTTGCCCAAAGCGTCATAAGTGGCTTTGCGCACCCCAAATGCTCCGCGATCTGCCAAGTCCTGGTCCAACACAAACGTAGCTTTTTGGGTGAGTGGGGACAGGTAAATATTCAGTTTTTTCGCATCGTCAATATAGGAGGTTCCCACCCCGAGAAATAGATATCCCGGCGCCATCAATCTGGAGATGGGGGTGGTTCTGTCCGGATATTTATAACCGTTGGAGAGCTGGGTGTTAAAATTCATTTTTCCCGAGCTGTACCATTTGCTGATGGTGTCTTTTCGGTGGCCAAACGTTGAACTCAATCTGATTTGGTCGTCCGTTTTTCGGATCGTTTGCCCCTCTTGGGCGTTGAGTCCATACCGAAAATCCAAGCTGTTGTTCCACTGGACATAACGGAATTTATAGTTGCGTTCGCTGTGCAAGCTCATGATTCCCGAAACCGAATTGTTCCCCCCGGCATTCCAATTGACAAAGGCAACTTCGTTGAGGTTGATGGTCGCTCGGTTGGTTTTGGTCCAGAAAGACGGCATGTGGAAACGCTTGATTTTTTCTTGGATGTTGGCTCCTCGAACACTGCTGGAGTCTATGGGTTTGATCGCGGCGCCTTGTCTGCGGGTGTAGGCCATCGGCTGACTGAGTCGGATCACAATGGTGTCCAGTCGCTCGGTGGTGTCCTGTTTTTGCCGCATCGAATCTACAGCTCGTTTTGAGTGAGTGTCTAGTGCGCGCAAACGGTTGATCGCTTTAGCCGCCTCCGCCTTGATGGAGTCGATTTTTTGCTGGGTGGCATCTGTGGTTTGCGCCTGAATCGGGAGCGCCACCAATACCCACACCACCAATAGTTGAATTATACGCATTCGTTCAGGGTTTTGATCAAATGATTTAAGTCCAGTCCCACAGAGGCTTTTTGCTGGTCCGGGGTCCCATGGGGAATAAACCGGTCAGGGACTCCGAGATGTTTGATGCTCTTTGGTCGACTATTTTCTATCAAAAACGGGACCAAAGACGCGCCAAATCCACCGGAAATACATCCTTCTTCTGCGGTGATGATCTGATCAAATCGACGGCTGATCTCAGATAAAGCATCCTTGTCCAACGGCTTGACAAAGGGAAAATGGTAATGGGCAAATGCGTCCGGTTGCGCGCACTGCTCGATCGCTTTTTCCATTTCAGCGGTGATGACCCCTGTGGTCAACACGGCTATTTTGGGTTGTTTCTCCTGGTTGCCCAGGCGCGTGGCTCTTCCGATATCCATCAACGCAAACGGATGGTATTGAGCGGGATAGCGCGCATTTCCTCGGGGGTACCTGATGGCCATGGGTCGATCCAGACCTTTTTGAGCGGTGTACAACAGATTTCTCAGTTCAATTTCATCCTGAGGTGCAGCGATCCATAGATCGGGAATGCAACCCAGAAATGCCAAGTCAAATACCCCTTGGTGGGTAGCTCCATCGGCCCCAACCAATCCCGCCCGATCAATGGCAAAGATGACGGGCAATTTTTGCAGGGCTACATCGTGGATGATTTGGTCATATCCCCGCTGTAAAAAAGTCGAATAGATACAACAGATGGGCACTCCACCTTGGGCGGCTATTCCGGCGGCTAGCGTCACTGCGTGTTGTTCGGCAATGCCCACATCGATCACTCGATCCGGCATCAGCTCCATCAGCGTTTTCAGACCACTGCCCGAGGGCATCGCCGGCGTGATGGCCCAAATTTTTGGGTTCATACGCATGAGTTCAGCCAGGGTGGCCCCAAAAACTTCTGGGTATTTCGGAGGTGTTCCTGATGCGGTATTCGGGGACAAAACTCCGGTGTCTTTGTCAAACTTGCCTGGTGCGTGGTAGGTCACTTGATCTCGTTCAGCCGCCGCCAGTCCTTTGCCTTTGACCGTTTTTACGTGCAGCACCCTGGGACCCACGCGTTTTTTTTGCGCCTTAAGGGCAGCGATTAATTCAGGGAGATGGTGTCCATCTACAGGGCCTTCATAAGCCAGACCCATAGCGGTAAACAGGTTGGGTGTTCCGGGTGTGAGGCTGGAAAAATGTTCTTTCAATCCACCGACACTAGGGTCAATGCCCATGGCGTTGTCGTTAAAAACAATCAGCAGATCCGCTTGGGTTGCCCCAGCGTGGTTGAGTCCCTCTAAGGCCATACCGCTGCACAGCGCTGCATCCCCCACCACAGCGATATGTTTGTGGTTGTTTCGTTTTTGTCCATCGACCAAGGCCATGCCCAAGGCTGCTGATATAGCGGTGGAGCTGTGTCCAGTGCCAAAAGCGTCGTAAACAGATTCAGCCCGAACGGGAAAACCGCTTAATCCATCCCATTGACGGTTGGTGCTAAATTCCGCCCAACGGCCTGTGAGCATTTTGTGTCCGTAGGCTTGATGACCGACATCCCAAATCAGGGTGTCTTTTGGGGTATCAAACACGGTGTGTAGCGCGATGGTGAGTTCTACCACGCCCAGCGACGCCCCTAGATGCCCTTCTTTGGTGGAAACTGCTTCGATAATCGAGGACCTGAGTTCCTGGGCCAATGCGCCCAATTCCTCCATAGAAAGCGCTTTTAAATCGTCGGGACTCTTGATGTGTTGGCTGAAGGACATGGTGGGTAAAATTACAAAATCTCTTCTTATCTTTCGATCCATGACAGAGATCGATCAACTGGAGACAGACCAAGCCATGATGCGCAAAGCATTGGACGAAGCCATGCGCGCTTATGAGGCAGGAGAGGTCCCCGTGGGGGCTGTTATTGTTGCCTCAGGTCGTGTGATCGCCAGGGCCCACAACCTGACTGAGCGGTTGAGCGATGTGACCGCTCACGCAGAGATGCAGGCCATCACTGCAGCGGCCCATTATTTGGGGGGCAAATACCTCAAGGGGTGCACTTTGTATGTCACTTTAGAGCCCTGTATGATGTGTGCAGGGGCATTGGCCTGGGCTCAGATCGATCGGGTGGTGTATGGCGCGAGTGATCCTGGTCGCGGAGGTTTGTCCCACCCTGGAGCGCTACACCCGAAAACTCAGCTGACCTCAGGTGTTTTGGCAGAAGATTGCGCGTCGCTCCTGCAAAACTTTTTTGCCCAAAGGCGTAAAAAAACCCCGTAGCAAAGCTCGAGGTTCCTTCATTGGTGGGTTGGAAAGTGTGTATCTTCTATAACATGCTTACATTGACAGCGATTCTTCCTTTTTTGCCATCTTCCTCTTCGTAGCTCACTTTGTCGCCTTCGTTGAGTTGGATGCCTTTGAGGGCGGTAGCGTGCACAAAAATGTCGCTTCCCGTCTGATCATTGGTAATGAATCCATACCCTTTTGATCCATTAAAAAATTTTACAGTTCCAGTCATGGGAGAAAAAATAAAAATGTTAAAGAATAAAGGTATAGAAAAAACGATTTAAAAAAATAAGGGAATCAAAAAAAATCGTTCAAAAATTATTGATTATCAGCGTCTTTCGTCTGTTTTCCCTGCATTTTTTCGATGTTTTCCGGGGTGAGCATATAGTTTTTTAGGGATTTCCCGCGGGAGGCTAGGGCGATAAAAGCAGGCATCACCAATAGAAATAGCGCAGCAGTTCCTCCACCGGTCCATCGATGGGCTTCTGCTTCAGGCAGCTCGCCTAAAATCCCGTAAGCTATGGCGCCTAGACAGCTCAAGGCAGCAGCGGCCAGTATGTTTTTGGTCAGTCGATTCATCAAATGGTAAAGTGAATTAGTTTTCTGCGGTAGGCGGTGAGCAATTTAGATTTTGAGATAAAACCGTAGTATTGGCCTTCTTTGACTAGGGGTAGGTTCCACGCAGAGCTCTCTTGGAATTTTTGCATGATGCCGACCATGTTGTCCTGATCCACATCGATCACTTCTGGAGGTTCGTGCATGAGATCACGCACTTTAATCGAATCGTATTGACTGGGGTCAAACATGATGGAGCGTATGTCGTCCAACAGTACAATGCCCAATAAGGCGCCCGTTTCCGGGTGGGTTACAGGAAAAATATTTCTGGAGGAGGGAACCACGGCTTGGTGAATCATCTCTCCTAAGGTCATTTTTGGGTGAACGGGTATAAAGTTGCGTTCCACTACCGATTCCATGTCCATCAAGGTGAGTACAGCGTGGTCTTTGTTGTGGGTGATCAGTTCGCCTTTTCGGCCCAGTTCCATGGTGTACACCGAGTGGGGGTGGGCCCATTTGGTAATCCCATAGCCCAGCGCTGCGGTGATCATCAGCGGGATAAAAAGCGTGTAGCCCCCGGTGAGCTCAGCGATCAAGAATATGGCGGTCAATGGAGCGTGCAAGACACCAGCCATCAATCCGCCCATGCCCACCAAGGCAAAGTTGGCCTCGGAGACGGGGGTGAAAAATCCGGTGAGGTTGATCACGCGTGCCACGGTAAAGCCCATCACACTGCCCATAAACAAGCTGGGTGCGAATATACCCCCTACACCCCCAGCGCCAAAAGTGATGCTCGAGGCGATTACTTTGATCATGACCAAGGCGCCGAGCAACAAAACAATGGACCACGGATGGTCGAGGAATGAGGCAAAAATCGTGTCCGCAAATATTTGCTCGCTGCTTCCGTACAGCAAATTGTTGATGGTGCTGAATCCCTCTCCGTACAAGGCGGGAAAAAAGTAGATCAGCACCCCCAACAGCGCACCGCCGATCACCAAACGCACCCAAGGACGGGGGATGGATTCAAATCTTTTGTGGATCCAGTCATAAGTGCTGGCAAAATAAATGGAGGTAATTCCAGCGACCAAACCGAGCAGCATAAAAAAAGGCATCTGTTCGATTAGAAATGGTTCAATGACCTGAAAAGGCAAAACGGTTTGTGCCCCAAAAAAGAAATAGGAGGTGATGATGGCAGACAGTGAAGCCAGCAGTAACGGCAAGAGCGACATCAGGGTGAGGTCTAAAGAAAACACCTCTATAGCAAAAATAATGGCGGCGATGGGCGCTTTAAAGATGGAGGAAAGGGCTCCTGCAGCTGCACAGCCGATCAGCAGTGTTCTTTGGGATTGGTTGATGTGAAACAGCCTGGACAAGTTGGAGCTGATGGCAGCACCTGTGGCAACGGTAGGGCCTTCAAGTCCCACAGACCCGCCAAACCCAACGGTGATGGGGGCGGTGAGTATCGAACCAAACATTTGATAACGCTTCATCAACCCTTTTTTCTTGGAAATGGCGTACAAGGTGGAGGGAATCCCGTGGCTTACCTTTCTGCGAATGCCAAAATTGATGATCACAAACACCAACGCCAGTCCCACTACTGGAGATAAAAAGTAGAAGGCATCGTGGTAGGACTTGATCAGGTTTCCCTCGAGCAAGTTTTGAAAGAAATGGGTGGCGTTTTTAAGCACGGCCGCACCCAATCCTGAGGTGAAGCCCACGAGCACACTCAGCAGATAGATAAATTGTTTCTGCGAGATGTGTTTGGCGCGCCAAATCAGAAATCGAGTGATGAAGTCGTTCTTTTTGGCGGGCATCACTTAAGATTTTAAGGATAAGGCAATGTTGAGCTCGTCGAGTTGGGCTTGATCCAGCATCGAAGGGGCATCGATCATCACGTCTCTTCCAGCATTGTTTTTGGGGAAGGCGATAAAATCTCGAATGGTCTCTTGACCGCCCAAAATGGCCACCAAACGGTCTAGTCCAAAGGCCAATCCGCCGTGTGGAGGTGCTCCGTATTCAAAGGCATCCATTAAAAAGCCAAACTGAGCGCGCGCTTGTTCTGGGGTGAAGCCCAATAGTTGGAACATGCGCTGTTGGGTGGTTTTGTCGTGGATTCGAATGGATCCTCCTCCGATTTCATTGCCGTTGAGCACTAAATCGTAGGCATTGGCCTTGACGGCTCCTGGATCAGTGTCCAGCAAATGCATTTGGTCCGGTTTGGGCGAGGTAAAAGGGTGGTGCATCGCATGCCAATGACCGGTTTCTTCGTCTTGCTCCAAGAGCGGGAAATCTACCACCCAAAGCGGGGCAAATTCGTCAGCTTTTCTCAAGCCCAATCGCTGGGCTGTCTCCATGCGCAAGGCGCTCAGCTGAGTTCTGGTTTTCGAAGCGGGACCACTCAGCACCCAGATCAAGTCTCCGGGTTGTGCTCCAGTGGCTTCGGCCCAGGCAGCGAGGTCTTGTTCGGTGTAAAATTTGTCGACGGATGATTTATAGCTTCCATCTTCACCGCAACGAACATAAACCATACCACTGGCACCGATCTGTGGTCGTTTGACCCAGTCAATCCATCCGTCGATGTCTTTGCGGGTCATGCTGTTGCCACCTGGAACAGCGATACCTACTACGAGTTCAGCTTGGTTAAATACGGAAAAATCTTTGTGTTGGGCCACTGCGTTAAGCTCCCCGAATTTCATGCCAAATCGAATATCTGGCTTGTCGTTCCCATAAGTTTTCATGGCCTGGTCAAAGGTCATGCGCGGAAAAGGCTCAGCGTAAGTCAAGCCCAAAATCTCTTGCAACAAGTGCTTGGTCATGCCTTCAAAAGTGTTGAGTACATCTTCTTGAGTGACGAACGCCATTTCGCAATCGATCTGGGTAAATTCTGGTTGGCGGTCAGCCCTTAAGTCTTCATCGCGGAAACACTTAACCAGTTGGTAGTAACGATCCATACCCCCAACCATCAACAGCTGCTTAAAGGTTTGTGGAGATTGAGGCAAGGCGTAAAACTGCCCTGGATTCATTCGGCTAGGCACCACAAAATCGCGGGCGCCTTCTGGGGTAGATTTGATCAAGTACGGGGTTTCAACATCGATAAATCCTTGATCTGACAAGTATTTACGGACTTCCATAGACACGCGGTGTCTAAAGATGAGGTTGTTTTTTACTGGATTGCGGCGTATGTCGAGGTATCTGTATTTGGCTCTGATTTCTTCGCCTCCATCGGTTTGGTCTTCAATGGTAAAGGGCGGGAGCTTAGCGGTGTTGAGCACGGTGAGTTGATCTACCAATACTTCGATGGCGCCCGTGGGCAGGTTGGGATTGGCTGAATCGCGCAAAATCACAGTTCCACTGATTTGGATCACTGTTTCTCTGCCCAAACTTTTGGCCAAATCCACCAAGGCGGCTTCAGTTCTATCCGCGTCAAAGATCAACTGAGTGATCCCATAGCGGTCGCGCAGGTCAACCCAGCACATAAAACCTTTATCTCTTACTTTTTGCACCCATCCGCTTAGGGTGACTCTTTGTTGTACATCGCTGGCCCTCAGGGCGCCACAGGTGGTATCTCGAAACATAAGTGCGCTTAATCTGCCGCAAAAATACAAAGTATTCTGCAGCTCTTAAGCGCACATGTTTAAATTACCCTCGGATTAGCCCTGGGTGTATCTTCTAGCGGCAAATAAGCCCCACTTGATTCGGTAGGTCATGTACAAAAGCACCGGCACAATGATCAAGGTCAAGAAGGTAGCTACCGTTAGTCCGAAGATTACCGTCCAGGCCAGTGGCCCCCAGAAAATCACATTATCTCCACCGATATACACCTGTGGGTCTCCGGTAGTAAACAAACTGATAAAGTTGATGTTGAGTCCAATGGCCAAGGGGATCAAGCCCAGCACCGTGGTGATGGCGGTCAATATGACCGGACGCAAACGGGCTTTTCCAGCAGCAACAATGATGGGAATCAATATTTCTTTAGGAAGCAACATTTTGTCCTCGATTTCTTTGGCCACTTTGTAGCGATCGATCAGCAGTTGGGCGTAGTCCAGAAGTACTACTCCGTTGTTGACCACAATACCCGCCAAGGCGATAATACCCATCATGGTCATCATGATCACAAAACTCCATCCCGTTAAAATCAATCCGCCAAATACCCCGACAAAACTCAAGAAGATAGCGATCATGATGATCAGCGGTTTGGAAATTCCAGAGAATTGGAAGATCAGCAGAAACATAATCAGTCCGAGACCGGAGAAAAAGGCCCCCATCAAAAATTGCATCTGCTTGTTTTGCTCTTCGATTTGGCCTGTGTAGTCAATCCTGATCTGTTTGGGAAGATCGTCAAAGGACAACATTTCTTTTTGGATGCTGTTCACCACGGCTTGCGCGTCGCTAAATCCAGGTTTTAATCCGGAGTAAACGGTAACCACACGTTTGTTGTCGCGGTGTTTTACCGCGCTAAATCCTGTGGTGTTTTTGCGTTGGGCCACAGCGGAGATCGGCACTTCTTTGATCTGTCCATTGGCGGGATCTCTAAAGACAATATTTTGGTCAAATAGCGCCGAAGGGTTGTGTTTCAGCGACTCGTTAAAGCGCACATTGATGTCGTAGTCTTCGCCGTTTTCTTTGTAGACCCCAGCTTTCTCTCCAAAAAGCGATCTTCTGAGTTGCATACCCACCTGTCCAACAGCAATACCAAGCGCACCAGCTTTTTCGCGATCTACTGCTACCGTCATGGAAGGATTTCCTTTGTTGACGTCTATTTTAAGCTCTTCCACCCCGTCGATATTGCGCGTGTTGAGGAATGCGCGCATGCGTTCTGCCGTTTGGATTAATTCGTCGTAGTCCGGGCCTTCAAGTTCGATGTTGATGGGGTAACCTACCGGAGGACCATTGGCGTCTTTTTCTACCGAGATAGCAACTCCGGGAAATAGTCCGTGCAAGGCTTCCTGTACCTTGAGTCTCAAGAGTTCTGAATCCTGTCCTCTGCGGTACTTGTATTCTCTGAGCGAGGCGGTGATTTTACCCCTATGCGGCATTTCAGCAGCTGATCCACCGTCGGTTTGTGGGTTTCCAGCGCCTTCGCCAACCTGTGACACCGCGGAGTCCAACATATAGTTGTAATCTCCGTCCAAATAGGTGGGGTCGTTTAAAACTGCGTAAACCTCTTTTTCGATGGCCAAGGTCATCTCGTTGGTTTTCTCGATATCGGTTCCTTGTGGGTATTCGATATAGACCACAATTTGGTTGGGTCGGTTGTCTGGGAAAAATTCGATTTTTGTGCGTCCCATTCCTACAGAGATGCCAAAAAAGACAAAGGAAGCCAGGAGCAACACCACTGTAGTGGCCACGTAGTAATACATATTGCGGCCTTTGAATGCGCGACCGAGTTGTCGTTCGTACCAAGATTCAAAACGGACCAAACTGTTGTTTTGAAAAGCATTGGCCCATTTTTTTATGGCGTATTTATAAATCCAGAACAGGAGTGCAGTCACGAGCATCAAGCTGCCTAGCCCGCGCATGGTTCCCCCAAACACCAAGATTAACGACCCAAAACCACCGAGTATCGCGGTGATGCGCCACAGTTGTTTGTTGGTGAGTACTTTTTCCTCTATGTCCATAAACTGAGCGACCAACATGGAATTCATGAATATAGCCACCACCAATGACGAGCCTAATACCACCGATAAAGTGATGGGAAAATAAATCATAAACTGTCCAAAAATACCTGGCCATAGGCCTAAAGGCACGAAGGCTGCTACGGTAGTTGCGGTAGATATGATGATGGGGTAAGCGATCTCGCTGATGCCCTGTTTCGCTGCTTGAATTCTGGGTATGCCCTCGCTCATCAGTCGGTAAACGTTTTCCACGACCACAATACCGTTATCCACCAACATCCCTAGCCCCATGATCATTCCAAATAAGATCATGGTGTTTAGGGTATATCCCAGCCAAGACAGCACCATAAAGGAGATAAACATGGACATAGGGATCGCAAATCCTACAAACAGCGCGTTTCTAAAGCCCAAAAAGAACATGAGCACCAGTACGACCAGTAGAATACCAAAAATGATGTTGTTGACCAAATCATCCACTTGGTTGAGGGTCTTTTCAGAGGTGTCGTTTGAGATGCTGATGTCCAGGTTGGCCGGGAGTACTTGATCTTGCGCCTCTGCGATAATTGCGCGAATATCTTCAGCGGCCTGAATCATGTTTTTTCCCGATCTTTTTTTCACGGACAGCATCACTACTTCTTCCCCGAACATACGGGCGTAGGTGGTGCGTTCTTTGTCTTGAAAGCTGATTTCAGCGACATCGGACAGATAGATGGTTTTGCCTTCAGACTTGACGACAAAGCGTTCTAAGTCCTCTGGGTTTTCAATTTCTCCAATCACACGCAGTGTGCGTCTTTGCCCGCTTTGCACCAAGTTACCGGCAGAAACTGTCATGTTTCCATTGCTGATCGCGCCCAAGACGTCGTTAAAGCTGACCTGAGCGGCCATCATTTGATACACGTCGACAGCCACCTCTACTTCTTTTTGTTGTACGCCTAGAATATCTACTTCTTTGATCTGGGGCAAAGATTCGATGCGTTCTTCTAGGTATTCAGCAAACTCGTTGAGCTTTTCTACGGGAAAATCTCCAGTGAGGTTGATGTTCATGATCGGAACCTCCTCGGAGAGGGTAAGGTCAAATACGTTGGGTTCTACCTTAGATCCGTTAAACGTCGGCCAATCCTCTGAGGCTTTCTCCCCGTCAACCTTGTCTTTGATCAATTGCTTGGCGGTTTGCACTTCGATGTCTTCGTCGAATTCCACCATGATCATTCCGTAGTCTTGCTGAGCGGTAGAGACGATTTCTACCACATTGCGCACGGTTTTTAATTCGTCTTCAAGCGGTTCTATGATCAAACGCTCAATATCCTCAGCAGAGTTTCCGGGGTAGGGCACGCTGACATAGATATTGGTTTCTTTGATTTCCGGGAAATCTTCTCGAGGCAAATCGTAGTAGGCGCCTAAACCTAAAAACAGGAAAAAGGCGATCAGCACATAGATGATCGAGGGGTTGTCAATGGCCCAAGCGGCTGGCTTGAACAGTTTGCTGACATTGCGTTCTTGTTTACTGTTCATCTGCTGGGGCAATTACTTTAACTTTTTGACCATCGCGTACTTTTCTGGATCCTTCAAGAACCACCCATTCGCCAGCGCTCAATCCTGAGGTGATTTCAATCAAGTTTCCTTGGGCGAGACCTGTGGTCACGGTGCGTTGTTGGGCTTGGGTCACCCCGTTTTCATCAGGAGCGCTAACCACATATAGGTACTGTGCTCCTTGTGCGTTTTCTGACAAGATACTCAAGGGCACCATCAATGCGGCTTGATTTTCGTAGTCCCTGATCAACACACGTGCGTTGAGGTTTGGTTTGATGGCGTTTTGTGCGTTGGGCACGGCGATTTCCGCGTTAAAACTTCTGTTGGCGGGAGCGATATAGTTGCCGGTTTCTCTCACTGTTGAGGTGATGGTGTCTCCCAAAACTGGAATCACCACCAGTGCCTTATCTCCTTTTTGCACCTTGCCGATGTATCGTTCAGGCACATCGACAGCTACATACATGTCTTTGAGGTTGATCAAACGGAACAAGGCTGATCCAGGTCCGGGAGCTACTACGGTTCCAGGATCTTGCAGCAATTCATCCACGATCCCGGAGAAGGGAGCTCTCACTTCCGCTTTGGCTAGGGTGCGTTCCAATTGATCCAATTGACCTTTTTGAGCGCTGTAGTTGGTTTTGGCTTGAAGGTATTGAATTTCAGACCCTATGTTTTGTTTCCACAAGGCGCTTTGACGCTCATAGGTGGTTTTGGCCAGCTCGGTGGCTGCCCTCAAAGCCTCTGCCTGGGCGCGTAGGGAAGCTGCGTCAATACGCGCAAGAACTTGTCCTTTAGTAACTTGCTGCCCTTTTTTGACCTTAATCTCCAGGAGTGTTCCCGATAATTCAGGATAAATCAAGATGTTTTCTTGGGTGGTTACATCCCCTTGAAGATCGACATAGTGCTCAAATGCTGAGGTGGTTACATCGCGGGCGGTAATCAACTGAAGGTTATCGGTAGATTCCCAAGCCGTCAAGGCCTCCTCTACTTGTTGCAGTTCAGATTCCAGTGTTTCGATCTGTGTTTTTAAAGCGGCTCGCTGATCGATGAGGGCTTGTTGTTCTGCAGGCAGTTCCGTTGCTTGGGGACCACAGGAGGAGATCCATAGTACAGCGCTCAGGGCAAATAAGATTTTTTTCATGGCAGGTGCGTTTCTAGTCGTTGATAGATAAGGTTTCTAAGGCAGTTTTGGCATTGATCAGGTCAAGCATCGCTTGTAAATAGGCGCTTTGAGCGCTGTAGAGTTGCAGTTGGGCTTCTCTGAGCTCAAATCCACTCGCGATACCTTCTTTAAATTTGATTTGGTTTTTTTGCTCGATTCTTTCGGCGAGTTTTAGGTTTTGGCCTGAGGTGTGGTAGTTATCCATGGCGAGCGACCAAGCGCTCTGGGCTTGTTCCCACTGAAGCAACACCTGTTTTTGGGTCAAGGTGAGGTTGTTTTGCGCTTTTAAATAGGCGATTTTGGCTCTTTTGGTCTTGGCAGTGTTTCCCAGTGAGCTAAAAATGGGCATGTTGATGTTGACGCCCAAAATAGAGGAATCAAACCACTGCTGTTGACTTTGGGTAAAGGCAAATGTGTCCGCAAATGCGCTTGAGTTATAGTTGACAAAGGTATTTAGGCTGGGCAACGCATAGCTTTTTTGCAATTTCAGCTCAAGTCGTTTTTGTTCTTGAACATTGAGTCCTAAACGATAATCTATATTTTTTTCCGCGGTAAAGGCATCATCTACAGGCTCAAGCAATTCCTGGGCGGCAAGTTTTGACAAGTCGTCGGTCAACGCTATGCTTTGGTCGAGCGCCACGCCGAGCAAAAGGTTAAGCATTTGCCTGGAGATGGCGACAATGCGGCTGCTGTTTCTCCCTTGGTTTTCCAAGTTGGCTAGGGTGATTTGGATTTGCTCCAAGGCTTCTTCCTCCACCATGCCTTGTGCCCACATTTTTTGTGTTTCTTCAGCCGTCGCTTTGAGTTGTCGGATGTTGTCGGCAATAATGCGCTCGCTTTCTTGGGCTGCCAAAACATTGGTGTAGGCATTGACCACCGCTTTTTGCACTTCGATTTTTGTTTTCACCTCTGAAAGCGCGCTGATCTCGATAAAGGTCTTGATGGCTTGAAGTCCCACCAAGTATGAACCGTTAAATATTTGTTGCTTGAGTGTAGCCGTAGCGGACACTTGTTGTTTTTGGCCAAAAGTCACCGGGATAAAAGTCCCTGGTTCCCCGCCAAAAAACTCACCTGGCAAGAGCGAAACCGGTCTTTTTAACTGGTTTTGATAGTCGACACCTCCATCGATCTGGGGCAAACCCGATGCAATGGTCACCCATTTTTGGGCATAGGCATCGCGCACATCTTGGCCGGCGTTGATCATTTGGTTGTTGTGTGTATAAGCGTAGGCCAATGCTTCCTCCAAGCTCAACTGACTTGGAATCTCTTGTGCAGCAGCGATCAGCCAGGAGCTGCATAAAGCGATAAATAATCTTATTTTCATGATTTTGCAGTGATTTTATCGATGATTTCCAACCCTTTAGGTGTGGCGATTCCCCGAAGATGATAGGCTAGATGAAGGTTAAACAATTTGGATTTATTGAAGTGATCACTGGGGAATAGTTCTTCGTGGCGGACCGCGTTAAATCCAGCAAAAAACATACGGGTGATAAATTCAAGATCTATATCTGATCGGTATATCCCCATTTCTATCCCGCGCTTGATGTTGTCCTGGGTGCAGTTTTGCATCGTTTGGAATTGTTTGCGCACCAAAACGGCAAAAATTTTGGGATAGTAGCGTTGCAGCTGATAGTGGGGAGACGATTTCTCGTCTTGCAAGGCGGAACGTGAGAACTCCTTGATGGCAAACATCTCCTCAATGGGGTTTTTTTCTCCGTCGCAAATGCAGCTAATCCCTGTGGAAATATGTTCGAACAAATGGTCGGTCACCGCGGAGACCAAGGCGGTCTTGTCGCTGTAAAATTGGTATATGGTCTTTTTAGAAATACCTAGCTCCTTGGCGAGATCGTCCATAGTGACGCTCTTAAACCCGTGGTTTAGAAATAATTCTTTGGCTTTGAGAAGGATGTCGTTCTGCATAGGCGGCGCAAAAGTACGCCGGAAACTGAAAAAACAATTTTAGTTTCCGCAGTTTTTACACAAAATTAACATATTGGTTTAGACCTTTCGATCCATCAATTGATGCGCAAAATTTTCAAGTCCCGCACCAGCGTGTCCTGCAGTGCTCAGTTGGCGACAGTTTTCTAAGGCTGATTCAGTGTACTGTTCGATCAACGAACGGGTATAAATATCAGCTCCAGTGGCGCGAAACAAGGCCAATACTTCTTCAATTTTATGGGGTTGATTTCCCTTTTCACTATACCATTGATTAAGCGCTTGTCGCTGCTGCTCATTGGATTGTTCCAAGGCATGTAGGTAAAGCACTGTTTTTTTATTGTTTAAAATATCCCCGCCAATGGATTTTCCAAAGGTAGCCTCATCTCCAAAACAGTCTAGATAGTCATCTTGTAATTGGAAGGCCAATCCTAGGTCTCTCCCAAAGGCATAAATCAGCGCTTGATCCTTTGCTGAGGCCTCGGCGATGATCGCGCCCATTTTTAACGCAGCAGCGACGAGCACTGCGGTCTTAAATTCGATCATCTTCAAGTATTGGGTTTGGCTCACTGAGTTGCTGGTTTCAAAATCCACATCCATCTGTTGTCCTTCACACACCTCAAGGGCAGTTTTTGACAACAATTGATACAAGGACTTAAACACATCTCCCTGGTAAACCTCCAGTTGTTTGTAGGCCAAGATCAACATGGCATCTCCAGATAAAATACCGGTGTTTACATCCCACTTGGTGTGTACTGTGGTTTTTCCCCTTCTCAGGGGTGCAGCGTCCATAATATCGTCGTGGACCAGGGAAAAGTTGTGAAAAATCTCGATGGCTAGTGCCGCTTGAAGTGCGTTTTCAGCCGGTGCGCCAAAAGCCTCTGCACCCATCAAGGCCAAAATCGGACGCATTCTTTTTCCGCCCAAATGCATCATATAGTCTATGGGAATGTACAACCCTTCAGGAGTTTTGGGCAAAGGCCACTGGGCTAAATGATCCAAAAAAAGCTTTTGGTAAGATTGGAGGGGCTGCATAAGGCTTGTTTGCCCCAAAAATACACGATTTTATCGCAGACCCTCAGGCCTTTGGGCAAATAAAATTTATATTTGAACGACTAAAAAAACCTTTGTGATGATCGAAGATGTAATCGCTTATTTTGAGACGATTCCCCCAGTTCGGGCAGCCCTGTACGCTTCTTTATTTACTTGGGCACTTACCGCCCTTGGCGCCTCTTTAGTTTTCTTTTTTAAGACGATGAATCGCGCTTTTTTGGACGGAATGTTGGGATTTACGGGCGGCGTCATGGTGGCGGCTAGTTTTTGGAGTTTGCTGGCACCTGGTATTGAGATGAGTGAGGGGGAGGGATTTGTCAAGGTGATTCCTGCTGCAGTAGGGTTTTTGGCCGGCGCCTTGTTTTTGTTTGCCTTGGATAAAATACTGCCGCACTTACACATCAATTTTAAAGAGAATAAAACCGAGGGCATTAAAACCCCTTGGCACAGAACCATTTTGCTCACCCTGGCAATCACCTTGCACAATATCCCAGAGGGGTTAGCGGTAGGTGTGCTTTTTGGGGGTGTAGCCGCTGGATTTGAAGGGGCCTCCATAGGGGCCGCAGTAGCCCTAGCGCTAGGTATTGGGTTGCAGAATTTTCCAGAGGGATTTGCCGTGTCTATGCCTTTGCGCAGGCAAGGTTTGAGCAGAACTAAAAGTTTTTTATACGGTCAGGCTTCAGCCATAGTGGAACCATTTGCCGCAGTGCTCGGCGCATGGGCTGTGTTG
This sequence comes from Flavobacteriaceae bacterium, assembly GCA_030726725.1. Taxonomy (GTDB): domain Bacteria; phylum Bacteroidota; class Bacteroidia; order Flavobacteriales; family Flavobacteriaceae; genus MAG-120531. The sequence goes on from JANRDC010000029.1 coordinate 47,664, forward strand.
ACCTTTGAGCCGATTTTGCCTTACGCCCTATCATTTGCTGCAGGGGCTATGATCTTTGTGGTGGTCGAGGAAGTGATTCCAGAAACCCAGCAGGACAAATACACAGACATCGCCACCCTCGGGTTTATCGGGGGATTTATTGTGATGATGACGCTCGATGTTGCGCTGGGTTAGTTTTCTTTGCGCCATTTCATTGGGCCTTTTCGGAACGGTGATGCCCAACACGGCTTCAATTCGGGTCGGTGTATCTCAAATCTCTCAAATAAAAGGTACCGTTAAGTGGGCGCTGTACGACAATGAAAAAGCCTATGAGCAGCGAACACCAGCTGTAAAATCTGGAAGTATCTCCGTGTCGGGAGAAAGCTTAACCTGGGAGGTTACTGGACTAGCTCCAGGACCATACGCGCTGGCCATTTATCACGATGTAAACAACAACGGAGTGCTCGACCTCAATTTTTTAGGAGTGCCTAAGGAACCGTATGCGTTTTCTGGCACAAGCTCGTCCAAATGGCTTCCGCCGAGTTTCAACAAGGCCGCAGTTCAGGTCGCCAAAAACACCCTCATCAAAATTTCATTTCCATGACCGAATTACTCACTCACTTTTTAGGCGCTTTATACGGAGCAATGGCATTAATTTTAGGCGCTTTTGGCGCCCATGCCCTGAAGAAAAAGGCGACTGCTGAACAGCTGGCCAGCTTTGAAACAGGCGTGCGTTATCAATTTTATCACGCTTTATTGTTGGTGGTTTTGGGCTATGGATTGGGTTTTCAACATCCGGTAGAAACCTGGGTGGTGAATTGTTTTATGGTAGGTACACCCCTTTTCTCCTGGAGTATTTTCGGGTTGGTGTGGAGCGATATACGCGGAAACAAATGGCGTTTTTTAGGCCCGGTGACGCCGATTGGCGGACTTATTTTAGCAATCGGGTGGCTGCTTTTGGCCTACGACAGCGTGCGATTTATCTTCTGATCAGTTGACCTTACTGAGCTTAAATGCTTCCATGGACTCATTGGGGGGTAATTGAAGCGCAGGACCCCAAAACGACTTGTCATAGGAATTAAGTTTCGTCCATTCTATTTGATGATTGGGCTTCCAAGTCGATATTTCTTCTGATTTTAGGGGCTTTTGGGTCTGCAAGAGGTAGGTGAACTCCTCTTGTGACGTTGCTTTAAAGTCCACATTAAAGTCTACCTCATTGAGTTTTTTACTCCCGATGGTTCTGCTTTTGCGTTCCATCATGGACAGTGGTCGATCTACCCGAACCCAAGCTTCTTTTCGGAGCATCCCCACATGCAGTTGGTACCCGCCTTGGGTGTTGGGTTTATAGATGTAATGTCCTTTATAGCCGGTTACTTTGTAGGCAATGCCCAGCAAGGCAAATGACTTAATGGGCTTTAGGTTGTTGAATTTGTATTGCACTACGGCGTAGTCTGTTTCATTGATCCAAAGTGTGCCGTTGAATGAAGCTCCTGACTTTGGTTCAAACCGCACCACATAGACCCAGTCGTTTTGGTACCAGCGGTAATCGATGATTTGAAACCGATACTTTTTATAGTTTTCAAAAACAGCTACCTGCCCGTCCTCGGAATAAAACGCGGCCTCATCCATTTCTTTTCGCCACCCCTGGGCTTGCATGGCTTGTCCAGCAGAACGTTTGATGCGTTCTTGCGTAAGCTGTTCTTGCGTTTTTGCGCTGTCTTTGGCTTTTTTTGAGGAAAACTCAAAGTCGTCTTCTTTGAGTTTTTTGCCAAACACTCCAGACTTCACTTTAAAAAAGTGACCTGCTTCTAGGCCTTTGGCAATCTTTTTTTCCAGTTGTTCTTCGATGTTGGCGATGTCAAAGGTTTTGTCTTCATCCTCTAGGATCATTCCTTTGACCATTTCTGTTTGGAGACCTGTATTGGTATTACCGATGGCCGCGCGAAATATTCCTTCTTTGTGCACATCCGACCGAGTGGGGATGGATTGCGCTAAATTTTTGAAGAACGTTGGGTTAAATGCCGGGTCTGTAGACTTTTTCAGGGTAAAATTTGTGTTTTGCTGGGTGTAATCAGATCTGCGGATAAAGTATTGAATTTCTTGAGGTGGCTGTTTGAGGTAGTGCTTTCCCACAGCGGCCCTCGCTTTTGAAATCAATTCATCCACCCCAATTTTTTTGTTGGACAAAACCACTTCGTTAAGCGAAATGGGAGCGATCGACAGATCAAGTGTGTCCCCTGTACCCAGTACGGTTACGGGTTCTTTTTTCTGTCCCCAAACCAGGAGCGCAGTACCTAAAAACAAAACAGTGAGCCAATTTTTCATCTGCATAAGGACGATTTCCAGGGGGGAATGTTACTAGTGGCAACCGCAATCTGTGCCGCATTTGCCCTTATTTTTTTTCCCGATTAAGGGGCGAATGAGGAAAAAAAGCGCGGCTGCCACGATGAGGTACACCAAGATGTGTTGTAGGTCCATCACGATAGGGTTTGGTAAGCGATTAGGGCCAGTAGGTAAGCGATTGAACTCATCACAATCAACTGAGCCGCCGGCCAATACCATGAGTTGGTCTCTCTTTTGACTACAGCCAGGGTGCTCATGCACTGCATGGCAAATGCGTAAAACAACAAAAGCGAAATACCAGAGGCCAAGTTAAACAAGGGTGCTCCAGTGACGGGATCGCGCTCCGAAGCCATGCGTTGTTTGATGGTCTCTCCTTCATCGGAGCCCACAGCATACAGGGTGGCCAAGGTGCCGACAAATACTTCCCGAGCGGCAAATGAGGTGATGATGGCTATCCCCATTTTCCAGTCAAATCCCAAAGGCCGCACCACAGGCTCAATGGTTTTACCCATTTGCCCGATCAGCGAATGCTCGAGTTTGTAGCTAGAAATCTCTTGGTCGATGCGGGTTTGGTCCCATTGGCCAGAGACTACTTCAGGACGCTCCTGCACGTGCTGTTCGGCGTTTTGAAATGCTTCACTCCAGCCGTTTGAGCCCATAAACCAAAGCACAATCGATAAGGCTAGGATGATTTTTCCGGCACCCAACACAAAGCTTTTGGTTTTTTCCACCACGGTGAGCGCTACATTTTTAAACAGCGGCATTTTGTAGTGGGGCATTTCCACCACAAACAGGGTGCGTTTTTTTACTTTGACAGTTTTGTTGAGCAAGGCGGCGGCCAGCAGGGCCGCGATAAATCCTAGGGCGTACAGCGCCATGAGGGTCAGGGCTTGAAAGCTCAGCCCCAAATAGGTGGTTTGGGGAATGACCAGGGAAATAACAATCAGATAAACGGGCAGACGAGCAGAGCAAGTGGTAAACGGCGTGACCAGAATCGTGATCAATCGTTCCTTCCAATCCTCAATAGTTCTGGTGGCCATGACCGCTGGAATGGCACAGGCAGTTCCTGAGATCAGGGGCACTAAACTCTTGCCGCTGAGCCCAAAGGGACGCATCAACCGGTCCATCAAAAAAACCACTCGGGACATATAGCCGGATTCCTCCAGCAAAGAGATAAATAAAAATAAAAAGGCGATCTGGGGCACAAAAATCACAATACCGCCAATACCGGCCATCACGCCTTCGGCCAACAAATCAGTCAATACGCCAGGAGGTAATGTCGCTTTGATCCAATCGCTGCTTTGGGCAAAAAAGGAGTCGATCAGGTCCATGGGGATCGAGCTCCAGGTGTATATGGCCTGAAAAATTGTGCTTAAAATCACCAAAAATATCAAGTAGCCAAACACCTTGTGGGTCAGGATTCTGTCGATGCGCTCCCGGGTTCCTTTGGCCGCTTTCTGATCGACCACCAATGATTTTTTCAGGGCATTGTTGATCAGCTGATACCGCAAAATAGTCTCCCGCTGCTGCAAACGCTTCAGGTCGGCCTTCGATTTGGTTTCAAAGGTAGCCTCGGGCGTTTGGTAGGTTTTTTCCAAGGTGGAAAAGTTCACATCTTGGGTGATGACCAGCCAAAGTTTGTACAGAGACTCTTTGGGATAAGTGTTTTTCAGCTTGGCAAAATAAGCGGAATCGATACAGCTCGGATTGAGCAGTGACTGGGTGGAGAGCTGAGCGTGGTCGATTAAAAATTGTTTGATCTGGTCAATGCCCTCGCCTTTTCGGGTGCTCACTAAAGCGATTTTAGTGTCCAAATCAATTTCCAATTGCCGGATATCGAGCTGAATCCCTCTTTTGGACATCTGGTCCGCCATGTTGATCACCAATAGGGTGGGGATGTTGAGGTCTTTGATCTGGGTGAACAGCAACAAATTGCGTTTGAGGTTCTCCACATCCGCAATCACCACCGCCACATCGGGATAGTCTTTATCGTTTTTGTTGAGCAGTAATTCTACAGCAACACTCTCATCTAAAGAAGTTGAATTCAACGAGTAGGTCCCGGGAAGATCGAGAATGTGGGCCTTTAGGTTGCGCGTCAATCGGCAAATCCCTTCTTTTTTTTCTACCGTAATCCCCGGGTAGTTGCCCACTTTTTGGTTTAAACCGGTCAATTGGTTAAACACGGAAGTTTTACCGGTATTGGGATTCCCGATCAGGGCTACATTGATGCGCTTACTCATGATGTTGAACCAAGGTGACCACAATATTTTCTGCCAATGATTTGCGGATGGCTAAATGCGTGCCATTCACATCGATGTACAGGGGATCTCCCAAGGGAGCCACCTGAACTAATTCAACTAAATTCCCAGGAAGACAGCCGAGTTCAAACAGCTTGATCGGCAGGAAATCATCGGGAAATTCCTGAATAATTCCTTTTTGTCCTTTTTTGAGCGAAGCTACAGTTGCCTTCAATTTTTATTTAGATTGATTATAAGCAGTGGACAAAAATACACAAAACTGAGGATTGGTCGCTCTTTTTTGGGATTAATTACGGGGTGTTGAAGCTTCCTTTTCGAGCTCTTTCAACAGTAGAATATCCTCTTTTAATTGTTCCATAGCCTCAGCGGAGGTCCCGTCGTAATATCCGCGAATTTGTTTTTTGCTGTCTACCAACACAAAGTTTTCCGTGTGTATCATGTCAAATGGCCCTCCGTCTCCATCGGTTTTGACCACGAGGTAAGACTTTCTGGCCAGCTCATAAAGTTTTTTCTTGTCTCCAGTGACCAGGTGCCATTTGCCGGGTATCGCTCCTTTTTTTTCTGCATAGGCGCGCATCACGGGGACTGAATCGATTTCAGGAGTGACGGTGTGGCTGAGAAAAAGGACCTGCTCATCCTGGGCAAATGCCTGCTGCAGTTCACTCATATGGTCGCTCATCACCGGGCAAATCGTCAGGCAGGTGGTGAAGAAAAAGTCAGCCACATAGATCTTTCCCGTAAAATCTTCTTGGGTGATCGTGTCTCCCCACTGATTGACCAATGAAAAATCTGCGATTTTGTGGTATTTCTTAACGTGTTGTAGGCTGTCGGCTACCAAGGATACATCCACCTGATTGGGCTGATAAATCGGCAGTGTTTTCTTGGGCTTTAACGCTTGGTAAAAAAGCGAAACCACCACTGCGGAAACTACAGCGAGTGCGATAAAAAATTTTTTGTAGGCGCCCAAAAAGGATTTCATGTCCCAAAGATACTGCAGCCAGCTCAGCTTTAAAAATAACCCGGGTTGTTTTGGGCTTGGTGGCGAATGACGTACTTTTGAACTTTAAAATTTTGACCATGAGTCCTATTGCGATCCAAGCCATACAATTTTTAATCAGCCTTTCCCTGTTGATTGTGCTTCACGAACTCGGCCACTTCATCCCCGCTAAGTTGTTTAAAACACGCGTGGAAAAATTCTACCTTTTTTTTGATGTAAAGTTCTCCCTGTTTAAGAAGAAAATTGGGGAAACAGAATACGGTATTGGTTGGTTGCCTTTGGGAGGCTACGTAAAGATCGCTGGAATGATCGACGAGAGCATGGATACCGAAGCGATGAAACTACCGCCACAGCCCTGGGAGTTTAGAACCAAGCCAGCTTGGCAGCGATTGATCATTATGTTGGGAGGAGTTACCGTAAACTTTGTGCTCGCCGTGTTGATTTTCATCGGAATGGCATTTGCCTATGGCGAACAGTATATCGTCAACAACAGCTTAAAGGACGGCATTTACGTGTCAGAACCCGCCCTAGGAGATAAGCTAGGGATAAAAACAGGGGATAAAATCCTGGCCGTGGACGGACAACCTGTAGAGCGATTTAGCGCCTTATTTCTGGAAATTGTCAACGGAAACACCCTCACCATTGAACGCGATGGATCACTGATCGAACAAGAGATCCCCGTGGACTTTATCGCCACCCTCCTAGAGGATGAGGAAAAAGCAAGGTTTCTCGGATTCAGACAGCCATTTGTCGTGCAAGAAATCAGCCCAGACAGTCCCAATGCAGGGGCTTCCCTCCAAGAAGGTGATCAGATGATCTCGGTCAACGGCGCGCCATTTTACTACGTAGATCAGGCAGATCAAGTACTCTCCCCCTATAAAGGTCAAAAAGTAGCCGCTGTTTTTGAAAGAAACGGACTAGAGATCAGAGACTCTCTGATGGTAACTGACCAGGCTAAACTAGGGATTGCCCTAAAACCGCTGACCATGCAAGAGTATGTGGACAAAGGATTGATGGCCATTGAAACCAAAGAATACGGTTTGCTGGAGTCTATTCCCGTAGGTATTGATCGCGGTGTGACCACCCTAAGCGGCTATGTAAAGCAACTCAAGAAAATCTTTAATCCAGAAACCGGCGCCTACAAGGGCGTAGGAGGATTTGCCGCCATCGGCGGACTCTTTCCAGACACCTGGGACTGGCAAGCCTTTTGGGGCACCACCGCACTGATCTCCATCATCTTGGCCTTTATGAATATCCTCCCTATCCCAGCGCTTGACGGAGGACACGTAGTCTTCTTGCTCTACGAAATCATCAGTGGACGCAAACCCAGCGACAAGTTTTTGGAATACGCTCAGATGGCCGGATTCTTCCTGCTGATCGCACTCCTGCTCTTTGCCAACGGAAACGACCTATTCAAACTCTTATTCAAATAGTCCCACAACCCGAATTTTTGTTTTGCGAATTACAAATTTCTTGTATATTTGCAGCCGCTGTAACGCCCAATGGCACTCAGCGGGCACATAAATTCCTCCTTAGCTCAGTTGGTTAGAGCATCTGACTGTTAATCAGAGGG
>JANRDC010000030.1 GCA_030726725.1 Flavobacteriaceae bacterium
TTCACCTTTCCAGAGCGGGATACCAGGTATGGACAGAACAGATCAAGGCTGGATTGAGGCAAACTAAAGACTAGTTTACTGACAACCTAGACAAAGCTGGGTGATTCGTGGGCACATACATACCGCGCCAAAAACTGACCCCTAAACCATCGTATTTCCAAACGACTAATCCTTGCGGATTTACCTCCCAAAATCCATAGTCCCCCTCTGTGATTAGCAGGTTTCCATTGGACATGGTTTGGACACCACCTACCCTTGGAAAAAACATCGATGGATCTGAAAAAGTAAACGCAATAGGGACTTGAGCATCGACAGCCACACCTGGGTTGAGAAAAGACAAGTCAAAAACAAAGGCTTCTGAAAATCCATTTGCCTCATTGTTGTTGTGGAATAAGCTAAGCATTGTCTTTCCGTCTTTTTCAAAGAAACTCGGGTGGTGGTTATAGTGAAGTTTTTGAGGCTGTCCATAAGTTCCGAAGACATTTGGATTTCCCCACCTTAAAATCAAATCACCTCCTCTGCCAAAACGACCACCAGAACCTGTTTGAGCTTCAGCAGTGGTTGTACTGTGGTCAATAATCCATACCTCTCCATAAAAATTAACAGACAAGGCTATGATGTCTTCCTGTGGATGGTAATCCAAGCCATTGATGTGCATAATGTCCCCTTGACCAACAAATTCGTGGATATCAACTTCATTTTGATACGTGAAATTAATCTTATGACGAGCCGCGTTAGGGTCTCCATAATTAGGTCCACCTGGCCTCAACCCTTGAACTAAATGATCCCTACTATCCCAAGACCAGACGATTTCGCTTGTCGCCGGGTCTATTTCGATCACTTTTTCTGGAAAAACATCGGTGTCGATTTCTAAACCCATTGACTGTGCCTCCTCTCGGGACATCCGAGACCAAACCAAGGCCAACACATGACCATTAGGCATGATCTCAATATCGTGATGTCCGATAAAATCTGGTCCCATAATTGAATAATTCCAAAGTACCGAACCATCAACTCCTATATGTTGTATTAACCCGTTTTGGCCACCATAGGCAACAGATGGATTGGGTGCTTTAAACGCGCCCATTATAGTGCCGTCATCCATGAGCTCTATATCCTGTCCTAGAGCCTTTTCAAATGTCCACGTGTGTTTTTTATTCCCTTGATGATCCAATAAGTACGCTGTTTTTGCCCCATTGACAATAGCGAACACATATCCCGGATCTACAAAATCTTGAATAATCAAGGGTACTTGAGTTCCTATGGACTGGATGTTGTACCGAAATAAAGCCTTTAAATTTAAAGGTTGATCTACATTGACCTGTAAGGATGCAGACTGATCTCCCGACCAACCTTCCCAACGATCAAAAACATAACCGGGATCCGCTATGGCTTGAATTGTTTGGACCGTCCCTTTTTCAAATGTTCCTCCAGTTTGGCTCACTTGTCCACCCAATCCAGCATCTGCGGTTACCGTGTAATAAACAGCCAGTGTTGGTTGTGGGTCAGGGCTGCAAGAAAAAAGAAAAAAAATCAACAAGGAGCTGACGGACAATAATTTCATAATACTATCTTGAGCCCTAAAATTAATCAATAAACTGAATACACCACTACCTAAACATCCATGCCCACAAAACCCTGTTTGAATTGCGGAACCTACCTCACTGGAAACTTTTGTAGCTACTGCGGTCAAAAGGACCTTCCTGCCAAAGAGACTATTCGCGCATTAATCGGACAGTTTATGGGGGGAATCCTCAACTACGACAGTGCTCTGGTAAAAACGATGGCTCGGTTGTTTGGCGCGCCTGGAAAACTGAGTACCGACTACCTCAAGGGGCAAAGAGCGCGGTATATTCATCCTGTGCGTCTCTACCTATTTATTTCAGCATTGTTTTTCATTTCGCTCAAATACATCTTTGATCCTCTTGAAAAATCGCAACAACCCAAGCCTGAGATCGAACAAACAGCGAGCACAACTAGTGAAGAAAAAGAACTGCCTCTAGAGATTAACTGGGGAGACAGCGATCAAAAAGTATCTTCCTATGCTGAGTTTTTGGCCCAACAAGACAGTTTGCCAGCAGCCAAAAAAGCAAGTGATTTGGAACACGCTGTAGTGGCGCAATTTTTTAGAGTGAATGAAGCCTATCCGAATGACGCAGATATGTCAGCGGTACTCCTAGACCAGGCCGTTCAGATGATTCCGCAGTTGCTATTTGTATTGTTGCCGCTATTGGCCTTGGTCAATCGAATCGTGTTTTTCAGAAGAAAAAAGTTTTGGTATATGGACCATGCGGTCTTTGTGCTTCATCTGGCCACTAGTCTATTTATTACCCTATGGGTGATCTCGTGGGTTGACTATGGAGAACTCGCCCATGGTTGGGTGGGATGGTCTTGGATATCTAACAGCTTAACCTTATTGTGGTTGGTATTTTATTTGATTTCATTTACCCGCTTCTATGAGCTTTCATGGAAACGGTCCCTAGCGCTTTGGGTTTGGGTAGGAATAGGGCACAGTATATTATTGGCCATAGGATTTGGCACTGTACTGGTACTCTCTTTCCTGTGGATTTAAGCGATTACAGAAAAACGGTCTGTCCAGTTTTTACCGCCTGATCACAGGCCAATGCGATTTTAAGGCTATCGACCGCCTCCAGCACATGCTGAGAAAGATCTAGGTCCTGAACAATCGCCTGATAAAAATATTCTTGCTCTAGGTCACAAAGTCCCTGATGGTCAGGAGTTTGCTCCCAGATGGTTCTGTGATCTTGGTGTTTCCAATGCCCTTTGTCGTCTAGTTCAGCATGGTGTTTGAGCAGCACATCGCTTTTGGTGTGACCCGCTATATCGTCGGACTTCTGGGTGTCTTGTACCAGGGAAACACTGCCGCTAGGGCCGATCACGTCTTTAACAAAAAACGCGGTTTCCGACATCATGGGTCCCCAACCCGCCTCATACCATCCAACAGATCCGTCATCAAATCGAATCTGCAACTGTCCGTAATTGTATTGTGCCTGGTCAATCTCAGGAGTTAACCGAACGCCAATAGCCGAGACCGCTACTGGTTTGGCTTGGGTCATTTGACACATGACATCCAGATAATGAACGCCGCAATCGACAATCGGGCTCAGGGATTCCATCAGTTTTTTGTGCACTGCCCATTCATTGCCATGGCTTTGTTGGTTCAAATTCATGCGCATCACCAAAGGTTTTCCCAAGTTTTGAGCTTCAACAACAAAACGCTGCCACACAGGGTGGTGGCGTAAAATATATCCCACTACTAGCTTTTTTTGATTTTTTTCAGCGGATGATCGAATGCGTTCTGCGCCTTGGGCTGTGATGGCCATAGGTTTTTCCAAAAACACATGACAACCCGCCTCCAAAGCTGCTAGCGCATATGATTCGTGGGTATCTGGATAGGTACTGATACAAACAGCTTGACACTCACTTTGGGTCATTGCTTGATGAAAGTCATCGTATAAGGACACGGGGTGGGCGAGCAGATGGTTGAGTTTGTTTTTACTGCTGCCTCTAGAGACCAAACCAACTACTTGGAATCCCGGGTGTTTGTCATAGGCTAGGGCGTGTGAAGCCCCCATATGGCCGCAACCCACCACCAAAACGCGTATCTGGTTACTGTTCATAAGGCCCACAATCAACGGTTCGACGGGTATCGGCTAAATAGGTGATTTGCCAGCCTTGATCAGACTTAAACAGGGCAAATGCGTCTACTCCGCAATGGGAAAAGGTTCCATCCAACCAAAAACTGTACTCCACCCATGCTTGGGCCATCGCCCCATCAACCGATATCTGAAATTGATGCAGGCGTTCTTCCCAAACAGGGGTGATTGGCCGTGTGGCCACAGCCTTTAAAAAGTCGTTAGTCTGGCTGACGACTAACTTGGTTTGACCTGGTTTGGACAATACCGTTTGCAAAACTAGGTCCGGATGCATCACGGATTTCATGGCTACAGAGTCGCGTTGATGAAACCCTTGAAAAAAATATTCAATAGTTTGTTTTACCTCGAGCGCTGAGCCTGTAAACTCCTGTGCGTGAACCTGATGTATCAAAAACATCCACGCGCTGATGACGCCAACCCAACTGTGTCTCATGAATTTAATTTTAACCCAAAATACAAAATGTTTGGGCCTATTATATAAATTTATATCTATGGCCATGAATCTATCCTATACTTCGGTTGATGAATACATCAACGACCAAAAACCTGAAGTTCAAGAACGCTTGCTTTGGATCAAATCTGTGCTGGAAAAAAACTATCCCAATGCAACAGCACATATTTTGTACGGGATGCCTGCCTACAAAATAAACAAGAAACCCCTGGTTTATTTTGCCGTTTATGAAAAACATTTGGGCTTTTACGCAACACCTGGAACACATGAGGCGTTTAAATCAAATCTAGTTGGCTATAAAACGGGTAAAGGGTCTGTGCAGTTTCCGCTAAAACAAAACCTACCGGAGGAATTGATTCAAGCCATGATCGCTCACCGAGCTCAATGCATTCTTCAAAACAAATAAGGCGCTCCTTCTCGTTTAAGCCAAGCTGTTTTTCGATCAATCCCCCATCGATAACCTCCCAGTGAACCATCGGTTCTCAGCACTCTGTGGCAGGGCACCAAAACAGCAATGGGGTTTTTCCCAATAGCTGTGCCTACTGCCCTGGCTGAATCTGGTCGTCCAAGGGATTGGGCAACCGTTTGGTAATCCTTGGTCTGCCCCCAATTTATTTTGACCAAAGCTTGCCAAACCTTTAGCTGAAAATCCGTTCCGATTAAATGAATAGGAAGTGCTGGAATTTCCGATGAAGGATCCATCAACCACGAAGCGATTGCCGAAAAATAAGGTGAATCTTTTTGTTGATAGGTGTGCCCAGGAAATGCCCCCATCAATTCCTCCAAGCCTTCAGATGGGACATCCACATAAGCCATCCAGCAGATACCCAACGGACTACAACACACCAATACCTGCCCCAATGAGGTGTCCAGCCATTGATAAATCAAAAGGCTATTCGCTGGAAGTGGATGCGTGATCACCTCAAGGTGGGGATGTTTCATGTGTCAAACTTAGGGAAGTAATCTCAAGCATCCTATCTTTGGTTTATGTTGAATCCTAGTTCCGAAAATTTATTGCCTTATGATGGCATAGTCCGTTATTTTGGGGCGTTGCTTAGCGAAGAGCAAGCTGATGGCTACTTTAGCCAATTGATGGAGGAGATAGATTGGCAACACGATCAGGTGCGGATGTTCGGTAAATTGATCACCACCAAACGAAAAATCGGATGGTATGGTGACCAGCCGTTTGGGTACACCTACAGTCAAATGAAAAAAACTGCCTTACCCTGGACCCCAGGGTTGTCCGCCCTCAAATATTGGGCGGAGCAGGTGACTGGTACTACCTACAATTCTTGTTTGGCCAATCTTTACCACGACGGATCCGAGGGCATGGCTTGGCACAGTGATGCGGAAAAAATGTTGTTGCCCCGAGGGGCTATTGCTTCCATAAGTCTGGGCGCAGAACGGGTATTTGGATTTAAACATCAGGAGTTGGGCACCGTCGTAAAAACATCTTTGGCCCATGGGAGTTTATTGGTCATGGAAGGGGCTACCCAGGAATTTTGGAGGCACCGATTGGCACCCACAAAAAAATCAGTTGGTCCGCGCATCAACCTAACTTTTAGAACGATTGTTGCCTAACCGATTGATGCTTTGGGTTCAATCAGGTCCCAAAGGTTACCGTATAAATCCTCAAAGACACATACCCTGCCGAAATCCTCCTGACTGGGAGGGCGTACGATCTTGACCTCATGCGTGATCAAACGTTCAAACACAACTTCAAAATGATCCGTGTGTAAAAACAAAAACACACGTCCCCCGGTTTGATCTCCTACCCGAGTGACTTGATGTGGGTTGGCAGCCCGCGCCAAAAGCAGGGCACATCCACCCCCCTGAGGACGAACGACCACCCAGCGTTTTTCTTCGTTGATTCGTGTGTCTTCGACCAGATCAAAACCCAAGATGCGGGTGTAAAAATCAATCGCCCTATCGTAGTTATCGACTACTAAAGCGATCTGTGCTAACTGATTGTTGGGGGTTTTCATGGGGCCTAATTTCGCGTATTGGTAACTGTCAGACAAGAAGTACCCAAAAAATACTACTTTAGACCCCATGTATTTTTTTCAAAAAAAACAAATCCTGCCCTATCTACTGGCCGCCCTGCTTGTAGGTATTGCCTCGGGAAGTGCTTCAGCACTTTTTTTGTACCTGCTCGATTTAGCCACTACAACTAGGATAGACCAACCCCTGCTTTTTTGGGGATTACCATTTTCAGGGGCATTGATTGGATGGATCTACTACCGCTATGGACAAGAGGTAGTGCGCGGAAACAACCAAATCATCGAAACAGCTCACCATGGTGGTGATCCCCTGTCTTGGAAAATGGCTCCATTGATCTTGCTCAGCACGCTCTTGACACATTTAGTCGGTGGGTCCGCAGGTCGAGAGGGAACGGCGGTACAAATGGGAGGCGCACTTGCAGACCAGTTTAATCGGTTCTTTCGTTCTTTTTCAGTGGATAGAAAAACGCTGATGGGCATGGGTGTAGCTTCGGGATTTGCCGCTGTTTTTGGCACGCCTTGGGCAGGACTGCTTTTTGGTTTTGAAGTGCTCAGTATCCGAAAATCGATGTGGAAAACGGCTTTACTTCCCATGGCATTAGCCGCTTGGATCGCCCATTTGACTTGCTTGTTGTGGGGGGGTGAACACACCGAGTACGCACTGGGCGCACTGGTTTCCTTTTCATTTCCCACTTTAGGTTGGCTTACATTGGCCGGCGTTGCTTTTGGGGCAACTGCTTGGCTTTTTACGGCAATGACCCGACTGATGGGGCATTGGTGGGGCAAGATAGGTTACCCTCCGCTTAGGCCTTTTTTAGGGGGTCTAGTACTGATGGGTATTTTCCTCGGATGGGACACCCAACAATACGCAGGTCTAGGGGTGGATCAAATAGTAGCAGCATTCTCTGAAATTCCTGATTCATGGTCTTGGTTGATCAAGCTCGGACTGACTGCCTTTACGTTGGGTGCAGGGTTTAAGGGTGGCGAAGTCACTCCGCTCTTCTTTGTCGGCGCTACTTTGGGCAGTGTGCTGAGCGGCTGGATTCCTTTGCCTATAGGGCTACTGGCTGGAATGGGATTTATCGCGGTATTTAGCGGTGCCTCCCACGCTCCCCTGGCCTGTATCGCCATGGGGATAGAGCTTTTTGGCCTTCCTGCATTGCCGTTTATCGGGATAAGCAGTGTTATTGCGTACCTGGTGTCTGGACCCACGGGTATGTATTCCGCCCAGCGTCCCTCATGGATTAAGTCAAAAATGAATCAGTTAATCCCTGCTAAGGAGTCTTAACGATCCTGTGGACTGTCTGTGTGGTTGGGCCTGACAGGCGCAACAGATTTAATCCCACTGGCCAATCACCAGTCGCTAACTGAATCACCCGATTACTTCCTATACCCAGCACGCCCAAGTGTTTGGTGCGGCCCGAGAGATCCGTGTGGTACACCTCCACACTCGTGTCGGTTCCGGGCACATAAATCCACAGTTGATCTTGGACTGGGTTGGGGTATATCAAGGTATTTTCACTCAAGAAAAATGAGGCCTCATAGACGCCCTGACAGCTTTGATCAGTGGTTACCGTCCACTGGTTTTGACCCTTTTCCAGGTTGATTGTGGCGGTTTGTTCCTCGCTGATCCAGGAGCGTCCATTGTGGGTAATGCGGTAGCGATCTGAGCCGTACAACTTTAAGACTACTTGACCTTTCTGGGCAGAAATTTCTGCTTTTGCGGCCAATGCAGCTGGTTCCACGACCTGAACGCCAAAACACTGGGTGTAACCATCAACCTCATCCACGGAAAAGCAAACCTGGTAATTCCCTGGAGGTTGGTTTTCTAAACGCAAGGAACCTTGATTGGCGTTGTTTAACACCCCGACTATAGCCCCATTGACACGCACTTGATACCCATAACTGAGGTCTTGAACCCCAAATACTAAGGCGCCATCGGATTGATCTCGGCAACTGACCGCTACGGCCTGGACTTCCCAATTTTCACTGGGCAGTGAAAACACCGTGCATCCGTGAACGTCTACCATAGCTGAGGCAGGTGTATTGGGACACTGATCCACTGCATCCTTCACCCCGTCACCGTCGGCATCATCCAGGACCCGATCGCAATCGGTGCCCACCTGATAATCTATATACTGAGTGACGGCTAAACCTCCAGCAAAAGCGACTTTTACCGCATAGCGGATCGTCGAACCTGGTGTTTGACTAGAAAGTACGCGGGTGAATACACGATCACCGACTTGATCCATCTGAGCTTCCGAAAAGGGCTGTGCCTGCCACAAATAAGCGACAGGTCCAGACTTGTTGGTATCCAATAGGGTAAAAGTGACCACTACCTGGGTGCCTACTGTTTCAAATTTAACTCGATATCCTTGAGAAAAAGATCCTTGTTGGGCGGTCTGAGCTGTGGTGGTACACGACTGAATGGGCGCAACTTCAACCGATACTTGCCTGGATGTTTTTTCCAGTCCATCGTCGTCTAGGGCTTGAGCGGTTAAGACGTGTATCCCTGCCGGTGCATTGCTCCAAGTATAGGTGTATGGCGCTTGGGTATCGCTGCCCAGCAACTGTTCTCCCGCAAAAAAAGAAACTCGATTGATCGATCCATCAAGGTCTTGGGCGGACGCCTCTAAAGCAATAGGCTCCCCTTGTCGGTAAGCACTTTGATCCATGGGTGCTGTCAACTGAACAACAGGGGACCACATGCCGGTTTCAGAAACCATCAAAAGCACTTGATCACTTGAAGTAAATGCCCCGGTGGTTGCCATTAAGGTGAGTTGATATACGCCGCCCACAAGACCGTTTACTGTCGGGTTTAATACTTCTTGGGATGACCAAGAAAGGACGGAAGGTCCGTAGTCTTGACGCCAGGTATAAGTGACTTGTGCGGCATCCGGGTTACTGGATTGAGTGCCATCAAGCTGAGCAGTTGATTGGGGCAACAAAATAGATTGATTGGCCCCAGCATGGGCCACTGCTGGCCTGGGTGTAAGCTCGGCGGTTTTGGTCCATACCATACGTCCTAGGTTGACCTCCCCTTGTTCTATGTGAATACGGATGATTTGCCGGCCGGCACCCAAAGAGATGTTGGGGATGTTTTTGGTGGCCCAGGTACTCCAATTGCTTGTACTGGTAGATCCAAAAGTAATGTTGCTGGCCAATATTCTACCTGCCTGCTCCAACCTGATGGGTCCTCCCCCAGCAGCGTTGCCACTGGCGTAGGACAGGTCCAAAGCGTAGACCCCTGCCTCGGGCACATCAACGGTGTATTCGATCCACTCACCTGCTGCCAACCAACCCAGTGAGGCGCCCTGTTGGGGGTCGACAAAGCCATCCATGGCTTCTTGGGTGCGCCAATCACCCTGTTGGTCGGAAGATAGATCAAAGTAGCTGATGTTTTGTCCTGAACCCGCTTCGAAACGATCGTATTGGCCTGAGGGGATGGTCCCAGGAATGGTGTGTGGTGCTGCACCATAAGGCAATTGCGCCCCCACCTGTACGGCTACAGAATTGGAGGTGGCAATGCGGTCGGACTCTTGGAGCACGGCATAAAAACTGTGGATGCCCAAATCGAGGTCAGTTGCGGTCCACACCCATGGGGCCTCGGTTGTCGTGCCCATGGCAACACCTCGGTCATACCAAACCACTTCGGTTAATCCAGTGCCTTCAGGAACCAAAGTGAGCTGTACACTTCCCCCTGGGTAGGCTTGATCGAAATCGGAGCGCAACACCCCGCTTACCGAAGCATCGCGATTGGTCGTCGTTGTACGGGGCCGAGCAGTCAATTGGTACCCATCGGAAAAGGTGACCACCCTAGGGTCTTGGGTGTAGTTGTGTGCGATATAAGTCCTTACACCTGATTTTTCAAATACGACGGCCAAGGGATCATCGGCTGTGGTCTGTTCATCCAATGTGCCCATGGCGCGCACCGAATGCAACCAGTGGTAGGTATGGGCATCGGATACCCCAAATTTTAGGATACGATCTGGGTAACTATTGTACAATTGAACCGCTTTATCCGGATCGGTGAGGGATAAAAATTTCCAAAAAGTATCATGCCACAGGTTGGGATTGGTGCTGGAAGTGCTCAAAATCTCCGTATTGGCCTCTATTTCTAGCCACAGTTTTTCTGCGTACGCTTTGTTGTGTCCCAAGTATAGGGAACCGGCGTGCATGGGATATAATTCAATACCGTAGGAGGCGGTGATGTCCGAAGTCCAAAAGGTGCCGTTGTCATAAGAATTACCCCAAACCCGAGACACCAAACTGTAATTCTGGTTGTCCCTAAAATTGCGTTCATACATGTCCAGCCAGTACTCTTCAATGGCGGTTTGCTCCGTGGTGTACAGATAAATCCCCAAATCCCTGATGGCTGTATCCCCAGTAACACTGCCCCAATGGATCAGGGAGGCGTTGAACTGCATACTCTCAGAGGTGGATTCTTGGTCATTACCTTGGGGAAAACTCGCAGTACCGTTGGCCCAAGCGTGTCCGGCGTATGGGCTGAAGTTGCGCAAAAAGGGAAACTTAGGGTCCGCTCGGTCCGGAGAGGCGGCGTCCCGAACCAACAGATTGATCATGCCGCCCCATTGATCTGCCCAACCGGGTTCAAATTGTTCCATAAAGGCGGCTGCGTGAATAAAATACCCCCAGTGAAAGTGGTGATCGTTGAGGTTGGTGTCCTGGCCATGTCCGGCTGGATAACCCAGCATGGCTGTCCAAGGTGCGTGGTAATAAAACAAAAAGGCTACTTCTGAGGGGGTGTAAGTCAACCAATTTTCCAAACGCGTTTTTACGGTTTGGACAATGCGATCCCGCGCTGCTGTATTTCCTGTTTTGTGGGCGACACGCGCGGTTTGAATCATGCGGTTAAGCACTTGGCCTTCGTTGTATGAATCAGTCCACGTGGCCAATCCCTCGTATTGTATCTGGTTGATCTTTTCATCCATAGCCCCAGGGCTATATCCAGCGCTGTAGGGCGCCATATGGGGCAAATCAGGAAGTATTCCCCTAAAGAGGTTAACTGTGGAAAAGGTATTTCCCTCGCGGAGCTTGAGCGCTCCTCTGGGCGTGGTGTATTGGCCCAATACAGCAATCGGCGTGTCCTCGGCAAGCCTAGACCATTGGTGGGGCAACAAACCTGACAACAACTGGTCATTGGCCCCCTCCAACACCTCCACGTCTACGGTGAAATCTGAACGCAGGGTGGCGCTTGGTTGATCATAAGCCCAAGCCACTTGTGTTTGTGTGGGGACCACAAAAGCATACTTCTTCCAAAGTTCGGCCCACTGTTCTGGAGTTTGTGTCGTGGGTTGTCCCTGTGCATCTTGTTGGGGCAACATCGCCAATGAGGCGTAGTCTTTACCGTCCAGGGTTGAACTATACGTGGTTCCACTTTGACTCCAGCTGCTTCCCGTAGGTGCATACACCACAAAATCAGCCCCATAACTGGCATCTTTGACCAGTAGTTGATGGCCTGTGACTACAGCAGTACCTTGTCTCACCTTGACTTGGAGTGGGCCGGGGCCAGTTTTTTTCAAGTAGATAAACGGCATACCCACCCCGGCCCGCACCCTCAGGGATTGGTCGGTATCTTGCCAGTGCATGTCCACAGTCCAGTCCGAATAATCGGAAATGGTGGTTTTGGTGGCGGTTAAACCTTCAATGCCCAGTTCAATCGGTGCAGAATCACCAATGACCCCCCAGGGAATAAAAGTGACCACCAATCCGGTATTGACTGTTTTAAAGGTCATCGGATAGTTAAATAAATTATCCGCATGGTTTTCGAGCAGCAGTTTAGACCACCAATCGTTAGTAGGTGCGGGGCGGCCTGCGGCCGCCCCGCTTAATTGAGGTGCTCCGGGTAAAAACCCGTTCCGTCCAGCAGCATCAGCCCCTGGATAAGCGGCAGCATAACTCCCCCCATCCACGGATACCTGAGCTGAAACATCAGAG
This sequence comes from Flavobacteriaceae bacterium, assembly GCA_030726725.1. Taxonomy (GTDB): domain Bacteria; phylum Bacteroidota; class Bacteroidia; order Flavobacteriales; family Flavobacteriaceae; genus MAG-120531. The sequence goes on from JANRDC010000030.1 coordinate 12,087, forward strand.
GTCCCATAAATAATAATACCAACAAATAAAATCGTGACTAAACGAAAAATACGCTGCATAAAATCAATAACTAAACTCATAAAAAAGAAAACCCGGCACCAGGCAAAAGCCCGGCTCCGGGTAATCTCAATAGTGTAACAAACTTAAAACTAAAAAACTACTCTTTGGTCAACTTATAGTTCCAATATCCTGTGCCAATATTTACGTGCACAGTTAGGTTACTAGCGTCAACTACAGTGACTTCATAAGTGATTGAGGAAGGTACGGCAGTTCCTGCTGCCAATTCGCCTCCGTTATAGGCCTTGGCCAAACCGATATAAGCTCCGGCGCCGTTGATCACCAAAGTGCCCGCGGTAGCGTCATAGGTATAGGTAGCTGTGGCTCCGTTGTGCGGGGCTACTGGAGTACCACAGGCATCTCCGCCACCTTGCCAACCTTCAACCCAGGTTTGATCACCCATCACATTGCTAAAGCTTCCATCGGTACCAAATACATACTGATCGTCGTAGTAGCAAGCTCTTGTGGTCACGCCTGCTGCGTCAATAGACCACCATTCGCCCGAACCTTTTGCAGGACCTACAGCTAGAGATCCAGCCTCTGGAGTGATCTTCCAAGTACCGGCCAATGGGTTGGCAACTACTGCTGCTTTCTTAAAGTAAATATTGTCAAAATACACAGTACCGTTTCCAACCACTTTAAACTGAATCAAATCAGACAACACGACTGGGGAAAAACTGCTCAATGGAATATCAATGCTGTTCCACTGACCTTTGCTGGTTACTGGAAGTGCTTTAGCTACCTCTACTGGACCACTGCTGATCAAGAAAAAGTCAAGCGCTGTAGCGTCTGAAGTGAAATAATCAACGTGAAGCACTGAATATGTTGAAACGTCCAAGGCAGCAGCAAATTCAGTTCCTTGATAGTTCAAGGAAGCATACTTCATCACATCATTTCCGTCGTAATCTTCAGTGGTGACCACTGTAGATTGACCCCAGTTAGGATTGAATTGAGTACCGGCTACATTGGTATAACTATCGCTAAAAATGGACATTACCATATCTGCGGCAGCAGTTGGTGCTGTCGGTGCCGCATAAGGCACACCTTTTAAAGCAGCAATCTCAATGGCCAATGCTGTGATTTGATCAGATAGTGCAGCAATAGTCGCACCCATAGTGGTAGTATCCGTAGTCAATGTAGCGTTAGAAGTCTGTAGTGCGGAAACAGTAGCTGTTAGGGCATCTACCTCAGCCTCTAAAGCGCTGTTGGACGAATTTAGGGTGGACAACTGTGCGGTTAATCCAGCCAAATCTGTCTTGAGTTGGTTAAGCTGTTCTGTTAGGGAGGCAATTTCAGCATCCTGATCATCGTCCTTGGTGCACGCCATCATGGTGGCTGCCAAAGTCAAAAATAAAAGCATTCTTTTCATAGGGTTGAATTTTGGTTTAGTTGATTTCAAACGTTTTCGTTGATTTCTCTAAGTTATTAAGTTGTAGTGGTTATCTACCCATGAAAAAACACTACAAAAACACTACATCAATTACTTGACCCTTGTAAACCATTGAATTACGTAGATACTACACGCAAAACCCTAAAGAAAACACATCAAAAAAATCATTGTGTAGGGGTTATGTAGAGGTGCATCACACTATTTGTAGTGTAAAAACGACAGGTCCTAAAACAACTATGGCCGGTGCTGTGCACCGGCCATAGCCTAAAATAAGTCCTCAATAGAATTAAGCGAGGTCGAAACGATCTAAGTTCATCACCTTGTCCCAAGTCGAAATAAACTTGTGTACAAAGGCTTCCTGACCGTCCGCAGAAGCATACACCTCAGCTACAGCGCGCAATTCAGTGTTGGAACCGATGATTAAATCAACGCGAGAACCGGTCCACTTCACCATACCTGTTTTGCGGTCACGACCTTCAAAGAGTTGGTCGTCCGAAGAGATCGACTTCCATGTAGTGTTGATGTCGAGTAGGTTTACAAAGAAATCATTGGTCAACACCCCTGGTTTCTTGGTAAATACTCCGTGTTGGCTTTGATCGTAATTGGTGTTTAACACACGCATCCCAGCGATCAATACAGCCATTTCAGGAGCGGTAAGCGTCAACAACTGGGCTTTGTCTACCAATAGCTCCTCTGCAGAAACAGAGTACAAGGCTTTTTGGTAATTTCTAAATCCATCTGCAATGGGTTCCAAAACCTCAAAAGAATCAACATCTGTTTGCTCTTGAGCTGCATCAGTTCTTCCGGGAGTAAAAGGCACTGTCACATTAAATCCAGCGTCTTTCGCTGCCTTTTCAATGGCTGCAGCACCACCCAAAACGATTAAATCAGCCAAGGATACTTGAGCACCACCAGCGTTAGCTTGATTAAAGGATTGCTGAACACCTTCCAGTGCGGCGATTACTTGTGCCATTTGGGTAGGGTTATTCACCGCCCAATCTTTTTGAGGAGCTAGACAAACGCGGGCACCATTGGCCCCGCCGCGCATATCAGAACCTCTGAAGGTTGATGCAGAAGCCCAAGCTGTAGCCACCAAAGCAGAAACAGGCAAACCAGTAGCTAAAATATCCGCTTTTAATGCGGTGACCTGAGCTGCATTGACCAAAGGATGAGTGACAGCTGGCAAAGGATCTTGCCAGATCAAATCTTCCGCAGGCACCTCAGGACCGAGGTAACGGGACTTAGGCCCCATATCTCTGTGCGTCAATTTAAACCAAGCGCGGGCAAATGCATCCGCAAACGCATCTGGGTTTTCGTAAAAATGACGAGACACTTTTTCGTAGGCTGGATCTTCGCGCAAAGCGATATCTGTAGTCAACATAAACGGTTGGTGGGTAACATTAGGATCGTGCGCATCTGGAACTAATCCTGCACCACCGTTGTTTTTTGGTTTCCACTGATGTGCACCTGCAGGACTTTTGGTCAATTCCCACTCGTAACCGAATAGGTTTTCAAAGTAGTTGTTGCTCCACTGAGTAGGTGTGGTCGTCCAAGCACCTTCTAATCCACTGGTAATCGTGTGTTCAGAGTGTCCTTTGCCGAAGCTGTTTTTCCAGCCCAAACCTTGCTCCTCGATGGGTGCACCAGCAGGCTCTCTACCCACATACTTGCTGGGATCAGCAGCCCCGTGGGTTTTTCCAAAAGTATGTCCCCCTGCGATCAAGGCAACAGTCTCCTCGTCGTTCATCGCCATGCGGGCAAATGTCTCGCGAATATCCTTGGCCGATGCTAAGGGATCAGGGTTTCCGTTGGGACCTTCTGGGTTGACATAGATCAATCCCATCTGTACAGCAGCTAATGGGTTTTCTAGTTCGCGATCACCTTCGTATCGCTTGTCACCCAACCACTCTGTTTCTGCACCCCAATAAATATCTTCTTCTGGTTCCCAGACATCAGCGCGTCCACCAGCAAAACCAAAGGTTTTAAAGCCCATAGACTCCAGGGCACAGTTACCCGCCAATATCATCAAGTCAGCCCAAGAAAGGGACTTTCCGTATTTCTGCTTCACAGGCCACAACAGAAGTCTCGCTTTATCCAAGTTTCCGTTATCAGGCCAGCTGTTCAAAGGGGCAAATCTCTGGGTTCCTGTACCTGCACCTCCACGACCATCTCCGGTTCTGTAGGTTCCCGCACTGTGCCAAGCCATACGGATAAAAAATGGCCCGTAGTGACCGTAATCAGCAGGCCACCAATCTTGAGAGTTCACCATCAAATCCATGATGTCTTGTTTGACAGCAGCCAAATCAAGTTTTTTAAAAGCCTCCGCGTAATTGAATCCTGCTTCCATGGGGTTGGACAGCGAAGAGTGCTGACGAAGGATATTTAACTTTAATTGGTTAGGCCACCAGTCTCTGTTGCTCGTTCCGCCACCGGCAACTTGTTTGGTGGTTGCGCCGCTAAAAGGGCATTTACCTGCACCACTACCGTGGGCTGATCCGTGTGCGTGATTGTCCATAATACATAAGTTTTTGAAGAATACGAAGTTACGTATTCCCTATCAATTATTTTTATCTATTGTTTTTATCAAACGATAGATAAAAGCAATCATAATGTGTTGATCATATCCGCCTCTTCTTCAGCCAAAAGCGCTTTGGATGCGCGACGCACCAAACGCAATCTGCCAAAAGCCAACACCGTTGAGGCCCCAAGTGTACAAAATGCCATCACCCCAGTCATCGGAAGAGCCGTGCCATCGTGAAATAAAGAGACCAAAGCTGATAGCAAGGCGCCTACACTCATTTGAAAAAACCCCATCAAGGCAGAAGCATTTCCGGCATTCTTAGAGAAGGGAGCCATGGATAATGCCGATGCATTGGGAAAAATGAGTCCTTGACAACTCAAGAAAAGAAAAAGCAATCCAACCATACTCCACAGTTGAATCAAACCTGTTGCCGTAAGCAATACCAATGTAAGTCCAACCAGGCTTTGAATACTTAAGGCGATACGGATAATCTGATCAGACCCCCACTTGGAGAGCAAAAACCCATTGATTTGTGCTGTTCCGATTAATCCGGCCGCAATCAACGCAAAGATGAGCCCATAAGTTGTTTCATCAGTCATGAAATAGTCCATAAACACAAATGGAGAACCACTGATATAAGCGTATAATCCTGAATAGGCGATCGAACTGGTTGCCGTATACAAGGCAAACTGGGGCTCTGCAAGGACACTTTTAAAACTCTTGAGTATCGATTTGGGTTTAAGGGAATAGCTTGGATTGGGTGCTGCCCCTTCAGGCAATAAAAAATAGATGCCCAGCACTATGGCTGCAATCACAGCTACCAAGACCCCAAACAAAGCACGCCAACCCAGATGGATAGTGATCAAGCTGCCTAAAGTTGGGGCAATCAGTGGAGATACTGCAATGACCAACATCAATGAAGAGAAAACTTTAGCGATCTGGTGCACAGGAAATAAATCCCGAACCAGCGTCCGCGAGGCGACCATGCCCACACATCCACCTAACGCCTGTAAACCGCGAAAGAAAATAAGCGCTTCTACACTTTCTGATAAGGCGCAGCCCACTGAGGCCAATGCGTATAGCGCTAAACCTCCGTAAAGCGGTTTCTTTCGACCAAAACGCTCTAGCAGCGGCCCATATACCAATTGCCCTAGAGAAATGCCCACAAAAAAAGCAGAAAGGGAAAGCATTACTGAAGACACATCGGTCTTTAAATCCGAGGCAATCGCAGAGAAAGCAGGCAGATAAAGGTCAATGGAAATAGGCCCAATAGAAGAAAGCAGCCCTAATATAAAAATCAGGACTGCTTTAGGTGCTTTTTTTTCAGACATCTACTGAATCGCCTTTTTAATTCTGGCGTTTAGCTCAGCTAAATGAATTTTGGTGAGTGCATCCGAAGATCCCGACTTGGTTGTTTTGGCCAGTTTGGTCAACTGGTCTAAAGCAGCCGCACGAATATCTGTGACATCGGGGTTAACAGCATTTCCCGCACCTCTACCTGATGGAGCGGCAGGTTTATCCTGCAACAAGAAAATGAGTCGATCCACATGGGCGCGCTGTAAATTTCTTCGGTAGGTGTCTACCGCTTTTCCGCTGCGTGCGTCTGACCAAATTCCTTGGGTTAAATCATCCATCATTTGCTTGATGTTGTAGGCAGCCCCACCATTAACCGCCTCGTTTTCCATCACCCTGGCCAAACGCTCAAATGACAACAATTGATTCAAGGTGCGCACTTGAAGGCCGCGTACCTTTTCGACAGCCGGAGTAAAATCAATTTTATTGAGGATGTTTTGGTCCAGCATCCAATAAGGAGTGGCAAATAATTCAGCTTGCAAAAAGCGCATCGCGTCTTGCTGTAAATTCTTGGGAACATGGGTATAAACAGGCCCTTCTTGCTCATAGGTCTTGGTGTATTTGTATACACCTCCTAGATTGGCCGTAACATGACCCATATAGCGATTGTATTGTCCGAGTACTTCATTGTACAAATCGTTTAGGTCCTCGTAATCTTTACCTGCTTCACTGGTCCATTGAATCAAGTTGGGCACAATGCGCTTTAGGTTGGCAATTCCATAGGTACTCGCTTTCATCGCGTTATCTCCCAAATCTTCGGTCTGTGAAGAAGGATCGATCACTTGGAACTGTTGCGCGCCAAAACGATAAAGCGGATCGCCTTTCTTATCCAAAATCCACTGATTTAGTATGGGTTTTTCCTCTTCAGGGGATTTGCCTAGAATAGGACGATAACCCCAGGCGATGGAATACTTGTCATAAGGTCCGATGTTGGGCATCAAAGCCACTCCATCATCACCGGGTTGTGCGATATAATTAAAACGAGCGTAATCCATAATCGAGGGCGCTGTGCCAAATTCAGCAGTAAATGACGCTGAACGCAATGAGTCCACTGGGTAAGCTACACTGCTCCCCATATTGTGCGGTAAGCCCAAAGTGTGACCTACCTCGTGAGAAGAGACAAAACGGATCAAGCGGCCCATGACTGCATCTTTAAACTCCGGGGTTTGCGCCTCAGGATTAATGGCAGCTGTTTGCACAAAGAACCAATTGCGCAATAAGGTCATCACATTGTGGTACCAGTTGATATCTGATTCCAGAATTTCACCACTGCGCGGATCGCTCACGTGAGGACCATTGGCGTTGGGAATTGGCGAGGCTAAATAGCGGACTACTGAATAACGGACGTCCTCAGGAGACCATTCTGGATCCTCCTCGACAGAAGGTGGATCAGCTGCAATAATGGCGTTTTTAAAACCAGCCGCTTCAAAAGCTACTTGCCAGTCCTCAATACCTTGTTTGATGTAGGGTACCCACTGTTTTGGTGTTGCGCGGTCCACATAATAAACGATTTGTTTTTTTGGCTCCACCAATTCTCCCCTGTTGAATTTTTCAACATCCTCGTCTTTAACCTCTAAACGCCAGCGATCTAAATAGGTAACTGACTTCGACTTGTGATCCGCCAAACCGTAATCGACCTGACTGCGGGCAAACCAACCCACGCGCTCATCAAAATACCTGCGACGCATAGGTTCTTTGGGCAACAAAATCATAGAGTTGTTGATCTCCACAGAGAAAGCCTCCAATGAACCATTGGAAGGTGGTTTGGTAGACTTATACGTTTTTACGTGTCTAGCTTCAATATTCAACGGATAAGACTTTACAGACTCAATGTACGAACGCTTGGCGTCCACCCCTGAAATCTTATAGGTCTCCTTATAACTATTGCTGATGCCCAATGTTTTTACATCGTCTTGAAACAAATAAGTCACCTCAATCAAGGTAGAAGGATGCTCGGCATCAGGACCTGAGGCCAATATGCCAAAGGAAGCCACAATAGGTTCAAAGTTTGAATTCCCAACCGCCTCATGAACAGGCAGGCTATCTGCAGCTACATTGTCGTAAGAAACCAAACGCAGCAGCACCTGCTTGTTTTTCTTCTCCCAACGAAGCACTTGGGTGTTTTGCTTGCCACCGCCAAAACCTAAACCATTGGCCGTTTTGGCAATGCGGGTCACCATCAACATCTCGCGACCCATCAATGAATCAGGGATTTCGTAGTAATACTTTTCAGCTACTTGGTGAACCGAAAACAGACCTTGATCCGTCTTGGCTTTGCTGTTGACGATATCTTCGTATTTTTTTTCCTTTGATGCAGGAGCATCTTTACCGCCCTTTTCCTGGGCTTGGGCAGTAAAAAGAACTGCACCCAGGGCAGTCCATAACAATAAATGTTTCATGGAATATAATTTTCCTCTAATTAACCACTTTTTGCGTTAAAATGAAAATAGTTGGAACAACGAGCGAACACTCTGGTTTTTTGAAACGTACAGCTCAAAGCAAATTCCCCTTTTGTCTGAGGCATTTGGGCGAACCAGTATCTCGCATTGTCCTTTGGTCTGATAGAACAAATTGTAATTGAGCATGCGCAATCTGTGTTTCCAAGAAGCAGACCCCAATACCGGGCCAAACTCTTTGGCGGAACAAACCTTTTTGTGCAACAGCTCTCTGACAAATAAGTGTTCCTGAATCGAGAGCTGCAGCGGTTTACCTTCCCAACATATTGCACCATCTTCCCAAGAAATTTGGGTAGTATGGGGTTTCTTTCGAAAAAATCTAGTCAATAGTTCCATCTGACCGGTATATTGATTTGGATGTGGCCAAACTAAAATAGAATCATCGATCCCAGTCAATATTTTAGGTCTTTTAGGTGATGTTACTTATTTTGACTATTTTGGTTTAATTGATGTTACTTACCTAATGAAGCCCATTAAATTTCAATTAATCAAAACTTTGATCGCATTTATTTCCATTGGATGTACAGCGGATCTACAAGCTCAGAACACACCTTTTCTGTATCGGGCGACCGACAACAAAACCATCATAGCCAGTCCGGAAGCGAAAATCGGCGCCCAGTATACCCTGGATGGGGTCGAATATTTGGTGGTTGATGACGGCCTACTCAAGCAGATGGCTAAAGACCGACTGGACCTCTCCAAAACGGTGACCACCAGGGTTACGGACATGAGTTTTCTTTGTTATAAATGGACGGACTTCAATCAAGACATCAGCCACTGGGATGTGAGCCAGGTCTCTGATTTTAGTTGGATGTTCGGTTTTGCTGAGACGTTTAATGCAGACCTGAGCGCTTGGGATTTAAGCAGTGCAATCATACTGAGCGATATGTTTCACGGCACAAAGTCATTTCAAGGGGATTTATCTTCATGGGATGTGTCCGGAGTCACCATGTTTAATGGAATGTTCCACAACAGCAACTTCAACCAACCGCTCAACAACTGGAATCTGAAAAACGCAGAAAACACCAGTGGAATGTTTGACGACAACCTTTATTTTAATCAGCCACTAGACCGATGGGATATGTCACAAGTCGCCTACATGGGGGGTATGTTTGCCGAGGCCATTGCTTTTGACCAAGACCTCTCTATGTGGAACACCTGTAGTGTTCAAGACATGACTAATATGTTTCGCAACGCAACTGCTTTTCGCAGCGATCTTTCCGGTTGGTGTGTTACCGGCATCAAAGAACGGCCCATAGACTTTGGGGAACCAGGAGCATTTAAAGAACCTCAATGGGGGAAAGAAAAAACAAAGAAATACTCATATTGGATGATCTATGGTATGGGATTGTTGATCGTCGGAGGACTAGGCACCGCTTGGCTTTTGAAAAAAACAAAAAAATCGACGTCAAAAATCAGCTTAGCGCAAGCCCTAGTGGATCGGGCAAAGCTGTTGGGGCGTGCAGATCTCTCCAGGGCTGAATTGGACGAGGTGTTTGGAATTGACAAAAGTGCCTTTGAGGCGCAAAAGGTTTATCGCTCCAGAATACTCAAGGATTTGAGTCGTCAACACCCAGATTTGCTGCGCAGGGAGAGAGACCCGAACGACAAACGATCTTATCGCTATATTATCCATCATCCGGATTTAAGTAACCGGCAAAATTAAGTTGTTACTCATGTCTAAAAAAATTTGGATTACTGGTGCTTCATCCGGAATTGGCGCTGCGCTTGCTCGGGAACTATCCGCTCAAGGACATCAATTATTGATCAGCGCGCGCAGAATTGAAGCTTTAGAAGCGGTGAGGGTCACTTGTGCTTTTCCTGAAAAAATCAATTGTGTATCGTTGGACTTAGAAAACCCAGAAAGTCATCGCGAGATAGCAGATCACGCATGGGGGCTGATGTCTGGCATCGATGTGGTGATCCACAACGCTGGGGTAAGCCAAAGGTCGCTGGCGCATGAAACAGATTGGCGGGTAGATGAACGATTGATGCAAATCAACTATGTGGGAACAGTAGCTTTGACCAAAGCTATTTTAGGCCGATTTTTAGACCGTGGTCGTGGACACTTTGTGGTGGTGACTAGCCTGACCGGAGTCATACCTTCCCCCTATCGATCTGGGTATTCAGCCGCCAAACATGCCCTGCACGGTTTTTTTGACAGTTTGCGCGCGGAACTGGAAGACCAGGGAATTGCGGTTACTTTGGTGGCTCCTGGATTTGTGCAAACTCAGGTATCCGTAAATGCATTGACAGGCGATGGTACTTCACTAGGAGTGATGGACAACGCACAAGCTCGGGGAATTTCAGCAGAGCGTTGCGCTGCTGAGATTGTTCAGGCCATGCATCGACAAAAAAGAGAAGTATACATTGGAAGGGAGTCCTATGCGGCTTATGTGAAAAGGTATTTGCCTGGGCTTTTTGCCCGAATGATCAAAAAAGCTAAAGTGCGCTAGTGGGTCGGTCTGTTTTACAAAAACAAGTTGAGCATCAGAAAAAAAACAGCCTGAATGATCAGTAAACTGCTGGCAAACACATGAGCATTGACTTGTTTGAGCTGGAGGTTAATACGCAGCAAAACAGCGCTAACCACAAACCAGCACAGGTAATTAAACAAAGGAATGTCCCCGTTATTCCAGGTCCAAAAATTTAATTTTACCGCTACAGGTTCTAAAATAAAATCAAAAAAAGTCGCCATAGCTGCACCGCCAAGCACCACCACAGTGGTTGATGTTGCCCCTGTCCAGGGAATATTTAATTTGCTTTTCATCAGCTCAATGCTTTGGAGCAGGAAAGATCCGGAGCAGTATACAATCACAAACCAATTTAGGCCGATCAGCCAGGGTACTCCCAAAATTTTTGGCCCCAGTACTGGGCCGTACTGATACTCACCGAAAAGCAGACCAGTATTCACCCCGATGATCTCTGTCGCCATACTGATGACAAAGGCAATCGCAAAGGACAACAAAAAGTTTTTGATGGACTTTAGTTGGGTATTGGCCAGCAATAAAAACATAAACAACAGCACCAAAGGTGTGCTGCTGACAAACCAATCTTTATAGGGTGTAAAGAGCATACCTAACACGCCTGTACCATGAAATAGCAGCGCTAAAAACAGGGGATTAATTTTTTTCATGTACAGAATTATTCGGTGAAGTATGCGTTTTGTATTTGTTTTGAACTAAATCTGACACTATGGCTGCTCCGGACAAACAAAGCGGTATACCGCCTCCTGGATGTACGCTTCCACCGACAAAATACAGACCATCAATAGTCTTGCTGTAATTGGGATGCCTCATAAATGCTGCCATCCTGCTGTTGGAACTAGTCCCGTAAAGTGAGCCCATATAGGAAGCTGTTTTTGACTCAATCGTCACTGGGCTGAGGACCTCTGAAACAGCTATGTAAGATTCGATTTGATCCCCCAATACTCTGTTTAATTTCTGGATAATCGCCTGGCGATAAAACTGTTCCAATGCCGACCAATCTTGGCCGGTATTGGCCGGAACATTGATCATTACAAACCAGTTTTCTTTTCCTAAAGGAGCATGTGCTCCAGGCTCCATTTTGTCGGTAATATTGACATAAACGGTCGGATCGGCATACGGCAATCCTGTGTGAAAAATCGCCTCAAATTCCGATCGGTAATCCGCGCTAAAAAAGATATTGTGCAACCCTAATGAAGGGAATGATTTATTTATCCCCCAATAAAAAATAAGCGCACTGCTGCTTCTCTCCTGTTTTTTTACCTGTGCGGCCTTGGCAGCGTCGTTCAACAACTGTTTATAGGTGAAGTAGACGTCCATATTGCTTACCACAAGATTGGCCTGGTGAAACACCTCATTGATCAGCACACCTTGGACACGATCATTTTCAACTACAATCTGCTGCACAGACTGACCAAAAGAAAACTCAACCCCTGTTTTCAATGCCAAACGATACAGCGCATTGGTGATGCTGATCATGCCCCCTTTCGGATAATGCGCCCCTTCATTGTGTTCCAAGTGTGCAATCAAAGAAAGCATGGCCGGAGCCTGATAGGGATTGCTGCCGTTATAGGTGGCAAATCGATTAAACAACTGAACTAGTTTAGGGGACTTAAATGCAGACTGATTGTAATCATTTAAGGATTGAAATAGATAAGCCCATTTAAAGTCGCCTATGGCTTTAAAAATTGGGGCTTTAAATAGGGTCTGAACAGTGTGTAACGAGTGTCTTAAAAAGATGTTGGCAATGTTGCGATAGGCTGAAGATGCGCGATGCAGATACCTAGAGACATTTTCTGAGGGCTCTTCCGTTTTTTCCAACAACTCTGAGGCAAATGCTTCTGGATCAGTATAGGCCTTGATGCGCACGCCATCCTCATAAAAATAAGTACAGGCGACCTCAAGTTTTTCGTAGGTAAAGTAGGGAGCAATCGGCTCTTTGGCCAAGGCAAATAATTCTTCGATCAAACGAGGGCTCGTAAATAAACTCGGACCCGCGTCAAACTTAAATCCGTCGATTTCGAAATGGGTTAATTTCCCGCCGGGGTAATCGTTTTTCTCAAAAACCTGAACGTTGAACCCTTGGAGCTGAAGCCTAATGGCCGTAGCTATTCCGCCCACACCTGCACCTATAACAATCGCTTTATTTGAAGACACCTGAGATCAATGTTGCTGAGTGTGCAAATTTAGGCAACTTAGGGCGACTAAAACTTTAATATTTCATCATATTTTATGCGCTTATTCCGGGGCGGCAGAAGAGTGATCACTGACGATCTTCCAAGTTCCATCTATGCGGCGCAGCAACAAGGTAAAGTATCCTGTTGGCGTATCGGCTTGTCTAGTCAAGGTGTATCGCCCGATCAATTGCAGGGTATTTTCATCCCATTGGGTCATGCGCAAAAAATCAAAATGCAATTGCCCCATCGCAGCCCGATCGGGATAACCCTTTACGTATCCTGCTAATGTATTTTCATACCCGTAGGTAGGCCCGCGACCTCCCACAAAAACCAAATCATCGGAGACCCAGTATCCCTCCATAAAAGCGGACAGATCTCCCCTGTTCCAAGCTGCTTCTTGGGCGCGCATCATCTGGGTCACAGCTTGGGCAACTTCGGGTTCAGGCGCGGACTGGGCTCTAAGGCTTTGTAAAAAAACAATGCAAAAAATGAAGAGTACGTTTAATTTATTCATGGTGCTTGATAAAATACTGTTCAATAATTCTCTTTTTGTTTTGGCGCACGTCAGCTAAATAGGCTTTGGCCACTGAAGATAATTTTTTATTCTTAAGCCAAATCAACCTCCAATTGGTGGTAATGGGAAGTCCAGGACTATCGATGATGTGCAACTGTCCCCGGGACAATTCATTTTTAATGCCGATCACGGGTAAGATCGAATATCCCAAACCGGCGATTACCGCTTGTTTCACCGCCTCGTTAGAGGTCAGCTTTAGTCCCTTTCGATCTGTGCGTTTGCTGAAATAATGATCCATCGCCACTCGGGTCGCCGAGCCTTCTTCGCGATAAATCAAAGGGCGATTGGAATCGAACTCAGTGGTATTACCCACCAAGAACAATTGGTTTTGCATCAGCAACTCTTCTTCAACTTCAAGTTGTGTGGGCAAGACCGAAACCAAGGCAAAATCTATCGCATTATCCGCCAAACTCTTGATCACCTTGGTCTTGTTGGACACATCCATAGTCAAATCAATACCTGGGTGATCTGCCAAGAAATCCGTTAGAAAATAGGGCATGACATACTTACCCGTAGAGGCAGACGAAATGCGCAACTTGCCCGCAATCAGACCACTGTACTCTTTTGTTTTGTATTTAATGGCATCCGCCTCTTGCAAGATATTTTGCGCTATTTCTGCTATAGTTGTCCCAAAATCCGTGATGTACAGCTTTTTTCCCAAGATCTCTACCAAGGGGAATTCAAACTGACGTTGAAAATTCTTTAACTGAATCGAAAGAGCAGGTTGGGTCATGTGCATGGCCTCTGCTGCCTTAGTGACGCTCTTATGGCGTACTACCTCAGTAAAAATTTGCAATTGATGCAAGGTATAGTTCATAACATATATTTATGACAAAGATATAAATGATATATATAAATATATGATAAATTCATCATTTATTTGATAAAAAAGCACTGATGCAATTCAAAAACAGAAAGATGGTCATCGCTACCATGCACGGCAAAGAAGCCGTCATTGCACCACCGTTCATCAAACATTTTCAAGTACACCCCACACTACCAAAAGACTGGAATTCAGATTTGCTAGGGACATTTAGTGGAGAAATCCCCAGAGTTGTCAGCCCCTTAGAGGCACTTCGGGTCAAGTGTGAACAAGCGATGAAAAACACGGACACCGATTTAGCTGTGGCCAGTGAGGGCTCATTTGGCCCACACCCAAGCATACCATTTATTCCAATAAACACAGAGATGTTGATGTTTATGGACCTAAAAAACAAACTTGAGATAACAGCTACAGTGCACTCGTTGGAAACCAATTTCAACAGCCAAATGATTGAAGATCTAGAAGCGCTGGAGCTGTTTGTCAGGCAAACACAATTCCCAGCACACGCACTGATCTTGAAAAGACCACATGGGGATAAACCTGTGTTTCTCAAAGGGATTACCCAAGAGGATCAATTAAAGAAATACGCTCAAATACTGATCAATCAGGAAGGATCTGCCTGGGTGGAAACCGACATGAGGGCGATGATGAATCCTACACGAATGAAAACAATCGGCCAATGCGCTGAAAAACTAGTGACCCATATACTCATGAAATGCCCTCAATGCAAGCTGCCTGGATTTTCACCAGACAAGCCCATACATGGGCTGCCTTGTGCGCAGTGCGGACAACCCACCAGTTCTGCGATCGGCTGGCTTCATCGTTGTGCTGGTTGCGGATACCAACAATTGGAACACAATAAAGGGGGAAAACTTTTAGAAGATCCAGGGTTTTGCACTTATTGCAATCCATAAACATTTGTTATATAATATATAATAAACATATATAAAAATAAATTAATCTGATGTTACAACTTTGCCTCCAAAAATGAATCCACTTAAAAGATTTTTTATCGCATGCTTGCTAGCCTTATGGCTGGTCGCACTCCTTTGGCTAGAAATAGATCTTTTTGCTGAGGCTTTTTGTGCCAGCTTTATCATCATGGCTGCTTTGTGGATACGCGAGAGAAACCTAAACCAACCCCATGAACAAACAAAAAATTAACGACAAAGATTTGGACCTTTCACTGTTGGAAGGAATTTTTGAAAAAAAGGAATTAAATGAACTACTCGGTCAATGGATTGCGCGACAGATCAATCAGTGCAAGATAGATCGTTGGGCGGCATGGGAAAGGAATCATCAAGTGGATACTACCGCATTTGACCTACAAATCGAAAAACTAAGGGAACAGCGCGCAATTATTGAAACGTACTTAAGCGGTATCGAGCCGACAAACAACAACAAGATTGCCGCGCAAATCAATGTTCAACTTAAGGCTTAATCGATTTGGAATGGAATTTATTGGCTGATAACTTCAGCAACCCAGCTTTGCTTTTTTTTATCTTAGGCTTGTTGGCCGTTCAATTAAAAAGCGACCTGTCCATCCCGGAACACTCCTCAAAATTCATCACCCTATACCTGTTGTTTTCTATTGGTTTTAGGGGAGGACAAGAACTGGCCCACAGCGCTATGGACGCTGAAATGATCGGGACTTTGGTGGCGGGAATATTGGCCTCAGCACTAGTGCCGCTCTACACGTTTTACCTGCTGAAAAGAAAATTAGGCATAGAAAATGCGGGAGCTATTGCGGCCTCCTATGGATCTGTCAGCGCGGTTACCTTTATCACGGCAGTTGCGTTTTTAGAGACACATCAAATTCATTTTGGCGGGCACATGGTGGCCGTAATGGCCTCTATGGAAGCCCCCGCCATTGTAACGGGAATGCTTTTGATTTCATTACATCGCGAAAAACAAGCCCATGAAATACCCATCGTGCAAACAGTCAAACACGCCTTTACCAACGGCAGTGTATTTTTGATTCTGGGGAGCTTGCTCATCGGGTATTTAACCAGTGATGCCCAAGCTGAAGGTATCAAACCATTTACCACGGATTTATTTAAGGGATTCTTGGCGATATTTCTTTTGGACATGGGGATTACCAGCGGAAAAAAATTGAAATCCTTCTGGAAACACGGTTGGTTTACGGTGGTATTTGCCATTGGAATTCCACTGATTAACGGATCGCTTATGGCCTTTGTCAGTGATTTTTTTATGGCTACTGAAGGGAATCGATTGTTGTTATCCGTCCTAGCCGCAAGCGCCTCATACATCGCTGTGCCCGCTGCCATGCGTCTGGCTGCGCCTAAAGCTAACCCAGGAATCTATATTCCCATGGCCTTGGCAGTAACCTTTCCGATGAACATTATCTTTGGAATACCCTGGTATCTCTACTTGATTCACCTAACCATGTGATGATTAGGTATAGCTGGCTCTTTTAAGCTTGTCGTTCAATGCGGAGCCCAAACCGTGCTCAGCGAACCAAGTGGTGACTATCAAATCAAAATTTTGTTCATCCAGCTGGTCCAATGCTCGATAAAAATGGTGAGCTACAGCCTCAAGCGAGGGATCATCTGACCAATAAAAAACCTCGGCGGGGATTGATTCAAAGACGGGCATCGGCTTTTGGGCAACTACAGCGACACGGCCATACTTTTCGGAAAGTTGACGCACCTCATCCCATCGATCAACCACCAAAAGAGGTGTTTTGGGAGCGTAATGTTTGGGGTACATCCCAGGAGCCAACACCTCCTTATGGGTCCCTGGCCTAAACAATATATCTGGACAGACCTCCTTAAGCTGGTCTAAGGTGATGGACCCTAAGCGAAATACCTCGGGAATCCCCTCAGGAGTAAAGCCCACAATGGTAGACTCTATACCCAAACTGCAATCGCCTCCATCCAACACCAAGGGGACTTGGTCGCCTAAATTGCGGACGACATGAGCTGCAGAGGTTGGACTCAAGGTGCCAAAAAGGTTGGCACTTGGAGCAACAATTGGATTGGGGTAGGCCTCGAGCAATGCCAGAGCCACTGGATGGTTGGGTACCCGAACAGCAAAAGTGGATTTGCCTGCGGTAATCTGATCGGGTATATGTGTTTTTTTGGGTAAAACCAAAGTCAGCGGCCCTGGCCAAAACATCTGGGCCAATGCTTCCGCTTGGGGATAAAAAATCAATGCGTGAGACTGAGCATGCGCCATGGAAGCCACATGGAGAATCAAAGGATTAAAGCTGGGGCGTTTTTTTACGCGATAAACCTCAGCAACGCCCTGGGGATTTAAGGCGTCAGCTGCCAGCCCGTAAACGGTTTCCGTAGGCATACCAATCACTCTTCCAGAGCGAAGCAGGTCACAAGCTGATTGAATATCACTAGAAATCACCCGGCAAATGTACCCTGGACTGAGGGTAAAAACCAAGAATGGGCCTATTATTTTTTATGCAATTGATAAATGTATTAAATGAAAATAACCCGTCATCGGGAGGTAACTTTGAAAATAAAATTTTAGACCTATGAAACAGATTGCTTTTTTATTATCGATGTGCTTTATGGCTAGTTGTGCAGTAATCAGACCTGGAGAGGCCGGTGTAAAACAACGCTTTGGTCATTTTTCAGAAGAGGTAAAAACCGAAGGACTGGTGTTTTTCAACCCGATTACTTCAAAATTGGTCAAAGCATCTGTACAAACCAACAATATTGAATTGTTTCTAAACTTACCCAGCAAAGAAGGTTTAAGCGTAGATTCTGAAATCTCCATCCTTTACCGACTAGAAACCGCCAAAGTTCCGCAGGTGCTTCAAGAAATCGGCAAAGACTACAAGTCGATCATCACCAGCGTCTTCAGATCAGCCTCGGCTGACGTATGCGCCCAGTTTTTTGCCAAAGATATGCACTCTGGAAAACGGGCTGATATCGAGTACTCCATCAAAGGAAAAATGGAGGAAACACTGGCCAACCAGGGTATTATCATCGAGGCCGTACTGCTCAAAAGCATACAATTGCCCAGAGGTTTATCCTCTTCTATCGAGCAGAAACTCCAGGCAGAACAAGACGCGATGCGTATGGTATTTCTGTTAGACCAATCCAAATTAGAGGCGGAACGCAAAATCATCGAAGCTACCGGTGAGCGCGATGCCCAAAAGATATTGGCCGAAGGCCTCACTGATGAAATCATCAAAATCCGAAGCATTGAAGCTTTTATCGAGCTTTCAAAATCCAACAATGCCAAGGTGATCATCAGTGATGGACAGGCCCCCTATCTCATCAATGGGGTAAAAGAATAAGGGGTGACCTTATTGTTTGTTTGTTAGTTAAGTTGTGTTAAAGCACCCCTAGTGGGTGCTTTTTCCTTTGCGCTAAGGCACAGGCTTATTGGTTGGCCGCCCTTGTTTGAACCAGCAACTGTAAACGTTCTTGGTGCGGAAATCGCTCAATGGCGTACCTCACCGTTGTTCTGGGCAAATGGGGCCCCCATTGCTCGAGAAAGCTGCGCAACACATGGACATTTCTTTTGCCCACCTCGCGCAACATCCAGCCACAAGCTTTGTGCATCAGCGATTCAGGATCATCTTTCAGGGTGATACAAAAAGACAATATTTCTTCAAATCGGTCTTTCTTGATCAGGTGTAAACACGCGACTACCGCAATGCGTCTGGTCCACAAATGATCGCTTTTCACCCAGGAGTACAGGACTTCTGTCCCGTTCTGGGCGCAGTATTGACCAGGGATGATGTGCGCGCTTAAATCGACAAGATCCCAGTTGTTGATCCGACTGAACTGGGTCAGGTAAAATTGATAGATCTCTTCTTGAGCGGCTACTGTCTTGGCTTTCTGATACTGAGTCACCAGAATCAACACACCGACCATACGCACTTCGTGTACTGGGTGGTCCATCAATACCTGAACTTCATCTAAAGACAAGGCCAGGGACTGTTGGGCAATAAGACGCGCCTGTGGATTGCGCACCCCCCAAAATATATCTCCCTCCCCGTATTGGCCAGGTCCAGTTTTAAAAAATCTTTGGGCTACTGCTGCATAATTCGGAGAAGCGATTGCTTTGATCGCTTGAATGACCTCTTGGGCAGATTGATTCATCGGAATTTCTTTACTGATGATGGGCAGGTGGGCCATTTTGCGGCGTTTTGCATATCATTCCATTTATTTGCCACTAATTTAGCAGAAAAAGCAACCATTTGCTGTCAAATGACGTCTATAGTGTTGTAGCCAAACTTCATGAGCCAAAATCAAACCAAAAAATCCATGGACGCTCTAGTCCTAGAGGCCCAGCAAAATAAGCGGACCGCGCAAGCGGAAATCTTTGAGCGACTGGGTGGGAAGATGTTGGGTGTGTGTCGCAACTACATCAAGGACTGGCAACAAGCCGAAGAGGTCATGTTGGACGGATTTTTTAAAGCCTTGACCAAAATTGATCAATTGAAACACGAGGGGGCGTTTGAAGGTTGGTTGCGCCAAATCATGATTCGGGAATGTTTAAGTTGGTTGAGACGCAGCAAAGAACTCACTGCCGACCTGAACATCGAAACGTTATATACGCTGGGCATTCCTGCTGAAGTGGAGTCGGTTTGGACAGAACAAACCCTGGCTCAGTGGATTGACGAACTGACACCAGGGTGTAAAGTGGTCTTCCTTTTATATGAGGTAGAGGGTTATAAACATCACGAAATTGCGGACCTGCTTCAGATTTCAGAAGGCGCCTCAAAATCACAACTCAGCAAAGCGCGCAGGGCTTTGCAAACACTGTATCGAGAATCAAAACAAGAAAACTATGCCACATAAAGAAACAGATCCAGCCAAGGATTTTACAGGCTTGAGTGAGTTGCGCACTGCGCTGGGTGAGCGCAGCGCATCCCCTTCAGGGGATGCCTGGGCGCGCCTATCGGCGCGCCTCGACCAGGCCCAAAAGCCGAAGCGAAGGAAAGGGTTGACCATCCCGTTATGGGCCTGGAGCGCTGCTGCAGCCTTGATTATCGGTGTGATTTTTTGGCCGAAATCAGTAGTGACGTCCAAAATCGCTGAACCAGTGATGGAACCATTGCCCCAGGTTAATCAAACAGAGCAACCTATGCCCACTGTTTCATCAGATATACCCCAGCTTAAAGAAGCTACACCGCCAGCACCCAACAAATCTCCAGTCGATAAACAGAGACCCAATTTTGTGCCCAATAGCAGCAATAACGCGCCCTTAGGTGAGCTGATGGCCTGGCAAGAGGGGGCAGAAGAAGTGGTGTCCACCCAGCTTGAAGTGGAAATTTACCGCGTAGATGCCCAGGCGTTGACCGCAGAAATTGAAGCGGAAATAATGCTGGAGCAAGCACGGGCCAAAAAGGCAGCGATACCGATGGCCACCACTCAGGTAGATCCCTATGCGCTGTGGTTGGCCGCTGAGCAATCTATAGAAACACCAAAATATTTGCCGGTGATTGATTTGATCAAAACTGGATATAGCTCCATTAAAACCGCAGTAGCCTTACAGATTAGATAAAACCTTAAACAACAATACAGATGAAAAATAAAATTTGGATGGCCTTAACAGCCGCATTGCTCAGTTTGAGTGCAGTAAATGCTCAAGAAAAACAAGAGATAACAGACTACGCTCAGGCCTATAACGCCATTGAACTCGAAGAAAAAGCAGCGCTTAAATCAGCCCTGATCGCCATCAATGAGCGATTGGAAAAAAAACTGATCTCGGACGAGCAAGCTCGACTTGAGAAAGAGCGACTGGCTGCTTTTCACGCCAAAAACATAGAACTGCGCTGGGCCATTTTAGACAACCAAAAAGCCCTTGAAGACCACAGTGCTGCATTGGCTGAAAACAAAGAAGTCGCCTACGCTGATGCGGTACTCGACCAGAGAAGATTGGAATTGGAAAAAGCAGCTGCGCGAACCCAAGAACGCGCTGATTCAATTAAAGCTATTTTTGACCAAGAGCCCCAACATATCGAGCATTTAGACCAACCCATAGAGCATCGATCTGACCGCTACCAAGGCGATTGGTTTTCCTATAATGGACCCGGTAGAGTGCGTATAGCTTGGAAAGACAGAAATACGGATGAACGGGGAAATCAAGGCCAAAACTACGTGTATTACAACAGCAAAAGATATGACGGTGCGGTATTGGCCTTCGGTTTTAACAATGCGGCCAGCGAAGGACAAGACATCAATGACTTACCCTTTAAGTTAGGCGGTTCAGGTTTTGTGGAATTCGGTTATCAAGAAACTACCCGACTGATCAGAAACAGCAACTTGATCAACATCAACTACGGAGCATCTTTGGTGTGGAACAAACTCAACATCAAAGACAACCAATATTTTGTCAACTATCGGGGACAAGTAGGCCTTGAGCCTTTCCCCTATCCAGTGAACAAAGTTAAATTCCGCACGACTCAACTGGTGTTTCCCGTCCACCTGCAACTGGGTGGTGGAAGAGGCCCTGTGCTCGGAGTCGGCGGTTTTGGTGGATTTACCTTGACACACATGCAAAAAATCAAATACGAACGCCAAGGTGATGACTTAAAAGACAAATTGAAAAATCAGTACAACGTCAACGAATTTGTCTATGGGGTGAGTGGGTACGTCTCTATGGGCGATGCGGCCCTATACGCCAAACTCTACTTATCTCCCTTGTTCAAAAACCAAATCGAGGACCTACACACCCTGTCGCTGGGATTGAAATTTGATTTGGACTAAACCTACATGGGTTGTCGGAGTTGGTTAATCTGCTTATATTTAAAGCAATAACCAACTCTGACCTTTCCCTATGGAATTGTACGCTCAAGCGCTTAGTTACGCCATTCCTTTATTTTTGGTGCTTATTGTCCTAGAACAATGGATCGCCCAACGAAAAGGACTAGAGGTCAATCGAGGCATGGATGTGATCTCGAGTTTGAGTTCTGGGATGACCAATACGCTCAAAAACCTAATGGGGCTCTCTGTAGTGCTGATTTCTTATGGTTGGCTGGTAGACCATTTAGCTTTAACACAAGTGACTCCCTCCTGGTGGGTGTATGCACTGGCTTTTTTGGGGATGGATTTTGTCGGGTATTGGAGTCATCGATTCGACCACAAAATCAATGTGTTTTGGAACCGCCATATCGTACACCACAGCAGCGAGGAATTCAACCTGAGCTGCGCTTTGCGTCAGTCGATCTCAGCGGTAGTCGGGATTTATTTTTTTCTGTACATCCCTATGGCGCTGATCGGCATTCCACAAGAAGTAGTCGCTATTATCGCCCCCCTACACCTATTTGCCCAATTTTGGTACCACACCAGGGTTATCGATAAAATGGGGGTGCTGGAATACATTTTGGTCACCCCATCTCACCACAGGGTACACCATGCGATTAACCCTAGGTACCTGGATAAAAACCTCAGCCAAGTTTTTATTTTTTGGGACAAGCTATTCGGCACTTTTCAAGAAGAACTCCCAGAAGATCCCCCGGTATATGGGGTAATCAAACCTGTAGGCACTTGGAATCCGATTTGGATCAATTACATGCATGCTTGGGCCTTGGCCAAAGACGCTTGGCACGCCCATAGCTGGTGGGATAAAGTAAGGCTTTGGTGGATGCCCACAGGGTGGCGTCCCAGCGATGTCGCAGAAAAGTATCCGTGGATATTTACCGAAGATCCCAAAAACCAAATCAAATATGAAACAGCCCTATCCCGCCCTGAAAAAGTGTGGGCTTGGACGCAGTTGGTGATTCACTTTGGTTTGGTTTTTCACTTGCTGATCGCATTTGCCCAATTCGAATACACCCAGGTGATCAGCTATGGGATATTTTTGATGGCATCGATCATGGGATACACCGTGTTTATGGATAAAAGCAGGTGGGCACCCTACGCTGAGGCCCTAAAATTTGGTCTGGGTCTCGCGCTGTTATGGGGGTATCCGACTTGGTTTGGTTTAGACCTGATGATCCCCTATGCCTCGTCAGCGATCATGGCCTACCTCTTGTTGAGTTTGGCTTTGGCCTTTTATTTCCGTCGCAAAGATTAGTATTCCTGCCAGCCTTTACCCATCAGAATCTTGGGGGTACACTGCTGGATTCTCCTGAGCTGTGTCGCTGCTTGTTTCGCGCTTTGAAAATGCATCAGATAACTGCGCTGCCTGCCTGGGGTCAGCCGGGCAAATGCTTCTGCCAACTCAGGATTTGACGCAAAATAATCTGTCAAAAAGGTGGGATAGGGCGCATTGCGCTGATCTTGAAACTCAATTTTTGCACCACTGATTTCCAACTTGACGGCTTCTTCTATGTAGTCTAGCAATGTGCGACTCAATTTTTCAACGTCAGCCAAACTGGCAAACACCAGATATCGAGCGGCTTGGCTATTCGGCCCCGGTTTAACCAGCAAACCTTTGGGGTCACTGAGCAAGGCCCCCTTAAAAAATGAAACAACGACCTTGTCTTTTAAGGCGGACAACATCAGCACATTTTTTCCATGGATGGTGTAACACGGGGCGCCCCATTTGAGTTGCTCTTCCAAAGCGGAGCTTAGGATCACTGCGCGGAGCGCTATCAATACCCCATTCCAAGGAACTACCTTACAAGATGGAGTTCCCATCAGCGGACATCGCCCGCATCCTTGATCAAAATATATATCTGCACCCATGTTTCAAAAATCAGGTAACTAAAGCTACCAAAAAACAACCATGCACCTAAAGATATTTTAATACATTTGACGGAATTCACTTGATTTTTGATGAAAAACACACTGTTTTTAACGCTTTTTCTGCTTTTCAGCGCTATTTCTTTACAAGCTCAGTCCAGGTTTGAATTCTGGCCACAAGGCCATGTGAATGTATTGGCAGACTTTAAAGGAGGGTTTTACGCCACCATTGGCGGGCCGAGCTTTAGCCTAGTTCAAAGCGATCGCATCAAAGCAGGAATTCATTTTGCTCCGTCGCTCAGATTAAAATCCAATGCTCCTGAGGGACGAAAAGTAATGCCGCTTCAAGGGTTGGGATTATTTGCCATGGATCCCTCCAAAAAAATCAGATACAACGTGATCAGCTATTACGATGCTCCTGCTAAATCTTGGTCAACAGCCTTTGGGTTGGGTTATATATTTAATGGAAAATCAAAATGAATACGCATAGCCCAGAAGAAGAATTTAAGTCATTAGCCCGAGGAATTGCTTGGTGGG
Organism: Flavobacteriaceae bacterium; assembly: GCA_030726725.1. GTDB lineage: Bacteria > Bacteroidota > Bacteroidia > Flavobacteriales > Flavobacteriaceae > MAG-120531. Next base: position 36,084 of record JANRDC010000030.1, read on the forward strand.
GTGGCCTCACGCTGGGCGGAATTAGCGCTGTATTTTTGGCCCTCTTGGCATTGAGCACCTCAACCCCCAAAACTGCTGTCCCTGAAGCGGTGATCACCGAACCTACCACGCCAATATCCATCGCGGACCGTATCGCACAGAGCGGAGATACTCAACTCCAAGATGGTTACGCATTTTTTGTACATACGGACGAAACCCTGGGCCCGCAACAAGAAAACCCCGAAAGAAGAATCACCGGGAACGGATTAAAATGCAGTTCTTGTCACTTAAATGAGGGAACACAGCCGTTTGGACTTCCTTTAAACGGAGTGTCCCAGCGCTTCCCACAATACCGCGGTAGAGAGGATAAAATAGGCACCCTAGCCGAGCGTGTCAACGGTTGTTTTACGCGCAGCATGAATGGCAAAGCCCTGGACACTGCTCAATACGAGATGAAAGCGATCATTTCGTATATCGATTGGTTAGACTTGAATCAAGCGGGAACTGAGGCGCAGAAAGTAAAGGGATTAAAGCCGATTGAACTGCCGAACCGCGCTGTAGATTTGGCCCATGGAAAAGAGGTATACGATCGAGCCTGCGCGCTCTGCCATCAAGGGAACGGGCTTGGATTAAAAAATCCTGGTGCGATCAGTTATACTTATCCACCGCTTTGGGGCCCAGATGCTTACAACAATGGCGCTGGGATGAGTCGCGTTATTACCGCCGCCCAATTTATCAAAAACAATATGCCTTTTGGGATCAACTACGAGAATCCTACCTTAACCGATGAGGAGGCCTACGATGTGGCTGGGTTTATCAACCAACAACCCAGACCTCAAAAATCCAACCTGGAACAGGATTTTCCCAATTTGGTCAAAAAACCGGTCTCCACGCCCTATCCGCCTTACCTAGATCCTTTTCCCCAAAGTCAACACCAAATGGGGCCTTATCCTGAGATCATCGCCTACTACGCCAAGCAATATCAGGAGGAAAAGAAAAACTAATCCAGCAGACTAAAACAACTGAGGGACAAATTCCCTGAGGTAGATGCGCCAGTTGCGCCAAATATGTCCGCCCTCAGATTCTCGGTAAACATAAGGCATGTTCATGGCGTCGAGCTTTTGGCGATAATCGACATTGGCCTGGTAGAGAAAATCTGTTTTTCCGATCGCAATCCAATACAAAGCCGTTCCATTAGCTTTTTGCACCGCTAGTGTCTGATCTATGTTTTGGTAAACCCCAGCAGCATCTTGATCAGCCCTGGGCATAATGGCCGCAGAAAAAAGTCCCACATAATTGTAGGTGTTGGGGTAAAGACGTGAGATGTGCATGGCGTGAAATCCACCCATAGACAAACCGGCAATGGCGCGATGTGCTTTGTCTTTTTTTACACGGTACTGGGACTCAATAAAATTGACGATGTCTGGAAAAGAAGCTTCATACTCACCATTCATGGTTTTGGGCATCATAAACTGGGGTTTGTAATATCCTTGATGACCCGCTCCTGGTGCTGCGTCCTGGATCACATTGCCATTGGGCATCACCACAATCATAGGTTTCGATTTGCCTTGAGCGATCAAGTTGTCCATAATTTGCGCAGTACGACCCAAGGTCATCCAGGCCTCTTCATCACCTCCAGCGCCGTGCAACAAATACAAAACCGGGTATTCTTGTCCGCTTTGCTCATATCCAGCAGGGGTGTAAATCGTCAATCTGCGATCCATTCCTAGACCTGGCGCATCATACCAACGGTGGGCCAAAGTGCCGTGGGGCACATCCTGTACGGCATAGTCAGCCGCAAAGTCTTGAGCTACCAAAAAAATATTTTTGGTGCTGGCGACATCCCTGATGTAAAAGGGGTTGTTCGGATCAGTAGTCTCATAGCCATCTACAATCACCGAATAGCTGTAGAGTTCTGGGGCCAATGCAGACGTTTCATACACCCAAAGTCCATTTTGATCTTGAGTCATCAACGCCTTAATCGGCGCATCCGCCTCACCATAAGGCGTAGTCACTTTTTCAGTCGGCAAAAAATCTCCCGTAATACGCACCTCTTGTGCATTTGGCGCATAAATGCGAAACACCACACTTTGGTCTGACTTCACCTCAGGCGAGTTGATGTTTTGGGCGTTAAACAAGGCTTCTTGGGCCTGTATACCAAAGATGGAAAAAAATGCTCAGAGGTAAAAAAGAGTATATTTCATCATTAAGTAGTTTACAAATTTTTCATGGTTTGCATTAGGCGGTAAAAAAATAGCGGCGTAATCAATAGGCCTGCGGAAAAGAACCCAATGGACCAATAGGTCACCGCCCAACCAAAAAAATCACTGGTCATCCAGAGGGTATTGGCCATTAACCAAAAACCGATCAATAGGTGTTCCAAACGTTGGAATGAACTTTTCGACACCACAATCAGATAAAAAGAAATCAGAATAGTTGGGATCGCAAACGTCAAAGATATCAGTTCTAAAACTGGTTTATGCGCTTCAAAATGAAGTGCGCCAAACCAAAAAGCATCTTTGATAATCCAAAGCGGGAAATGCGCGTATTCCAGTACTTTATAGCGCACTGCAGTTGAGTTTTCCAATAGGGCAAAAATGGTTAGTCGAATAAAAATAGGAAAAAATGGCTACCCTATTCCCATGCGGTTTGAAAATCAAAGTGCACCCCTACTTATTCCGCCTCAAAACCGTACTCCCGTTCAACGACGGCAATCCTAAGTTTATAGCTCTGATACCATTGCTTTTTGCCCAATGCTTTGGCGCGTTGATGCAATGCATTATCCCGCCAATACTTAAGAGACTCCATGTCTCGCCAATAGGAAATATTGATGCCAAATCCTTCAGGGGTCCTGAAATTTTCTACCCCTAAAAATCCTTCAATCCCTTGTATTTCTTGAAAAGTAGCCTCGTTCATTTCTTCATAACCCGCTTCAACAGAGGTGCGAATAGAGGTGAAAATGGCACAGACATATGGGGGCTGGGGTGTTGCGCAAATGGACATAAATAATTTTTTTCTAAAGATAATCAAGCCGAGTACATTTAGGGCTCAGGTGATAATTTGATTAACTTCACCCGCAAATTCTTCCTCATGGCCGAGAAAAAACCAGCCGCGCTTGTATTCATCTTTATCACGATTCTAATTGACGTTATCGGACTGGGCATCATCATTCCCATCATCCCCACCCTGATTCAAGAAATTACCGGAGAAGGGATCAGCCAAGCATCCGTTTATGGGGGTTGGTTGTTGTTTGCTTACGCAGGCATGCAATTCTTATTTGCTCCGATCATCGGAGGATTGAGTGACCAGTTTGGGCGTAGACCCGTGATTTTGGCCTCGTTATTGGGCTTCGGTTTGGACTATGTCGTGGCTGCGCTGGCACCTAGCTTATCTTGGTTGTTTATCGCCCGCATTATTGCGGGGATTACCGGGGCGAGCTTCACCTCTGCATCAGCCTACATCGCTGACATTTCAACCCCGGATAAAAGAGCGCAAAATTTTGGTATGATTGGTGCGGCATTTGGTTTGGGATTTATTGTGGGCCCGGTGCTGGGCGGGCTACTGGGTACATTTGGCCCTAGGGTGCCCTTTTGGACGGCCGCAGGTTTCAGCTTGGCCAATGCTTTGTATGGGTACTTCGTATTACCGGAATCACTAGCCCCTGAAAAAAGAAGAAAATTCGACATCCGAAGAGCCAATCCGCTGGGCTCTTTTATGAGACTCAAAAAATTTCCAGCCATTTTTTCGTTGGCAGTATCTATGTTTTTCCTCTACCTAGCAGGTCAGGTCAACCCCAGCATCTGGTCGTACTTTACCATGTTGGAATTTGGGTTCAACGAGGCTTGGGTAGGCTACTCCTTGGGGTTTGTCGGCATCATGGTTGCCCTGGTTCAAGGTGTCTTCATCCGCAAAGTGATCAAACGCTTAGGGGAGTGGAAAACAGTGTTTATCGGCCTGGTATTTTCAGTATTGGGATTGATCTCATTTGCCTACGCCTCCCAGGCCTGGATGTTGTTTTTGTTGATCATTCCCTTTTCATTCGGCGGACTTGCGGGCCCTGGTCTGCAAGGAATCATCTCCAAGCAAGTACCCGACAATGAACAGGGAGAGCTTCAAGGATCGATCACTTCTCTGATGAGTGTCAGCGCGGTTTTAGCCCCACCCATCTATACCACCATCTTTGAATACTTTACCCAGGAGCCTACTGAAATATTTTTTCCTGGAGCGCCCTTTGTCATGGCCGCGCTTTTCTGTTTGCTGTCCACCATTTTGGTTTTCAGGTCGTATCTAAAACACCACAAGGCTGCTTAATGGCAATAAAGTTGGTGTATTTACAGGCAAATGCTTTAATTTTGCCCTACCTAAAAACCCCCAAATATGGCCACTGTTACCCTTAAAGGAAATCCGATTGAAACGTCAGGAACCCTTCCTGCTGTAGGCTCAAAAGCTCCAGCATTTACATTAACTGCTAAAGACCTCAGCGAAAAAACACTAGCTGATTACGCAGGAAAAAACATTGTACTCAACATTTTCCCCAGTGTTGACACAGGCACTTGTGCTGCCTCTGTGCGCGCTTTTAACGCTCAGGCTGCTGCCTTAGAAAACACCGTAGTATTGTGTGTGTCTAAAGATTTGCCTTTTGCACAAACACGTTTTTGTGGCGCTGAAGGCATCGAAAATGTCGCTATGCTCTCCGACTTTAGAGACGGTAATTTTGGCGCTGCTTACGGACTGAGCTTTGTCAGCGGACCATTGGCTCCCTTGCACTCCAGAGCCGTAGTCGTTATCGATGCTCAAGGAACTGTAGTCTATACCGAACAAGTAGGCGAAATTGTGGATGAACCCAACTACACTGGTGCATTGGCTGCTTTGTAAATCGGTTTCATTGTATTAAAGAAGACGGCTAAACCATTTGGTTTGACCGTCTTTTATTTTGTAAGGGTATTTAAATAATTCCTCACTAAACCGTGTGCAACAACTCCTTTTGAATAATTTCTTCTAGGGTGTGCTTGGGTAAAGCGCCTGCTTGCATCATGGGTTGTTTGTCCATAGGGATAAACAAAATACTGGGAATGCTGCGGATTTGGAAAACGGCTGACAATTCCTGTTCCACTTCTGTGTCCACTTTGTAGATCGTGATTTCGGGATTTTCATCGCTTAGTTCCTCTAAAATCGGGGCCACCATTTTACAGGGACCACACCAATCTGCGTAAAAGTCGATGATTGCTGGTTTTTTTCCTTTGTATTCCCAGGTTTGGTGGGTGGTGTAATCAAAAATTTCCTCTTTGAATAGCTGAGTAGTCAATTTAACTGTTGGCATAGCTGAATAATTTTAAGGCAAATTTACCCCAGGACAACTAGACAGCATGTAACTCAAGTTTCCTTGACTCCAAGAAATATATCCAGGTACATCGATAGAATAATTGCAGATATTTGCCTGAGAAATATCTGAGATGCCTATTATACCCGCCCAAAGAAAGCACAGTGCAGCCCTGGTGCCTCTTGCCAAAGCTTCTTTTTTAAACGCCCATGGCCACAGTGCCGCTCCATCAATTATAGAGGATTTTGTAGCGAGAAATTACCAAGAAAAGGCGCTTGGGGATTCTATTGAACTCGATAAAAACACCTACTTCATCTCGGTGGATCAAGAAAGGATTACCGGTTACTCAAATCTTGTAATTGACCAGCCCAACACCTACCTGCCAGGTAAAAAAGTAGCCTTACTCGACAGGCTTTACCTGGATCCTGAATTTTTTGGTCAAGGAATAGCTCATGATCTGTTGGCACACAACAAACAGTATGCATTGGACCAGGGATGCGTGGGCATTTGGCTTAATGTATGGACTGAAAATTACAGAGCCTTGAGATTTTACCTGAAAAATGGATTCCAAAACATCGGCGATACCGCATATAGATTGTCCCCTACCCATGTAAATCCAAATTATGTGATGTACCTGCCCCTGGAAACTGATCCCGATCAAATAAGGATGCGCCCCTTCAAATCCGAAGATGCAGCTGATTTTAAATCGCTGAATATAGAGTGGCTTGAAGCCTATTTCCAAGTAGAACCGATTGATCATCAAGTACTGGGCAATCCAACAACGGAAATCGTTCAGCCAGGCGGATATATATTTATGGCAGAACGCCAGGGAAAAACCATAGGCACCTACGCGTTTATTAAAAAAAACGATGGGGTTTATGAGTTCAGCAAAATGGCAATCGATCCAACCCTAAGGGGCATGGGCTTCGGCCAATTCATGCTCGACCACGCCCTAACTTGGGCCAAAGTACATCGTTGGACCAAGATTTTGCTCTACTCCAATACAAAACTTGAAAATGCCATCCACCTCTACCGAAAAAATGGATTTGTTGAAATTCCCCTGGAAAAACAGGTGATATACAGCCGGGGAAATATAAAAATGGAATACTCCATCCATTAACCTTCTTTCAAAGTGCTTAAAATTGGGTATCTTCCTGGTCAAAATAAAAAAAGATCATGAAAGGACTATTTACCAGCATTGCATGTAGTATTTTATTGATGGGCGCCCTAAGTGCGCAGACCAAAGTGAGTGAAAAAGATGTTTGGGGTACTTGGCGTTTTCACTTAAAGCTAGAAGAAGTTGCCAAAAGCGATAAAGCTGACCTCAATTTTATTGAAAAAGCTGTGGTTGGCGCCGTATCGGGTATCGTGGATACCGCTATGGAACAGGTAGACATTCAATTCAATTTTAAAAAGTCTCGGGAACTGGTGGTCGTGGTTCACGAACACGAAACCAAAAAGAAAACCGAAGAAACCATAGAATGGTTTATCAATAAAAATGGGCAGCTGGAAATCAGCGACCTAAAAAACGATCGAGTAAACATAGATAACGATGGCGTTTGGATGTTGCTCAACCGCAGATTAGTTCCTGTAGAAAACGGAAAAGCCACCCAAGGAATCTACTTGGAGCGGGTGCAGTAACTAATGGCCCCTGTAATTTATCTTCTATTTATTTAGGGAGTGATTCAAAGTCAATAGATGGTGCTTGGTTATTCACCGGCAAGTCAAAAAACGTACCCGGTAAAATATTTCCATTGAAAAAGCCACCGTTTTTTAGGAAAAATCTATTGTCTCGTATTCCTCCAGCAAAATCTAATCGATATTGACGTCGTCCGATGTCATCGGTGGTGAACTTTGCCTGTGTAAGCGGAATCCATCTTTGGTCAGTCGTAAACACCCATGGTGTATTGTAGTTCACTTCCCGTGATAAGTAGCCTTCATGATCCTCGAAGTTTTCCAAAAAAGCATGAGGGTTTGTATACCAAGTATCCGTCATAGGTCTTAAAAAGCTGGCAATTAACTGCCATGGCCCGGTAGACTCCCTAAAATATGCCGCAAACACTGTATTTCCCTGTCCGTCTGGATGAGCACTGCTCAAAAAACTGTACTTGGTCCCTGACTTCCAAGGGAATACCAAATAACTCTGTCCACCTGAACCTTCATTGCCAAACATTCCTGTATAAACCCCTGGACCTTTGGCTATCAGCTTGATTCGGTATTGTTCTGGAATTTGATTGGGATCGTCTGTTTGGTATGGGCTCCAAACGGAAAAAAGGACCCGTCGTTCCACAGGGCTATTGACTTGAATACCAAAATAGCCCTGGGCAAATCCATTGGCCATAAAATAAGAACCCACAATATCAGCACCAGAGGGAACTGTAAGTTCGGTGTAATAATAGACAATATCTGTTTGATCAGGAGGGGTAAATGACAGGTGAACTGACGGCCCTCGACGGCCCCAATAAAAACGATTATCTATATTATCTCGAACAAAATAGGAGGTTATCGGTTGCTGGGTATGCAGACGGATTTCTTCTAGATTTGGATAATTAACCTGTCCAGAAACCCCTTGAATAGAGATTTTGTTATACCCAGTTTCAAAATCAAATAGCCCGACTTTTTGATCGCCAAATACCTCGGGGGAAATTTCAACTAACTTGTTTTGGCCATTGATAGATACAGACAATACAGAGGGCTCAGAAGCGTTTCCATCAAGCGACACCAGAAAGTTTCCAGGCTGAGCAACATATAAAAAAACATCCCAAACGTTTTTAGAATCTCGCCAAGAAGTGATTCCTTGCTGAGAAATCTTGTTTTGATGGTCCTGATCTGAGGTAAAAGTATTACCGCCTAATGGTATGCTTATCGGATGCTTCCAAAGTGAATAGTCGGCTGACTTCTCCAAATCCAACTCTTGGGCGGAACACGCGCCGAACAAAAAACCAAACAAAAAAACCAATTGCTTCATCTGTGCTAATTTATCATTTATGACTTAGGTGTTCTGTGAAAATCTACCAAAATTGAATGACCCGCTACAGGGTCAATTAATTCCTGTATTTTTATAGAATGAGTTTACTTGAATTATTACAAAAAAGGCGTTCCGTGCGCGTTTTTGATCCCGAAAAGCCCATAAGTCAAGCGGATGTGCGTCACTGTATTGAAATGGCCACGCTAGCCCCCAACAGCTCAAACATGCAGCTTTGGCAGATGATTCACCTAGTTGACCCCAAATGGAAAGAACCGCTAACCAAAGCGTGTTTGGGTCAATCTGCTGCGTCTACAGCCCAACAATGGGTGGTCTTTGTGACCCGGCAAGATTTATATCGATCTCGCGCAAAATACATCCTAGCATTTGAGAAAAACAATATTGCGACCTACAGCCCGGAATCCAGAAAAGCCAAAAGAATTGCGGACAGAGAAGTCTACTACGGAAAAATCATGCCCTTTTTGTATGGGCGCTTTTTTAGAATATTTGGTCTGTTTCGAGTGCTGATGGTTGAGGTTATGGGGTTATTTCGCCCTGTTGTCCGCGAAGTCTCAGAAAGCCAAATGCGTGCAGTAGTCCACAAATCTTGTGCCTTGGCAGCCCAAACTTTTATGCTGGCTATGGCTGAAAAAGGGTACGACACTTGTCCCATGGAAGGTTTTGACAGTAAACTGGTCAAGAAAATGCTCGATCTTCCTCGAGGAACCAACATCAATATGATCATTTCTTGTGGAATCCGTAAAGAAGAAGGAATCTGGGGGGAGCGTTGTCGCGTGCCCTTTGAAGAGGTTTATGAAATCAAATAATTATTGACTACTCAGAAATGAAAAAATTACTGTTGCTCCTGCTTTGTGCTCCATGGGCATACGCACAAATAAATCCCTCTGAAATAAAAATTATCCGAGATTCTTTTGGGGTACCCCACATTAAGGCCCCAACAGATGCTGGGGCAGCCTATGGGCTTGCCTGGGCTAACGCCGAGGATGATTTTAATACCATGCAACTGGGGTACTTGGCTGGTAACGCCCTGCTTTCAAAACATTTGGGGCTCTCTGGGGCATCAGCAGATTTTGTGGCACAACTCATTCGTTCTGATGAGTTTGTTGCGACTCATTACGAATCGGATATATCCAAAGAATTTAAAGCGGTATTGGAAGGATTTTGTGAAGGACTCAATGCCTATGCGGATCGCCATAAAAAAGAAATTTTAGTTCCTGAATTATTCCCGTTTACACCCCAGAAGCTATTGGCCTACACCTATTTACAGTTATTCGTCATGTCTGACGCGACCCAACTGATACAAGCCATTACCAATAATCAGATGGATCGATTAGCCCCAAAAGAATCTGTTGAGGGATCCAATACGTTTGCGTTCAATAGCGCTAAAACAGCGGATGGCGCCACTTACTTGGCGATCAATCCCCACCAGCCGCTTGAAGGCCCTACAGGTTGGTATGAAGCGCATATCCAATCAGATGAAGGCACTAATATTGTGGGTGCTTTGTTTCCTGGGGCGCCAACCATTCTTATCGGCACAAATAGCTCCCTAGGTTGGTCGCATACGGTAAATAAGCCCGATAAGGCCGATGTTTTCCAGCTTACCCTAGATGCCAACAATAAAAACAACTACGTAGTGGATGGGCAATCATTGGCCTTGGAAAAACATTCAGCCCGTGTGCATATTCGGGTATTGGGGCTGTTAATTCCCGTCAAAAAAAACTTCTATACCAGTATATATGGGCCTACATTGAAAAACAAACAGGGTGTCTATGCGGTGCGCACTCCTTCCTTGTTTGGCATCAAAGCCCTACAACAATGGTGGCACATGAATAAAGCGCGCAACTTCAGCGAGTTTAAAAGCGCTTTAGCCCCTCAGGATATACCAGGTTTTAATATCAGTTACGCCGATAAATACGATACGATTTACTATGTGTCCAATGCAAGACTACCCCATAGGGCAGCAGGATATGATTGGACAAAAGTGGTCCCTGGAGACACCAGAAAAACACTTTGGAATTCGTATTACAGCCTGGAGGATATGCCTCAAGTCCTCCAGCCAACTTCGGGATATGTCTACAACACCAACCACAGCCCATTTATCAGCTCAGGACCGAAGGACTTGCTCAATCCTGAAGAATTTGACGCGTCTATGGGGTTTGAGCGATTTAACAACAATAGAAGTGCGCGTTTTCAGGAACTGATCACTCCATTGGAAAAAGTGACTTGGGAGGATTTTACCCGCATAAAATTCGATAGGAGTCTTCCTGCGAAACTAGCTTATACCTTCATGAATATCGATGAGTTGTTCGAGTTGAACCCGTCAAATTATCCTGAATTAAGCGAATTAATCCTCCGCATTCAACAATGGGATAGAAGAGCAGATCCACAAAGTATTGGGGCGGGAAATTACGCGGTGTTTTATTATTTGGCAAGACAGCAAGCGGCCGAACAACCCGAGGGCGTGTTTTCGGACTCGGCAACCATTGCTGTGCTTGAGCAAACAAAAAAATACCTCTTAAAACACTTCAATACAACAGAAGTACCTCTAGGAGACTTCATGAAAGTGGTCCGCGGTCAACAAGAAGCCCCTAGCTTTGGATTACCTGATGTGTTGGCTGCCATGCATGGTGAACCCTATAAAAATGGCAGGTTGAAAGTAACTGCAGGAGAGTCATACATTCAACTAGTGAAATTTACTATTGCCGGGCCAGAAATACAATCAGTAGTACCCTTTGGCAGCTCTAACCGGGCCAATAGCCCGCATTACGCAGACCAAATGCCCCTTTATCTAGCTGGCAAGACGAAGTCGATGCCTTTGGACTGGGCATACTGGGTGACGCACGGCTCAAAGTCGTATAGTCCAGCAAACAGCATTGACCCTAACTAAAATCACTAATACCACCAAGCCATCGTTGGCGGGTTTTTAAAGCGCTAAGGAAGCAATCAACTTTTCATTCAAACGAATGTAATCAGGATTTCCTGCGGCTTTGGCGAGCTCGATAGAGGATTCTGCGGTGGCTTTAGCCGCGGACTTCTCGCCCAATCGCGCTTGTATTTTGGCTTTTAGATGAACTACCCAGTACTGCTTTTGCTCATTTCCAGCTATAGCCTTATCCACCCACTCCAGCGCCATACGGTCATTTTTTTGGGTGTCGAAGTAATAGCCTGCAGCTTGAAAATACACTCCAGGATTGGTAGGAGCATTGTCGATGACTTGCTGTTTGATTTGACTCATCACTAACTCGTCTACTTGACTCACAATAGAGAACATCACTTTAGTATGGTCCCACTTGATATTGAAATTAGCGGAATTCATGGTGAAATCTGAGAAACTCATGGTCAATGTTTCGTAGCTACTCGTTGGATGCTTTACAGGAACATTAAATCTCAATTGATCATCATCGGCTGAGTAGCCGATGGACCCCCACAACTCGATATTTTTACTCAATATAACCGTTGCTTCTTGCTCATTGAATATAGTGTATAGTGCATATTGGCCTGCGGGGACTTTATGGCCCTCAATAACCACATCCGTACTGAACGAAATCTTGGTCGATGCGTTAGCACCTGTGCGCCAAACCTCTCCATAGGGAATCAAATCACCTGCCACAACACGACCTCTAGCGCTAGGCCTTGAATAAACTAGATGAACCTCTGTCAATCCAATCGTTCCTTTAACTTCAAAAGTAGGACTGGCTGGTGGTACCTGAATCTGGGCCAATAAGGCGGTTTGTACCAACAGCACGAACGAAAGCAAAATAGATTTTTTCATCATGTACAGGAATAATTTTAGTTGTTACAAGTTTAAGACTTTAGGATTTCACTCAATCTACTTTTTCACTCAAATTAAATATTTTGAGTATAGTCAACCCAAAAACAACACTTGATATAATCAATGCAACATTGGTAAAGCCTGTAGTTCCAAATGAGAGTCTGATCAAAATAGTACAAATAACAAAACCTGTATTTCTGATAATCTGAATATATCTCTCCGTGTACTTAAAAGAAATAAGCAATATAAAGACGTCTGCAAGAATTAACAGCCCAAAAAAGTCATTGTAAAAGATCGTGTTTACATTCTGCACCAAAGAAAAATTGGCGATTTCAAACAACCAATGATACAAGCTGAAAAATGACATAATCACCAAACAAAACAAAAGCACCAAACTTATCGCCTTCTTCCACGTAACAAACTGTTCAATTCTTTCATTAATCGGCTTCTTTAATGAAACTCTGGAGTCTTTATTGAATTGGTATATCAGAAAGTACAAGATTAAAATACCGACTAAATCATAAATCAAATTTAAATTCTCCTGAGTGTGAAACCAATCCACTTCAATATCAACTTTAGGGATGTCACCGAAAATTCTGCGAATCAGTATCAGTGAAATAATTTCAAACTGTTTGGACAATGAGGTGGTAAATGATCTTGGCAGGTACAATACCAATAAATAAATCTCATAAATCAAGATAAATGTAAAGGGCGTGTAGATGGCTGAAATAGGATTGGCCAATAATTTAAACTGATCTAACGCTCCTAACAACTCAAACTTATTTAAATAGATAAGCGCTAGATGAATGATAAATCCGGTGATGGAAAGCCACAAGATGATTTTTTCAATCCATTTCTTTGAATGCTCCGAAAAAACAATCCCAAATGCATTAACGACAAGCATTTCCATATCAAACTATTTTCCCATTAAGGTAATATTAAAAATGGAAAATATTGAAATAAAGTATATTTAAATACTTAATAACCAGATAATTGGAGTGATAAAACAATCGAACTCGTCCCGACACTTGTTAAAAAACACCTGAAATTATTCTGGACAGGTACCCCAAAGCGGTAAAAATTCTTGAGATAAGGGTGATTCAGCAGAGAACAAAGTGGGGGTTTGGGTTATTAAAGAGACGCACCATTGGCTCAGGTCTTGGTTAAATACAGCGGCCTTGTAAAACATACCTTCCATATTGGTCGATGCCTTAGTGTCCCAGCTTCCGATATCTTGGTTAAAACCCCCTGACTGAGCAAACATATAAGAGAAATCGGTCACTTTCCCCGTGTTCCAAAAACTGATATCTCCATTGTAAATGGTTGCTCCTTCAAACATTGATTTCATCTGGGTGACGTTACTGGTATCCCATGAGGATATATTTGGTGTCAGGGTTTGCTTGTTTTTAAACAGTTCGCTCATGTCGGTAACATAGGTCGTCACTAACCTTGATAAATCATCACGCTGGTTCACGACTATTTCTCGCAAAGATTGATTGTCTACAATGAGGTATTCAATCCCGTTGAGCACTGCTTTATCCCCGGGTTTTAGTGTGCTATCAGCTGTAATGGTCACCTGATTGGCCCCAATTGAAAGACCTGTATTGGCGGCTGATGATCCTTGATTCCCCGTATTTTGACCGTTTTGTGAATTTGTATTTCCTTGTGGATTTTCCTGTGGCAATAGACCTACTTCAAGCGATTCCTCCTCAGTAAAGTCAAGTAATTTATTGTCCTGATCTTGATCCACAGAACAAGAAAAAAGACAGAAAATTAGCCAGGCAAATACCAAATTTTTAAACACAGTGGACCAGAATTTGTGGATCATGAATGGAGTAAAGTTAGCAACAAGAAATAATTCTTTGCAATAAATTATTTAGCTGTGAATCAACCGAATAGAAATAATTAGGTGGCGAGCAGTTTTTAATAAAAACCAAGCTATATTTAATACATGTCAGAAGAGCGTATTTTATTTTTTATTCTGCTATTGTGGGGTATTCCAAGCACCTATTTTCGCAGTCAGTTCAGGAAAATTATCTACCAAACCGATGACTGGAAAATCAATATAAAACCTCTATTTAAGAAAGAAATCATTGGATTATTTGGCAATATTTACCCACAAAATCCAGCATATATCAAATCTAGAAATCACTACAGAATCTATTTGATCATTTATCTGATTTTATTCTTGATATACCGATTTATGTCCGCTAATCCTTAACAAGTCCAAAGAATAAAATATCATGAAGCAGTCCATACTAAATTTGATTTTTTCTTTGATTGGGTTATCCATCGGTTATGGAATTGCCCTGCTTACAGGGTTAAGCATCATTCAAGAGGCTGTAATTGGTGCATTTATTATTCAATGGATAGCATTTATTCCTGCGTATATCGGTCAGACTGAAAAGTTTTATGACTTAGTAGGCAGCTCCACATATGTCTTTGTTATTGGTTATGTCAACTTCCATAATTGGTCAGCTCCAGGTGTGAACTGGGGTAGTCTTGTGTTGGCTGCCTTTATTGTGCTTTGGGCAGCTCGACTGGGAACTTTCTTGTTTGTGCGGATTAAAAAAAATAAAGAGGATAAACGATTTGCATCGATAAAACCATCAGCCACTCGATTTTTTATGGCTTGGACCTTACAAGGAATGTGGGTTTCATTGTGTGCAATGTGCGCATTAACGGCTATCGCAAGCGATCAAGGGGTAGTGATTAACCCGTTCTTCTACGCTGGGGTACTGGTGTTTGTCACAGGATTGGCCATGGAGATTATTGCTGACTGGCAAAAATCAGTATTCCGAGAAAATCCAAAAAATAAAGATCAATTTATCAAACACGGTTTGTGGAGCTACTCAAGACATCCCAATTATTTTGGAGAAATCATCCTGTGGACGGGTATTTCCATCATGTCTTTTTCCTCCTTATCAGGATGGCAATACATCACCCTAATCTCTCCCATTTTTACTTATGTGCTTCTCGTATATATCAGTGGTGTCAGGATACTTGAAGCATCGGGGATGGAAAAGTGGGGACATCTGGAATCCTATCGCTTATACGTGCGCAACACCCCTTCACTGATTCCGTTCTCAAAGGTTAAAAAGTTATAATCCTTCGGAGATACTAGATGTTATTACTATTTAATAATTCTCGACTGTAGCAAAAAAATAAGTGAGCTAAATAAAAACATTAATCCAGCAGGAAGAAATTTTATAGCCTCATCAGCTACTTTAAAGTGCATAGCAATAGCGCCCAACATTAAAACAGCCATCATTGAAGCCGCTGGTTTGATCGCTTTTTCGAAAAAAAATCCCGCCAATAAAGCCAAAGATGCAATGATTTTTAATCCGCCTACCAAGTAAGCCGTGGTGTCGTTTAACCCGTAAACGGAAAACTCTTCCAACATATTGGTTGCGTTACCGCCGCGATAAGCAGTGGCCAAATTAAACCTAAGCAACCACACATTGAGGACAACAGCTGGTACAGCTATCATCAAAATATTTTTTAAGTATCTCATTTTCTTGAATTTACGTTGTTCACTAATATAATCAAATTAATCACAAAATAGACGATGGATGGTGTAGACTGTATGGCGCTATCACCGATATACAGTCTCGTGCCAAATGCTCCCGCCATCATAATGGAAAGTCCCAATGCACCGAAGAACCTAAGTTTGGGGAAGTAGAAACTAGACAGCAATAATAATCCCAATACAGCTTGTACGAACCCGATAAGAATTCGCTGTTTTGAAAAGCCATATCTCGCGTATTCTTGAATAAAAAAAGGATCAAAAAGAGCAGTGATCCCATAAAATAAGTGTGAAAGTCCAGCGAAAACAGTAAGTACGCGAAAAAACATTTGGTGAAGGTACACTATTACCCGCACGTAAGCCGCTAAATAAAATGAGCCTCAATCAATAAAGCCGCTAGTTCTGTTCTATCGCAGAGACCTGTGGCACTTCAGCGTGAGCCTTAGATTTTGAGAAGACGTGGAAAATAATGAGCTCTGAAATGTACACAGAGGTAAAAGCCAGTAAAATACCGGCGACTACATCGACAATAAAGTGTTGGAACAAGAATACCCTAGAAATACCTACCAACCAAATCATTACATAACAGCCATGGCACCAGATCCTGGATTTAAAAAATTTCATGGCGTATAATCCCAGCACAGCCGCAGTAGTCGTATGTCCTGAAGGGAAGGAATTTAATTTGTTGAATCGGCTTGGCAGGTCACTGGCTAAAACTACTGTTGCATTACACCTTTATTTAC
>JANRDC010000031.1:0-249232 GCA_030726725.1 Flavobacteriaceae bacterium
CATCCCTTTTTTTCTCACATCCAAATCTTTTACCAACTTTTTTTGAAGAAAAATTGACCCGGGAAATAACCTGTTGGAAACCAACCCATTGTCAGCGTCAAAAAAAAGGGGGAAATAAAATTACAATCTTTTCACCAAGCCACCAAAGGCTATTGATTATTTTTTTTTCCACTCCAAAACGAGTGGGCCTCGGCAAAATCAAACTGAAGAGGAGAAGCTTGGTACTGCAAAGTTTGGTCAGCAAATGCGCGTTGAAGGATTTCTTCAATCAAATAATCTTCACGTACTGTCATGGGATCAAACTCAGACTTTAGATCTAAATCAAACATTTTAGCCGTAGTGCTGTACCAGAATGCGCGCCATCCTCCGCGCAAATCTTTAACGAGATAAAAAGGAGCTGTACCGGTTTGTCGGTGTATGAGCTTGATCAAAATACGGCCTTCGGAACGAGTCATTTTTTTTAACTCATCGGAAAACTCACCTTCTACATAACGCTGCATCTGTTTGGTGTGTTGCTTTTTCCTGTTGCGCTTTGGTATCTTTTCCAATTCAGCGTTGAGTTGCATCAATTTCTCAGCAGCTAACTTTGCGTAGGGATATACCTTTAAAGTTCTTCTTTTAAGCAACAAATACCGGAACATATCTTGGCTGTCCCTGAATTTTGTAGGACCAAAAATAAAAACCTCCCTCAGAGCGATGGTCGGGGCAAATGTATCCATGGCAGAAACCTTCACCATAAGCGTTTCATCAGTTCGCTCCTGCTGATCGTCTTGAGACCACGCAGCTAGAGGAAATGAAAATGCACCAAGCAAAATAAACAACCGAATCATAGCGGATTATTACAGCGCAAATTTAGCAATAAACAGCAGCAAGCATCACAAACAAACGTGAAAGTTAGTAAGTTTGTACAGGCACAAATGGTGTGCACAAATACCAAAATTTAATCGAATGAATACAGAGCAAACTTTAGATCAGGGCGCATTGGCCTTTCTAGAAGCATACCTTAACAACGCTGCCCCCACCGGGTACGAGTGGAATGGTCAAAAATTATGGATGGATTACCTAAAGCCTTACGTGGATACCTTCATCACAGACACCTATGGAACTGCTGTCGGGGTAATCAATCCTGAGGCCAAATACAAAGTGGTTATTGAGGGACATGCGGATGAAATTTCCTGGTATGTGAATTATATCACAGAGGACGGATTGATCTATGTCATCAGAAACGGGGGAAGCGATCACCAAATCGCACCCTCAAAACGCGTCAATATTCACACAAAAAATGGAATTGTTCCCGGTGTTTTTGGTTGGCCTGCGATTCACACTAGAAAAGACAAATCGAAAGAACAAGCCCCTGCACTGGACAACATCACTATTGATATCGGCGCAAAAGACGCTGAGGAAGTAAAAGCCATGGGTGTTCATGTGGGATGCGTTATCACCTATCCGGACACTTTTCACGTACTTAACAATAACAAGTGGGTATGTCGCGCCATTGACAATAGAGCAGGTGGATTTATGATCGCTCAGGTTGCACGACTGCTCAAGGAACGAAATATCACGCTTCCTTTTGGTTTGTACATCACCAATTCAGTTCAAGAGGAAATCGGACTTAGGGGGGCTGAAATGATCACCCAAACCATCAAGCCGGATGTGGCCATTGTCACCGATGTATGCCACGACACTACAACACCTATGATCGATAAAAAAACAGAGGGATTGATCAAGATTGGCGATGGACCGGTCATTTCATATGCCCCAGCCGTTCAAAACAAACTCAGAGAGCGCATCATGGAAACGGCTGAAAAGGCTGATATACCTTTCCAAAGAATGGCGTCGTCCAGATCTACGGGTACAGACACGGACGCATTTGCCTACAGCAATGGAGGGGTAGCTTCTGCCTTGATCTCTCTGCCTTTGCGCTATATGCATACGACCGTTGAAATGGTGCACCGCGACGACGCATGCCACGTTATTGAGTTAATCTTGGCTACGCTGCAAAATATCGAGCCTGGCGAAACATTTAGTTACTTCTCGTAAATCGTGAAAAAAAAAGTCGAACTCATTCCTTGTTGTGACCGAAACGGCAAGGAATGCGGCCGGCCAATACCCAAGGATTGGGCTCATAAAAAAGGGGTGATCCACCCAACGGCACATGTGTTAATTTTCAATACTCAGGGAAAATTAATCGTTCAACTGCGCAAGGAGACCAAGCAAACACATCCACTTCATTGGGATATTTCCTCTGCAGGCCATATCGATTGGGGCGAATCCCCTCTGGATGCAGCCTTGCGAGAAACCCGCGAAGAATTAGGCCTAGAACTTCAAAAATCGATGCTCTCTTCTGTAGGCGGATGGTATTCTGCCAGTTTTTACGCCCGCAATAAAACCATAGACAGAGAATTTAATTGGGTGTTTATATGCAACGAACTCATCGATGATAGGCAGTTAAGACATCAACCTGAAGAAATTCTGAGATTAGATGCCTGCCCTATGGAAATCATGACAACGCATAAAACGTGGAACCACTACCCCATCGTTCCCCAGCACGATCAATATTGGCTTGCTGTACGGGAAAAATTATCGCTCTTGCGCCTGCAGCCATTCGGGTAATTCACTCCAGGGAAGAGATACCTGAGCTCCGTCAGCCATGTGCTTCACCACAGCGATCTGCTGCTCCATCTCTTGCGATCCTATCAACACCACCCAAGGTATTGATCGTTGATCAGCATATTTTATCTGCTTCTGCATTTTAGCCGCTGAAGGATACAATTCACAAGATACCCCAAGACTCCTCAATGATTGAATCACAGGAAGACAAGCCATTGCTTCTCGCTCTCCAAAATGGGCAAATAAGACCGAAGGGCGACTGACAATCGTATCGGGAAACAGCGCAAGCGCTTCCATCACCAAATAAATACGGTCTAACCCAAATGAAATACCGACACCACTGATTCCAGATAACCCAAAAATTGCGGTTAGATCATCATATCTACCCCCTCCACCAATGGAACCTATACCCACAGAGGCCGGGGCTGCCACTTCAAAGATCATCCCGGTATAGTAGTTCAATCCTCTGGCCAAAGTCACCTCAACTTCAATATCTAATACAGATAAACTAACTTGGTTGATTCCCTCCAAGACAAATCTCAATTCAGCAACACCTTGAAGACCTACCTCTGAAGAAGCCAAGAAGCTCGCCAACTGAACAAGCACCTCATCCGAATGACCACTGATCTCAAATAATGGTCTTGCTCGCTCAATGCTTTCTTCGCTAATTCCTTGAGCCAACATTTCCTGGACTACTGCCTCTTGACCGATCTTGTCCAACTTGTCCAAAGCCACTGTGAATGGAATCAACAGCTCCGGCGCGCCGATCACTTCAGCAATTCCCGTCAACACTTTGCGGTTATTCATTTTTAGTCGAGCTCCTGAAAGCCCCAACTCTGAAAAAACCGCATCGTATAATTGTATGAGTTCGATCTCTTGAAATAATGAATCAGAACCAACCACATCAGCATCGCACTGATAAAACTCCCGATATCTCCCTTTTTGAGGTCTATCCGCTCTCCACACAGGCTGTATCTGATAGCGCTTGAAGGGCATCGTCAACTCGTTCTGATGCATCACCACGTAACGGGCAAAGGGAACTGTCAAATCATAGCGCAAGGCCTTTTCGCTTAAAAGAGGAGTCCAGGACTGCGCATTGGGTGTGGCGTATTGATCTGGGGTGATTTTTGACAAAAAGTCCCCTGAGTTTAATATTTTAAAGACTAAGCGATCACCTTCTTCGCCATACTTACCCATCAAGGTTTCATAATTTTCAAAAGAAGGAGTTTCTATAGGACCAAATCCACTGAGCACAAAATGCTTTTTTACCACTGAAATAATGTGGTTTCTTCTCGCTACTTCTAGCGGGTTAAAATCGCGTGTGCCTTTGGGTAAAGATGGTTTATGGGCCATATCAGGTATTAATTATGTAGGCAAACCTACTAAAAATGTACTAGCTAAACATCAAAAAAAGGGAGGCATATTCAGGTGCATCAACAATCGAAGCGCCTTGCTGAATCAGTTTAAAAATTTCTTGCTGACGATCCCCAACATAACTTTTGGTTCCCTGGTTGATTTCGAGTGACTCATCAGACCAATGAGATGGCAACCAAGCAACCAAATCGACTTCTGTCCAATCGAGCATCCCACCAGACCAGAAAAAACGCAATACAGAGATCGTTTGTGCTTCTGCCTTAAATACAAAGCAATCACTGTTGGTTCTGTGCTCCAAATAAACTGCTTTGGTGAGTACTTCCTCCCAAACAAGGTCAGAAAAGGCGTCTAATTGACGATCTACGGCTTCAGCGTCGGTGTTCTTTAACAGATCCCAAGATTTGGCATCTATCGACTGAGCTGCTAAAAACAAAGCAAAGTCTTCAGCCAGTGCATGAAACTGTTCCTGGGTTAAACGAGTGTACTTCATCGGCATAAAAAAAGGCTATAGAAACTATAGCCTTTTGTATTTAAAAGAATCATCGATTACTTTTCAGCAACAACATCGAAATTCAAAGTCACCAATACCTCGCGGTGCAAACGAATCGTTGCGTTGTAAGGACCGGTTCTTTTGATGGTACCTCCTTGTACAGAGATAAATTTTTTGTCGATTGATTGACCAGCTTGTGCCAAAGCCTCAGCTAAATCAGCATTGCCAATAGAACCAAACAACTTGTCTCCCTCACCTGTCTTAGCGGCAATTTTGATCGTTAATTGTGAGATGGCTTCAGCTAATTGCTGGGCTTCTTTCACTTGCTTGGCTTCTTTGTGTGCTCTTTGTTTTAGGTTTTCAGCAAGTACTTTTTTTGCTGAAGGAGTCGCCATTACAGCTAATCCTTGAGGAATCAGGTAGTTTCTTCCGAAACCGTTTTTGACTTTAACGACATCGTCTTTAAAGCCTAGATCCTGAACGTCTTGTTTTAGAATAAGTTCCATGGTCGTCTCTAATTATTTAAGTAAATCTCCTACGTAAGGCATTAATGCGATGTGTCTCGCTCTTTTAACGGCCACAGCCACTTTTCTTTGGTACTTCAAAGAAGTTCCAGTAAGTCTTCTGGGCAAAAGTTTCCCTTGCTCGTTGACCAACTTCATCAAAAAGTCAGCATCTTTATAGTCGATGTACTTGATTCCAGATTTTTTGAATCTGCAATATTTCTTTTGTTTGTTGGTGTCGATGTTTAGTGGCGTCAAATAACGCACTTCTCCATCTTTTTTACCTTTTGCTTGTTGTTCAATAGACATGACTAAAGGGCTTTAATGTTTAATTTTTCTCTTCTGCGCTGCGCCCATGAAATGGCGTGCTTGTCTAGTTTCACGGTCAAAAAACGCATGATGCGTTCATCGCGTGAAAACTCTTGCTCGAAAAGACCGATCGCCTCTCCAGGAGCAGTGAATTCAAACAAATGGTAAAAACCACTTTTTTTGTGTTGGATTGCGTAGGCCAACTTCTTCAGTCCCCAGTTTTCTTTGGAGACCATTTTGGCACCACTCTTAATTAAGAAATCCTCGAATTTCTTAACTGTTTCCTCTATCTGGGTCTCAGATAGAACGGGATTCAAAATGAAAACAGTTTCGTAATGGTTCATAAGTTCATAAAATTTAAGGGTGCAAAAATAACACAAACATTTTGGATGAACAAGTGAATTGACGAATCATTTGATTTTCAAGAATTACACCTAGAAAACAACCTCCTGTAAAACACAAACATCGCCAAAACGACCGTTCACAACACTAGAGAACACGTTCACAACATTTTTTAGGACACCTAGTTTGATGCTGATACTTTAGTTTGACTAACCACTAAATCATCAGCTATGAAAAAACTAAACTGTGTGATCGTTGAATCTGAATTGTCCAAAAGAGAGCACATCCGACAAATGGCCCTCAAACACCCACACATCAATTTACTCTGCACCTTTAGGAATGCAATAGAAGCTGTTCACGGAATTAATTGCCGGGAGGTAGATATTGCTATTATAGCTGCGGACATGCCCTTGCGCAATGGATTTCAACTGATTGAATCACTGCACAACAGCCCGCAAATCATCGTAATGGCAGAAAATACAGAACACGCCATCAAAGCATTTGACTACAACGTTACTGACTTTTTGTGCGGCCCAGTAAAACAAGACCGATTTGATGCAGCTATAGCCAAAGCACAGTCTCGGGTGGAACAAAGCAGGCAGTGGATAAATGAAGAGCCATCGATTTATGTCAAGCACGAGCACAGCAAAAAAAGACTGGTGATACAGTCGATCAAGTGGGTAGAGGCCCTGGGAGACTATGTCAAGGTAATCACCGATAAACAGAACTACATACTCTCCATGGGACTGACCAAGTTTTTAAGTCTGTTACCGGAACACTCTTTCTTTAGAATACATAAATCTTATGCTGTAAACCTACACCGCATTGAAACATATCAGGAGAAAAAAGTATGGGTAGACCTGATCGAATTACCCGTGAGCAGAAACAACAAACAAGCGTTTGAAGTCGCTTTAAAACAGCTTCACTTTCAACACGATGTGGGATGAACTGAAAAGGCTAATAGTCCACGTGAAAAAGCAGACGAATCGAACGAAACTCAGGAATAGCCTCGAAAGTTTGGTGTAAGCGGCTAAGTGATTTCTTGACGCCGGACAGTGAAACATCGGCAGGAATCTTGATCGCGATATGCTTGATAAACTGATCTTTAATTCTGGACACAGCAGGATCTGCTGGTCCCAGTACAGTGAGATTGCTTCTCGAAGCAATTTGATGAGCAAACCAATGTGCACCCTGATCAACAGTGTTCCAACTTTTGTGTTTTAAAATCACTTTAATCAGCTTCACTTCAGGGGGATACTTAAATATACGCCTTTGCTCCAATTGGGTTTTTACCATACCGGTGTAATCGTGATTTGAAACCTGTTGTAATATTGGATGCTCGGGCATATAGGTTTGAATGTAGAATTTGCCTTGCACTTCAGAACGGCCAGATCGCCCACCCAGTTGATAGAGTATTTGAAATGCTTGCTCGTGGGCGTAATACTCCGGGTGATGTAACATGGAATCCGCCTGAAGCACACCCACCAATCCAACGTGTTTAAAGTCAAGGCCTTTGGACAACATCTGAGTGCCGATCAACACTTGAAATTCTTTTTGCTCAAAACCGTCAATCAGCTCTTGATAAGCATTTTTTCTGCGTGTGGTGTCCTGATCCATCCTTTTTACGGCAACACCTGGAAATAGCGCTTGAAAAGACTCGAGTACCTGCTGGGTACCCAACCCTAGGGTTTCCATCCCTGGAATGCGACAACTGGGGCATTGATTGATGTGGTTTTGAAAAAAACCGCAATAGTGACATTTGAGCACATTACCGTGCTTGTGAAAGGTTAAAGAAACATCGCAGCTAGGGCATTGTGGGCTGTGACCACAAGAGGTGCACTGAACACTGGGTGAGAACCCTCTTCTGTTCTGGAATAAAATCACCTGTTTACCTTCCGCCAAACATTGGGAAATCCCTTCGATCAAAACCCCTGAAAAATGACCCTTCATTTTCTTTTGCAGCTGTTGTTCTTTGAGATCAATGAGCACAACCTGTGGCAAGGGTGTTCCCAAATGTCTAACGTCTAGGCGCACATAACCATACTTTCCGGATTGGGCATGAGATATCGATGTCAGGCTCGGAGTAGCCGAACCTAAAACAACACTTGATCTATAAAGATGAGCCGCGTAAATGGCCGCGTCCCTACCGTGGTATCTAGGAGCTGGCTCTGTCTGCCTATAAGCCGATTCGTGCTCTTCGTCCACGATGACTAAACCCAAATTGCTCCAAGGTAAAAAAACAGAAGAACGGGTGCCCAAAACAAGCTGGGCTGTTGAAGCGCCTGAGGCCACTTGATGCCACACTTCAACCCGCTCATTTTGGCTCATTCCTGAGTGATAGGTAGCTACTTTAGCCCCGAAATATCGCTGCATACGTCTGATCAACTGGGTAGTCAAAGCGATTTCCGGAAGTAGAAAAAGCACCTGTTTGCCTTGTAGAAATACCTGATCAAACAAGTGCGCATAGAGTTCCGTTTTCCCCGAACCTGTAATTCCGTGCAGCAAAACAACTTTGGGTTCATCCAGTACAGGCAACAACTCAGACAAGGCTTTGTTTTGATGAAGGTGCAATGGTTTTAAAGGCAGCATGGGCTGATTTGGATCCCATATAATCCGATCCACACGAACGGACACTTCACACAAGAGTTTCTTTTCTACCAGCGACCTATACGCAGAGGGACTCCACAAATCAGTGCTGACCAACAACTTCTTTTTTAGTCGTTTATCTGAGGAGGGAGCGTGTTTATGGGCCCACAGAAATATCGCTTTTTGCTTGGGAGGTAAACCCACACCTTGATGCGAAGGATCGGCATCTGAATAAATCAGGGTTTCGTATTTAGGGGTATACTTTTCTTTGATGTCCTGCTCCACCAATACCAAACCCTGATCGACCAGACTGTTGATGGTTTGCATACCTGTGGACTTTGCCCCCATGGATAATAAGGTACTCAATGGAAGTGACCTTTTTTGGGCCAATGCTTCCAGCATCATATACCCTTGATCAGACAAATTGTCGGGATCGACCTTGGCTTCTGGAGTGAGCTGAACCAAGGTTTGGGAGGTGAGCAATAGTGCACTGGGCAAAGCTGCTTTGAGCACCAGCCCCAAAGGACTCATGTAGTAGGAGGACAACCATTCAAAAAAAACCATTTGTCGCTCTGAAATTAGCGGGGCATCATCCAAGACATCAATGACTTCCTTTATGGTATGATCCGCTTCTATGGGCTCATAAATGCGCCAAACAATACCCGTATGCCACTTTTTTGCCCCAAATGGCACCACTACCCTAACACCAACCCCAGGCAGATCCATACCTAGAGGTAACCGATAGGTATAGCTATGGTTTATGGGTAAAGGGAGCAATACATCCAGCTGAATCATTTATTATTTGCTAGTTTTGAGCGATGGGTTGAATCACCAAATATAATTAATCCAACACCATAAAGGGCTTGGCTATGCACATCAAAATAGTTTGTATCGGAAAAACAGACCAAAGAGAGATAGAGGCCTTAATCCAACAATACACGGATAGGCTGCAGCACTATATCAAAACAGAATGGGTAATCATTCCAGATCCGAAAAACAGAAAAACACTGAGCAAAGAAATGCAGATGACTTGGGAAGCTGAGCAAATCAGCAGCCACATAAAACCTACTGATTTAGGGATATTACTGGATGAAAAGGGAAAAACATTTTCCTCGGTTGGGCTGAGTGAATTCATCAACAAAACGATGGTAGCCGGATATAAAAACGCTGTGTTTGTCATCGGAGGCCCCTATGGTATCAGCCCATCCTTAAAGGCGAAACACCCACAGTGCATCTCCTTATCAGCACTGACTTTTTCGCACCAAATGGTCCGTTTATTTTTAGCAGAACAACTCTACCGAGCGATGACTATATTAAACAACGAGCCCTACCACCACGAATAGACTAGTACAACACCCTGAATCTGATGGTGTTGTCTATGTTTTTCAAGGCTTTGGCTACCTCTTTGTTGTACTCCTTATCCACCTCAGTAATCACATACCCCACCTCGTTATCTGTAGATAAAAATTGGCCGGTAATGTTGAGATCAAATTTGGCCAATACCTCATTGATTTTGGCCATCACACCGGGTACATTGTGGTGGATATGCAATAGCCTGTGGGTGTTTTGTTGTTCAGGAAGTCTCAGGTTGGGGAAATTAACGGCATCAACGGTACTTCCTGAGTTGATGTAGTCCATGATTTTCTTAGGAACGAAGGAGGCGATATCTTTTTGCGCTTCTTCAGTGCTGCCACCGATATGGGGCGTTAAAATCACGTTGTCCAATCCGCGCAGTTCAGTCTCAAAAGATCCATTTCCTATGGGCTCCCAAGGGTAAACATCGACAGCTGCACCGCCTAGGTGTCCGCTTTTTAAGGCAGCTACTAAGGCTGGGATATCCACGACAAATCCACGTGCTAAATTGATAAACAGCGCCCCTTTTTTCATGCGGCTAAATCGATCAGCATTGAATAGATTGGTATTTGCCTTGTTGTCGTCGACGTGCAGTGAAACCACATCTGCCAATGCCAAAAGTTCGTTCAGCGAATTGCACTTGGTCGCATTTCCCAGGGCAAGCTGATCGTTGATGTCGTAAAAATACACCTGCATACCCATGGCTTCACAAAGCACCGATAACTGCTTACCGATATTTCCGTAGCCGACAATACCGATCTTTTTACCGCGAACTTCAGTTGCGTGAGATGCTGTTTTATTCCACTGTCCGTTGTGGATTTCAGTTGATCTTGGAAAAATACGACGCATCAACATGATGATCTCTCCGATGGCCAATTCCACCACAGAGCGCGTATTGCTGTATGGAGCATTAAATACAACCACCCCTTTCTTTTTACAGGCCATCAAATCGATCTGGGTGGTACCAATACAAAAGGCGCCAACCACCATCAATTTATCAGCCGCATCCAGCACTTTTTGGGTTACCTGAGTTTTTGAACGGATACCCAAGACATGAACACCTTTTATTTTTTCAATCAACTGCTC
Source organism: Flavobacteriaceae bacterium (assembly GCA_030726725.1). Lineage (GTDB taxonomy): Bacteria > Bacteroidota > Bacteroidia > Flavobacteriales > Flavobacteriaceae > MAG-120531. Next base: position 10,654 of record JANRDC010000031.1, read on the forward strand.
CTCAGTTAAACTGGACGCCACTGTTTCTACGGTAAAACCATCCGTAGTCAGGTGTTCAAATGCTTGTGGATGTACGTTCTCTAGTAAAAGAACTTTAATTCTGTGCTTGGGAAATGAAATGTTTCGTGGCAAATCGTTGATGTATAAAAATTCGTCTAAGTTAGGTGTGATGTAGTCCGCATGAGCCATCGCTTTTTCCCGCTGTACATTCTCTGTATAAGCAAAAAACTTATCGGCAATTCCGGCCTCTCTCATCACGTAATCGCTGTACCCATCACCCACTACTTGAATTTCACCTCTGAGGTTTAAATTTTTTAAGCAGTCGATTTTTCCGTTGTGGGCAGACAACACATTCATGCGGTCAAATCCTGTGATAAAGCCCTCCTCATCATAGGTGAAAGTATTGGCATAAACCTTTTCTGAGGGGATGTCGTAAGCGGCTACAATGGGATCGATAAACTCCTTAAAGCCACAAGAAATGACATAAATATCTTCCGTATACTGGGTGAAAAATGATTTGTTCTCCACGATGGAGGGAGATACCTTAGCGGACAGTCGTTTGACCAACTCAGCCAAATCATTTTTGTGGGCTTTGAGCAACCTGATTCTGCGCTCCAAAGATTCTGTAAAAGAAATTTCTCCATCGATACCCAAGTTGGTAATTTCCTTAATTTGCTCAATAATAGCCTCCTTTTCCGGATTGCCTTCCAAGGTAATTTCGGCCAAAACATCCAAAGCCTCCACCCTGGTTAAAGTGCTGTCAAAATCAAAAACGTAATTCTTGCCCACGGCATATGATATTTAAGGCACAAAAGTAGGGAAATTTAACGCGATTAATCCGGTAGAAATTGTGATAAATTTACAGGCAAATCGCCCCGTATGAACCATACCCAAAAACTGATATTGGCCACCAACAACCGCAACAAAGTTGCAGAATTGAACCATCTTTTGGGAGATGCCTTCGAAATACTCACCCTAAAAGACATCGGATTTGACGAGGAAATTCAAGAAACAGGGGCTACACTCCACGAAAATGCACAAATCAAATCCTCATTGATTTTTGACCGATATGGACTTCCCACTTTGTCTGATGACTCCGGCTTATTTGTGGCCGCATTAGATGGTGCACCCGGTGTGTTTTCAGCCCGATATGCCGGTCCAAATGCCAGTGATCAAGAAAACATTGATCTGCTGCTTCAATCCTTAAAAGGAAAAGAGCATAGGTCAGCTTCGTTTAAAACCGTTTTGTCCTTTCAGATCAATCGCACCCAACATTTCTTTGAAGGAGCGGTTCACGGTACCATTCTCGAAAGCCCACGCGGAACTTTTGGATTTGGTTACGACCCTGTTTTTATGCCTTTGGGGGGAGAAAGATCATTTGCCGAAATGGATAAAGAAGCTAAAAATCAATGGAGTCACCGAAGCATAGCTTTGAGCGATTTTATTCAATGGTTTAAAAACCAGCACTTTAAGTATTAAATTTAGTGTTAGGTTTGTTCGTATTTTAATGCCTACCTTTGCGCCATTATTAACGCCGCTGGTATAGCATGTGTTGCGCTGAGTGTCCTTCAATGGTTTATCGCTCTATGCAACAGACATATTTGCGATAAACTACAAAACCATGTCAACATTTGACACATTGGGATTGGATGCTCCCTTGCTTCAAGCCATCCAAGATTTAGGATTTACAAAACCTTCTGAAGTTCAAGAAAAAGCCATTCCGATCCTATTGGGTGAGGAGACTGACTTAGTCGCATTGGCCCAAACCGGAACAGGAAAAACAGCTGCATTTGGCTTTCCGCTGATCCAAAAAATTGACCCTTCAAGAAAACACACCCAAGGACTTATTCTTTCTCCAACCCGGGAATTGTGTTTGCAGATCACCAACGAGATTAAATTGTATGCCAAATACATCCCAGGACTACACACAGTAGCTATTTACGGGGGTGCCAGCATTACCGAACAGGCCAGCCAAATCAAAAGAGGAGCGCAAATTGTGGTCGCTACCCCAGGCAGGATGAAGGACATGATCAATCGCGGGCTGATCAACATCACCCAAATTGATTACTGCATCCTAGATGAGGCAGATGAGATGCTCAACATGGGCTTCTACGAGGACATTCAAGATATTTTGTCCAACACCCCTAAAGAAAAAAGAACCTGGTTGTTTTCTGCGACCATGCCTAAGGAGGTTTCTGTAATCGCCAAAAAATTCATGAACCAACCCGTTGAAATCACGGTAGGTTCAAAAAACTCTGGTGCGAGCACGATTGTTCATGAATACTATGTGGCTGGAAGCAGAGATCGCTACCAAGCGCTAAAAAGATTGGCCGATGCCCACCCTGATATTTTTTCTGTAGTTTTTTGTCGCACCAAACGCGACTGCCAAAAAGTAGCTGAAAACCTGATTGAAGATGGGTACAACGCAGCTGCACTACACGGGGATTTAAGCCAAAACCAAAGAGATTTGGTGATGAGTTCATTTAGAAAAAAACAGATTCAAATGTTGGTGGCCACCGATGTAGCCGCACGTGGAATTGATGTAGACGATATTACTCACGTGATCAACTACCAACTTCCAGACGAAATAGAAACCTACACCCACCGTTCTGGAAGAACCGGAAGGGCTGGAAAAGAGGGGGTTTCTATGGTGATTGTCACCCGTTCAGAACTGCGCAAAATCAGTCACATCGAAAAAATCATCCAACAAAAATTCACGCTCAAAAACATTCCTACAGGAATGGAAATATGTGAAATACAGTTGTTTGCCTTGGCCAATAGGATCAAAAACACCGAGATCAACCACGATGTCGATGAATACTTACCCAAAATCAACGAAGTTTTAGACGGACTGACCAAGGAAGAATTGATCAAAAAAATTGTTTCCGTGGAGTTTGGTCGTTTTTACAACTACTACAACAAAACAAGAGACCTCAACACTTCAGAACCTTCCGATAGAGGGGAAAGATCAGAGCGCTCTGAAAACTTCAGCAGCGGAAATCAAGACAGTGTTCGCTACTTTATCAATGTCGGTTCAAGAGATGGATTTAACTGGGGAACACTGAAAGACTTTATACGAGATACCGTTGGGTTGGGCAAAGACGACATATACAAGGTCGATGTTAAAGACAGTTTTGCCTTCTTTAACTCAGACACCAATACCAAAGACATTATTTTGGAGACCTTCAACGAATTTAAAGTAGATGGACGTTTTATCAACGTTGAAGTATCTACAGAAGGTCCCGGTAGTTTTAAAGGAAAACCCAAAGGGAAAAGAGACTTTGATCGTCCAGGGTTTAAAAAATCTAAACCTTCTTTTGACAAGGGCGGATTTGCCGGAAAGGGTGGATTTGACAAGAAAAAGAAATTTGAATTTGATCCAGCCAAAAAAAGCAAAAGAAGACAGGGGTTTGGTTAAAATGAATCTAAAAAAATAAGCACTGGGTGATTTTTAAAGCCCAGTGCCTATCTTTAGGGCCTAAATCAACTTGATGAGGTCTTGTTTTACCCTTTGCCTGCTATTCATTTCCACTGTAATGCTTTGGGGACAAGATCTGCCCATGACCGTTAAGGCTCAGGTGATCAACGCCCAAAACAAGGAGTCTATGTCCGCGGTGCACGTGATCAACCTCACCCAAATCAAAGGAACCATCACAGACCAAGAGGGGCGCTTTACCCTCAACGCACAGGCCAATGATACTTTATACCTCTCCTATTTAGGTTTTAAACCACTTAAGGTCCGGGTTACCTCAGACATGTTCCGCTTTGACAATACGATCGAGCTGACTGAACTTGCTTATGCTTTAGAGGAAGTAGTGCTCAAACCCTATCAACTTACTGGTTATCTAGAAATTGACGTGCGAAGGCTTCCTGTAGAAGACGCTTTTCAATACAGCATTTCAGGCCTATCCGTGGGTTATGAAGCAGGGTCCAGAAAACCAAATGCCGCATCTAAGGTTCTGGGAGCCATACTCAATCCTGCAGATTTACTGAGGAATATATTTGGCAAACAGCCCCGTAAAATGCGTCAGCTTCAACAGATGAAGCAAGACGATGCCATCAATGATTTACTGGCTTCAAAATTTGACCGACTCACCCTACAAGAACTGCTCGGGCTGGAGAAAGTGGATATTGAAGACATATTGACCAACTGCAACTATTCAAAATCATTTATTGCTACCGCTAATGACCTTCAGATTTTAGATGCCATCAGCGAATGTTATGAATCCTATAGAGTACTCAACAGAAAACAATAACACCATGAAACACTTTTTTCTGCTATTGACCACTGGATTGATTTTATTCAGTTGTCAACCCAAACCACAAGAAAACGAAACCACTACACACCCCTTTGACTGGGAAGCGGCTACTGTTTACTTTATGTTGACCGATCGATTTAACAATGGAGATCCCACAAACGACCTTAATTTCTCCAGAGATCGCGAAACAGCCGTGCTACGTGGCTTTGAAGGCGGGGATCTTCAGGGAATCATCCAAAAAATCGAATCTGGATATTTTGACCAGTTAGGGGTGAATGCACTTTGGTTTACCCCAGTGGTCGAGCAAATTCACGGGGCTACGGATGAGGGTACTGGACTAACCTACGGATACCACGGTTATTGGGCCAAGGATTGGACAACCATCGATCCCAACTTCGGAACCATGGAAGACCTAAAGAACTTGGTGGAAATAGCGCACAAACACCAAATCAGAGTGGTTCTTGACGCAGTACTCAACCACACAGGCCCTGTTACCGAGCAAGATGCTGCCTGGCCGAGTGATTGGGTACGCTTAAGTCCCGTCTGTGATTTTAAAAATTACACCGGAACGACAGCGTGTACGCTTGTGGCCAATCTACCGGACATCATTACCGAGTCAGATGAACCAGTCATGCTTCCTGCCTCATTAGTTGAAAAATGGACTGCAGAAGGTAGACTTTCTCAAGAAATTGAAGAACTAGAAGCCTTTTTTAAACGCACTGGATACGCGAGAAGTCCCAAGGCTTACATTGTAAAATGGCTGACAGACTACGTATTTGAACTGGGTATCGATGGATTTAGGGTAGACACCGCCAAGCACGCTTCTGAAGACGCTTGGACCATGTTGTACGAACAATCATCATGGGCGCTCAGCCAGTGGAGGGCAGCTCATCCCGAGCAGACACTCGGTGAAACCCCCTTCTACATGGTGGGCGAAGTATACGGATACCATCCAGCAGGAGGAACAGCTTATTCCTTTGGGGATCGTGAAGTGGACTATTACCAATACGGATTTAATGCCATGATCCACTTTGGCTTTAAACACGAAGCAAAAAAGGGTTACGAGGCGCTCTTCTCAGCACAGAATCAATACCTGCAAACCACCCATCAAGGCAAAGGATTGTTGAACTATATCGACTCCCATGACGATGGTGATGCCTTTGACAAAGACCGCACCCAAGGAAAAAAAGCGGCCAATGTGCTTTTGCTTGCTCCAGGAGGAGCCCAAATATACTATGGGGATGAGGTCAACAGACCCCTAACTTTTACAGGAGCCGTGGGTGATGCTCACCTGAGAACACCTATGAATTGGGATGTATTAAACGATTCTTTAGTGGCAGAAAATCTGGCGCACTGGCAAAAACTAGGACAATTCAGACGCGCTCACCTCAGCATTGGAAAAGGAGTGCATCAAATGATTCAAGAAGCGCCTTATACTTTTTCCAGAATCTATCAGGAGGATCGGGTGGTCGTTGGTTTAGAGCAACCCACAGGTGCCAAAAGAATCCCAGTCCAATCGATTTGGGCGGATGGCATCACCGTGACCGATCAATACTCGGGTATTGCTGCAAAGGTCAAGGGTGGATTTTTGGAGATAAACACGCCATTTGACACGGTTCTTTTGCAAGAAAACTAGGGCCGACCTAGCTATTTGACTCATCTCAAATGACTATATTTGCCCTTTAATTCTAAGACCATGTCTACAACTGCCCTCAATGCCATTTCACCTGTGGATGGCAGATATGCCAATAAAACCAAGGCACTATCCCCCTATTTTTCAGAACGCGCTTTGATTCAATATCGCGTGCGTATTGAAGTAGAGTACTTTATTGCGCTTTGTGAGTTTGGCCTGCCGCAGTTGGCTTCTTTTCCTTCCTCTGGATTTACCCTATTGCGCACCCTGTACACTCAATTTACCGATGAGCATGCCTTGGAAGTAAAGCGAATTGAACAAGTGACCAACCACGACGTAAAGGCAGTAGAATATTTGATCAAACAGTTTTTTGATCAACAAGGTTGGGAGGAGTACAAAGAGTTTATCCATTTTGGCTTGACCTCTCAAGACATCAACAACACCGCCATTCCATTGTCGATAAAAGAAGCGTGGAATCAGGTGTACGCCCCGGCGATTAACGAGCTGATCCAGCAACTTTCAGCACTGGCTGAGCAGTGGAAAGACGTACCTATGTTGGCGCGCACCCATGGACAACCTGCATCCCCTACCCGTCTGGGCAAGGAAATTCAAGTATTTGTAGCCCGATTGAATCAACAGATGTCCCAACTATCGCATGTACCTCATGCAGCTAAGTTTGGGGGGGCCACAGGAAACTACAACGCGCATCATGTCGCTTACCCCGATATGGATTGGAAGGCCTTCGGCACTGATTTTGTAGAACGTGTCTTGGGATTGCATCATTCCTTTCCAACCACCCAAATTGAACACTACGATCACTTGGCTGCGTTATTGGATGGTATGAGAAGAATCCACACCATTTTGATTGATTTAGATCGAGACATTTGGTCGTACATCTCTATGGATTATTTTAAGCAACAGATCAAAGCTGGTGAGATCGGTTCATCGGCTATGCCCCACAAAGTGAATCCTATTGATTTTGAAAACGCAGAGGGAAACTTTGGTGTGGCCAATGCTTTGCTTTCATTCATGTCTGAAAAACTACCTATATCTAGACTACAGCGCGATTTAACAGACAGCACAGTATTGCGCAATATTGGAACTCCTTGGGCACACGGATTAATCGGTATTCAATCCACCGCCAAAGGTTTGGGTAAATTAGTGCTTCATCCAGAAAAAATCAATCAAGATTTAGAGGATAATTGGGCGGTAGTTGCCGAGGCGATACAAACCATTCTCAGAAGAGAGGGATATCCAAATCCGTATGAGGCATTAAAAGGCCTCACCAGAACCCATGAAAAGATAAACGCCCACTCCATGCGCCAATTTATTGATGGGCTTGAAGTGGACGAATCAGTTAAAGAAAGTTTGAGGCTGATCACCCCCCAAAACTACACGGGGATTTAAGACTTTTTTGTTAAAGTGTCTGTCACTTGATTGGAAGCGGGCAATACTTCCTTTTCTTGAAGCATCATCATCAGTGGCTTAAGCGCCTCCATGTCAGGCTGAGCTTGATTCATAGACGACAAAAATGGCATCAAGTATTTGGGATGCATGTTGTCTCCCATAATTCGGGCCATGACCAACAGGCTGTCGCGTTTTCCCATAACGACAAACTCATCAACAGCATCTTCTGTACCTTTGAACAGCACGCGGCCTTGTCCCCAGGGCATTTGCACTTTCATCAAGGTCTCATAATTGGGATCGTTAAGCGCTGACTCGGCCTGTTCAATACCTTTAGATATATCAGTAGTCAAGCTATCGACTTGCTGCCAGACAAAATGAACTTTTTCCAAACTATTTACCGCTGCTCTTTGTTCCTCGTTCAAACTGTCTTGAGCGATACCCAATAGACTAGCGGGCAGTACCAGACTGTTGAATGTGGGATCTTCTTGTTTTTCAGCAAAAAATTCTTGAATGGGACTTGGCTGACAGGCGGCAAATACCAAGACAATCAGCAAAATAAATATCTTCTTCATGACTTATTTTTTCGAAACGCGGTTCAGTTCTTGAGGCAAATTCATTTTAGCAATCAATCCGCTAATTTTGTTCAAATCGATATCGCCTACAATGGTGAGCAGTACATTTTCAACTTTTCTTCCGTTGATTTGACCCTGACCTGACCATTGATCTACAAACATCAAAAGTTCTTTCACCTTGTCGTCTGTGGCTCCTGGACGAATATAAAACCGCACGTGCCCTTCCTTATCTCTAGCGCGCATCAACTCCGTCAATTTATTTTGCGCCACATATTTAGTGACCATTTGTTCCATTTGTACGGTTACCTGCTTGTCTGATGTGGTGAAAACCTTGAGGCTTTGAATATTCTTGGCCATCTCCACAAACTGTTTAGCCTCTGGTTCAGTATCCAACGCAGCCTCAAATTTGCTGAGCATCATAAACATGCTCTTGTTGACCACAACGCTGCTCACGGCGTCATTGTTTTCCAAGGCGTCAAAAATCGACTGTGCCTGGGTGGCCCATAGACTAAAAGCTAAGGCACAGGTGAATAATACAGATTTCATCTTCATAGTTATCTATTTAAAAAGTTTGTTTTTTGTTTGTTCGTAGGTTTCCAGGTAAGCTATTGATTTGTTTGCTTTTTGCATTTGCTCAGAAACGAGCTCAAATGCGGCCAATGTTTGCTCGTAGGCAATTTGGGCTTGTCTTTTTTGGTATTGACGGTAACCGGTAAACACAGTGGTTCCCAAAATCAAGGCCACAGAAGCGGCTATCGCAGTGATCTTAAATCTTTGAAAACGCGGTATGGTGCGCACTGGGGGTTCCCAAAGCTGTTGGGGCTCAGATTCTTTTGCTTGACTGATTCCGCGCATCAATTGTGCCCAGGCAAGTTCTTGAGGCTCATCGGTCTGGGGAGTAGCGCTCCATTCACGCAACAACTGCTCTTCGGATAAAGAGCTTAAACCTTCAGCATATCGATCGATGATTTTTTTCATATTATCTCGTTAAGCCGTGTTGATTTTGTTGCAACACGTGGTTTTTAAGTGTTTTTCGAACTCTAGACAGGGCAACCCTGATCGCGACAGGCTGCATACCAGTAATTTCTTCAATCTCGTGATACTCCAGCCCTTCAATATCCCTGAGTTGAAACAATAGTCTCTGTGTCTCTGGCAATTGCGCCAAACAGCGATAAATCATTTCAACACTTTCTTTGGCTTCCATGGGTTGTTCCGGTGACCAAATGGCTTGTTTTTCATGAACCGTATCCCAGGAAACCCGCTGCGCTTGTTTTGACTTCAAACGATCCAAACAATAGTTTTTAGTCATTTTGGCAATAAATGCGCGCTTGTTATCTACCTGAACCAAGCTGTCTTTTTGCATCCACAACCGCGTCATCATTTCCTGAACCACATCCTCAGCTTCCTCTTTTGAAACCAACAGTCCTTTAGCCAATCGATAGACCAATGCTTGGTGAATCATGACCTCAGACTTAAATTGGTGTTCTGAAAATCGAGTAGAAGTGTTCATTGATTTGTAGACGAGAATGAAAGTTATTTGTTACAAAACTTTCTTAAATTGCAAAACAAATTGGGTGCTTATGGCATTACTTCGCTAAAGTACCTAAGAATTTAATCTCTTTCACATGAAAAAAATATCCTGGTGGTACCTAGCCTCCCTTTTGTTTGTATCCCTAACCTTTACCGCTTGTTCCAAAGATGAAGAACCTGAAGTCCCTGTCGTTGAAGAACCCGAGGAAATTGAGTTCAGCGAAGTAAGCGACTTTGTTTGGCGGGGTTTAAACCACTGGTACTTTTGGCAAAACTCCCTGCCTGCACTGGCAGACAGCAAATTAAATGACCTGGATGCTTATCACACTTATTTAAATAGCTACAGCACACCTGAGCAATTATTCAACGCTTTAGTCAACAGAAGCGTCGATGACTTTTCATGGTATATTCCCGATGTAGCTGAGCAATTGAAGCAATTTGCTGGAACCAACAAATCCTACGGGGTTCGATTGGGTGGTAGTTTATTTCAAGATGGCAACGGGGTGTATATTCATATTGCGTATACCGTACCCAATTCGCCAGCGGCACTTGCTGGACTGGAAAGAGGGGACATCATCTACAAGGTTGATGGAACAGTGATGAATGTAGACAACTACCAAATCATCAACAACCTATTTGAAAAAGACAATATTACACTAGGTGTTGGCCGGTATACCGAAGGAGTATTTACCCCGACCAAGGAAGTAAACATCACAAGAATTGAATATTCTGCGACACCCAACCAATACCATACGGTGCTCAACAGAGGAAATAAAAAAGTGGGGTACTTTGTGTATACTGGCTTTAAATACCCCTACCACCAACAACTCAACGATGTATTTGCCGAATTTAAAGCACAAGGAATCAATGAATTGGTGTTGGATTTACGGTATAATGGTGGAGGTACTGTGATCACTTCTGCCCTATTGGCCTCCATGATCGACGGGAGTAGACCTGCGGAATCTTCCAATTCGATTTTTGCTGATTTGCGCTACAACACCAAGCGCAATGATGCGGAAGGCTCTGTTTACCCTTTCTTCAATGTAGTTTATTTGTACAGCGACACCGGGAATTTTACAGGGACGATACCGATGAGCCGACTTTCTGGCATCACCAAACTATACGTATTGACCTCACCTTCCACAGCATCTGCTAGTGAGATGATCATCAACGGATTGCGCCCCTACATGGAGGTGATCACCATCGGCGGAACCACCGTAGGAAAAAATGAGGGATCCATCACTGTGGTGGATTCACCACCATCGTACAGCGATCCTAGTTCAAGAAAAACCACCCATACAGTAGGTATGCAACCTATTGTTTTCCAAATATTTAATGCTGATGGCGACGCGGACTATGGCGATGGGTTTGTTCCGTTGATCGAATTAGACGAAATGGATTTTGCCAAAGACATCAAAGCTTTTGGCGATCCAACAGAGCCATTTTTAGCCGCAGCACTGAACTTAATTGAGGGAGGGACGAGCGCAAGAACTCAAAAATTCTCTCAGGGATCTGTGCGCCGTATCGGTGGTCCAATCAAACAACCATGGTGGGAACAGGAAATGTACTTACTGCCTTCAGGTCAAGACTTTAAACGATAAAATAAGCCAGCCTGAAACATCCTGCCCAGGGTGTTGTATCCCCATTGCTCGACAAACTGTTGATCAGTAGCATTGCGCAAGGAAAGTTGCAGCTGCCACGGAGCGCTTTGGGATTTATAGGTCCAAGAGAAATCTACTGTGTAGTAAGGCGCTAACTCCACCAAGGTGTAAGCAGCAAAATCCATGTCCTCGCGTTTTCCAGTCCAAACACCGGACATGGACCAAGTCTGTTCCTGTGTTGATTTGTATTGGGCAAAAGCTGTCCACCTATGGCGCGGTATTCTCAATCCAGACAAACCCTGAGCGTCAACAAATGCATAACTCATTTGGCTTGAAAATCCGCGAAAATCGATTGACTTAAACTGGAGTTCAGCTCCTTTAACCCGTTGATTAACGGGATCATTTCCATAGGCAAATGCAGTGTTGTCCCAATAGACCGCATTTTGTACCTGTCGCTGGTACGCGTGTAATTCAAATGAATAACCCTTATTTGCCTTCCACTGAACACCCAGTTCGGCATTGGTACTCTCTTCAGGCCTAAGCGATCTATTAGCCCCAAAAGGACCGTAGAGCTGAAACAGGCTGGGACTGATAAATGAACTGCCCAAAGCCCCCATCCATTGAAGACTCCCCTGCGCAGTTTCCATGGTATAGCTCGGGTTGACATGGTATACCCAATGCCCGCCATAGGTTTGGTGTTGGTTGTAACGAACCCCTGAATTGACCTGCCATTTATTTTGGGCATACACCCAATTGACATAGGGATCATACCAATACACATGGGCCTCTTCAATATCTGGCACAACGTCATAACCTGTCTGCAAACCCATAAGCAGGAAGTGGTTTTGGGTTAGGGAAGTTTTGTAATAAGTGTCGGAATTCCAATTAAACCCCTGATAAACACCAGGATAATCACTTTGATCTTCCGATGAAATCTGGGTCCACGCCATAGAGCGGTGCCAACTTCCTTTTCGCGTAGTCAATTCGCTCTGCAGGAAGATTCGCCACATATCGGTGGTGTACATAAAGTCACGATCCTGCATCAAATACGCATCGTCATAGGCTGACTCATGGGCTGAATATTCAACGCCCAACCGATACTTCATGCGATCATTAGGGGTATAATCAGTTGAGATCTTCCACTGTTGTTGTTGAAATCGATCTGCTTCAGGGGTATCCATCAGTGCTGAAATACCTCTGTTATCCAGGCTTTGTGTTTGCATCATTACGCCCCATTTGCCCATTTGGTGTTGGAGATCCATCCCCCATTGGGCGCCCTGTGTGGCCCAATCCAGGAGTTGATCGCTCTGACGCAAGCTTTGCTTGGTCCATACACCCCATTGAGTTCCAGCATCTCTTTTTTTAGTGGTGATCGACAACACCCCTACAGCAGCATGAGTTCCATATAATGCACTGCTGGCACCTTTGAGCAACTCAATCCTTTCGATTTGAGAAACATCTAACAATCTGAGGTCAAAAGTCAAGCCTGCAGAGTTGGGATCAGAGATGCGCACACCATCCAAAACCACGAGTAACTGTTGGCTGCGACCTCCCCTAAAGTAAAGGCTGATGGGACTGCCTTTGGGGCCTTGAGCGCCTTGAACTACCAAACCTGCGGTTTGTTCTAACAACTGCTCCAGTCCCAATGTTTGGAATGGAATCAAGTCATCACCAGCCCATACTTGGGTGGACATACCTGAATAAGAAGACTTTACAGGCATTTTTAACGAAGTAACCTGTACCTCGTTGAGTTGTTGTACTGAATCCAAGGATTGGTCTACCTCAGATTGGGCGTACACAGTGTTTATCCATACTGTAGCAGCCAGAGCAACGCGAACTAGGTTGCGTTGCCATCCATAAAAATGTTGCATATGCAAAAATTTAGTGGGACCCTTATTCCCGAGGGTACGCCTAATGAAGAATCGGGCAGGTCTCCTGGCTTGCGTCTTTAAACGACCTTCCCAAAGCGATTCACTTCAGTGGTTGTAGCTGTTTAAAGCACCGATAACGGCTGAGCTTACAGTTGCGGGTACAGCACCAGCATCACACTGGTTTCCCTTTTCATGACCAAAACCGATGTCTTGGTCAACCAAATTCAAGGCAAATGTAGATAATTATTCCCGATCGATTGACCCTTGGAATCAATTGTCCTATTTTTGACATCCATGACTTCCACCTGTTTACATATCCAAAGAACTTCACTCCTGATATTGGTGGTGTTGTATGCCAACACCCTGGTCGGTCAAACCTACGCCAAAGGTTTTCAATGGGGCAAAACGGCTGAAGGCTACCGAACCATCGCTGTTAAAACAAGCGTAAAACCTGAGCAGTGGTCAACTTATGTTTTGGTGGCCAAATCCCAAACCAAAGCACTAAAACACGCTAAATCAATCTACAAACAGGTGATTCCCGTGCCGGTAACCAGCGTGATATTGACCTCTACCACCCAAATTCCTGGTATGGAAGCCCTGGGTGAATTGCACCAGGTTCGCGGTTTTACTGGATTGCCCTATATATCGAGTCAGGCCGCGAGAAAAGCCATTGATCAAGGTCGCATCAAAGAGGTGGGCGCCTCCGGAACTTTAGATATAGAAACTGTACTCGCCTTGAGTCCTGAAGTCATTTTGGGTTATGCGATGGACCAGACACCAGGATTTGTTGCTGTGCTGGCCCAGGCAAATATTCCCACCTTACTATTTCAGGACTGGCAAGAACTAAATCCATTGGGCAGAACAGAATGGATAAAAGTCATGGGGGCACTCATGGGCAAAGAACCTGAAGCAGAAAAATACTTTGATCAGGTGGTGAACAACTACAACCACATCAAACAAATAGCCAAAAGCGCAAAAAACCAACCTACTGTGGTCAGCGGAGCCGTATATCAAGATGTCTGGTATGTACCTGGCGGGAAAAGTTGGATGGCCACTCTTTTTGCTGATGCACATAGCCAGTACCTATTTAAGGATAATCAGCAGACCGGAAGTCTATCACTTTCCGTGGAAACTGTAATAGAAAAAGCAGGAAGTGCCGCGTTTTGGATCGCACCTGCTCAGCACACTTCCTGGGCCGAAATGAAGCAGGAACAACCCGCTTACTCAGCGATCCGGGCTTTTAACCAAAAAAAAGTGATCACTTATGCCCGAAAAAAAGGGCCAACAGGGGGTGTCTTGTATTTTGAACAAGCAGCGTTGAGGCCTGATTGGGTTTTGGCCGACTTGGTGTATTACTTACACCCAGGGCTCATGCCCAATTATCAACCTCATTTTTTTAACTACACCAATCCTTGATGAAAAAATCCATCCCTTTTGGACTGCTTGTATTGCTGCTTGTATTTGCAGCAGCGCTCAATATCGGGTTGGGTTCTGTATGGATTAGTCCCCAAGAAGTATTTCAAAGTCTTTTTTACGGCCCCTTACCCGACCCCACTCATGAATACATACTGTGGTCTTATCGAGCTCCAAAAACAGCTACTGCAATGGCTGTTGGGGCAGGATTGGCCCTTTGTGGCTTATTGATGCAGTCCTTGTTTCGCAATCCGCTTTCCGGACCTTACGTGCTCGGTTTGAGTTCAGGGGCGAGTTTAGGCGTATCCCTGCTGATTTTAGGCGGTTCAGTGGGACTTCCGGGTTGGGCGATTGTTGAAAACACAGGTATTGGCCGTATCTCAGCGGCAGCCCTGGGTGCTATCGGCGTACTCGCCTTAGTAGTGGCCACAGCCAGCCGTGTCAGAGACACCATGGCGCTATTGCTGGTCGGATTGATGATTGGGAGCATGACCAGCGCTGTAGTGTCCATTTTTACCTATGTCAGCGATGAACAATCCCTCAAGCAATACGCGATCTGGACTATGGGTCAACTCGGCGGTGTACAAGGACCCTGGTTGTATGGGCTTTGGATTTTGGTGATTTTAGGTGGTATTTTAAGCATCCCGTTGGCCAAATCGATGAACGCTGTTTTGTTGGGTGAAACCACTGCTTTAAGCCTCGGCATCGATTTAAAAACCTACAAATGGATGGTGATCGGCATCACAGGAGCCCTGACCGGAGGAATTACAGCGCTGGTTGGTCCGATTGCTTTTGTGGGCCTAGCAGTACCTCATTTGTGCAGAATCAGTTTGCAAACATCAGACCACAGGGTGTTAATTCCCGCCGTAATGATCGGGGGCGCTGTGGTCATGTTGATGTGCGATACCTTGGCGCAATGGCCAGGTTCAGCCTCAAGATTGCCCATCAATGCGGTTACCTCTTTGGTAGGTGCTCCCCTATTGATCTGGTTGATTTGGCGCAGAAAAAAAGCATTTGTTTGATGGAGCTCAAAAACCTACAAATCGGATATTGTCAAGAACAGGGAACCCAATATTTATCTGGTCCCTTAACCATGACCTTTCAACCCGGTCAGTTGATCGGTATTGTCGGTGTCAACGGTGTAGGCAAATCCACCTTATTGCGCACCCTCTCAGGTATTCAGCCACCACTAGCTGGCGAAGTGACGATCAATAACGCCCCTGTGGCTCGATGGAATGCCAAAAAATGGTCGCATCACGTCTCCCTGATCACTGCTAAACACGAAACACCTCCGGTGATGACCGTCCGTGAGATTGCTTCTATGGGTCGCTATCCGCACCTCAATTGGTGGGGGACATTAACCCCAAAAGACCAGGAAATTGTTCGTGATGTATTGGCGTACTTAGGACTGAGTGCATGGGCTGATCAGCCAGCAGAGCTGAGGTCAGATGGGCAAAAGCAGTTGATACACTTGGCCAGGGCTATTGTTCAGCAGACACCCTACCTACTGCTGGATGAACCTACCACACACTTGGACCTTCATCATGGGTTTCAGTTGTGGAAATGGCTAAAATCTATTGCAGCCAAAGGTGATAAAACAATTATTCTCACCACGCACGACATAGAAAAAGCGCTGACACTCTGTGACCAAATCTTAGTCATGCAACACGAAAAAGCAGATTGGGGCACCCCAAATACCTTGGTAGACAGCGGCATTTTCGACAACCTTTTTGATTCAAATCTCGTTACATTTGACCCGAACACGCGACAATTTAAGATGCGCTAAATCTCATACTCATGGAATATCTATATCTTCTACCTATACTGGGCCTCGGTTTTTTTGCAGGCACTCAGTGGGCCAACATCAAGAAAAAAGTCCAAAACAACGCGGATCAGTTAAGGATTAGTCAGATAGAAAATGCGCTCTCAGAGGCATTGATCCAAAAAAATGCCCTGGAGCAAGAAAAAGAACAGCTAAACATCAAAACAGCTAAATTGGAGACCTCCCTGGAATATTTGGAGCGACAAAGAGCAGAAGATGCTGCACAGGTTAAGGCCAAAGAGGCTCAATTCAAAACAGAGTTTGAACATTTAGCCCAGAAAATCTTACAACAAACCACCCAACAATTTACGCTCCACAACAAAGAGCAGATGAACTCCATATTGGATCCGTTAAAAGAAAAAATTACTGGATTTGAAAAAAAGGTTGAGGACAGTCAAAAAGAAAATGTGGGATTGGGGGCCAAACTAGAAGAACAGCTGAAACAACTCTATCAAGCCAACCAACAGATGTCTCAAGAGGCCCAAAACCTGACTAAAGCACTTAAGGGAGATAGCAAAACCCAAGGTAACTGGGGAGAAATGGTTTTGGAAAGGGTTTTGGAAAAGTCCGGATTGGAACGCGGAAGAGAGTATGAAGTACAACAATCTTTTACAGCTAGCGATGGTCAAAAACAAATGCCTGACGTGGTGATTTACATGCCTCAGGGGAAGAAGTTGATTGTGGACTCGAAAGTTTCCCTGACGGATTACGAAAGGTATGTCAATGCGGAAACTGAGTCTGAAAAAGCGCTCCACTTAAAAAACCACATCAATTCACTAAAAAAACACATTGACCAACTCTCGGCAAAACGATATGAAGACCTCTACGAAATGGAAAGCCCCGATTTTGTATTGCTTTTTGTGCCTGTAGAGTCTGCCTTTGCCACAGCGATCAATGAAGAGCACGAGCTGTACAGCAAGGCTTTTGACAAAAACATTGTGGTGGTCACCCCATCGACGCTTCTCGCCACCCTGCGCACGGTAGAAACGATGTGGACCAATGAAAAACAGCGAAAAAACGCATTGGAAATAGCCCAACAAGCCGGTTCCCTATACGATAAGTTCCAAGGCTTGCTGGAAGACCTCAAAGGGATTGGCAGTCGCCTGGAAAACGCCAAAACATTTTACGATGGCGCTATGAACAAATTGTCCACCGGTAAAGGAAATTTAGTGGGCGGTGTAGAAAAACTCAAGCAAATGGGGGCTAAAGCCAAAAAAGCCCTGCCCGACGCCTGGGCAGCGCGGGCGCTGGATACAGAGGAAAATGAAGCATAAAAAAAGGCCCGATGATACATCGGGCCTTTTTAGTTTTGCGCATTAAAATTACTTGCTCAAATACATTTTTCGTCTCGCGTACAAATCGTAAAAAGCATCGTCTTTTAAGCTGTCGATAAACAAGATGCTTTCTCCGGTACTCTTCATTTCAGGACCCAAATTCTTATTGACATTCGGGAACTTTTCGAAAGAGAACACAGGTTGTTTGATCGCATAACCCTCTAATTGTGGGTTGAACGTGAAATCTTTGACCTTTTTATCGCCGAGCATCACTTTAGTCGCATAGTTGACATAGGGCTCTTTATACGCCTTGGCGATAAAAGGCACCGTTCTGGAAGCGCGGGGATTGGCCTCAATGATATAAACCAACTCGTCTTTAATCGCAAATTGAATATTGATCAATCCCACCGTGTTTAGGGCCAATGCGATTTTCTTGGTGTGGTCCTTGATCTGTTGCATCACCAGCTCTCCCAGATTAAATGGGGGAAGCGTTGCATTGGAATCACCGGAGTGAATCCCACAAGGCTCTATGTGCTCCATAATTCCGATGATGTAAACGTCTTCACCGTCACAAATAGCATCTGCCTCTGCCTCAATGGCACCATCTAGGTAATGATCCAACAGCAATTTGTTGTTGGGGATTTTGCGCAATAAATCAACAACGTGTTCTTCGAGTTCTTGCTTGTTGATGACGATCTTCATGCCTTGACCACCCAGCACATATGAAGGACGCACCAAAAGGGGGAAATTGAGTTGATCGCTCAACGCCAGTGCCTCGTCAGCAGTCTCCGCTACACCAAACTCAGGGAATGGGATGTTGTTTTCGCGCAATAGATTGGAGAAACTACCCCTATCCTCCGCCAAATCGAGGGCTTTATAGCTGGTACCGATAATTTTAATCCCGTATTTATCCAACTTTTCTGCCAGCTTAAGTGCTGTTTGTCCACCGAGTTGGACAATGACACCTACAGGATTTTCGTGTTTGATGATGTCGTAAATATGCTCCCAGAACACAGGCTCAAAATACAGTTTATCAGCTGTATCAAAGTCAGTAGATACAGTTTCGGGGTTGCAATTGATCATGATCGACTCGTAACCGCACTCAGCAGCCGCAAGCACCCCATGCACACAGCAATAATCGAATTCTATACCTTGACCGATACGGTTGGGTCCTGATCCGAGCACCACTACTTTTTTGCGGTCCGTCACTACGGAATCATTGGCCACGTATCTGGTGCCGTCTGCCCGCTCTACTTCAGACTCAAAAGTGGAATAGTAATAGGGGGTTTGGGCTTTAAACTCTGCCGCACAGGTATCCACCAATTTGTATACCCTTTTGATATTCATCGCTTCACGCAGCTGATAAACTTCGCTTTCCAGACAACCCAACATATGTGCGATCTGCCTGTCGGCAAATCCTTTTTGCTTGGCCTCCAACAACATATCTTTAGGCAGCGTGGTGAGCTTAAACTGGCTGATCTGTTTTTCCAATTGATACAACTCCTCATATTGGCGTAAAAACCACAAATCGATTTTGGTGATCTCATGGATTCTGGCCAAAGGAATACCCATTTGAATGGCATCGTAAATAACAAAGACTCTGTCCCAACTAGCCACGGTCAGTTTCTGAATAATCTGCTCGTAATTGGTGTAACCTTTGCCGTCAGCGCCCAATCCATTTCTCTTGATTTCCAAAGACTGAGTAGCTTTATGTAGAGCCTCCTGGAAAGAACGACCGATACCCATGACTTCTCCCACAGATTTCATCTGCAAGCCTAAACTGCGGTCAGAGCCCTCGAACTTATCAAAATTCCATCGCGGAATCTTGACGATTACATAGTCCAAAGTAGGTTCGAAGTAAGCTGACGTTGACTTGGTGATCTGGTTAAACAATTCGTCAAGGTGATAACCGATGGCTAGCTTAGCTGCAATTTTTGCGATGGGGTATCCCGTAGCTTTAGAGGCCAATGCTGAAGATCTAGACACCCTTGGATTAATCTCAATAGCGATAATGTCTTCCTTTTCATCTGGACTGACAGCAAACTGTACGTTGCAACCACCCGCAAAATCACCAATACTGCGCATCATTTTGATCGCCATATCGCGCATGCGCTGAAAAGTTCTGTCAGAAAGGGTCATCGCTGGGGCTACAGTGATTGAATCCCCTGTATGTATCCCCATGGGATCCATATTCTCAATGGTACAGATAATGACCACGTTGTCATTTTTATCTCTGAGCAACTCCAATTCATACTCTTTCCAGCCCATCAAAGCCTTGTCAATCATCACCTCGTGAATAGGAGAAATCTCCAGTCCACGGCTGAGCAACTCGTCAAAATCCTCTGCTTTATAGACTACAGCCGCCCCTGCTCCACCCAAGGTAAACGAAGAACGAATCACCAGAGGAAAACCAAACTGTTGCGCGATCTCTTTGCCCTTAAGGAAGGAGGTAGCTGTAGCCTGGGGTGCCATCCCAATACCGATCTTAAGCATCAGTTTTCTAAACTTTTCTCGATCTTCTGTGATGTTAATTGCATCGATATCTACCCCGATAATTTCAACGTTAAAGTCAGACCAAATTCCTTTGTCATCTGCCTCAATACAAAGGTTAAGCGCTGTCTGCCCACCCATGGTTGGCAAAACGGCGTCGATCTCAGGATGCTTCTTTAAAATTTCAATGATAGAAGCCGTGTTCAACGGTTTCAAATAAATGTGATCCGCCATACTGGGATCCGTCATGATCGTCGCTGGATTGCTGTTGATCAAAATAGTCTTGATGCCATCCTCCCTCAGGGACCTCAATGCTTGAGATCCGGAGTAATCAAATTCACAGGCTTGTCCAATCACGATCGGACCTGATCCGATCAACAGTACACACTTAATATCTTTTCTTAATGGCATTTAACTCAGTTTTATTGGGGTAAGTTCAAAAAAAAAGGTGTTACTCAAAAAAGTAACACCTTAATATATCAAATATAAACAATCATTATTTCT
Organism: Flavobacteriaceae bacterium; assembly: GCA_030726725.1. GTDB lineage: Bacteria > Bacteroidota > Bacteroidia > Flavobacteriales > Flavobacteriaceae > MAG-120531. The sequence goes on from JANRDC010000031.1 coordinate 31,030, forward strand.
TGTGTCTGCTTTCTGAAGAAACACTCAATTTCTTTCTTCCTTTAGCTCTTCTTCTAGCCAAAACTTTACGCCCGTTGGCAGAAGCCATACGCTCTCTAAATCCGTGCTTGTTTCTTCTTTTTCTTTTTGAAGGCTGATATGTTCTTTTCATCGAGCTAAATTTTATGCTGATTTGTTGTAAATAAGCCTAAGGCACTGCCGGCACAAAAGCTGGGCGCAAATATACAAAGAGTTTTCGCTTAGGCAAGTCAATTTTAAAAAAATATTTACGATGATTTTTCTTACTTTTGTAGTCCTTTTAAACGGCCTATAAGTCAAATTTAACGCCTATATGTTCCACAAAAACATCAAACTTGCCCTTACCCTACTGATCAATGCTTACGCTGTATACCAGTTTGTGGAAGGCGAAATTGGAAATGGAATCTTTTTGATCCTCTTTTCTCTAATCTTTGTCTTTTTGTACTTCAGAAATGAATTCATTTTGTTGGCATTTTTGAGTATGCGCAAGCAAGATCTTGCAGGAACACAGAAATGGTTGGACAAAATAAAGAACCCGTCCGCTTCACTGATCAAGAAACAAGAAGGATACTACAACTATCTTTTGGGGATTATAAATTCCCAAACCAATTTATCTGTCGCTGAAAAACATTTTAAAAAGGCTTTGCAATTTGGGCTCACTATGTCCTACGATATCGCCATGGCTAAACTGAGCCTTGCGGGAATCGCTATGCAAAAAAGACGCAAAGTAGAAGCGACCAAATTGCTGCAGGAAGCCAAGAAACTGGACAAACAACAAATGTTGACGGACCAGATCAAAATGATGCAACAACAACTCAAGAAAATCTAACACCGTGCTCGAAGAACGCCCCATACTGGACAATGAATTTCTCAGACAGTTTGAGTGTTCTTTTCAAGAGCAAATGGTAGTCGTTGAATACGCCCTCCAAGAAAAGAAGATATTTTTGACCAAATTGATTCTACCTGCTCAAGCGCCAGGAGAGGAATGGGTAACCGCCCTGATTTCTGATTTGCTTGAAGTGCTTGAGGAAAGGCGATTGCGGGTTGTTCCCACGTGTAGTGAATTGAAAATGTTGTTTAAAAAGCACAAATCATTTCAACGCATGCTTCCTGTAGGTATTCGACTCTAGAACTTACACCAACTGGGCCAAGGCTAAGCCGTCTTCATCCAACTGAGTCAACTCCATGATTTTCAAAGTATTCACCCATTCAGCATTCCAAGGATGCTTTACCTTGATGTAGTTCTCGGTGAACCCAAACATCCACCCATTTTTGTTTTCATCTTCAAAAAGAACGGTGCGTACGGACCCTAAGTGTTTTTGATAGAAGGCATGTCTCAACTTAACGGACAATCCCCTGAGCATTTTACTTCTCTTTCTGCGCACATGCACGGGAACCACCTCAGGCATAGTAGCTGCCTCAGTATTCTCCCGCTCAGAGTAGGTAAAAACATGAAGGTACGAGACATCTAAGTCAGCTAAATACTGATAAGTTTCTAAAAAATCTTCATCTGACTCTCCAGGGAACCCAACAATGACATCGACACCGATACAAGCATCGGGCATCACCTGTCGTATGCGAGCTACACGCTCGGTGTACAACCCAGTAAGGTATCTGCGTTTCATGTTTTTGAGCAGTCTATCGCTACCGCTTTGTAGGGGTATATGGAAATGAGGCACAAAACATTGGGCATCAGCTACAAAATCAATGACCTCATTGCGCAGCAAATTGGGTTCTATAGAACTGATTCTAACGCGAGCGATACCTGGGACTTTGTCCAAGGCTTGCACCAGATCATAAAATGTGTGGCTGTGTTTCTTTTGACCAAATTCACCTTTCCCGTAGTCGCCAATGTTGACCCCCGTAAGCACGATCTCTTTGACTCCTTGTGCAGAAATTTTTCTGGCGTTTTCCAATACATTTTCCAAAGCATCACTGCGAGATATGCCCCGCGCCAATGGGATAGTGCAATAGGTACACTTGTAGTCACATCCGTCTTGAACTTTCAAAAAAGCCCGCGTTCTGTCCCCCAAAGCGTAGCTGCCCACGTAAAAATCGGTTTCTTCGATACTGCAGGAATGCACTTCTCCAAAGTCATTTTTGGTCAAATCATTCAGGTATGCCGTCAAATTGAATTTTTCCTTGGCCCCCAATACCAAATCCACCCCATGAACTGCGGCCAACTCCTCTGGCTTTAACTGTGCGTAGCATCCTACAGCAGCGATAAATGCTCTGGGGTTCAAACGCAAACAATCCTTGACCAGCCCCTTAAACTTCTTGTCAGCTTGTTCAGTTACCGAACAAGTATTGATGACGTAAACGTCGGCGGTTTGATCAAAATCAACAGACTGAAAATGGGCTGCCTCGAGACCTCGCTTTATGGTGGCCGTTTCTGAGAAATTTAACTTGCACCCCAAGGTGTGGAAAGCCACTTTCTTTGGTGCATTAGCCACTTCAGGCATGAGTGCCTCCCAAGGATCTAGACTCGTGCTCATTTGCGATAAACTTGTGTTGCTTCAAATACTGACTTAAGCACAGCCCACTCTTGGTCACTGGGTTGTATCCCTCTGCGCGCATAAACCACTGTGGTCGTTTCCACAAACTTATCCCAACTAAAGGTGGTGCTGCTCGTTACGCCACCCCAAGAAAAACTAGGGACGAAATTCTTGACAAAACCACCGCCAAAAATAACAGCGCCAACCCCGACTAGGGTACCGGTATTAAACATGGTATTGATGGCAGACTTGGCGTGATCGCCCATCATCAATCCGCAAAATTGTAAACCAGTCTGTGCAAATCGCTCTGTGGCATAGTCCCAAAGCTTGACCGGGGCATAGTTGTTCTTTAGATTGGACGTATTGGTGTCCGCTCCTAAATTACACCAAGCGCCAAGCACAGAATTACCCAAGAAACCATCGTGGGCTTTATTGGAATAGCCCCACAAAATTGAGTTGGACACCTCGCCTCCAACCTTGCAGTGGGGGCCAATAGTGGTGGCTCCATAAATCTTGGCGCCCATTTTTAAAGTGGAATGTGCTCCCAAACTAAACGGGCCTCGTATTAAACTACCCTCCATGACCTCGCTGTCAGCGCCGATATAAATCGGTCCTGTGGAAGCGTTTAACACGCTGGCGTTGATCTGAGCTCCTGGCTCGATAAATATTTCGTTTCCGATATACTGATTACCTGGAGGTAGTGGTGCAGACGCACGTCCATGGGTCAATAATTGGTAATCCGCTCTAAGGGCCGCATCGTTCTGCAAAAACAGATCCCATGGGCGTTCAATGCGCCCTATTGAGGGCGTGAAATGAATATGCTTGTGTGCAGATAATTCCTCAGGCGATTGTGGTCTTAGTGCTCTGTACCCGATGATACCTCGGTCATCTGATAAGACCTCCCCAACACTGAGGGCAGACAAAGCCTCAACCAACGCAACATGAGGCAATACCCCGGCCTGTACATAAACACCATCCCCCAGGGTAGGCTGAGGATATAGTCCTTGAAGCACCTGGGTGGTCAACACTTCAGGAGCAGCTCCAGTGTGGTAAGCCCACTTCTCGCGAATACACAAAATCCCCACCCTGAGGTCGCTTACTGCGCGGGTCCAGGTAAAAGGCTTGAGGGTTTCATGCAAAGGCCCATCGATGAGTATGTACTTCATATCGCTCAGATTTTCACAACGCTAATATAGAGAATAAAAAAATCGCGTTCCACCATGGCGGAACGCGATTAAGGGTTAAGCCCAGAAGTGATTACTTTTGGAACTTAGCGTATTTGTTTTTGAACTTATCGATTCGTCCTGCAGTATCCACCAATTTGGTTTTTCCTGTGTAGAAAGGGTGAGAAGTTCTGGAGATCTCTAATTTGATCAAAGGGTAGCTCACACCATCCACCTCAAGGGTTTCTTTAGCTTCAGCAGCCGATTTGGTGATAAAAACATCCTCATTAGACATGTCTTTAAAAGCAACCAAACGGTAATTTTCTGGGTGAATTCCTTTTCTCATGATATTGTTGACTTAAATTATGTTCAAATTTTGAGTGGCAAAAATAATCATTTTTATGAAACCAACAATGCGCTTAAGAAAAAATAAGCAATAATGTGTATGGGCCATCTCGCCGAGGAAACATCGGGTTTATCGCAAGATATCCTATATTTGCCTCATTAACTTGAAAAACCTGTATTATGGAACAACAAAAACCAACCACTGGTAAATTTTCCCTTCAGTTTGGCGTATTGGCTGGATTGGCCGGAACAGCATTCAGCATTATGCTTTACACCATGGGTATGGCCTACGAGCAATCACCTGCCCAAAGCGCCATCAGCATTGCTATTCTTTTCGGTGTTATTTTTTATGGCATCTATACTTTTAAAGGTCAAAACGAAGGATACTTAACCCTTAAAGAAGCCTTGAAAATCGGTTCAGGTGCAGGCTTAGTGGCCGCTTTGGTCAGCGTTGTATATCTTTTGATACTCACCAATGTGATTGATCCTACCTTTTGGGATAAAGCTTTTGAAATCGGACGCGAACAAATGATCGAACAAAATCCGAGCATGAGTGACGAACAACTCGACCAAATTGTCGCTATGCAAAAAAACTTTGCCTGGGTCACTTACCCTACCCTATTGGTGATGAATACCATTATGGGATTGATTATTGGGTTGGTATCCGGTTTGATCCTCAAGAAAAACAGAGACTAGACTCTAGCGTCTCCCTGGATGGAACTTTCCGTAGTTATTCCGCTCTTCAACGAAGAAGAATCGCTTCCCGAATTGGTTGCGTGGATCGACCGTGCATTGGCCTTGTGGGCGGGAAACTACGAAGTCATCTTAATCGACGATGGCAGCAGTGATGGGTCTTGGTCGGTGATTGAAGTGCTGATACAGCAATACCCCCAGTTAAAAGCTATTCGTTTTTCAAAAAACTACGGCAAATCACAAGCGCTTCACGCGGGTTTTGCCCGCGCCCAAGGAAAGGTAGTGGTGACTATGGACGCTGACCTGCAAGACAGTCCCGAAGAAATTCCAGGATTGTATCAAAAAATAACCGAGGAAGGTTACGATTTGGTTTCGGGCTGGAAACGCAAGCGATTTGATTCGTTTTGGGGCAAGAACTTACCTTCGAAATTATTTAACTGGGCAGCGCGCAAGACTTCTGGAATTAAACTCAACGACTTTAATTGCGGACTAAAAGCATACCGATTAGAAGCGGTTAAGGCTATTGAAGTGTCTGGCGAAATGCACCGTTATCTCCCTGTATTGGTAAAAAATGCAGGTTTTTCACGCATCGCGGAACAGGTTGTGCAACACCAGTCCCGCAGATACGGCACCACTAAATTTGGTGCAAGTCGTTTTATCAATGGGTTTCTAGACCTGTTGACTATTTGGTTTTTATCAACTTTTGGCAAACGCCCCATGCACTTGTTTGGCGCTGTGGGCGTTTTGCTCTTTATTTTGGGTTTTGTCTTTTCACTGTATTTAGGAATTGACAAAATCTGGTTTAATCCTCAGGGTAGATTGATCACCCAAAGACCCGAGTTTTTTATTGCATTGGCCTGTATGGTTTTGGGTACCCAATTCTTTTTAGCTGGATTTTTGGGTGAAATCATCATCAGACAGCGCAAAACACAAGTACACTATCGCATTCAAGCGACTATTCCCTCCCAATCATGAGTTTACTTACCTACCAAGAGCGAGCCCAGTCCTGGCTTGATCCATTTTTTGACGCAGAGACACACCAAGCCATCAAATCACTTGCAGATCAACCCAAAGAACTCGAAGATCGTTTTTACAAAGATCTTGAATTTGGCACTGGCGGTATGCGCGGAACTATGGGTGTGGGCACCAACCGCATCAATCGATACACCTTGGGTAGAAATACCCAGGGATTGAGCAATTACCTGCATCAGTGTTATCCGCAGACACAGATTGCTGTGGCCATCGCCTACGACTGCAGACATCAAAGCGACACACTGGCTCAAGTGGTGGCTGAAGTGTTTTCTGCCAACAACATTAAGGTGTATTTATTTCCTGAATTGCGCACCACCCCTGCCCTATCTTTTGCCGTAAAGCATTTGGGATGTCATGCGGGTATTGTGCTCACCGCTTCCCACAATCCTCCCGAATACAATGGCTACAAAGTGTACTGGACCGATGGCGGGCAAATCGTACCTCCTCAGGACAAAGAAATCATTGAAGCGATCAACGCTCTAGATTTTAAAGACGTTCGTTTCAAACCAAATCCAGCGCTGATCGAGTTGCTCACTCCAGAGATTGACCGCGCCTTTGAATGGGCAGTGCTGACCAATGGACGTTTTCAAGCGCCCCAACGCGACCAACTCAAGATTGTGTTCACCCCTTTACACGGTACCTCCATTACGGCTATACCCGCTGTTTTGGAAAAAGCGGGGTATACCCAAGTGCATATTGTCTCTGAACAAGCGGAACCCAATGGAGATTTTCCCACAGTGGTCTCCCCCAATCCTGAAGAAACTGAAGCCTTGTCTATGGCCATCAGTCAAGCTGAAGACTTAGGTGCTGATTTGGTGATCGGCACAGACCCAGACAGCGATCGCTTGGGGATTGCAGCGCGCAACAGATCTGGTAAATTGGAGATCATTAACGGCAATCAGACCATGGTCTTGATGCTGGATTTTTTACTGCAACAAAGGGCTAAAAAAGGTTTTGCTCCAGGTGATTTTATCGCCTCAACGATTGTGTCTACACCCATGGTACAAGCGTTGGCCGAGGCTTACCAAGTTGAGTTAAAAACGACACTTACCGGATTTAAATGGATCGCAAAAGCCATCGAGGATCACCCCCACCAACATTTTATCGGTGGAGGTGAAGAAAGTTACGGCTTTATGGTCGGTGACTTTGTGCGCGACAAGGATGCGGTGACCGCTACTTTATTGGCCTGTGAAATGGCGGCTTGGGCTAAATCCCAAGGGGAAACACTTTTTGATTTACTCGATGGGCTTTATCAAGTCCACGGCCAATACTTGGAGAAACTGGTTTCTTTGGTGCGCAAAGGGAAAGAGGGCGCTCAAGAAATTGAAGCCACCATGACTGCCTTGCGACAACAACCCCCACAAACTTTGGGCGGTTCCAGCGTGGTGCGCATCGACGACTATTTACACCAAAAATCCACCCTTACTTTGGCGCAATTGGTCGAAGAAATCTCATTGCCCAAATCCAATGTGTTGATTTTCCATACCGAAGACGGTTCGATGATCGCGGCTAGACCCAGTGGCACTGAACCCAAAATTAAGTTTTACCTCAGTGTGCGCGCGCCGCGACCCGCAGGGTCGTCGGCCGAGGCCGTCCAAGCACACTTGGAGGCGCGCATTGAACACCTGTTAAAAGATCTAGGAGTAGCTTAGTCACTTTCGCTGAAAAATAAACCATGACGCACTTTAAGACCATTTTGCAATATGCCAAGCCCTACAAATACTATGCGGTTTGGAATATTGTATTCAACGCGCTTTACGCATTGTTTAGCGCATTGGCCATGGCTGCGCTCATCCCTATGCTCAATGTGCTGTTTAAGCAAGTGCCTCCAGTGGCGGTAAAACCCACGTATACGGGGATACAATCGCTTAAACCCTTTGTGGCTGACTCCATTAATTTTCATCTAGGTGCCGTGGCTGGTGAAGACCCCAGCCAAGGATTGTGGCTGGCCGTAGGACTAATCTTGGTGCTTTTTTTGCTTAAAAACCTGTTTAACTACTTGGCGATGTACTACATCACCTATTTGCGCAATGGGGTGCTTAGGGACATCAGAAACCAGGTGTACCAAAAACTGATCAACCTTCACATGGGTTACTTCAGCGATAGAAAAAAAGGCGACCTGATGACCCGCATGACCACAGATGTACTCGAGGTGCAACACTCTATGCTCTCTGTGCTCGAATTGATGGTGCGCGAACCCTTGACCATTATTTTTACGCTGGTGGTGATGATGCTGATCAGCCCACAACTCACCCTATTTGTATTCGTATTTATCCCCATTTCAGGTTGGATTATTTCGGTGGTAGGAAAAAGCTTGAAAAAACAATCTGAACAGGTACAGCAAATCCAGGGACAGATGTTGGCCCAAACCGAGGAAACCGTCACTGGACTTAAAATGATCAAAGCCTTTGTCGCAGAGACACATTTTATCCAAAAATTCAAAAAAATCACCGAGCAGTTTTTTACTTATTCCAACACCTTGCTCAACCGACAAAACCTAGCCTCACCTTTGAGCGAGTTTCTCGGTATCGCTGTAATCGGCGGATTATTGGTGTACGGAGGCACGCTAGTACTGATCGATGGAACACTCAACGCCTCATCGTTTATCGCCTATATTTCTCTGGCCTACAACATCTTAACGCCTGCCAAAGCGATCAGCAAAGCTGCGTACGGGGTAAAAAAAGCAGATGCTGCCGCTGGGAGAATCATTGAGCTACTCGAGGAAAGCGATCCTATTCAAAAAGCAGATCAACCCATATCCGCAGGACCTTTATCCCAAAGCATACGTTTTGAGGGCATACATTTTGGATACGGAGCACAAGAAGTACTCCACGACATCAATTTTGAGATCCAACAAGGACAGACAGTAGCCTTGGTCGGACAGTCTGGGAGCGGTAAAAGCACCCTAGCCCAATTGCTGATGCGCTTTTACGACCCGACATCAGGCAATATTTATTGGGACAAAACATCCATCTCAACCTTGGAAATTGGCTCTTTGAGGCAACAAATGGCCTTGGTGGCCCAAGATGCTTTGCTTTTTCACGACAGCATTGCCCAAAACATCGCTATGGGCAGACCCGAGGCTCCACGGGCATCCATTATACAAGCAGCCCAAGCAGCCCATGCCCACGAATTTATCGAACAATTGGCTGAGGGTTATGACACCTCGATTGGAGATGCGGGCAACAAGCTCAGCGGTGGGCAAAAACAACGTATTTCAATCGCTCGTGCCCTATTGACCAACCCATCGCTATTGATCCTCGATGAAGCGACCTCAGCTTTGGATACCCAAAGTGAACGAGGCGTGCAACAAGCGCTCCAGACCTTGATGAAAGATAGAACCACCCTGGTGATCGCCCACCGATTGTCTACAGTGCAACACGCTGACCTCATCTTGGTGATGCACCAGGGTAAGATTGTAGAACGCGGAACCCATCAATCGCTGGTCGATAAAAATGGATATTACCAACAACTGGTCGCTATGCAACAATTGGCCGCTGATTAAACCTTTTGGCCTGCATGGAATCTTAAAACCAATACAACTGATTTGATTCCTGAAAAAGACTTGATCGCTCAATTGCAAAATCCAAAAGCCAGAAATGCCGCTTTTGGGTTGTTGGTTGATGCTTATCAAGAAAGGCTTTACTGGCACATCAGACGCATTGTGCTCAACCACGATGACGCAGACGATGTCGTGCAAAACACCTTTGTCAAAATTTTTCAAAACATCCATGGATTTAAAGGAGAAAGTCAACTGTATTCTTGGATGTACCGTATCGCTACCAACGAGGCGCTCAATTTTATCAAATCACACGCCAAGCAAAGCGCCATCAGCACTCAAGATTATTTAATGGTGAAAGCAGAACAGCTCCAAAGCGATGTGTATTTCGATGGGGGCGAGCTGGAATTGCAGCTGCAAAAAGCATTGGCCCAGCTACCTGAAAAGCAGAGATTGGTGTTTCAAATGAAGTATTTTGACGACTTAAAATACGAAGACATCTCACGCATTTTAGGCACCTCTGTGGGTGCACTAAAAGCTAACTATCACCACGCTGTGGCCAAAATCAAAGATTTTTTGACCGAACATTAAACCTTTTAACCGTAAAAATATCTAAAACACATGTCCACCTCAGCTGAAAAACAACACTTTACCGTTCCCAAAGACTACTTTGCGTCTTTGCAACAACGTTGTATGCAGCGGGTTCTTGAAAACACCCGGGATATAACCGGTGCAGCACAGACCGACGGATTCAGTACACCTAGCCAATACTTCCCAGACCTAAAAACACAAATTTTATCCAAAACTTCTCAGAAAAAATCGCGACCAGTCTTTCGCATCAACACTTGGGCTGCTGCTGCTAGCATCGCCTTGATGATGGGCACAGCTTGGTGGAGTATCTCCACGGTTTCAGACCAAACTATTGAATGGTCCCATCTGAGCGAGCAAGAAATGAACGCTTACCTGGAAGCTGAGTTAACGCACACGCCCGGCTTAGAATGGACTGTACTGCATCAAGAATCGATCAATGCAACTGATGATGCTGATTTTTACGGACAATTACCCATCGATGATTATTTAGAACTCACTGTACCCAGCACTAAAGAATGGCAGCATTATGAAGACCAATAAATTATACTTAATAAGTCTTGTACTGATCTGTATGGGACAGATATCTTGGGGCCAACAAACGGACTTCGCTCAAATTAAAGCCCTAAAAGTAGCCCACTTCACGGAGCAGATGAACCTAACACCCCAACAGGCTGCCGTGTTTTGGCCCATATACAACGAACATGAAACCCAGTTTATGGGATTGATGACCGACTTAAAAAGCCAAATCAAAACCAAAGAACAGATAGAGTCGTTTTCCGAATTAGAGGCGCACAAACACTGGAATAAGTACCTGTCGCAAAGGAAAAAAATGTGGCAGCTCGATCTGGAATTATACGAAAAGCTATCCGGCAAATTGAGCAAGAAACAGATGGTGTTGATGGTACACGCTGAAGAGACGTTTAAACGGAAATTATTCAGACAGTACCGAGATAGAAAAGAGGTTAAAAAACAAGAATAAGACTCACCTCAAAAAAAGGAATACCTTTGCAACGCCTAGCCTACTGCTAGGCGTTTTATTTATGCAGAACAAACTCCACAGAAACTTAGTATTTGCCGTAGTTGACGCCTTAGACCAAATATTTAACCAGGGCCATTACGCAGATAAAGTGATCGAACGCGTGCTGAAAATCGACAAACGATGGGGTGCGCGCGACCGTGGATTTATTGCAGAGACCACCTATGATATGGTGCGTTGGAAGCGCTTATATATGGAGATTGCCGAGGTAAAGGCGCCGTTTGATCGCCCCAAACTATTTCGCTTATTTGCCGTTTGGGCTGTGCTTAAAGGGATTCCCCTACCCGATTGGAAGCAAATAGAACCCACCCCTGAACGAAAGATTAAAGGCCGTTTTGACCTGTTGTCTAAAGAGCGTAAATACCGTGAGTCTATTCCAGATTGGATGGATGAGCTCGGAGTAGCCGCATTGGGCGAAGCACAATGGTCCGCGGAAATCAAGGCCTTAAATGAACAAGCACCTGTAGTATTGCGTGTGAATCGCTTAAAAACAGAACCCAAACCATTGGCTGATGCCCTTTTTGACGATGGAATCGCCACAAAAACACATCCAGAATATCCCGATGCCTTGATTTTGGAAGAGCGTGCTCCCCTGTTTCAACACCCAGCGTTTCAAGAAGGATACTTTGAAGTTCAAGACGCTTCATCCCAAAAAGTAGGACGTTTTCTAGAGGTTCAACCCGGCATGTTGGTGGTGGATGCCTGTGCTGGTGCTGGTGGTAAATCCCTTCATTTGGCTGCGCTCATGGCCAACAAAGGGCAAATCATCGCCATGGATTTGTACGACCACAAACTCAAAGAACTCAAGAGAAGAGCTCGAAGAAACGAGGTGCACAATATAGAAACTCGGGTGATCGATTCGACCAAAGCCATCAAAAAATTGCAAGATCGCGCAGATCGTGTACTGATCGATGCGCCTTGTACAGGACTTGGTGTACTGCGCAGAAATCCAGATGCTAAGTGGAAATTACAACCCGAATTTTTAACGCAAATCACCCAAACGCAACAAGAAATTCTCCAGCAGTACAGCAAAATGGTCAAGAAAGGTGGTAAAATAGTCTATGCCACTTGTTCTATTTTGCCTCAAGAAAATCAAGATCAGGTAGCCCAGTTTCTAGCCAGTGAGGCGGGACAAGGATTCCAGTTGGAGCAAGAGGAAAAAATAAGTCCCAGCCAGTCAGGTTTTGACGGATTCTACATGGCCCGTTTAATCCGCAAACTATAAACAATTACTCTTGATAAGTGTTCTGATTTCGCCATGGGAATTACACCCTAAAAAACTACATTTGTGGCTTGTTAATAACCCGTAGCTCAGCCCCTATGATTTCTTTTTTTGGCCTAGAGGATCGTTCGATATTTGCCGTTCAAACCCAACAACCACTTACCGATCAGGACATTGAACGCCTGAGTTGGCTTTTTTCAGATGCTCCATTCCTAGGCAGTGACGCAATAGCTGGATCATGGGTTGGTCCCAGAGCCGTGATGATCACACCATGGAGCACCAATGCGACAGAAATCACCCAAAATATGGGGGTGTCCGGGATTATTCGCCTGGAAATTTTTGAACCAAAAGCCCAGCATACGGTTTTTGACCCCATGCTTTACCAAGTCTATCCTCAGTTGGATCAACATATGTTTGACCAACAAATTGAGCCAGCGCCCATTGAATACATCGATGATATTGCGCGATACAACCAAGAACAAGGTTTAGCACTGAGCGTAGAAGAAGTGGATTACCTCAATCAATTGGGCGAAAAACTGGGCAGAAAACTAACCGATGCAGAGGTATTTGGATTTTCACAAGTCAATTCAGAACACTGCAGACATAAAATCTTCAACGGAACTTTCATCTTGGACGGCACAGCCCAAGAGGAGTCGTTGTTCCAGATGATCAAAAAAACCACCGCCACTCATCCTGGCCAGGTCGTCTCTGCGTATAAAGACAATGTCGCCTTTATACAAGGTCCTGAGGTGGTACAATTTGCCCCAAAATCTTCTGAGGGACCTGATTTTTACCAAGAGAAAACGTTTAAAAGTGTTTTGTCCCTAAAAGCAGAAACCCACAATTTCCCCACCACAGTTGAGCCTTTTAACGGAGCAGCCACTGGATCAGGTGGAGAAATCAGAGACCGCTTAGCAGGTGGAAAAGGATCTATTCCCCTAGCAGGTACTGCGGTGTATATGACTCCTTATTCCAGGTTAGTACCGGGCAGATCCTGGGAAGAGAACGGTGTAGCGGCCAGAAAATGGTTGTACCAAACCCCTGCAGATTTACTGATCAAGGCATCCAATGGGGCCTCTGACTTTGGGAATAAATTCGGGCAGCCGTTGATCAATGGATCACTGTTGACTTTTGAACACCGAGAAAACAACCTGACCTGGGGCTATGACAAAGTAATCATGCAAGCAGGTGGTGTCGGATATGCCAAAGCGGAACAAGCCAAAAAAGACAAACCACAAACCGGAGATGCTATTGTGGTTTTGGGCGGGGATAATTACAGAATCGGCATGGGAGGTGCAGCAGTGTCGAGTGCGGATACCGGTGCCTTTGGATCAGCCATTGAACTCAATGCCATCCAACGCTCCAATCCTGAAATGCAAAAGCGTGCGGCCAATGCTATTCGCGCACTCGTTGAATCAGATCAAAATCCCATCACCTCCATACACGACCACGGTGCTGGCGGTCACTTAAACTGTCTTTCTGAACTGATTGAAGACACTGGAGGCCACATTGACCTGGACGCATTGCCTGTGGGTGATCCGAGTCTTTCCGCCAAGGAAATCATCGGCAATGAATCACAGGAACGCATGGGTCTTGTTATTCCTGAAAAACATTTACCCCTGCTGGCCAGTATTGCGGAACGCGAGCGCGCTCCGTGGTATCGTGTAGGTACTGTAAGTGGAGACCACAGATTTACGATTGAATCGGGCACCACAGGTGAAAAGCCGATGGACCTGGATTTAGCACATCTTTTTGGGTCTGCGCCCAAAACAATCTTAGAAGATACCCGCATCAAAAGAACATACGCCGACGCTCCGCACCATACTGACTTGTTGGAAGCGTACCTTCATGCGGTACTTCGTTTGGAGGCAGTAGCCTCGAAAGACTGGTTGACCAATAAAGTGGACCGTTGTGTAGGAGGGCGTGTCGCTGTACAGCAATGCGCTGGACCCTTGCAATTGCCTTTAAATAACTGTGGCGTCATGGCTTTGGACTACAGCACCCCATTTGGTGTGGCTACCGCCATGGGACACCACCCCATCTCTGGACTGATTGACGCAGCTGCAGGAAGTAGAAACAGTATTGCGGAGGCATTGACCAACTTGGTTTGGGCCCCGCTCTCCGAAGGTCTTTCCGGGGTTTCCCTGTCGGCCAACTGGATGTGGCCTTGCAACAACGAAGGAGAAAATGCTCGATTGTACGAAGCAGTGCGCAGCGTATCAGATTTTTCCATCGCTTTGGGGATCAATGTGCCTACCGGCAAAGATTCGCTTTCGATGAAACAGCGCTATCCGGAAGGAGATGTGCTAGCACCCGGAACCGTAGTTATTTCAGCGGTAGCGCAGTGCAGCAACATCAACCAAGTAGTAGAGCCCGTCATCCAACCGATGGCCGGTGGCTTGTACTATATCAATCTTTCCCAGGACAGCTATAAACTAGGGGGATCTTCTTGGGCGCAAACACAAAACGCCTTAGGCAGTGAGACACCTGATGTGCGCAATGCCCAGCTGTTGGCACAAGCATTTAACCAATTGCAAAGCTGGATAGCTCAGGGGATCATTGCATCTGGCCATGATATTGGCTCTGGTGGATTGATCACCACACTTCTGGAGTGGTGTTTTGCCCAACCGGGCGCAGGGGCTCACGTGGATTTATCCCCACTTGAAGGATCCCTGATCCCTGTATTATTTGCAGAAAACACTGGTTTGGTATTCCAGCTCAGCAGCGATACACATCAGTCATTGGTGGAATCCAGCGCTTTGCCCTTTATCTATTTGGGACACCCTACGCAAGATGGAACACTTCACCTCAAACACCATACACATACACAAGCCCTGGATATCGCTCATTGGCGATCTGTTTGGTTTGAAACCTCTGCCCTATTAGACAGCAGACAAACGGCTGGAAACCTGGCTCAAGTCAGGGCTGAAAATTTTGACCAGCAACCCCTGAACTATGTATTCCCCCAAGGATTTACCGGCGGGTTACCCCAAAAACCTGGGGCCCAACAACGGCCTGTAGCCGCTATTTTACGCGAGAAAGGATCCAATTCTGAACGAGAAATGGCCCATGCGCTCTACTTGGCTGGTTTTGAAGTTAAAGATGTGCACATGACCGACCTCACCTCGGGTAGAGAAGACCTCAGTGGTGTTCAATTTATCGGTGCTGTGGGTGGATTCTCCAATTCTGACGTTTTGGGCTCAGCTAAAGGATGGGCTGGTGCCATAAGATATAATCCATTGGCCAAAAAAGCTATTGATCAGTTTTTTGCGCGTCCTGACACACTATCTGTGGGGATTTGCAATGGATGTCAACTTTGGATGGAACTTGACTTAGTGCACCCGGAACTTCCTGTGCACGGCAAGATGAAACACAACAAATCTCAAAAACACGAAAGTGGGTTTGTTTCAGTCACCGTGCAGCCCAACAACAGCGTGATGCTAAAAGATTTGGCAGGAACCCAACTCGGAGTTTGGATTTCTCATGGAGAAGGGCGTTTTGATTTGTCCTTACCTGAAAATGCCTACTCTATTGTGGCAAAATACAGCTACGACCAATACCCAGCAAATCCGAATGGAAGCGATTACAACACAGCTATGATGTGCGATCAAACAGGCAGACACTTGGTGAGCATGCCTCATATGGAACGCTCCATATTTCCTTGGAATTGGGCGCACTATCCAAAAAATTCAGGACACCAAGTCAGCCCGTGGATTGAAGCGTTTGTAGCTGCGAGAAAATGGATTGAATCACAAGGTTAATCGCCAAACACTATCGATATATTTGATCGTATAAGTCTTGGTACCTAGCTTGAATCGCTTTTCTTTTCAGTTTCATGGTGGGCGTCAGATGTCCTGCATCTGGTGTCCAAGCATCTGGTGTCAGCTTAAATAGCTTGATTTTCTCAAATTTGGCAAATTGCTCGTTGGCAGATTCCACTTCCCGTTCAATACGCGACAATACACGCGGGTGAGCGATCAGTGCATTTCGGTCTAAAACACCTAACTCCTTTTTCTTGGCCCATTGTTCTAGGAACACAAAATCAGGTTGAATCAAAGCCGCGGGCATTTTCTCGCCATCGCCCACGACCATCACTTGCTCGATAAATCTGGACTGTTTTAATCGGTTTTCGAGTAATTGAGGGGCTACGTATTTGCCCCCTGAGGTTTTAAACATTTCCTTTTTTCGGTCAGTGATCCGCAAAAACCCGTCCTCATCAATATGGCCAATATCTCCGGTGTGAAAATATCCGTTTTGGATGACAGAGGCAGTTAACTCGGGATCTTTGTAGTACCCCATCATGACTTGTGGTCCTTTGACAAGAATCTCACCGTCCTCAGCGATCTTGACCTCGGTCTCTGCGATCAACTTACCTACAGTTCCTATCCTAAACTTGCCATCTCTCATGTCGTTTACGGACACTACTGGGGAAGTCTCTGTCAATCCATAGCCCTCCATAACCCCCATTTTAGCGGCGTTAAACACCCGGGCAAGTCTGGGTTGAAGCGCAGCACTTCCTGAGGCGATCAAACGCAGGTTTCCACCTAACGCTGCCCGCCACTTGCTGAAAATTAACCGATCGGCTATCTTCAATTGGAACTCGTACCAAGCGCCATTCTTCCCATATGGCTCATAGCGCAATCCCAGATCTAAAGCCCAGAAAAAGAGGGCTTTTTTAATACCTGTCAATGCAGCCCCTTTGGCCACAATACTGTCAAACACCTTTTCCAACAATCTGGGCACAGAAGTCATCACGTCTGGTTTGTGGCGTTGAAGATCAGCCATCAAGGTCTCCAGTGATTCAGCGTAACACACCTTAACACCTGTGTACTGGTAGATATAGGTGATTACGCGTTCAAAAATATGGCATATCGGCAGGAAGCTCAAGGCTTTAGCCTGGCCGGGTACTAAAGGCAGGCGCTCGCAGGCATAAAGCACATTGGACACCACATTGTGGTGGGACAACATCACACCTTTGGGTTTTCCTGTAGTACCCGAGGTGTAGATAATCGTAGCTAAGTCCTCAGGCATAACTCCCTGGGCCAATGCATCCACTTCTTTTTGATTGCTTTGATCTGCCCCCATTTGAAGCAGTGCAGAAAAATGGAGACAATCAGGTACTTGATTAAATGAATACACTTCAACCAATGAGGTTTGGGGGCGTATCGCTTTGATTTTGTCGTACACCGTAGCACACGATACAAAACAATATTTAGATTCAGAGTGGTTCAGGATATATGCGTAGTCCTCCTCAGTAATCGTGGGATAAATCGGTACATTCTGGGCCCCAATCTGCATAATCCCTACATCGAGTATATTCCACTCCGTTCGGTTGGTCAATGAAATAACCGCGATCTTATCGTTTTTCTTTACCCCTAACCTCAGCAATGCTCTGCTGACTGCATGGGCCTGTTGCATAAATTCAGCAGAGGAAATCGACTGCCAAAGTCCTTGATACTTCATCTCATAGGCCTCCTCGAGCGGGAAATGATCCAATTGGTACTGAGCGAAATCAAAAAGACGGGTGGGCTGTTGGTTCATAAAGGATATATTTCAACGAAAAATACAAAAATATCTACCAAAAAGTAGATAAATTTTAACACTCATTTACTATGCATGCATAATATATTTTCTATATTTACGAACATTCACCGCGAATATGAGGGAGAGAACCATCGATTACAGCCTGCGCAATACTTGGCAGGGTATCGTCAAAATGTACAATGAAGCAGCAAAAAAAATGGACTCCACGATGGCCACGGGTTTTACTTTATTGAGTATTGATCCCAAAACCGGAACCCCGTCTACGGCACTTGGACCAAAAATGGGATTGGAATCAACCAGTATCTCTAGAATACTCAACACCCTGGAAAAAAAAGCGCTCATCGAACGCAAAGCTCACCCACAAGACGGACGAAGTGTATTGATTCACCTCACACCTGAGGGAATCAAAATGCGAGATCTCTCCAAATCTTTTGTGTTGGACTTTCACGATAAGGTGATGGAAAAAACCACAAAGATTCAACTAAAACATTTTTTTGAGGTCATGGACATCATCAATCAAATCACTACTGAACGCAGTTAATTCAACCACATGAACAGACACATCAAAAAAGCAGCCGTCATCGGTTCAGGAATTATGGGAAGTGGCATCGCCTGCCATCTAGCCAATATTGGTGTTGAGGTATTGCTTTTGGATGTTGTTCCAGATTTGAGCAACATCAAACCCGCAGACCTCAAAAAAATAGTGCAGCCCAGAAACTTTTTGGCGGAACGCGCCTTGGCTCAGGCACTCAAGCAAAAGCCTGCGCCATTGTACCACCCAGGATTTATCAATAGGATTACTCCGGGAAACATCGAAGATCATTTGCCTCAGATCGCTGAGGTAGATTGGATTATCGAAGTGGTTGTGGAGCGATTGGATATCAAACAGCAGGTATTTGCCAGCATTGAAAAATACAGAAAGCCTGGAACCTTGATTACCTCCAACACCTCTGGGATTCCCATTCACTTGATGTCCGAGGGGCGCAGCCTTGATTTTCAGGAGCATTTTTGCGGGACACATTTTTTTAACCCTGCGCGATACCTCGATCTATTTGAAATCATACCCGGGCCAAAAACCAAGGCGGATGTACTGTCATTCTTGTCCCACTACGGAACTACATTCTTGGGAAAAACATCCGTGATGGCCAAGGACACACCGGCCTTTATTGGAAACCGCATTGGGATTTTTGGCATTCAAAGTCTATTTCACCTCATCCAAAAATTGGAGATGACGATTGAGGAGGTGGATAAACTAACCGGTCCAGTCATCGGCAGACCTAAATCTGCTACTTTTCGCACGGTCGACGTGGTTGGTCTAGACACTTTGGTGCATGTGGCCAACGGAATAGCAGAGCACTGCCCTCATGACGAAAAACACCACTTGTTTCAAATACCCCATTTCATCCAACACATGATGGAACAAAAGTGGTTAGGCAGTAAAACTGGTGCTGGATTTTACAAGAAGGTGACCGCAGAAAACGGCACTACCTCCATACACGGTTTAGACTTAAAGACACTGACCTACAGAGCGCCTAAAAAAGCCTCTTTTGCCACCTTGGAAGGAACAAAATCCATCGATAGAGTGATTGATCGATTTGCCGTTTTGGTCGAAGGAAAGGACAAAGCTGGTGAATTTTACAGGGCGTCATTTTCAGATATGTGGAGCTATATAGGTCACCGCATCCCCGAGATCACCGATGAGCTTTATCAAATTGACGATGCGATGAAGGCTGGTTTTGGGTGGGAGCACGGACCTTTTCAAATCTGGGATGCGGTCGGACTGGACAAAGGGCTTGAACTCATACAAGCGCAGGGAAACACCTGCGCTGCTTGGATAGAGGAAATGAAATCGCTAGGACATCGTTCGTTTTACAAGGTTGAGGATGGAGCTACGCTTTTCTACGATATCCCCACCAAAAAATACAAGCGTATTCCAGGTCAAGAGCAGCTCATCATTTTGGACAATATACGCACCCAAAAAGCGGTGTATCAAAACCCTGGACTGGTACTCACCGACTTGGGAGACGGCATACTCAACGCGGAATTCCGTTCTAAAATGAACACCTTGGGTGGCGATGTACTGAGCGGATTAAATAAATCCCTTGACATCGCTGAAAAAGACTACCGAGGATTGGTCATTGGCAACCAAGGTGCTCATTTTTCGGTAGGTGCCAATATCGCCATGATATTTATGATGGCCGTAGAACAGGAATACGACGAGCTTAATATGGCTATTAGGATGTTCCAAAACACCATGATGCGAATGCGCTATTCAAGCATACCTACGGTGGCTGCTATTCACGGAATGACTTTTGGCGGAGGATGTGAGCTATCGCTTCACGCCGATCAAGTCGTAGCTGCTTCAGAAACATATATGGGACTGGTGGAGTTTGGTGTTGGGGTAATCCCTGGGGGCGGTGGAACCAAAGAACTAACCCTAAGGGCCTCAGATACCTATAAAGCCAATGATGTTGAGGTCAATCGACTGAGGGAGGCATTTTTAACCATAGCCATGGCCAAAGTATCCACTTCAGGCCACGAGGCATTTGATCTGGGTTTACTACAAAAAGGCAAGGACCACATCGTGGTGGGCAAACAGCGTTTGATCGCCAAGGCAAAAGCTCAGGCATTGTCTATGGCAGATCAAGGGTACACTCAGCCGATCATGCGCCAGGACATCAAAGTACTGGGACAACAATCTTTGGGTATGTTCCTGGTGGGAACTGATGCGATGAAAGCAGGTCACTACATCTCTGAACACGATCGTAAAATTGCGGATAAGCTAGCTTATGTCATGTCGGGCGGAGATCTCTCAGAAGCGACAAACGTCAGTGAACAATATTTGCTTGATCTTGAGCGCGAAGCATTTCTGTCGCTGTGCACAGAACGAAAAACCCTGGAGCGCATTCAACATATGCTACAAACCGGTAAACCCTTAAGAAACTAATCATGAAAACAGCCTATATCGTAAAAGCCTACAGAACAGCTGTAGGTAAAGCGCCCAAAGGGGTGTTTCGCTTTAAAAGACCTGACGAACTCGCCGCTGAGACAATCGAATTTCTGATTGATTCCCTGGGTGACTTTGACAAAACCCGTATTGACGATGTCATGGTCGGCAATGCCATGCCAGAGGCGGAACAAGGCCTGAACGTTGGGAGACTGATCTCTTTGATGGGGCTAAAAATCGATGATGTACCCGGGATGACCGTAAACAGATACTGCGCCTCAGGGCTTGAAACAATCGCTATCGCTACCGCAAAAATTCAAGCAGGTATGGCTGATTGCATCATCGCCGGTGGCGTAGAAAGCATGAGTTTTATTCCCATGGGGGGGTACAAACCCGTCCCAGACTATAAAGCCGCTCAGCAAGGACATCAGGACTATTATTGGGGAATGGGACTAACGGCAGAAGCCGTGGCCGAGCAATATCAGGTTTCTCGAGAAGACCAAGATCAATTCAGCTACCAATCCCACCAAAAAGCCATCGCTGCCCAAGAATCCGGGCGTTTTGACCGGCAAATAGTTCCGATCACAGTAAACCAAGTAAAATTGGATGAAAACGGAAAAAAAATAACCCACCAATACACCGTGACCAAAGACGAAGGTCCCCGAAAAGACACCTCCGTAGAAGCATTGGCCGGATTGCCTTCAGTGTTTGCCCAAGGAGGTAGTGTGACAGCGGGAAACAGCTCTCAGATGAGCGATGGCGCATCATTTGTTTTGGTGATGAGCGAGGAGCGTGTCAAAGAATTAGGGTTGACTCCCATAGCGCGCATGGTTCAGTATGCCGCTGCAGGTGTACCGCCAAAAATAATGGGCATAGGTCCTGTTAAAGCCATTCCCAAAGCACTTGAACTAGCGGGATTAAAGCTGAGCGATATCGGATTATTTGAACTCAACGAGGCGTTTGCCTCTCAATCACTGGCTGTGATCAGGACCTTGGGGATGGATCCGGACAAGGTGAATGTCAATGGAGGGGCCATTGCCCTGGGGCACCCATTGGGTTGTACCGGTGCTAAACTCACCACGCAATTACTCGACGAGATGGACCAACGAAAAATGAACGGCCAATACGGAATCGTAACCATGTGCGTAGGAACAGGGCAGGGTGCTGCAGGAATTTTTGAATTGATTTAAAACGTGTATCATGAACCAAGAAGCTAACGAATTTATCCTGAGAGGAGGACAGTTTATCGTCCAAGAAACACCTGCTGAATCGGTCTTCACCTTAGAAGATTTATCAGAGGAGCAAAAAATGATGCGTGAAAGCACCCAAGAATTCGTCGATCGCGAACTGTGGGCACATTGGCAGCGTTTTGAGCAGAAAGACTACAAGTACACTGAAGAAACCATGAAAAAAGCTGCTGAATTAGGGCTTTTAGGGATCGCAGTACCTGAACAGTACGGGGGTATGGGGATGGGATTTGTCTCTACCATGTTGGTGTGCGACTATATTTCCGGAGCCACAGGATCCTTTTCTACTGCATTTGGGGCACATACGGGAATCGGGACTATGCCGATTACGCTGTATGGTACCGAAGCGCAAAAAATGAAATACGTGCCTAAACTAGCCAGCGGCGAATGGTTTGGTGCATACTGCCTGACCGAACCCACTGCTGGATCAGATGCCAATTCTGGCAAAACTAAAGCCGTGTTAAATCCAGAGGGCACCCATTATTTGATCAGCGGCCAGAAAATGTGGATTTCCAATGCTGGGTTTTGCCAGTTATTCATCGTATTTGCCCGTATTGAGGACGACGCCAACATCACTGGATTTATTGTTGAAAACGATCCCAGCAATGGAATTACCCTGGGTGAAGAAGAACACAAAATGGGGATTCACTCCTCCTCTACCCGACAGGTGTTCTTTAACGAAACAAAAGTTCCCGTGGAAAACATGCTTGCTGAACGCGGCATGGGCTTTAAAATAGCAATGAATGCGCTCAATGTAGGGAGAATCAAACTAGCTGCAGCCTGTTTAGACGCTCAGCGCAGATTGGTCAATGAATCCGTTCACTACGCCAACAACCGCATACAATTTAAAACCCCGATCGCTTCATTTGGGGCTATTCAAGCAAAAATTGCCCAGATGGCGACCAATGCCTATGTAGGTGAATCCGCTTGCTATCGCGCCGCTAAAGACATCGAGAAACGCATTGAACAACGCATCGCTCAAGGCAATACACATCAAGAAGCGGAACTCAAAGGCGTGGAGGAATACGCCATTGAATGCTCGATTCTCAAAGTGGCTGTTTCAGAGGATGTGCAACAAACAGCAGACGAAGGGGTTCAGATTTTTGGCGGGATGGGCTTTAGTGCTGATGCCCCCATGGAGTCAGCCTACCGCGATGCGCGCATTTCCCGAATTTATGAGGGAACTAACGAAATCAACCGTATGCTCATCATCGGCATGTTGCTCAAAAAAGCGATGAAAGGACACGTTGACTTGCTTGGGCCAGCTACGGCAGTGGGTGCGGAATTAATGGGAATACCCTCCTTTGACCTCCCTGAATACAACGAGATACTCTCCTTGGAAAAAGCTCACCTAGCACGACTCAAAAAAGCTTTCTTGATGGTCGCTGGAAAAGCCGTGGAGACCTACGGTATGGACCTAGAAAAACATCAAGAGTTACTGATGGCAGCGGCTGACATATTGATCGAAATTTACATGGTGGAATCCGCGCTTCTGCGCACAGAAAAAAACCTAAAACGCTTCGGCGCAGACGCTCAAAAAACACAAATAGCCATGTGTCAGTGGCAGTTGTACCAAGCGACAGAGCTCATCCAGTCGAAAGGAAAAGAGGCGATTTTATCATTTGCTGAAGGAGACATGCAGCGCATATTGCTGATGGGGCTGAAGCGATTTACCAAATACGACACCTACCCCAACCCTATTGCCTTGAGTCGAGAAATAGCCAAAAGCATCCTGGAAAAAGGCAAATACACCCTGGACTCCTAGCGAGGCTACCGCGCTAAAAAAAAACCATAAGGGTTAGCGATAAAATGCTATTTTTAAGGTTCAAACTTTGTGAACCATGAAATATTGGCTTTTATCGCTGACCCTTTTTGGCACCTTAGCTGTGTCCGCCCAATCTCCAAAAGATATCTACCGAATTATCGATTCAGTCTCTCAAGAACGCATCGCTCATGATGTAGCCAAACTAGCCGGATTCGGCACGAGACACACCCTTTCTGACACCTTGTCGTCGAAGCGCGGTATCGGAGCAGCCAGGAGATGGATCAAAGCTGAGTTTAAAAAAATTGCTGCAGATTGTTCCAACTGCATTGAAGTCAAGGAACAACACAACCTGGTATCCAAAGGAAGCGGTGACCGTATTGTCAAAGACGTCAATATCGTGAACATCCTGGCCATACAACACAGCAAAAAAAATCCAAAGCGATTTGTCATGATGAGTGGAGATATAGACTCCCGCATCAGCGATCCCAACGATTACACCAACGATAGCCCAGGGGCCAACGACAATGCCAGTGGAATGGCTGGAACTATTGAGGCAGCTAGAGTGTTGTCTCGGTACGATTTTGACTATGGAATCATCTATGCGGGATTGTCTGGAGAAGAGCAAGGATTGTTTGGTGGGGCTGGATTGGCCCAGTGGATTAAAGAACAAGGATGGGAATTGATCGGCGTGATCAACAACGATATGATCGGCAACATCAGTGGTGTGGATGGCGTGGTGAGCAACAGAGATTTCAGAATTTTCTCTGAACCAACCCCGGTGACAGAATCTGAAGCGGCCAGAAAAGCCAGAAGATTTTATGGAGGAGAGGTGGATGGAGTTTCTCGTCAGCTAGCCCGATATGTCCATAAAACTGTGCAAACCTATATGCCCGAAATGAATCCCATGATGGTCTATCGACTAGATCGATTTGGACGTGGTGGACACCACAGACCCTTTAATGACGCTGGATTTGCTGGGATTCGCATCATGGAGGCCCACGAAGACTACACCAAACAGCACCAAGACATCAGAACGGAAAACGGAATTGACTATGGCGATGTGCTTTCCGGTGTCGACTTTGCCTACAATGCAAAACTCACAGCGGTAAACGCAATTTCACTGGCATCGCTGGCTTGGGCACCTGCTGCCCCTGATCAAGTTTCCATAGGAGGAATCGTAGAAGCGGATACGCGTTTACGGTGGGCTCCAGTGGCTGATGCCGCTTATTACAAAGTGTATTGGCGGGATACCACCTCCCCAACCTGGGACCATCACCGCATCATTTACGGAGCAAATGAAGCCACTTTAAAAGGAATCGTGATCGACAATTATTTCTTCGGTGTCGCGGCTGTCGATGCCGATGGCTTTGAAAGTATGGTGGTATTTCCCAACAAAATAATGCGTTGATGAATTATAAACATTGGTTTTTAGTCAGTGCATTGGTGGCCATTTCGGGTGCACAAGCCCAACAACAATTCACCCAACAAGACACCTTAAGGGGCAGCATTGGCCCTGGAAGGATCTGGTGGGATGTAATAAGCTATGACCTAAATGTCAAGATTGATCCGGCACAGAAAACAATTTCTGGCAGCAACACCATCACCTACCAACCAACGGCTGAGGGAACTTGGATGCAGATAGATCTTCAAGAGCCACTAGTGATTGATTCAGTCAAGCAAAAAGGGGCTCACCTACCCTTCAAACGAATGGGTAATGCCTACTGGATTGACAAACTCCTCACCAGCCCGGTCGACCAAACCCTCGAATTGATTGTATACTATCACGGAAGCCCTAGAACTGCCATACGCGCTCCGTGGGATGGAGGTTTTTCCTGGGATATCGACCAAAATGGCGCTCCATTTATCGCTACTTCCTGTCAGGGACTTGGCGCGTCTGTGTGGTGGCCCAACAAGGACCATATGTATGACGAAGCGGAAAAAATGAAAATTTCCGTCACTGTGCCCGAGGGACTTAAAGACATTTCCAACGGGCAATTAATCGATGAGTTTACGGATGCGGGATGGACTACTTATGTTTGGCAGGTAAACAATCCGATCAACAATTATGGGGTCAATGTTAACATAGGCCAATACGTTCATTTTGGCGAAACCTACTCCGGTGAATCAGGGCCGCTCAAGATGGACTATTATGTGCTGCCCGAGGATTTACCGGCAGCTCAAAATCAATTCAAACAAGCTGCCCAGATGATGGAAGCCTTGGAGTATTGGTTGGGACCCTATCCCTTTTACGAAGATGGATTTAAACTGGTTCAGGTTCCGTATTTGGGCATGGAACACCAGAGTTCGGTGACCTATGGCAATGGATTTGAAAATGGGTACCGAGGAACAGATCTGTCCGGAACAGGTTGGGGCTTAAAGTTTGATTTTATTATTATTCACGAATCAGCCCACGAGTGGTTTGCCAACAACATCACCTATCGAGATTCTGCCGACATGTGGGTACACGAGGGGTTTACAGCATATAGCGAAAGTTTATACCTTGATTACTATTTCGGTCCAGAAGCGGCCTCAGAATACATCAGAGGAACCAGAAAACGCATACAAAATGACGCGCCTATTATTGCTCCCTATGGCGTAAATGCCACCGGATCCGGAGACATGTACTACAAAGGGGCCAATCTGCTTCAGATGATTCGCAGAATGGTGAATCACGACGCGCATTGGCGAGAAATTTTGCGCAAAATGAACCGTGAATTTTATCACCAAACAGTGACTACCCAGCAGATCGAATCTTTTCTAATTCGAGAAACAGGACTAGATCTAGCCCCTGTTTTTGATCAATACCTCAGGGACACACGCATTCCTGTTTTGGCCCTCAAACAAATGCCAGAAGGAGTGGCTGTCCGTTTTGAAAACACCATTAATGGATTCAACATGCCTATCCATTTGACCAGCGAACAAACGGAAATTGAAGTGAGGGTATCCCAGACATGGCAGACTGTTCCTGAACTGAAAAATTATAAATCAATATCTTGGCATCCAGACTATTATATCAACTCAATTCAAGTAAAATAATGAAAAAAATCAATGTATTCTTGGCTGTATTGGCCTGCTGTGTCTCCGTTGTGGGGTATAGCCAAAAATTAGATATGTCGCTATTTGAGGGGATAAAACCCAGAAATGTAGGTCCCGCTGGAATGAGCGGACGAATCACTACCATTGATGTGGTCAACGATCAACCCGATATTATCTACGTTGGTTCAGCCTCCGGAGGTTTGTGGAAATCAACTTCAGGCGGAATTAAATGGGAGGCGTTGTTTGACCGTGAGGCAACGGCATCCATCGGCGCTGTGGCGATTGACCAGAGCAACCCATCGGTAGTTTGGGTAGGTACTGGGGAGGGTAACCCTCGAAACAGCTTAAACGGCGGTGCTGGGATTTACCGCAGTCTTGATGCTGGTAAAACCTGGCAAAACATGGGACTCAAGAACACCATGCACATCCACAAAATACTGATTGATCCGCGCAATTCAAACGTGGTATATGTCGGCGCCATCGGAAGTCCTTGGGGCGAACACCCAGAACGCGGAGTATATAAAACCACCGACGGGGGGAAAACTTGGGCCAAAATACTGTTTGTCAACAACAAGACCGGGGTGGCCGACATGATTATGGACCCGACGAACCCCAACAAAATCATCGCTGCGCTATGGGAGCACAAGAGAGATCCATGGTTTTTTAAATCAGGTGGTCCAGGCAGTGGCCTTTACATGACTATAGATGGTGGAGCCAACTGGAAACAGATCTCCTCAAAGGATGGACTGCCCGAAGGTGAATTGGGACGCATTGGACTGGCTATGGCCACCAACAAACCCCATATTGTCTACGCCTTAGTGGAATCCAAGAAAAATGCGCTTTACAAGTCTGAGGACGGTGGAAATAGCTGGAAAAAAATTAATGACAAGCCAGAGATTGGCGATCGCCCTTTCTATTATTCCGATCTTTTTGTTGATCCACAAAACGAAAACAGAATCTACTCTGTGTTTACCTATGTGCATGTTTCTGAGGATGGCGGAAGATCCTTCGCGCCGCTTATGCCTGCTTATGGTGTGTCCAATGGGGTTCACCCTGACCACCACGCTTGGTGGATCCACCCGAAAAATGGCCAATACATGATGGACGGAAACGATGGCGGCATGAACATCACCCGTGATGGAGGAAAGTCTTGGCGTTTTGTGGGCAATATCCCAGTAGGCCAATTCTACCACGTCAACACGGATAACGAGTTTCCCTATAACTTATACGGGGGTATGCAGGACAACGGTTCTTGGAGAGGTCCCGCATATGTTTGGAAGGACCAAGGAATACGCAATAGCTACTGGCAAGAAATTTCTTTTGGAGATGGATTTGATGTTGTTCCGGATTTAGAAGATGCTCGTTACGGGTATACCATGAGCCAGCAAGGATCGGTTTCCAGATATGATTGGGTCACCGGAAACAACTACAGCGTAAAGCCAACCCCACCTGATGCGGATACCAAACTGCGTTTTAACTGGAATTCTGCCATTGGACAAGATCCTTTTGACAACAATACCGTATATTTTGGCAGCCAATTTGTGCACAAGAGCACGGACAAAGGATTGACCTGGACCATCATCTCTCCTGATTTAACCACCAATGATCCTGAAAAACTCAAACAAAGCGAAAGCGGTGGATTGACCATGGATGCCACAGGTGCTGAAAATCACTGCACCATATTGGTCATCGAACCAAGTGCGGTTCAAAAAAACTTTATGTGGATCGGGACTGATGACGGTCGCGTGCATTGGACCAATGACTCAGGAAAGACATGGACTGAGGTGACGCAAAACATCAAAGGTTTACCCAAAGGCAGCTGGATTCCACAAATCAAAGCGGATCCCAAAATTCCTGGCGCAGCCCTATTGGTGGCCAATGACTACCGCAGATTCAACCATACCCCTTACCTATTCCGCACCAAAGACTATGGAAAAACCTGGGAACGCATTGGAGACGCGACAGACTTTAAAAGTTTTGTGCTTTCTGTGGTACAAGACCCTGAAGCCCCACAACTTATATTTGCCGGAACCGATGATGGACTTTATGTCTCAATCGATCAAGGAACTAACTGGACCAAATGGACCTCAGGCTACCCAACCGTACCCACCAGTGATCTAGTAGTTCAAAAAAGGGAAGGTGACCTAGCGATGGCTACTTTTGGCCGTTCCATGTGGGTATTGGACGACTTAAGACCATTGCGCAGCTTATCTCAAAATCCAACCCTGTTGTCCCAACCTATAGCCTTGTTTAAGGCTCCTAAAGCCTATCTAGCAGCCTACCAACAACCCACAGGAAGCAGGTTTGGCGCTGACGCCATGTATCAAGGAGACAACCGACCCTCAGGCGGTCAAATCACTTACTACTACGGACAAAAAGAAGCCAATAAAGACACCTTAAAACTACATATTTATCAAGGAGATGCGTTAATCCGCACCTTAACCTTGAAAACACCAAAATCCCCTGGATTTCAGAGAATTACTTGGAACCTAGATCAAAAAGCAGGAGACCGTCCGTCCAGAAGTGCTGAAAAGCCTAAAACTGAAAGAGGGGGGCGTTCTGTGCTTCCAGGGACCTATCGACTTGAATTGGTACAAGGAACCCATAAATCAGAAGCGACCATAGAAGTGGGCTTTGATCCAAGACTTGAAGTTTCCGCAACTGCAGAAAAAGAGAAAGATGCAGCCCTAGGTCAGGTAGAAAAATGGATGGACACTGCCGCTCAAGCTGTGCGACAATTGGTGCAAAGCCAACAAACCGCCAAAGAACTGGCTGCGGACATGAAAAAAGAGGATGCTAAAGGGTTGGAGGAGAAAATTAAGCAGTCTGAAAAAATGAGCGAGTCTTTAGAAGCGCTTATCGCGCAGTATTTAGGCAAACAGGACAAGCGCCAAGGAATTACGAGAAGCCCTGAAATGACCGTAGTTCAAAGACTAGGTATGGCTTCCAGCTATATCAGTTCAAGGCCTAACGGGGTTACTGGCACTGAGACACAACTGATGGACTTGGCCAAAAAATCACTCCAAGACGCCCTAAAGGCCCAGAATGAGTTTTTTGAAACAACTTGGAAAGAGTACCACAAGCAGGTGGAAAACTGGGAACAGACCAGATTTAAACCGACCAAAACATTTAACTTAGTACCTTAATTTGTTGTACCATGAAAACAAAACTACCCTACCTAGCGGCTGGCCTACTCATTTTAGGCATTGTTGGTTGCAAACAATCACAGAGCCAAGCACCGAGCACATCGGAAAATCAAGAAGTAGAGACCACCGCAATAAGTTTTGCTATGGAGCCAAAAAGCGACTCCAATGTTCAGGGAACCAGCACATTCACAGCTGACGGTGAAACCGTCGTCATGAACATTGAACTCAGTGGACTTACTCCGGGGATTCACGCAGTTCACCTACACGAAACTGCAGATTGCAGCGCCCCTGATGGCACATCCACTGGCGGGCATTGGAACCCTACCTTTGAAAACCATGGTGCTTGGGGAGATGCTGCAGGTTTTCACCGAGGAGATATCGGAAACTTAACAGCGGATGAATCAGGAAATGCGCGTTTGACTTTTGAGACCAACCTGTGGTGTATCGACTGTGAAGATCCGATCAAAAACATCATAGGAAAGGCGGTCATTGTACACCAAGGAACAGATGACCTAGTTACCCAGCCCACGGGCAATGCAGGTGCACGGGTAAGCTGTACCGGCATCATAAAATAATAATCCCCCTACCCCTTAGGGTTTTTGCTGATGAACCCATCTTCTTCCGGTTGGATTAAAAAATTTGGCTCACTGGCCATCACCAAAACCGCATCATTCACTGATGCGGTTTTGTGGTATGAAGATATGGCTCATTGGGGATTGGTGTACGGAATTCCATGGGACGTCCCCATGGGATTGGATTTACCCCACCAGCCCACGGCAGATGAGCGGTGCAAAGTTTTGATGATCTATGGATTCTGGACGTCATACCATTGGATACATCCAGACCGCGACTTTGACCAAATGGTCGATGCACTAAATGAATACTACACTGCCTTGGGGCAGGATAAAAAAACGATTTTGGGCAGATTGGGATTTCCCAACGATCCCTATGGCCAATTGGAAGCTACCCTGGAGTCGAGGTTATTTCCCAACCAAGGTTTTGTCTTAGGTGCTTTGGGCCAATCGGTCATCAACATCTGGCTATTTCAGGATCTATTGGCCTGGATCGCCTACTTAGAAGGTGAAAAAGACACATTAACCTTTCGCAAACAACTAGAGATCAACTGTTTTGGATTGTTACAACAGTTAATCGGCAATTCTGGAGTCTGGGAAAAAATAAAACCCCAGTTGATTCACGGTACCCAATGGATCACCAAAGAATTGTTGTTGGGACAAGAACTGCCTGAATCTCCTATTTCTGTTCAATCAGAACTTCCGCTCAATGCGCGTTATATGGTTGACTTTTGTCTATTTGCCTATTTGACACAGGTCAAAAAAACACCTTGGTGGACAGTGGAAACCTGGGGGCAAGAAGTTGATATCGACCCCACTTACCTCAGTGAGCGCTATAAAGCTCAGGTCAAATGGCTTGAAGAACACAGAGCATTTATCGACCATGGATGGGAGGGGCTTTTCGGTGTTCAGTTCTATGATCGCGTCAAGGAATGGACGCAAAAACTGATTCTGAGAAACAGCAAAAGATTGATTAAAGAGTTAGAGGGCTCAGGCGAACTGTTGATTTTGCTGAGCAAATCAACGCACAAAGAGCTGAATCCAAAAGAAAAGAAAAAAGTCCAGGAGCAGCTCCTCGATATTTTTAAAAGTATTCCATCACTTGCCATTTTCTTGTTGCCAGGGGGTGCACTACTACTGCCGATGGTCGTCAAGTTGATTCCCAAATTGTTGCCCAGTGCCTTTGATGAAAACAGAATAGACAAAGACCCTAACGGGTAAATCAACCACCTATGGAACCGATTAGGATCAATAAATTTTTAAGCGAAATAGGATACTGCTCCAGAAGAGAAGCGGATAAACTCATCGAGCAAGGGCGTGTAAAAATCAATGGGGCGGTCCCAGAGATGGGTACCAAAGTAACCGATGCAGATCAAGTATCTGTGGATGGAAAGGAAGTGAATTCCCGAAAAAAATCCCACGTGTATTTGGCGCTCAATAAACCAGTAGGTATTGTCTGCACCACAGACGCTGGTGTAGAGAAAGACAATATCATCGATTTTATCAATTACCCTGAGCGCATCTTTCCCATAGGCAGGCTCGACAAAGCCAGCGAGGGGCTGATTCTGTTGACCAGCGATGGAGACATCGTCAACAAAATTTTGCGCGCCAGCAATGGGCACGAAAAAGAGTATCAGGTGTGGGTAAACAAACCCATTGATGCTCGCTTTATCGACAGGATGAGTAAAGGAGTCCCTATTCTGGGCACGGTATCGAGGCCATGTGTGGTGAAACCCATGGGCGCTATGGGATTTACCATAGTACTTACCCAAGGATTAAACCGGCAAATCAGGCGTATGTGTGAACACCTAGGTTATCGGGTCACCCGACTCAAAAGGGTGCGCATCATGAACATCAGCCTGGACACAGAACTGGGAGCCTGGAGGCATCTAACCCGACAAGAACTAGAAAGATTAACACAAAGCGTACAAACCTCAGCCAAAACCGCTGAATACACAAGACCCAAATCCTGATGACGATTACCCAATTACAGTATATCATAGCTGTTGCTACCCATAGGAACTTCACCTTGGCCGCTGAAAAATGTTTTGTCACGCAGCCTACCCTATCCATGCAAATTCAAAAATTAGAGGAAGAGCTCGGTGTAGAAATATTTGACCGCACAAAAAAACCTATTGGATTGAGCAAAGCGGGTGAAAAGATCGCTGTACAAGCTGAAAAAATAGTGGCAGAAGTATCGCGGATGAAAGACATCATCGATATTGAAAAGGGTTATGTGGGCGGCGTTTTTACCTTGGGGATTATCCCCACAGTAACACCAACGCTATTGCCTTTGTTTCTCCACAACTTCATCACCAAATACCCAAATGTCCAACTGCAAATTCAAGAACACCACACAGAATCACTGATCGAGCTGCTCAAAGAAGGTGTATTGGATGCAGCGATAGCGGCTACGCCTCTAGAAGAAGAGTTACTGGTTGAAAAACCGATGTATTTCGAACCTTTTGTCGGCTATGTTGCCCCAGATCATCCCCTTTCCGCGCACCCAAACTGGCATCCATCCATGCTCGACACAGATGATTTATTGCTTTTAGAGGACGGACACTGTTTTCGCAATGGAATATTGAATTTGTGCCGCAATAAAAACCAAGCGCCTCCTCAACCTTTCTCCATTGAAATTGGCAGTTTTGACACCTTAGTACAGCTGGTCGACAATTCAATGGGGATCACCTTACTGCCCTATTTGACGGGTATCAGACTTCAAGAATCTCAGCAAACCAGACTGCGCCATTTTAATTCGCCCCAACCAGCGCGTGAAATCAGTTTGATTCACAGAACAAATGCGTTAAAGCAACACCTCATCGACGCTCTTTTTCACTGCATTAGAACAGCCGTTTCCAGTTCAGTGCCCTTTAGCGATGTACAAATTATCAGCCCGCTTAAAAATAAAAAATGAGACAAGCCAAACTTTTTGTGAGCCTGATACTGGTGCTCATCTCTCTGTCCTGCAAGTCACTCCAAACAGAGGCCAAGTCAACGGCGCCAACAACTGCTCTACGTCCAGAGGCATCCGCAGCAAAAGCGTACAGTGGCTGGTTGGTTATTGACGCGAAAACCAAGGACACGATTGTCCAGGAACAATCCGAACAGCTGTTTATTCCCGGTAGCAATATTAAAATTCTCACACTGTACGCTGCGCTAAAATCGATTCCGACAAAATTGCCGACAGCGCGCTACCAAATAGATGGGGACACGATATATATTCAAGGTTTGGGCAATCCAACTACCTTGCATCCAGCGTGGGGAGATCAAGAGTTGATTGAATTGATTAAGCCCTATAAAAAGGTGTATTTAGCGCCAAATCCACAATATTTATGGCCCTGGGGCCCTGGATGGGCGTGGGAAGATTTCGACACCTATTTTGCTGCAGAAAAAAATGCACTGCCACTTTGGGGCAATCAACTTTGGGCGATTCCCAAGGGTCAAAACACGGAGTTCTACCCCAGATCCATGCTAAAACAAGTGCGTATTACCGCTGAGAAACCCGCTTTCAAAAGAGCGCGCAACGCCAATGAGTTTTTTGTTCCCCAAAAACTCCAGGACACACTTTCTATCCCGCTTTTGACCCAAGATGACCTCACCGCTAAATTGCTTGAAGAAGCCTCTAGCACACCTACTGCTGTTCGTGCATTTCCTGAAGGCCCCGCCCGAATACTCGAGGGTAGAGACAGAGATCAGGTGCTCAAAAAAATGATGTGGCAGAGTGATAACTTCTTGGCTGAACAAATTTTGCTACAAGTAAACTATCAGCGTACGGGTAATTTAGTAGATCAAAACGGATCGACAGCACTAGCTACAGACTTTTTTCCCTTTTGGAAAGAAAAAATCAGGTGGGTCGATGGTTCCGGTTTGTCGAGATACAATTTGATGAGCCCACTTTCGATAGTTCAAGCATTGGAGGCCTTGTATGATTTCCAACCCTACGAATCACTGAAAGATTTTTTTCCCGCCGGAGGCCAGCGCGGAACCCTGAAAAACAGGTATAAAAATTCGGAGGGTCAGCCTTATGTGTACGCCAAAACAGGAAGTATGGGCCAAGTGTATTGCCTGAGTGGATACCTGGAAACTGATGCTGGCAAGACATTGATATTCAGTGCTATGTACAATAATTTCACCCAACCGACGGCTTTGGTGATCCAAGAAATCGAAAACAAACTCAAGACATTAAAGTCTGAGTATTGATTAAAATCGATTGTCTCCGTCAAGCAAATTCCCTAAACCTCCGAGCACACTGCCTTCCCCTTTATGAGATCCCCCGCCTTGAGGTGCTGCTGCCCAAACGCGTTGGGCGAGTCTGGAGAAAGGAAGCGATTGAATATACACGGTACCCGGTCCGGTCAACGAAGCAAAAAAAAGTCCTTCGCCCCCAAATAAAGTATTCTTAATGCCGCCGACAAATTGTATGTCGTAATCCACCCCTTGGGTAAATCCGACCAAACAACCAGTGTCCACGCGCAAAACCTCACCCCGCTCCAAAGTTTTCTGGGCCAATGTTCCCCCGGCATGAATAAATGACATTCCATCGCCTTCCAGTTTCTGCATGATAAAGCCCTCGCCTCCAAACAATCCTCTACCCAGTTTTTTTGAAAACTCAATACCCACCGAAACACCTTGGGCAGCACACAGAAACGCATCTTTCTGACAGATGAATCTGCCGCCAACTTCACTGAGGTCAATCGGGATAATTTTACCTGGGTAAGGCGCGGCAAAGCTCACTTTCTTTTTACCGACACCCTGGTTCATATAGGCCGTCATAAACAAGCTTTCCCCGGTGAGCAATCGCTTTCCAGCAGAGAGCATTTTTCCAAAAATACCTTGATCGGGTTGGGCGCCGTCTCCAAAGATGGTTTGCATCTCGATATGTTGTTCCATCATCATTAAACTACCTGCCTCAGCTACCACCACTTCTTGTGGATCAAGCTCAACAGATACGTATTGCATTTCTTCTCCGAAAATCTGGTAATCTATTTCGTGTGCATTCATGATTTGCGTTTTAATGTCCATTCAAAGTTAAACTCAGCCACGATGACTCCCCGGTCATCTGTACCCACTGCTTTAGTCCATACCAACACCCCTTCACCGGTTTTTATAGTCTGCTCCATCGCATCTTTAATCTTTGGGCCGTCTGAGCAAGCAAAGGTGATCACCCCTTTTGCTTTTTTGTGAAAAACAGCCTTATTCTGAGCCACCAGCATAGAAACAGGCGTGCCGGATTTGGTTAAGTGATACATCACCAAAGCTCCAGTCGCCAATTCTGCTGCCATACCCTGTACCGCCCAAAACATAGAACCAAAAGGATTCTGGTTGACCCATCGGTAGCGCACCCGAGTGTGTGCTTGATCGCCATCACACTGCGTTAATCGCACACCTGTCCACCATGCGGCGGGCAACTTAAAAAATAAATATCGGTTAAAGAGTTGAGGATTCATGAAGTGAATATAGGCAGATTTGCCCATTATCCGGATCCTGATTGAACTGGAAAAACATAAAATATGTTAAAATTTACTACTATGTATTGCATAATACCTTTTAAAAGATATATATTTGCATCAACAAGTAATATATAGATCATGAACATTGAAAACACCAAAGCCCAGATGCGCAAAGGCGTTCTTGAGTACTGCATTCTGTCTGTACTCAACAACAAAGACCTCTATGCCTCTGAGATCTTGGAACACCTAAAGCAAGCCAAACTGTTGGTGGTTGAAGGTACCCTTTACCCCCTGCTGACCCGGCTAAAAAACGCAGAATTGCTGCAGTACAGATGGGAAGAATCAACCGGTGGACCTCCGAGAAAGTATTACACCTTAACAGATTTAGGAAAAAAATTCCTAGCTGAACTAGACCAAACCTGGAATGAATTAAATCAAGCCGTGCAACAAGTCACGCAACAATAGCCATGAACAAAACAATCAACATCAATTTAGGCGGCCTTGTGTTTTATATCGACGAGGATGCCTACCAACAACTAAAAAACTATTTGAGCGCCATTGAGCGTTCGCTGAGCAGCTCTGAGGGCAAGGAAGAAATCATTGCCGATATTGAGTCGCGCATCGCTGAACTGTTCAACGAAAAATTAAAAGACAACAAACAGGTGATCAACCAACAAGACGTGCACAGCGTGATCCAGGTGATGGGAGAACCCGAAGACTATCGTGTTGATGAAGAGGTATTTGGCGGGGACGAAAAACAGTCAAAATCCAGCGCTTCAAGCCGAAAATTGTACCGGGATACCGACAACAAAATGCTGGCAGGTGTCAGTGCTGGATTAGGTCATTATTTTGGCATCAACAAGAACTGGATCAGGCTTTTGTTTTTGGCGTTCTCCTTGAGCGGCGGATTTGGTCTGTTGCTTTATGCCATCCTCTGGATTGGTATGCCTGAGGCGAAAACTACAGCGCAAAAACTGGAGATGAAGGGAGAGCCCATCAATTTGGATACCATTGAAAAAAAAGTAAAAGAAGGGTTTCAATCGGTAAAAAAAAATGTGGAAGAAGTTGACTTAAACGAGGTGGGGCAAAAGATCAAAAACGAAGGCAGGTCCCTAGGAGACGCTCTATCTACCTTCATCACTGAATTCTTTGGGGTCATCACCACGATTGTCAAGGGTTTTTTTCAAATCCTAGGTAAATTGATCGGTCTGGTGTTGATCACTGTGGGGAGTGGCGTACTGATCGCCTTATTGATTGTTTTCCTGTTTATGGGTATGATTGATGTACACCTCGCTAAAGACTGGGGATTCATTTATCAAGGATTTTCAGACTATCCCGAATGGTTGATGCACTTGCTGCTGTTTATTGCTGTGGGCATCCCCTTCTTTTCCCTACTGTTGGTCGGATTGCAAATGGTATTCAATCAGATGAGCAAATTACACACCGGGGTTAAGGTCGGACTTTTTGCCCTTTGGTTATTGAGTGTTGTTGGGCTGATTGGCATGGGCGTTACCCAACTAAATTCTGACGTAGTCGGCACCCAGCAACTGGAAGAGAAAAACATGGTGTTTGAAGCGAGTACCGACACCTTGACCCTTGACTTTAAACGGGACAGCAAATTAGACATGCTTTGGGAAGATGCCTATTGGCAAGATCAGCGCACATTGACTCCAGGATATGACGAACAAGGAAACGAAATACTCGCTTCTAAAAAAATAAACCTGAGTCTTGGGTTATCAGATACAGCTCAAATCCGAGTTGCAGTCGCCAAGAAAGCCAGAGGACTTAGATACAACAGCGCTTTAGATCGCGCTAGAGCAGTGGACTATGAATGGTCGCTAAACCAGGACTCCCTAGTGCTTTCTGACTACTTTACCACACCATCGCGTTGGAAAAATAAAGGCCAATCGGTAAAGATTGGCCTAGAGCTACCCAAAGGAACTTTGGTGAAAATGAGTGAGCGCAGTGCCGAAGGCGTGGAACACTTCTGGCAACTCACCGGTGATCGCGGACAAAACACCCACTTATGGGTGGTTGAGGATCAAGATCATCTGCGCTGTTTGGACTGTGAATAAAGCACTACTCTAAAGTAGCCAAATAGCGCTCTGCATCAAGTGCAGCCATACATCCAGTACCGGCAGCTGTAATGGCTTGTCGGTACTCTTTGTCTTGGACATCTCCTGAGGCAAATACCCCTGGTTTATTGGTTTTGGTGGATTTGCCATGGGTGATCAAATATCCTGTTTCATCCATATCCAACTGCCCTTTAAATATATCGGTGTTGGGCTTGTGACCGATGGCCACAAACAAACCTGTAACCGCAATCACCTCTTCTTTACCTGTTTTGTTGTTGACGATTTTCAATCCCTCAACTACCTGTTCTCCCAAAACCTCAGCAACTTCGGTGTTGTATCTGATCTCGATATTGGGCAGGTTTTTTACCCTGTGCTGCATGGCTTTTGAGGCGCGCATCTCTTCCTTGCGCACCAGCATGGTGACTTTTTTACAAATATTGGCCAAATAGGATGCCTCTTCAGCTGCGGTATCACCTGCACCCACAATCGCTACTTCTTGTCCTTTGTAGAAAAAACCATCACAAACTGCGCAAGCAGAAACACCACCTCCCTTGAGTCTTTCCTCACTGGGTAGTCCTAAATATTTGGCCGTTGCCCCTGTCGAAATAATGATTGTTTTTGCCTCGATATGCTTGTTTCCATCCACCACAACGCGATGAATTCCTCCAGCCTTTTCAGAAAAAACAACCTCGGTCACCATACCGATGCGCACATCTGTACCAAATCTCTCAGCCTGTTTCTGCAGCTGAACCATCATGGTAGGTCCATCAACACCATCGGGATACCCCGGGAAATTGTCTACCTCAGTGGTGGTGGTTAACTGACCTCCAGGCTCCATACCTGTGTATAAAACGGGTTTCATATCTGCCCGAGCTGCATAGATCGCAGCCGTATATCCCGCAGGACCTGAACCGATAATCAACGTGGTTAATTGTTCTACTTCTTGTGACATATTTATTTCATTTAAAACACAAAATTACCTAATCTCACCGGGGGTTGCACGGCTGAGTTATTAAAAGTTATTCCCAAAATCCGAAGCCAATACCTAAAAAAAATAAGCCCTAAGGCTTATTTTTTTTAGGTTATACATTTTCACCCTTCATCATTTTCTGCCAATACAGATAAGGCAACATATATTTTTTCAACATCCACAATCTCCAATGCTCTTTCGCAGAGTTAAAAACCAACATCTGTTTGAGTTGAGGATCTGGTGTGAAATTATTTTGATAATCAAATTCAGCCAAAACCATCTTGCCGTAACCGGTCACCAAAGGACAAGAGGAATAACCGTTATACGATGAGTTCAATGCAGTTTCATGCTTGATTAAACGGGAAATATTATCCACTACAATAGGCACTTGTTTTCTAATCGCAGCCCCAGTTTTGGCTGTAGGCAAAGCAGCCACATCGCCCAAACCGAAAATATTGGGGTATTTGTTGTGTTGCATGCTGTTGATGTTGACATCCAACCACCCACCTGCATTGACCAAATCAGAGGATTTAACAAATCCAGGAGCAGTTTGGGGAGGTGCAGTATGCATAAAATCAAAAGGTATAGCCAACAAATCCCCTTCCATATAACTACCTGGAGTTTGGGCTGTAAAGGCCGCCTTTTGAGATTCATCTCCCATAAACTGGAAATAAGCCACCTTTTTTGCGCCGTCAATCCGAACAGGATTATGCAGCGGTTTGAAATCTACGCTATATCTTTTGAGCACCTGCATCAAGGTTTCTTTAACTACCTGGACGCCAAAGATCACCGAACCCGGGGTCGCAAAAATCACATGACTTTTTGAAGACAGACCGTTTTTTCTGAGGTAATCCGCAGCCAAATACATGATTTTCTGAGGGGCTCCTCCGCACTTAATCGGAGTGTTGGGCTGCGTAAACAACGCGTTGCCCCCTTTAAAATTTTTCAATTGAGACCATACATATTCTGGATCTGTGTAATTGCTGCACACTACTCCACGATCCATAGCCTCTTTCAGTCCTTCAATCATCTCTGGAGCCATCACTAAACCAGGAGCGACTACCAGATAGTCATAAGAAATAGATCCAGAATTTTCTGTAGTGATACTGTTTTGATCCGCTTGAAAGCTAACTACCTTATCCTTAATCCAATGCGCCTTGGCTGGGATTAATTCCTTCATAGGCTTGGCTGTTTTGGCAAAACTGTAGGTACCTGCACCCACTAGAGTCCAAGCCGGCTGATAGTAATGAGTATCTGCGGGCTCAACAATTCCAACATCTAAAGAAGGATCTTTCTTCAACAACTGTGCCGCAGTCATGATCCCGGCTGTTCCGCCTCCGATCACTAAAATTTGGTGGTGTGTTTTCATAAGGTTGATTTAGTACATCACTAAATATATATCATTACATCTAATCCAACCGTAACCTGAGTTACAAATGAGGAATTTTGCTCAAAAAAATAAGCACAAACAAAAACTTGTTTTAAGTTTCAATTGAATGATGTAACAAAACAAAAAAGCCAAGCTAATGCTTGGCTTTTTTTTGGTCGGGATGACAGGATTTGAACCTGCGACCACACGCCCCCCAGACGTGTACGCTACCGGACTGCGCTACATCCCGATTTCCATAAAGTGGGGCAAAAATACTACTTTTTTTAAGTGAACCAAGGAATATCTACGACAAATAACGGTCAGTCCTGGGCGTACTA
The DNA here is from genome assembly GCA_030726725.1 of Flavobacteriaceae bacterium. Lineage (GTDB taxonomy): Bacteria > Bacteroidota > Bacteroidia > Flavobacteriales > Flavobacteriaceae > MAG-120531. The sequence goes on from JANRDC010000031.1 coordinate 71,586, forward strand.
AAAAGAATTGTACTTTAGGGTATTGCTAATGCACCCTATGGAACCAGAAAAAATAAATGCGCTGTTTTACGGATTAAAAAGCGCCCAATACCGCGTCGGAGCCTATAGTCACACCAAGCGTATTGAACAGCTCAAACAATTAAAAAAAGCGCTAGCCAACACCTATAGAACCCGCATCCACCAGGCACTAAAGGATGATTTTGGCAAACCCAGTACTGAGGTTGACCTCACAGAAATTTATCCGGTTATCGGTGAAATTGATCAAGCCTGTCAACACCTCAAAAAATGGATGTCCCCCACCCGAGTCCATACACCCATCACTATTTGGGGATCAACCTCCTACTATATACAAGAGCCAAAAGGAGTGTGCTTGATCATGTCACCATGGAACTACCCCATCAATTTGGTGTTTAGTCCGTTGATCAGCGCACTTGCTGCTGGGAATACTGTGCTGGTTAAACCCTCAGAACACGCGTCTAAAACCAGCGCATTAGTGGGAGAAATCATCGAATCCATTTGGCCTCTTGATGAAGTAGCTGTAGTGCTCGGAGGGATAGAAACAGCGACAGCCTTGCTCGAACTTCCATGGAACCACATCCACTTTACAGGAGCGCCAAGCATCGGAAAAATTGTGATGACAGCGGCGGCAAAACACCTGAGCTCAGTGACCCTTGAATTAGGTGGCCAATCCCCATTGATCATCGATCAAACGGCTGATATTATGGACTGCGTTCAAAAACTAGCGTGGAGCAAATGGATCAATGCAGGACAGACCTGCATTGCCCCTAACCATGTCTGGGTACATCGATCTAAATACACCGCCCTAATTGAAGGATTAAAAGCGCAAATAGACACGGCATATCAAAATACAGAAAACAGAAGTGAGAGCTATTGCCAAATCGTCAATAAAAAACATTTTGATCGATTGTCCGAGGCGTTGCACCAAGCAGTAGCTGGGGGTGCTGAAATCGCAATGGGCGGAACTACGCTGACCGAAGATCGATATATCGCCCCCACGGTGGTGGTCAATGCGCCCAAGGACTGTGCCCTGATGAGGGAAGAAATATTTGGCCCTATGCTACCCGTACTGATTTTTGATGACCTAAGGGAAGTGATTGAAGACCTAAAGTCGCAAGAAAAGCCATTGGCCCTGTACTTCTTTTCTAAAAACAAAAAAAACATGGATCTTGTACTCAAGCACACAAGAGCGGGAAGTACGTGTATCAACCATGCAGTGGTGCAGTACGCCAACGGTCATTTGCCGTTTGGAGGCAGCAACAACAGCGGACTAGGAAAAAGCCATGGCGTATTTGGATTCAGAGAATTTTCCAACCAAAGATCTGTGGTCAAAACCTGGCACAATGGATTGTTGCGACTAGTATTTCCCCCCTATACTCCCTTAAAGGAAAAAATAGCTCGTTGGTCGATCAAATGGCTGTAAATAACCCTAGGATCTGGGCGTCACTCTAAAGACGCCTTTGGACTCCACTCCGATGTAGAACGCGCCGTCAGGACCTTGTACCACGCTGCGCACCCGACCGATATCGGCCAATAACTTGGTGCGTCCCACCACTTGATCCCCTTCCATATCGAGGTGTTCCAAGTATTGAAAAGACAGTGATCCCACCAGGATATCCCCTTTCCAGTCAGCATACATGGGGCTATCTATGTAGCACAAACTAGATGGTGCGATGGAAGGAACCCAGTAATAAATCGGTTGCTCCATTCCCACTTCTTCTGTTTTGTCGGTAATCGGTGTGCCGCTGTAATTGATACCGTAGGTGATCACAGGCCATCCGTAATTGGCTCCTTTGCGCACCACATTTAATTCATCCCCACCTCTGGGTCCGTGTTCTGTATTCCACAATTCTTTTCGTTCTGGATGAAAAATTAAACCTTGGGGGTTTCTATGACCAAAAGAATAAATCGCCTGTTTGGCTCCTGGCACCCCATAGAGCGGATTATCCTTAGGAATACTTCCATCCTCATTGACGCAGTAAATTTTACCCCCATCCTTGGACGTGTCTTGCGGATTAATGTCCTGTTCACCGCGTTCCCCAATAGAGAAATAGACTTTGCCCTTCCCGTCCAAATAGATGCGGGATCCAAAGTGTTGCCCTTTAGTGGTGTTAGGCGTGGCCTTGTACAATGTCTTCACGTCGACAAGCTGATCGTCGACCAATCTAGCCCTAACCAAAGCTGTATGTGCCCCATTACCTCCTTCTGGAGAGGAAAGGGTCATAAATATCAAGGAGTTTTTTACGAAATTGGGATGAACCGCAATGTCTAGCAATCCACCTTGTCCCCTGGAATAAACCTCAGGAACCCCGGAAACGGCCACTTTTTTCTCCCCGTCAAAACGATACAACACGCCGCTTCTATCTGTGATCAACAAATGACCATCGGGTAAAAATGCCAAACCCCAAGGAGTTTCAATTCCTGTAACATAAGGGGTAGCCACCACTGGATCAACTGATGGAATGGTTACCTGATTGGGTTTGTCCTGAGCACAACTGATCAGAACACCTCCAAATAAAAAACCGAGTAAAACACCTATTCTCATGGGATTATTTTTGTCTAAATATAATAAGAAAACTGGGCTAAATTAATGGGAATGTCTATATTTGCCGACCTCGGGGTGTAGCGTAGCCCGGTTATCGCGCCGCGTTTGGGACGCGGAGGCCGCAGGTTCGAATCCTGCCACCCCGACCAAAATCCCCTAATTCAGGTGATTAGCTAATCCCAAAAAAAAATCCTGCACAAAAACGTGCAGGATTTTTTTATGAGCATTGGTACTAAAACAAATCTTCCAGAATACCCGCTAGCCGAACACCTGCCAACAAAAGCCTTTGACGAAGCACTGCTTTGTGTTCGTAAGTGTATTCGTAATACAAATTGGCCTCTGCAGGAGTCTGCTCATAAAGCTTTGCTGCTATCGCTTGTGACTCTTCTACCCAATCCAATACTGAAGTGCTTTGCCACTGGCGCACTTGCGCTTTGGTGACCCTAGGGAAATCCTGGGTCCATTCGCTGTAGGAAAGATCAAAATAATCGATTACATCGGAGTCCCAAACCCTGTGCAGGTTTGAATTTCTACCAAACCACTTGAGCTTGATGTCGTTACCCCCTTTATCCTCTGCCCGACCCACATGCAAGGGTTGGTGTAGGTCTCCAATTAAATGCACCAGCATTTTCAGGGCAAACTGTCGATCGGAACTAGAGACCTTCGGATCTTTAATATCTGAGATGCATTTATTGATGCCTTGCACTAAATCACCTTGTACCGATGCAGCCGCTGGATCGTAATCCGCAGATAAAGGCATATTGATGTAGTGCCAGGGGTCATAATCCTTAAAACGTTTGTCGGATTTGATTTCATCCGCATAGGTAGACACCCAGGCCAATGATTGTCCATCGAGCAATTCAGCGATGTTTCTCTGGGCTTTTTTGCTCAAGTATTGTGTGGCTACCGCGCCTACAACACGGTGTCCTGTTTGACCCCAATCATCAGCAGTAGATGTGGGTATCGAAGCAGAAAAAACAGTGATTGGGTACAAAAAAACTAGGGCAGCCCGGGTAAAGAGATTCATGATAAAAATTTTTTGTTAAATATAGGACAGTTCATACCGCATAACGAATTTCACAGGTTAAATTTTTGCGTTCATTTCTGGGGAAAAAATGTATTTTTAGGTTATGATATCGCACAAAATCTCCGGTCTATTCGGCCTCACTTTCCTCTTGTTTATTCAGTGGACTCTAGCCCAAAACACACAAAAAGTTACCGTTTTTAAAATTGATAAACCCATTGTTTTGGATGGATTTATTGAGGAGGATGTTTGGAAAAAAGCGGAAAGTGCGCAAAACTTTTATCAGTACTTCCCCACGGACTCACTCCAAGCCGCTTACGATTCAAAGATTTCCTTTCTCTACGACGACGCCAATTTATACATCGCCTTGGACATCACTACACCTGGAGATAAGTATGTAATTCCTTCCTTAAAACGCGACTACCGAGCGGGTAACAACGACAATATTTCATTGATTTTTGACACGTTTAACGATGGAATCAACGCCTATTTATTCGGTGTCAATCCATTGGGGGTGATGCGTGAGGCGCTGATAGCTGGAGGAGGTAACGATCTGAGAAACTTTACCACCAGCTGGGATGTTAAATGGCGCTCAGAGATCCACCAAAAAGAAAATGGCTACTACGGTGAGATCATCATCCCTTTAAACTCACTTAAATTCAAGCCAGGAAGCCAGGTTTGGCGGTTTAATTCCTACCGATTTGACATGCAATCGGGAGAGACAACCACCTGGGCCAATATTCCCCAAAACCAACAAATTTTTGGATTGGCCTTTATGGGTGATTTAGTTTTTGAACACCCCTTAGGACAATCGAGAACACCTCTAGCCATTGTTCCTTTTGTCAATGGAATTGCTGAAAAGGGCTTGGATATGTCCAGTGGTCAAACAGTAAGCGTTGGTGCCGATGCGAAAATACCACTGGGCAACAGCATGAATTTGGACCTAACCTATCGCCCAGATTTTTCGAATGTGGAAATCGATGATCAAGTGACCAACCTCACCAGATTTGAGTTGTTAATGCCTGAAAGGCGTCAGTTTTTTATCGACAACAATGATCTGTTTGGCAATTATGGGAACAGCCAAGATGTTAATCCCTTTTTCTCCAGACGAATTGGACTGGCCAAAGATCAAGACGGCAATACGATTGAAAACAAAATCAATGCTGGCGCCCGATTTTCTGGAAACCTGTCCCATGGGTGGCGATTGGGACTGTTGCATATTCAAACAGAGGCTGATCCAGAAAATGAGATTAGCGGCAACAACAATTCGGTGTTTGCACTGCAAAAGCAAGTATTTGCCCGCTCAAGCATCAGCTTGATCGCGGTTCAAAGGGCCGCCATTACCGGGGATGAATTTACCGAAGAAGCAGATAGATACAACCGAGTGATCGGGCTGGATTACAACTTAGCCTCTGAGGACAATAAATGGACAGGTAAATTTTATTACATCCACACAGACAGCCCTGAAATAGGACCACAATCAGGTGCTGCGGGGGGGGAATTGGAATATTTAAGCAAAAATTTTGGCGCAGGAATGCGCGTTTCCTATGTAGGTGAAGATTATCGGGCGGATTTAGGTTATACACGCAGGTATGACTTCTTGGTGGTCCGCCCCTTTGTTCAATACAATATTTGGCCGCAAAAAGGAGGAATCAACCGACACGAGATCAGGTTTAGCCCGAATAAATTATGGCGACCTGGTTTAGATTACCAAAATACTGACCGCAATACTTCGCTTTCTTGGGAGGCCTCGATGAACAATCTGAGCAGTTGGCAAATACGCGCCACTCAGCGCTATACTTATTTAACTGACGATTTTAACCCAACAGGGAAGGATGAAAATTTACCCATTCCCGCGCAAACAGGATATACCTACAACGAGATTGAATTGGAATACCAATCAGATCCTAGAAAATCGCTGTTCTACTCCCTAAATCCGAGCAGTGGACAATTTTATAACGGATGGCGCAACGCGCTGCAAGCCAGGTTGTCCTTGCGCATGCAACCCAAGACAACCATCAGCGTACAGACTGAATACAATCAATTGTTGTTTCCGAGCCCTTACGGAGATGCTACCCTATTTTTTATCAGCCCTAAACTGGACTACACCTTCTCAAAATCGGTGTTTTGGTCAGCTACAGCTCAATACAACAACAGCGGAGATTACTTGGGGATCAACGCGCGGTTGCAGTGGAGGTTTGCGCCATTGTCAGATTTGTTTGTCGTCTATAACGATCAATATGAGTGGACTGACTTATTGCCCAAGTACAGATCGATTAACTTAAAACTCACCTATTGGCTGAACATATAATTTTTCCCCAAAGACCTATTGAAGCATACAAAACCCTGTGTTTTGACCTAGATGGAACACTTCTGGCCCTAAAGTCGCACATGACTCCCCAGGCTTACAGCTATTTAGGAACCTTAAAAGACAAACACAATCTCTTGTTGTGTTCTGCAAGAATACCCTCTGGAATGCGTTATCACCAGGAGTCCATAGGTATTCTTGGTGCACCCATGTTGTGTTACAACGGCGCGTTGTTGCTCGAGGGTGATCAAACCGTATTCAGCAAAACTATTCCTGAAACAGCGCTGGATTTACTGAAAAGATCCTTAGCGGAAATTCAGGTCAATTGGGGGCTGTACGCCTATGATCAATGGTGGGTTTCTAAAGATAGCGAACGGGTGCAAAAAGAGCGTTCCAACACCTGTACTGAGCCGCTCTGGGGAGAAACCTATACTACCCTAAAGCGTTTGGTTGATGAGTTTGGCGGTGTGCACAAAATCATGTTGATGGGTGAAAAAAGTGAAGTGGACAAAGCGATGACTGCCCTAGCACACTTACAAGGCTCAGCTTTGGTGTTTTTCCGGTCCAACGACACCTTAATCGAGATCGCTCCAATAGGTGTGGGAAAAAAAGAGGGTGTGTTGCAGTTGATCGGAGCCACAGGCCTTGATGACGCCATGGCCTTTGGAGACAATGACAACGACATCGAGCTGCTCCAAGCAGCCGGTTGGGGTGTGGCTGTTCAAAATGCTAAACCAGGTGTTCAATCAGCGGCGGATGCGGTAACCCCCTTGAGTTGTACAGAAGATGGCGTGATTGACTACCTTAGACAGTGTTATGCAAGATAAATTGACCCCGTTAATTACCGACGACACCCTAGTTATGGGACTGATTGCTGCCTGTTTGGGTTTTGTGTTTTTTACCCAGCACGGAAAACATCCTTTTTGGAAAAAATTTTATGGCATTGTTCCCCCAGTACTGATGTGTTATTTGCTGCCCGCCCTGCTCAGGAGTGCCGGAGTGATCAGTGATACCACAAGCGGCTTATACCATATAACCAGTCAGTATTTGCTCCCAGCAGCCTTAGTCTTAATGACCTTGAGCATGGACCTCAAGGCAATCATACAATTGGGCCCAAAGGCCCTGATCATGTTTTTAACCGGATCATTGGGGATTGTGCTCGGAGGTCCCATAGCGTTGCTGGTCGTTTCCTGGATTGACCCTTCCTTGACGCAAGGCGTGGGATTTGATGCGCTTTGGCGTGGACTATCCACCATTGCGGGAAGTTGGATTGGCGGGGGTGCCAATCAAGCGGCTATGTTTGAGGTATTCCAATACAATCCAGAAAAATACGGAGGTATGGTATTGGTCGATATCGTAGTGGCCAACATCTGGTTGGCCGTATTGCTCTTGGGAGTAGGCAGAAAAGATCAGATCAACCGTTGGTTAAAGGCGGATAACTCTTCCATCATTGCTTTACAAGAAAAAGTAGGGAAATTTACCCAAAGCATCACCAGGGTACCCAGTTTACACGATTACATGGCCCTTCTAGCCATCAGCTTTGTCTCGGTGGGTATCGGACATGCGCTTGGTGGCTGGCTGTCCCAGTGGGCATTGAGTTTTGAGGTGGTCGCCCAAAGCACCGGTTTTCTCTCATTTTTGAGTTCTTCGTTTTTTTGGATGGTCGTTGTGGTCACCCTTCTGGGGATGTTGTATTCAACAACCTCCTTAAAAAACTACGAAGGAGCTGGAGCCAGTAAAATAGGAAGTGTGTTTGTCTATCTTTTGGTCGCTTCTATTGGCATGAAAATGGACCTCGGGGCGGCCCTAGAACAGCCAGGACTAATCGCCATCGGAGTAGTTTGGATGGTGGTGCACGCAGGACTGATGATCGGTGTAGCAAAATGGATTAAGGCCCCTTATTTTTTCTTGGCCGTAGGCAGCCAGGCCAATGTAGGCGGTGCCGCATCTGCGCCCATTATCGCTGCAGAATTTCATCCTGCCCTGAGTTCTGTGGGCGTCATTCTCGCTGTCTTTGGTTATGCTGTTGGAACAGCGGGTGCTTTGATTTGCGCCTACTTAATGGAAATCGCCACGACACTCACCTAAAATTCCACCATTTTCTGTTTCTTTGCCCACAAATTGAGTGATATGAAAAAAATTATGCTTCTGTGCGCCGCAGCTTTATTAGGCGTTTCTTGTTCAGGTGATGTGAACCAATCCTTGTTGAGCGGAAATATTCGAGGCATCAAGAAGGGAACACTTTATTTGCAGCAGATCGTAGATACCACTGTGGTTGTCCTTGATTCCGTAGTCTTTGCGGGGGATGGTCAATTTGAATTCAACCCAGAAGTGACCGAGCCCAGTCTTTACTACCTGTATCTGGATCGCAAGGATGAAAACCCATACAACGACAGACTGCCCATCTTTTTGGAAGACAGCAAGATTCAGGTGGATGCTGCCTGGGATACATTTGCCGTTACAGCTAAGGTCACTGGGTCAAAAACCCACGACCAATTCACTGAATTCCAGCAAATGATGTCAAAATTCAATCAGCAAAACCTGGCCTTGATGCAACAAGCCATGGCCATGGACCCCAAAACTCAACAAAAATCCATGGACTCACTTTTGGATAAAAACAACAAGAATGAGCTCAGAAGGTATCTATTTGCCATCAATTACGCCTTAAACAACAGAAACTCTGTAATAGCTCCTTATGTGGCCGTAGTCGAAATACCTGAGGCCAGCCCGGTGTTTTTGGATTCAATTTACCGGTCGTTACCTCCTGAAATTGCCCAAACATCCTACGGTAAAGCATTGGAGACACTACTTCAAAATTCAACCAAATAAAAAGCGTATCTTTGCCAAAAATTTTGACCTATGGCCAGTATTAAAGACTTAAAGAAAGATGTGAACTATGTATTAGGCGACTTAATTGAAGCGGTATACATTTGGGAAGGCATCAACAAAAAATACGATTCAAAAGAAGCCCAATCTATTATCGATGAAGCCATCAGTTCTTTTGATCAATTGATCGAACAGATCAACGACAAAAAAGTAGAAAACAGAGGAAAACACTTACGTGCAGTTAAAGGTCAATTAGAGACTGTAGCACAAGGTTTAGTAGCTAAAATAAACACCCTTTCCTAAGATAGGTTGGATGCCTCCAAGTGGTGGGCATACTGCTCAAAAATGATTCGAAACCAGGCCGTGTAAAGGTCTGGTTTTTTTTGTAGGTCATTTTTTATCCAGGTCACGGACTTCCAAGACCAATCAGCCACTTCTTCTGGGTTGATCACTGGTGGATCATCATACCTGCCAACCACCACGTGATCGAGTTCGTGTTCCATCAGTCCATTGTCAAATTCGGCCTTATAGATAAAATGAAACAAGGGGGTCAACTCGGTGTCAAAACCCATTTCCTCGCGAAGTCTTCGGTGGGCAGCCTCTAGTGTTGATTCTCCAGCCCTTTGATGGGAACAACACGTATTGGTCCACAGTCCAGGAGAGTGGTATTTTTCATGGGCGCGTTGTTGCAACATGATCTCGCCCTGCTTATTGGTGATAAACACAGAAAAAGCTCGGTGAAGCACTCCTTTTTGGTGCGCCTCAAGTTTGTTCATCAACCCAATCGGCTGATCATCGGTATTGACTAAAATTACTTGTTCTTCTGCCATGAGGTAAAAATAAGGGATTTGCCCATAACCTTCGGATCATCCCTTTATTTTGATGTATTTTTGTCAAAAATTTTACGCCATGAGCCTACAAAAAGAGCTCCTTAAACGACGCACTTTTGGAATTATCTCCCACCCCGATGCGGGGAAAACTACCCTAACTGAGAAATTACTGCTCTTTGGGGGGGCAATTCAGGAGGCTGGAGCGGTGAAAAACAACAAAATTAAAAAAGGGGCTACCAGTGACTTTATGGAGATTGAGCGGCAACGCGGAATTTCGGTAGCTACTTCTGTGTTGGCTTTTTACTACAAAGACAAAAAAATTAATATCCTGGATACTCCAGGTCACAAGGATTTCGCAGAGGATACCTTTAGAACCTTGACGGCTGTTGATTCGGTGATCGTGGTGATCGATGTGGCCAAGGGTGTGGAGGAACAGACTGAGAAACTGGTAGAGGTGTGCCGCATGCGGCAAATCCCGATGATTGTCTTCATCAATAAGTTGGACAGAGAAGGAAAAGACGCCTTTGACTTACTGGATGAGGTAGAGCAGAAATTGGGACTTCATGTGAGCTTGATGAGTTTTCCTATCGGTATGGGATACGACTTTAAAGGAATCTACAATATTTGGGAAAAGAACATCAATCTGTTTAGTGGTGATCCTAAGAAAAATATCGAAGACACTATAGCTTTTGACGACATCAACAGTCCAGAACTGGAGAAAATTATCGGAGCTCGACAAGCTAGTCTGCTCAGAGATCACTTGGAACTGATCGATGGTGTATACCCCCCATTTGACCGAGAAGCCTACTTAAGCGGAGCCCAGCAACCCGTTTTTTTTGGATCTGCGCTCAACAACTTTGGGGTACGCGAGCTCTTGGACTGTTTTATTGAGATAGCCCCATCACCACGGCCCAAAAAGGCAGAAGAGCGCTTGGTGGATCCTACTGAAAACCAGATGACAGGATTTGTGTTTAAAATCCATGCCAACATGGATCCCAAACACAGAGATCGACTCGCATTTATCAAAATCGTCTCGGGTACATTTGAGCGAAACAAGCCATACCTTCATGTGCGACAAGACAAAAAGATGAAGTTTTCTAGCCCCAATGCATTTTTTGCAGAGAAGAAGGAAATCATCGACATATCCTATCCCGGAGATATTGTTGGATTACACGACACAGGTAATTTTAAAATCGGGGACACCCTGACCGAACAAGAGGTGTTAAACTACAAAGGTATTCCCAGTTTCTCCCCAGAGCATTTTCGCTACATCAACAATGCAGATCCGCTTAAGTCTAAGCAACTCTTTAAAGGTATTGATCAATTGATGGATGAAGGGGTTGCTCAGTTATTCACCCTGGAGCTCAATGGAAGAAAAGTAATCGGAACCGTTGGTGCTCTGCAATACGAGGTAATTCAGTACCGTTTACAGCACGAATACGGAGCCGCGTGTACCTATGAGCCATTCCCGGTATACAAAGCTTGTTGGGTAGAAGCAACTGACCCCAAGAACGCAGAATTTAAAGAGTTTCTGCGCATCAAGCATAAATTTATGGCTAAAGACAAGAAAAACCAATTGGTATTCCTGGCAGATTCAGCGTTCTCCCTGCAGATGACCATAGAAAAATACCCCTCTGTAAAATTGCACTTCACCTCAGAATGGGATGAATAGATAAAAAAAAACCACAACTAAAGTTGTGGTTTTTTTTGGTTATGCTTGGCCAGGAGGGCCAAAATTGAGCGGTATGTGTGGATGAACATCTTCTTTGATCGACCCGTGGGTCGCTTCAAACTTGTGGATGTTTTCTCCAAGGGCCTTCAAAAATCGCTTGGCGTGTTCAGGCGTGAGCACGATTCTACTGCGCACTTTAGCCTTAGGGGCGCCAGGCATCAAGGTGATGAAATCAACTACAAACTCCGATGAAGAGTGGTTGATGACCGCCAAGTTGGAATAAATCCCCTCAGCGGTTTTTTCATCTAGCTCAATATTGATCTGGTTTTGACTCATTAGGAAAATTTCAATTCTTCTTTACGGGCCAATAGTTGATCGTACTCTTCCTGTGCGCCAACAATGATTTTGTCGTAAGAACGTAGACCTGTACCTGCAGGAATCTTGTGTCCTACAATGACATTCTCTTTCAGTCCTTCCAATCCATCAATTTTACCGCTCACAGCCGCCTCGTTCAATACCTTAGTTGTTTCCTGGAAGGAAGCAGCTGAGATAAATGACTTGGTCTGTAGTGAAGCACGGGTAATTCCTTGTAGGATCGGGGTAGCAACAGCTGCCATAGCATCACGTGCTACAACGAGTTGTTTGTCCTCTCGTTTGAGCAGAGAGTTCTCATCTCTGAGTTCACGTGCAGTAACTATTTGCCCAGGCTTTAAGTTGACAGAATCTCCCGCGTCTTCTACGACTTTCTTGCCGTAAATCGCGTCGTTTTCTTTGATAAAGTCGCTCTTGTGCACCAATTGGTCTTCAAGGAATAGCGTATCTCCAGAATCCAAGATCTGAACTTTGCGCATCATTTGACGCACCACTACTTCAAAGTGTTTGTCATTGATTTTTACCCCTTGCAAACGATATACTTCTTGTACCTCATTGACCAAGTACTGCTGTACCGCAGAAGGTCCTTTGATCGACAGGATATCTTCAGGAGTAATCGATCCATCAGACAATGGCATTCCAGCGCGAACGTAGTCGTTTTCTTGAACCAAGATTTGGTTAGAAAGCTTCACCAAGTAACGCTTCACTTCACCTAATTTAGATTCAACAACAATCTCGCGGTTACCGCGTTTGATTTTACCGAATGATACCACACCATCAATCTCAGAAACCACTGCTGGGTTGGATGGATTACGCGCTTCAAACAATTCTGTAACACGTGGTAGACCTCCTGTAATATCCCCTGCCTTAGCAGATTTTCTTGGAATTTTAACCAGGATTTTTCCTTCAGTGATTTTATCTGAATCATTGACCATCAAGTGAGATCCAACAGGTAAGTTGTAGGAACGCAACACTTCGTCTTTGTTGTTTTTAATCAACAACGTAGGAATCAGATTTTTGTTTCTAGACTCGATAATCACTTTCTCTTGGAAACCGGTTTGCTCATCGATTTCTACTTGATAAGTCACCCCTTGCTCAATCTCTTGGTAAGAAATTTTACCGGTGAATTCAGAGACAATAACTCCGTTGTATGGATCCCAAGAACAGATGGTTTGTCCAGATTCAACGCGTTGGCCATCTTTGATAAATAAGTGAGAACCGTAAGGAATATTGTTGGTGCTTAACGTAATTCCAGTGTTGGCATCTACAATCTTGATTTCAGTGGTACGAGAGATCACGATATCGACAGATTTGCCTTCGTTGTCTTCTCCTTTAACTGTTCTTAAATCTTCGATTTCTGCAATACCTGGGAATTTGACGCTTAACTTGTTGTCTTCAGAGATGTTACCTGCGATACCACCCACGTGGAATGTTCTCAAGGTCAACTGGGTTCCAGGCTCTCCAATAGATTGGGCAGCTACGACACCTACTGCTTCCCCTTTCTGCACCATTTTCTGGGTAGAAAGGTTGCGGCCGTAACACTTGGCACAAATACCTTGTTCTGCTTCACAGGTCAATGCAGAGCGAACCTCTATACGCTCAATCGGAGAAGCTTCAATGCGCTTCACGTCTTTCTCGGAAATTTCTTGACCCGCACTGAGCAACAACTCTTCGTTCAATGGATTGTATACATCTTGTAAGGAAACACGTCCTAGGATGCGTTCACCCAAGGTTTCTACTACCTCTTCGTTTTTCTTTAAGGCTTCAACTTCTACACCGCGCAATGTGCCGCAATCTTCAGTATTGATGATTACATCTTGAGATACATCCACCAAACGACGCGTCAAATAACCCGCATCTGCTGTTTTTAAAGCAGTATCCGCAAGACCCTTACGGGCACCGTGGGTAGAGATAAAGTATTCCATGATCGAAAGACCTTCCTTAAAGTTTGAAAGGATAGGGTTTTCGATAATTTCACCACCACCAGCAGTTGATTTGATCGGCTTGGCCATCAAACCACGCATACCGGTTAACTGGCGAATCTGTTCTTTTGAACCACGCGCACCTGAATCCAACATCATGTACACAGAGTTGAATCCTTGTTGGTCTTCGCGGATGTTTTTCATAGCCAATTCAGTCAACATAGCATTAGTAGATGTCCAAACATCGATCACCTGGTTGTAGCGCTCGTTGTTGGTGATCAATCCCATGTTGTAGTTGGCCATGATGTTGTCCACCTGGTCATTGGCCTTCTCGATCATTCCTTGTTTTTGCTCAGGAATAATGATATCGCCCAAAGAGAAGGAAAGTCCTCCGCGGAATGCGAACTCATAACCCATCTTTTTGATGTTGTCCAAGAAAGCAGCAGTCTCAGGAACTGAAGTTACACTGAGGATGTGACCAATAATGTCGCGCAGCGCTTTTTTATTCAATACTTGGTTGATATAACCAGCGTTTTCTGGAACTTCTTTATTGAACAATACACGGCCTACAGTGGTCTCGATGATTTGATTCACCAATTCACCTTGCTCATTGAAATCCTTGGCGCGTACCTTAATACCCGCATTCAACTCGACACGACCTTCGTTTAAGGCGATTTCTACTTCTTCATAAGAGTAGAAAGTCATGCCTTCTCCTTTGACTTTGTGTTCAGGTGTTGACTTGCGCTCTTTGGTCATGTAATACAGACCGAGCACCATGTCCTGAGATGGTACCGTAATTGGAGAACCATTCGCAGGGTTTAGAATATTGTGTGACGCCAACATCAACAATTGAGCTTCCAAAATCGCTTCTGGTCCTAAAGGAAGGTGAACCGCCATTTGATCCCCATCGAAATCCGCGTTAAACGCAGTACAAGCTAGTGGGTGTAATCTAATCGCTTTACCTTCGATCAACTTAGGTTGGAATGCTTGGATACCCAAACGGTGAAGCGTTGGAGCACGGTTGAGCAATACAGGGTGTCCTTTCAGTACATTTTCCAGGATGTCCCAAACTACTGGCTCTTTTTTATCGATGATTTTCTTGGCTGATTTCACGGTTTTTACAATACCGCGCTCAATCAATTTGCGGATGACAAATGGCTTGTACAACTCAGCGGCCATGTCTTTGGGAAGTCCGCACTCAAATAGTTTTAACTCAGGTCCTACCACGATAACCGAACGAGCAGAGTAATCCACACGTTTCCCCAAAAGGTTTTGACGGAAACGCCCTTGCTTACCTTTTAGCGAATCTGAAAGAGATTTCAGCGGACGGTTTGACTCGGTTTTCACCGCAGAAGCTTTTCTGGTGTTGTCAAACAACGAATCAACAGCCTCTTGCAACATACGCTTTTCGTTGCGCAAGATCACCTCTGGAGCTTTGATTTCCACCAAACGCTTTAAACGGTTGTTGCGAATGATTACACGTCTGTATAAGTCATTCAAATCTGAGGTAGCAAAACGGCCACCATCCAAAGGCACCAATGGACGCAATTCGGGCGGAATTACGGGAATCACTTTCATGATCATCCACTCGGGGCGATTCTCTCTGTTGTCCTGAGACTCTCTGAGCGCTTCAACGACTTGAAGACGTTTTAAAGCCTCTGTTTTGCGTTGTTTTGAAGTCTCAGCATTGGCCTTGTGTCTCAATTCATAAGACAATTCATCCAAGTCGATGCGGGCCAATAGATCGATCAAGCACTCTGCCCCCATTTTGGCGACAAACTTGTTGGGATCCGTATCCTCCAAATATTGGTTGTCTGCAGGCAAACTATCCAAAATAGTCAAATACTCTTCCTCGGTCAAGAAATCCATTTTCTTGAGCTCTTCACCATCTGCTCCTTGGGCAATACCTGGCTGAATCACCACATATCGCTCGTAGTAGATAATCATGTCCAATTTCTTGGAAGGGAGACCAAGCAGATATCCTATTTTGTTGGGTAAAGATCTAAAATACCAGATATGGGCTACAGGTACGACTAGGTTGATGTGACCCACGCGGTCTCTTCTCACCTTTTTCTCAGTAACCTCTACCCCACAACGGTCACACACGATACCGCGGTAACGGATGCGTTTGTATTTGCCACAAGCACACTCGTAATCCTTTACAGGACCGAATATACGCTCACAAAACAAACCATCTCGCTCAGGTTTGTGCGTGCGGTAGTTAATCGTCTCCGGCTTGAGTACTTCACCCTTTGAGGCTGCCAAAATAACTTCTGGCGACGCCAAGCCGATCGATATTTTATTAAATCTTTTTACTGTGTTGTTATCTTTAAGTCTAGCCATAATGCTATGGTGATGGTATTAATGATTAAATCAATGAAGTAAGCAGTTATTCCTCGAGTCTAATGTCTAATCCAAGACCTTTTAGCTCGTGCATCAACACGTTAAATGATTCAGGTAAACCAGGCTCTGGCATGGTTTCTCCTTTCACAATAGCTTCATAGGTTTTGGCTCTTCCAATAACGTCATCGGATTTAACCGTCAAGATTTCCCTCAGGGTTGAAGAAGCACCATATGCCTCTAAAGCCCAAACTTCCATCTCTCCAAAACGCTGTCCTCCGAACTGAGCCTTACCACCCAATGGTTGTTGGGTAATCAAAGAGTAAGGTCCGATAGAGCGCGCGTGCATTTTATCATCTACCATGTGGCCCAATTTCAGCATGTAAATCACCCCAACTGTTGCAGGTTGATCGAAGCGCTGTCCTGTACCACCGTCATATAGGTAGGTGTGTCCGAATTGTGGCACTCCTGCCTCTTCGGTAAATTGGTTGATTTGTTCGATCGAAGCACCGTCAAAAATAGGTGTAGCAAACTTCTTGTTTAACTTTTGGCCTGCCCATCCAAGCACGGTTTCATAGATCTGACCAATGTTCATACGAGAAGGTACACCCAGTGGATTCAATACGATATCTACCGGAGTTCCGTCCTCCAAGAAAGGCATGTCTTCGTGGCGTACAATGCGAGAAACAATACCTTTGTTTCCGTGACGTCCCGCCATTTTATCCCCTACCTTAAGCTTGCGCTTCTTGGCGATATAAACTTTAGCTAACTTCATGATTCCTGCAGGCAACTCATCTCCCACCGAAATGGTAAACTTGTCGCGTCTCAGGTTACCTTGAAGGTCGTTTAGTTTGATCTTGTAGTTGTGCAACAAATCGGTTACTGCACTGTTTAGCTCAGCATCTGTTGTCCAAGTACCCGAAACCAAGTGAGCAAAATCCTCTACGGACTGCAACATCTTGATGGTGTACTTCTTGCCTTTGGGCAAAATCTCCTCACCGAGGTCGTTTAACACTCCTTGAGAGGTTTTTCCGTTAACCAAAGAGAACAATTTCTCGATCAAAACATCCTTGAGCTGTTGGAATTTAACTTCGTATTCCATTTCCAACTGTCCAATGGCGTCTTTGTCTTCACTGCGTTTGCGCTTGTCTTTGACAGATCTTGAAAACAACTTCTTGTCGATAACCACACCGTGTAGCGATGGGGTAGCTTTTAGTGAAGCATCTTTCACATCGCCTGCTTTGTCACCAAAAATGGCGCGCAATAGTTTTTCTTCTGGGGTGGGATCAGACTCACCTTTTGGCGTGATTTTACCGATCAAAATGTCGCCAGGCTTCACTTCAGCACCGATGCGAATCATACCGTTTTCATCCAAATCACGGGTAGCTTCCTCAGAAACATTGGGGATGTCATTGGTCAATTCTTCAGCACCCAACTTGGTGTCGCGAACCTCCAACGAATACTCATCCACGTGGATTGAGGTAAAAATATCTTCGCGTACAACACGCTCAGAAATCACAATAGCATCCTCGAAGTTATAACCTTTCCATGGCATAAACGCCACTTTAAGGTTGCGTCCTAAGGCCAATTCGCCTTGCTCAGTCGCATAACCTTCGCACAATACTTGTCCTTGTTTTACGCGATCTCCTTTGCGGACAATCGGTTTCAAGTTAATGCTGGTTCCTTGGTTGGTTTTTCTAAACTTAACTAACTCGTAGGTTTTAGCATCTTCTTCAAAACTGATCAAACGCTCGTGATCTGTTCTGTCGTACTTGATGGTGATTTTTTGAGCATCTACATACTCAATCACCCCATCTCCTTCAGCATTGATCAATACTCTTGAATCAGCAGCGACTTGTTTTTCCAATCCAGTACCTACAATAGGCGACTCGGGACGCAACAGAGGAACTGCTTGACGCATCATGTTAGAGCCCATCAAAGCGCGGTTTGCATCATCGTGCTCCAAGAAAGGAATCAAAGAGGCAGATATCGATGCGATCTGGTTGGGAGAAACGTCCGTATAATCAACCTCTTGTGGATCAACTACTGGGAAATCTCCTTCCAAACGAACGATTAATTTTTCTGTCTGAATATTTCCTTGGTCGTCTAAAGGAATATTTGCCTGGGCAATTTTCTTAGCTTCCTCTTCTTCAGCAGATAGGTAGTGGAACTCAGAAAGGTCTACTTTACCGTTATTTACTTTGCGGTAAGGTGTTTCCAAGAATCCCATAGGGTTTACCTTGGCAAATACGGACATAGAAGAAATCAAACCGATGTTCGGTCCTTCTGGCGTCTCAATAGGACACAACCTTCCGTAGTGCGTGTAGTGAACGTCGCGCACCTCAAATCCGGCGCGTTCTCTGGATAGACCACCTGGTCCAAGAGCCGACAGTCGGCGCTTGTGGGTGATCTCAGCCAATGGGTTGGTTTGGTCCATAAACTGAGACAGCTGATTGGTACCAAAGAAAGAGTTGATCACCGAAGACAAAGTCTTGGCGTTGATCAAGTCAATTGGGGTAAACACCTCGTTGTCGCGAACATTCATGCGCTCGCGGATGGTTCTAGCCATACGGGCAAGACCCACACCAAACTGCTGAGACAATTGCTCCCCTACAGTGCGCACACGTCTGTTGGACAAGTGATCGATATCGTCAATCTCCGCTTTGGAGTTGATCAATTCGATTAAGTATTTAATAATAGTAATGATATCCTCACGGGTAAGCACTTGCATATCCATGTTGATGTTCAATCCTAATTTCTTGTTCATTCTGTAGCGACCTACCTCACCGAGGTTGTAGCGCTGATCAGAGAAGAACAATTTATCGATGATTCCACGCGCAGTTTCCTCATCTGGTGGCTCAGAATTTCTGAGCTGTCTGTAAATGTGTTCTACAGCCTCTTTTTCAGAGTTTGTAGGGTCTTTTTGAAGCGTGTTGTGGATGATTGCATAATCTGCATTGGCGTTGTTTTCCTTGTGCAGCAAAATGGTCTTCACATCCGCTTCTATAATCTCGTCGATGTGGTCTTTATCAAGAATGGTATCGCGATCTAAAATGATCTCGTTGCGCTCGATGGAAACTACTTCGCCGGTATCTTCATCGACGAAATCTTCATGCCAAGTATTTAAAACACGGGCAGCTAATTTTCGTCCTAGTACTTTTTTCAGTCCTGCTTTAGAAACTTTAACCTCCTCAGAAAGGTCGAAAATTTCTAAAATATCTTTATCTCGCTCAAATCCAATCGCGCGGAATAATGTAGTGACAGGTAATTTCTTTTTACGGTCGATGTACGCGTACATCACTCCGTTAATGTCTGTAGCAAATTCAATCCAAGAACCCTTAAACGGAATTACTCTGGCTGAATAAAGCTTGGTTCCATTGGTGTGAAATGACTGTCCAAAAAAGACGCCTGGAGAACGGTGTAATTGAGAAACGACAACACGCTCAGCTCCATTGATCACAAATGTACCGCTAGGGGTCATATACGGGATCGTGCCGAGGTATACATCTTGTACAATAGTTTCAAAATCCTCGTGCTCAGGATCAGTGCAATACAGCTTTAAACGGGCTTTCAAAGGAACACTGTAGGTCAATCCCCTTTCAATACACTCTTGAATCGTGTAACGCGGTGGATCTACAAAATAATCGAGGAACTCAAGAACAAACTGGTTGCGGGTGTCTGTGATGGGAAAGTTCTCCTTAAAGGTATTGAACAACCCCTCGTTGCTGCGCTCGTCAGATTTGGTCTCTAATTGGAAAAAGTCCTGAAATGATTTGATCTGAATGTCCAAGAAATCCGGATAATTCGGTATGTTCTTAGTGGAGGAAAAATTGATTCTTTCAGTCTGATTTGTGAACATCAATGGACAATTTTATGTGGTGAATACTGAGAAAGAGGGATGTATACAGCGTCATATACACCTATAAAAAGGCTTAGGTCTAGCCGCAAAACTGCGAAAAGACCTAAACCCGTAAGTTACATTGAGTAATTATTTAAGCTCAACAACAGCTCCTGCTTCTTCCAATGATTTTTTGATGCCTTCGGCCTCATCTTTAGAA
This sequence comes from Flavobacteriaceae bacterium, assembly GCA_030726725.1. Classification (GTDB taxonomy): domain Bacteria; phylum Bacteroidota; class Bacteroidia; order Flavobacteriales; family Flavobacteriaceae; genus MAG-120531. The sequence goes on from JANRDC010000031.1 coordinate 91,501, forward strand.
ACACCTTCTTTAACAGGTTTTGGAGCAGCATCAACGATGTCTTTAGCTTCTTTCAAGCCAAGACCAGTTAATTCTTTAACCAATTTAACTACAGCCAATTTAGAGGCTCCAGCTTCTTTAAGGATTACATCGAATTCTGTTTGCTCTTCAGCAGCAGTTGCATCAGCACCAGCACCACCTCCAGCAGCAACTGCAACAGCAGCAGCAGCAGGCTCGATACCGTACTCTTCTTTCAAGATAGCTGCTAACTCGTTTACTTCTTTAACGGTTAGGTTAACTAGTTGTTCTGCGAAATCTTTCAAATTTGCCATTTTTCTATCGTTTTAAAATTTGTAAATATAATTGTTGATTAGTGCTGAATTATTTCTCGGAAAGGGTTTTCAAAATACCCGCCAATTTTCCGCCACCTGATTTCAAACCAGAAATAACATTCTTGGCTGGTGATTGCAATAGGCCAATCACTTCTCCAATCATTTCTTCTCTAGACTTGATCGCTACCAGGGCATCCAATTGGTTGTCTCCGATGTAAATCGCTTCTTCGATAAAAGCACCTTTAAGCACAGGCTTATTGGATTTCTTTCTGAAATTCTTAATCAATTTAGCAGGGACACTGCTTTGATCAGAAATCATGATCGATGTACTTCCTTTCAATACAGAAGGAAGATCACCAAAGTCTTTATCAGAAGCTTCCATTGCTTTGGCAAGCAATGTGTTTTTTACTACGTTAAGTTGAATGTTTTCTTTGAAACAAGCTCTGCGCAAATCAGAGGTAGTCGCTGCATCCAACCCAGAAGTATCCGCCAAATAAATGATCGAGTGATCAGCTAATTTAGCCGTAAGGTCTTGTATTGCTTGTGTTTTTTCTTCTCTTGTCATGGGATAATTTTTTTAATACCCTTAAACGGCTTTAGGATCCAATTGAACACTTGGGCTCATGGTGCTAGACATGTAAATAGTCTTCACATATACCCCTTTAGCTGCTGTTGGCTTCAGTTTGATCAAAGTGTCGATCAATTCCTTAGCGTTATCCGCAAGTTGAGTGGCAGAGAAAGATACTTTGCCAATACCTGCGTGAACGATACCAGTTTTGTCCACTTTAAAATCAATTTTACCCGCTTTGACTTCTGCAACCGCTTTGGCTACATCCATGGTCACTGTACCTGTTTTGGGGTTAGGCATCAAACCTCTAGGTCCTAAGACACGGCCCAATGGTCCTAACTTACCCATAACACTAGGCATGGTGATAATTACATCGACATCGGTCCAACCGTTTTTGATTTTCTCCAAGTACTCGTCAAGTCCCACAAAATCAGCACCTGCTTCTTTAGCTTCTGCTTCTTTATCTGGGGTAACCAAGGCCAAGACCTTGACATCCTTACCAGTACCATGAGGAAGGGTTACTACTCCTCTAACCATCTGATTTGCCTTACGTGGGTCTACACCTAAACGCACAGCGATGTCTACAGAAGCATCAAAATTTGAATTGGTGATTTCTTTCACCAAAGCACTGGCTTCAGACAAAGAATACAATTTAGTCTTGTCAATCTTAGCGCGTGCTTCTTTTTGCTTTTTCGTTAATGTTGCCATATCTACTGCTTTAGATGTTAGAAAGGTTTTTTACCTGCTACTTTCAAACCCATTGAGCGTGCAGTTCCTGCAATCATCATCATTGCAGATTCTAACGTAAATGCGTTCAAATCAACCATTTTGTCTTCAGCGATCGTTTTTACTTGATCCCAGCTGACAGAGGCCACCTTGATTTTGTTTGGTTCGCCAGATCCTTTCTTAACCTTAGCTGCTTCCATGAGTTGAACGGCCGCTGGAGGAGTCTTAACGACGAAGTCAAAAGACTTGTCCTTGTACACGGTGATCTGTACTGGTAAAACTTTACCAGGTTTATCTTGGGTTCTCGCATTAAACTGCTTGCAGAACTCCATGATATTGACACCGGCAGAACCTAAAGCGGGTCCAACCGGTGGCGATGGATTCGCTGCACCTCCCCTAACTTGTAGCTTAACTACTTTACTGATTTCTTTTGCCATTGTTCAATTGAATTAACGAAGGTGAAATTGGAAGCACACCTTCTCTATTTAGTGTAACACTTATACTTTTTCAACTTGCATATAGCTGAGTTCCAGTGGAGTTTTTCTTCCGAAAATCTTCACCATTACCTCAAGCTTGCGTTTTTCCTCATTGATCTTTTCGACAGTTCCATTGAAACCGTTGAAAGGACCATCGATTACTTTGATCGTTTCGCCCATCACAAAAGGAATAGCTACTTGATCGGAAGTAGCTGCAAGCTCATCCACTTTACCAAGCATTCTATTCACTTCAGATTTTCTGAGCGGAACTGGATCTCCTCCTTTAGTCTCCCCTAGGAAGCCGATAACATTGGTAATTGATCTGATCGCGTGGACCATCTCTCCATCCAAGTTGGCTTTCACCATAATGTAACCAGGAAAATATACTTTTTCTTTGTTGAGCTTTTTTCCATTGCGGATCTGTACCACTTTCTCAGTAGGCACCAAAACTTCCTCTAGCTCTTGGGCAAAACCCAAACGAGCTATTTCAGTTTCAATATACCCTTTGATCTTGTGCTCCTGACCACTTACAGCCCGAACCACATACCACTTTTTCTCAACAGTCTCAGACATAGGGCAATTAATTGATAATGTTGTTAAAATAAAGCTGAATCAACTGAGACAAGGCGCTGTCAACCCCCCATATAGCTAAAGCAAATACTACTGAAAAAACAGCAACTACAACCATCAGGTTTGACGCTTCAGCTTTAGTAGGCAAAGTCACATTGTGCTTTAACTCTTCTATTGATTCCTTTATATACTGCAACATATTCGATCTATTTAAATAGGTGATGAACCTTTGCACGGGAGGAGAGACTCGAACTCCCGACACCTGGTTTTGGAGACCAGTGCTCTACCAACTGAGCTACACCCGTATCAGATGCCGAAGCATCTTGTATTCATTAAGAAAGGTATCCGCCCAGAGGGCGGACACCTTATAGACTTTATTGTATAAAGTTTAGTCTAGGATTTCAGTTACCTGACCAGCTCCTACAGTTCTACCACCCTCGCGGATTGCAAAACGAAGACCAACGCTCAATGCAATAGGTTGCAACAAATCAACGTTAATCGTCAAGTTATCACCAGGCATCACCATTTCTACACCAGCTGGAAGGCTGATTGTTCCAGTAACGTCAGTTGTTCTTACATAGAACTGTGGACGATAGTTGTTGTGGAATGGAGTGTGACGTCCACCTTCTTCTTTTTTCAAGATATAAACCTCAGCTTTGAATTTAGCGTGTGGTTTAACAGAACCTGACTTACAGATAACCATACCTCTTTTGATATCAGCTTTGTCGATACCTCTAAGCAATAGTCCAACGTTGTCACCAGCTTCACCTCTGTCAAGAATTTTGCGGAACATCTCAACCCCTGTAATAGTAGAAGTTAATTTTTCAGCACCCATACCGATGATTTCAACTGCATCTCCAGTATTAGCAACACCAGTTTCGATACGACCTGTAGCAACAGTTCCACGACCAGTAATGGTAAATACATCTTCAACAGGCATCAAGAAAGGCTTATCTACATCGCGCTCAGGCATTTCAATCCAAGTGTCAACAGCTTCCATCAACTGCATTACAGTATCCACCCACTTTTGCTCACCGTTCAAAGCACCTAGTGCAGAACCAGAAATAACTGGACCATTGTCTCCGTCATACTCATAGAAAGAAAGCAATTCTCTTACTTCCATTTCTACCAACTCCAACAACTCAGCATCATCCACCATATCCACTTTGTTCAAGAAAACAACGATTCTTGGAATACCAACTTGTCTTCCTAGTAGGATGTGTTCTCTGGTTTGTGGCATTGGACCGTCAGTTGCAGCAACAACCAAGATAGCGCCGTCCATCTGAGCAGCACCAGTAACCATGTTCTTTACGTAATCCGCGTGACCTGGACAGTCAACGTGAGCGTAGTGTCTGTTTGCTGTAGAATATTCAACGTGTGAAGTATTGATTGTAATACCTCTTTCTTTTTCTTCAGGAGCGTTGTCGATAGAATCGAAACTTCTCTTTTCAGAAAGTCCTGCATTGGCCAAAACCGAAGTAATAGCAGCAGTCAATGTAGTTTTTCCGTGATCTACGTGTCCAATAGTACCGATGTTTAAGTGCGGTTTTGAACGATCGAAATTAGCCTTTGCCATGTTAAATAATTTTAATCTTAGTTTATATTAGTGTATAGTTTATTACGCTATTGAGCCAATGACGAGAATTGAACTCGTGACCTCTTCCTTACCAAGGAAGCGCTCTACCCCTGAGCTACACCGGCATTGGTTTTTAAATCCTTAAAAACCGAAAAGGCACCGTGTAATACACAGCACCGAACAATGCTCAGCATTGAAGGTTTAGCCCAAGGACTTAAACATTTGAGCGGGAGACGAGGTTCGAACTCGCGACATTCAGCTTGGAAGGCTGACGCTCTACCAACTGAGCTACTCCCGCAAAAAAACAATAAAACGATGCCGCTAGGCAAATCGGGCGACAAAATTAATACATCTCGTTTTGATATGCAATAATTTATCGATGAATCAATGTGATTCATTGGTGGGGAGAGCAGGATTCGAACCTGCGAAGACGTAGTCAGCAGATTTACAGTCTGCCCTCGTTGGCCGCTTGAGTATCTCCCCTTAACCTAATAACACCATTTAAAGAACGTTACAACATCGCTGTTGTTTTGAGCCGATAGAGGGGCTCGAACCCACGACCTGCTGATTACAAATCAGCTGCTCTAGCCAACTGAGCTACATCGGCATTTACTTTTCTTTTTGACAAAAAAAAGTCCGCTTTTTCAAACGGACTGCAAATGTAGGGAAATATTTGAGCATTCAAAATATTTTGAAAAAAAATTACGCCATTTTCCTTCGCTTTTCTTTGAGCTCTTTGAGCATGCGTTCAGCGGAACTGCACGCAGTATCAGCAGCCTCTTCAAAAGTTTTACACTGTTTGGTGACCACAATACTCTCCTTGGGAACATGGACTTTAAGTTCCATGATTTTGTTCTCTTTTTCGGAGGTATTCTCCACCTTTAAAAACACATCCACATCAATGACATGGTCGAAAAAGTGCTCCATTTTATGGACGCGATTCTGAACAAATTCAATCAGACTTTGATCGGCATTAAAATTTACATCTTGAATAGTTACTTTCATCACAGACTTATTTTAGTGAAACATACAACAACCCTCTGTGTGGGGCTATTTTTTTGTAGACCTTGGATGAGCGCCTCGATAAGATTTTTTCAAGTCTTCAATACTGTTGTGCGTATATACTTGCGTAGCCGCTAAGCTTGTGTGACCCAGAAGTTCTTTGACAGAATTTAAATCCGCTCCAGATTGCAAAACATGGGTAGCAAATGTGTGGCGCAACATATGTGGACTCCTTTTTTCTTTAGAGGACACTTCACTAAGATAGCGATTTACCAAACGATACACAAATGAATCTGAGAGTTTTCGGCCATCTGACTTCACCAAAAGAAAGGGTATTGCTGTATCGGAAATCACTTGACTTCTCAGTGTAAAATAATTTCGCAGCAAAGGCAATAAAGACTCAATCAGGGGAACTAATCGCTCCTTGTTGCGTTTGCCCAAAACCTTGATCTGAGCACGTTCGATGTCTACGTCAATTATTTTAAGCCCGATGAGTTCTGCACGTCTGATTCCAGTTCCATACAAAAGCGCGATCATCAATCGATTCCTTGTTTCATCAAAACCCAGCTCGGAAAAATCCCTATCCCATGTATCAAACAAGGCATTCATTTCATTGAGCGAGAATGGCAATGATAATTTTGGCCTCGATTTAAGGGACTGGTGCACCTCTAAAGGACTCTGAGACAACAAACCCGCTTTTAACAAAAAAAGATAGTAAGCCTTTAGGGAAGAAATCTTGCGGTTGATGGTTTGGTGTTTGTTGCCTTGATCCATCAAAAATACCATCCATGACCTGATGTGCACATAGGAAGCCGAATCGACAGAAACCTGATGATCCACCTTTAAATAATCTTCAAAAGAATGCAAGTCCCTCAAGTAGGCTTTGATGGTGTGGGCAGAAGCCATTCGCTCCATAAACAGATAATCTTGGAATGCGCTTAAGGACATAGGGAAAGATAACAAAAACCTGTAAAAACAAAAAAGTCCCGAGGCCGGGACTTTATGTCAATCACATCAAATGTGTTTAAGGAGCTTATAGATCTGCTTGATCTCTTAAGTTTTGGATGTAAGCTGCCTTCTGAACTTGTTTTCTTTTAGTTACTGAAGGTTTGGTAAATTGCTGACGATCTCTCAATTGGCGCATAGTGCCAGTTTTGTCAAACTTTCTCTTGAAACGCTTAAGCGCTCTATCGATATTCTCTCCTTCTTTGATGGGTATAATTAACATAAGACGTACCTCCTTTCTTTATGGTTTTCGGACTGCAAATATAAACGTTTCTTGGATATTCAATCCTACTATTTCAAAATATTTCTAGAAATCACCAACTTCTGAATTTCAGAGGTCCCCTCCCCGATGGTACACAACTTAGCGTCTCTATAAAATTTCTCCACAGGAAAGTCTTTGGTATAACCGTAACCACCGAAAATCTGAATCGCTTCTGTAGCCACGCGCACACACATTTCTGATGCGTATAGCTTACACATTGCGCCGATTTGGGTCATGGGTTGTTTGGCATTTTTTAGTGCAGCTGCCTTGTGTGTCATCAAACTTGCGGCTTCAATCTCGGTGGCCATATCAGCCAATTTAAATGAAATACCCTGAAAAGCGTTGATGGGCTGACCAAATTGGTGGCGTTCTCCTGAGTATTTTAAAGCAGCTTCAAATGCACCTAAGCCAATGCCTAAAGAAAGGGCTGCGATGGAAATTCTACCTCCATCCAAAATAGCCAAACTCTGTTTAAAACCTTCGCCAACTGCGCCGAGTCGGTTACTGTCTGGAACGATGCACTGGTCAAAAACCATTTCTGCAGTTTCCGAAGCCCTCATGCCCAACTTGTCCTCTTTTTTTCCGGCGCTAAAACCTGGAGTTCCACGCTCAACCACAAAAGCTGTAGCGTTGTTTTTGGCTCCCTTTTCACCTGTGCGGGCAATCACTACAGCAACTTGACCACTTGCCCCATGGGTGATAAAATTCTTGGTGCCACTGATCACCCAATGATCGCCTTCTTTGACAGCAGTAGTGCTCATGGAGCCAGCGTCAGATCCAGTATTGTGTTCTGTGAGCCCCCATGCGCCAATCCATTGACCAGTAGCTAATTTTGGAATCCACTTTTGTTTTTGATCTTCATCGCCAAAAGTCAAAATATGATTGGTACACAAAGAATTATGAGCGGCAATTGACAATCCAATAGATGGGTCTACCTTGGATATTTCCTCGACAATAGCGATGTACTCGTGATAACCTAATCCAGATCCACCGTATTGCTCTGGAACCAGGATACCCATAAATCCCAACTCACCTGCTTTCTGAAGTACATCCATAGGCAAATGTTGTTGTTCATCCCAAACCCGAACGTTTGGAGCGATAAATTGTTGGGCAAAATCTCTGGCTGCTTCAGCAACCATCGCTTGTGTATCTGAGTATTGGAATCCAATGGCTTGTGGTAGGCTCATATAACTTATGGGATTTTGTTTATCCTTAAATAGAAAAGATTAAACAAAAATACATCCTTTATTGATTAGGTACGTAAAAATAATCAAAAAGTCTGAGTGCGACGACACTGTCTAAACCATAAACCTTGTACAATTGATCTTTGTGGGTATATCCACCTATGGCATCTCTATATTTGATGATGCGTTTGGACAAAACTGGCCCAATACCATGAATCGGCAACAAGTCGGATGCTGAAGCAGTATTTAAATTTGATTGGTGGGTAGCAGGGATTGGGAGCTGAAGCTTTGGCTTGTCGGGTGTCTTAATTTGACTACGCGTTTCATTTTGAGGGCTTGAAGTACTTGATGAGTTCACCTCTGTAAAGCGTTTAGGAACTTCTAGGGAAATTTGTTCCCGAGTCAGCAAGTCCAAAGACCAGAACAACTCAACCGATAAACCAAAAACCAGCAAAATAAAAATCCCTTTTTGCTGATGTAATGACCAAGCAAAAAGGGATTTTTTCATCTGTCGTTGATTTAGCTGAGACGCGCCTCTTTGATCGCGCCCAAATATTTTTTTAATTCCTGCTGTACTTTGGGGAAAAGCAACAGTAAACCAATCATATTGGGGAATACCAACGCCAAAATCATCGCGTCAGAAAACTTGATCACAGCGTCCAAGGTGGCTCCTGCACCAATGACAATAAAAGCGAGGAACAACACTTTGTACACCACATCGGCTAATCTACCGCGTCCAAACAAATACTTCCATGCTTGAAGACCGTAATAAGACCAAGAAATCATGGTAGAAAAAGCAAACAACACAATAGCAAAAGTAAGTACATACCTAAATCCTGGTATGACAGAATCATACGCCATTGAAGTCAGGTCTACCCCACCGATATAGGTTCCGGTAGCGTTGAGCTTTACCGTACTTCCCACAGCGTTCCCGTAGTCAAATGCATTGACATCCATATTAAAGAAAATGATGACTAATGCGGTCATCGTACAAATGACTACTGTATCGATAAAGGGCTCTAAAAGGGCCACTACTCCCTCACTAGCCGCGTACTTCGTTTTTACAGCTGAGTGGGCAATGGCTGCTGAACCTGCTCCAGCCTCATTCGAAAATGCAGCGCGTTGAAAACCAACGATAATCACCCCAATAATACCGCCCAAACCAGCCTGGGGCGAAAAAGCGCCTTCAAAAATCATGGTAAATGCTGGACCTACGTATTGGATATTGGCAAAAATAATCACTAGAGAAGCCAAAATATACAAACCTGCCATAAAGGGGACAATTTTCTCTGTCACCTTGGCGATTTGCTTGATACCACCGATAATCACAATTCCGACCAAAACCGCTAGAATCAATCCGATGATCACCCCAATAGAACCTCCTTCAAGGTTAAACATAGAAATGATTTGAACCGTGGCTTGATTGGACTGGAAGGCATTTCCACCCCCAAAAGAGGCACCGACACACAACACAGCAAACAAAACACCCAGGAACTTTCCTACTTGCTTCCACCCTATTTCTTGTAGTCCACGAGAGAGATAGTACATAGGACCTCCGTAAACAACGCCGTTTTGATCGACGTCACGGTATTTAACACCTAAAGTACACTCGACAAATTTTGAGGACATCCCGATCAATCCACAAACAATCATCCAAAAGGTTGCCCCTGGTCCGCCAACGGCAATCGCAACGGCAACACCAGCGATATTTCCCAAACCTACAGTTCCTGAAACAGCAGTCGCTAATGCCTGAAAATGACTTACTTCTCCGTCTTTATCTTCAGATGAAGCGTTATTGGGATCGTGATCAATAGCGTCGTATTTGCCGCGTACAGTGCGCAAAGCCAGGCCAAATTGAGATACACTGGGAAACTTAAAATAAATGGTAAAAAAAGTAGCGCCCCCAATCAAGAGCAAAAGAACAAAGGGAACGTTCATAGGGCCAATAGGCACAGTAGTCAGCACCAAGGATTCCCACCAGGTAGCTACCGGCATAAATGCATCGTTCACGCGTTCGTCAAGGCCTTTTTCTGCTTCTTGTGCCCAAGTGGTTAACGGAAGGACAAAAAGGAAAAAAGCCAACAATCTAAATTTGTTCATGGAGTTTTGGATTAGTTTCGTTTGAAACGACCAATATCCAAAAAAAAATCCGAGCAATCAAATTATGGGGAAGAAAGGAAAAAAGTCAATAAACTAAAAACTGAATACCTGATGCAGTGCATCAATCTGCTCGGAACGTCCCAAAACAATGATTTTTCCTTTGGGATCCAGCAACTGATCAGCTTCAGGATTGATGATGTATTGACCTGATTCCGAGACATATCCAATCACGGTACAGCCAGTTTTATGACGCAGATTAAGATCCCTCAAAGTAGCTGCGCCTCGAGCGTCGATCAAAGTATCCAGTGATATCTCCACCAAATTAGTTTTCTCTTTACCACCCATACCCAAACGGTCCATAAAAGTAATCAGGTCGGGGTCTGCGACCAACGAGGCCATGTGATCCCCCCCTATGCGCTCAGGTAGCACCACTTGATTTGCTCCGGCCATGGTCAGCTTTTTGCATGCTGAGGGGTCTGAGGCTCTGCTGATAATCACCAAATCAGGGTTTAATTGTCGGGCTGACAAAACCAAAAAAAGATTTGATGCGTCGTCAGGTAGGGCTGCGATTAAGTAACCAGCGCGTTCAATACCTGCAGTGAGCAGCACCTCATCATCGTTGGCATCTCCTTGAAGAAATACGATGTCCTTAGGTACCCGTTGGGCTACTGCTTCATTTTTATCGATTACCACAAATGGCATGTGAAACGACTGGAGCTTTGCAGCGACCTGAGCCCCGTTTCTGCCATATCCACAAATGATCACTTGTTTTTCCATTCGACTGATTGTTTTGGTTAGTTTCTTTTTTCTGAGTTGTAGCAAAGTGTTGTTGGCCAATAGTTCCTCTGTAATAGCGCGGAGCGAAAAACCAATGATAAACAAACTGGCCAGCAAAAGAAACATAGTGAAAATCCTTCCGGCCGACCCCAATGGGGCTATTTCTCCATAGCCTACCGTGGTCACTGTAATTACCGACATGTACAGCGCATCCAACCATTTAAAGTCGGAAATAAAGTGATAGCCCAACATACCTACCAGGATTAAGGTATTGAGCAACAAAACGGAAAGCCAGATTTTAGACCGAAAAAAATCTTTCATGGGCTAAAGGTCAAACACAGAAGTGCGCTTGGTATAAAACAAGTCTTTTATCTTTAAAACAACACCGATAAATAGATAAAGTGCAAATCCAGCCCCTAGCGTCATAAAGCTAAAGTATATAAACATCACGCGCATCAAACGCGTGCGTATTCCGAATCGCTCACCCATACGTTGCGCAATCCGAAAACCAAACTTTTGAAAAAAGTGAATCAGGTTGACCAGCATTACACCAGAGGGCCTTCCCAACTCATCACACCGCCGATCAGGTTATACGCTTTGGCAATTCCTTTAGCATTCATGATCGCACAGGCTTGTCCACTGCGGTTCCCAGATCTGCAATACACGTAATAAGATTTTTCAGGATCTAATTGTTCTACGGCCTGCATAAATGCCGGTCCTCCAAAGATGTCTATGTGCACTGCACCTTCTATCTGTCCTTCAGCTACTTCGTCAGCTGTTCTTACATCAATAATCACCGCCTGGGAATCATTGTCTAATTGTTGTTTCCAATTTTGTTGGGATAAATCTGCCATAGTTTAAATTTTTTGCAAACCTACACGATAAGTTTACAGCTGTTGGTGACCAAAATTACAAAGTAAATCTTTGAGAACTAAAAAATAATACTACATTTGTACCTACAAATTTTGTAGATACATGAATGTAGAGGAAATCATCAAGTCATCCAAGCCTATTGCGCCAAGAGCGCGTATTGGCCTATTGATTCACCTGATTCATACAAACATTCAAGAAACATTGTTGGAGGCGATTAAACCTTATGATATCAGTCTAGCGCAATTCAACGTCCTGCGCATCTTACAAGGATATCGCGATACTGCATACATGGAAACGCTCAACGAGCGCATGATACACAAAAGCAGTAACACTACGCGGGTGGTAGACAAATTGATTGCCAAAGGTTTGGTGGAACGCAAGGTGTGTTCACAGAACAGAAGAAAAATTGAAGTGCGTATTACCCCAGATGGAACAGCTTTATTGACCTTGCTCTCTGAGGCGATCCAAAAGGCAGAAGAACTACTCACCCATTCATTGAGCTTGGATGAGCTAGCACAATTAACCCAATTATTAAACAAATTTAAAACCAAAACAACATGAAAAAAGGATTATTGATTGCAGGAATGGCACTGATGTTTGTCGCTTGTGGCGCGAAAAAAGAAAACCAAGAGGAAGCTGCTGTTGCTGTTGAAGCCACAGCCAACAACACTGTTGCTGTAAAATCAGGGGAAAGCCAAGTATTGTGGAAAGGTTATAAGGTAACCGGACAACACGAAGGAACCATTGCTTTGACCGAAGGAAGCTTGTCTTTTGCAGATCAAGTACTTACTGGAGGATCTTTCACCGTAGACATGACTAGTCTTGTGGCTACTGACCTTGATGGGGAAATGAAAGGAAAATTAGAAGGACACTTAAAGTCAGATGATTTTTTTGGAACAGAAACTCACCCGACTGCCCAATTGGTCATCACTCAAGTAGGTGTTGATGCTGCTGGCGGATACCAGGTAACTGGAGATTTATCGATCAAAGGGATTACTCAACCGGTAAGTTTCCCTATGACAGTTGCGGCAAACACAGCAACTGCATCGTTAAAAATTGACCGTACTTTATATGATATTCGTTACGGATCTAACAATTTCTTTGAAAACTTGGGCGACAAAGCCATCAACAACGAATTTGATCTAGAAGTAACCCTTCAATTTTAAAGGAACACTTGTTTTTTTGTACAGGTTACTTATCTTTGAGGCCATGAACAACAAAAACAAATTTTCTTGGTGGTGGAACAACTTACAGCAAAACCTGTGAGCAAACCCTACTGTATAACCATACTAAGGCTTGTCTTCACGACAAGCCTTTTTTCTTTAATAACCCTGCTATGAGAATCCATCGTCTGAAAACAGATTACCAAAAACTGCTCGCAGATACACTGACACCGGTGAGTGTTTATCTGAAGATCAGGGATCGATTTGCCCAAAGTATTTTGTTGGAGAGCAGCGATTATCACGCCAATGACAATAGCTTCTCCTATATCTGTTGCCAGCCGATTGCCTGGTTCAAAATAGAACGCGATCAAGTAGAAGAGCGCTACCCTGACGGGAGTACCCATCACTACACCCTGGCGGAAAAGGACAATGTCCCTGAACTCATTGCGCAATTCAGTACCTCATTCTCAGTGGATGGGCCTGCCTTTAAATTTATTAACCACGGACTATTTGGTTATATGTCCTACGACAGTGTGCGGTATTTTGAGGATATTAAAATTGAGAAAAAAGAGCCTCAAACCAGTATACCAGACGTGTATTACGCGGTTTATCAAAACATCATAGCGATCAATCATTTCAACAACGAAGCATTCCTTTTTTGTCACCACACAGAGGATCAACACAGCAATTTAGCTGAACTTGCAGGCTGGATTCAGGTACCCTCATTTCCCAGTTATCCGTTTAAGCTGGTGGGTGATCAAAAAACCAACGTGGCTGATCAGGATTTTAAGTCTTTGGTGGATTTAGCAAAAACCCATTGCCAAAGAGGAGATGTGTTTCAACTGGTATTGTCCAGAAGATTTGAGCAGCCATTTCAGGGAGATGAATTCAATGTTTATCGGGCTTTGAGAACCATCAACCCCTCTCCATATCTGTTTTATTTCGATTACGGCAACTTTAAATTATTGGGCAGTTCACCTGAAGCTCAATTGGTGGTCAAAAATGACCTTTGCGAAATCCATCCCATTGCGGGTACGTTTCGCAGGACCGGAAATGACGAGCAAGATGCGGAGTTGGCCAAAAAGCTAAGCGAAGATGCTAAAGAAAACGCGGAGCACGTCATGTTGGTCGACCTAGCGCGCAACGATCTCAGCAGGCACGGAAGTATTGTGCAGGTGGAGACCTATAAAGAAGTCCAATTCTTTTCCCATGTGATCCACTTGGTGTCCAAAGTAACCGGGCGAAAAAAACCTGAAGTACCCACCATGAAAGTAGTGGCGGACACATTTCCGGCAGGCACATTGAGCGGTGCACCTAAACACAAAGCCATGGAGCTTATCGAGCGATACGAACCCACCCCAAGAGGGTATTACGGAGGAGCGATAGGATTTATGGACTTTTCTGGAAATTTTAACCACGCCATCATGATTCGCACCTTTTTAAGCAAAAACCAAACACTATACTTCCAAGCGGGTGCTGGTATTGTTGCCGCCTCCAGCGCTGAAGCGGAGAATCAAGAAACCTATAATAAACTCGGTGCTTTACACAAAGCGCTTTCTATGGCAGAAGCCCTTTAAGGAGATGAAAGAAATACTTGTTATCGACAACTACGACAGTTTTACCTATAACCTGGTCCACCACCTTGAAGCGCTGGGTGCCCGTGTTCGGGTGGTGCGCAATGACCAAATCGCTTTGGAGGAGGTAGACCGATTTGACCATATTGTATTGTCCCCCGGACCCGGAATTCCCGATGAAGCAGGACTGCTAAAAGCGATTATTCAAGCCTATGCCCCCACCAAAGCGATTTTTGGGGTGTGCCTGGGTCAGCAAGCGATTGCTGAGGTTTTCGGCGGAAGTTTAACCAACCTCAGCCAAGTATACCACGGAATAGGCACACAGATCAACATCGATACCACCGAGCCTATTTTTCGCGGGCTACCCGAACAAATTCAGGCGGGAAGATATCATTCTTGGGTGGTGAACCAGGAAGATTTGCCTGCAGAATTACGCGTGACTGCTCGAGACCAAAATGGGCAAATCATGGCCATCAGACACCTCAACTACGAGGTTTGCGCTGTGCAATTTCACCCGGAATCGATCCTTACCCCGGACGGAGCGCAGATGTTACAACAATGGCTCACCCATACCAAATACTTTTAGCGGATGAAGACATTGCTCAACCAATTGACCCAACACCAACAACTTTCCAAAGAATCAGCCAAACAGGTGTTGACGCAAATCGCTCAAGGCCAATACTCAGAATCTGAGATCGCCGCCTTTTTGACGGTTTATATGATGCGCAGTATCAGTATCGAGGAATTAGCTGGATTTCGGGATGCATTGCTCGAACTGTGCATTCCCATAGACTTGTCCGCATATACTGCTATTGACCTCTGTGGTACTGGGGGTGACGGAAAAGATACCTTTAATATTTCAACACTAGCCTCTTTTGTCACAGCTGGAGCAGGGATACACGTAGCCAAACACGGTAATTACGGGGTTTCATCTGCCTGCGGGTCGAGCAATGTGCTTGAAGCTTTGGGCATTAAATTTAGTGCTGACGAGGCGTTTTTGCGCAGTTGTATCGAAAAGGCAGGCATCTGTGTGCTACACGCCCCGCTTTTTCACCCAGCCATGAAACAAGTAGCCCCGGTGCGCAGAAGTCTTGGCGTCAAAACTTTTTTCAATATGTTGGGTCCCATGGTGAACCCCTCAAGACCGACTTATCAGCTGGTGGGTGTTTTTCAACTAGAACTAGCTAGGATGTATCAATACCTGTATCAAAAAGACCAAACCCAATACACCATTGTTCACGCGCTGGATGGGTATGATGAAATATCTTTGACCGGAAGTGCGAAAATCATCACACCCCAAGGTGAGTCTTTGTTAAATCCCCAAGATTTTAAAGCCCAGCAATGGAAGATGAGCGATATTACTGGGGGGAATGGCATTGAAGATGCTGCAAAAATTTTTCAGGAGGTACTCAAAGGCCAAGGCACCCAAGCGCAAAACGAGGTGGTTTGTGCCAATGCCGCATTGGCCATATCCACAGTCCAAGGTTGCAGTCTAGCTCATGCCGTAGACCAAGCCGTAGATAGTCTACAGTCCGGGCGTGCTCATCAATCATTTGTTTCATTGCAAAATATATCAAAGTCATGGACATCTTAACCCGCATATGCCGCAACAAGCAAGTACAAGTGGACCTGGTGAAAAATCAAGTGCCGCTTTCTGTACTTCAATCCATGCCTGCGTACACCAGAAATGCATATTCACTCAGGGACTTATTATACCACAGTTCCAGTGGACTGATTACAGAACACAAAAGAAGATCTCCGTCAAAAAATCACATAAGAACAGATCACCATATTCAAGAGGTGGCTAAAGGCTACCAATCAGGGGGTGCATGTGGTATGTCCGTATTGACTGAAGTAGGCTATTTTGGTGGGGCGCCAGAGGACTTGATTATTGCGCGCGCCAGTTGTAGCTTACCCCTTTTGCGCAAAGACTTTATGGTGGATCCCTATCAGGTCCATGAAGCTAAAGCATGGGGTGCCGACGTAATCTTGTTAATCGCAGCAGCTTTGGATCCCAAATCTATTGATTTGCTGAGCGGTTTAGCACATGAACTAGGTTTGGAGGTGCTTTTGGAAGTTCACGACTTGGCCGAACTCAATCGCTCATTGACACCTCATATAGATATGGTCGGAGTCAACAACCGAAACCTGAAGACCTTTGAGGTATCGACACAAGTAAGTATTGATCTTGCCCAGCACATCCCAGACCACCTGGTAAAAATTTCAGAAAGCGGATTGACTGACGCAAAAGAAATAAGCGCATTGCGCGCCGTGGGATACCGTGGCTTTCTCGTTGGGGAGCATTTGATGAAGTCGGATGACCCCGGCGAGGCAACGCGACTAATGATTGAAGAAATTACCCGTATATGAGGCTAAATCATTGGGAACTTAAGGTTTGTGGCATGACCCAAAGGGACAACATCCAAGCTGTTTTGGAAGCAAAACCTGATTGGATGGGACTCATTTTCTGGCCAGAGTCCAAACGGTATTGTACCTTAACGGCTACGGCTTGGCAAACTATTGATTTAGCCCAAACCAAGTCAGTAGGCGTATTTGTCGATCAACCCATCGATGAGGTCGCCCAAATCGCACAAACCTATAAGCTCAACGGCCTGCAGCTTCATGGGAACGAATCTCCAGAATACCTAAAAACACTTAAAAGCATACTGCCAAAGGCGACTGTGATTAAAGCATTCTCGGTAGATCAGGACTTTAATTGGAAGATACTCATGCCGTATCAAGCGTGTTGCGACCTATTTTTATTTGACACAAAAGGACCTCTTCCGGGCGGAAATGGAACAGCCTTTGATTGGTCCATTTTGACCCAATATCCAGGACCAACACCCTTTTTACTGAGCGGTGGAATACATCTTGGATTGACTAAAAGCCTTTTAGCATGGGGCAACACTCCGGCATCCAAGTGGTGTGTGGGGATCGATGTGAACTCTGGTTTTGAAGTCAGTCCGGGCATAAAAAATCCAGAACAAATCAAAGAAATTAGCCTACAGTGCAAACAACTATAAATCAAAGCAGATGAAAAAAAGTTATCAAGTGGACGAGTGGGGATATTACGGAACATTTGGGGGTGCCTACATCCCTGAAATGCTGTACCCAAACACGGAAGAACTGCGCACTCAATACCTGTCTATCATGGCAGAGCCAGACTTTCAACAGCAATTTGACCAACTGCTCAAGGACTATGTCGGAAGGCCAACACCCTTGTATTTTGCTCAGCGATTATCCGCACAGGTCGGCTGTAAAATCTATCTAAAGCGCGAAGACTTATGCCATACAGGTGCGCACAAAATCAACAACACCATCGGACAAATACTGATGGCCAAAAGGCTGGGCAAATCTAGAATTATCGCTGAAACAGGAGCTGGACAACACGGAGTAGCCACGGCCACTGTTTGCGCATTGATGGGGCTGGAATGCATCGTTTATATGGGCGAAGTAGATATCAAACGCCAAGCGCCTAACGTGGCGCGCATGAAAATGTTGGGGGCTCAAGTTCGTCCAGCTACCTCTGGTTCG
Source organism: Flavobacteriaceae bacterium (assembly GCA_030726725.1). GTDB lineage: Bacteria > Bacteroidota > Bacteroidia > Flavobacteriales > Flavobacteriaceae > MAG-120531. The sequence goes on from JANRDC010000031.1 coordinate 109,202, forward strand.
AAAACCTTAAAAGATGCGACCAACGAAGCCATTAGGGACTGGATCAACAACCCAGTAAATACCCACTACATCATCGGCTCTGTAGTAGGACCACACCCCTACCCAGATATGGTCGCCAGATTCCAATCGGTTATCGCTCAAGAAACCATGGATCAACTCATGGAAGTTGAAGGCAGAGACTATCCAGACGCCGTAGTCGCCTGTGTCGGTGGGGGCAGTAATGCCGCTGGTGCCTATTATCACTTTCTAGACCGTGAAGAAGTGCGCATCATCGCCGTTGAGGCTGCCGGTAAGGGCATCCACACCGATGAAAGTGCCGCTACTTCAGTATTGGGGAGAGAAGGAATCATACACGGATCTAAAACCCTATTGATGCAATCTCCAGATGGACAAATCACGGAACCATACTCTATTTCAGCAGGTTTGGATTACCCGGGTATTGGCCCGATGCACGCACACCTCTTCCGTTCCAAAAGAGGAGAGTTTATCTCGGCCACTGACGAACAAGCCATGCAAGCTGGACTGATGTTGAGTCAATTAGAAGGAATTATCCCCGCTATAGAAACATCACACGCCTTGGCGGTATTGGATCAATTAAACTTTAAATCCACGGATGTAGTGGTGGTTAACCTCTCTGGAAGAGGAGATAAAGACCTCAACACCTACATCGATTATTTTAAATTATAGGGCATGAGCACACGTATTGAACAATTGTTTCAAAACAAGAAGGATATTCTATCCATATACTTTACCGCTGGATATCCCGCACACTCAGACACCCTGCCTATTTTGACCTCACTGCAAGCACAGGGGGTTGATATGGTAGAAATAGGTTTGCCTTTCTCCGACCCATTGGCCGATGGACCTGTGATACAGCAGAGCTCTACCCAGGCATTGGCCCTAGGTATGACTACCGAAGTGCTTTTTGAACAACTAAAAGATGTGCGGTCCAAAATCGATATTCCTCTGGTGATCATGGGTTATTTTAACCCAGTTTTGCAGTTTGGGGTTGCGGAATTTTGTAAAAAATGCGCTGAAACAGGGATTGATGCGGTTATTTTACCCGATCTACCGCTGACAGTTTACGAACGTGAATACAAAGCCATTTTTGAAAGCTATGGGATTCACTTGATCTTTTTAATCACCCCCCAAACTTCTGATGAGCGCATTCGGGCGTTGGATCAGGCCAGCAAAGGATTTATTTACTTGGTGAGCACCGCCAGTGTAACAGGCAGCGGAGCAGGGTTTGGTCAGGCGCAGGCAGATTATTTTAAGCGCATCTCAGACATGAAACTCCAGAATCCAATTGTAGTTGGATTTGGCATCAAAGACCGAGAGACGTTTGCTCAAGCTACTGCACACGCTGATGGTGCCATCATCGGCTCTGCATTTATCAATGCATTGAGTGATCAAGGGCTTGAAGTCATACCTGAATTCGTTCAGGGCATACGCGGCTAAGGAACTAAATTGGGGGTCGTCAACAAGCGCTCGAAGAACTTAATTCCATAGGCAACCTGACCTAAAGTGATGTTTTCGTTGGGACTGTGTTGGTTGTTGTCCGCATTGACCAAGGGCACAATGTAAGCTGGTATTTGCAAAGCGTTGACAAATGGAGCAATCGGCACTGTGCCTCCCATCGTTCTAATCTGTACCACCGGCGCGCCAAACCAAGATTCCATCTGCGCAGTAAGCGTCTGTCCAAACGGAAGGCTTAAGTCTGTGCGAAATGCATCGGTAACACTCCCCTCAGTGACCGTGACTATTTTGGGGAAACGCGCGCGCTCTTGGTCAGTAGGCACGTGATCCAGCAGGGTAAATCCTTGTTTTTCAATGTGTTGTTTGACCAATTTTTTGAGTCGATGACCATCGCTTTCTACGACTAGCCTCAGGTCCAAAGCTGCAGTAGCCGTAGCTGGAACAATGGTTCTGGCTTGATCACCCACCCAAGCAGCGGACATCCCACGGATATTTAATGAGGGGTATTGGAGCGATTGCTGATAAAAGGAGCCTACCGCATCAGGCTGGGCAAATCCTAAATTCTTGGCGATGATTTCCGTGCGGTCAGGTACGGCTGCCAATACTTGATTCACCTGATCGCTGATAGAAATACCATCGTAATACCCTGGTATCAATACCCTACCCCTTTCGTCTTTCATCGAGGCCAATAACTGAGCCAATGACAATGCGGGATTAGGCGCAAAATTTCCGTAATGACCCGAATGCTGTGGCAGAGTGGGTCCGTAGGTCGTGAGCTCCATGGTCGTGATCCCCCTGCATCCGTAAATCAAGGTAGGTGCACCTGAAGGGTGCAGCGGACCATCGTTGATCACGAGTATATCGGCATCGAGCAGTTCCTTGTAGGTAACCACTGCTTGTGCCAAAGGGGCGGAACTTTTTTCCTCTTCAGAATCCAAAATGACCTTGATGTTGTACGCCAGAGGTACACCTCGTTTTACCGAAAGATCAAAGGCGTTTAAAAGAGCCACAATAGGCCCCTTGTCATCTGAAGTTGAGCGTCCAAACAAACGCCAATCTGAAGGAATGCTATCGTTGATATCAGTGAAAGGTCGCTCCTGCCAACCTTCACGATCCGGGGATTTCAAAACGACCTGATAAGGATCTGCTTGGTCCCACTTGGCTGGATCAACCCCTTGACCGTCAAAATGCATATAGAGCAAAATGGTTTTTAGTCCTTGTTTTTGGGGTAATGCAGCAAAGAAAAGCGGTGCACCACTGGTTGGCAACACCGAAGTATTAAACCCTCTTTGGGCAAATTCTTTTTCCAACCAAAATATGTTTCGGTTGATGTCTGCTAGATCATTAGCGTCATTGGGCAGGGATACAAAGTCTACAATTTGATCAATGGTATGCCGCCACTGGGTTTGGAATAGCGCGTCATTTTGACCATAGACAACCGTACTGAGCAAGAATAGCCCTAAAAAAAAGCCTTTTTTCATCGAGTGGAATTTACCCCCAAATTAGGCAATCGCCACGGCTATTCCAAACGCAAAACCAAGTCATCTGTCTGAACCAATTCACCAGCAGAAAGCACCACCTCAGCAATACTTCCCGCATCTTGTGCGGTCACCGTAGTTTCCATTTTCATGGCTTCAATAACAAAAAGCGGTTGGTTGCGCTTGACGCTTTCTCCTTTTTTTACCAGCACTTGAGAAAGCAGTCCCTGGAGTGGTGCCCCTACTTCCAGCGGTTGGTCCACCTGGGCCTTTCTGTTTTCTTTTTTCTCTACCTTGACCTTTTTGTCCTTGACAACCAAAGTTCTGAGCTGACCGTTTACTTTGAAATAAACAGGCACATTTCCCTGGGTATCGGCCACCCCTTTAAGCATGAGAGAAACCAATATATTTTTCCCGCGATCCAATGGAATCATGATTTCTTCGCCGGGTTCCATGCCAAAAAAGAAGTTTTTCGTAGGTAGGTTCATCACCTTGCCGTAGCGCAAATAATTGGCCAGTGCCTCCTCAAAAACCTTGGGATACAAACTGTAGGATAAGAAATCAGTAAACTGAAGATCTCGGTCAAGCCCAGGTTGGAATTGCTCCAAAAATGCTGCGTAGGCCCGATCAAAATCGATGGGCTCCATGTGCGCGTTAGGACGCTCGGTGTACGGCACCTTATCTTTAAGGATAATGCTTTGTAACTCTTTGGGGAAGCCACCGACGGGTTGTCCCAAATCTCCTTGAAACATAGAGATCACTGAATCGGGAAAATTCATGGTGTGTCCTTTGTCCCAGACATCTTGAATGCTGTACTTGTTGCTGATCAGGTATTGCGCCATATCGCCCACTACCTTGGAGCTAGGCGTTACTTTGATGATATCGCCGAACAACTGGTTGACGTCACCATACATTTGAGTCACCTCGGCAAATTTGTCTTCAAGGCCCAAAGCGATGGCTTGACCCTTAAGGTTTGAGTATTGGCCTCCTGGAATTTCGTGGGTATACACCGCTCCTGTACCCGCTTTTAGCCCAGACTCAAATGGGTAATAGTACTGTCTGACTGTCTCCCAATAATCTGAATGAGCTGCCAAACTAGCTCGATTCATGGCTCGCTCACGCGGATGGAAACGCATCAATTCCACCATAGAGTTAAAGTTGGGCTGAGAGGTCAGTCCAGAAAGACCACCTAAGGCAACATCGATGACGTCTACACCAGCTTCGATCGCTTTGACATACATCGCGGCCTGGGTAGAAGAAGTGTCGTGGGTGTGCAGGTGGATCGGAATATTGACCGTATCCTTTAAAGCACTGATCAATTCGTATGCGGCGTATGGTTTTAACAAACCTGCCATGTCCTTTACCCCTAATATGTGCGCCCCAGCATTTTCAATATCCTTGGCCAGTTGGAGATAATATTTAAGGTCGTATTTGGTTTTTGTTGGGTCGAGAATATCGCCCGTGTAACAAAGAGAACCCTCAGCCAAACCTCCGGTGTGTTTGCGCACATGGGCTATGGCAGGAGCAATGGACTCCATCCAGTTTAACGAATCAAAAATGCGGTATACATCCATTCCAGTCTCCCAAGACTGGGCGACAAATTTTTCGATCAAGTTATCTGGGTACGCCTTGTAGCCCACTCCATTGGACCCCCTGAGCAACATTTGGGTCAAGGTGTGTGGCATCGCCTTGCGCAATAAAGCTAAACGCTCCCAGGGATCTTCCTGCAAAAAGCGCATACATACATCAAAAGTAGCGCCGCCCCATACCTCCATAGAGAAAATCTCAGGGTTGTCCAGCGCATAGCGTTCTGCGACTTGAAGCATATCTACTGTGCGCATTCGTGTCGCCAACAAGCTTTGATGGGCATCGCGCATGGTGGTATCCGTGTAATGAATTTGAGGATCTTTAAGCAACCACTGGGCAAATCCCTCCGGTCCCAACTCCGTGAGTTTGTCTTTGGTACCCACCACTGTTTTGTGGGTAGGCATAGGTGGCACTGGTGGTTTGGAAAAAATACGACCTTGATCTACTTTTTTTACATCTGGGTGACCGTTGACAATGACCTCCCCCAAATAAGCGATTAACTTGTTAGCTCTGTTCTTAGGAGGTTTAATATCAAACAACGAGGGCGTGTCCTTGATGAAATTTACCGTTACCTTACCTTGTCTAAATGTTTCGTGACTCAGGATATTGTCCAAAAATGCCATATTGGTCTCCACACCGCGGATGCGGAACTCGGAAAGCGCCCTGCGCATTTTTCGGCAGGAACCATCGAGGGTTCTGCTGATGGCAGATACTTTAACCAACATGGAATCAAAAAATGGGGAGATTTTCACCCCTTGATAAATACTGCCCGCATCCAATCTGATGCCCAACCCTGACGCAGAACGATAGGTCGTCACCACGCCGTAATCCGGCTTAAAATCATTGAGGGGGTTCTCAGTAGTGATTCTACACTGAAGCGCATAGCCAGTGATGACTACGGATTCTTGGCTGGGTATTTTAATCTGTTGATCGCTGAGCTTGTATCCCCCAGCAATAAACAATTGTGCCTTGACCAAATCAATGTTGGTGATCATTTCAGTCACGGTGTGCTCTACCTGTATTCTTGGATTTACTTCGATAAAGTAAATACTGCCGTCATCATCTACCAAAAACTCAACCGTACCGATATTGTTGTAATCTACCGCTTTGCAAATGGTCAAGGCGTAGTGATATAGGGCATCTTTAGTGGCTTGATCCAAGCCCAATGAAGGGGCAAATTCGATGACCTTCTGGTAACGACGCTGTACCGAACAATCCCGCTCATAGAGGTGGACCATATTGCCGTGGTGGTCAGCGACAATTTGAATTTCTATGTGTTTCGGGTTTTCAACAAACTTCTCGAGAAAAACAGTATCGTCTCCAAATGCATTGGCCGATTCCCTTCTAGCTTCCGGAAATCCTTTGATGAGTTCCTGTTCTGTGCGTATCACGCGCATACCCCTACCCCCACCTCCTGAGGCGGCTTTGAGCATCAGTGGGTAACCTATTTTCTGGGCTTCTTCCAAAGCGATTTCAATCGTATCCAGTGAGGCTTCACTGCTGCGAATGATGGGAATATTATTTTGTACCGCAACTGTTTTGGCGGTGATCTTATCGCCCAAGGCCTTGAGTACGGAGACTTTTGGGCCCACAAAAATCAATCCGTGGTCTGCACACTTCTGAGCAAAATTGGCATTTTCAGACAAAAATCCATATCCGGGGTGGATGGCATCAACACCGTTGTCCAAAGCGACTTGAATGATCAAATCGATGTCCAAATAAGGCTTCAGCGGCTCGTTGTTCTCTCCGATCTGGTAACTCTCATCCGCCTTGTATCTGTGTAGGGAATAACGGTCTTCATAGGTGTAAATTCCTACGGTTTTGATACCGATTTCAACGCAAGCGCGAAAAATTCTAATGGCGATTTCGCCTCTGTTGGCGATGAGTACTTTTTTGATTTCCACAGGAAGAGATTTGTGCTGGAGTTTTTTCAGTAAAACCCCCATGGCAAAAATAAAGGACAAAGACCCCTTGACCAAATTAGATCCTTTAAAAAACAAAGGGATTTGCCGGTAATTTGTGATAAAATCAAAGAAATATCACAATAAAACACAATAAGCACTTCGATTTGTTGTAGAAATGGCAAATGCTTAACGCACAAAAACAGGGTGATGCGGGTCTTTGGTCAAAGACTCACTCCATCGATACCCCTCAGCCTGAAAGCCCTGAACATCAAACAAACTTTCCGCTTTAGATTCGATCAAATAGCGCACCATCAATCCACGGGCTTTTTTGGCGTAAAATGAAATCACCTTAAACTGCCCTTTGCTGTCATCCAAAAAAACTGGGTGAACCACAGGTCCAGCAATCGATGGGAAATCGATCACTGCACTGTACTCTTGGCTGGCTAGATTGACCAATAATTCATCGGCTTGAAGTTGGGTGCGCAAAAAATCAGTCACTGGTTTTTTCCAAAACTGCACCAGATTGGATTTGGTTCCTATCGGCAACTTAGTACCCATCTCCAGTCGATACGGCTGAATTCCATCCAATGGTTTAAGGATACCGTACAACCCGGAGAGTATAAACCCTTGACGGTCGAGTTCTTGCAGCAGCGTTGGGGGCAATGAAACAGCGTCAAGTCCTTGATAGACATCTCCTGTAAATGCCAATACAGCAGGGCGCAACATTTCCAGAGCAGGCTCTGAGGAAAACAATTGATTTCTCTGATAATTTAGATCGGATAACGCCTTGGATATACCCATAAGCGCACCCAAATCGGCGGGTTTCTTTTTCTTGAGCACCGACATCACCTGAGCTGCTTGGTCGCCAAAAGCAGGCGTACTCAGTGAGATATTTGGATGAGTGGATGTAAAGTCTAAGGACTTGGCCGGAGAGATCAAATACTTCATTGTGCAGCGTTTTGCACAAAATTAAGTGATTTTATCGACTTAGTCTGTTCTTTGGTTGTGGGTGTAATTGCGCCACTTCTCGATACAATCACTCATGTCTTGAGGAATAGGAGCTTCGAAAAAACAACGCTCACCTGTTTTTGGGTGAATAAAGCCGAGTGTTTGCGCGTGTAAGGCCTGTCTGGGCAATACTTTAAAGGCGTTCTCTACAAACTGCTTGTACTTGGTAAATGTGGTGCCCTTAAGGATCTGATGCCCCCCATAGCGTTCGTCATTGAATAAGGGGTGTCCTATATGTTTAAAATGAGCGCGAATCTGATGAGTTCTGCCCGTTTCTAATCGACAGGAAACCATAGTGATATACCCCAAACGCTCGATGACTTTATAGTGTGTCACTGCTTCCTTTCCGTAGGCGCCATCGGGAAAGACATCCATTTGGAGTCTGTTTTTAAGCGATCTTCCGATATGACCCGTGATGGTTCCAGTTTCATCATTTAAACTACCCCAGACCAAAGCGATGTATTGTCGTTCAGATGTTTTATCGGCAAATTGCTTGGAAAGGTGGGCCATAGCCTGATCGTTCTTGGCGACGACCAACAACCCGGAGGTATCCTTGTCAATTCGGTGCACCAATCCAGGGCGATCATCCGAATTCACGGGCCATTGTGCACTGTGGTGCAACAATGCATTGATCAATGTGCCTGAATAATTCCCATGTCCAGGGTGCACCACCATACCCGCTGGTTTGTTGACCACCATCAGGTCGTGATCTTCGTATACAATATCCAAAGGAATGTCCTCAGCAACGAGTAAATGCTCGTGGGGCGGATGGGCAAACATGACTTGGATTTCATCATGTGGCTTTACTTTATAGTTGGATTTTACAGGAACCCCGTTGGCCCAGATCATGTCGTCTTTGGCCGCTTGTTGAATCTTGTTTCTCGTCGCTTTTTCGATTAAGTTCATTAAAAACTTATCGATTCTCAAAGGGTTTTGACCTGCGGACACCAAAAAATGATGGTGTTGGTGCAGGACATCATCCTCTTCTGGCTCTTCCCAGTGTGGATCTATCATTGTTCTTCTAGGGGTTTATTGCCATTGCCCACCACCAAAGTCAGTGAGGACATCTGAGGAATTTTCTGGCCAGACTTCAGGGTTTTTCCTCGGTATAGGACTTCGTAGACCATGTCGGTGCCCAGTGCGTCGATATACTCGATATTACCTACTTTGAAACCTGCAGCTGTCAATCGCGAAGTAGCATTGCGCAAAGTGACTTGAACGACTAAGGGAACAGCCACCTCGGAATAACCCGCAGCGTTCATGGTGAGGTATATCTGTCTTTTTTCTTTGACAAAGGAACCAGCGGTAGGAAACTGTTCTATAACGCTGTAGGGCGGATGATTGGGATTGTATTTGGTAGAATCCACCACCGCATAGCGCAAATCCAGTGCGGTCAAGGCAGATGCCGCTGGGGCCAAAGCCATACCTGAAAGGTCGGGTACGGTGATTTTTTGATCGTGATGGGTATTGTATTTGAGCCATTGCATCAAAATAAAGGTCAACACCACCGTGATCCCCGCTGCGCGAACAGCCCACTTAAAAAACCCGAGATCGGTAAGCCAGCGAATGATTTTCATCCTGTATAGAATTTGCGGCAAAGATATAAAACCTTTGCCTTGTGCCTTTTATTATTCCATTTCCGTTAATTTTATGGCAAATTTCTGATATGAAGAAAAATATCGCCGTGGTTATGGGTGGGTATACCAGCGAATACGCCATTTCATTGAAAAGCGGTTCCGTGGTAGTGAACCACCTCAACAAAAACAAATACAACGTATTTCCTGTACTGATCGAACAAAAAGGTTGGCAGGTGGTGCTCGATTCAGGTCAATTCCCTGTGGACAAAACAGATTTCTCTACCGAGATCGACGGGGTCAAAATATCCTTTGATTGCGTGTTTAACGCCATTCACGGAAGCCCTGGTGAGGATGGATTATTGCAGGGTTATTTACAGATGATCGGGGTTCCACAAACGGCTTGCGATCCGTATCAAGCGGCACTAACCTACAACAAACGAGATTTATTGGCCGTGACCAAATCCATGGGCATACCCTGCGCAGCTTCGTACACTTTAAATCAAGGTGACGCGATCGATGTGCTGGCCATTGAGCAAGCCGTCGGATTTCCTTGTTTTGTCAAGGCCAATAAATCCGGTTCTAGCTTTGGGATCACTAAGGTTTATCGCCGGGAAGATTTGCCAGCTGCTTTGGCAACAGCCTACAAAGAAGATGATGAAGTGATCATCGAAGCGGCCTTAGTAGGTACAGAAGTCTCCGTAGGGGTCATCAAATATCAAGGAAAAACCACCGTCTTGCCCATCACGGAAATCATTTCAGAAAATGACTTTTTTGACTACGAAGCGAAATATTTGGGTAAATCTCAAGAAATCACCCCAGCCAGAATCACCCAGGAACAACAAGAAAAGGTGGAGTGGATGGCCTCCAGGATTTACGATCGCTTAAAATTGCGCGGATTTACCCGCTCTGAATTTATTTTGGTAGGTGACACTCCGCATTTGTTAGAGGTAAACACCACTCCAGGGATGACCGAGCAATCACTGTTGCCCATGCAAGCAGCGGCAGCTGGAATTTCATTAGAGGCGCTATTTGACAGCGCCATACAAAACGCACTCAACCCTTAGTCCCCATGAAAAACCGCACCGCCATATTTCCTGGATCTTTTGACCCACTTACCCTGGGGCATGTTGACGTCATCCAACGAGCCCTTCCATTGTTTGACCATTTAGTGATTGCTATTGGGGTCAACGCGGACAAAAAATATATGTATTCCCTGGAGGAACGCAAAAAAATTATACAGGATACCTTTCGCGGGATCAACAATATCGAAGTAGTACACTACGAGGGCCTAACCGTGGATTTTTGCCAAAAAGTAGGGGCTCAATTCATTTTGCGCGGACTGAGAAACCCGGCTGATTTTGAGTTTGAAAAGGCCATTGCCCACACCAACAGAACGCTTTCGGACATTGAAACTGTCTTTTTGCTCACTGCCTCAGCCACCTCTTTTATCAGCTCGTCGATTGTACGTGATGTCATCAGAAACCACGGAGACTACAGCAAATTGGTGCCCGCATCAGTGATGCAGTTCACCAAGTGATCAATCCCCAAAAAGTATGCGAATATTGGTGTATGACTTGGTCAGCGCCTTGGTGATTTGTTCCGGATTTTTCCACTTTACCTTTTCGATGCCCTCATCGAGCTGTGGGGTTAGGGGTCCTGTGTAGGTCGTGCGCATCGCATACCAAAAAACCTCTTTTAGTCGGTATTTTTCTTTGCGCTTAAACACGTGGTAAGTAGTCAATAATTGATTCTCAATCTTGAGTTCCTTCACACCGGTTTCCTCAGCAACTTCTCTAAGCGCGCACACTTCCAAGGATTCTCCTTTTTCGCAACGGCCCTTGGGCAAATCCCATTTGTTGTTCCGGTAGATAAATAGCACTTCCCCTTGTTTATTGGTCACTACGCCTCCCGCAGCCACCTCTCTTTTGATGCTTTTACAAAATTTGTTCAGGATCTCAGAATGATTGGGATGGTAGATATACGCCTTTTTGATTTTGCCTTCCATCAGCAAATCAATCGCCTCGTTAATCGCTTCTGGATTCAACAAGAAATACTTGTTATTGTTGATTTCAGACAGTTTATTTGTCAGAATGAGCGGAGCTTCATTCACAAAAACTTTATACATTTGTGCCTATGATTTTACATCCAGAAACAGCGCGTAAAACAGCTGAACTCCTACTGCAAATAAATGCAATTAAATTGAATCCCGGAAATCCTTTTTTATGGGCTTCCGGATGGAAATCTCCGATCTATTGCGACAACAGAATCATGCTTTCCCACGTAGCCGTGCGCACTTATGTGGCTGAGCAGATGGCCCAACAAATCAAAAACCTCTACCCCAAGGCACAGGTAATCGCAGGAGTAGCCACAGGAGCTATAGGCGTGGGTATGTTGGTCGCCCAGATACTCTCGCTTCCATTTGTTTATGTTCGCCCTGAACCAAAATCACATGGAAGAAAAAATCAAATCGAGGGATCGTTGGAAGCAGGTTCATCTGTTGTGGTTGTCGAAGATTTAATCAGTACGGGGAAAAGCAGTTTATTGGCCGTTGAAGCATTAAAGGCTTCCGGTGCTGAGGTGTTGGGCATGATCGCCATTTTTACCTATGGTTTTGAACACGCGCAACAGGCCTTTGACGCACAAAAAGTAACACTGAACACATTAAGTGACTATGCACACCTTATTGAAAGCGCGCTTGCGCAGGGTGTTGTAGATCACAACGCACATCAAACCCTCCTTGATTGGAGAAAAAATCCAGCCCAGTGGGGTCAATAGTATGCATTTAGAAAGTCCTGAAATTCAACTGTCCAAAAGCACCGAAACGATTTACAACTTTTTATCGCAACCCGATAATTTTGGTCCCCTGATGCCGAGTAATACTTCAAAATTTGAGGTGTTGGACGAGAAGACTTTTGTATTTGCCCTCAGTGGCATGCCAGAGATCAAACTGCGTTTTAAGGAAGGTAACCCCTTCGATTTAGTCGTTTTGGGAGCTGCTTCAGATAAGTTGCCCTTTGAACTCAAAGCGCATATCGGTGAAACTGCACCGGGACAAAGCAGCGTTAAACTGACTTTTGATGGGGATCTAAATCCCATGATGGCGATGATGATCCAGGGGCCCCTAAACAACTTTTTAAAAGCCTTGGTCGAAAATTTGTCTCAGGTTATGGGGTAATCACCCAAGTCACCTCTTGGATACCAAAGGACATTGGCTGTTGATTGACTTCAAGTAAAAGTTGTCCGTGTTCATCTGTCCCCAGTACTCGGGCAGAAAACAGTCCCAGTGCTGCGTGACGAAACTGATGGACTTCGCCCCTGCCAAACATTTTTAGTTGAAAAGCCTGGCTGATGTGCACTTCTTGCGCTACATCAAAACGCATCAGGGCTTGGCTGATGTGCTGCAGCATATGACTGGTTAAACCTTCTAGGCTGTCCAGAGAAAAACCCTCAACAGATAATGAGGTTGCTTGACTCAGTGTCCCAAAGTCCTTTTGGAATACATTGATGCCCACACCTATGATGGAATAGTTGATGTTTTTTCCACCAACACCATTCTCAATTAAGATTCCCCCAACTTTTTTGGACCCGATAAACAAATCATTGGGCCACTTTAACTGGGGATTTGCCATCCCTATATCGGACAGCCAATGAACCAGGGACAGGCCGATGTATTGTGAAATCAAATAACTCTTGGCGACAGAAAATGATTTCCAACGCTTGTAAACGCTGGCAGAAATATTGCTGTTGGGCGCTGAAATCCACGTATTTCCCCGTTGTCCCCTACCCGATGTTTGGTTAGGGGTAATGACCCAGGTCATATCCTTGAGCGCTCCATCGGCAACCAGCGCCTTCAGGTGATCGCTGGTCGAGGGACATTGGGGCAAATCAATCCGGTTCATCAATGAAATCGATAAATAATGTTCTGTTAAATTCAAAGGCTAAGAACGCAAAAAAATGGTAACTTTGCGAAAATTAAAATTACTGGATGCAAAAGAACAAACCCAGTGTTGATGCACTATTGTCGCACATCATTGAAGGGATTGAAACCCTAAAAGGACAAGACATCAGCATACTTGATCTCAGAGAGATTGACAATACCGTATGCGACTACTTCGTCGTGTGCAACGGAACTTCCAACACCCACGTAAACGCTATTGTAAACTCGATCCAAAAACTGGTGAGTAAATCCCTTAAAGATAAGCCTTGGCATGTTGAGGGGGCGCAAAACGCGGAATGGGTGCTGATGGACTATGTCCATGTAGTGGTTCACGTATTCCAAAAACACATCCGAACCCATTACGACCTAGAGAGTTTGTGGGGTGATGCAAAAATCACCTTGTTGCAAAACGCTCAAAATCCTAACTAAAATTATGGCCAAAGAAAAACCCACACCCAAGAAACCGAAATTTAATATTTGGTGGATTTATACCATTGTAGCCATTGGTTTACTCGGACTACAGTGGCTGGGTAGCGCTGGATTTTCCAGCACTCAAAAAACCTCCACTTTTGAGTTGCAATCTTTCCTGGAACAAGGGGATGTAGCCAAAATTATCGTGGTGACCAACACCAAACAGGCCAAGATATACCTCACCCCTGAGGCCCTAAAACAAGAACGCCACAGCAAGGTAAACACCCCTTCTTTTGGCATAGGTGCAGGGATTGGACACCAATACGTGCTCAATTACGGAGACTTACAAAACTTTGAAAACGAAGTAAAAAAGACCATTGCTGAAAATCAACTGACCACCGGGTTGGACTACGAGACAGAATCCAATGTACTGGGTGATTTGCTGTTGAGTATCCTGCCTTTTGTGCTGATTATCGGGGTGTGGATTTTCATCATGCGCAGAATGTCTGGCGGTGGTGCTGGAGGAGCTGGAGGTCAGATTTTCAACATCGGAAAATCAAAAGCCAAGTTATTCGACGAAAAATCAGACACCAGAACTTCATTCAAAGACGTTGCCGGACTTGAAGGCGCTAAGGAAGAAGTAGAAGAAATTGTAGAATTCCTGAGAAACCCAGAAAAATACACTTCACTAGGGGGTAAAATACCGAAAGGCGCTCTTTTGGTGGGACCTCCAGGTACTGGAAAAACTTTGCTCGCCAAGGCTGTAGCCGGTGAGGCTAAAGTTCCCTTTTTCTCTTTGTCAGGATCTGACTTTGTCGAGATGTTTGTCGGTGTAGGTGCTTCAAGGGTGCGCGACTTGTTTAAACAAGCCAAAGACAAATCCCCAGCCATCATATTTATCGATGAAATTGACGCTATTGGAAGGGCCCGTGGAAAAAACAACATCACCGGTTCCAACGACGAGCGAGAAAACACGCTCAATCAACTGCTCACCGAAATGGATGGATTTGGCACCAATACCAATGTGATTGTGCTGGCTGCTACCAACAGAGCTGATGTACTGGATAAAGCATTGATGCGCGCAGGTCGTTTTGACCGACAGATCTATGTTGATCTCCCCGATTTAAACGAACGCAAAGAAATATTTGAAGTGCATTTGCGCCCGATTAAAACTGCCGAAACGCTGGATTTGGACTTTTTGGCCAAACAAACACCTGGATTCTCCGGAGCTGACATCGCCAATGTGTGTAACGAGGCTGCCCTGATCGCTGCCCGAAAAGAGAAAAAGGCGGTGACTAAAGAAGACTTTTTAGACGCTGTGGACCGCATTGTTGGGGGACTAGAAAAGAAAAACAAAATCATTACCCCAGGAGAAAAAGAAACCATTGCCTATCACGAGTCCGGTCACGCGACAGTGAGTTGGTTGCTTGAACACGCAGCTCCATTGGTCAAAGTAACCATCGTGCCTAGGGGACAATCTTTAGGAGCAGCTTGGTATCTACCCGAAGAAAGACAGATTGTGCGCACCGAGCAAATGCTGGACGAAATGTGTGCTACCCTAGGAGGACGTGCGGCAGAACAAGTTGTATTTGGCAAGATTTCAACGGGAGCGTTAAGCGACCTTGAAAAAATAACCAAGCAAGCTAGAGCGATGATTACCATCTATGGCTTAAACGATACTTTGGGCAACATTACCTACTACGATTCATCGGGTCAAAGCGAATACGGATTCACCAAACCGTACAGCGAAGAAACCGCCCAAGTAATCGACAAAGAGATTTCCTTACTCATTGAATCCCAGTACCAAAGGGCTATAGAACTCTTGACCAACAACAGAAGTAAATTAGATGAGTTAGCTCAGCGATTGTTGGAAAAAGAAGTTATATTTAAGGACGATTTAGAAAAGATTTTTGGACAACGCCCGTTTGAAAAAAACGCAGAACCTGCTGATTCATCGGAAGTTGTACTGCAACAACCCATAGAAGAGCCGTCCACGGAAGGAGAACATTGAACCTATTTGACAAAATATTTGGCGCCAAAAAACAGTCAAGCACCGCTCAACAAGAAGAGCGAAGCGCTTATATGCCAGATGTTTCGTTGCCCACGGATGAGAAATTTGCCGTTGAGTTTAACCGCAATGGAGGAAAGTTTCTGTATTGCACAACGCTCAATGAGGTCTATGAAATGCTCGACAATATAATTATCGAACAGGGATGGCAAAGTGAGCCGTTCTTTACCACAGACCAAAATTTAATCTCTATCTGCCAGGAACGAGAAATTCCCCACAACCGAGATGTTACCTCAACCGTTTTTTTTACCAGCTGTGAGTTCTTAATCGCCCATAATGGGTCTATTCTGATGAGTGAACAGCAGTTGGGAGATAAAAAAATTGTGGATTTACCCGATCATGTTGTTGTTTTTGCCAAGACCAGCCAACTGACACCTCAGATCAACGACGGACTTCACCAAATCAAACGGAAATACGACAGAATTCCTTCCAACATTACTGCGTTAAAAAACTTCAAATTAGTAGGGGCCGATAAACCTGAGTTTTTAAGTTATGGAAGCCCCATCAAAAACGTTTATCTTCTGCTCTTAGAAGACCTTTAAATGAGAAATGCCCTAAGAAGATCTTTGACCGGACTGGTCTATGTGTGTTTATTGCTCGCTGCGGTATTTTTAAACTCTGATGCTTTCGACTTCTTGTTTATGTCCTTTGGGCTTGCTTGTATCTTTGAATACAAAAAACTGAGTAAAATCAGGGGTTATCTGATTTTTGCCCTCTACCTTTTGTTGTGGTGGGCCTACATCTATCTACTCCACGACCCTATTTCTCCTTGGATTTTGTTGGTGAGCACGCTGGCTATGAACATAAGGCTCATCGTATATCTGCTCAACACCCGGAAAGACAAAATGCCTGAAAGCCATAGACTGATCACCGGACTGCTTTATGTGGGCGGGGGCAGTATTTTTTTGACGATGATCCCTTATAGAGATCAGGGATTTGACGCGGTATTAATCGCGGGGGTATTCTCTGTGATCTGGGCCAATGATACCATGGCCTATGTCACAGGCAGCTTATTGGGAAAAAACAAATTATACCCCAGCGTATCCCCCAACAAAACTGTTGAGGGGGCTATAGGGGGTTTGGTCTTTGGAATGGCAGCTGCTTATCTTTGCGGACATTTTGGTGGACCACTAAGCCCGGTTCAGTGGTTGATCCTGTCTTTTGTACTGATTGTGACTGGGAATTTAGGCGACCTTTTGGAATCTAAACTCAAACGCGCTGCCGGGGTAAAAGACAGTGGTGCCATTCTGCCTGGACACGGAGGTATGTTAGATCGATTGGACAGTTTGCTATTTTCCGCCCCTTGGGCTTATTTGACTTTGATTTTATTTGATTATGTTTCATAAAGAAGGACACTTGATCATCGGCGTTAGTTTGGTGATCGCTATTGCATCGGTTTTGGGAATTGACTATTTGGCCTTAGCACCTTTTTGGTTGGCTATGGGATTAAAAGTCGCCGTGCTGGGATTGCTGATCTTGATTCTGCAATTTTTTCGCAATCCCAAGAGGACAGCAGCACTGAACCACAACCACATCTTATCTCCTGTCGATGGCAAGGTGGTCGTCATTGAAGAGGTACTGGAAACCGAAGTGTTGGGCGACCGCAGAAAACAGATATCTATCTTTATGTCCCCCATCAATGTGCATGTCACCAGATATCCCGCCAGTGGTGTGGTGAGTTATTCAAAGTACCATCCAGGCAAATATTTAGTGGCTTGGCACCCGAAGTCCTCAACGGAAAACGAACGCACCACTGTGGTGGTCAAAACACCAAAATTTGGACCTGTGTTATACCGCCAAATCGCAGGTGCACTGGCCCGCAGAATTGTCAATTACGCCCAGGAAGGTCAAAAGGCCATACAAGGCCAAGACGCCGGTTTTATCAAATTTGGATCGAGGGTTGACGTATTTCTACCCCTGGATGCAGTGGTCACCGTCAAGCTAGGTCAAAAAGTAAAGGGGGCGGAAACAATCATCGCTATCTATCCAGACAAAGATCCGCTTGATGATTAACCAAGAGTTTGAAAAAGCGGTAGAAGCGATGTCGGAGCTACCCGTGAAATTGCCTCCGGACACCATGCTCAAGCTATATGCCTACTACAAAATAGCTACTGGTTTAAAAGTGAGTTTAAACGCCTTAGACCAAGGTGCCCAAAGCATGATCGACGCATTTAAATCAAATGCGCTGTTCCAAGCCAGAAATACCGACAGTGTCCAAGCCATGCAACAATACATAGACTTGGCCGCTCAAATTCAACAAGAGATCAGAGACAAAAAACACTAGGACAGCTGAGCGATACGCTGGCTGAGCATCTCAATTTTTTCCAAGGCATCCGCCTGTTTTTTTCGCTCCAAAGCCAGCACTGGTTCAGGGGCGTTTTGGACAAATCGTTCATTGGACAACTTCTTCTCTACAGAAACCAAAAACCCTTGGGTATAGACCAACTCTTCATGGAGCTTCTTGAGTTCTTCCACGGGATCTATTTGCCCCAGCAATGGAACAAAACACTCCGAGGACATCACCCTGAATGAGGCAGAACCTTCTGGGGCTGACGCTACCCAAGACACCTCTTCAATATGGGCCAATTTGATAATGACTGGCACCCAAGCCTTGGGGAATTGATCGTCTGCCAAAACACAGAGGGACAACAACTCTTTTTGAGGAATCCCGTGCTCTTGCCGGATATTTCTCACCCCAGCAATTACTTCTGCGGCCAGCCCAAATGTGCTGGTGAGCTCAGTTTTTGTAGTGTATGGGGTAGGCCATTGGCCTATAATCAGCGCTTGTTCTTTATTCCTTGGCTGGATATATTGCCAGATCTCTTCGGTGAGGAACGGCATGAACGGATGCAACAAAACTAGGTTTTGCTCCAACAAACCGAGAACAGCTTCATAGGTGGTTTTGTCAATGGGTGCCCCATAGGCAGGTTTGATAATTTCCAACAGCCAAGCGCTGTAGTCATCCCAAATCAACTTGTACAAAGCCATCAAAGCATCGGAAATGCGGTACTTCTCAAAATGGTCCTCAATCACAGCTAATGCTTGGTTAAACGCACCGCGATACCATTCAATGCCCAGCTGAGCTGTCTCGGGTTGCGGTATATCCGCTACTTCCCATGATTGAACCAATCTAAATCCGTTCCAGATTTTGTTGGCAAAATGCTGGCCTTGAGCACAAAGCGCTTCGTCGAACAACAAGTCATTCCCCGCTGATGCACTCAACAGCAATCCCACGCGTACCCCGTCAGCACCGTAGTCTTCAATGAGCTTTAGGGCATCAGGCGAATTCCCCAAAGACTTAGACATTTTTCTGCGTTGGGCATCGCGCACCAAACCAGTGAGGTATACATTGGTAAAGGGCTTCTCCCCCATGTATTCATAACCCGCAAAAATCATGCGCGCCACCCAGAAAAACAGAATGTCTGGACCGGTAACCAAATCATTGGTGGGGTAATAATATTTTATCTCAGGATTTTCAGGATCTAAAATCCCGTTAAACACACTGATGGGCCACAACCAAGACGAAAACCAAGTATCCAAAGCATCTTCATCTCTTCTGAGATCGCTGGCAGCCAGCTGAGTATTGCCCGATTTTTCTCGCGCAAGTACCAATGCAGCTTCCAAAGATTCTGCAACTACATAATCCGTTTTGGCATCTCCGTAATAATAGGCAGGGATTTGTTGTCCCCACCAAAGCTGACGGCTGATGTTCCAATCGCGGATCCCTTCAAGCCAATGCTTGTAGGTGTTCTCAAACTTTTTGGGAAATAACTTGATCTCTTGGGTGTCCATGACCGCTTCAAGCGCAGGCTTGACCAACGTATCCATGCGCAAGAACCACTGATCTGATAATCTGGGTTCAATAACAGCCTTGGTGCGCTCGGAAGTACCCACTTTATTTTGGTGGTTTTCTTTTTTGACCAAAAATCCGTGTTCTTCCAACCATTTGGCCACCGCTTTTCTAGCTTCAAAACGGTCCATCCCCTCGAAGGGTCCACCGTAACTATTTAGGGTAGCGTTTGGATGAAAAATATCGATCAATTCCAGACCGTGTTTCTGTCCGATCAAGTAGTCATTGGGATCGTGGGCTGGGGTAATTTTTAAACAACCTGTACCAAATTCGGGATCGACATATTCATCAGCGATCACAGGTACTTTTCGGTTGGTGATGGGCACCAAAACTTCTTTGCCGATTAAATGGGCATATCGCTTGTCTTGGGGATGTACACATAGGGCTGTGTCACCCAATATCGTCTCAGGACGCGTGGTGGCTACGGTAATTCGATCCGATCCATCGGCTAGTGGATAGGACACATAGTACAACAGGCCAGATCTTTCTTCGTAAATCACCTCCTCATCAGAAAGGGTGGTCAGCGCTTCTGGATCCCAATGCACCATGCGGTATCCCCGGTAGATAAGTCCTTTGTTGTACAGATCGACAAACACTTTGATGACCGAGTCAGACAGCTGAGGATCCATGGTAAATGCCGTGCGCTCCCAGTCACAAGAACACCCCAGTTTTTTGAGTTGCTCTAAAATGACTCCACCGTATTTCTCCTTCCATGCCCAAGCATGGGATAAAAATTCCTCGCGCGTTAAATCGCTTTTTTCAATCCCTTGTTCTTTGAGTTGTGCCACCACTTTGGCCTCTGTGGCTATGGAGGCGTGGTCGGTACCTGGCACCCAACAGGCGTTAAATCCTTGAAGCCTGGCTTTTCTGATCAGCACATCTTGAATGGTGTTGTTGAGCATGTGGCCCATGTGCAACACTCCCGTAACATTCGGTGGCGGGATAACGATCGTATAAGGCGTTCTGTGGTCAGGCGTGGATCGAAAATATCCGTTTTCCATCCAGTATTGATACCATTTGCTTTCTGCTTGTTGGGGGGCGTATTTTGAAGGTAATTCCATAAATAAAAAGCGCCAAGGGGGAAGCCCATGGCCTCCACAAAAATATAAAAATCAACCCAGTGAATGGCAAATATTCCCGTTTGTACAATCAAGTCCACTTTGCTACCTTTGGGTAACAAAAAAAATCCCATGAAAAAACGATTACTTTTCCTTGCGGTAGCACTTTTTACTGTGGCTACATGGGCGCAAACCCCAGTGATGAAATTTGCTCAGGACACCTTGGACTACGGCACCATTAGCCCAGGGAGCAATGGGTTGAAAATTTTTAAACTCACCAATCAAGGCAACGCACCATTGGTCATTTCTGACGTGCGTTCCAGCTGTGGTTGCACAGTTCCTAAAAAACCAACCGCACCTATCATGCCGGGGAAACAGGGGGAAATTGAGGTGGTTTACGACACCCAGCGCGTGGGCCCCATCAGAAAAACCATTTATGTCTACTCCAACGCAGGAGCAGAACCCAAGCAACTTTATATTGTGGGTCAAGTAGACGCACCCAAGCAATAAAATGCCAAAAATATCCCTGAAAGGGCAGGTTATGCCCGAGTCCCCCATCCGGAAGCTAGCCCCTTTTGCTGAACAGGCCAAGAAAAGAGGGGTTGAGGTGATTCACCTCAACATAGGACAGCCCGATATTCCCACACCGGACTCCGCCCTAAAGGCAGTGCGGGAAGCCCAGATTGAGGTGTTGAGCTATAGTCCTTCTGAGGGCACGCTAGCCTACAGAAAAAAACTCGCCCACTACTACCAAAACGTCGCTATCCCTGTAGACGAAACCGAGATCATCGTCACTACCGGAGGCTCCGAGGCCTTATCGATTGCTATAGGTGTGGTTTGTGACGCCGAAGATGAACTCATTGTACCTGAGCCGTTTTACGCGAATTACAACGGATTTGCCACGGCCAACAATGTGCGGGTAGTTCCGCTACCCACCCAAATTGAGGATAACTTTGCCTTGGGCAACATCGAACAATTCGAGTCACTCATCACCCCAAAAACTAAAGCCATTTTGCTCTGTAACCCTGGAAATCCAACGGGTTATGTGTACAGTGAGGCGGAGCTCAGCCAAGTATTGAGCTTGGCCAAAAAGCACGACATTTTTGTGATTGTGGATGAGGTATACCGAGAATTTGTCTACGGCGTCCCGTTCACTTCCATGCTCTCCTTGAAAGGAAGCGAACAGCATGTGATACTCATCGATTCTGTCTCCAAACGCTACAGTATGTGCGGAGCGCGGATTGGCTGTTTGGTATCCAAAAACAAAGGAGTGCTTGCCGCTGCACTTAAATTTTGTCAAGCGCGCCTATCACCTCCTACCTATGCCCAAATCGCCAGTGAAGCTGCCTTAGAAACGCCGCAAAGCTATTTTGAAGCGGTAAACCGTGAATACACCCAACGCAGAGATGTGTTGATGGAGGCCCTTGCCAAAATTCCAGGGGTCCTTGTAGGTGCACCCTCCGGGGCGTTCTACTGTATGGTGGCACTTCCTGTGGCAGATGCTGATCACTTTGCGCAATGGATGTTGTCTGATTTTCAAGATCAAGGGCAAACGGTTATGGTGGCTCCTGGTTCTGGATTTTACGCTACACCTGGACAGGGAAAAAACCAAGTGCGTATCGCCTATGTATTGGAACAAGCGAGTATTAAGAGAGCCGTTGAGCTTTTGGCTATCGCATTGACTCAGTACCCACAACCATGAAGCCTCAGCCCCACTTCCCTTTAGCTTCACTCAACACTATGGGAATGCCTGTCTATGCTGCTTGGTATGTCCCTGTAGACAGTCAAAAAACCTTAAAGGAAGTATTGGATTTAAGGCTTCATCCCAAGGTTTTTGTGCTCAGCGGTGGCAGCAATATGTTGTTGACCCAGGACCTAGACGCACTGGTACTTCACGTGGCCATCAAAGGTATAGAAATCACCCATGAATCATCGGATGAAGTGATCCTCAAAGTAGGCGCTGGTGAAACATGGCACGATCTGGTCATGTATTGCGTGCACAATAATTGGGGTGGTCTAGAAAACTTAGCCCTTATTCCCGGATATGTTGGCGCAGCACCCATCCAGAATATTGGCGCTTATGGCGTTGAGCAAAAAGACTGTTTTGTTCGGTGTGGCGCTTTCGCTTTAACTGATGGACACGAACGGATTTTTGATCTTGAAGGGTGTCAATTCGGTTATCGGGATTCGATTTTCAAACGGGACGCTCGAGATCAATACATGATTGGTTGGGTGGAATACCGATTGACTAAAAAAAATCATCGGCTTCATTTGTCCTATGGCGCCATCGGTGAAGTGCTGGAACAAAACAATATTCAGTCCCCGGGTATTGCCGATATCGCCGAGGCTGTTCAATCGATTCGCCAATCAAAGTTGCCTGACCCAAAAGTGATCGGCAATGCGGGTAGCTTTTTTAAAAACCCGGTGATCGAAGAAGCTCAAGCTGTGGTATTGTCGGAACAATACCCTGACCTACCTGTTTACGATGCCCAGGCTGGTTGGAAAAAAATCCCAGCAGGCTGGTTGATCGAAAAAGCTGGCTACAAGGGGTACCGCACCAAAAATTGCGGAGTCTATGAAAAACAAGCTTTGGTATTGGTCAACCACGGGGGAGCTACAGGAGCTGAAATGTGGGCACTGGCCCAAGAAATTCAATCGGCCGTCTTCACAAAATTCGGGGTGGAGATTTCCCCAGAAGTACCTGTTTTTTAGCGGGGCATTATTATTTGTATCTTTGCACAAAGTTTTTATTTATGAAGTTAGCTTTGGTGACAATTGGGTTGATGGCCCTTGCATTTGCTGGAATAGCCCTAAAAATATGGGCCAAAAAGGATGGTAAATTTGCAGGCACCTGTGCCAGTCAAAGTCCTTTTTTAAACAAAGAGGGAGTCGCTTGCGGATTTTGCGGCAAACTTCCTGAAGAGCAGGATTGTAAAAAAGAACAGGTATCCGCTTAAATGTCTGTCAAACCCACTCCCTTTGTGTTGCGTACCGCTGTAGAGCAAGCCTGTCAAGGGTCTCAAAAAGCATTTAGCGCATTGCTCAATCAATACTGGGGAGAGGTGTATTACTACCAACTCAAGCAGACCCAAAACGAATACGATGCTGAGGACATTTGCATGCAGACATTTGCCCAAGCCTTTGACAAAATCCACACCTACAAATCGGAGTACGCCTTTAACACCTGGTTGTTGACGATCGCCAAAAACCTGCACATCGACTGGCTGCGCAAAAGAAAGAATTCAGCTTTTGATCCTGCGGTAACTGAGCGCGAACAATCTGCGAGGCAATTAGCCGATGAAAGCCCAACCGCTGAAGATGAACTGATCACCCAACAAAATCTAGCGGCATTGCTCGCGGAATTAAAAAAACTGAAGCCCCATTACCAAGAGGCGATTCAATACCGATTTTTTCAAGAAATGAGCTACCAAGACATGGCTGAATCCTTAGGCATTGAGGTAAATTTGGCCAAAGTTCGTGTGCTTCGTGCCAAACAATTATTGGCGGATTTATTAAAGACACGACCCTGATCACTAAATATCCCCGAATATTTGGACAGGGGTTTTGGGTGGTGTAATTTTGCAAAAAATATTGGCTATGTCTACCCCCGAAACCAATGCTGCAACACCTGTACAAACCCATGTGGGAAAACCCAAATGGATAAGAGTTAAGCTACCCACGGGTAAGAATTACACCCAACTCAGGGGGTTGGTCGACCAGTACAAACTCAATACCATCTGCACCTCAGGTTCTTGCCCCAATATGGGCGAATGCTGGGGAGAAGGCACTGCTACCTTTATGATTTTGGGCAACACATGCACCAGATCCTGTGGATTTTGCGGGGTAAAAACTGGACGCCCTGATCAAGTGGATTGGGAAGAGCCTGAAAAAGTGGCCCAGTCCATTAAAATCATGGGGATCAAACACGCCGTGATCACTTCAGTAGATCGGGACGATTTAAAAGATATGGGATCTATACTTTGGGCAGAGACCGTACAAGCCATCAGGAGGTTAAATCCAAATACCACACTAGAGACCCTAATCCCTGACTTTCAAGGGATTCACAAACATTTAGACCGTATTGTCGCTGTGGCACCAGAGGTCATTTCCCACAATATGGAGACCGTAAAGCGTTTAACACGTGCGGTGCGTATTCAAGCGCGATACGAGCGCAGTTTAGAGGTGCTTCGCTACCTAAAAGAAGCCGGGGCCAACAGAACAAAAACCGGGATCATGTTGGGACTGGGTGAAACCCGTGAAGAGGTCATTGAGACCTTACACGACCTCAGAGCACACCAGGTAGATGTGGTTACGCTGGGCCAATACCTGCAACCTTCCAAAAAACACTTGCCCGTGGTGGAATACATTACCCCAGAGCAATTTAAAGAGTACGAAACCATAGGGCTTGAATTAGGCTTTAGACATGTGGAAAGCGGAGCATTAGTCCGCTCTTCCTACAAGGCCCAAAAGCATATTCTTTAGCCAAGCACTGCTTGAAGTATCCAGGGCATGTGCTACACCAATGGCATACCAGTTCTGGTACAACCCTGGCCACTTCACCGAATCTTTTTCGGTAGTCAGCACACAACGCCCGCCTAGCGGCAGAAAATCTGACGCGCTATAGCTGTGGTGGTCTTTAAAGCAGATGTGCTCCCCTTTCCATCCCAGTGACTTCAAATAGTCCAGCAGGGGCTTTGGATCAGCTATACCCGTGACCAATACCGGATTTTGCGACAACAATTCCCCCAGCGAAAGCGTGCCTAAAGGACCTGAAACAGTTGGGTTATAGCTCAACTGGGCAAACAACAAATGCTGACCAGCCTTTAAATTCATCGCCGTGCTCCATTGTTGTTGCTCGGATCGATCGGGCAAATAGGGCGATTTGGTCACCACCACCACTTCTGCTCTTTGGGCTGCCGATCGGATATCCCTGAGTGAACCCCAGGGAAAAAGATGATCTTTGTGATAGGGCTTATTCCAGGTGGTGAGCAGTATATGAGCGTGGGGCACCAATGACCTGTGTTGAAAAGCATCGTCGAGCAATACCAAATCAGGGTGTATTTCCTGTTCTAAATACCGCATCCCTTCTGCTCTCGAAGCGCAGCACACCAACTCAATATCAGGGAACTTAAGGTGTAAATCCGCGGCTTCATCCCCTATTTGCTGAGGTCCATCACCGGGTTTGGCATGCCACAAACCTTTTGTTTTCCTGCCGTACCCGCGGGTGAGCACCGCTATTTTTAGATCTTTTGGCGCTGTGTGAATCAAGAGTTGAACCATGGGGGATTTGCCTGTTCCACCCAGGCTCAGGTTGCCCACAACGATGCTGGGGGTCTTAAATCGATACGCGGGGAACACGCCTAGATCATAGGCGGCATGCCTGAGTCTCAAGACCAAACCGAAGAGCAGCGCCCATGGGGCTGACCAAATGATGCGGAGGTTCATGGGACAAATCTAGAATAATTATCTTTGACACACTAAATCAATCCATGAAGGTTCAAGACATTGCCCAACTACTCGATCAACTAGCACCGCTGGACATCGCTGCTGATTTTGACAACACCGGTTTACTGGTCGGGGATCAGGAGGCATCAGTGGAAAAAATACTGGTCGCCCACGACGCATTGCCCGAGGTGATTTTGGAGGCCAAACAACTGGGATGCTCGTTAATCGTCGCATTTCACCCCATTATATTTAAGGGACTCACCCATATCAACCCGGATAATTATGTGGGTAAAGCGGTTACTCTGGCTATTGAGCATAACATAGCGATCTACAGCATGCATACCGCTTTAGACCAAGTTATTCACGGAGTAAATGCTCCGTTGGGTGAAGCGCTGGGATTGCAAGAAAGAGCAGTATTGGCCCCCACCGGCATACACCCCATCCATGGTTCCATTGGATTTGGGCAAATAGGGACGATGCCAAAAGCGCTTTCCGAAATTGATTTCTTGGCTTTTGTCAAGCGCCAACTGGGGACACCTGCGCTCAAACACAGCGAATTAACCCATCGTACCATCCGACGCGTAGCTGTTTTGGGCGGAAGTGGAGCCTCTGCCATTGAGGCCGCGATCAACAGCGGTGCTGATGCATTGGTGACCGGTGATTTAAAGTACCACGACTACTTTAAGGCGGAGGGAAAAATACTGTTGATCGATGCGGGCCACTACGAAACTGAGCAGTTTACAAAAAAGCTATTAGTTGACTTTCTTAAGAAAAAAATCCCTAATTTTGCCATCATTTTATCGGACACAATTACAAATCCCATCAAGTATTATTGATCATGACCAAAAAGAGCGAAGTAACCGTTGAAGAAAAGCTAAGAGCATTGTACGACGTGCAGTTAATCGATTCAAGAATTGATGAAATCCGCAACGTACGAGGTGAATTGCCACTTGAGGTAGCGGACTTAGAAGATGAAGTACAGGGACTAACTACCAGACTTGAAAAACTCAAGTCAGACCTAGACAGCATCACTGAGCAAATCGCTGAGAAAAAGAACTTGATTGAGGCTTCTAAAGCGGCGATCAAGAAATATACAGAACAACAAAAAAATGTGCGCAACAGCAGGGAGTTCAACGCTTTGAGCAAGGAGGTTGAATTCCAAGAACTCGAAATAGAATTGGCCGAAAAACACATCCGTGAGTTCAAGGCGCAAATCGAGCACAAAAAAGAAGTGATTGAAACTTCCACTGAAAAACTTTCAGAACGCGCCGAACACCTCAACCACAAAAAATCTGAACTCGATGCTATTTTGGCTGAGACAGAAAAAGAGGAAAAAGCTTTGGTGGCCAAGTCTGAAGATCTTCAAACGCAAATCGAAGAGCGCCTCTTAGCTGCTTACCACCGCATCAGAACTAAAGTAGTCAATGGCCTAGCTGTTGTTGCGATCGAGCGTGGAGCTTCAGGTGGTTCTTTCTTCACTATTCCACCTCAGGTTCAGGTAGAGATCGCTGCCAGAAAGAAAATCATCACTGATGAACATTCTGGACGTATCTTGGTAGATTCAGTATTGGCCGATGAAGAACGCGAAAAAATGGAAGCGTTTTTTGCTACCCTGTAAATAGACTTAGTCCTAAACACCAATAAAAAAGGGGGACCGCTGCGCGGTCCCCCTTTTTATTTGCGATACAATCAAATTACACTAAGATTCCGTCAACAATACCATAGGCAATCGATTCTTGGGCATCCATCCAATAATCGCGGTCAAAATCCTTTAAAACTTTCTCTACACTTTGGCCACAGTTTTGCGCTAAAATCTCTGCGCTCAACTGTCTGGTTTTGATAATCTCTTTGGCTTGAATCTCAATATTTGATGCTTGTCCTCGAGCTCCGCCACTGGGTTGATGAATCATCACCCGGGCGTGGGGTTGTATGAATCTGCGCCCTGGAGCACCTACTGACAAAAGAATAGATCCCATAGAGGCAGCAAGTCCGCTGCAAATGGTGGAAACAGGACTTTTTAGCGACTTGATGGTGTCGTAAATAGCAAATCCAGAGGTGACATAACCTCCTGGGCTATTGATCACCAATTGAATCTCATCGTGTCCTTGAGCATCCAAATAAAGCAGGCGATCAATGACGTGTTTGGCTGAATCATCATCTACCCCACCCCACAAAAATACTTTTCGCTGATCGAGCATGGCTTGATCTAACTGGTCCTGAATTCTACCTTTTTTAACGCTCATGGAAATTTTACTTAGAAAACCAAAGGTACATAAAACCGAGGTATCCTAAAAAGTCAAGCGGCAAATCACCGCTGTTTTTTATCTATTTTTACACCCGCAAAACGCAATGAATGAAATCACTTGGGTTGATCTTAAGACACCGCAGATATTTTGCACCGGCCTGGGCATTTATGAGCTTAAATCTCGTGTATGGCACATGGGCCATCTACATACCCACCATCAAGGCACAGCTAGAGATTGACAAATCCGCCTTGGGTATCGCCATTTTTTTTATGGCGATGGGCTCATTCCTCATCCTGCCCATAGCACCGCGCATCAATGACTATCTCGGCTGCGGCAAAGCGACCACCTATGGGATATTGGCCTTAGGCGTGTTGGGCATTCTGCCCTTTATTGCCCCCACCTATCCATTTTTGCTGGGCGGATTATTTTTACTAGGCGCTGCTCAAGGTTTTTTGGATATCTCGATGAATGCTACTGTGGCAGAGATTGAGCGCAGAGATCAAGTGACACTGATGACGGCCATGCACGGATTTTTTAGTTTGGGCGGGGTATTGGCTGGCTTGGGCACATTTGCCATAGCATGGTTTACCCATGCTTACGAGCACATGGGGGTTATTTTGGTATTGATGGTTCTGGTCAACATATTTTTCTTTAGCGCCTATAAAGACATCACTAGTCCTGCGAAAAAAGAAAGCGGGTTCTCCGCAAAACATTTAAAACCCCTATTGCTTTTGGGGGTGATCTCTTTTGTGGTGATGGGTAGCGAGGGGGCTATTGTAGATTGGAGTGGCCTTTACCTACAAGAAATTGTTCAATTAGAAGACCAATGGATCGGAGCTGGGTTTCTGGGATTTTCCATCGCGATGACTACAGGAAGGTTTTTTGGGGATGGGATCAGTCAACGCATAGGGTCTGAGAAAATATTGGCCTTGGGTGCTGCTGTGGCCATTTTGGGCTATACGGGCGTACTTCAAGACCAGATGATCTGGAGCATCAGTGGGTTTACCGCCATTGGACTTGGACTCTCGGTGGTGATTCCCGAATTGTTTCGCATGGCTGGACGCCAAAAAACAATCAGCCCGAGTAAAGCGATGGCCATAGTCGCAGGTTTTGGCTACAGCGGCTTTTTAACGGGTCCCGTAATCTTGGGCTTTATCGCTGAAGGGTATGGTCTACACACCAGTTATTACAGCTTGCTGGGTGCGATTATCGCGGTATTAATCACTGCTTTATTCCTGATTTTAAATCCCAAAAAATAGAGATGCACTTTTTACCCCCAGCCATAGAAGCATACGCGCAATCACACAGTGAAGATGAACCTGCATTGCTGGCACAGCTCAGAAGGGATACACACTTACAACACATACAGCCCCGGATGCTGTCGGGACATTTTCAAGGGCGACTCTTGTCCCTGATCTCAAAAATTGTCCGACCAAAAACCATTCTAGAGATCGGCACCTACACGGGATACTCCGCCTTGTGTTTGGCTGAAGGATTGGCCCAGGATGGTGTCTTACACACCATTGAGGTCAATCCAGAACTGAGGAAAATACAGGAGAAATATATCTCTTTGTCCGACTACCAAGATCGAATAGTACTGCATACCGCTGATGCTTTGACGTTGATCCCTCAACTAGATCTCGAAATAGACCTGGTGTTTATCGATGCTGAAAAGAAAAACTATACAGCCTATCTCGAAGCGGTATTACCCAAAATGAAATCGGGAGGTGTATTGTTGGTAGACAATGTGCTCTGGACAGGCAAAGTAGTGGAGCCTCTGGACCCTAAAGACAAAACTACAGAGGCGCTTTTGTCGTTTAATCAATATATGAAAAATCATGCGCGTTTGTCCACTGTGCTGATGCCGCTTAGAGATGGACTGACACTGAGCTTGGTGAAATGATTAAAAATTGCGCTTCATCGATCCAGGCACTTCTGTAATCGATTTTTTCACCTCGTCAATTTCTTTTTTTATGTCTTGGGTGATCGAGGTATCCACGCCATTTTTCTCTGCCGTTTTGTAAATCTCTTTTTTGATGTCCTCGGTAGCATCTTTAAGCTGCCTCATACCTTTGCCCAGATTTCTGGCAATCTCCGGAATCTTGTCCGCGCCAAAGACCAGTACCACAACAAACATGATAAAAAATATCTCGGCCCCGCCGATAAACCAAGGAATAAGCATGGAGCAAATATAACAAGTTCCCCGCTGATGACTTAAAAAAAACGCTGCCTTTTTGGGGCAGCGTTTTTAGTTTAGTATCCGTCAAATCAGTTTTTAATTCCTTGTTTAAACTGATCAAACTCAGATTTGGTTTCTTTTTTCGGCCAGCTGTTGTTGCTGGTGTCTATGTCTGCTGTTTCCAACAATGGATCAACAATAATACCCACAATTTCTTTCTCTGAAGAAACAACACGTTTCACCTCAAGATCATTTTTTCTCCAAATTTCTGCAGGATACTTAATGGTTTCTTTGGTGCCATCCGCGTAGCTGTACTCAACGATCAAAGGCATAGGAATTCCACCTGGTTTCTCAAAGGAAACTTCATAAAAGTACTTGGGATTCTTTAGCGCAGCACGCTCTTCAGCAGTAAACGCATCCATCACAAATTCATTCAAAGTTTTCGCGGAATCCATAGGAGATGCTCCCTTCATGGCAGGATCAAAGTCTTCGCTCTCTTCGTCCACAAGGAAAACCAAAGGCGGTAAATCAGCCTCAGTCAGGTTGTTTTCCTTCATATAAGCTTTCATCTGGGCAGTAGGCTTGTCGGTAACATAATACTTCTTCACCCCTTTAACGCCCATGTCTACGTAATCAGTAGAATAGAACCAGCCTCTCCAGAAATAATCTAAATCTACGGCAGAAGCATCTTCCATGGTTCTGAAGAAATCCTCAGGGGTTGGGTGTTTAAACATCCAACGCTGCGCATAGGTTTTAAAAGCTTTGTCAAACAGCTCGCGACCCATAACGGTCTCTCTCAATATATTTAAGGCAGTAGCAGGTTTGGCATATGCATTGGCCCCTAATTGGTATACGTTTTCAGGGTTAGACATAATGGGCGCAATGGTACTTTGGTCACCGGCCATGTAGGAGACAATCGCAGAAGGTTTTCCACGACGTGAAGGATATTCCTTGTCAGATCCTAAGGCTTCTGGGTATGCTTGGCCAAATTCCTGTTCCGCTAAATACTGCATAAAGGTATCTAAACCTTCATCCATCCAGCCCCACTGACGCTCGTCAGAGTTGACGATCATCGGGAAGAAATTGTGTCCCACTTCGTGAATGATCACACTCATCATTCCGTATTTTACTCGATCAGAGTAGGTTCCGTCCTTTTCTGGTCGTCCGTAGTTCCAGCAAATCATCGGATATTCCATCCCTTGATTTTTGGCGTGTACCGAAATCGCTTTGTGATAGGGATAGTCAAAAGTGTATTTTGAATACGACTTCAAGGTAGAGGCTACTACTTTGGTCGACCAATCTTCCCAAAGAGGATTTCCTTCTTTAGGATACATGGACACAGCCATTACGGTGCGGGCACCAAACTTAACAGCCATCATGTCTAGGATAAATTTTCTTGAGGTAGCAAATGCAAAGTCACGTACATTTTGCGCGCGCAATTTCCAGGTTTTGGTATCTGTGGCAAATCCTTTTTCAGCAGCTTCAATTTCTTCCTGCGTCACAATGACTACAGGTGTTTCAAAAGATTTTTGGGCTTGTTCAAATCGGCGCATCATCTCTTTGCTGTACACCTCTTTTCTATTGATCAATTCACCGGTTCCATCGAGCACGTGGTCAGCTGGAACAGTGATATCTACTTCATAGTTACCAAAGGGAAGTGCAAACTCTCCACTGCCCCAAAACTGGTGGTTCTGCCATCCCTCAACATCGCTGTACACGGCCATTCGCGGGAAAAACTGAGCGATTACATATGCGCGGTTTCCGTCTTCGGGGAAAAACTCATACCCTGATCGAGCTCGGTTTACGGTGTGGTCTGGAATGTTATACCACCACTTTACTGAGAAGCTATAGGTGCCTTTTGAGGCCAATGCCACAGGAAGGTCAACGCGCATCATCGTTTGATTAATGGTGTAGGGCAACGCCTTGCCATTGACATCCTGAACGAATTCAATATTAAAACCACCGTCGAAGGGTTCAGTCAAGTACGACTCACTAAAGGAAGCTGCTTGTTGCGCTAATGGCACACCTGATCCATCCCTAAGCGGTGACTTAGAGTCCTTGGCACGTACATTCTGGTCCAACTGCAGCCACAAAAACTCAAGTGCATCCGGGCTGTTGTTGGTGTAGGTAATGGTTTCTTCACCGTAGATGCGCGCATTTTTGTCATCTAAGGTGATTTTCATTTTATAGTCCGCCTGTTGTTGGTAATAGTCCGGACCGGGAGCTCCTGAAGCAGAGCGATAGGTGTTTGGCGTGGCAAACTCCTGATACATTTGTCTGAACTTGTTGGTGTTTTCGTGTCCGGGCTGTCTCGTGGTCTTCGACGACTCTTGGGCAGCTGCAGTAGCAAATACCAAAGCGCTCAGCGCTAGTAATGTGTACTTGATTTGTTTCATTGTCGGTTTATGTTTAGAAAAAGTGAATTTACTGATTTTTTAGTTGTTTAAGAGATGATTGTTTAAAAATCCTGGATGGTTTGGGGCCGATCCCAATCCAGGACCACACTGCTTTTCTTCCCCTTAAGATAAAAGTGCACTACATTTTGCTGGGCTTCAAATAAGTCCATCAAGACTCTGTTTTGTACAGACAACTGTTTTGCCTGAGCCCAATCAGTGACCGAAAACTCCATAAACAAGACAAATACATCGTTTTGTTCTTTAAGGCCCAATAGCTTTAACGGCAGTGTTTTACCGTCTTGTTTGACTACAAAACGCTGGGTGAGGTATTTTTCGAGTTGCGCCTGGGCTGAAGGGTGTTGCTTGGGGGTCAACCAATGGGCGGTAATTCCGTAGCGATCTTCCATCAACTGTTCTAAATCATCTGTAAAAATTCGAGAAGTCACCTGAAGGGTTTGGTCTTGGTCACTGTATCTAAACTCAGAAACACTGAGGTAAAACTTGTGAAAACTGGTCAATGCCCCCAATAAAAATATCAAGAGCAAACTGTTGATCAATGACTTATGATACTTCATTCTACCGTATTTGGATGTAAAAATAAAACGCTTTTTCGGTCCCAGTAGGCCCATAAGGCCAATCGGTCTTTACTTCTAGCAATGCGCAAAAACTCCGGATCTTGCTCGCAATAATACAGAAATTCTTCGATGCGGCTATTTGGTATCCCCCACTGTTGGGTAAAAATAGAGTCCGGTGCCCAACTAGCTGTTTGTTGGGTAAGCGCATATCTGCGGTCCCGCTCCAATCTTTGTTTGAGCATTTTAGTTCGACCGTTTAGGGCGTTAAGTATCGGATTAAGCGGAATGATGCCTCCACCTGTGGTCGCTTCAAAAAGCAACCGCTCTGTCTGGGTTTTGGGCAATACGTATCGATTGGGCAAGGCCAAACTGTACTTGGACACCTGAGGAGTCGTTTTAATTTTGGCAGCATCTACACCCAACTGACCGGATAATTGAAATGGAAAAACAAAAACCTCATCCAAGCGAATAATGCTGTCGTATATCTGGTTAAAATCTTGGGCTCTAGCAGGAAAAATCCAGCAAATCACCCCTAAAACAAAACCGACCCATCTATTGGACATCCATCATGGCTTTAAACTGATCGCTCTGTCCCACCAAAAAGTCAATCAACTCAAACTCATTTTTTTTCAACAGCAGAGATTGAGTGGGCACATTTTGGTCGCAATACACCAAAAACTCAGGAATTAATGCCACCGGAAGCGCCAGGTCATCGGTAAAAAACGAATCGTCATAGACACGAACCAGTAACTCGCTTAACTTGAGCTTGGGGCCTTGAGGCTGATCTTCCACTTTTGGTGCGCCTCTTAATAGCTTAAACAAGGAGACGAAGTTTAGGCCGTTCTGCAATCCTCTTGCCGCCATAGGTTGGGCGATGTTATCCACTGCGGATCCACGGTCTATTTCGTAATAGTAGTCTTTAAACTCTTCGTTTTTGAGTTTGATAAATGCGGTTTCATTTTCTGGCCCCACCACGACTTCAGCTAAAGCGGTCACTTTTTCTGTGACTTCAACCACCAATCTACCCCGATCAAGCACGGCTTGGTCGATCACTACACGAGCTAGGTTGTATTGGAGCGCCATAAACACCAATTCATCCCCCACGGAAACAGGAAGCTCAAACTGACCCTGTTCATCGGTGATGGTGCTCGCATTGGAAGTGGTATTAATCACATGCTCATTGGGCACGTACTGGCTTCGGTACAACACTTGTCCTTTGATGTTTTGAGGGGACTGGGCATATGCCACTAGGCCAATCATGAGAACCAATAAGCGGAAAATGTTTTTCATGGGATCAATTTATGCCACTAAAATAATTCAAAATGATGAGGATACTTGATCAAATTGACTGGTTAACGGGGCTTGGGTGGCTAAAGTTTTGTTAATTTACGGCTTATTTTGTGAGCTATGGCCTCCATACCGAACTATCAATTACTATTGGCCAGTACGAGCACCATGCCTGGCGAGCGATTCTTGGCCTACCTGAGTGATGCGCTTCCACCGCTTTTTGGCACAGCCAAAACAATCACCTTTATCCCCTACGCTCGGCCTTCTGGAATGAGTTGGGACAGCTATACCAGACACGCGCGTCAAACACTAGCACCCATGGGCTACCATGTTCGGGGGATTCATCAATGGGATGACCCACTGATTGCACTCCAAGAATCTGAGGCATTTTTTACGGGTGGGGGCAACACCTTTGCCTTGGTCAACAGCTTGCACGAGTATGGCTTGATGGAAGCATTGGCCCATAGATTGGCAGCGGGAATTCCCTATTTAGGCTGCAGCGCAGGGACCAATATCGCAGGTCAAAATATGCAGACGACCAATGATATGCCTGTGGTTTATCCCCCCAGCTTTGAGACCATGGGGATTCTGCCCTTTAACATCAATGCTCATTATACCGAAGCAGTCATTCCCCACCACCAAGGTGAAACCCGTATGGGGCGAATCCAGGAATTTCAAGCCTTTCATCCGATTCCCGTATTGGGATTGGTAGAAGGTTCGTGGTTGCGGGTCACCGGCCCATCCATCAAACTTGAGGGAAATGGCCAGGCAAAACTATTCAACCCAGGCCAGCCCCCAGAATTCATCGATCAAATTCCATTTTATGCCGGATAATTCAGCGATCATCACCCCCATACATGCCCTGGACACTTATGTCGTCCGCCATCCAGTGCTCAGACCTGGAAGACCTGTAGAAACTTGTGCGATGGGCGGGGACGAACGTCCTGACACCATCCACCTGGGTGCCTTTGATCCGCTGAGCAACCAATTGGTCGGTGTGGCGACACTTTTGGTGGAAAACAGCCCTTATTTTCCCGAACTCAAGGGTGCGCAACTCAGGGGTATGGCTGTTTTGCAAAGCCATCACCGAAAAGGAATAGGAGCACAACTGGTCAATACACTGGAAAAAATAGCGCGGGAAAGAGCAGATCAGGTGATCTGGATGAACGCCCGGGTTAGTGCTCAAGCATTCTATACCGCTTTGGGTTATCAGGAAATCGGACCTGAGTTTGAGATCGCTCCCATTGGGCCGCACTATGTGATGTACCGCAACCTGTAAAGGAATTTTGTGTTTATTGTGGAAAAATGAGCCTGAAACAAGGAATGAGTGTATTTTTGTGCTGAATTTTGCACAGTTTATCGAATAAAACCTTCTGAAATGAACAAAAAAGTATTGCTGATGATTCTCGATGGTTGGGGCATGTCTCCAGATCCAGCGGTTTCTGCCATTGACCAAGCCAAAACTCCATTTATCGATGGACTGTACCAAAAATACCCACACGCCACCTTGCGCACTGATGGCATGCATGTTGGTTTGCCTGAAGGGCAAATGGGTAATTCAGAGGTAGGACACATGAATTTAGGTGCGGGAAGAATTGTGTACCAAGATTTAGCCAAGGTTAACCTGGCTGTTTCTGAGGGAACATTGGCCCAGGAAGAAGTCATCAAAAAAGCGTTTAACTACGCCAAGGTTCAAGATAAACCAGTTCACTTTTTGGGCTTGCTCTCCGACGGCGGTGTTCACGCACACATCGAACACATCAAAGCACTGGTCGACGCTGGTGAGGATGCGGGCATACGCGGATATATCCACGGGTTTACGGACGGGCGTGATGTGGATCCAAAAAGTGGCGCCGGATTTATTCAGGATTTAACAGCGCATTGTGCTGGTAAAAAAACACAATTGGCCACCCTAGTGGGTCGTTATTACGCCATGGACCGAGACAAACGCTGGGAACGGGTAAAAGTAGCCTATGATGCGTTGGTGCACCACACCGGTACCCTGACCGATGATTTTGCAGCTTCCCTCCAAGAGAGTTACCAACAAGGAGTTACCGATGAATTTATTCAACCGTTGATCTCGAGTCGTGTATCCGAGGCGGATGCCAGAATCAAAGAAGGCGATGTGGTACTCTTTTTTAACTTTAGAACGGACCGCGGACGAGAACTGACTCAGGTGCTGAGCCAAGAGGATTTTCACGAGCACAACATGCATAAAATGCAGTTGTATTTTGTGACCCTGACCAATTATGACGAATCATTTCAAAACGTTGAAGTGGTCTTTAACAAGGACAACATTGAAAAAACACTGGGAGAGGTGATTGCAGACTTCGGGAAAACCCAAATCAGAATCGCTGAAACAGAAAAGTACCCACACGTCACCTTCTTTTTTAACGGAGGAAGGGAAACGCCTTATGAAGGGGAATCGCGCATCTTATGCCCCTCTCCTAAAGTAGCTACCTATGACCTACAACCGGAAATGAGTGCCTACGACATCAGAGATGCTATCGTCCCTGAACTAAAAAAAGGAGCGGCTGATTTTGTGTGTTTAAATTTTGCCAATCCGGATATGGTGGGGCACACAGGTGACCTAGCTGCTGCGATCAAAGCTTGCGAGGTAGTGGACAGCTGCGCACATGCGGTAATCGATGCTGCAATCAGTCAAGACTACAGTGTTTTGGTGATTGCTGACCACGGAAACTGCGATACCATGATCAATCCAGACGGCAGTCCCAATACGGCACACACGACCAATCCCGTCCCCTTTATCTTGGTGGATAGCGAAAAGCGCCAGGTAAACAGTGGAGTTTTGGGGGATATTGCCCCCACAGTATTGGCCCTGATGGGCATACCACAACCAGCGTTGATGACCGGAAAATCACTGTTGGCCTAAGTTGCGTATCGATGATTATACCCAAAACACCTGAAGAAATTGAATTGATGCGCGAGAGCGCTTTGATCGTATCAAAAACACTGGGGATGCTGGCCGGGGAAGTAAAACCCGGGGTGACTACCCTGGCCTTGGATGCTCTGGCAGAAACATTTATTCGCGACCACGGAGCCATACCTGGATTTAAAGGATTGTACGACTTTCCAAACACTTTGTGCATGAGTCCCAACGCACAAGTGGTTCACGGTATCCCCAACCAAAAGCCATTGGAAGAAGGAGACATTATCTCCATTGACTGCGGCGCGCTAAAAAATGGATTTTATGGCGATCACGCCTATACATTTGCCGTAGGGGAGATAGATCCTGCCACGGAAAAACTTTTGCGCATCACCAAGGAGTCGCTTTATGTGGGCATAGATGCCTTTCGCAAAGGAAACCGAACCGGTGATGTAGGCTATGCTATTCAACAATACACGGAAGCCCATGGTTATGGTGTGGTACGTGAATTGGTGGGCCACGGATTGGGCAGAAAAATGCACGAAGACCCCGAAATGCCCAATTACGGTCGCAGAGGCCAAGGCAAGCAATTTGTCGAAGGAATGGTCGTCGCTATTGAACCCATGATCAATCGAGGTACCCACCGGATCAAACAGCTCAAAGACGGATGGACTATATTGACTGCAGACGGTTTACCTTCAGCGCATTTTGAACACAATATCGCTCTGGTCAATGGTCAGCCTCAATTGTTGAGCACTTTTAGCTATATCTACGAAGCTTTAGGCATCATCAGCGATGAAGAGAAACCATTTATTCCCGCTTAAATGAAAACCATTTTGCGTTGGGCCTTGCGCTTGATTCCCAGACCTTGGATGATAAAATTCAGCTATACTGCAGCGCCCATACTGGGCTGGTGGTATCGCGGAGATCGATATTTCGATCCCATTGACGAACGGGGATACCGCAGTTTTCTTTCCTATGGATATGGAACCATGCGCGATCAAGTATTGGCCCCTGGCACGCTTTCTTTGGAAAGACACCGTCTGCTCTGGTTGTTTTTACAACAAAAAACAAACTTTTTTACCCAACCCAAAACCTTGATGCACGTGGCTCCTGAACAGGCGTTTTACCACCGCTTTAAGGCCATGGAACATCTTTCAGTAACTTCAGTAGACTTGTATTCCCCCTTGGCAGATGTCAAGGCTGACCTATGCGCCTTACCGTTTGCGGACCATTCTTTTGATGTGATCTTGTGCAACCATGTCCTAGAACACATCCCCGATGACCAAAAAGCGCTTTCCGAGATGTATCGGGTGTTGAAACCCGGAGGTTGGGGTGTTTTTCAAGTGCCTCAAGACCTGAGTAGGGAGGTGACTTTTTCCGACGACACCATCACGGATGCCAAACAGCGGGCCGCCATTTTTGGCCAATACGACCATGTCCGCATCTACGGCCGGGATTATCCACAAAGATTGGCCGAAGCGGGTTTTGAGGTACAGATGGTTGATTTTACTGCTGATCTTACTCCTGAAGCTATTGACCGATATCGTTTGGCTGCAGGGGAATTAATTCCTTGGGTACACAAGCCACTGGTCGAGGCCTAGCGACTGCCAAAACCTGGCGTTTCCCAAGTCTTTAACGATCCATCCGTTCCTGCGTAAACAGCAAACACCTCCAAACACGCTTCTGGACGACCAGCGCACTGTTGTCGGGCTACCCACTGTTGGGTGCGCTCTAAACCCATAGCCATAAAAGCGGTGGCATAAGCATCCGCAGTGCCGCAATCCGCAGCGATGACACTGACTGCAAGTGTAGAGGAGGGTTCGGCATTTCCAGTGATGGGATTGATGGTGTGCACGAATTTCTGACCGCTTACAGGATCCAAAACAAACTTGCGGTAGTTTCCTGAGGAAGCCATAGCTCCTTTATTAAGCGTGATGGTCCGAATGGGCTGTGCACGGTCTTGGGCTAGTGGGTCGTCAATACCTATACGCCACGGGCTGTTTTTTAGGGTGTTTTGGCCTTTGACCAATACTTCCCCACCGACCTCAATCAAATAGTTGGAAAAGCCTTTGCGGTCGAGCATCACACCCATGCGGTCAATAGCATAACCTTTAGCCACCGCATTAAAATCCAAGTACATGCCTTTTTTTTCAAATACAATACTGTTTTGATCGTTCAATATCACTTGATCATATCCGACCAATGGGCGAAGGGAATCCAAAATTGCTGAACGATCACCTGCTATTGACTCTGGCCCAAATCCCCAAGCATTGACCAGAGGCCCAACGGTAGGGTCAAAAAATCCATCTGTATCCGTGTAAACGCGTTTTGAAAGCTGAAACACCTCAGCAAACATGGTATCGACAACAACCCCAGATTGGCCATCGTTGATTTTAGAAATATCCGAGGAAGGATCATAGGTGGACAAAGAACGATTGACCACATGGATCAATGAATCCAACGCTGAGGTGATTTGTGGTGTATCTTCAGCCAAGACCACAATGTTATAAGTGGTTCCAAAAGCTTCACCGGAAAAAGTAAAGCGCTGGGTTGTCGGTTGACAAGCCACCAACAAGTAGGCACAGAAAATGCTAATCAGCTGTTTCATAAGGAATCAATCCGGTATAAACCACGGTATAAGGTTCGTTCAAGTATAAAGGCAAGGTAGGATCCTGGGTGTTTTGCAAACCCACGCCAGCAAAAAAAGTCTGGGCGTTGAAGGTCTGTGCATGGGCTGACATTTTATCCATGACTGCAAGTGGAAGCTCTGGATGATCTGGGTAAGCAAATGCCTGGACCACTACAAAAATGCGCTTCCTGTCTTTTTCACAGACAAACTGAGGATGCTTTTTCAAGGTGCTATTCACGGCGATAAATTCGTATCCGAGTTCTTTCAGAGACTCCCCCACTAAATTCATGGCCAAATTGTGGCGTTCTTGTTCGTCAAGTGCTTTCATAGCGTATAAAAAAACCGACAGTAAACTGCCGGTTTGTTTGTATTAACCTCCGAAATCATCGAAGCGAATGAGATCATCTGGAATACCGAAGTCTTCACCCATTTTCTGAACCGCCTTGTTCATCATTGGGGGTCCACAGAAATACAATTCGATATCTTCAGGATTCTCGTGTTTGGATAAATACTGATCGATCACCACATTGTGAATAAATCCAACG
Source organism: Flavobacteriaceae bacterium (assembly GCA_030726725.1). GTDB lineage: Bacteria > Bacteroidota > Bacteroidia > Flavobacteriales > Flavobacteriaceae > MAG-120531. The sequence continues at coordinate 149,748 of JANRDC010000031.1, forward strand.
AACCCATCACCAGGAGCATCCAGGTTTTCTTTGACTTTCCAATTGTCCTCTTCCATAGGTTCTGACAAAGCCAGGTAAAACTTAAAGTTGGGGAAATCGCGCTCTAGCGCACGGAAGTGATCTAAGTAGAACAATTCTCTTTTGGAACGACCACCATACCAGTAAGTCACTTTTCGTTTGGTCTTGAGGGTTTTGAACAAATGATACAAGTGAGACCTCATCGGAGCCATACCTGCACCACCGCCTACATAAAGCATCTCTGCCTCTGACTCGTTGATAAAAAATTCTCCATAAGGACCTGAAATAACTACAGGGTCTCCCGCTTTAAGGCTAAAAATATAAGAGGAAGCAATACCTGGGTTCACATCCATCCAACCGTTTTTGGCGCGGTCCCATGGCGGCGTAGCAATACGCACATTGAGCATCACCTCACGTCCTTCAGCAGGGTAAGAAGCCATAGAATAGGCGCGAACAACCAATTCAGGATTCTTCATCACCAAAGGCCACAGGTTGAATTTATCCCACTCAGCTTTAAACTTATCCGGAGTTTCGTGTTCTTCAGGGTGAGCCGTGATGTCGATGTCTGCATACTTTACCTCACAAGCAGGAATTTCAATTTGTATATAGCCCCCTGCTTTGTAGTCCATATCCTCAGGGATTTCGACAACAAATTCTTTGATAAAAGAGGCCACATTGTAGTTGCGCACTACTTTGCCTTCCCACTTTTTAATACCGAATACCTCCTCGGGTATGGTGATGTCCATGTCCTGTTTTACTTTCACTTGACAGGCTAGTCGAGCTCCTTCATTGAGCTCTCTTTTGGAAAAGTGTGGAATTTCTGTAGGTAATGCTTCACCTCCACCGCTGTTCACGTGACATTCACACTGAATACAGGTTCCTCCTCCTCCACAAGCGGAAGGCAAGAAAATTTTGCTATTCCCCAAAGTGGACAGCAATGAGCCTCCGGAGGAAACTTCAATTTTTTTAGTTCCGTTGATGGTAATGGTCACCGGGCCTGAAGGAGATAATTTTTCCTTGGTAAACAACAATAAAGCCACCAACATTAACAGCAGCACCAAGAAGGCGACTACAGTGATGGTTACGGTTCCGAAAGTACTTGCAGCTAACAACATAGGAATTATTTTTCAGGGTTGTTTTGATAAGCCATAGGAGCAGGTGCTGCCTCTAAGGCTGGTGATTCAATAACACTGTCGACAACAACAGAGTCCAAAACCTGTGGAGCAACTGGGGCTTCTACAGGGATAGTTTGTGCTACAGGAGCTTCATCTCCCCCGGTCAACATACCACCAAAGCTCAAAAACCCAATGGCCATCAAACCAGTTAAGATAAAGGTGATTCCCAATCCTCTAAGCGGTGCAGGGATATTTGAATAGCGAATTTTCTCGCGGATGGCGGCAATCGCTAAAATCGCCAAAAACCAACCGATACCTGAGCTAACTCCGTAGTTAAACGCTAGAGCCAAGCTGGGGATTTCTCGGGACTGCATAAAAAGAGAACCTCCCAAAATGGCGCAGTTTACTGCGATCAAAGGCAAGAAAATACCCAGTGAATTATACAGGGAAGGAGAAAACTTTTCTACCACAATCTCTACCAATTGCACCATAGTCGCAATCGTAGCGATAAACAAAATAAAAGACAAAAACCCTAGATCGTAATCCGCATACTCAGGTCCTAACCAAACCAAGGCGCCAGAGCGCAAAAGATAATAGTCCAACAACCAGTTTAGAGGAACGGTTACCGCCATAACAAAAATAACGGCTGCACCCAGACCTACTGCTGTGGTTACCTTTTTTGAAACTGCCAAATAGGAGCACATCCCCAAAAAGGTGGCAAAAACCATGTTGTCAATAAAGATTGACTTAAAAAATAATTCTACGTGTTCTAACATGACAACCAGCTATTAGTGTTCGATCAATTTAGGATTTCTAGATCGCTGTACCCAAATGATGATACCCACGATAATCAAAGCCATAGGGGACAACAACATAAACCCGTTGTTCTCGTATCCAATGGCGTAAAGACCTGTTTTGGCGATGGGATCTCCCAATACTGGGAAGCCCAACAGCGTACCAGACCCCAAAAGCTCTCTGAAAAAACCGATAATCACCAAAATAAGGGCATAACCTGCAGCGTTTCCAATGCCGTCTAGGAAGGCGCGTTTGGGCCCATTGGCCAAGGCAAATGCCTCAAAACGTCCCATGATGATACAGTTGGTAATGATCAAGCCGACAAAAACAGAAAGTGTTTTGCTCAACTCGTAAGCGAAAGCTTTCAAGGCTTGATCGACCACAATCACCAAGGCAGCTACGACCACCAATTGTACGATAATTCTGATTTTAGAAGGGATGATGTTGCGCATCAGTGAAATCACCACATTACCCATGGCCAATACAAACATTACTGAAAGCCCCATCACTATGGATGCTTTGAGCTCTGCAGTGATCGCCAGGGCAGAACAAATACCCAATACTTGTATGGTAATCGGGTTGTTATCCGCTAACGGATCCTTGAGTAAGGCTGCGTCTTTTTTATTGAGTAGTGCCATAATTACTGTACAGATAAGCTGTTAAAAAATGATTCGTATTTGCTGAAAGAGGTGCTGAGCATGGCGCTTAATCCATTTCCAGTGATGGTTGCTCCGGCCAATGCATCAACCTCATTGTCGTATTTATCTTCGTTGACCGGATCATTGTTTCCTTTGGCCACGGCAACGCCGACAATGGCTCCGTTGCTCTCGATGGATTCGCCGATAAAGTCATCCATAAAGTAGCGCATTTTAATGTTGGCTCCCAAACCTGGCGTCTCCCCTTTGTGGTCAAAATAGGCGCCCTGAATAATCTTCTGGTCGTCTACGGAAACAAATCCCCAAATAGCATCCCAAAGACCCTTACCGCGCATAGGAACGATATAAAACTTCTTGCCATCCTTCTCTCCGATAAAAAGTGGAAGTCGTGGGTTGTCCGATGCCTCCTCGCGTTTTAAATCGATCAAATAAGCCTCTGGATCCTCAGTGACCTGACCGTCCTGAATCACCAATTGTTGGGTGATGTAGGTATCAAACTGGGCTTGAACCTCTGAGGTAGGAATAAAAACAACACTGCTTTCGTCGTTGTTATTCACCCCCATAGCGTACAAAATGTTTTGCATTTTTTCAAATCGTTCGTTCGTGCTGATTTGCTCCTTGAGTGTAGAGGAGACAAAAGCCAGCATGGAGCCTACGATCACCACCATAACCACGGCAAATACGATGGTGTAACTGTTTTTTTCTGTGTTGATAGCCATTAGTGAGCGGTTTGAATGTTGGGTAATGAGGTGGCGCGTTTCTTTCTGCGGGCCACGTTGGCGCGAACTACATAGTGATCAATAGTCGGCGCAAATACGTTCATCAATAGAATAGCGAGGAACACACCTTCTGGATAAGCAGGGTTAAATACGCGGATCAATACAGAAATAAATCCGATAAAGAATCCGTAATACCACTTCCCTAGCTCAGTTTGCGCTCCAGTAACTGGATCTGTAGCCATAAATACAATACCAAAGGCCAATCCGCCCACAATCAAATGTTGCCAAAACGGAAAGTTCATCAAATCGTAAAACTTACTGGTTTCTGTAATCCAACCTGCGTTGACCACAGCATTAAAAATAAGCCCCATCACCAAAGCGCCAATAACGGCACTGACCATAATGCGCCAGCTGGCAATTTTGGAATAAATCAAAAACAGACCTCCCAAGAGAATCAAAAATGTAGAGGTTTCACCGACAGAACCTGGTATAAATCCAAAGAACATATCAGATACTGAGTAGGTATACTCCCCTGCTTTATTCTGCGCTAGGTAACCCAAGACAGTCTCTCCAGAAATCGCATCTGCAGTACCTGCGCGCTCCACAGCTTGGTGGACCCATACTTTATCTCCAGACATCCAAGTGGGATACGCGAAAAACAAAAAAGCGCGGATGGTCAATGCTGGGTTGAGAATATTCATCCCAGTACCGCCGAATACTTCTTTTCCGATAACCACACCAAAAGCGACAGCGATGGCCAACATCCAGAGCGGCGTATCTACAGGCACGATCAGCGGCACTAAAATACCGGTGACCAAATAGCCTTCCTCCACTTCATGCCCCTTCAATACGGCAAATAAGAACTCGATGCCCAATCCGACTCCATAGGAAACAATCAATAACGGAAGAATGGTGGTTAACCCAACCCACAAATTATCAAAAGTGAAAAAGTGTTCCCACATATTAAACTCAGCTGGAAAGCCATTGATGGCAGAGAAATGCTGATATCCTGCATTGAAAAATGAAAACAACATCACAGGGATCAATGAAATGATCACTGTGTTCATGGTTCTCTTTAAATCGTCTGCTCCACGAACGTGGGATCCAGAGTGGGTTGTTTCATTGGGTGTGTATAAAAAAGTGTGGATCGCATTGAATGCAGGCGCCATTTTTTTGCCCTGAAACTTGAGTTTGGTCTCGTGTAATTTATCTTTTAAGCTCATCTTTAACCGATTTCTTTTTGTAATAAATCCAATCCTTCTCTGATAATTTGTTGGTGTGGCTGCTTAGAAATACACACAAATTCAGTCAGTGCGAAATCTTCAGGAGCCACCTCATATAAACCTAAGGCTTCCATTTCATCTAAATCTTTGATCATACAAGCCTTGAGCAATTGCATGGGATAGATATCCAGGGGAAACACCTGTTCGTAATGACCCGTAACCACAAAGGCGCGGTGTTCGCCGTTGGTATTGGTGTTTAGATTGTATTTCTTATTGGGGAAAAGCCAAGAAAAAGTAAGCGCTCGCGTGATAGATACCTTTTCTGTGATCGGTTTATTCCATCCAAAAAACTCGTAATCATCTCCTTCTGGAATAGCAGTAACAGCCGTATTGTAATAGCCTAAGTAGCCTTCTTTACAGGATTTTTTTCCGGTGAGCACGTTTCCGTTAATCACACGTGATCCAGACTTTAAACCAAACTGCTTTAGGGCTTCAAACATAGAGGCGCCTTGCTTTAAAGCGATGTATTGGTTTTTCTCAAAGCCAGCACCGACAAAAGCAACAGTTCTGGTCGCGTCGTATATTCCTTGGGTCATCACTTTTCCGATGATGGCCAGATCCACTGCTTGAATGGTCCAAACAACTTCGCCTTTGTTGATGGGATCCACACGGTTGATCAAGGTGCCCACTAAACCTGCAGGATGTACTCCTGAAACTTTGTGCAATTGACAATCCTTCAACCCTGAAAAAACAGCGCTCCCTTGAGCGGGAAGCGAGACGTGCACTGAGGGCGTCAACTTGGACAGCGCAGTAATGGCGGCTTGAATTTCAGCTACTTGGTCCTGCAATACAAAGTCGAGCTCAGCAGCCAATGGGGCGGTATCCAAACCAGCGATAAAAATTCCCTTGGGCATGGACTGAACGCCTGCGATGACATCATAAGGTCTTTGTTTGATCAAAGGCCAGCAACCGGAAGCCAACAGCAGTGCCTTGATCTGCTCAGGTTGGGCAGTATTCAAATCAACCACCGAGTGCTTGACGTGTTTTTGTTCTGAATCAGCCAAGAGATCAACAGACAAGATTCGTCTGCGCTCACCTCTGTGAATCTCTTGTACCAAACCGCTTACTGGAGCTACCACCACAACTTCTGGTCGGTCTTTGTCGCAAAACAAAGGCTCGCCAGACTGCACAGTTTCTCCAGTCTTTTTAAGCATTTTTGGGGTCAATCCATGAAAGTCCTCTAGTTGAATTCTGTAGTTTTTGGGGGAGGTAGCTGGAGCGATCTCACGTGATGCCGCGCCGACCAACTTGATGTCCAACCCCTTTTTAATGTGGATGTCTTGAGACATATTCCTTGAAACTAGGTGGTTAAAATTTGGGCACAAAAATAAGGCACATAGCTTTGTTTTCATAATAAATAATTGAATTATTTTCAGGGAGGTCTAAGGGGTCTGTATTTTCTGAATTTTGTATCTTTATAGAATGGTTATTCCGTTAAAAAAACCCATTGCAGCACTTTGTTTTTGGTTGATTTTTTTGTCGATGTCGGCACAAACAATCGAGGAGATCTCTCCCCCAGATCACATCAAAACGGTTGAGTTTTGGGACAGTCAATCGAGAAACTTCCCAGTTGTGGAACCACAAGGGTCAGTTGTGCTTGAATTTGATGATCTATCAGCAGTAGAAAAAGACTACTACTACGAGATCACCCACCACAATGCTGATTGGCAGATTTCCCGTTTGCTCAAAACCGAATATTTGAACGGAAATGATCGATTGCGCATTACCCAGTACACCAACAGTTCAGGGACATTGGTCCCCTACAATCACTTTCGATTATCGCTGCCCAATGCCCAAACACAGTTTAAGCACAGCGGCAATTACCTGATCACCATTTATGAAGGGTCCGGAAAACCCGTTTTCTCGAGAAGATTTGCCGTAGTAGATCCCCAAACTTCAGCGCAGATTTCCATCAAAAGAAGTCGGGATATGTCCCAGATCAATACCCATCAATGGATCCAATTTTCTGTAAGCAGCGTGGGAATTTCGGTACAGAACCCCAACACACAAATCAAAACTGTGCTCTTGCAAAACGACAGATGGGACCGCGCCATCTATGGTTTAAAACCTCAATTCAACAACGGAAAACAATGGATTTATCGCTACGGAGCTGCCTCGGGATTTCCCGGAGGCAATGAGTACAGGTATTTTGACACCGCCCAGCTCAGGTCCAGCAACAATGCGGTACAGCGGATTGAATTGCAAGATATTTACCACCATTATCTATTTGCGGATGTTCCGAGATACAACAGGCCGTATACCCTATTTCCTGACTTAAATGGAAGATTTGCTGTGCGCAGTCAAGGTTCAGATACACCACAACGAGAGGCCGACTACACTTGGGTTCACTTCTCCTTGTCAGCTCCACAAAATCAATCAGGGGATCAAATTTTTGTGATCGGTGGATTTAATCAGTTTCAAATCACACCGGAGTACAGATTGGTGTATCAGGAAAATACACAACGATATGAGGGCGCCTTTTTAATGAAACAAGGATTCTACAATTACAGTTATGTATTGGTGGATGCGCAAGGTAAAAAGGGAGAAGAAACAGTGGATGGAAGCTTTCACCTCACTGAAAATCAATACACTGTGTTGACCTACTTCAGACCTTTGGGCGCTGTGGCAGATCAATTAATCGGCATCAGTACCGCACAAGGTTTTGCGGTTGATCCCTGAGCACGCGAGTACCCGCCTTACATCAATTGAATAAACTATATTTGCATTTCAAAATAAACACCATGTCAAACGCTTATTTCAACATTCCGACACCGATTAATGAACCTGTGCTCAACTATGCTCCAGGCTCCGCAGAACGTTTAGCTGTTGCCGCTCAATACGCCAAGTATTTTGAGGGACATGCGGACATCCCCATGTACATCGGAGGTGCGGAAGTCAGAACAGACAACACCCGAAATATAGCGCCACCACATGACCACCAACACGTAGTAGGTCATTATCACTTGGCCGACGAAGCGATTGTCGATGAAGCTATTGCCAATGCTTTGGCTTCGAGAAAATCATGGGCTGACACCCCATGGGAACACAGAGCCGCCGTGTTTTTAAAGGCAGCTGATTTATTGGCAGGGCCTTATCGGGCCAAAATCAATGCAGCAACCATGATTGCTCAGTCAAAGACAATCCATCAAGCAGAGATTGATGCCGCTTGCGAGTTTATTGACTTTTTGAGATTTAACGCGTATTTCATGACCCAAATCTATCGAGATCAACCGGTATCGAGTCCTGGGATTTGGAACAGAGTTGAGTACAGACCTCTTGAGGGATTTGTGTACGCCATCACTCCGTTTAACTTTACCGCAATCGCTGGGAACTTACCGGCAAGTGCCGCCTTAATGGGCAATGTGGTGCTTTGGAAACCTTCTGATCACCAAATTTTCTCCGCGCAAGTCATCAACGAGGTATTCCGCAAAGCGGGATTGCCAGACGGGGTGATCAATGTAGTTTATGGAGATGCGGCCATGATCACCAAAAAAGTGTTGGAAAGTCCAGATTTTTCAGGACTGCATTTCACCGGATCCACTCAAGTATTCAAATCGCTTTGGAAACAGATAGGGACCAATATTGAGCGATACAAAACTTATCCCCGCATTGTTGGAGAAACAGGCGGTAAGGATTTTATCTTAGCCCACCCAACAGCCCCTGCCAAACAAGTAGCTACAGCTATTGTGCGCGGCGCTTTTGAACTTCAGGGACAAAAATGTTCTGCTGCTTCTAGGGTTTATTTGCCTGAGTCAACAGCAGAAGAAATTTTATCAATCGTCCAAGAAGACTTGGCCAGTATGAAACAACCCGGTAGCCCAGAAGACATGGGTTGTTTTGTTACCGCGGTGATCCATGAGGGCGCATTTGACAAGTTGGCTGCAGTGATTGATTCGGCAAAAAATGACCCGGAAATTGATTTGATCGCAGGTGGCGGATACGACAAAACCAAAGGATATTTCATCCAGCCTACCGTTTTGGTGACCAAAAACCCAAAACACCCCCATATGGAAACCGAATACTTTGGTCCAATTGTCACTGTTTATATCTATCCTGACCAAAAGTGGGAAGAAACCCTTGCCTTGGTCGACCAAACCTCACAATACGCCCTTACCGGTGCTGTGTTGGCCCAAGACAGGTATGCCCTGGTTCAGGCGACCAAAGCTTTGGAAAATTGTGCGGGGAATTTCTACATCAACGACAAGCCTACTGGTGCAGTGGTGGGACAACAACCCTTCGGCGGTGCTCGAGGATCTGGAACAAACGACAAGGCGGGTTCAGCTCAAAACCTTATGCGTTGGGTGTCTCCTCGATTGATCAAAGAAACCCTGATCGCTCCTGAAGACTATCGATATCCATTCTTGGGATAACCCTTAAATTTTGTATTTCTGTGGGAGGTAGACCAATTTTTTGGTCTCAAAAAACGGGTCGGTAAACCAATCGGTCAAAGGATATATTTCGACGGTTTTGTAACCCGCTAACTCCTCAGCCAAGTCACCCCCTTTGAGGTAAAGTATCCCATTTTTGATCGGATGCTTGCTGACTTTATCTACTTTTCCCTTAACCCAATGCGTAAAAGTGGGCATGGCAGCAACGGCCCGACTGACCAGAAAATCAAAAGTGCCTTTAATTTCTTCAACGCGACAATTCTTGGTGGTAACATTGGTCAGACCCAATCCCTGAACCACCTCATCGACTACTTTGATCTTTTTGCCGATGGCGTCTACCAAGGTAAAGTGAACCTCGGGAAAAAGTATGGCCAATGGAACACCCGGAAAACCTCCACCTGTACCTACATCCATCACCCGAGTACCCGGCAAAAACTGTATAAATTTAGCTATGGCTAAGCTGTGCAAAACGTGTCTCAGGTACAGTTCATCAATATCTTTTCGCGAAACGACATTAATTTTTAAATTCCAATCTTCGTACAACAGGGCTAACTGTTCAAATTGTGTTTTCTGTTGCTCAGTTAGGTCTGTAAAATGATCAAAAATCAATGAGGCATCCATGGGTATATTTTGTGCAAAAATACCACATCCACCAAGATTTTTCACTTTTTTGTTTTTTTTGGGAACCTTGCGCAATGCCTGAGCTTTGCTTTGCGTTATCTTTACGACTTTAATCAAACTACATGTCTAAAACAACTGTACGATTTTCGCGAAAAGACCCCCAAGATTTTTTTAAAACACTTAATGCTCGGGTCAACGAATATTTCAAAGAAAAAAATATCCCCAAAACTGGAAACTGGGCGCTGCACTTAAAAACAGCCGTGATGTTCACCCTGTTTCTCGCCCCTTACTTTTTGATCCTCAGCCTTCCATTGCCAGGTTGGGCGCAACTCATCGGCGCAGTGATCATTGGGATCGGAATGGCTGGCGTGGGTATGAACGTGATGCACGACGGAAACCACAATGCCTATTCGTCTAAATCATGGGTCAACAAAATCATGGGAAGCAGCATCTACATACTCGCGGGGAATGTCTATAACTGGCAGGTTCAACACAATGTATTGCACCACACCTACACCAATATTCACGAACACGACGAAGATTTAGAGGCAGGTCGTATTTTGCGTTTTTCCAAGCACGCTGAATGGAGAAAACACCATAAATACCAACACATTTATTCAGTATTGCTCTACGGTTTGTTGACCTTTAACTGGTCGCTGACTACTGACTTTACCCAGATGTACCGCTATGTGAAGCGCGGGTTGTCCTACGGGAAGTTTCCTAAGCCTATTTGGAATTGGAGCACCTTAGTAATTACTAAAATCATCTATTTCAGCATTTGGCTGGTCATTCCTATGGTGTTTTTGGATACGCCGTGGTATATGATCCTACTCGGATTTTTTGTGATGCACTACGTGGCTGGATTGATTTTGAGCATGGTCTTTCAATTGGCTCACGTCATTGATCAAGCGGAAACACCTCTGCCCGATGATACCGGCAATATGAAAAACACATGGGCGATACACCAGCTGTATACCACCGTCAATTTTGGACGCAAGAATCGATTGATGAATTGGTTTACTGGAGGACTTAATCACCAAGTGGAACACCACATCTTTCCGAACATCAGCCACATACATTACACAAAAATTTCCAAAATTGTGAAAGAGACTGCTATGGAGTTTAATTTGCCATACAACGAGTACAAAACCACCAGAAAAGCAATAATTTCGCACTTCAAACACCTCAGGGACCTAGGAAAAAATCCAGCCTTGAACTATTAATTTTTTATGAGCACCCAACACCTTACGGACAGAATTAACCAAATGGCCGTCTCTGCGACATTGGCCATGGCAGCTAAAGCGAGAGAACTAAAACAAGAAGGTAGAGACATCATTGGACTAAGCCTTGGAGAACCTGACTTCAATGTGCCCGATTTTATCAAGGAGGCAGCAAAAAAGGCCATTGACGAAAACTGGAGCAGTTATTCCCCAGTGGACGGATATGTCGAATTGAAGAAAGCCATCGCTGGTAAATTTCAAAGAGACAACAACCTTACCTATGGTTTAGATCAAATCGTGGTCTCCACAGGTGCCAAACAATCCCTGTACAACGTTGCTATGGCGATGATTCAACAAGGGGATGAGGTAATTTTACCTGCTCCTTACTGGGTGAGCTACAGCGATATTGTGCAATTGGCTGAAGGAGTACCCGTTGAAGTACCCACCTCTCTGGAAACAGACTTTAAGATGACTGCCCAACAATTGGAGGCAGCCATCACCCCAAAAACCAAGATGCTTTGGTTTAGTTCTCCCTGTAACCCAAGTGGCTCAGTGTACAGCCAACAAGAATTGGAATCTTTGGCTGAAGTACTGCGCAAGCACCCAGGTATCTTTGTGGTCTCCGACGAGATTTACGAACACATCAACTTTACTGGGCAACACGTAAGCATCGCAGCTATTGAAGGCATGTACGACCGAACAATTACGGTGAATGGAGTCTCTAAAGCATTTGCCATGACCGGATGGCGTATCGGATATATCGGAGCACCCGCCTGGATCGCTAAAGCCACCAACAAACTTCAGGGACAAGTGACCTCTGGAGCTAATTCCATTGCCCAAAGAGCCACCATCGCTGCATTAGAAGCACCTAAATCGAGCATTCAATTCATGATTGATGAGTTCCACAAAAGAAGAGACCTCATCTTGGGCTTGATGGCCGAAATTCCCGGGTTTAAACTGAACGTACCCGAAGGGGCCTTCTACGTTTTCCCCGATGTGTCTGACTATTTTGGGCGCACACTCCAAGGAATGAAGATCGAAAATGCCAATGATTTTGCCCTTTTCTTATTGGACAAAGCCAATGTGGCTACCGTAACTGGCGAAGCATTTGGCAATAATGACTGCATCAGAATTTCTTATGCGGCCTCAGAATCTGAAATCAAAGAGGCGATGGCACGCATTAAAGCTGCAGTAACAGCCTAATACCCCGTAACTCATTGAATAAAAAAAGCGCTCATCAGAGCGCTTTTTTTATTTCAACTTATTGTTCAGCAATCTTTGGATGTCTTCATTGTGTCCGTAGACCACCAAAACATCATCTTTGTTGAGCATGGTGTTGGGTGTGGCCACGCCTTGCACATACTCTTGTGTGATTTTCTTGCCCACCCGAGTGGATATTTCAGACTTTTTAATGGTGGTGAGTACAATTAAATTATAGTTTTTGCGGATGTGCACATCTTTGATGGTTTGACCGACAAACTCCTCGGGTACATTGGCCTCCACAATGCTGTAATCGCTGCTTAACTCAAAGGAGTCGATCACGTTCTTCATGCACAATTTTTTGGCCCAACGCTCTGCGGTTTCCTCTTCTGGATGCACGATTTCATCTACGCCTATGGCTTGAAGTACCTTCTCATGCAAAGGATTAATCGCTCGGCTGATCAGTCTTTTTACTCCGAAATTTTTAAAGAGTGCTGTCGCCATCACATTGGCCCCTTGGTTTTCGCCAATTGCGACAATGACCACGTCTGTTTGCTTTAAGGGAAGTCCAGATACGGTTGATTCATCTGTGGCGTCCAGGCAAATAGTGTGGGAAATGCGCTCTTTAAAGTTTTCCACTTTAGTGATGCTCGTATCTATACCGATGACCTCATTGCCCTGTGCCGTAAGTTTTTCAGAGAGCGAGGCGCCAAAATTTCCAAGTCCGATAACAATGTATTTCATATGAATCGTTTAGTTGATGGTGATTTCTTGATTCGGGTATTGGTAATTGATTTGTTTTACTTTTTTAAATACGGCGATCAACACCGAAAGCATGCCTACCCGACCGACAAACATCACCCCAATGATCACCAATTTACTCATTTGTGACAACTGAGCCGTGATGCCCAGACTCAATCCCACTGTACTGTAGGCAGAAAAACTTTCAAAAGCGACATCGATCAATTCTTTATCCGAATCAAAAATAGAAATCAAAAATACAGAGGCCCCAATCACAATCAAAGAAAGTGAAATAATGGCATAAGATCGATGAACAGACATCGAGGAAATCTGCCTTCTAAACACCTCAATACGCGTTTTTCCTTTCGCTAAAGACAGCAAATTCAAGGTGGCAATGGCCAATGTGCTCGTCTTAATCCCCCCACCTGTAGAAGAAGGCGAAGCCCCTACCCACATCAAAAAGAACACCAACATAATCGTTGAAAACTGCAAACTATTGAGGTCTATCGCGTTAAAACCTGCTGTTCTGGGTGTAGTCGCTTGAAAAAGAGCCGCGACAACTTTTCCAAATCCCTGGTGACCTTGCAACATATGGTTGTACTCGGTAGCCATAATCGCCACAAATCCAAATCCAGTCAAGGCAAATGTAGTGATCAGCGTAATTCTGCTGTTTAGGGTCAACACCCAAGGTTTATAGGAATCTACTCGCTTAAAGGAATAAAATATACGGCGAATGGTATACTTGACATAATCCACTATATTGGACACAATCGGAAATCCTAAACCCCCGATGATAAAGGTGAGCATCACCACGATCTGTAAAGGGTAATTCAAGAAGAATCCTGTTTCGTATAAATTTCCCGTCAGGGTAGAAAAACCCGCATTACAAAAAGCGGATATCGAGTGAAAGACCGCAAAAAAGAAATGTTCAAATCCCGAAGAAAACAACCTGGGGGAAACACTGAAATAAATCAAAACCGCCGCAAAAAATTCAATGGTAAACGTGATGACCAAAATCCGCTTTAGGGTGGTAAACACCTCGCTCAATTTTTGGGTAGAGGTAATGTCATTCAGGGCCAACTGATTTTCATAGGTACTCCCCCCTTTAAAGAAATAGCTGAAATAACTCGCGAAAGTCAAAATACCCACCCCGCCTATCTGAATCAACACCATGATGATGGTCTGCCCAAAAAGAGTAAAATGGGTCGCTGTATCGACAACGATTAACCCGGTCACACAAACAGCACTTGTTGCGGTAAACAGCGCATCGATAAATCCTATCCCTTCATAGGTGGCATTGGGCAGCATCAAAAAAAGCGAACCCACCAATATAATGGACAAAAAACTGAGTATAAACAACTGAGCAGGATTGAACTGAGCTCTTTTGTAGTTGATATTGCGTTCAGAAAACTCCCGAATAAACACAAAAACTACCATCAACTTTACCCACCAAACATTGCCGAATAAATTATTTAAGGGGAGTATTTGCAGTTTGACCAACTCGTGATAAAAAACGCTGAGCAGAGAGAACAAATACAACAGATCAAATACCCTAACCTTGATTTGCGCTGGTCTAAATCGATGTAAGTAACGGGCGATCAACGATACAAAACCAAAAAACACCACCAAGAGATAAATCACTTCAATGGCTGACTGCATCGCTGTGCTTTTGTCAAATCCAAAGTCAGTAAAGAAGACCAATAGGCCTAGTAGACTGAGCCAAAAGGCCCAAGTATGCAACATTTTTGTCTGCATCGAACGATATACGTTAGGAACCCAGCACAAGTAATCGCTGTTTTCACGCACCAAAATTATAGATTTAATCATTACCTAAGGTCAATGAGGAGCAAAAACACGTTATAGTGTATCTTTGAAAAAAAATTCATCATGTCCACCGAAGTCAAACCCTATAAAGATTCAGACCTGTCCAAAAAGAATCAGGTCACTCAAATGTTTGATACTATTGCCGGGGAATACGATCAGCTAAACCGAGTCATTTCCATGGGAATTGACTTAAAGTGGAGAAGAAAGGTGATCGACTTGGTCAGAGAACAAAAACCTACACGCGTGCTTGATGTCGCTACTGGAACTGGGGATCTGGCCGTTGCTTTAGTGGAAACTGGAGCAAAAAAAGTAGTAGGCCTGGATCTATCTCCAGGTATGTTAGCGCTCGGCATTGAAAAAGTGGCCAAACACCGTTTAAGCGATCAAGTGGATATGGTATTGGGGGATTCTGAAGCACTACCTTTTGACACTGATTCATTTGATGCAGCTACTGTAGCCTTTGGCGTGCGCAATTTCGAGCACCTCAACAGCGGACTTGGCGAAATATTTAGGGTGATCAAACCGGGCGGGCTATTGGTGGTTTTGGAAACCTCCGTACCCGAGAGATTCCCAGCGAAACAGGGATATCAACTCTACAGCAATTACCTACTCCCATTAATCGGTCGCTTGTTTTCAAAAGACAGGTCTGCCTATCGCTATCTATCTGAGTCTGCAGCAAAATTTCCCTGTGGCAAAAAATTTAACACCTTGTTGAAAGAAGTTGGTTTTGAGCGAGTTAACGACCTCCCTCAAACCCTTGGTGTGGCGACTATTTACACAGCGTACAAACCCATCTAGCATGCGGATCAGCCCCTTACACCTATTATGTGCACTTCTGTTTTCAGGAGGAATTCACGCCCAATTCAGCGATGATCGGGTAAAAAACATTCCTACCGAAGACGATAAAAAATTAAACTGGGGTTATTTTTTGGGGTTAAATCGGTATGGATTTGCCATAGAATATGAGGCCACCGCAGCTTCAATCAATCAGATCGTCGTTGCAGAACAAACAGGTTTTCAAGTGGGTTTGATCGGCGAATACCGAATCAACAACTTTACCGACCTCCGACTGGAACCTGGTCTGGTGATCAGCAGCAGAACGCTTGAAAATCTCTCAGATCTACCCAAAGCTAAATCTACCTACATCAACCTGCCCTTACTGCTTAAAGTGAGTGCCCAAAGATTTGCTAATGTAAAGCCTTATGTGGTGGCGGGACCATCGGTCTCCATCAACTTGAACAGTCAAGAAAAGACGATTCCACAAGTGGATGTTTTACCAACCAAAACATTAAATTACGGATATGAACTTGGGGTTGGCGTAGACCTTTATATGCCGTACTTTAAGTTTAGTCCCTCGATTCGCGGTGTATTTGGGCAGTCCAATGAGCTGGCTTCTTCACTCCCAGGCGTACAAGGCATCTACACCCGTGGGGTGTTTTTGATGCTTACCTTTGAATAACTATCCTTTGGCAGGGTGGCGCAATGCGCCCAAACACAAACCAGTAGCCATAGCCACATTCAAGCTCTCCGCTGCAGGTTGACCCGTTGGGGGTATGGTAATGTGGTTTTGTATCACAGATACATTTTCCTCAGTAATTCCGTGGGCCTCATTTCCCATCAACAACACACCTTGTTCAGGCCAAACGAGCTCATAAATCGACTGACCCTGGAGCACAGTTCCATAGATAGGCAGGTTTGTTTGATTGAGCCAAGTGTTTAACGCGGTATAGTGCACCCTCACCCTGGCCAATGAGCCCATAGACGCCTGAACCGTTTTGGGATTGTACACATCCACAGTACCGTTGCTGCAGACTAGATCAGCTATGCCAAACCAATCGCAGAGGCGTATGATGGTGCCCAAATTTCCAGGATCTTGCACCTCATCGACAGCAACTACCCATCCTTGAGTGGGCAATAGTCCGGGATGGGGCATGGCAAATACAGCAATACTCCCTGGAGGAGTAGTCATGGCACTGACTTGTTGGAGCTGTTGGGCGGACAATACCTGATAATCATCAACGAAAAACCTGTGCTGTTGGTCTGCGGTCCCTCCTAGCCACTGCAAGGTTAAACCGTGGTCCAACAATGTTTGTATGGTTTTATAACCCTCTACAATAAAAGCTTTTTCAGCCCAGCGATTCTTTTTCTGATGCAGGGATTTGATCTGCTTGATTTGGTTTTTTCCAACCATACAAATAGTGTAATTTTGAAAGCGATGAATACACACTGCCTCAAGGGCTTGCCCACAAAAGTAACGCTTATCTTCATTTTGGGGATCATGTTCAGTTGCAGTGGATTAAAAAACATACCTGAAGGCAGTTATTTACTCGATCAACAGACGGTCTTGAACCGCAAAAAAAAAGTGAGCAATGACTCTGTACTCGCTTTATTGTCCGCAAAACCCAACAGTAAAATAGCGGGGATTCGCCCTAAACTTTGGCTTTATCAAATTTCAAGGGCACCAAGGGACTTGCAAGACCAACCTTGGTTGCGAAAAATAGGCCAAGTTCCGGTGTATTATTCCGCTCAAGAAGTAACGCGCAACAGTGCCAAAATAAAAGACTACTTCCAAGCGCAAGGATATTTTAATGCACAAGTAAAGGACAGTGTCAGCTTCCACCCCAATAAACCGTTGGCAGAAGTGATCTACACTATGGATTTGGGCCGTCCATACACCATCGACCAACTTTCTGTACAAACAGACAATGAATTATTGGACAGTTTATATCAAGCGTCCAAAGAATATTCCCATATCGAGGTCGGAAAAAAATTCAGTGTTGAAGACCTGACTAAAGAACGCGCGAGACTTACCCAATGGTTTAAGAATAATGGCGTGTACCAATTTCAAGAATCTGCCCTATCCTTTAATATCTGGAGGGATACCACCCATCAAGGGCAAAACAACCAAGTACAGCTCGATTTAACAATCAGTCCGCCTAGGGGCGCGGCTGGAACAGCCGCGCCCCCCTTTGCGCGCGAGCGTTGGGAAAAAATTCACGTTTTTGTCGGTTTGCCTCCCGGAGTCAATACCCGTGAGACAGACAGTTTAAGCTATGACGGTCTCACTTTCTATTACGAAGATAAACTCGGTATTCAACCGCAAATATTGGCTAGGGCAATACCCATAAGACCAGGACAGTGGTACAGCGAAGAAAAAAGAAACCAAACATACCGATGGATCAACAATTTGGGTACTTTAAGAGCACCTAGAATCGCGGCCGAACCTTCAGGAGACGGCTTGTTGTTCGGACGAATTGATCTGGCACTAAAACCCAAATATGCCACTGAACTAAACCTGGACTTGACCCACAACAACATCCAGCGTTTAGGTATTGCGTTCAGCGCAGGGGTGTCCGCGCTCAACATCAGCAAAAGATCTGATATTTTGCGTGTAAACACGCGTGGTTCTATCGGATTATTGGGAGATGCTGTGGGTACGGACCAGAAATTCACCTCTGAATACGGAGTTGATATCTCTTTGATACGACCCGAGCTATGGGTACCGTTTGGATTGGGTAAAAACTTGATCAATCAAGACAAAGCGCCCAAGACCAACCTGGTCATCGGTCGCAGCATTCAAAACAATATCGGACTGGATCGACAAACCTTAAACGCTTCCTGGGGATATCTGTGGAATGCAAAAACCACCTCCCGCCATACTTTTAACCTCATCGATGTACAATATGTGCGGCACCTCAATCCAGATCGATTCTTTGAAGTTTATCAAAACAGTTATGATCAATTAAACGAACTGGCTCAGGAATGGCGAGATGATCCGTCGTTTGTCGATTATTTCGACTCGGCGTCCAATAACTTGACCATCCCACAGGGAACACAAGGGTTTATCGATGCGTTTTTAAGGGATCAATTGCTCAGCGATCGATACCAAGAGGTATTGCTGATCGAGGAGCGCAGAAAGAGATTGACAGAAAACAACCTGATTTCGAGCACACAGTGGACCTATACCCAAGGATTGTCGAACAACTTGAGCGATCCGAGATTTTCCCAATTCAGGGTGCTCTTGGAAAGCGCAGGAGGTCTGCTTTCGCTTGCAGCGCCCTGGGTAGGTCTTGAAAAAAACGAAGACGGGGTATACAGTTATGCCAAAGTTCCTTTTGCGCAATATGTCAAAACGGAACTGAGCTGGATCAAACACTGGCCCTTAACTCCTACACAAAATCTGGCCTTCCGCGCTTTTGGAGGAGTGGCTATTCCTTATGGAAACGCCACCAACATTCCCTTTACCCGCTCATATTTTGCCGGAGGATCTAACGACAACAGAGCTTGGAACGCCTATGCATTAGGTCCTGGAACGACCAGCAACCTCAATGATTTTAACGAAGCAAACTTTAAACTAGCGGCCAACCTGGAATATCGTTTTGGTCTGGCAGGTCCGTTTTTAGGAGCGCTTTTTATCGATGCAGGCAATATTTGGAATTTGCTGGATGATACCACCAATAGAGATGCTCAATTTATAGGAGTATCTTCTTTAGGCGATCTTGCTGTGGGGACTGGAGGAGGATTGCGCTACGATTTTGGCTACTTTCTGTTCCGGCTTGATTGGGGATTTAAGGCCCATAACCCGGGTAACACTCCTGGAAACCGTTGGTTTAAGTCGATGAATTTTGCGAATTCCGTAATAAACATAGGGATAAATTATCCTTTTTAGACCCAAATAATTTATACTTTTGCCCCTTATCTAACGAAAAAATAAACCATGGCCCACAACATTCAACCTGGAGTTGCCACAGGAGATCAAGTACAAGCAATTTTCAAATACGCCAAAGAAAAAGGATTTGCCTTACCTGCGGTTAATGTGATTAGCTCGAGCACCATCAATGGTGTATTAGAAACAGCAGCAGCCCTCAATGCACCTGTAATTATTCAATTCTCCAACGGCGGAGCACAATTCAACGCTGGAAAAGGATTGTCCAACGAAAATCAAAAAGCAGCCATTGCTGGTTCTATCGCTGGAGCCAAGCACGTACACGAGCTAGCTAAAGCATATGGTGTTCCCGTAATTCTTCATACAGACCACTGCGCTAAAAACCTTTTGCCTTGGATTGATGGCCTACTCGATGCGAGTGAGGCGCACTTTAAACAAACCGGAAGCCCTTTGTTTAGTTCACACATGATCGATTTATCCGAAGAGCCTTTGGAAGAGAATATCGAGTTGTGCAAAGAATACCTCAAGCGCATGAGCGCAATGGGTATGACCCTGGAAATAGAACTCGGCATTACTGGAGGAGAAGAAGATGGCGTAGACAACTCTGATGTGGATGACTCCAAATTGTACACCCAACCTGAAGAAGTCGCTTACGCTTATGAGGAGCTTTCAAAAATCAGCCCACGATTTACTGTGGCTGCAGCTTTTGGAAATGTTCACGGAGTATACAAGCCAGGAAATGTGAAGTTGACCCCAAAAATTCTAAAAAACTCACAAGAATACATCAGCCAAAAATACGGTGTAGGACACAACCACATCGATTTTGTATTCCACGGCGGATCTGGTTCAACTGTAGAAGAAATTCGCGAAGCTATTGGTTATGGTGTGATCAAAATGAATATTGACACCGACATGCAATACGCCTACATGGAGGGAGTGCGCAACTATATCCAGGATAAAAATGCCTACCTTCAAGGCCAGATTGGAAATCCAGAAGGCGCGGATGCACCCAACAAAAAATACTACGATCCTAGAACTTGGATTCGCGAGGGTGAAAAGACTTTTGTTGCCCGATTGAAAAAGGCATTTGAAGACTTAAATAACGTGAATACCCTATAGCCTCACGACCATTAAAAAATTAGTCTATGACTGCTTGGTTTAAACGCAAAGATAAAGGCATACAAACGGCCACCGAAGAGAAGAAGGATACCCCGAAAGGATTGTGGTACAAATCTCCCTCTGGTAAAATTGTGGAAACCGAAGAGTTGGCTTCCAACTTATTTGTCAGCCCTGAAGACGATTACCATGTGCGCATTGGCAGCAAAGAATATTTTGAAATACTTTTTGATGACAATCAGTTTACCGAACTCGATGCTGGTTTAACTGCTGTCGATACCCTTGAGTTCGAAGACACCAAAAAATACGCTGAGCGACTGGAGCAGGCGATTGCTAAAACTGGACTCAACGATGCTGTCCGCACTGCGGCAGGCCCTTCTAAAGGAAAACACCTCGTGGTATGCTGTATGGATTTCGCCTTTATCGGTGGTTCTATGGGCGCTGTAGTGGGTGAAAAAATCGTGCGGGGTATCGATCACGCCATTAAAAACCAACTTCCATTTTTGATGATTTCAAAGTCAGGTGGGGCCAGGATGATGGAGGCTGCTATTTCCTTGATGCAGCTAGCCAAAACTTCTGCCAAACTTGCGCAGTTGGCCAAAGCGGGGTTGCCTTATATTTCCCTGTGCACTGATCCCACTACTGGAGGAACAACCGCCTCTTACGCTATGCTGGGAGACATCAATATTGCCGAACCCGGTGCACTCATCGGATTTGCTGGTCCTCGCGTGGTGAAAGAAGCTACAGGTCAAGATCTTCCAGAAGGGTTTCAAACTGCTGAATTTTTGTTGGAGCACGGGTTTCTAGACTTTATTACCCACCGCAAAGAATTGAAAAACCAAGTGAATTTATACATCGATTTAATTCAAAACAAGCCTGTACGTAATTAGGATATTTTATTCTATATTTGCACCCTGTTTGAAAACCAATCAGATACATAAAAATCATTAAACCAATATTGGCATGTATTTAAGCAAAGAAGTAAAGACGGACATCTTCCAAAAACATGGAGGTGACGCGAAAAACACAGGGAACACAGAAGGTCAAATCGCCTTGTTCACCTTTAGAATTAACCACCTTACTGAGCACTTAAAAAGAAACCGCAAGGATTTCAACACTGAGCGCTCACTGGTGAAATTGGTAGGTAAAAGGAGAAGTCTTTTGGATTACCTGATCAAGACGGACATTTTGCGCTACCGCGCCATCATCAAGGAACTCGGTATCCGTAAATAACCTAAAAGGGAAGCGATGCTTCCCTTTTTTGCATTAAAAGCCAACTGCGACGTTTTTCACTGGTCACACACAACAACACAACCTGACCGTCCAGCAGACGGGACCAATGTCGAACAACCTTCGGGTAAAACAAAAACAATGATACCAAAAGTATTTAAACAAGAAATTCAACTGGGCGATGGCAGAACCATTACCTTAGAAACAGGAAAACTGGCCAAGCAAGCCCACGGTTCTGTCGTGGTTCAATCAGGCAAATGCATGTTGCTGTGTACTGTGGTTTCTAACTACGACCAACAAGACATCGATTTCCTACCCCTTACTGTAGATTATCGCGAAAAATTTGCGGCTTCTGGTCGTTATCCAGGCGGATTCTTCAAAAGAGAAGCCCGTCCAAGTGATGGAGAAGTGTTGACCATGCGTTTGGTCGACCGTGTTTTGCGTCCTTTGTTCCCTAAAGATTACCACGCGGAAACTCAAGTGATGATTCAATTGATGTCTCACGACGAGGAAGTGATGCCGGATGCATTGGCCGGATTGGCTGCATCAGCTGCCATTCAGTTATCGGACATTCCTTTTGAATGCCCCATCTCTGAAGTTCGCGTAGGCCGCATCGATGGTCAGTTTATCATCAACCCTACCCGTGCTCAGTTAGAAGTTTCTGACATCGATATGGTGATCGGTGCCTCTGCTGACTCAGTGATGATGGTGGAAGGTGAAATGAAAGAAATTTCTGAGGAAGAGATGGTGGAAGCCATCGCATTTGCCCACCAAGCGATTAAAGTTCAGTGTGCTGCACAAGTAGCCCTAGCTGAAGCCGTAGGCAAAAAAGAAGTGCGTACCTATACCCCAGAAGCCAGCGATGAGGCATTGGCCCAAATCGTCAGAACGCGCGCTTACGACAAAGTATACGAAGTGGCCAGAAAAGGTTCTTCAAAAAAAGAGCGCAGCAGCTCGTTTGCAGCGATCAGAGAAGAAGTATTGGCCAGTTTTTCTGAGGAAGAACGCGCTGAGAAAAGTGGTTTGATCAAAAAATACTACAGCAAAGCCGAAAAAGAAGCAGTGCGCGATTTGACATTAAACGAAGGATTGCGTCTTGACGGAAGAAAAACTACCGACATCAGACCTATCTGGTGTGAGGTAGATTATCTACCTTCTACCCATGGCTCTGCTTTGTTTACCCGTGGTGAAACCCAAGCCTTGGCTACCGTAACCCTCGGAACTTCTAGAGAGGCCAACCAAATCGACATGCCCTCTTTCGAAGGCGAAGAAACTTTTTACCTACACTATAACTTCCCACCGTTCTCCACTGGAGAAGCTAGACCTATTCGCGGAACATCTCGCCGTGAAGTAGGACACGGTAACTTAGCACAACGCGCCCTTAAAGGGATGGTTCCTGCTGATTGCCCCTACACTGTCCGCGTGGTGAGTGAGGTTTTGGAATCCAACGGTTCTTCCTCAATGGCTACTGTTTGCGCAGGTACTATGGCCTTGATGGATGCAGGTGTTCAAATGACCAAACCTGTATCAGGAATCGCCATGGGCTTGATCACCGACACAAAATCTGGCAAATACGCCGTGTTGTCTGACATCCTTGGAGACGAAGATCACTTGGGAGATATGGACTTTAAAGTGACTGGAACTGCTGACGGGATTACCGCTTGTCAAATGGACATCAAAGTAAAAGGCCTTTCTTACGAAATCTTGGTCAGCGCCTTGAAACAAGCTGCCGCAGGAAGATTGCACATCTTGGAAAAACTGGTAGAAACCATCGAAGCGCCCAGAGCTGATGTAAAAGCCCACGCGCCAAAAATGATCACCACCCGTATCCCTAACGAGTACATCGGTGCCCTGATCGGTCCAGGTGGAAAGGTGATTCAAGAATTGCAAAAAACGACCAAAACGACCATCGTGATCAACGAAGATCCGATTACCGAAGAGGGTATTGTAGAAATTTTAGGCACCAACCAGGCAGGTATCGATGCTGTTTTGGCCAAAATTGATTCGTTGACCTTTAAACCAGTAGTCGGTGATGTATATCAAGTTAAAGTGATCAAAATCTTAGATTTTGGAGCTGTAGTGGAATACTTAGACGCGCCTGGCAACGAGGTGTTGTTACACGTATCCGAGCTAGCTTGGGAGCGCACTGAAAACGTGACTGATGTGGTCAATATGGGCGATACTTTCGAGGTGAAATACTTCGGAGTTGATCCAAAAACCAGAAAAGACAAGGTATCTAAAAAAGCACTGGTCCCAAAACCTGAAGGTTATGAGTCTAGACCTCGTCCAGAGCGCAGAGATAACGATCGCGGTCCCAGAAGAAATGACCGAAGAGACGATCGAAGAGATGACCGAAGAGACCGCCCTGAGCGCTCCGACAGAGCACCTCAAAACGACACGCCTCAAGAGGATTAATCACCAAAATGCCCGAAAATTATTTCGGGCATTTTTTTTTGCAATATTTTGTAACCTTTTCGCGTTTTACACGTATAAATAGGGTGCGCTACAAAGTGCACACTTAAACGCCCACTATTCCATGAGACAACTCAAGATTACCAAACAGGTAACCAATAGAGAAACTGCATCCTTAGACAAGTATTTACAAGAAATCGGAAAAGTTGATCTGATCACTGCTGAAGAAGAAGTAGAATTAGCACAACGCATCAAAGCAGGTGACCAACGCGCTTTGGAAAAACTGACCAAAGCCAACCTAAGGTTCGTGGTCTCTGTGGCCAAACAATACCAAAACCAAGGATTGACCCTTCCGGATTTGATCAACGAAGGAAACCTAGGTTTGATCAAAGCAGCACAGCGCTTTGACGAAACCCGTGGATTTAAATTCATTTCCTATGCCGTATGGTGGATTCGCCAATCGATTCTTCAAGCCCTAGCTGAACAGTCGCGTATTGTGCGACTTCCGCTCAACAAAATTGGATCGATCAACAAGATCAATAAAACATTTGCCTTCTTAGAGCAAGCACACGAGCGCCAGCCTTCAGCTGAAGAAATTGCCAAAGAGCTCGATATGACTGTGGAGGATGTAAAGCAATCACTGAAAAACTCAGGGCGTCACGTATCCATGGATGCGCCACTGATCGATGGGGAGGATTCCAACCTGTACGATGTACTTCGCTCCGGCGAATCACCCAACCCAGACCGAGAGCTTATGCACGATTCTCTGCGCACAGAAATCGAACGCGCCTTGGAAACACTGACCCCTCGAGAGGCAGACGTAGTGCGCCTGTATTTTGGTTTGGCAGGGCAACATTCAATGACTTTAGAAGAAATCGGAGAAACTTTTGACCTGACCCGCGAGCGAGTCCGTCAAATAAAAGAAAAAGCGATTCGACGACTCAAGCACACCTCGAGAAGTAAAATCCTAAAAACGTATTTGGGCTAAACACAAGCCCCTGATTTCAGGGGCTTTTTTAATGATTGCTATGAGCAAAACACGAATTGCACCCTCAGTACTCGCTGCGGATTTTGCCAACCTAGAAAGAGACATCACCATGATCAACCAGTCGTCAGCTGACTGGTTTCACATAGACATTATGGACGGCGTATTTGTCCCCAACATCTCTTTTGGTATGCCCGTTTTGGCCGCTATAGGCCGTCATGCCCAAAAGCCGCTAGATGTGCACTTGATGATTGTAGACCCTGATCGCTATATCGATGTATTTGCCGAGTTGGGAGCTCATGTGCTCAGTGTTCACTACGAAGCCTGTACCCACCTGCACAGAACTATTCAGGCGATTAAAGCCAAAGGGATGAAAGCAGGTGTTGCCCTGAACCCGCATACACCTGTTCATTTGCTGGAAGATATCATACAAGAGATTGACCTGGTCGTCGTGATGAGTGTAAACCCTGGATTTGGGGGTCAAAAATTTATTGAAAACACCTACGAAAAAGTACGCGCGCTCAAAACCCTGATACAGCGCAAGTCCAGCAGCGCGCTTATCGAAATTGACGGAGGCGTACAATCCGGCAACGCGGTCCAACTGGTCGAAGCTGGCGCTGATGTACTGGTCGCAGGAAATTTTGTGTTCAGCAGTGCTGATCCGATTAAAACAATCCAAGAACTCAAAGCATTGGTTTGATGAAAGATACCGACCTGTTGATCGTCGGCGCAGGCCCCATTGGCATTTCATGTGCCTTGGCTGCACAGAAAGCAGGTCTTGATTATCGGGTGATCGAAAAAGGGTGCTTGACGAACTCTTTATTCAGGTACCCCCTAGAGATGCAGTTTTTCTCTTCCTCTGAAAAGTTAGAACTCGAACAAATACCATTTGTTTCCACAGCAGCAAAACCCAGTAGATCAGAAGCCTTGGAGTACTACCGCAGGGTGGTAAGCGCTCATCAACTCAAGGTGCAACTGTACGAACAGGTGACCCGCATTACACCCACGGACTCCGGCTTTGAAGTGTGTACTCCTTTGGACACCTACCAGGCTAAATCTGTAGTACTCGCTACCGGTTTTTTTGACCTCCCAGAAAATCTCGATGTCCCTGGAGAGACTCTGGACAAAGTGACTCATTATTTCGACCAAGCACACCCCTACTCCATGCAAAAAGTCGCGGTGGTCGGAGCGAGCAATTCCGCCATTGATGCTGCGCTGGCTTGCTACCGAAAAGGTGCTGAGGTCACCCTGGTAGTCAGAGGCCCTGAAATCGGACAACGCGTCAAATATTGGGTGCGTCCGGACATCATCAACAGAATTGCGGAAGGATCGATCAAGGCGCACTTCAACACCCAAATCAAAGCTATTTACCCCAAAACCATAGAGCTCACCAGAGCAGACCAAACCTGGATAGAAGACAATGATTATGTGATTGCCATGACAGGATATCGTCCAGATCTCGATTTTTTAGCACGCCTGGGGATTCCCCTAGAGGGGCCGATGAAAAAACCAGTCCATGATTCAAATACCATGATGACTCCGATCAAAGGATTATATTTAGCGGGTGTAATTTGTGGGGGCTTGGAAACTCACCGATGGTTTATTGAAAACTCACGCGCACACGGAACCCAAATTGTAGCCCATATTCTTGAGAACAGATAAACGTTTTTCCTGGGACACCCTGAGGACCTTAGGTCCGGGGATACTTTTTGCGTCTATGGCTGTAGGCACCTCACATTTAGTGCTGTCTACCAAAGCTGGGGCTCAATTTGGTTGGTGGGCACTTTTGCCCATCGCGGCTGCCAATTGGCTGAAATATCCGTTTTTTGAATTTGGTATTCGATACACCCAGGTCACTGGTAAGTCCCTGCTGCAAGGTTATCTGGAAAAAGGTCGCGGATACTTTAACGCATATGCGCTAGTGACCTTGGTGAGTTCCATCACCATACTGTCGACTTTGTACACCGTAACTGCAGGCTTAATGCTGCAAATCATCCCGGATATAGATATACCACTCACCTTGATGGTTGGGTTGCTGCTGGGTAGTGTAGCTGTTGTATTGAGCTATGGGCAATATCGATGGCTAGAAAACAGTCTAAAAGCTGTGGTCACCTTGCTGATTGCTGCCTTGTTGATTACCGTAGTCATGGCACTATGGGAAGGGCCAGTGACGAGAGATCCCGCATGGGTATATCCTGAGGTGGGTGATGCAACCGCGGTATTGTTTTGGATCAGTTTAATCGGATGGATGCCTACAGCAGTTGAAGCTTCCAGCTGGGTCAGCATGTGGCGCTTGGCAAAAAACAAGAGTGTGACACAAAATTTAACCCAAGCTCTGGCGGAATTCAAGTTTGGTTATTGGGTAACAGCGGTGTTGGCCGTGTTGTTTTTGATCGTAGGGATGTATACGTTTTACGGAACGCTCGGGACATTGAGCAACCAATCTGTAGCCTTTGCCGACCAACTCATCGGGGTATTTGCCCGACGCATGGGCGCTT
The DNA here is from genome assembly GCA_030726725.1 of Flavobacteriaceae bacterium. Lineage (GTDB taxonomy): Bacteria > Bacteroidota > Bacteroidia > Flavobacteriales > Flavobacteriaceae > MAG-120531. The sequence goes on from JANRDC010000031.1 coordinate 177,235, forward strand.
GGACATATCCTGTGGTGGCCCTAGCCGCATTTGCCACCATGCTGAGCAGCTGTATCACGGCCCATGACGCCTTGGGACGGATCAGTGTAGATACCCTACAAAAATGGAACTTGATTCGTTCAGAAAACACACAGCGATACTTGATCGCAGTGATTTGGGTATTGGCCTTGGCCAATGCTGGAGTGGTCTGGTACACCGGGGCACAGATGGGATTGCTCGTGGCTACGGCTACTGCGGTTTCCTTTGTATTGGCCCCCGCCATTGGCTGGCTGAATTACAGTTTAGTCACTGGACCAAACTTTGACAAGGCCCAACAGCCCAACAGAAAAATCATCTTTCAAGCTTATGCCGGAATGATCTTCCTCAGCTTGTTTGCCGGGTATTATTTTTGGTTGCTTTTGGCTTAGAAAACTGCGGATGCCGCCTCAAGCTCAGGCGTGATTTTCTTCACCAATCCCTGTAATACCTTCCCTGGTCCAACCTCGACAAATTCGGTGACCCCCATCTGGGCCATAAACTGAACGCTTTGTGTCCACTTTACAGGAGCGGTGAGTTGGGCAATCAAATTTTCTTTGATCGCTATCGGGTCCGTCACTGCTTGAGCGTGTACGTTCTGCACCACTGGGCAAATAGGTTGATGAAAAGTAGTTTGCGCAATGGCCTCTGCAAGCGCAGTGCGGGCAGGCTCCATGAGCGGAGAGTGGAATGCACCACCTACGGGGAGTAATAGTGCGCGTTTTGCTCCTGCCGCTTTTAAGGCTTCACACGCTTGTTCGACCGCTTGTTGTGCACCAGAAATCACTAGTTGACCTGGGCAGTTGTAGTTTGCAGCCACGACCACACCTGGTGTTTGTGCACAAACTTGTTCGACTACCTCGTCTGCTAACCCCAAAACGGCAGCCATAGTTCCTTGCGTGAGTTCGCAAGCCGCTTGCATGGCCATGGCTCTGGCGTAAACCAGCTTTAGCGCATCTTCCATGGCCAAGGTTTTATTGGCTACCAAAGCAGAAAATTCTCCCAGCGAATGTCCCGCGACCACATCGGGGGCAAACTGATCTCCCAATGATGCTGCCAAAGCTACCGAATGCAAAAAAATGGCAGGCTGGGTTACTTTGGTTTCTTTCAGGTCCTCAGCAGTTCCGTCAAACATCAAATCTGTGATGGAATAACCCAACACTTGGTCAGCCTGAAGCATGATGGACTTAGCTACGGTCGATTGGTCAAATAAATCTCGGCCCATACCTGGAAACTGGGCTCCTTGTCCTGGAAAAATAAATGCTTTCATAGTTTATTGGGTTTGTGGGACTCTGGGTACCACGTGGCGTAATGAATATAATTTTGAGCGATTCTGAGGACCTCACCCTGGGTGAGGTCCTCGCTGATATCTTTTATTTTAACTGCGGGAACACCGGCAAATATACTACCAGAAGGAACATGGGTACCCTTGGTAAGGACAGCCCCAGCAGCGATAATACTGTTGGATTCCACCACACAACCATCCATCACAATACTGCCCATACCGATCAAGACTCGGTCGTGTATGACGCAGCCATGCACCAAAGCATTATGTCCTATGGACACGTCATTGCCGATTTCTGTAGGATGCGTTTGGTACGTACAGTGGATAACGGCACCATCCTGAATATTGACTCGGTTTCCTATGCGGATGTAGTTCACATCTGCACGTATGACGGCGTGGTACCAAACACTGCACTGGTCGCCCATCACCAAATCACCCACCAAAACAGCGTTAGGCGCGATCAGACAATCTGAACCCCACTGTGGTGAAACGCCTTGAATTGAAACTGGATCCATCGAATTCTATTGGGCAAATATAATTTAATCCCATGAATTTTAACATCTACTGGGGATATCCGCCCTGTCTTCGTATTTTTGCGAAAACGATTTTATATGAGTACTTACAAAATCACTGCTGTCCCCACAAAACACCCTGAAATCTTGAAGTTTGATTCAAACGGGCTTGTTTCTCCCCATAAAAATTACGAGTTCCAATCCATGAAGGAGGCTGAAGTTTCCCCATTGGCCCAGGAGCTATTTATGCTGCCTTTTGTCAAGGCTGTATACTTGTCCAGCCATTTTGTGGGTATCCACAAATCAGATATCGTCAGCTGGGAAGACGTTCAAGAGGAGCTTACGCAAGTACTAGAGGACTATTTAAACAGCGGCGCACCAGTAGTAGCAGTTCAAGATCCGATCAGCCAAGCGTACACGCTGTATATGGAGACCACGCCCAACCCAGAGGTGTTAAAGTTTGCGGCCAATAAGACCATTACCGCACAAGCGGTGGAGTACAAAAACGAAGCGCAAGCAGAACGATCTCCCCTAGCTCTAAAACTATTTTCCTTGAATTACGTTCAAGAGGTGTTCATCGATCAAAACTACGTATCCATCACCAAGACTAGAGCCCAAGACTGGGAATCGGTAAAACACGAGGTAAAACAATTAATTGTAGATTTCTTGACTACGGGTACACCTGCTGTCATGCCGCTTGAACAAAACAGCGCCCAGACGCAAGACCCCATCAGTCTGCAAATCATTTCGATCATCGATGAATACATCAAACCTGCAGTGGCTGGAGATGGAGGAAATATTCTTTTTGAATCCTATGACCCTGAATCAAAAGTGGTCTCCGTACTGCTACAAGGAGCGTGTAGTGGGTGCCCTTCTTCTACATTCACCCTAAAAAACGGCATCGAAAGCATGTTGCAAAACATGATGCCAGGACAAGTCAATGAAGTGATTGCCACAAATGCCTAAACCTATGAATCCACAAATTGATCAAATCAAACAATACGTCCCTGTCGGTGAAGTAAAAGATTATTGGGACCATTTGCTGGAAATCATCACCAGCATCATGCCGAATATCATCTATGCTACCCTGATTTTGCTGGTAGGAATGTGGGTGGTGCGCATCATCAACCGCATGGTACACCGATTTTTTGAAAAAAAAGACTACGACCTGACCTTGGAATCGTTTTTACAGAGCTTTATCAATATCGCGCTAAAAGCCATTCTTTTTGTGTTGGTCATCACCCAACTGGGGGTAACATCCTCTTCTCTGGTCGCAGTTGTCGGGGCAGCAGGACTAGCTGTAGGTCTGGCGCTCCAGGGATCTCTGGCCAATTTTGCCGGAGGAGTGCTTATTTTGGTGTTTAAACCATTTCGGGTGGGTGACTTCATTGAAGCACAAGGCATCAGCGGAACCGTGAGTGAAATCAGCATTTTCACGACCAAGATCAACACATTTGCCAACTTAACAGCAGTGATACCCAACGGTGATTTATCCAACCATACAATCGTCAATTACAACACAGAGCCTACGCGCAGGGATAACATCACTTTTGGGATTGGGTATTCATCTGACCTAAAAAAGGCCAAAGAAATACTGATAGACCTCTGCAAGCAAGATGTGGATATACTCCAGGATCCAGAGCCTGTAGTGGTAGTCCAAAACCTAGGAGACAGTGCTGTAGAACTCAGTTTGCGCTATTGGGCCAACAATGAAGTGTTTTGGGATGCACACTTTAGAATCATTGAATCTGCCAAACTTGCTTTCGATGAGCAAGGTATTGAAATCCCCTTCCCTCAAAGGGTGGTCCATCAGATCAAATCATAAAAAAATCCTGAGCTATGCTCAGGATTTTTTTTGAGGTTGATTGACTGTAAACTCCTTGAGGTAATCAGGTTCAAAATAAGCGACATCCTCAAATAGACCCGCTTGATATGAATCCCATACCTGCTGAGCCATCTGAGCGGCATGAGGCCAAACTTCCCCATGATATACAGCTCCCAGAACGGGATCTATTTCCCGACATTTAGCAGCACCAGAGCCTACAAAAACCAGATCCTGTACGGCAAACACAGATTGTTGAAAATAGCCCGGTGTGATCACTTGTGGTTGAGCAGGCATAATCGTTTTGCCTGACGAATCATAAACCCCGATATATACTTCATCTCTACGCGCGTCCAGTACAGCGACTATTCGTTGAGACGAACCGGTAAACTGAGCGGCTAAAACAGCCAGAGTATCCATGGAAATCAAAGGTATTTGGAGGGCAAAACACAAGCCTTTTGCTGCGGATACACCAATGCGTAAACCCGTGTATGAACCAGGGCCTTTACTCACCGCTACTGCGGAGAGATCGGCAGGTTTCAACCCTTGCTCTTTCAAAAGTTGATCGATCAGCACATGCAACACCTCAGCGTGGGCGTATTGCGCCTCATGTACAGACAAGGCAGAAATACAAATGCCCTGTTGGGATAATCCAACAGAGCATTGTGTGGTTGATGTTTCAATCAAAAGTATCATGTCTAGGCTTCTAGTCGAACACCAAAAAAGTACTCCAATACTTTCAAACGAAATATATAATTGTATTTGGACTGAATCATAGAAGCTTGAGCAGCGTCTAATCTGGACTGGGCTTGGCTGTATTCAAAGGCGTTCATCATGCCTACCTCAAATCGCTCTCGGGCGTATCGCAACGACAAAGTTCGAGCTTCAAGTGTTTTTAAGGATGCTTGATAGGCATTAAACGTTCCTTCAACATCAGCATATGCTTGGTTGACATTAGCTTCTAGGTCAAGCGTCTGTTGGGTGTATTGCAACTTAGCTCGTTCCAATTGAATTTTGGATCGTTTAATGGCGTTGTTTAGTGAATTGCCATTAAAAATGGGAATGTTCATTTGTGCCCCGTAGGAAATACCGTCATTGGTCCACAACTGTTCTTGGAAACCGATTAACTGACCAGTAAGGCGGTCGTAATTCTGATCAGAATAACGGGTATTGTAGTTGACAAACATACCCAGGGTAGGATACTTAGCCCCCTTGGCAATTTGCAGGTCCTTTTGAGCAATATCGACATTGGTAGCTGCAAACTTGATGTCACCCCTAAAGGACATCGCTTTCTCAAAAATCACTTGAGGATCATTATTGGCGATATCGCTCACTGGGATGGGAATATCCCCATCAGCTACATCAAAATTGGTGTAATCCCTGATTTGCAATAACTGAGCTAGGGTGATTCTCCCCATAATTACCCGGTTCTGTGTTTCTACCAGCTGTTGTTGTTGACCAGCCAAAGTAGCTTCTAGCTCAACCACATCCCCCTGAGGGATTACCCCAGATGCTTGAAGGGCAACAGCGCGCTCCAAATCCTTTTCGGTGACTCCCTTTTGTGCCTCTAAGGTTTTTAGCGTTTCCTTGGCAGAAACCACTTGCAAATAGGCATTGACAATATTTAAACGTATGTTGTCCTTTAAGTTATCTAAGTTGTAAGTAGCTGCCAATCTGGACATTTCTGCTCTTTGCAGTCGATATACATTGCGCAGACCATCGAAAACAGTTACGGATGATCCCAAATTTCCTGACCCCGAAAATATAGTGCTGGAAACCAAGGTATTTGTGGTGGGATCCAAAGCCAAACCTGTATTGCCAGAGGCACTCATAGAACCGCTTAAGTTGGGCAATAATCTACCAATAGCATCAGACTTTTCAATTAAGGTCTGTTCGTAATCCAATTCAAATTGAGCAATGCTTAGATTATTTTTTTCAGCATAGGCGATGCACTCCTGCAACGACCATTTCTTGGCTTGGGCCTGAACGGCAGTCACCAAAAAAGCAAATGCAATAACTAGGTATCTATTTTTCATGTTATAACGCATCACTAGTTGTCTGTGTTTTCATCTTCTTCTTCCTCGGCATCTTCACCTTTTTTAATAGGCTCTGTTTTGTTCCAAACCTTCACTTTGTCTTCAGCTGTAACCCCAGAAATAATTTCTACATTGATTCCGTCGGAAATACCTATTTCAATATCTCTGCGCTCAAACTTTTGGTCTCCAACCAAAACCTCTACATAGGGCTTATCTGTTTTGCGGTCAAACTGCAATACCGCCTCAGGAAGGGACAAAACATCAACTTTTCGCTCAGTGACCAGGGTAGCATTGGCCGAATAACCCGCGCGTACCAATACATCTTCTTTGATGACTACATCTCCCTCGATTTTAAACTGTACCGCACCTTGTTCTTCAATCCCTTTTGGAGAGACAAATCTAAGGGTTGCATCCAAAGTGGTTTTCTCCATAGCACCAAGACTGATGGAAAGCGGCATACCGATGGAGAGTTTGTTCACTTCGCCCTCATCTACTTTTCCTTCAAAAATCATCATGGTTAGATCAGCAATCGTAGCGATGGTCGTACCTGCATTAAAGTTGTTGGATAAAATAACTTGGTCTCCCTCTTTTACGGGAATCTCCAAGATAGTTCCGCTCACTGTTGCGCGAATGTTGGTGTTCGATGTAGCAGATCCACCAGCTGAACCCAACTTGATAATTTCATAATCTGATCTAGCGTTTTCTAGATCCAAACGAGCTTGATCAAATCGCAACTGTTGGGTGTTGAATTCTTGAGAAGAAATCACCTGTTTTTCAAAAAGTTGTTTGTTGCGAGAAAATTCAATTTGAGCGTTGGCAAATGCAACCTCGCTGGACTTAACACGCATACTGGCTTGGTTCATCGCTTGCTCGTTAGGTACCACCTTCACTTTAGCGATCAGGTCTCCAGCTTTTACTTTTTCACCTTCTTTGAGGTAAATACGATCGATAATACCAGAGATTTGCGGCTTGATTTCCACCTCTACTTCAGGAACTACTTTACCTGTAGCTACTGTTTTGGTTTCAATGGTTTGTGGTGCAGCAGACAAGGTCTCATAAATCACAGATGATTTGCTGTTGGACTTGATAAAAAATGCGGCAGCCCAAAGAATGCCGATCACTCCTAGGGATATACCCGCGTATTTGACTACTTTTTTCATGGATTCAGGTTTATTACTGTATTTAATTATTCTTCTCTTAATGCATCAATAGGTTTAATGCTGACCGCCCTCTGGGCTGGGATCATTCCGATTAAAGTGCCCAAAACGATCATTAGTCCCAGCGCTCCCAAAACATAACTGATAGGCACAGTAGGGTTGGCATAGGGGAAGTCTCCTCCTTCGGTGAGGTTACCCACTAAATTCAGCACCATGGCTCCCAAAACAATCCCCAACACACCTGCAATAACCGTCAAGAAAACAGACTCCATAATAATCAGCATACGCACCTCACCTGGAGTAGCTCCCAAAGCCCTGCGCACACCGATCTCCCGAGTTCTTTCTTTTACTGAAATCAACAGGATATTACCAATGCCGATGACCCCTGCCAAAATAGTGGCCAATCCCACCACCAAGGACAAAAAGGTCATTCCTTGGGCAAAGCCCATAATGCGACCAAAAGCCTCACCTAAATTAAACGAGCCAAACGCTCTTTCATCCTCAGGATCAACCCGATGTCTATTTTTTAGTATTGTTTTGACCTGTTTTTCAACAGCGACCACATCTGCATCGTCATAGGCGGCAATCACAAAATAACCCACCCGGTCGCCGGTGTTATACAATTTTTGAAAAGTGGTAAACGGGATGTAAATATCGCTATCGTTATCAAAGCTAACACCATTGGCGTACTTGTGTACCCCGACTACCTGAAAGTACACATTATCGATACGAATAAACGTACCAATGGGATTCACATCCTTTTCGTACAGTTCAGATTGAGTTCTCTCTCCGATCACGCACACTTTTCGACTGAGTTCAATGTCTTGATCGTTGATAAAACGACCTCCGTCGTAAATCTTCTTGGTGGCAATTTTGGTATAAATAGGATAATCTCCCAATACTGAATAGGTACCTGACTTCTGACCGTGTACTGTTAAGGCAGGAGAACCCCCGAAAACACCCTGAGCATTGCGCGGGGCGATGTGTTGAATTTCTGGGATTTTATTAGTCAATGCAGTGGCATCTCCCAACCTCAACTCAAGACTCCTACCGGTTTTAAATCCTTCAAAGGGAATACTGGTGGATTGAGCCCACACAAACATGGAGTTCATCGCCACGTCTTTGAATACTTTATCAAAGCCATTATCCAGGCCTTTAGCGGCACCAGCCATCGCTATGTACACAAAAATACCCCACAAAACACCGATCACTGTGATGATGGTTCGGGTTTTATTTTTTCGTATCGATCCGAAGATCTCCTGCCAGGTGTTGGCGTCTAATAAAAATCTAAAACTACTCATCCCTCAATGCTATAATAGGTTTGATATCCGCTGCTTTTTTAGCAGGAATATAACCCGCTATTCCACCAAAAATGATCAGGACAATGGTAGCTCCGATCGCTACACCTGTATCCACATATGGATTTTTGATAAAATAATCCTCAAGGGTTTCTCCCAAGGCGGTCAATATAGAAATCCCGACTACCATACCTATAAAACCGGATAGTGTCGTGATAAATATGGATTCAAACAAAATGGTATTGATCACTTGGCGGGGCGTTGCACCCAAAGCTTTGCGAATACCCAATTCCTTGGTGCGCTCCTTGACCACAAATACCATGATGTTACTAATCCCGATAATTCCAGCAATCAGCGTTCCAATACTAAAAAAGGAAACTATAATTTGAAGCACCGTGGCAAATTGCTGGTTTTGTTTCAGCTGGTCTGCAACATTTCTGATAAATATACCATTGGGATCGCTGGGACTGATATACTTTTTCTCCCGGATAAAAGTGCCCAAACTCTTCTCAAAGGCCATGGCTCCTGCATAACCTATCTCAGGTTTAAAACCGACAATAATCTGATCTACTTTATCAGTATTCTTTTCAATCAGCTGAGTGGTGGTATAGGGGGTGTAGATCAAACGCTCTTCGTTGTCTCCGCCCTCATCCTGAAACACACCGACAACTTTATAGGCAAGGCCCCCTACGTCGATATATGCCCCTAAGGCAGAAGCTCCTTTAAACAAATCTTTTTCAACCATACGGCCAATCACCGCATTTTTGGATCTAGAGCGAATATCTTCTTGATTGATATATCGACCAAACATAATGATTGTTTGCTCGGCAAACTGGTGGGCAGGTGCAACGCCTCGAATCGAGTAGTTGTTGGACTCATTGTTGTATTTAACCACAGCCCCTCTGGAGATTCTGGGGGTGACATAAAGCAAAAACGGATCGAAGTTTTTTTGTATATCGGCTAAATCGCTATTGTCAAACTCAATACGACGTTCAGATTTATACCCTTTATAAGGTTTTGAAGTGCGGCCGGGAAAAAGAAAAAAGGTATTGGTGGCATCATCGTTAAAAAACTCGTTAAAGGTGTTTTTTAGTCCGTTGCCAAAACCGAAGAGAACGACAAAAATAAGAATTCCCAGCGCTACCGTAAATCCAGAGAGAAATGTTCTCAGCTTATTTTTGAGAATGGTGTCAAATATCTCTTTCCAAAGATCTCTATTGAACATATGCCGATGCGCGTTTTTGGTTGACTTTTTTATCTTCAACAATGACGCCATCTTTGAGGATGACAACGCGTTTGCACATTTCAGCAATATCCGGCTCGTGGGTAACGACCAGAATCGTATTTCCCTTGTCGTTGATCTGCTGAATCAAATCCATTACCTCATAGGATGTTTTGCTATCCAATGCACCGGTCGGTTCATCCGCCAACAAAACTTTAGGTTCTGCGGCCATAGCTCTAGCTATAGCTACTCTCTGTTTTTGACCCCCGGAAAGCTCGCTGGGCAAGTGCGTAGCCCATGGCTTTAAACCGACTTGATCCAGGTATTCCAGCGCTTTTTCATTGCGCACTTTTCTAGATACTCTTTGGTAATACAAGGGTAAAGCAACGTTCTCTTGTGCTGTTTTGTAATTGATCAAATTAAATGACTGAAAAACAAATCCCAAGAACTTATTTCTGTATTGAGCTGCCTTGGTTTCATTCATGTTTTCAATGGGGACACCATCCAAAACATAAGATCCTGTATCCGCGACATCCAACATACCGAGAATGTTGAGCAGGGTAGATTTGCCTGAGCCTGAAGACCCCATAATAGCGACTAACTCGCCAGCTTCTACGTTAAAATTGATTCCCTTGAGTACATGAAGGGTATTGCTACCCATTTGGTAGGACTTGTGAAGGTCTTTGATTTCAATCATAATGATGCTTTAGCACTAATTAAATAGACGCACAGTGATGAGAAATGTTACAGATCACTTAAAATTTATTTGGCTAATATAAGTTCCTCAAAACTGCTGGCTCTTTTTTTTCGATAACTTTAACTGTCTGTAGACCGCGTAAAACACCGCACCCACCAACAAATAAGGTATGGCCATCAAGTAAACAATACCGTCATTGATCCCTTTGGCCATAGAGTTATCCGCTTCGCTTTCCAGTACAGCGCGGCACATGGCGCACTGAGCATCAACGTCTTGTATCAAAAACGCACTGATGAATACGGCAAAGACGACACGCTTTTTCATACGTAATAAGGGGCGATCATCAAATAGACAATCACTCCAGTAACAGCCACATATAGCCACACTGGAAATGTGTATCTAGCCCACTTTTTGTGGGCTTCAAAATCTTTTAAATACGTTTTTGAATAAGACACCAACACCATGGGAATGACCGCTATAGACAACAAAATATGGCTGATTAAAATAAAATAATACAGGGCCTTAACCCAACCTGTTCCCCCGAAAGGTGTGGGATCTGAAGTCATGTGGTAAGCGATATACATCAATAAAAAAAGCAGCGAAAGAACAATAGCTGTAGTCATCAACCGCTCGTGCAATTTCCTTTGACCATTTTTTATCGCCCAAACAGCCATGACCAAAACCAAAGCTGTTATCGCGTTAATTCCGGCATAAATGGGCGGAAGAAAAGATAGTGGAGCTACATCGGGAATACGCACCATAAATAATATAGCCACCACTATTGGAATAGCTACAGAAGTAACCGCGATCAGTGCCTGGATACTCTTTGAGTTTATTGGTTGTTCCATGGGTTTTCTTTAAGCAGTTTTTTAATGTCTTGAATTAACGGAATAAGTTGGGAAGTTTCCCCAAATTCGTCTACTGGTGCATCTTCGGCGATAAATCCCCTATAGTAGATAATTGGATTGCCAAAATCGTCATTGCGCGATCGCAAATAACCTTGAGCATCCACCAAGGCAAATAATCCCGCATGCTCAAATCCACCGGGGGCATCTGGAAGCTGAGTGGCAAAGATGTTAAACCCCTCATTGGCCAGTTGATACACCTCGGCTTGAGGACCATTGAGGAAATGCCAATCCGTATCCGTTACTCCATAGCGTTCGGCGTAAGCTTTTAACACCTCAGGTGTGTCGTTCTGAGGGTCAATAGATATGGAGACAATAGAAACCGGTTCATCGCCAAAGGTATCGTGGACTGTTTTGAGATTGGTGCTCATCACAGGACATATCGTGGGACACGAAGTAAAAAAAAAGTCAATGACATAAACACGACCCAACAGATCTTGATCGGTGATCAACAAACTGTCTTGGTTGTAAAAAGCAAAGGGTGGCACCTTTCTTTTGGTTCCATTCAGCTCGATGTAAGACAGCGGTGTTCTGGCCAATAAATCCTCTTGCTCCACGCCGCCATCAGTGGATAAACGCTCAGAAATAAGCGGAATAAATATCCAGGCAAAGACAGCTACCACAACAAGTAAAAACCAATAAGCAGGTTTGATTTTTTTCATTTATCTACCGTTATTCTTCTTAAGTGCCATGCGGTATTCAGCCAGCAGGATTTTTACATCATCTACCATGTACTTGCTTAAATCAGCTACCGAAGTAGCATCGTAGCGCGCATAGGGATAATCTGAGTCGTCTGGGGTTCTTCCGCGCACCATTCTATCCTTGTCAATGATAAACACATAATTAGACCCGCCATCGTCATTTAATTGATCTCCTGGGCTCAATGCCGAAAACATAGAGGAAACCTGTGTTTCAGTGGCCGGTACAAAAAACCAATGACTCAAATCCACCAACTCACCTAACTGAGCCTTAAGTTCAGCTACTGCTTGTTCTTGAGCGGGGTCAAAGTACAAGACTACCTGAAAATCTTTAAACTCGTGAAAACGCTTATAAATCTTTTCATTCAGGTTGGAAGAAAATGCTTTTTTGAGGGATACACGATCGCCTAAAAACCCGAGAATGGTGATTTTCTGATCCAGTTCTATACCTTGAGCCTCAAATGGTGTGGGACTGACGACTGGCAAACGACCAAAATTGTTAATTCCTGAGGCGAAAAAAAGATAAGCCACCAAAGGGATCACAAAGAGCACAAAAAGGACAAAACGCTTCTGAAAATGCTGCATGGTACAAAAATAAAAAAAGCGGCCCGAAACCGCTTTTATTTAAATAGGGAATTGATTAAAAATTCCATTTTATAAATCCGTTGGCATAGGTATCATACACATAGCCGCCTTCGATCAAAAGCAAAGTGGTCAAGTAAGCGATCAAAAACACCGCTGTCCAAACCACAGATCTTCTCAAACCTGTTTTCTCGTCGCGCAAGTGCATAAAGTCCCAGGCGATGTAGTAAGCTTTCACGAGGGTTAAACCAATAAAAATCCAGTTCAACAACTTCATGCCCAGCAAAGGAGTCTGCACCAAAAAAGCTGGTTTAATAATACCTAAAGCCACTTCAACTGCGGTGATCAAACTCAAGAAGATTAAAACACCCCAAATCTTTTGAACGTTGTTCTTAAAAGTTACCGCTCCGCGGAAAATCGATAATTTATGTTCGTGTGCCATATAAAATTGGAGCTAAATTATACCAAGTAAAAGAAGGTGAATACAAATACCCATACAAGATCTACAAAGTGCCAGTACAAACCAACTTTTTCAACCATCTCGTAGTGTTTTCTCTTTTCGTAGGTGCCCAAAAGCACATTGAAAAATATGATCACATTGATCATCACACCAGAGAATACGTGGAACCCGTGGAAACCAGTGATAAAGAAAAAGAAGTCGGCAAATAAACGGTGTCCGTATTCGTTGCGGATCAGGTTTGCACCTTCAACGACATGAATACCATTGGCCAGTGCTTCGATGGATCCGGTTCTATCCAAAATTGTTTTCTCTCCCTCCTCATTGATGGTCTCTGTGCGCACCAATACATTTTCGTGTGCAGCTAGACCTGCCTGAACATCAGCTACTGTATAGTTGGGCAATGCGCCCTCTTCTTCAAACCAAACCCCGTTTTTATTGAGGTGTTGGGTGCGCTCAGTTTCAGAAGCTTCCACAAAGTCGTGGAGGGCGATCTGATGACCGGTTTCAGCATCTACAAACTGAAGAATTCTTCCGCCTTTGGTTTCAACTGCTCCGTATTCGCCTTTGATAAATGTGGCCCATTCCCATGCTTGAGAACCGACGAAAATCGCACCACCAATAATGGTGAGCAGCATATACAGCGCTACTTTAGACTTTCTCATGTGGTGACCCGCATCAACCGCCAACACCATGGTTACCGATGACATGATCAAAACAAAGGTCATAAAGGCGACGTAATACATCGGGTAGTTACCATGGAAAAAGGGAACGTGGGTAAAAACCTGATCAGCAATAGGCCAAATCTCAATGAATTTAAATCTTGAAAAACCGTACGAAACCAAGAATGCAGAAAAAGTAAGCGCATCAGAAAGGATGAAAAACCACATCATCATTTTCCCATAACTCGCGTTAAGAGGTTCATTTCCGCCGCCCCAAACCTTTGCCGGTTGGTGATTAGCTACCGCTGTCTCCATAAAAAGGATGAATTATATTAACGTTGACAAATTTACTTTTTTTTAGGAACTGAGCCGAGCCGATGTTTAAAAAAAATAAAAAAACAACAGCAGGTACAACCAGAGAACATCTACAAAATGCCAAAAGGTGGCGCCGAGCTCGAAACCAAGTGTATTATCAGGTGTGTAACGACCTTTAAGGTGTTGAATCAGGACCACCAACAGGGATATCCAACCAGCAGCTAAGTGCACTAAGTGTACTGCTGCAATCAAGTAAACAAAAGAAATAGTGACATTGCTGGTCGGTCCAGTCAGGTAGTAACCCATACCAATCAACTGATTAAACCCAACAAACTGCAAATAAGCAAAAACTAAACCCAACATCAAAGTCCCCAACAGCATAAGCGTTACAGACTTGCGCTGACCGGAAAGCAACTGTCTTTTTGCTGCGATCAACAATGCGCTGCTCAACACAATGACCGCTGCTGAAAACCAGAAAGCCGAAGGAATTTCAAAACTTTCCAACCAATCTTTGCGGTTGCTACTGACCACAAATGCGGATGTCCATCCAGCAAATCCCATCACCATACTGATGATCCCAAACCAGAGCATCATTTTCTTGGCCCTGATCTGTTTTTCCATTAATTCAGTGTCTTGACTCATATCCATCGATCTAAAACGTAAATTACTTGTACTGCTGAAATATAAAACACACTGGCCAACATCAATTTTTTGGCCGATGCATTGCTGCGATTCATAAATAGCTGCACCCCGTAATAAGCCATCACCAAGCCCAATACAGTGATCACACCTGCTGCAGTCAAGGAAAGCGTCAGTACTCCAGTCACCCCAAAAACAGGGATAATAGCCACCAACATCATCCAAATGATATAGACCAATATCAGTGCAGCTGAAGTGGTGTCTTTTTTTCTGGTGGGTAACAGGGCAAATCCTCCCCTTTGGTAATCTTCGTCCAACATCCAAGCCAAAGCCCAGAAATGAGGAAACTGCCAAAAGAATTGAACCATAAACAATGTGCCTGGTTCTATACCAAATGAATTAGTAGCCGCCACCCAACCCAACATAAATGGAATAGCTCCGGGTATAGCACCCACAAAAACAGCCAATGGCGTTTTTGTTTTGAGCGGGGTGTAAACCCCTGCGTATAACACTACGGAGAGCAATCCAAAAAGAGCTGTTTTCGGATTTAAGGCCCAAAGGGACAATCCGCCGATCAAAGTCATCACTAAGGCCCATACCAAGGCCGCTTTCACAGACATCCTACCTGCAGGAAGCGGTCTGTTCTGAGTGCGTTTCATCAAGGCGTCCAAGCGGCACTCAATCACTTGATTGTACGCATTTGAGGCACCCACTAAGGCGTATCCACCAACACAAAGCAACAACAAATCAACAAGTATCCAAGAATCCACAGCCAGTGCGTAACCTGCAAGCGCTGAAAAGACAACACTAATGGCCAACCTAGCTTTAGTGATTTCTTTAAAATCCGCCCAAACGAGGATAGGTGCAGCTTCTAATGTGGCAGGCCGTGGTGAATTCATCGAAAAAATTATGGGGCAAATATAAGGTTGATTCACGCCATAACCAACAATAAACCACCAAAGTAAATCAATAAAAAAGGGCCCTGTTCAGGGCCCTTTTTTTATTGAAGTTTAAAGGTAATCGGAATGCTGAATGGTACTTTAACCGGTCTTCCTCTTTGCTTACCTGGAGTCATTTTAGGCAATAACTTGATAATTCTGTAAGCCTCAGCTTCTAAGTTTTTGTCTGGTCCTCTGTATTTAATCTCACCAATACTTCCGTCTTTCTGGATGGTAAACATCACATTTACACGGCCTTGAACACCCATTTCTTGGGCGATCTCTGGATATCTAAAGTTTTTTCTGATGTGCTTTTGCATCTGCTCGTTAAAGCAATCGCGGATAGCAGCAGCACCTTTGGCTTTTTCACAACCAGGGAATACTGGTACATCCTCAATGACAGCAAATGGAATAGAGACATCTTCTTCAACTTCATCAACCACTAGGTCATCAATTTCAACGACTTTGTCTTGTGAAGACTCGGTAGACTCAATCACTGTCTCTTTTACCTCAGCTTCATCCTCAACTACTTCGATAATCTCAGGAGCAGCTGGTGGTGGTGGAGGTGGCGGCGTTTTGAAATCCGGAGTTAACGGAACTTCTTCGTCGAGTAACTCCTCTACATTTTGACTGTAGTCTCCGTAATTTTCAGACTTGTCATATTTTTTCCACTCGAGCGCTCTCCATGAAATGAGCGTTACCAAGGCTAAACCTATGGCAAAATACAGACCGCTATTCTTGGTCAAATCTGCTTTAGGGCTCTTCTTAGGTTCCATAGTTGTTGAATTAAGTTGTGGCTAATTTAAAACTTTATTTTGCATATACGCAATGGGGCATCAATTTATGCGCTGATTTTTTTTGACCAAAACCAGTAAAAAAAAGGAGCCAAAAATGCACCTATTGCATTGAATAAGAGGTCAATCCACTCAGCTGCTCGACCCACACTCATGAACATCTGCATCAATTCTACCCCCCCACTCATCAAAAAATGTCCCAAAACAGCAGAGAAAACCACTCGTTTTTGGGCCATCATCGAAGATAAATGGAGCTTTGCATTGAGGTACAAGAAAACAGCGCCAAAATAAAAGCCAAAATGTGCGGCTTTATCGATGTAAGGGATGGATACATCGGGGGCATCATCGCTGGGCACCAAACTCAAGTAGAGCACCAGAGACAACCAAAGTGTGTACAGGGTCCAGCGGGTAAATTTACGCACCGATTAATGCTGCATAAGCAGCGGCATCCATCAACCCATCCAACTCACCGGCATTTTTGATGTCCAATTTGATCATCCAACCAGCGCCATAGGGATCTGTATTGACCAACTCGGGGTTATCCGCCAAATCTGGATTCAATTCAGTGACTGTTCCACTCAAAGGAGAAAACAAATCAGAGACCGTTTTTACAGCTTCAACGGTGCCGAAAACTTGGTCCTGAGCCACCTCTTCATCCAAGGTGTCCACCTCGACATAAACGATATCACCCAATTCTCCTTGGGCAAATGCAGTGATGCCAATAGTGGCAGTGTTTCCTTCCACACGAACCCATTCGTGCTCTTTGGTGTACTTTAATTCAGCTGGTATGTTCATTTTTAGTATTTATGAGCAACAAAAATAAATGATTCTGTGGATTAGTTGCCAAAATTATAACGCAAACTAAATCCTGTATTGAGCGACTGTTGGGCAAAAGCTGTCGATACCGCATACTTGGATCGATTGAAGTCGTAAAAAAACTGAGCGCTTAAGTTTTGGCTCAGGGCGTAGTCGGCAGAGATTTTGGTGGTAAATAAGTATTGGCCAGCGCTGATATCTGTCTGAGCCAGATCTAAATACCGCACTACGGTGAGGTTGTCGCGCAAACTAAATGCAGCTTTAAGATTTAGATCCCCCGACAGACTTCTGCGCCCACCCCCTAGCCTGGTGTTCATTTTTAAGTCTTTGATGCGGTATCCCATGCCCAAAGTGAATTCAGTACCCCGCATTTCTGTCAATAGTTTGTTGTCAAAGTTCATAGACAGCGCCCGATCCATTTTCGTCTCGAACAAGAAACTCAACGAAGTAGTTGTTTCAAAATCTACCAGAATCAAAGGATTGAATTGATCCGTCAGTACTACATTGTTGAAAATCAACTCCGGTCTTATGTCCAAGGTTTGGGGATCAATCCTGGTGTTGGTCTTCTCCAGGTTAGAAGAATAGCCATTAATGCTCATAGCTCCTCGATAACCGTGGGTGATCGAAAAACGGTTAAAGCGATCTTTAAACCAATCCAGCCTCATCAAACCGGTGTATTTCAAATTCCAATTCGGCAACGGTTTGGCTGCAAATGGATCCAAAACAACCTTTCCCGGGTCAACCGAGCGGTAAGCGGATAAAAAAGCCGGCAACAGTACCTCTGGCTGAGTTTTTCCATATCGCTCAGGAAATCCATCACCATCGACCAAGACGCCCTCCTCTGGGTCTAAACCGGTATTTAATCGCTGAGCGATCACTATTCTGTGGTCTTTCATTTGTTCAAAAACCTCTGATTGGGATTGATCAGCCGGCTTGAAAAAGCTCCCCACAAGCACTGTGGACATACTGAAGTTCCCTGTTTCATTACCCAATTGCTGGAGATATTCAAACCCCGTGGAAGGGGATGATTTAACTTGAAAATTCTCTTTGTAGGTAACCGCATGAGTCTGGTCCATGGACAAATCAACAGTTAAATCAGGGATGGGTTGAGCGGTAGCCTCCAGAGTAAATGTATGGTTGTCCAAGCGGACATAAGGATCGTTAAAATCTTCAAAGGTGGTCAGCCAACCATTTTTGGCCGCCAAAAATCGCACATCAGACTGACTGCCCCAAATAAATCCTGAACTGGGTTTTTGGGTCCCTAAAAATCCGATTCTCTGGGTGAAGCCAGGCAATAACTGACCATTGTTCTCGGTGTAGTTAGCACTAACCCTTTTTAAAGCGCTGACGAGCGACCACAAACTCCAGGACTGATCTGGATTGCTGTTGGGCATTCCCAGATACTTATAGAGTTTGTTCATGTCCATGTTGACAGACAAGTTTTGGGTTTGGGCATTTTGCACCTGATTCATTTCTCCACCCGAAACATTGCGCAGCGAAGCCCCTCCTCTGGTCCATTCAAAACTACTGGTGTAGGTATAAGCACCATCTGCAAAGGCGAGTATCGGAATCTTTGCGAAAGGCAATGCGTAATTCAGCTGCAGGTCTTGATTAAAGCGCTCTGAGGAACCGGGATCGAAAATGCCGTGCCAAACAGATAGGGATTCTATAATTCCAGAAAGCTGATCTTCAGGATTGTTAAAATAATTGCGCACCAAATTATTGGATGAAGCGGTTAAGTTGAGTCGCAACGACTTGGTGATGTCGTGATTGATGGTGTATTGCCATTGGAACAGATAGTTGCGCTGCTGTAAGAAAGGCAAGGCCAATGACTCGACTCCAGGCGCTTGAATGTCCCTAAATCTCTGGGCGCTAAACACGCGATCCACCTTGGTGTTAAACGACACATCGCTGGGCATAAAGTTAAGGTTGATTTCTTTTAACCACTGCCAATACCCTCCGGTAAGCACTGAGTCTTTTTTGGCTAGGGGTGCCCACTCCAAGGGTTTAAACTGGTGACCGTATAATACTCCGAGGTTTAATTGTTCTTCGACTTGAGCAGCCACCTCAAAATCACGGTGCTGCATTCGATTGAATCCGTAGTTTAAGGTCCAATTTTCTAAGTCGTAAAACCTGGACTCCGGGTTTTGATTTTCGGTTTTATTTTTCTTTAACCCAACGATATTAACACTGGTTCTTTTGGTGTAATCTTGGGCTTGTTCCAACAATTGATCCCCTTGACTTCCCGATGCTGTAGACAAGCGATCTGCCAAATTCAAATCCTCATAAACCGGATCGAACTCTGGAGTGATCAGGGTTTCACTGACGCCGAGATTTAGAGGCAATTGAATGCCTAGGCTTTTGGGCAATAACTGCCCAACGTTGATGTTGGTCATTAGATCATAAGATTGGGCATCTTCTCGACTGCGTTCTGAAGGCATTTGGTCTACCGATCCAAATCCAGAGGTAGACACACGCGCATTGGCCGAAACATCAATTAGGTCAGCCATGTTGGCGTCTAAAGCCGCTATCCCAGCCCAACCTCCTTGATTGTCCAGTCCCGTCAATCTCAACTCGTTAAACCACACTTGTCCTCTTGCCCTGCTCGGCGATTGGTTTTTGACACCCACCATGATGCCGCGCACAGAGGCTAAAGAAGGATTTCCGCGAATGGCCACCCGCATCACCCCCTGGGTTTGAGGCGTATTTGCCGCAACGGGAATCAAAGCCCCTGAAAGATAGTCGTAGTACTGCACGCGATCTAAGGTTTGGTCGTTGATGCCCTGAGCCTTGATTTGCGACAAGACCTCCAAAGGAATATCAATTTCATTAGCGCTCGGCCATATGTCCACATCTGCTAGAGAGCCATGTGGCGTGAATGTAAGGGGCAATTCTATTTGGTAATAGTTTTCAGTAAAATCAGTACCAAAACGCAGCACACCAATCAACGGAGTTTGATCAATGGGATAATCGTTGGGATTGATCGTCTCCGCATGCATCATCATTTTCAGGTTTTTGTACTGCCTAAAATCAAATTGAGTGTTCTTGAAAACTGCTCGGGTATCGTTAGACTCTAAAAACTTAACCGTGAGGGCCAAAGACTGTTCATTTTGGCGAATCACTGTATTGTTATTGTTGAGTTGTTCCCGAACCAAACCAGGGGGCAAGACATAAGGAACGGGTGTTCTGTTGCTGTTTTCCTCGATGTTAAAGGTTTGCACATCGACTGAGGTCAGGTCATCAGTGGGGTCTATATCACTGGGGTCCAACGATTTGTTGTACAATCGCCAATCTCCGCGCACGAGATCCAAGGTGGCAAATCGCATCACCAAAGGTTTACTAAAACCGGTTAAATACATCCGCATAAAGCTGATTGACCTAAAATCCGCAATACCCCCCACCGCTTCATCAAAAGCCTGAACAGGGATTTTGTACTGTATCCACCGGGTCCTTACCTGACTTCCATCAGGTAATTTGGGACTGAGTGACTCTTTGATATCGGTGACAAACCGGTCGTTGATCGTGGTGTTTGGTTTGACTTCAATGCGGTAAGAATAATAGCTATCTATGGTATTCATCGTCAAGTCGCGATCCAAATCCTCTACATCTGGCAAGGTGGTCGATCCGCGATTCAGGTTACCTACTTCCACAGGTGCATTTTGCTCTGGATTGTTGTAATCCCTGTAGCGGTCCAACAAACTTCCGGAGGCGTTGAGGTAAAAACGGTAATTGTCCAAAGCGTAGTCTGGACCTGGATTATTGCGGTATATCTCCCCCTCTTGATCATCGGAAAGCCCATCAAAACCAACATCTTGAAGCTTGCGATTTTCCGAGTCTGTATCAAAAGCATACACCAATGACTGGGCGGCAGGTACTTTGCCCCAAGAGGTTTCTGAAGAAATACTTGTCCCCAATCGATCTGGCAAACCGTTTTCATACTGCTTCTTCCCATCTTTGAGTATGTCTTCGGAAATATTTCCTAAGTCGATCACCAAATGCCCAGGATTGTTGTCATCGGAAAGTCCGTCGACAAAAGGATCCATCAACCAGAACTGGACAAATCCTACGTTGGCTTGTTCAAAATTGGTGGTGTTTAGGGCGCGCATAATACCACCCCATTTCTCGTCTTTGGGCAGGGTATTGAATTGTGGATTATTGTTGTACGGTCCCTTAGCCTGGGGATCATACATCAAATCCAAAGTGGATTGTATGGTAGTCTGGCCTTGAACTACATCTATCTGCGGAAAAATTTCTTCGATATACACCCTTCGAGTAGGGTTGGTCGATAGGTCTTCATTGGTCACTCCAGCAGGTCGTTGCAAGCTGTAAAACACCGGATCTATGGTGTACCAAGCAAGTTTAGATCGGGTATATCCGTTGCGTAAATTTTCAGGATCGGCGGGACTGTTTCCGTATAATTGACCTGCGTTTCCAAAGGCCAAGGGGGTGCTCGCCAAACTCCATCCCAAGGCGCCGCGCACATCAATCATGGATTGCGCGCCTTCAAAGTCATCGACATAAGTGGTGATTTCACCTCTGAACTCGGAAAATTTGGGCGCGCCTGGCTTAAGCACCGCCATCTCAGCGCGGAATGAAAGGTTGGATGGAGCATCGGTTTCCACAAAGGGGAGCCTATTGGCCAATCGTGTTAAAAAAGGAACCTCTGAACTGTACATGGCGTTAAACCCAAACACAGAATTATTGATCGGCTCTGTTCCATAGTTCGCTTTTTGGGTCAATGGCCTTTCGTTGATGTTGAGATAGGTACCTCCGAGCATCCAGCGATCACTGAGCTTATGTTGGACATTCAGCCCCGTAAATCGCTTGTTTTGCTGACCGAAAACCGCATTGTTTTCCACGTCGATTTGAATGGGCGTATTGGAAGCTTCTAGACTTGGATCCAACAATTGAACGGTTCCTGCTGCATAATTCACCGAATAATCGATGCCTTCCTGCAACAACCGATTTCCCGCCCTAACCTTGACAGAACCTCTGGGCACATTATACGCACCAATTGGAATACCATTATATCCGGCTGACTTGTACTGACCCTTAAGTATGAATTTGTTTTTCTCAGGAGATTCTAGTGCGGCTGCTTTAGTCTTGCGATACAAATCCCTAAACACATATTTTTTCTGATTTTCGTTATACCCTTGATCGTTATCCCTGTCATACACACCCGAACCCAATATATCGAACAGGTGACGACCAAACGGCTCTACTTGGGTAAACAAGATGCTCCCCGTGCGCAGGTTGATCGTGCGACCCGGTATAAAATCAAAGAAACCATCTCCCCCAGCCTGCTCGTCCTGGTATGCATTTAGTCTGTCCAGGTTAAACACATCCAACAAGATGCGCTGATCTAGGGGCTTGGGCGACTTTGGCCATCCCTGATCACTGACTGGAGTGATATAATTCCTGGGACTAGGATCAGCATAAAGTATGTTAAATCGAAAATCTTCAGGACTCAATTGATAAGCTCCGGTCGGATAAATATTCTTCATCATCAAATCCCAAATCGGATCCTTCACGCTGGTGATATTGCTCTTCAGCAGCTTGAGGATCAGGGCGTTGTTCTGTAATGTCGGTTGTTGGCTGGTACCCCCCAAGGTGGTAGATTCAATTCCGCCGTTGGCAAATTCGCCCACTTGGTAGACCACGCCCTTATAGGTGTACTGGAAGGCAACCGCCAGCACCTCATCCGCATTTAACGTCTGGCTCAAGGACAAATAACCCAACTGGGAATCATAGAAATAATCCCGTTCAGGCTCTAGCTTGCGCGCATTCTCCAAAATCGTATAATCAAATCCGGGCTGGGGCAGATAACTGCCGGTATTCAAGGAATTGGCCACAGTACCTAAATCGCGTATACCGGAACTCAGGGCACCTCCAGCCAGGCCGATGAGTTCAGGATCATAAGCATTGGCCTTATTGTCTGGCAAATAAGGCGAAGTGGGTGATTTAAAAAAATCTGCAGGCGCATTGGGCGACCTTCCAATCACCGTGTTTTCCGGCTTTGACTCTCCCAAATCCTGAAGTGCTACAATATGACGCACACTGTTGGTCTGCTGCATTCTGTTGGTCACCCAAACTTCAATTCTGGTGATTTGCACTTGTGAGTTGATATACGGGTATTGCGCCAAGGCTTGATCGTATTGATCCCTGAAAAAATGAGATAAAAAGAAGTGCCTATCTTCCTCGTAATCCCATCCTGAAACGGAGAAATCTTTCATGGTACCTCCCCCTTGAGCCAAAACAGAGTTGTTTTGAGACCTTTGTTCTGCCAAGACCGCAGTAACAGTGGTGCGTCCAAATTTCATTTCTGTTTTAATTCCAAACAAACTTTGAGCCCCTTGAATCAATGAACTGGTCAAGGGCATGCTGAGGTCACCGATTTCTACATTTTGCAGAATATTGTCCTCCTCTCCGTTAAACGCCTTGTTTTGGCTGCCAGACAGGGGATTGTCTACCTGTAAGCCCGTGACATCAGCCACCGTAGGCGGAGTGTAAGCCACTTTGATCAAATTTTGGAAATCAAAGGTGGCTTTGGTATTGTAGTTGGCGTTGATCGACAATCGCGAACCTATTTTTCCCACCAGACCCAAGCTGATGTCCTGATCAAAATCGAAAGCGAGGGTGGATCTATTTCGGGGGGAAATAGAAGGGTTGTCGTTCTTTTGCCAGAGCACACCCAAATCTACCCCTACCTGACCTTGGGGGATTAACGACACTTCATCGCCACCAAAAATAGACTTAAGGGCTTCGCTTTTAAGCGCATACCCCGGCAGTAAATTTTTGTCTTTTTGCTTTTCCTGATCGGTTTGCGCGTAGGCATCTATTTTGTCCTGAAGGTAGATGCGCGACTGTTGGCGGTCGACCATGGACCAATACTGTTGGGGCGTCAACATCAATGGGGCCCCAAATGTGTATCCCGATAACCCTGATTGGCGCACATACATATCCGTTTCAGGGTCGTAAACATAAGATTCAACCACCCCAGAAATAGGAGGCAATACAAGCGGCTTAGTCACTACTGCAGCGGAATCCTGAGTCGCAGAAGGTGCTACGGGCTGATTTTCTTGGGCAAATGCTGACCAACCGAATAGCAAAAAAACAGCTATTGGCCGCAACCATTTCCAAAAATGCCCGTGAATAGTCAACAAAAAACTACAATTATATCTGTTTTAGGGTCATTTTGATCAAGTCTTCCACGGTTAATGAGGGATTAGCCTGATCAATTTTCTCCAAAATAGGTTCAGCGGACTTGCGGCTGAAGCCCAAGATCTCTAACGCAGATAACGCTTCTTCTTTGTTTGTATTGTGTGGAGATGCTATAGTTTTTGAATCCCCAGACAACTTAAACATCTTGTCTTTCAAGTCCAAGATAATGCGCTGGGCAGTTTTGGCGCCAATCCCTTTGATGCTCTGTATCAACCGAACATCTTCGCGAATCACTGCATCCTTTAACTCACTGGGCGAAACCGAGGAGAGCATGGTGCGCGCAGTGTTGGTGCCTATTCCTGAAACAGAGAGCAGCAAGCGGAAAATGGCGCGTTCAAAATCATCGCAAAATCCATAAAGCGTATGGCTGTCCTCTTTGATGTGTAGGTGGGTCAACAACTTGATTTGCTCTTGGTCCCCCAACTGGCTATAGGTATGTAAGGAGACATGCACCTCATAGCCCACGCCTTGGCATTCAATGACTACATGTGTGGGGTATTTCTCAGACAGTCTTCCTTGGAGATACGCGATCATAGACTCGTTTTTTTGTTTTGAACACGCTCTTGGGCATCAATCGCTGTAAGGGCGGCCATATTGACCATTTCCTGAACACTGGCGCCGAGTTGAATCAAGTGAATCGGGTGCTTGAGCCCCATTAAAAACGGTCCAATCGAATCCGCTTGATTGACTTCTTTGAGCAATTTATAGGTGATATTGGCCGACTCGAGATTCGGAAAAACCAAAGTGTTCACTTTCTTGCCCGCGATCTTTGAAAAGGGAAATATTCTTTGGTGCAAATCCTTGTTTAAGGCAAAATCGAGTTGTAATTCACCGTCGACCAGCAGATCAGGATGTTGGGTATGGAGCATTTTTACAGCCTGTTTTACCTTGGTGGCATGGGGGTGTTCTGAGGTGCCAAAATTAGCGTAGGACAACATAGCGATCACAGGCTCAAATCCAAAGGTACGCACAACCTGGGCGGTCATCAGCGCTATTTCTGCCAGTTGTTCAGCGGTGGGATCAATGTTCATGGTCGTATCCGCCAAAAACAAGGGCCCTCTTTCGGTAATCATAATATTAGTGGAAGCCACCCTGCCCACACCAGGCGCACGTCCAATCAGTTCTAAAATAGGCTTAGCCACCATCGCATAAGGTCTGGAATAACCTGAGATCATACCGTCTGCATCACCCTCCAAAACCATCATGGCTCCGTAGTGGTTGCGCTCTTTCATTTTGTTTTCTGCGATGTATTGGGTGATCCCTGTGCGCCTTCTCGACTCCCAATAAGCCTGTCCATATACCTTTCGCTTGGCCTTAGCTGCATCGTCTTTGGGATCTACAATACACAAATCAGCTTCAAATTCAAGCTCTTCCATCAGCGCCTTGATCACATCCGCATGACCCAACAAGACAGGAATAGCAATCCCTTCCTCATAAACAAATTGCGCAGCCTTGAGGACATCTAAATGATCTGCCTCGGCAAAAACGATTCTCTTCAAATCCAATTTGGCCCTGTTGTGCATTTGGCGAATGAGCTTGTTGTCATTCCCTGAACGGGACAACAAATCTTCTCGGTACTTGTCCCAATCTTCAATGGGGTTGATGGCCACTCCGCTTTCCACAGCAGCTTTAGCTACAGCCACAGGAATAGTGCCGATCAATCTGGGATCAAAGGGTTTGGGTATGATGTAATCCTTGCCAAACGCCAAACGGGTTTCCCCGTAGGTAATATTCACTTGTTCTGGCACCACTTCTTTGGTCAATTCAGCCAGAGCACGCACTGCGGCAACCTTCATCGCTTCATTGATTTTGGTCGCCCGCACATCCAAGGCCCCCCTGAATATATAGGGGAATCCAAGCACATTGTTCACCTGATTGGGATAGTCAGAACGACCTGTAGCCATAATGATGTCTGGCCTGGTAGCACATGCGACGTGGTAGTCTATTTCAGGATTTGGATTAGCTAAGGCAAACACGATAGGGGTATCCGCCATGGAAAGCAACATTTCAGGCGTCACGACATCAGCAATCGAAAGACCGATAAAAACATCAGCCCCAACCATGGCTTCTTCCAAAGTATTCAAGTCTCGGTCTGTGGCAAATTCTGCTTTTTCAGCAGTTAAGTCCGGCCGATCGCGTCTGATCACCCCCTTGGAATCCAACATGATCATCTGAGACTCTTGAGCCCCCAACGCCTTGTACAACTTGGTACAAGAAACCGCTGCGGCACCAGCTCCATTGATGACAATCGTCACTTGATCCATTGATTTTTGCGCTACTTCCAAGGCGTTGAGCAACGCAGCAGCAGAGATAATAGCGGTACCGTGTTGGTCATCGTGCATGACCGGAATATCCAACTCTTCTTTTAAACGACGTTCAATTTCAAAAGCCTCAGGGGCTTTGATGTCCTCTAAATTAATCCCCCCAAAACTCGGAGCAATTCGCTTTACGGTATCTACAAAAGCATCTACATCTTTAGCGTCCACCTCAATATCAATACTGTCAATATCTGCAAAAATCTTAAAGAGCAAAGCCTTGCCCTCCATAACGGGTTTGGAGGCTAAAGGGCCTATATCCCCTAATCCCAAAACAGCAGTTCCATTGGAAATTACCGCTACTAGGTTCCCTTTTGCCGTATACTTATAAGCGTTGTTTGGATCTTTTTCAATCTCTAAACAGGGCTCTGCAACTCCAGGAGAATATGCCAAAGCTAAATCGCGCTGTGTGGCGTAAGGCTTGGTCGGTACTATTTTAATTTTGCCCGGTTGTGGCTTGGCGTGATACACCAAAGCTTCACGCCTTAATTTTGAATGTGCCATATCGTCTAAATCTACCCCAAAGATAAGTTTATTGAAACAAAAACGGGTGCCTTGAGGCACCCGTTTTTGGGGAACTTATCACCAAAAATATCCGACAATAATCGCTGTGATCACTAGCAAAATCAGCGATAGGATCCTAAAATGTTGGTACCAAGGCAACCCGCGAAACTCTTCGGTGTCCTGGGCGATCATTTCTTTTTTATAGGTGTATTGATCTACTTTATCTGAAGCAGGAGCAGGGGTAGAAAGACTCACCAACACATGAACCGATACACTGACTACAAATAAGAGATTGGCTTTAGCCAAGAAGTGGAAATCATTGAGGTAAGGAACCAAGTCAAAACTCAAAGACAAAATCATAAATATTGCCAGGGCAGCACCTACCATTAAACTGGCAAAAGCTCCATGTGCATTAGCGCGCTTCCAGAATAATCCCAAAACAAACGCAGAGACAATGGGCGGAGAGGTAAAGGCGATCACCAACTGCAGGTAGCTCCAGAGCGAATCACTGACGCGCTCAATAAACGGTACCCAAGCTGAAGACAACACCACCAAAACCAAAGTGGCGATTTGTCCGGCGCGCACCAATTGTTTGGAGGTCATCTGAGGTCTTAACAACTGGATAAAGTCCATGGTGATCAGTGTGGAGGCAGAATTAAAAGTAGCGGAAACTGAAGACATCATGGCCGCCAACAAACCAGCAACCACCAAACCTAAAAATCCAGTGGGCAACAATTGAAAAAGAAGTACGGGGTAAGTCAAGTTAGGACAATCCTTTAAATTGCTGCACATGGTTCCATCGGCCAACGGATAATTTAAGGTAGAAATGTCCAAATCGTTAAACAACAAAATGGCCAATACCCCTGGAACTACCATCACAAATATCACAGGAAGCTTTAAAAAACCTGCAAACAAAGCACCCCACCTACCGTGGTTTAGGTTTTTTGCGCCCAAAACTCGTTGCACCATAAACTGGTTGTTGGCCCAAAAGTAAAAGCCCAATAAAGGCACCCCTGTGAGCAGTCCCCACCAAGGCATAAACTCGTCATTGACCGGTCTGACCAAACTAAACACGGCTTCTGCGGACTCGGGCACATAATGTCCCTGTGCTGCTTTGTCTCCAAAATTGACTTGGCCAGCGGCAAGCATCTCGTCGAGTCGAGTCATCATCGTATCCCAACCACCCCCTAGGGCGTCAAAAGCGAAATAGGTGATAAAGATCGAACCGATCAGCAGCAGAATGGCTTGAATCACCTCGGTCTGAATCACTGAATTTAGCCCGCCTGGAATGGTGTAGGCAGCAGCAGCAATCGCCAGTGAAATAATGATCACCGTGGAACTCACTTCCGGAAAAAGTAACTTGAGCACTATACTCCCCACATACAGGGCAGCTGCAGTATCGACCAGTACATTTCCGACAATGGTGATGAATGAAAAATAATAACGAGACTTTCGGTCGTATCTGCGCTCTAGGAACTCAGGCATGGTATAGACACCTGACCTCAGATAAAAAGGCAAAAAGAAAATCGCAAAGAAAATCAACACCACGACGGCATACCATTCGTAGTTGTAGACACTGACGTTGGTTTGGAAGGCATCTGAGGCCAATCCCACTAAGGTTGAACTGGAAATATTGGCCGAAAAAAGAGCAATCCCGACAATGGGCCAAGTCATGGTTCTCCCCCCCAGGAAATAGTCTTCCGAAGAACTTCTTTTTGATTTGGAGATCCCATAGAGTACAATACCCACGAGATAAACCAAAATCACAATAATATCAATACTGCTTAATGAATTCATAATCAATTGAATAAGTGGTGTGTTGGTCGGTTAAATACAGTTTAATTCAGAGTTTTAATATATAGATTTTTCCGTACTGCAAAAAATATATTTCTTTTAGTCGTTTTTCTGTACAAATTCGATGTTGCGCATCAACCCTGAATACTTGGCGCGTTCAAAAGGGGTGTCTTTAAACAGCTCTTTAAAAACCTCATGGGTCAAATCCTTCCACTGATCAGCACTGTAGGAAACGTAGGGCCTAGGGGCCAATCGCTGGTCGTTGTGCTGCAGTGAAAAGCGATTCCACGGACACACTTCCTGACACACATCACACCCAAAAATCCAATTGTCCATCTGCCCTTGAAGGGTATCGGGAATTTTGTCTTTCAATTCAATGGTGGCATGAGCGATGCACTTTTGGGCATCTACCACTGCTGGCGCAACAATCGCCTGGGTTGGGCAAGCATCCAAACAAGCCCGACAAGTGCCGCAGTGTTGAAAATCTCCTGAGGGCGGATCCACATCCAAGGGAAGATCCAACAGCAACTCTGCCAAGAAAAAATACGAACCCTTTTTCTTGGACAATAAATTCCCATTTTTACCAATCCAACCTAAGCCAGCACGAGTAGCCCAAGCTTTTTCAAGCACAGGTGCAGAATCGACAAAGGCTCGGCCAGATACGGCTCCAATATTCAACTCGATAAAACGCAACAGTTCCTTGAGCTTGTCCTTAACCACCAGATGATAATCCGTCCCGTAGGCGTATCTGGCTACTTTAAATCCGTCCTCAGGGGTTTTATCTTCTGAGTAGTAATTGTAGGAAAGGCTCAGTACACTGACCGTGCCTTCAACGAGTAAACGCGGGTCTAGTCGCTTGTCAAAATTTCGCTCCATATAAGACATGGAACCGTGAAACCCTTGGTTTAGCCAACGCTCTAAACGAGGCGCTTCTTCCGCTAAAAACCCTGCTCGGGCCACGCCGCAATGCAAAAAGCCAAGGCGCTCAGCCTCAGCCTTGATCAATAATGTGTTTTTGGTAATCGCAGTTGAATTCAAAACAAGCCGGTTTGCTTGCCTGGATCTATTCGCCCCAAATGTTGGTAGGCCAAGGCAGTGGCCTCTCTTCCCCTAGGCGTGCGCATCAAAAACCCTTGTTGAATCAAAAAGGGCTCATATACTTCTTCAATAGTCTCCGCGTTTTCTGAAACTGCAGTGGCCAACGTATTGATGCCCACTGGACCACCTTTAAATTTATCAATCAGGGTAGTCAATATTTTGTTGTCCATTTCGTCCAAGCCAAACTGATCGACATTAAGCGCCTTTAGCCCATACTGCGCAATCGGTTGATCGATACGGCCATTGCCTTTGATTTGGGCAAAATCGCGCACCCTGCGCAATAGCGCATTGCAAATCCTTGGGGTACCTCTACTGCGACCCGCTATTTCGATGGCAGCAGACAAGTCGATATCCGTTTTTAAAATAGCAGCGCTGCGCACGGCAATGGTCGACAACAGCTCGGTGGAATAATACTCCAGTCTGGATTGTATGCCAAAACGAGCCCGCATCGGTGCAGTGAGCAGTCCAGAACGCGTGGTGGCCCCAATCAAGGTAAACGGATTTAAGTTGATTTGAACAGATCGGGCATTAGGGCCACTTTCGATCATGATGTCGATCTTAAAGTCTTCCATGGCCGAGTATAAATACTCTTCAATCACTGGAGACAACCGATGGATTTCATCGATAAACAAAACATCTCTGGGTTCTAAATTGGTCAATAATCCAGCTAGGTCTCCGGGCTTGTCCAACACAGGACCTGAGGTGATTTTGATGCCCACCCCTAACTCATGGGCCAATATATGCGCGAGTGTAGTTTTACCCAAACCAGGAGGGCCGTGAAGCAAAGTATGGTCTAGAGCTTCTTCGCGCAAATTAGCTGCTTGCACAAACACCTGTAGATTCTCTAAAACCTTCTCCTGTCCTGTAAAATCATCAAAACGCAAAGGCCTCAGGGCCTTTTCTATATCTACTTCTTCTTTAGACAGGTGATCCCCACTCGGGTTCAAGTATTCATTCATCCGCGCTAATTATATGCGTTAAAACTCTTTTTTAATCAGCTGAGCGCGATCAGAAAAAACTGGTAAGACCACTTCGGGCACCCCGTATAACTTAGTGATCGCATCACCGGAAAGCGACAACTCAACTTTTTGTGTGGCCGTTAGTGTGGCAGAAGTACTCCCTTGCTGAATCCATGTAATTAAACCAGCATTGAGTTCAATACCATCAAAATCAGCCTCCCCTTTCAATACCCCACTCAATGAAGCTGTATCTCCAGAAAGCCTGACTTGGGTGCGATCGGCTTGTGACAGTGAAATTTGGGCAATATCTCCATGTACTGCTGAAACAGATCTATCAGAAACTGTTAAGGTCAGCGAAGACCATTTGGTATTGGAATCTAAACGACTCCTGTCCGTTAAGGTTGCCTTGAAGTTACCTCCCACACCGTTGGCGACAAAACCAGCATTCCCATGAAGTACCAAGGACAAATCAGCAACTTCAGGAGTCACAAAGGCATCGATGGTGCCCGATTGTATTTCAATGGATTGGATACCTGGTGTAAACAAATCGATATCGAGTTGTTTGCGCGCCTTAACCTCGTAATAGGTGGAGATGGTTAACACCCGATCAACGACTTCAAAGTGAAAAACGGGTGCAAGATTGTCATCGGCAGTAAATACCACTTTTGACTCAGGAGCGATTTTTAAGTGAATATTGGCCTCGTCTAGCAATACGATGCGGTCATAGGCTTCAAGAGGGATAGATGTTTGGGTCACATTTCTGCTCCCAGCAATGGTCGGTTTCTTTTGGCCGTAAGACCAGGCTGTAAACAGCAAGAAAAAAAGAATGGTTCGATAGCGTAAAGCCATAGTAGTAGGATTTGGTAGAAGATAAAGTTAATTCATCTTGAGGGATAAAAAAAGCCCCGTAAACGGGGCTTTGTATTAATGGTGAAGAACTTCCTCATCTGGCCCCATGGGCTCAGTCTGTGGAATAAAATCTTGCCCGGCTATGATGTACTCACCGGATTTGCCGGTTTTAGAATAATCGTAGGCCCAACGGTGTACTTCAGGAATTTCACCAGGCCAGTTACCGTGTATGTGCTCCACAGGAGTTGTCCACTCCAATGTGTTCGAATTCCAAGGGTTTTGGGTAGCCTTCTTGCCAAAATAAATACTGGAAATAAAATTGTACACAAAAACCAACTGCACCAAGGCAGCGATAATGGCAAATACCGTGATCAACACTTGAAGATTAGTCAATTCATCGAACATCGGGAATGCCGTGTTTTCGTAATATCTTCGAGGAACTCCAGCCATACCGACGAAGTGCATCGGGAAGAACACTCCATAGGACGCCACAGCGGTCACCCAGAAATGCACATAACCGAGGTTCTTATTCATCATGCGACCAAACATCTTGGGGAACCAGTGGTATACCCCGGCAAATAAGCCGTAAAGCGCAGAAATACCCATTACCAAGTGGAAGTGAGCTACCACAAAATAAGTGTCGTGTACATTGATATCCAAGGTGCTATCTCCCAAAACAATACCGGTCAATCCACCTGTGATAAAAGTGGAAACCAATCCGATGGAGAACAACATCGCAGGATTCATCTGCAAATTACCCTTCCAAAGCGTAGTGATGTAATTAAATGCCTTTACCGCTGAAGGTATAGCGATCAACAGTGTAGTAAAGGTGAACACAGAACCTAAGAACGGGTTCATCCCTGAAACGAACATGTGGTGACCCCAAACAATAGTGGACAAGAATGCAATCGCAATAATGGAAGTAACCATCGCGCGATAGCCAAAAATAGGTTTGCGGGCATTGGTCGACATCACCTCTGAGGTAATTCCTAATGCAGGCAGCAAAACAATGTACACCTCAGGGTGACCCAAGAACCAGAACAAGTGTTCGTACAATACAGGGCTTCCTCCTTGATAGTGCAATACTTCGCCTTGGATAAAGATATCTGAAAGGAAAAATGAAGTGCCAAAGCTTCGGTCCATGATCAACAACAAAGCAGCGGATAATAGTACTGGGAAAGATACGACACCGATGATGGCAGTAACAAAAAATGCCCAAATAGTCAGAGGAAGACGGGTCATGGACATTCCTTTGGTGCGCAGGTTGATCACGGTCACGATGTAGTTAAGAGAACCCAAAAGCGAAGAGGCAATAAATATAGCCATGGAAACCAACCAAAGAGTCATCCCCAATCCAGATCCAGACTGAGCCATGGGAAGCGCAGAAAGAGGGGGGTAAACTGTCCAACCAGCTGATGCAGGACCTGACTCCACAAACAAAGAGGAAATCATGATGGCGGAGGACAAGAAGAACAACCAGTAGGAAACCATGTTTAGGAAACCAGAGGCCATATCGCGAGCACCGATCTGCAAGGGTATTAACAAGTTGCTAAACGTACCGGATAGTCCGGCAGTCAACACAAAAAACACCATGATGGTACCGTGAATCGTCACCAAAGAAAGGTAGATATCTGCATCCATGACCCCGTCAGGAGCCCATTTGCCCAAAAGCGCTTCAAAAATGGGGAAAGACTGTCCAGGCCAAGCCAACTGCATTCTGAACAGAATAGACATCGCAATACCAATAAATCCCATAATCAAACCAGTGATTAAGTACTGTTTAGCGATCATTTTGTGATCCATGCTAAATATGTACTTGGTGATAAAGGTTTCCTTATGGTGGTGGTGTCCGTGGTCGTGGTCTTCTACGTGATCGTGAGCGTGTGCAGACATAGGTATCAATTTAAACTGTAAGGCGTTTTAATTATTCAATTGTTGGTTCAGCTTCCACTTCAGTCGTTGCTGTAGTATCTTTTTGCATGGATGCCCCAAAGGTCATTTGTTCAGCAAGCCATTTTTGATAATCTTCAGGGGTATCTACTACAATTTTCATTTGCATGTTGTAGTGTGATTTGCCGCAAATTTTATTGCAGAGCAATACATAATCAAACTCCCATGGATCGTTGTTGGGAATTCCTTGGGCTGCACGTTCAGCGCGCAAAGCATTGGTTCGCTTGACTTTTTCAATCGTCTCAGGACGTTGACGCATTTCTGCCGTAGTCTCAGTGGGTGTAAACGCAAACTCAGTGATCATACCTGGAACACAGTTCATCTGCGCGCGGAAATGCGGCATGTAAGCTGAATGCAGTACATCTTGAGAACGCATTTTAAACAATACTTTTTGACCTACTGGGATGTGTAA
Organism: Flavobacteriaceae bacterium; assembly: GCA_030726725.1. Lineage (GTDB taxonomy): Bacteria > Bacteroidota > Bacteroidia > Flavobacteriales > Flavobacteriaceae > MAG-120531. The sequence goes on from JANRDC010000031.1 coordinate 211,187, forward strand.
TTCTTTAGCGACGATGTCATCAGCAGCATTGGGATCTTGAGTATCCACCCCAAGTATATTGGCGTTGTCGATATCGATCAGTCGAACATTAGCGTCTCCCAGCACATTGTCAGCTCCTGCGTAACGAGCAGTCCAGTTAAACTGCTGTGCGTACAACTCGATCACGATGGGATCCTCACCCTCTTTGGGGTTCATGATGTCATTCCAGGTATACAAGCCCCATAGAATAAGTCCTGTCAAAACAACGACGGGGATTGAAGTCCAAATTAATTCCAGCTTGTTGTTATCGGCAAAGTACAGGGCTTTTTGACCAGCTTTACCTCTGTATTTAAATGCGAAATAGTGAAGCAATACTTGTGTGATCGCCATCACCAAGAAAATGATCACAAAAGACACCAACATCAAGTTGTCGTATTCAGCTCCGTGTTCTGAGGATGCGGCAGGCAACAAGAACTTCCCGTACTTGTAAAAGCTAAAGAATGTGAGCCCGTAAATAAATACCAAAAAGGCAAACATCAAATAACCATTGTTTTGGTTGTCCTGGTCATTTGCGATTTGAGTAGGCTCAGACTTCATCTGAGAAAGTTGAAAAATCTTGGTTAATTGCCAAATGGCCAAACCGACTAAGGCAACTACAGCTATGGATAATAAAACAGTCATCGATACAATAGATTACTTGATATTAGTAATGAAAATGTTTGCTCTCTTCGATCAGCGGGTGATTTTTGGGAGAAATTGGTGCGCTAGCGATGGAGGTAAAGACAACAAAAATGAACAAACCGGCAAAGAAAGCAACAGCAGCCAACTCAGTAAGTCCAAAAGAAGCTTGATCACCCACAGTAGCTGGCATAATCATGTGGTATACATCAAAATAGTGGCCCACAAGAATAACGATACCCGTAATCACAACTAGCCAGTTAAGTCGTTTGTAGTCGCTGTTCATCAAAAGCAGTAATGGCAGCAGGAAGTTCATGGCAACCATACCGAAATAACCCACTTTGAAGTCTTCGATACGGGTGACAAAATAGGTCACTTCTTCAGGGATATTAGAATACCAGATCAACATGAACTGAGAGAACCACAAATAGGTCCAGAACACGCTGATACCAAACATAAACTTAGCCAAGTCATGAATATGACTATCGTTTACCTCAGCAAGCAATCCTTTTGACTTCAGGTAGATAGTCACCATAGCGATTACGGTGATCCCTGATACAAACAAGGAGGCAAATACGTACCATCCAAACAAAGTACTGAACCAGTGAGGATCAACACTCATGATCCAATCCCAAGACATCATTGATTCAGAAATCAAGAACAACACCAAAAAGGCAGCAGACAATCTAAAGTTTTTCACAAAAGATCCGGTGGTCGTATCATGGTCTTCTGCCAAAGACAACTTGCGCGAAAGTTTTTGATAACCAATCCAGATACCTAGGTAAATCACAGAGCGAATCAAGAAACCAGGAACGTTCAAGAAACCAGATTTGCCTTGAATCAATTCGTCGTGAGCGACAACCTCAGGATCCATCCAAACAAAAAGATGGTTAAAATGCATAGAGGTCAACACTAAAATCACCAACAACAATAAGCCACCAGGCAATAAGTAAGCAGTGATACCCTCCATAACCCTAAACAGCAAAGGTGACCAACCGGCTTGTGCAGCGCGGTTAATACCGTAGAATGCCAGAACACCTAAGGCGATCATCAAGGCAAATAATGCCGCAACATAAATTGCCGCCCAAGGTTTGTTTTGCAATTGATGCAACAAATGGGTGTCGTGATCAGCGCTGTGCGACGCCTCAGCCGAAGACTCATGTTCAGCCGCTCCGCCTACTTCTACTTCGTGGCCTTCGATGATCACCACTTGTTTTTCGTGGGCAGGTGCCTGATCGTGGGCAGCAGTTTCCCCATGTGTATCATGAGAGGCTACCATTGATTTTGCTTGCTCAACAGTCTTGGGGGCAGACCATAAACCCAGGGCCATACCCAAAGCACCGAGTACCATAAGTACCAGGGCAAAAGTTTTTAGACGCTTAGAAAAAGTATACATGTTGAACAGATTATTTTGTTAATTCTTGTTTGAGTTGCATCACGTAATTGGCCACTAACCAACGCTCATCTTCGCTGAGCTGAGAGGCGTATGAACCCATGGCGTTAATACCGTAATAGATCACGTGATAAGTACTGCCCACGGTGATATCCCTAGCAGCATCCGCATAGCTGGGGACGCCGAGAATTTTCTCCCTTTGCACTAAAGTACCTTGTCCATCTCCTTTAGTTCCGTGGCAGGTTGCGCAATAAGCATCGTAAAGGGCTTTACCAGAGGCAGCAGCCTCTTCATTAAAGTCAACCACTGGATTGGTCAAATTGCGCGAAGCTAATTTGCCATCAATGGTATTGTCCAATTCGTAAGGTATGTGCCCACGAGCAATGGTATGGGGCGCAGGTAGTCCAGCAGCAGTCCCGTTGGGCAAGAAAGGAACGGCTTGATAGGTTTCGTAACCTACAGGGTGGTACATATCCGGGAAATACTCGAAGTTGCGCTTGGTGTTGTCTGTGTGACAAGACACCAAAAGCAGCGAGCTCAACAAAAGACCTAAGATTTTTTTCATATCGTTCATGGTACTTACGAATGCTTTTCTGAAATATTGATTTCTACAGCGCCTGTTTCCTCCAAAAGCGCTCTGAGTGACTCTTCGTTGTCATGTACAGAAATTTCCATCACAAAGTGATCATCTGTAGAACGAACATCAGGATTTTCAGCTTTTTTAAACGGCCATAATTTACTGCGCATGTAAAAAGTGATCACCATTAAGTGGGCAGCGAAAAATATCGTAAGTTCAAACATGACTGGAACAAATGAAGGCATGTTTTCTAGATAGCTAAAGCTAGGTTTTCCCCCAATATCCTGAGGCCAATCTTGGATCATGATAAAATTCATCATGGTGATCGCCACAGACAAACCTACAATACCGTATAAAAAAGCCGCAATAGCAATACGTGTAGGGGCTAGACCCATAGCCTTATCCAAACCGTGGACTGGGAATGGGCAATATACTTCATCGATGTGGTGGTGGGCAGCGCGCACCTTTTTTACGGCCATCATTAAGATGTCGTCATCGTTGTACAAGGCGTGAATTACTTTGTTTGCCATAACTATTCTTCCTTTTTAGTTTTAGCTGCCTTAGTCGCTTTGGCCTTTTCAGGCATGGTGTACAATGGCAGACCAGCATCTCTTAATTTTTTGTATTTCTCCCCTGAAGACTTCAAAATAGTTTTTACCTCAGCCTGCGCAATCACTGGGAAAGTACGGGCGTAAAGCAAGAACAACACAAAGAAAAAGCCTATAGTTCCGATAAAAATACTGATGTCGACAAAAGTTGGAGAGAACATAGTCCAAGATGATGGAAGGTAATCTCTGTGCAATGAAGTAACGATAATCACAAAGCGCTCAAACCACATCCCAATGTTTACCACAATAGAGATAAAGAAGGAGAACATAATACTGGTGCGCAAGCGCTTAAACCACATAAATTGAGGAGAGAACACGTTACAGGTCATCATCGCCCAATAAGCCCAAGCGTAAGGACCAGTAGCTCTGTTAAGAAATGCGTACTGTTCGTATTCAACACCTGAATACCAAGCCATAAAGAGCTCAGTGATGTAGGCACATCCAACAATGGAACCTGTGATCATGATCACTATATTCATCAACTCAATGTGCTGAACGGTAATGTAAGCTTCTAAATTGGACACCTTTCTCATGATAATCAGCAAGGTGTTTACCATGGCAAATCCTGAGAAAATCGCTCCAGCCACAAAGTAGGGCGGGAAAATGGTGGTGTGCCAACCAGGGATCACCGAGGTAGCAAAGTCAAAGGATACGATGGTGTGTACTGAAAGTACCAAAGGAGTAGCCAAACCTGCCAAAACCAAGGAAACTTCTTCAAAACGCTGCCAATCTTTGGCGCGTCCAGACCATCCAAAGCTGAGCAAACTGTATATTTTCTTTTGGAAAGGCTTTACGGCACGGTCTCTAATCATCGCGAAATCAGGCAACAAACCAGTCCACCAGAACACCAGTGAAACCGATAGGTAAGTCGAGATCGCAAATACGTCCCACAGCAGCGGTGAGTTGAAGTTGACCCAAAGCGATCCGTATTGATTCGGAATGGGAACTACCCAGTAAGCGAGCCATGGACGACCCATGTGAATGATGGGGAACAATCCCGCTTGGATCACCGAGAAAATAGTCATGGCCTCTGCAGAACGGTTTACCGCCATTCTCCACTTTTGTCTAAAAAGCAAAAGCACAGCAGAAATAAGTGTTCCAGCGTGACCGATACCTACCCACCATACGAAGTTGGTGATATCCCATGCCCAACCAACAGTTTTGTTTAGACCCCAAGTACCAATACCTGTGGAAACCGTGTAAACAATAGCACCTAATCCCCACAAAAATGCGACAAGTGCGATGGAAAATACTATCCACCAAGATTTGTTGGCTTTACCTTCAACTGGTGCGACAATGTCCAAGGTTACATCGTGGTATCCCTTGTCTCCTTCGACCAGTGGTTTTCTAATTGGTGCTTCGTAATGCGACGCCATATGATGATAATTATTGTTCTTAGTAAATTATGCTTCGGTTGTGTTTCTCACCTTAACGTGGTAGAACACATTGGGTTTTGTGCCCACATGCTCTAACAAGTGATATACACGCTCACTTTTGCTTAAAGAAGTCACTTGGCTATTTGGATCGTTGACATCGCCAAAAATCATAGCGCCATTGTTACAAGCTGCGGAGCAAGCCGTTTGGAATTCCCCATCTTGAATAGTTCTTCCCTCCCTTTTGGCATCCAAGATTGTTTTTTGTGTTTTTTGAATACACATAGAACACTTCTCCATGACCCCACGAGAACGAACATTCACATCAGGGTTCAAGACCATTTTACCCAAATCGTTGTTCATGTGGAAGTCAAACTCGTCGTTGTTGTTGTACAAGAACCAGTTAAATCTTCTCACCTTGTAAGGACAGTTGTTCGCACAGTAACGGGTACCGACACATCTGTTGTAAGCCATATGGTTTTGGCCTTGTCTTGAGTGTGAGGTAGCGGCAACGGGGCAAACCGTCTCGCATGGTGCGTGATTACAGTGTTGACACATCACAGGTTGGAAAGCAACTTGAGGGTTGGCTGAAGGATCTTCCAACTGACCAAAACCTCCTAGTGAACCTTCATCTCCGAATAATCCGTTGAAGTCATCTTTTTTCTGGTTATCCCCCTCAAAAGAAGTTTCTGATGAATAATAACGGTCGATGCGCAACCAGTGCATATCGCGGGATTTTCTGATTTCAGATTTACCCACCACTGGGACGTTGTTTTCAGCGTGACATGCGATCACGCAAGCACCACATCCTGTACATGCATTTAAATCGATAGACAAATTGAAGTGGTGACCGATCGAACGATCAAATGAGTCCCATAAATCTACAGAAGATGCGGGCACCTCTTGGTGATCTAGAGAAACCTTTGGCTTTTCATTCCATTGTTCGGCTTTCGCTGTGTTGAAAATCTCCAAGGTAGTTTCCTTGATGATGTCTCCACGGCCCATCAATGTATTTTGTAACTGAACTGAGGCAAATTCGTGCATTCCTGAAGCCAAGGCTACAGAAACCTCTTGAACAGGTTGAAATGCTTGGTAAAACCCATAAGCATTCACCCCAACTTGCATCAATTCTTTAAGACCTGACTTTCTTCCGTAACCCAAAGCGAGTCCCACTGTGCCAGGAGCTTGACCTGGTTGGATTAAGGCGGGCACTTTAAGGCTGGTGTTTCCTACAGTTAAGGTGACGTAACTACCGTCTAGACCACCGTTGGCCACGTGTTCGTTCACAATGCCTAAGGCTTGCGCATCTGCTTTAGAGAAAGTGGCGTAGTTATCCCAGCTGACACGAGAGATAGGATCGGGGAATTCTTGAAGCCAGGGGTTATTGGCCTCTTGACCATCACCCATACCTGTTTTGGTATAAAGCACCAACTCCATAGCTACACCTTGACTACCAGCTAAAGCTGCAGCACTAGAAGCCGCATCAACAGAGGCTACTGCAGACCTGCCAGAGGCGGTTTGCGCAAAGTATCCATCGTGTAGGGCTTGTGACCAAGAAGATGCTCCTAAAATATTGTTTTCCCAATAGGCGCGCACATAATCGTAGTAGCTCATGTCAACACCTAACCAGTTCAATACAGACGTTTGGATTTGACGAGAATCAAAAAGATTTCTGATCACAGGCTGAGCAAGAGCGTATTGGCCCGCTTTCGGAGACATATCGCCCCATGATTCTAAATAGTGATGGGCAGCAGCAACGTATTGGGCTACTTCGGTTGTTTCATTAGGCGTAGTGGCAAATACCACAGTCACAGGAACCTGCTGCATGGCTGCGGCAAATTCGCCCCCGTTGGGCAGGCTATACACCGGGTTAACACCATCGGTAATCAACATACCTACCTGACCTGCGGCCATAGCGGGAATAATTGCATTGACCTCAGAGGCATTTGCGCTGGTGATGGTTCTGGGCAAAGCAGGGTCAAATGAAGCGCTAGAAAGCCACTGATTGATGGCCAAAACCAACAATTGCGCGTCTACATCTTCAATTCCACTGACCAATACACCAGCTGAACCTGCTTTGCGCAGATCAGCCACCATGGCATCGACCATTTTTTTCTGCGCCTCGGTTAAGTCGACAGCTATGGAAGTACCTGATAAACCACCAAAAATGGCTGCGAGTATTCTTTTTTGCTCCGCATTAGTAGCGGGTAATCTGTAATCAGCATTGGCTCCTGAAAGCGTCATCAAAGATTCAACCTGATAGTGACGTGACATTCTGCCTTGGCTAGGAACTCTTCCCTGAGCATAACCTGCAGAGAATCCACCACCTTGCCAATCACCTAGAAAATCAGCGCCGATAGAGACAATGACATCCGCCTTAGAAAAGTCGTAATCAGCCAAAGCGCGTTGTCCGTAGATACGCTCATAAGCATTGAGCGCAGCTTCTTTGGATACCGCATCATAGGCGACGTGAATTACTTGTGGATATACTGCTTGTAGCTGTGCCATCAAAGCAGCAGTAGATGGGCTAGCATAGGACTGAGTCAACAAAACCACCTTTTGTCCTGAAGCCTTAGTGGCGTTTAATTGGTCGATCACCGCTTTGTCCAAATCAGACCAAGAAACAGGAGCTCCTTGAAGCGAAGGCCCTTGAATTCTGGAGCTGTCGTATAGAGAAAGCACTGAGGCGTGCACACGAGCATTGGCCCCTGAGAAATAAGCTGCTTCGCGATTTGATTCGATTTTGATGGGACGACCCTCAGCAGTTTTCACCAATACAGAGGCAAAATCAAATCCATTGGCTATGCTTGTGGCGTAAAAATTGGCCACACCAGGAATGATTTCCTCCGGCTGAACCACATAAGGAATGGTTTTTACCACAGGACCTTCACAGGCAGCCAAAGTGGCTGCTGCTGTACTGAAACCTACAAACTTTAGAAAATCTCGACGGTTGGTCGAAGTGTTATCCAAAGTTTCTTTGTTGCCCAAGAACTGGTCAACAGGCAACTCAGATACAAACTCATTGTTTCTAAGCTTTTGGATTGCAGGGTCATTGGAATTGAGTTCTGCTTCGCTTTTCCAATAGTTTTTAGTTGATGCCATAGGATCTGATATAAACTTCTTCTTATTCAATTAATAGTGGCATTTTCCACATTCAAGACCGCCCATTTGCGCCGCAGTAAGCTTTTCAACACCGTATTTTTCAGAGAGCGCTTTGTGTATTGAAGCGTAGTATTCATTGCCTTTAACATCCACTTCAGTAGCCCTGTGGCAATCGATACACCAGCCCATGGTCAACGGAGAATACTGATAAGCAATCTCCATCTCCTCCACTGGTCCGTGGCAAGTTTGACAAGCCACTCCAGCCACTGTAACGTGTTGGGCGTGGTTGAAGTAGGCAAAATCTGGTAACTTATGGATACGCACCCACTCTACTGGCTTAGACTCCCCAGTGTAAGACTGAGTTTCTTCATCCCAGCCAACAGCCTGGTACAATTTCTTGATTTCACCGGTGTAAAACTCATTGGTATACCCTTCAGCGATATCTGCTGCACTGGGTCCCTCAGGATTCCCTTTGTACTCGTAGATCGACTTGTGGCAGTTCATACAAATATTTAGAGACGGAACACCCGAATGTTTTGATGTTCTGGCTGAGGAGTGGCAATAAGTACATTCGATTTTATTGTCTCCCGCGTGAATTTTGTGGGAAAAATGTATCGGCTGTATGGGCGCATAACCTTGATCAACACCGACCTGCATCAAATAGCCATATACTTGATACGCGCTAAACAGCAACAAGAAGACTACCGTTACAAAAACGAGGAACGGGTTGTTGGAAAAATATTTCCAGAAAGAGGGGATCTCGGTTTTTGCCTCTTCAGTGTAAATTCCATTGACTTGGGCAATTCTGGTCAAAATGCGGCGAACAAACACCAACATCATCAACAACAAACCAAAAACCACGACCAAAGCACCTAGAATCACCTCGTTGGATATTCCAGAGGCAGCAGGAGCACCTGCTTCAGCTGTAGCGACAGCAGCAGGAGCAGCAGGAGCGGGTTCAGGGGCGTCGGTATAGGCCAATATAGCATCGATATCGCTGTTGCTCAAAAGAGGAAAAGCGGTCATTTGGGTTTGGTTGTACTCGTTGTAGATCGCAAGAGCACGAGCGTCACCTGACTTGATCAGAGATTGACTGTTTTTGATCCAAGCGTATAACCACTCTTTATCACCATCGTATTTAGCGACCACGCCAGCCAGAGCAGGACCGGTCATTTTGCGGTTCAATGCGTGACATGCAGCACAGTTCTGATTGAACAACTGCTTGCCCTTTTGCACGTCTTCAGCTGGTGCTTCTTGCGCCATAACAGCACTGAAAGACAGGGACATAGACATGAAAAGCAACGAAAAAATTCGGGAGATGGATCGGAGGCAAATCACCTTTTTCATAGAGTATAGTTTGCTGTGTAGATCAAGTAAAACCTCATTTTTTTTAAAGCTAAGGCCTACTATATTTCGCAAGCAAAAATAAACAATACACTTTATTTCATTGATCCATAAAGTTCGATAATTAGTAATTTATACACGTTCTAAATAATCGATATTTATCGCCCAAAACAAATTAAATATACCTTTGCTTTATGAAAAGAAAAACACTTGTGTACATCGCTTTTGTCCTGTACAATGCCATTGCTTTTTCAGCATGGGGTCAGCGGGACAGTTTATGGGTAGCAGAGGCCAAAACCGGAGAAAAAATCGAGTGGCTGCTCGAAGACTATCAAGCGTTAAACCGCATCACATCGACCTACAGAATACAGATATATGCAGGAAACTACCAAAACGCGCAAAGAGTTATGGCTGAAGCCCAAGCTGCATTTCCCGACACACCGGTTTATTTAGATTTTAGGTCTCCGAGTTATCGGGTGAGAATTGGCTCATTTGCCAACAGACTTGAGGGTGAGAAAAAACTGATCGCCATCCGCAGGATCTATAAAACTTCAGTGTTGATCAAACCCGAGAAAACCATGTAAAATAAAAAAAGCCCTTTCGGGCTTTTTTTATTTTAGTTTCTTCTTCACTGCTACCTCTTTGTAAGCTTCTATGATGTCCTTTTCGTACAAATCATTGTAGTTCTTGATCTGCATACCACAGTCATAGCCTTTAGCCACTTCTTTAGCGTCATCTTTAAAGCGTTTCAAGGAAGTCAACTCTCCGGTGTAGACCACAACACCTTCGCGAATCAACCTGATTTTAGAATCCCTGAATATCTTACCGGTAAGTACCATACAACCTGCAATGGTACCGATTTTGGAGATTTTAAAGGTTTCGCGCACCTCAGCGGTTCCATTGATCTCTTCCTTCATTTCTGGAGAAAGCATACCTTCCATCGCATCCTTGAGGTCGTTGATCGCATCGTAGATAATGGAATAAGTGCGGATATCGATTTCTTCTTTTTCTGCCAAATCACGGGCATTACCCATGGGTCGAACATTAAATCCGATAATGATCGCGTCTGATGCAGAGGCGAGCAAAACATCTGATTCTGTGATCGCACCAACAGCCCTGTGAATGATGTTTACTTGAATTTCATCGGTAGATAATTTCTGGAATGAATCGGTCAAGGCTTCAACAGAACCATCCACATCCCCTTTAAGGATGACATTGAGCTCTTTAAAGTCACCCAACGCAATTCTGCGTCCAATTTCATCCAGCGTAATGTGTCTTTGCGTACGCACTGACTGTTCGCGCATCAATTGAGCGCGTTTAGAAGCGATTTGTTTGGCTTCTTTTTCGTCCTCGTACACTTTGAATTTATCACCCGCTTGCGGAGCTCCATCCAATCCTAATATAGAAATAGGTGTCGCTGGTCCAGCAACTTTTATATTTTGTCCACGCTCATCTTGCATGGCTTTTATCTTTCCACTGCAAGTACCTGCCAGAACGTAATCCCCGATTTTTAGTGTTCCGTTTTGCACCAATACAGTGGACACATAACCGCGGCCCTTGTCGAGCAGCGCTTCTACAACGGTACCGTTGGCCATGCGATCCGGATTGGCTTTCAAGTCTAAGAGTTCAGCTTCTAGCAGAACTTTTTCCAGCAATTCCTTGATACCTTGACCTGTTTTAGCGGAGATATCTTGGGACTGAATTTTACCTCCCCAATCCTCGACCAATAGGTTCATCTGCGCCAATCCTTCCTTGATTTTTTCCGGATTAGCGGTGGGTTTATCCACCTTGTTGATGGCAAATATGATCGGCACACCCGCAGCTTGCGCGTGGCTGATCGCTTCTTTGGTCTGGGGCATGATGTTGTCATCCGCAGCAGCCACAATGATGGCGATATCCGTTACTTGAGCTCCACGAGCACGCATCGCGGTAAACGCTTCGTGACCAGGGGTATCCAAGAAGGTGATTTTCTGCCCACCTTCCAAGGTAACAGCGTATGCACCAATGTGTTGTGTGATTCCACCGCTTTCGCCAGCGATCACATTGGCCTTTCTGATATAATCCAAAAGCGAAGTCTTTCCGTGATCCACGTGACCCATGACCGTAACAATAGGGGCTCTGTGCTGTAACTCTTCAGGCGAATCCACCACGACTTCAATATTCTCTTCAAGATCCGCGGTGACAAACTCAACACTAAATCCGAACTCTTCAGCTACAATACTGAGTGTTTCCGCATCTAAACGTTGGTTCATGGTCACCATCATACCCAAAGACATACAGGCAGAAATAATTTCTGTAGTCGACACGTTCATCATCGTAGCTACTTCGTTTGCGGTCACAAACTCAGTAACTTTTAGGATGCGGCTTTCCAACTCTTGCTGCTCGATGTCTCGTTCAGCCATAGAGCGGTGCATATCTCTTTTGTCTCTGCGGTATTTAGCGCCCTTGCCTTTTTTGGTTTTTCCTTGAAGTTTTTCCAAGGTTTCGCGCACTTGTTTTTGCACATCTTCTTCGGTGGGCTCAACGCGTGGTGCACCTGGGGCTTTGGGACGAAAACGATCTTGGGTATTCGATGCGCCTGGAGCACCGGGTTTGGTGGTGATGCGCTTTCTTTTCTTTTTGGCGTCCGCATCAGCACTTTGGGCTGGCGTCGGCTTCTTCTTCGGACGTTCAAACTGACTCAGGTCGATCTTCTCCCCCATGATCTTTGGACCCGATAATTTTTGGTACTTGGTCTCTAGGGTTTGGGATTCTTCCTGTTCGGGTGCTTCAGCCACAGCTGGCTCATCAACCTTAGCTGGAACCACTTCTGGCTCAGGGGTGTTGACTACCTGAGGGGTTACTGGCTCAACTACTGCTACTGGAGCAGCAACCGGTGCTTCTTCTGCTTTTGGTTCAGCAACTTCAGCGACTACCTCAACAGGGGGAACTTCTTTAACTTCGGGTACCTGAGGCTCTGGAGCGGCAGGTTTCGGATTTAGATCAATTTTGCCCACCATCTTGGGTTTGTCCAAGGTGGATTTAGCGCGTACGACCTCAGATTTGGCCTGGGCCAATCTCTTGTCTTCCAATTCCTTTTCAAGTTGGATGCGGATCGCTTCTTTCTCTTTGCGTTTTTCCTCACCCACCTCTTGTGACGCGACTTTTTTAGTCATATCAGTTTGGAACTCATCGAGCAACACCTGATACACTTCATTGGAAATTTTGGTCGTAGGACGTGCCTCGACATCAAACCCCTTTGAAGAGAGGTGATCTACCGCTCTATCGAGCGATATATTCAGTTCTCTGAGGACTTTATTGAGTCGAATCGTTTCTTGTTCTGCCATAAAATAGGGTTCCTTGCTGCTTATCCGTTTGCAAATATAGCTTAATCTTCTAACTCTTCTTTAAGGATGCGGATGACATCCAAAATGGTTTCTTCTTCTAAGTCGGTTCTGCGGGCTAGTTCCGCCACGTCCTGTTCCAATACTGAACGGGCCGTATCCAGTCCGATTTTCTTGAGCTCATCGATGATCCAAGCTTCGATTTCGTCAGAGAATTCTGTCAATTCAACATCTTCCTCAACGCCTTCTCTAAACACATCAATCTCGTATCCGGTTAACTGACCAGCCAATCTGATGTTATGTCCAGATCTACCAATCGCCTTGGAAACCTCCTCTGGCTTCAGGTAAACTTGAGCGGTTTTGTTCTCCTCATTGAGTACCACAGAGCTGACACGCGCTGGGCTCAAAGCTCTAGTAACCAACAACTGTGGGTTGTTGGTCCAGTTGATCACATCGATGTTTTCGTTGCCCAACTCGCGAACTATTCCATGGATTCTAGATCCCTTCATACCCACACAAGCCCCCACTGGATCTACGCGGTCATCATAAGACTCCACAGCTACCTTGGCCTTTTCACCTGGGATGCGCACCGCTTTTTTGATGGTGATCAAACCGTCAAACACTTCAGGAATTTCCTGAGCAAATAAAGCCTCCAAGAACTTAGGCGATGTTCTGGACATGATAATTGTAGGCTTGGTCCCTTTTAAATCAACAGAATCGATGATTCCGCGAACGTTGTCTCCTTTTCTAAAGAAATCAGAAGGGATTTGCTTGTCTTTGGGCAAAATAATCTCGTTGCCTTCGTCGTCCAACAAGATAATAGCCTGATGGCGAATGTGGTGCACTTCAGCAGTGTACAACTCCCCTTCCAAGTCCTTAAATTGCTTGTAAAGCGTAGTGTTGTCGTGTTCGTGGATTTTGGCGATCAAATTTTGACGCAGGGCTAAAATAGCGCGACGACCCAAATCGATCAACTTCACTTCTTCAGACACGTCCTCACCGACCTCAAAGTCAGGCTCAATTTTGCGCGCTTCGGTTAAAGAGATCTCCTCGTTGGGGTCTTCTACTGCTCCATCCTCGACCACCACGCGATTTCTCCAAATCTCCAAATCCCCTTTGTCAGGGTTGATAATAATATCAAAGTTATCGTCAGATCCAAACTTCTTTTTAAGGGCGCTTCTAAACACCTCTTCAAGAATCGCCATCAGCGTAACTCTATCGATAAACTTGTCGTCTTTAAACTCAGAAAAAGATTCAATGAGTGCAATATTTTCCATCTTGCTCTACAATTAAAATTTGATAATCACTTTAGCTTCTATAATCTCTGAGATAGGAACATTCCATTCCTTGTCCACAGTGTGTTTTCCTTTGCCGATGGGCTTGGGCTCTCTGGCCTGCCAACGGAGCAATATGTGTGTTTGATCTGCATGAACCAACTCAGCCTCTACTTTTTGTTCAGCGGTTTGCACAGACAGCGTTCGCCCTATGTTTTTGGTGTATTGACGGGGTAACTTCAGCGGAGCTGTCGCACCTGCAGAAGCTACTTCCAAAGCGAAATCAAACTCTTCGCGATCCAATTGGTGTTCGATAGCACGAGATATATCGATACAGTCCTGAAGTGTCACCCCTTGATCTCCATCCAAAACGACATTGATTTTTTGGTCTGCTCCAACGCTGAAGTCGATCAAAAACAAGTGTGGGTATGTATCCAAACCCTGATCCAACAACTCTTTTACACGCTCTTTAAACGCCATATTTGGGTAATAAAAGAGGGGACAAATGTCCCCTCTCGCTGTTACTTTTGATTTACTGGGCAAATATACGTCAATTATTTTGATCTCCAAAACCCAGGAGCCCAAAAAATAAATCCGCTTTTCTTGTCAAAATAAAACTTTGTATTAAATTTGCACCCGCATTGGCTTATGGTGTAATTGGTAACACAGCTGATTTTGGTTCAGTCGTTCTAGGTTCGAGTCCTAGTAGGCCAACAACGAAACCCTGAGGAAACTCAGGGTTTTTTCATTATGTTTGTGCCTCAAATTAAAGACATGACACCACAGTTATTTGAGGTCTGGAACCGCCGTTTGGGCTGGCTCAGTTTTGGTATTGCCTTGTGCATTTACGGACTTACCATCGAGCCTACCGGAAGTTTCTGGGATGCAGGCGAATATATTTCCACTTCAGCCAAACTCCAAGTAGGTCACCCTCCAGGAGCGCCTCTATTACAGATGATCGGTGCGTTTTTTGCGCTATTTGCCATAGACGCTCAGCATGTAGCCCTAATGGTTAACGCGGTTTCTGCGTTCTCCAGTGCCTTCACCATTCTATTTATGTTCTGGACCATCACACGTTTGGGACTTTTGCTGAATCCAAATACCCCATGGACCTCCAGAAAATATATCGCCTTGTTGGGTAGCGGATTGGTAGGAGCACTAGGATTTGCCACCACCGATAGTTTTTGGTTTAACGCCACAGAGACTGAAGTATATGCGATGGCGAGCTTAATCATGGCGCTGCTGCTTTGGCTAGGCCTTAAATGGGTAGATGAAATCGATGAGCCCAGAGGCAACCGTTGGTTGGTGCTGATTTGGTTTGTGATCGGCCTCACTTTTGGCATTCAATTCATGGGCTTTTTGGCCATCCCCTCCATCGGTCTACTGTATTACTTTAAAAGATATCAGACCACAACGATAAAAAACTTTGCGTTGGCCAATGCTGCTTCCGTGGGTATTTTACTCTTGGTGTATAAATTCTCTTTGACCTATGTGCTTAAGGCATTTGGTTGGGCTGAAGTATTTTTCGTCAACGAATTCGGCCTTCCATTCAACGGTGGCTCGCTCTTATTGGGTTTGGTCATCGCCTCAGGATTTGTTTGGGCACTGCGCCTTACTTCCAAAAAATCAATGCGCTCAGCACATACCGCTGTGCTCTGTGCGCTCTTTCTACTGCTGGGATTTTCTACCTGGCTGATGTTACCCATCCGGGCCAATGCTCAAGTGGTCGTCAATGAAAACGACCCTTCAGATGCGCGGGCACTCCTCGCCTACTACAACCGCGAACAATACCCAGGTGTAGACAGTCCGTTTTATGGCGCATATTACACCAACTTGTTCTCCAGTGATGGCGTGGACAAAGACGACAAACCCAAATACGAGAAAAATTACAGCACAGGCAAATACGAGATCGTCAACGATTTCAAAAATGCTGGGCGCGGAGCCGATCCCAAACACAGCGGCTTCTTACCTAGAATGTGGAGTGAGCAAAACGCCGAAAACTACATCGCTTATTACGGCGCTCCTATTTTTACCCCAAAACCGGAATACGCTGGCAACCAGGAATTGCAGACAGCTATTGCCGAAGTCAAAAAAAATGTAGCTACAGGAGCGTATGGCGCCTCTGAATTGATCAGTATCCTCAAAGAATTGGGGCCATACATAGATATTCAACCGCCTTCACTAGGAGAAAACCTAACCTATATGATTGATTTTCAATTCAATTATATGTTTTGGCGTTATTTGATGTGGAATTTTGTGGGCAAACAAGACGATATACAAGGTAGATACGACAACCACGGAAACTGGTTGAGCGGTATTGACTGGATCGACACTTATCGTTTGGGCACCCAAGAAAACTTACCTGAAGACATCGCTTTTAACAAGGGCCGCAATACTTATTTTTTCTTGCCCTTTATTTTGGCCTTGATGGGGATCGCCTATCAGTTTAAAAAGGACAAAAAACAATTTTGGGTATTGTTTGTGTTTTTCTTGTTTACAGGATTGGCCATTCAGTTTTACACCAACCCGCCTATTTTCCAACCCCGAGAAAGGGATTACTCTCTGGTAGGTGCCTTTTACGTATTTGCCCTTTGGATGGGATTGGGTGTTATGGCGCTGTTCGAAGCGCTGACCAAGATCAAAGACCATAAATTAACAGCTCCCGTCACAGTTGGTCTTGGTCTTTTGGCTGCGCCCATACTCATGGGGGCACAAAACTGGGATGACCACGATAGAAGCAACCGGTATACCGCGCGTTCTACGGCTGAAGCCTATTTAAAATCAACCCAAGAAGGCAGTGGCGCTATGATTTTTACCATTGGGGACAACGACACTTTTCCGCTTTGGTATATGCAGGAAATCGAAGGATACAGAACCGATGTTCGGGTGATCAACACCAGTTTATTGGCCACTGATTGGTACATCGATCAAATGAAGCGCAAAGCTTATCTCAGCGAGGCGATCCCGAGCCAGCTCAACCACAATCAATACAGATTCGGTACACTTGATGCGGTTTACTATCAGGAAATAACCGACAATCGATGGAGTATTCAAGATTGGATGGCCTGGATCAGCAGCGGAAAACCCCAAACCAAGTTTAAATATATATTGGAGAACAAGGGTGCAGATCTAAGCCAGTACCCAGAGTCCAGTTTAAACATTGTGTACTACCCCACCAACAAAATCCGCATTCCAGTCAACAAGGCCCATGTGCTGGAAAGCGGTTTAGTCGCTGCTAAAGACAGCGCGCTGATTGTGGATTACATCGATATCGACTTGCCCAAGAGCGCATTGCCCAAAAACAGAATATTGATGCTGGACATATTGGCCAACAACGACTGGAAAAGGCCCATTTATTTCTCGGGGGGTAGCTTTGATCCAGCGGAGTATATCTGGCTTCAAGACTACCTTCAACTCGATGGACTTGCTTATAAACTGGTGCCGATTAAAACACCCAAACAAAACAGCTATGAGTTTGGCCGCATCGACACAGAAACCATGTATCAAATCGTCACCTCATGGACTTGGGGTAACTCGGATGATCTAGCCCTTTATATCGATGGGCAAACCAAAGTTCAAGGCTTGTCGTTTAGAACACACCTAGCCCGATTAGTCAATGCCTTAATCGCCGAGGGTTCTACCGAAAAAGCCATTGAAATCTGCGATATTGCTATGAAATATATTCCGCTCAAGCAATTTGGATTTTACGCTTTTGTGGAGCCGTTTATCGAAGGGTATTACCAAGCAGGCGCTCAGGAAAAAGGGGACCAACTCTACCGGGATTTAATCGCTCAATACCAAGATCATTTAGATTACTACGGGCAGCTTCCGATGGCTGAACAATCGCGTGTGATCCAAGAAATCGTAGGAGACTTAGACAGTTATCGCACCGCTTTTGAGCTGTGGGCGGCTTTCCATCCCGAAGACCAATGGGCTGAAGAATCTGCCACTTTCACCAGTTATATCGAGCGCTTTAGCCATTTCTACAGCCAGGATCAAACTCCGATAGATATGGGCAATAGTCCTGCGGTGGACACCTTAGGTCAATAAATAAAAAAGGCCGGAGCGATGCTCCGGCCTTTTTTTATTGGTTTCCAAGAACCACTATAAGTGTTCGTTTAGTTTGATCAGCAAGGTGTTGGCATCCTGTTCTCCGCTCTGTCTCCAGAGCATTTCACCTTGTTTGTAAATCATCAGTGTAGGTAAGGTCTTTACGCGAAGTGCTTCGCTGAGCACCTGGTTTTTGTCCACATCGATCTTGATCACTTTTCCTTTGTCTCCAAGGGCTGCGGCTACATGATTGAGCACTTCGTGCATCTGCTGAGCAGACTCACTCCACTCAGTGTAGAACTGCAACAAAACGGGAAATGGCACGTCGATTAATTCTCCAAATTTTGACATAAACAGCTGATTAGCGGTTCAAAAGTAGTAAAAAAAAGTTTCTGGCCAATCGATCAGCACTAGGCGACCGACTTTGTGCCTTTTTTGAGTACAATCGCAGTGATTTCTGGCCACATCCCAACACGACCAGGGTATCCGATAAATCCGAACCCGCGATTGACATTGATCCACTGGCCCATTTCTTGGTATAAACCAGCCCAATAGGTGTACCTCCACTGTACAGGACTCCACTTGACCCAGCCTGGAATTTCAACACCAAACTGCATACCGTGGGTGTGTCCGCTTAACGTCAGGTGGTAGTGGATCGGATCTTTAAGCACTACGTCTTCCCAATGCGAAGGGTCGTGTGACAACAAAACTTTAAACCCATCATCAGGGACTTGAGCACTGGCCTGGGACAGATCACCCTTTTTGATAAACCTTCCCCTGCCCCAATTTTCCACTCCGATCAGGTGAATCTGTTGCCCCTCTTTTTCGATCACTCGGTGTTCGTTGCGCAATAGTTCAAAGCCTATTTTTTGGTGGGTCTGGACCAGGGCGCTAAAATTATCTTCCTTTTCCTCGGGGCTTGACCACTCGATATAATCACCGTAATCGTGGTTGCCCAATATGGAGTATTTGCCTGCCGGAGCTGAAATTTTGGAGAAGACTTCAAGCCATGGCTCCATTTCAAGAGCGGTATTGTTGACTAAATCTCCAGTGAACACCACTAAATCCGCATTTTGGGCATTGACTAAATCCACGCCATAAGCGACCTTTTCTGGGTCGTCAAAACTGCCGGAATGAATGTCTGAAATTTGGGTGATTTTAAACCCGTCAAATGCTTCTGGCAAATCCTCGAAATACAATTCATAGGACAATACCTTATAATTGTATTTGCCCTTGTACATTCCGTACAGCAATGCGCCAAAAGGCAAAGAAGCAATGCCCAGGGCCAGTGCGCTGATGAATTTTCTTCTGCCCGGCAACAAGGGACCTGGATCTCCTATTGTTTTGCGAAAACCAGCGACAAGGACCCGAATTACATCCTCTGAAAGCAGGATAGAAGTCGCTGTTAATTTAAAAACCATCACCGATAAAAGCAGACCAAAAGCCCACCCGGTAATCGGAGTGACACCAATTCTAGAAGTCACTCCTGTGGCAAATTGAGCGATAAAAAAAACCAAAATACCACTCCAAACCAGGGCTATAAGCCACCAAACCCAAGCTCTGGGCTGTAAAGTTTTTAAAGCCTGAAAGGCATAGGCCCCAAAAAAAGCGTAAAAAGCGATAAAAAGTACCCAGCGCATGCCTATTTTTTGGCAAATATAGGGCGCCTGAAAATAATCGTCCTTAAAGTTTTCTTAAGACCTCGCATACCTGCCTAATTTTTTCAACTGACGTATCGTATTGGTATTGTTCGACCAATAGATTTGGAGAAATCAACGGCACCTTGGGCGGTGTTTCCAACACCAATTCAGGCACAATTCCAGACAAGTGGATGGCATTAAAACCTGCGGATTTAAACTGCATCACATGATCTGGCGCAATTCCTGAACCAGGCATCACAGTCAGGGAGGTAGTCTTGAGTTGCATGCGTTCCAGCGTACCCATACCCTGAATCGCAGTTGGGGCACCTCCAGAGGAAAGCACGATGTCCACGCCCAGATCTTCCAAAACAGAAACAGCCTCCACAGGGTCATCTACCCAATCAACCGCTCTGTGAAAGGTGCATTTCATACCCTGAGCCGCGTGAAGCAATTGACGGGTGCGGACTTGGTCAATTTTATTGTCTTTGGTCAGTACGCCAAAAACTACCCCTTCAAAACCCATATTTCGACACAGTGCAATATCGGATACCATGGAGGCAAACTCATCATTGGTATAATTAAAATCACCCATTCTCGGTCGGATCAACACATGTACCGGAATGCGCAATTGCCGGCGTACTTGTTCCATCATTCCATAGGATGGAGTTAATCCTCCTACACCAATAGCGGAACACAACTCAATCCTTTGTACACCTGCTTGCTGGGCCGTTAAGGCAGAGGCAATGGTGTGGGCGCAAACTTCTACCTCCATAGTCAACTCTTTTCACAAAGAAACAAAAAAACAAAACCCCAAATCCTGTGACCTTTCACCGAACAAAATCATGAGGTAAGCCGATATTCTTTTGTAGATTTACCCCTGAAACACACCTTATGGAACCCAAAAAAAGACTCTTTCTACTCGACGCCTATGCCCTTATTTTTAGGGGTTATTACGCGATGATCAAAAGCCCGCGCATACATTCTAACGGTATGGAAACCTCCGCCATTTACGGGTTTGTCAATTCGCTATTCGATGTGATCAACCGGGAAAAGCCTGACCACTTGGCCGTGTGTTTTGACAAGGGGGGCAGTCACGAGCGAACAGCAGCCTTTGAAGCCTACAAGGCCAATAGATCTGAAACTCCAGAAGCCATCAAAATAGCTGTTCCCTACATCCATCAAATACTGGAAGCCATGCATATTCCGATTGTGGAGCAAGAAGGCATGGAAGCGGACGATTTGATAGGCACCCTAGCTAAGCAGGCAGAAAAAGAGGGATACCTGGTGTATATGGTTACCCCGGATAAGGACTTTGGTCAGTTGGTCAGCGAGCACATTTTGATGTACAGACCGGCACGTATGGGCAACGGCATCGAAATTTGGGGGATACCTGAGGTGCAAGAGCGATTTGGCGTTGAACGCCCTGAGCAGGTGATTGACTATTTGGGTATGATGGGAGATGCGAGTGACAATATCCCAGGCCTGCCGGGTGTAGGGGACAAAACGGCCAAAAAATTTATTGAAACCTATGGCAGCATGGAAAACCTGTTGGCCCATGCCCATGAGCTCAAAGGAAAAATGCGGGAAAACATTGAGGGGGCAAAAGAGCTGGGCATGCTTTCTAAGCAATTGGCCACCATCAATACCCAGTGCGATGTGCGCTTTGACGCCCAAGACTTTGCACTTTCGGTACCCGACATGGATCGGGTCACCCAACTATTTGAATCCCTGGAATTCAGGAGACTAAAAACACAGTTTGATCAACTCTACCACAAATTAAACAACACCTCTTCCGGCGCTGATCCTGTAGTGGAAACCACCGCCAAGGCAAATGCAGCGCCCCCAGCACTTCCTGGACAAGGCCAATACTCCTTGTTTGACGCCCCCGTGTCGGCAACTATGGGAGAAACCCCCATAAACCCCCATAGAAGAGCTGATCTAAGCCAGACATCTCACCACTATCAGGTGATACAACCCGGTCTAGGCCTCAAGCTTTTGGTGGATACCTTGTGTAACCAGCCCCAGGTCTGCTTTGACACAGAAACCACCTCGCTCAATCCCATGGAGGCTGAACTGGTCGGTATCTCGCTCTGTTGGGAGGCCCACAAAGCGTATTTCATACCCATGGGCCCAGACCGAGCGCAAACTGAACGCGCGCTGGAGCAACTCAAGCCATTCTTTAGCTCCAACTCCGTAGAAAAAATCGCCCACAACTTGAAATACGACCTCAAGGTGCTTAAACGATATGGTGTTGAAGTCTCTGGGCCATGGTACGACACCATGATTGCGCACTACTTGATCAATCCCGACATGAGACACAATATGGATGTATTGGCCGAGACCTACCTCAACTACCAGCCGATCAGCTACAGCGAGCTCGTGGGAAAAGGAAAACAGGAAGTGTCTATTCGCACAGTTGATCACGGATTATTGGCGGACTATGCTTGTGAAGATGCTGACATCACTTTTCAACTGGCGGAATTGTTTAAAAAGGAGTTGGCGCAGGCCGAGAACACCTCACTGATGCAAGAGTTGGAGCTTCCTTTGGTCGATGTATTGGCTGATATGGAGCTGGAGGGGATTTCCCTAGATCGAGATTTTTTACAGAGTCTATCCCAGGACCTAGATCGAGACATCAAAACTTTGGAGCAAGAGATTTATCAAGACGCAGGTGTGACCTTTAATATTGCTTCGCCCAAACAATTGGGAGAAGTGCTTTTTGAACAACTCAAACTGGTCGACAAACCCAAAAAAACCAAAACAGGACAATACGCGACTTCAGAAGAAGTCCTCTCCTATTTGGCCAAGGATCACGACATTGTGCGGAAAGTTTTGGAATACCGGGGACTAGCCAAGCTGAAAAGCACCTACATCGATGCCTTGCCCACACAAGTCGACCCGTTGACAAACCGCATACACACAGAATACATGCAAGCGGTTGCCGCCACGGGGCGATTGAGCAGCAACAACCCAAACTTGCAAAACATACCGATTAGGACCGAACGCGGCAGACAAGTCCGCAAAGCATTTGTGCCGAGGAACGATGAATTCGAACTGATGTCTGCGGATTATTCCCAAATTGAATTGAGAATCATCGCTGCCCTGAGTGAAGAAAACCACATGATTGAAGCCTTCAAACAAGGAGCTGATATCCACACGGCCACAGCGGCAAAACTATTTGGCATTCCCCTGGATGAAGTGACCAAATCCCAGCGAAGTCAAGCCAAAACAGTAAACTTTGGCATCATCTACGGGGTTTCCGCTTTTGGTTTGAGCAACCAAACCGAATTGAGCAGAAGTGAGGCCAAAGAAATGATTGAAACCTATTATGCTACCTATCCAAAACTAAACACCTACATACACGAACAAATCGCATTTGCCAGAGAAAACGGTTATGTTCAAACGGTGTTGGGCAGACGTCGCTACCTTAAAGACATCAACTCATCCAATCCGGTTGTGCGCGGTGCTGCTGAGCGCAACGCTGTAAACGCTCCGATTCAAGGGTCAGCTGCTGACATCATTAAAGTGGCTATGATCCGGATTCATGAAAGCATGAAAAAGGCGAAACTCCGTTCTAAAATGTTGCTGCAAGTACACGATGAATTGGTTTTCGAAGTATATCTACCAGAGAGAGATCAGCTGAGGGAATTGATCAAAAAAGAGATGGAAGGAGCCTATACATGTGCCGTACCCTTGGAGGTGGAGATCGGATCTGGAGCTAACTGGTTAGAAGCGCATTGATCCATGACTTTTTTTTTGAAAAAAATAGAAATATTTGAAATCACAGATTTGCATTATCGCAAATTAAATGTACATTTGCAGCCCGTTTGTAGGGAACAACGTGTTTAATTAGAAGATTATGAGTGTAGACACATTAAGTTATAAGACTGTTTCAGCCAACAAAAACACCGTTCAAAAGGAATGGGTTTTGGTAGATGCTGAAGGAGAGACTTTGGGTCGTTTGGCTTCAAAAGTAGCCGTAATGTTGCGTGGCAAGAACAAACCTAACTATACCCCACACGTAGATTGTGGTGATAATGTGGTCGTGATCAATGCCGAAAAAATCCACTTGACTGGAAACAAAATGCAAACCAAAACTTATGTGCGTCACACAGGTTATCCAGGAGGTCAACGCAGTATGTCTGCTGTTGAAATGATGGCTAAAAACCCAACACGTATGGTGGAGAAATCCATCAAAGGAATGTTGCCTAAAAACAAATTGGGCGCTGAATTGTTCAGAAACCTTAAAGTATACCAAGGTGCTGAACACCAACAAGAGGCGCAAAAACCAAGAGTAATTAATCTTAAAGAATTCAAATAATGGGGGCTATTCACAAAATTGGAAGAAGAAAGACTGCAGTTGCCCGCGTCTATGTCACTGAAGGAAAAGGCCAGATCACTGTCAACAAAAAAGACTTGGCTGAGTACTTGACTACAAGCACCCTACAATACAAAGTACAACAGCCTTTTGCCCTTACCGGTACTGAAGGTTCATACGATGTTAAAGTCAATGTTTTTGGCGGTGGAATTACTGGACAAGCGGAAGCTATTCGCCTGGCTATTTCCAGAGCACTTTGCGCCATCAACGAAGAGTTTAGAGCAATCTTAAAGCCAGAAGGTCTTTTAACTAGAGATCCAAGAATGGTTGAACGCAAAAAGTTTGGACAAAAGAAAGCCCGCAAGCGCTTCCAGTTCTCAAAACGTTAATACTACAGTGGTTTTCCTCAAGAAAACCACTTTTTTGTTCCTTGAAAACGCCCTTTGGGCACACCATACCATAGAGCTCGCTTGGCGAGCAACTAGTTTAGCATCTAAATGTCTCGTGCCTGGCACAAGGGATATTGCTAAAAATCATTAAGAACGTAAACTAAGTAAAAAATGGCAAAAATTGAAGTTAAAGACCTCCTAGAGGCAGGGGTGCATTTCGGTCACCTTACCAGAAAATGGAACCCACACATGGCTCCATACATCTACATGGAACGCAATGGTATCCATGTGATCAACCTGTACAAAACAGCTGCAAAACTAGAAGAAGCTAATGAAGCGTTGAAAAAAATCGCTGCTTCTGGGCGTAAAGTTTTGTTTGTAGCTACCAAAAAACAAGCTAAAGATATCGTTGCTGACCTAGCGGGTAAGGTAAATATGCCTTACATCACTGAGCGTTGGCCAGGCGGTATGTTGACCAACTTTGTGACCATTCGCAAAGCGGTTAAAAAAATGAGTTCCATTGACCGTATGAAAACTGACGGTACTTTTGAAACACTTTCCAAAAAAGAAAAACTTCAGGTAGATCGTTTGCGCGCCAAGTTGGAGAAAAACTTAGGTTCTATCTCCGACATGACCCGTCTACCAGGAGCTATTTTCGTAGTGGATACCATGAGAGAACACATCGCAGTAAAAGAAGCCAAAAAGCTGAACATCCCTGTGTTTGCTATGGTGGATACCAATTGTGATCCAAAACCTATTGATTTTGTTATTCCAGCTAACGACGATGCCTCTAAATCGATCGAAGCCATCATGGGCAGTGTAGTTACTGCGATCACTGAAGGACTATCTGACCGCAAAGCGGATAAAGAAGTAACCGACGAGGCACAAATCGAAGGAATGGAAGCTGCTGCTGAGGTAAAAGAAATTACTGTTGACCTTGAAAGCAAAACAGTAGCTGAGTTGAGAGAATTGGCCATTGCTAGCGATATCGCCGGCGCTGCCACTATGAAAAAAGCAGACCTAATCGCTGCATTGAGCTAAACATTAAATTCCAAATATCATGGCCAATATTACTGCCCAAGACGTAAACAAACTCAGACAGACCACAGGTGCTGGAATGATGGATTGCAAAAAAGCATTGGTGGAAGCTGATGGCGATTTTGAAAAAGCGATTGAGATCCTGCGCAAAAAAGGACAAAAAGTAGCTGCAAACAGAGCTGACCGCGAGTCCACTGAGGGCGCAGCAATTGCTAAAGTAAACGCTGCTCAAAACGAAGGCGTAGTTATCTCGCTTAACTGCGAAACAGACTTCGTAGCTAAAAACGATTCATTCACTGCACTAGCGCACGCTATTGCTGATTTAGCTATGGGCTTCGACTCATTGGAAACACTGCTTGCTGCAGACTTCAACGGGATGAGTGTTCAGGAAAAATTGATCGAGCAAACTGGAGTTATCGGCGAGAAAATCGAAATCGGTAGTTTCAAAAAATTAACTGCTCCTTTTGTGGGATCATACATCCACGCTGGAAACCGCATTGCTACTTTGGTGGGTCTATCTGCCTCTGTTGCTGGTTGCGAAACCATTGCTAAGGATGTAGCGATGCAAGCAGCTGCTATGAATCCTGTCGCCCTAAACGAAAGCCAAGTAGATCAAGCTATCATCGACAAAGAGATTGAAATCGCAAAAGATCAATTGCGTCAAGAAGGAAAACCAGAAGCTATGCTCGAGAAGATTTCTCAAGGTAAACTTCAGCGTTTCTTTAAAGACAACACTTTGGTCAACCAAGAATTCATCAAGGACAACACCATGACTGTAGCACAATACGTGCAGACTGCAGATAAAGGATTAACTGTTACCGAATTTGTTCGTGTAGCACTGGGTTAATCATCAACCTTGTTTTTCTAATCAAGCTGCTGGATCTCCAGCAGCTTTTTTTTTGACGTTGCAGGTCGGAAAGACAAGGATTCAAGCACACACTCTTATTTTTTGATTATTTTTGTGGCACCAAAATATCCCCATGAAATACCATCGCATCCTGTTAAAACTGAGTGGAGAAGCCTTAATGGGCGATCTGCAATACGGAATTGATCCAGCCCGCATTTCTCAATATGCACAAGCGATTAAAGAAGTCGTGGAATTAGGCGTGGAATTGGCCATCGTCATCGGTGGTGGAAATATTTTTAGAGGAGTTTCTGGAGCAAGCAATGGCATGGACCGCGTTCAAGGAGACCATATGGGTATGCTGGCGACGGTGATCAACGGATTGGCCTTACAAAGCGCACTCGAAGAAATTGGGGTACCTACCCGCTTGCAATCAGCGATACACATCAATCAAGTCGCTGAACCGTTTATTCGCAGAAAAGCGATGAGACACCTAGAAAAAGGACGAGTGGTCATTTTTGGTGGAGGCACTGGTAATCCCTACTTCACTACAGATTCAGCGGCCGTATTGCGCGCCATAGAAATTCAAGCTGATGTGATCCTAAAAGGAACGCGTGTGGATGGAATTTATACCGCAGACCCCGAAAAGGATGCTGCCGCTACGAAATTTGACACCATTACCTTTAACGAGGTAATTAAAAAAGGCCTAAAAGTAATGGATACTACGGCATTTACGCTGAGTCAGGAAAACGAGCTACCCATTATCGTATTTGATATGAACACCCGTGGAAATTTGCTGCGCATTGTCCGTGGTGAATCCGTAGGAACCATCGTAAACGCATAACACTAAATCAGATGAACGAAGAAGTACAATTTGTCTTGGACAGCGCAACAGAGCAAATGGAAAAAGCGCTGTCTCACTTGGAAAAAGCATTTGTAAAACTCCGCGCTGGCAAGGCAAGTCCAGCGATGCTTTCTTCTGTGTTGGTTCAGTATTACGGCAACCCTACCCCACTGTCACAAGTCGCTAACATCAATACCCCAGATGGTAGAACCATTACTGTTCAGCCCTGGGAAAAGAATATGATCAGCGAAATTGAAAAAGGAATTATGGTGGCCAACCTTGGTTTTAATCCCATGAATAACGGTGACCTAATCATCATCAGTATTCCGCCGCTCACCGAAGAGCGAAGACGTGAATTGTCAAAAATGGCCAAGGCTGAGTCAGAGGATGCCAAAGTTGGTGTTCGCTCAGCTCGTCAAGAGGCCAACAAGGACCTAAAATCCGCTGAGCTTCCTGAGGATGTACTCAAAGATGCAGAAAACAAGGTGCAACAACTCACCGATAAATACATCGCTAAAGTAGAGCAACTATTCAGCGTGAAGGAAAAAGAGATCATGACAGTTTAATCCATTGGTGGCGGAAGAATCATCCGTCCAGTATTGCACTAATGCCTATGAAAACCAACGGATTTTGGCAACTTATCGCCCGGGTCATCCTTCGAAACCGCTTGCTGATCCTTTTGGTTATAGCCGGAATCACCGGAGCATTGGCAACCCAATGGAAATACATGCGTTTCTCCAACACGGAGGCCAATCTTTTACCCATTGATCACCCGATCAGTCAGACTTACCAAAATTTTTTATCACAGTTTGGAGAAGAAGGCAATATCGTTGCTATCGCCATTGCCCATGCTGATCAAATTCCCACGGAATCTCTGGCGCAATGGCACCAGTTAAGCCGAGCACTTGAGGGATTGACTGAGGTAGAAATGGTACTTTCTACCGACAATGTCAAAACGCTGAAGAAAAGCGAATCTGGAGACAGATTTGCCTTTAGTCCTTACTATGAGGAGGCCCAACAAACCCCAGACCCAGCTTCCTTAAAGCACTTTTTCATATCACAACCCTTTTACGAACAAATACTCTACAACAAGGAATCTGGCACGATCAGGACCTTGGTTTATTTGGACAAAAACATTGTCAACACTCCGGCTAGAAAAATTTTCATCTTAGAACAACTCAACCCACTGATTGAAGCATTTGAAAAGGAGTCAGGATTAGACGCCTACGTCTCAGGTATGCCCTATATCCGAACCATGAATGCCCAGAGTATTATCGATGAAATAGGATTGTTTATTTTGGGGGCATTGCTGGTCACCACCTTTATTTTCTTCTTTTTCTTCAGGTCGTACAGAGCTACATTTATCTCCATGGCTGTTGTAGTTATTGGGGTGATGTGGTCCTTTGGCATATTGGGATTGCTCCGCTATGAGATCACTGTGCTCACCGCACTGATTCCGCCCCTAATTATTGTCATCGGAATTCCGAACTGCATATTCTTGATCAACAAGTACCAACAAGAAGTCAAAAATCACGGAAATAAAGCACTCTCACTGATTCGTGTCATTGGAAAGGTGGGCAACGCAACGCTGATGACCAACATGACAACCGCTTCTGGATTTGCCACTTTTGCCTTGACCAACAGTGACTTGCTCAAAGAATTTGGCATAGTGGCTTCCATCAACATATTGGGAATATTTCTGTTGTCCATTGCGATCATCCCCATTATCTACAGTTTGATGGAGAAGCCTAAAGACAGGCACCTCAAGCATTTGGAAAAAAGATGGATGGGCAGTTTTGTCCAGTGGACGATTGAGGTAGTGCGCAACAGTCGGGTAACGGTGTACATGATCGCCATTTCAGCGCTTGTCATCAGCATTATCGGTATTTTCCAAATCAAAACATCAGGGTCACCCATTGAGGATATGCCCAAGAATAAATCTTTTTACCAAGATATTGAGTTCTTTGAGCAGGAGTTTACTGCGGTGATGCCGTTGGATATTGTGGTAGAAACCAAGCAAAAGAATGGGATTTATCGCCCTGCAACGCTGAAACGAATCGAAGAACTGCAACAATATATCGAAACTGAAGAGCACCTAGCCAAGCCTCTATCCGTTGTCAATTTGGTGAAATACGCCAAACAAGCGTACTACAATGGGCTTCCTCAGTACTACGAATTGCCCAGCCCCCAAGAACGCAGTTTTATCAATCAAGCGATACTCAACAGCAGCGCGGAGCAAAACAACCTGCTCAGTGCATTTACGGATTCAACGGGGCGAATCACGCGAATTTCAACAGGGATAAAAAACTTAGGGACCCGTGAAATGGAGCTGGTGCACAGCGGGCTTGACAAAACACTTGAACGTCTTTTTCCCCAGGAGCAATACAAAACGTACACTACAGGTAAGGCGCTATTGTTTTTAAAAGGAACGGACTACTTGATCACCAATTTATTGATTTCTCTATTGTTGGCAATTCTGTTGATTTCACTGTTCATGGCTTATTTGTTTAGGTCGTTTCGGATGATCGTCATTTCTTTAATCCCCAATATTTTGCCGCTGATCATCACCGCTGGGATTATGGGTTTTGTCGGTATTCCGATTAAGCCTTCCACCATATTGGTGTTTAGTATTGCTTTTGGCATTTCAGTAGATGACACCATTCACTTTTTGGCCAAATACCGCCAAGAATTGGTGTTGCATCAATGGAAAATTAAAGTATCTGTATATGGTGCGCTCAAAGAAACTGGCGTGAGTATGTTTTACACCTCCATAGTGCTGTTCTTTGGATTTTCTGTATTTACCGTGTCCGACTTTGGAGGCACCATTGCTTTGGGTGCTTTGGTTTCCATTACCTTGTTGCTGGCTATGTTGTCCAACCTGGTTTTGCTACCAGCCCTACTGCTTTCTCTGGAGAGAAGTATTGCCAACAAAAACACATTAAAGGAAATACCCCTGGATATCCTCCCGGATGATTCAGATCAATAAATTATCTTTGTTTCTCTATTTGCCTATTTAAACTGACTATGAAAACGCCTACGATTTGCCAATTGCTCTTGGATGATAAAACTGCAGAAAATATTACCGTACAAGGTTGGGTGCGCAGTTTTAGAAGCAACCGTTTTATCGCACTAAACGATGGCTCTACGCTTCAAAATCTTCAATGCGTGGTTGAATTTGAACAGTACGACCCTGCGGTGTTAAAACAAATCAGTGTGGGCGCTGCATTAAAACTCCATGGTGACATTACCCCTTCAGAGGGATCAGGGCAAAAATATGAACTCAAGGTAAACGCGATCGAGGTTTACGGAACATCAGATCCTGAAACCTATCCGATACAGCCCAAAAAACACTCTTTGGAATTTTTGAGAGAAAAAGCACACCTTCGGGTGCGCACCAATACGTTTAGCGCAGTCATGCGTTTGCGGTCAAGACTCGCATTTGCGGTGCACCAATATTTTTCTAATCAATCCTTCTGCTACGTGCACACCCCAATAATCACGGGCTCCGATGCGGAGGGTGCTGGAGAAATGTTTCGAGTCACTACACTATCCCCGCAAAATCCACCCTTAAATGAGGAGGGAAAAGTAAATTACAAAGAAGACTTCTTTGGCAAAGAGACCAACCTCACTGTTTCAGGTCAACTTGAAGCGGAAACCTATGCGATGGCTCTGGGCAAAGTATATACATTTGGCCCTACATTTCGCGCGGAAAATTCAAACACTTCAAGGCATTTAGCTGAGTTTTGGATGATTGAGCCAGAAGTAGCTTTTAACGATCTCTGGGACAATATGGATTTGGCTGAGGACTTTATCAAGTATGTCATCAACGATGCCCTTAGCCACTGCGCAGAAGACCTTCAATTCCTGGCATCTCGATTATTGGAAGAAGAGAAAAGCAAGCCTCAAGCGGAACGCAGCGAACTCTCGCTGATTGAGAAACTGAGGTTTGTGACCGAAAACAACTTTATTCGCCTGTCTTATACAGAGGCTGTAGACATCTTGATGCAAAGCACGCCCAACAAAAAGAAAAAATTCCAATACCCTATTGAAGGTTGGGGCGTTGACCTTCAGAGTGAACACGAGCGTTATCTCGTAGAAAAACACTTTAAATGCCCTGTGATTCTCTACGACTACCCTGCTGACATCAAGGCCTTTTACATGAGGTTAAATGAGGATCAAAAAACAGTCCGCGCCATGGATATTCTGTTTCCGGGGATCGGCGAAATTGTGGGTGGATCACAACGGGAAGAACGACTTGATGTTTTGGAGCAACGCATCAGTGCATTGGGCATCGATCCAAAAGAGCTTTGGTGGTACCTTGACCTCAGAAAATTTGGGACAGCGCCACACGCTGGCTTTGGATTAGGATTCGAGCGTTTGGTATTATTTGTGACAGGGATGACCAATATTCGCGATGTGATTCCCTTTCCCAGAACTCCGCAAAACGCAGAATTTTAACTTGGACTTTAACGCTGCTTGATGTAGCTTCAAGGCATGTTAAAACAACACCTTCAACTCAAACTCGCTCAAAAGCTTTCCCCCCAGCAGATTCAACTCATGAAGTTGATTCAATTGCCTACGCAAGCATTTGAGCAGAGGATCCGACAAGAACTTGAAGAGAACCCCGCCCTTGAAAAGGGAAAAGAAGCGTTGGAAAGCGACGTCAATGACGATTTCGAGGATGACTTGTACGATAATGACAGTCAAGAGATCGATGCCCAAGATGTCAATATAGACGACTATCTGAGCGATGATGAAATCCCTGACTACAAAACCCAAAGCAACAATTACGCAGAACAAGAGGAGCGCGAAATTCCTTACGCTGCAGGCCAGAGCTTTTATCAGTCTCTGATCGACCAGCTCAACCAACAAATGACTACAGAGCGGGAGTGGCTCATCGGTGCTTTTCTCATTGGGAGCATCGATGAAAGCGGTTATTTGAGAAGACCCATGCTAGACCTGCTCGATGATTTAGCTTTTAATGAAAATCTCATCGCTAGCGAACAAGAAGTAGCGCAAGTGATCATCCAGCACTTGCATAAACTCGATCCAGCGGGCGTAGGCGCAAGAACGCTTGAAGAATGCTTATTGATTCAACTTTCCAGGAAAACGCCTACAGAAGCCGTTAAAAATGCTGTGCTGCTATTGACAGAGGCCTTTGATGCATTTACCAAAAAGCACTACGATAAAATAATGACGCGGTTAAAGTGGCATGAAGAAACATTGAGGGATGCTTTAAACGAAATTGAAAAACTAAATCCAAAACCGGGAAGCGCATTTACAGAGCAAGGAAAAATTACGGAGCATATTATCCCGGACTTTACACTCTTAGTTCAGGACGGATCGATTGATATTCAGCTCAACGGAAGAAATGCCCCAGAATTACATGTATCTCAGACCTATCAAACCCTGATGCACACCTACAAAGACGGCGCAGACAAAACCCCTAGCCTGAAAGAGGCGGTCACCTTTATCAAACATAAACTCGATGCTGCTCAGTGGTTTATCGATGCTATAAAGCAGAGACAAGACACCTTGATCAAAACGATGAGTGCCATTGTAGCGCATCAAAAAGAATATTTTCTCACTGGGGACGAAACAAAAATAAAACCGCTGATCCTCAAAGACATTGCCCAGGAAATTCAGATGGATATATCTACGGTATCCAGGGTGGTAAACAGCAAATATGTAGACACGCCCTACGGAACTCATCTGGTGAAATACTATTTCTCAGAAGGGATGAAAAACGAACAAGGGGAAGATATCTCGACCAAAGAGATCAAAACCATATTGGCGCACATCATCGAGTCCGAAGACAAATCTGCCCCCCTAAATGATGATCAGCTCACTTCAATACTGAAAGAAAAAGGATACCCCATTGCGCGAAGAACAGTAGCTAAGTATCGAGAGCAACTCGGACTGCCTGTGGCACGACTCAGAAAAGCCTTATAAATAAAAAAGCCCCAACATTCGTTGGGGCTTTTTTGTGGATCACAATAAAGATTACTCTAAATTTCTAAAGGCATCACCGTTATAGGTGGTGTAGTTGATTTTTAGAGAGTTGACTTTTCTAAGCTCCAACTTAATATCCTGAATAATTCCCATATTGGCATTTTTATCCACTTTTAGGGAAGTAGTCAATACATTCTGAAGCTCTTGAGCTTTCTTGGCGCGTTCAGCTAAAATATAGGCACCGACTTCCTTTGCATCTGCAAATTTATCGTTGAGCTGTACTTTAGTCTCCGTTCCGAAAGCCTTTTGGTATTCACGCGTAGGTTTTCCAGCATAAACATAGATCACACGATCCTTCTTGTCCAATTTCTTAATCTCGTTGGCATTGGGCAAGGTGTTTTCGATTTTCAGAGAACTGTCCTTCATCACCGTTACAGTCATGAAGAAAAACAACAACATGAAAACGATATCCGGCAAAGACGCTGTAGAAACTGGAGGCAATTCGCCGCTTTTCTTCTTATTAAACTTTGACATAACTTATCGTTTAAAATTACTTAATAGCTGTATCAGCCTCAGAAAACTTCTGTGGAAACAAATCTTGAATTCGCTTTACCTTATCCTTCAAATCCTCACGCACTTCGCTTGGAGTTTCGGGGTTGTTGTACAGATCTTCCATTTCAGTGAAATTTCTTCTGAATAAACGCTGGGCTTCGCGATTTCTCAAATCGTTGTAAGCACCCACAATCTCGTTTTGAACAGCGATATAAACACCGTATTTAGTCTCGCGGTCGCTCTTCAAAGAAACAATAGCCTTATCCGGATTGTCAGATGAAGTAGCATCGCGCAGACCTTGGCAATAGTCGCAAAAAGAATTGTCTTGGGTAGCTTCAGATTTTGATAAACCTCCATTATCCAAAAAGGCAACAACGGATGCTCGCAAATCAGCCAATTCTACGGGTTGTTCATCGGCAAGTATTTGTCCATACTTGTTGACGTTCACCATAAAAATGTTTTTTTGCTTGATAACAACATCTGAATCAGGTGGTTCAATAGGTGGCAACATACGGTCCAAACCTGCATCAGTTTCAATAGTCGTGGTGACCAAGAAAAAGATGAGCAGCAAGAACGCAATGTCCGCCATTGAGCCAGCATTAACTTCTGGTGGTGCTCCTCTTCTAGCCATAATATTACTTTTTAAATACTCGTTTAATGCCAGGTCCTACCATGAGTACCACTGCGATCAGCATGAGGATAAAAAATACATTCAATCCCATTCCAATGTTTTTGATGGTTGATTCGGTGGTTTCAATCCCAAGATTGGCCATTTCCTCAATACTTACATCAGAACCACTAGAAAGAATGTAGGACAATAAAACTACGACCAACAAACCTCCTAAGGACTTCAAAGTACTCATCAATACAGCTTTGGAAGAAAGAATTCTTTTGACAGCAAAATACAAGGTAGAAAATATAGCTACCGCCAACAACAGGTACGTGATCATGAACATCAAGCTCATAGATGTACTCTCAGCTGCCTCACTGGCAGGCATTTCCGCATCGGGTAACTGAAACCAAAGTATGGTTCCAATCACGCCCAAGGCGATTAATGCAATTTTTAAAAACTTATGCATGATTATATAGCTTTAAATTTGAGCTTGATTATTTTTTTGTATTCGCAGCCAACATATCGATCAAAGCGATAGAAGAATCCTCCATATCGTTGATGATGCTGTCAATTTTTGCAACGATGTAGTTGTAGAAAATCTGCAAAATAATCGCAGTAATCAAACCAAATACAGTAGTCAAAAGCGCTACTTGGATATCTCCAGCGATCAAAGACGCGCTCAAGTTACCTACAGCAGCAATCTTTTGGAATGCTTGAATCATACCAATTACAGTACCCATAAACCCAAGCATAGGAGCAATAGCGATAAATAAAGACAACCAAGAAACGTTTTTCTCCAATTGACCCATTTGTACACCTCCGTAAGCTACCACTGCTTTTTCAGCAGACTCGATACCTTCTTTAGCGCGATCTAAACCTTGGTAGTAGATAGAGGCAACAGGACCTTTAGTGTTTCTGCACAATTCTTTAGCAGCTTCAATCCCTCCAGAAGCCAAAGCAGCTTCAACGTCTTCTCTTAATTTAGCGGTGTTGGTTGTAGACAAATTCAAGAAAATGATACGCTCAATAGCTACTGCTAGACCGAGGATCAAAGACAGCAATACAATACCCATGAAGGATGCACCCCCTTGGATAAACTGCTCTTTTAATACTTGTGTAAATCCTTTGGCTGCGGGAGCCTCTTCTTGCAAAACAACTGCTGCTGTAGTCAATGCAGCAGACATTTGACCAGCGATTGCTTTTGCGCTTACGATACTTGTACTTGTTACAAATAACCCAGCTACTGCTAGGATTGAAAATGGTTTTTTCATTGTGATCAACTTAAATTTTAGTTAGTTAATGGTGTTAAAGATAAAAAAATTAGTCAATAAAAAATTAAAACTTACTCAGCAGAGAGGAAGGGATTCGAACCCTCGATACACTTGTGGTGTATACACACTTTCCAGGCGTGCGCCTTCGACCACTCGGCCACCTCTCTAGTTTAAAAAACGGTCCAAATAACAAAAAAAATGCTAGTAAATCAAACGATTGAGGTTAATTATTTTGTTCGCCACACAAAGATGTAGCCCACAGAGACCTAAGTTCTTGAGGGTCAATTTCGCAGCCCAACAAAACCATCAACTTGGCCAGCGCTGCTTCGGTAGTCAAGTCCCTTCCGCTGAGTATTTCCGGGTGATTATATCGCAAACTCGTTTGGTAATGATCCTCCAACACACCTCCACCAGCACACTGGGTCACATGGCAAATCAGCACATTTTTAGCCAACGCAGCCTCGATCAACTCATGAAACCACGGAACGTCTGGCGCGTTTCCAGCGCCAAAAGTTTCGATTAACACAGCAGATAAGTCCGCTTCAAGCAGCACCGTGCGAACCAAAGACTGAGGCATGCCCGGATAGAGCTTTAAAAGACCGACTCGGTTGTCCAAACGTTTGTGAAAAACGGGTGCAGCAAGCATACTGCGCCACAAATAGCCATGGTTGATTTCCAAATGTACCCCTGACTCTACTAAAGCGGGATAATTGAACGAGGCAAACGCATTAAAATGCGAGGCGCTTACCTTGGTAGTTCTGTTGGCCCTGTAGAGTTTATATTCAAAATACAACCCAACCTCCTGTACCACAGGCACACCGTCCTGATGTAGGGCGGCAATCTGAATGGCTGTGATCAAATTCTCTTTGGCGTCGGTGCGCAAATCACCAATCGGCAACTGAGAACCAGTAAATATAATAGGCTTGGCCAATCCCCTAACCATAAAGGACAAGGCCGAGGCCGTATAACTCATCGTATCGCTGCCGTGCAATACCACAAATCCATCGTACTGCGTGTGGTTCACCTCCAACAAATCGACCAAATCAACCCAATGACTTGGTTGCATATTGCTGGAATCCATAGGTTCCGCAAAGGAAATGGAAGAAATAGCGCAATCAAGCCACTTAAGCTCTGGGATTTGAGCGACTAAATGATCAAAGTCAAAAGGCTTTAATGTTCCGTCTTCTGGATCTTTCACCATACCGATGGTACCTCCGGTGTATATCACCAAAATGCGGGCTTTATGCGATTTCATCCGACCATTTAAATAAAGATTGGGCATTGGCTGTAGTGACCCGGCCTATTTCCTGTTCACTCACTTCGTAAAGCCCTGCCAATTTAGCCACCACTAAGGTAAGGAATTCAGGTTCATTTCTTTTTCCCCTGTGGGGCACAGGCGCTAAATAAGGGGCGTCGGTTTCCAAAACCAGATGCTCCAAGGGCACTTCGCGCAACCACTGATCGATACCCCCGTTTTTAAAAGTCACCACACCGCCTATTCCTAAATGAAGTCCCAGGGAAATAGCCCTTTGAGCTTGAGCGAAATCACCGGAAAAGCAGTGAAAAACACCTCGGTGAAGCCCCTGAAAAGAGGACAGCACCTCAAAAACCTCATCAAATGCTTGTCGACAATGGATAGCAAAAGGCAGGTCAAAGTCTCGAGCCCACTGGATTTGCCGGGCAAATGCTTCCTGTTGCTCCTTGAGATAGGTTTTGTCCCAATAAAGGTCAATGCCTATCTCACCTACTGCGATACATTTTTCAGTGGAAAGCTGGTGATACACGTGATCCAATTCCTGTTCAAATCCCAACCCCACATGTGTGGGATGAAGACCCGCCATCACAGAAACACAAAACGGATACGCCTTTTCAAGTTGGCGCATCCGCTGGGTATAGGTCGAATCGATAGCTGGAAGTATCAATCGTTGAACACCGGCATTCAACCCTCTTTCGATGACTTGTGCTAAATCAGCATCAAAATCGGGTACATATAAATGTGTATGGGTATCTACAAACACCGATATTAAAGTTCGAGCGCTTGCTTGACCTGATTGTTCATCAGCACTTCAACAGGATTTTCCAGGGCTTCTTTAACCGCCACCAAGAAACCTACAGACTCCCGACCATCGATAATTCTGTGGTCATAAGAAAGGGCCACGTACATTACAGGTGCCGCAACGATCGCTCCATCTTTAACCACTGGGCGCTCCACAATGTTATGCATCCCTAAAATAGCGCTTTGTGGTGGGTTGATGATCGGTGTAGACAACATGGAGCCAAAAACACCACCATTGGTGATGGTAAATGTTCCACCCGTCATCTCGTCAACCGTAATCGCTCCCTCTCGGGCGCGCACGGCCAATCTTTTCACCTCAGCCTCTACCCCTCTAAAACTCAACAATTCAGCGTTTCGAATTACCGGAACCATCAAACCTTTGGGGCCTGAAACCGCAATACTAATGTCGCAAAAATCATAGGTGATCATGTCCTTTTCATCGATCATTGAATTGACCGCCGGGAACATTTTGAGGGCGCGAATGACCGCTAGCGTAAAGAAAGACATAAAGCCTAGTCCCACACCGTGTTTAGCGGCAAACGCATCTTTGTACTCTTTGCGCAAGGCAAATATCGCACTCATATCCACCTCGTTAAAGGTAGTGAGCATAGCAGTTTCATTTTTAGCAGCCACCAAACGCTCGGCTACTTTTCTGCGCAACATGGACAACTTGGTTCTGGATTCTCCTCTGCTGCCATGTGTCGGTGCAGAACCCATAGAAGGTACCGCTTGTTGTGCGTCCTCCTTGGTGATGCGGCCTTCGCGACCAGTTCCAGCGACTTGAGCAGGATCAATTCCTTTTTCTGCCAAAATCTTTTGGGCAGCCGG
>JANRDC010000031.1:249332-269183 GCA_030726725.1 Flavobacteriaceae bacterium
AGCTACCGGAGCTGGAGCTGCAGGAGCTGCAGGAGCCGGAGCCGCTTCTTTTTTAGCTTCTGCTGGGACAGCAGGGGCTGATGCTCCAGATGGTTTGGCAGCAGCGGTATCGATCAAACAAACCACCTGCCCTACTGCGACAGCATCTCCCTCTTCAGCTTTTAAGGTAATAATACCACTAGCCTCTGCCGGTAACTCCAGCGTGGCTTTATCTGAATCCACCTCAGCGATGGCTTGGTCTTTTTCAACATAATCCCCATCGGCCACCAACCAAGAGGCAATTTCAACCTCGGTGATGGATTCTCCTGGAGAAGGAACTTTCATTTCTAGTATCATGGCGATAAAATTATTTCATTAAAGTGAAAACACTTGATCAATCACGTCTTGGTGGCGCTTTTTAGCGCGCACAGGACTTCCTGCAGCTGGAGAGGCATACATATCTTGAGCGGCCAATGTCCACTGAGACACTCCTGGATAATGCATCAACAAATAACTCCAAGCCCCCATATTTCTCGGTTCCTCTTGGGTCCAAATCCAACGATCAGCCTGGGTGTATTTTGCCATGACTGCTTCGATTTGTTCTACAGGAAGCGGAAACAACTGCTCAATGCGCACCAAAGCTACGTCAGCCCGATTGAGTTCTTGGCGTTGGGCGAGTAAATCGTAGTAAAATTTACCTGTGCAAAACACCACTTTGCGCACCTGGGACACTTGAGCTGATGCATCATCGATCAACTCCTGGAAATGACCCTCTGAAAATTCAGTCAAAGTTGAGGTGGCCAGCGGATGGCGCAACAAAGACTTAGGGGTGAACACCACCAAAGGTTTGCGGTAAGCAGCTTTGAGCTGTCTTCTGAGCAAGTGGAACATATTGGCCGGGGTGGTACAGTCCGCAATAAACATATTGTCCTTAGCGCACAATTGCAAAAAGCGCTCCATACGCGCAGAGGAATGCTCTGCACCCTGTCCTTCATATCCGTGAGGCAACAACATCACCAATCCGTTTTGCAATTCCCACTTGTCCTCAGCGGCAGAAATATACTGGTCGATCATAATTTGGGCTCCATTAGAGAAATCCCCAAACTGGGCCTCCCAAATCGTCAGCGCCTTGGGATGTGCCATAGCGTATCCGTACTCGTAACCCAACACCCCGTATTCTGACAGGTGGGAGTTAAATATGTGAAATTCTCCCTGACGGGTCGGCATATCGCTAAGCAGCACCACTTCTTGTTCTGAGTCTTCCACTTTGAGCACGGCATGGCGGTGAGAAAAAGTACCTCGTTCCACATCCTGTCCAGAAATCCGCACATCAAAACCTTCTTCTAGCAGGGATCCGTAAGCGAGTAATTCGCCCATCGCCCAATCGAGTTGATCGGTTTCAAAGACCATCTTTCTTCTGTCCTCAATCAACTTATCCACCTTGCGCAAAAACTTCATACCACTCGGCAATTCAGTCAAATGCGCCGCTATTGCTTTTAATCGTTCGTGCGGATAAGCGGTATCCACCTGATGAACCATTTCCTTTTCGGTAGCGGGGCAGCAATCCTTCCAAGCTTCAGCCATAAAAGGAGTCACCACTGTTTTTTCCACCTTGCGGGAATCTTCCAAATGCATTTCAAGCTCTTGCTTATACTGCTCCTCTAAGGAAGCGACAAAAGCCTCATCGATCACCCCTTGGGCCAATAATTTTTGGGTGTAAATCTCTTTGGGATTCGCATGAGTTGCAATCGCCTTATACAACTTAGGCTGCGTAAATCGTGGCTCATCCCCCTCGTTGTGTCCGTATTTTCTGTACCCTAAAAGATCGATAAACACATCGCGTTTAAAGGTCATGCGGTAGTCTAAGGCAAATAGGGCCGCGTGTACCACCGCCTCCGCATCGTCAGCGTTGACGTGCAATACAGGGGACAAGGTCACCTTTCCGATGTCCGTGCAATATGTTGAAGAACGAGCGTCTAGATAATTGGTGGTAAAACCAATCTGGTTGTTGACCACAATATGAATGGTTCCCTCTGTGCGGTATCCATCCAGCTGAGCCATCTGCACAATTTCATACACAATACCTTGACCAGCGATCGCCGCATCTCCATGCACCACAATAGGCAGCACTTTAGAGGGGTCTTCAGCATAGGTAGTGTCTTGTTTTGCTCGGGCAATCCCTTCCACCACAGCACCTACGGTCTCCAGGTGGGAAGGATTGGGCGCGATATTCATCGTGATTTCATTGCCGTTATCGGCTGTTCGGGCAGAAGTCCAGCCCAAATGGTATTTTACATCTCCGTCAAAAACAACTTGCTCGTAGTCTTTGCCGTCGAACTCGCTAAATATATCCTTGGCTGATTTTCCAAATATATTCATGAGCACATTCAACCTTCCGCGGTGGGCCATACCCATAACAAACTCCTTCACACCGATGGAAGCTGCTTTTTCGATGATGGCATCGATGGCGGGAATTAACGATTCATTACCCTCCAGCGAAAAGCGTTTCTGCCCTACGTATTTGGTGTGCAAAAACATCTCAAAGCTGACCGCTTGAGTCAATTTTTTGAGGATGTGTTTCTTTTGGTCCGTGTTGAAATTTGGTTGATTGTCGTTGACATTGATCCAATCTTGAATCCACTGTACGCGATCCGGCTTGCGGATATACATGTATTCAACACCGATAGATTGGCAGTAAATCGCTTGCAAGTGAGCTACAATATTGCGCAGTGAGGTCGCTTGTAAACCCAAAATTTCTCCAGCGGAGAAAACCGTGTCTAAATCCGCCGCACTCAATCCAAAATTTTCGATGTCCAGCGTGGGCTCATAGGTCCTTCTGGCGCGAACAGGATTTGTTTTGGTAAATAGGTGACCTCGAGATCGGTAGGCGTCAATGAGTTTGACCACCATAAATTCCTTCCGGATTGAATCGGGAACGGACTCAGAAAGCCCCCCCATCTGTGGCAATTCACTGCCGGTTAAAGTAGCGCTGGAAAACTCTTGCCCAAAATCAAATCCTTGAAAAAACGCACGCCAGCTCGGCTCTACCGAATCAGGGTTAACCAAATAACGATCGTATAGGTCAGCAAAAAACGCAGTGTGTGCTGCGTTGAGAAATGAATACTTGTCCATTGAATTGCATTAAGCCTTAACGGCAAAAAAACATTCAAAAGTACACTATTTCCGGATTTTTACCTCTTTTAAACGCCTAAAAAACAAGGAAATTTACGGAGTTGGCTGCTTGTAAATCTGTCCGTCCTTCATCACGAACACCACACCTAAAGCCGCCTCGGCTCCGCGATCTGGATGTTGGGACAAAGCGATCAAATCTGCCAAAAATCCAGGAGCGACGCGTCCCAGTTGATCCTCCATACCCAAAAGCGCAGCATTGGTTGTAGTAGCCGCTTTCAGGGCTGCTTTAAAAGGCATACCCGACTGCTCCATGTAGATAAATTCACGGGCATTATCTCCGTGGTGTGACACCCCTGAATCCGTTCCAAAAGCGATATTTACTCCCTTTTGGTAAGCCTTGGCAAAGGTAGCCGAGGTGATCGGACCAACTTCAAGTGCCTTGGCCGTCACCATAGGCGGATAATACCCAGGTGTTTTAGCGTTGTTCATCACGTGTTGGGCCGCCGAAAGTGTAGGTACCAGGTACGCGTCGTGTTTTTTCATCAATTCCATGGTCGCCTCGGACATAAAGCTTCCGTGCTCAATGGTCTTAATCCCGGCAACCACAGCGCGTCTCATACCTTCATCGCCGTGCGCATGTGCGGCAGTAAGCATGCCGTAATCTGCAGCAGTTTCGACGATCGCTTTGATTTCTTCTACGGTAAACTGTGGGTTATGTCCGTTTTTGGCCATGGACATCACCCCGCCTGTAGCCGTGATCTTGATCACGTCAGCACCTTCTTTGTAGCGTTGACGCACAGCCTTTCTGGCTTCATCCACTGAATTAATCACTCCTTGCGCTGGACCCGGATCTCCCATTAAATCCGCGCGAACACCGTTGGTCGGATCAGCATGTCCGCCAGTTGAAGCGATGGATTTGCCTGCAGTCCAAATACGCGGACCAACAACTGAGCCTCTAGCAATCGCCTTTCTCAAAGCGATATTGACACCGGAACCACCTAAATCACGCACAGAGGTAAAGCCAGCTTGCAGTGTTTTTTGGGCAAATGCGACCGACTCAAAAGCCACATCTTCTTTGTTGTACAAAAACTTATTGAGGTAGGTTTCTGGATGAATTTCGCTTTCAATGTGCACGTGAAGGTCGATCCAGCCCGGCATCAAAGTCGCGGTTTTCAGATCGATCAAATGATCCGAATCACCCCCTTGTTGCCACCCGGATTCAATAGACAATATTTTATTGCCTGACACAACCACCGTAGATGGTGCCGTGGTTTTTTGGGTGCTCGGGTCGTAGACACCCCCGCATTGAATATAGGTTTTTTGGGCCCACACCAAAGCACTGGTGCACAAGGCTACAAGAAGACAGATTTTTTTCATCAGGAACAATTATGGTTGGTCCTGTGAACTTACTATTTTTTTCTGATATTTTGTTCCCAAGCCCAAGAAGCAGCCAAAGATTCTTCCAAGGTATACCTCGCCTTCCAGCCCAGGACCTGCTCCACTTTTTGGGTGTCGGCATAAGCAGCGATGACATCCCCTGCCCTTTTGGGCGCAATGGCGTAGTTCAATTTCACCCCAGTAGCTGCCTCAAAAGCGTGTACCACTTCCAAAACAGAGTTGCCTTGACCTGTGCCTACGTTGAAGACCTCAAAATTTTCTGGCATACCGCCGCCCAAAATGCGCTCTAAAGCAGCTAGATGCGCTTCAGCTAAATCTACCACATGAATGTAGTCGCGAATGCAGGTGCCGTCCGGAGTCGGGTATTGATCCCCAAACACAGATAAGCGCTCGCGAATACCGATGGCGGTTTGGGTGATAAAGGGAACCAGATTTTGCGGTACACCCAAAGGCAACTCCCCGATCAATGCGGAAGAATGAGCACCTATCGGGTTGAAATAGCGCAGCGCAATCGCTTTGATTCGATCGGATACCGCACAGAGGTCTCTGATGATTTCCTCTCCAATTTGCTTGGTGTTGCCATAAGGAGATTCTGCAGGCTTGATGGGGGCGAGTTCTGTGATCGGCAAAGTATCTGCTTGGCCGTATACCGTACAAGACGAACTGAATATCAGGGCGCTTCCGGGAATTTGATCCAAAGCGGCCAACAGGTAAATCAAACTGCACAGATTGTTTTGGTAGTACTTTAAAGGCTCTTGAACGCTCTCTCCAACGGCTTTATAGGCCGCGAAGTGAATGGCGCCAATCAAGTCTTTTTCTCGGGCAAACAAATCGGACACTTGCTGCTTTTCGGCCAAATCCATGGCGTAAAAAACTGGGCGTTTTCCGGTAATTTGCTCAATTCCATCGAGCACTTCTTCTCGGGTATTGGACAAATTGTCGACCAATACTACCTCATACCCTTTTTCAATCAACACCACAGCGGTGTGTGATCCGATGTAGCCTAAGCCACCTGTGATTAAAATTTTAGACATCTCGACAAAGGAATTGGGCCAGTGATTGGGCGATATAGGTTTGTTGTTCTTCGTCTAATTCAGTGTGCATCGGCAGTGAAATCACCTGATCAGATATGCGATTGGTCACCTCAAAATCAGCCTCGTTGTACCGATCGCTGAGGTATGCTTTTTGGCGGTGCAAAGGAATGGGATAATAAACCCCTGAAGGAATGCCGAAGGACTGCAGATGCGCGACCAAACCATCCCTAAGATCTGCAGGCACCAGCAAGGTGTACTGGTGAAATACGTGACAGTCGCACTGAGCGCAAATAGCTCCACAACCTGAAATCATTTTAGGCAAAACGACACCAGGCACCCCTGAGAGCAGTGAATTGTATCGCTGGGCAGCCAAACGACGTTTCTGATTGTAGCTGTCCAATCTGGGCAGCTTGGCGTTTAAGACAGCCGCTTGTAAAGAATCCAATCTAGAGTTAACCCCAACCACATCGTGGTGGTAACGGAGGTACATACCGTGGTTGACAATACCTCTTAGCCTATGGGCCAATGCTTCATCTTGACAAAACAAAGCCCCTCCATCTCCATAACAACCTAAGTTTTTGGAAGGAAAGAAAGAGGTACAACCCACATGACCCATGGTCCCAGCTTTGGCTTTGCGACCATCGCTAAAAGTGTAGGTAGCACCGAT
The DNA here is from genome assembly GCA_030726725.1 of Flavobacteriaceae bacterium. Lineage (GTDB taxonomy): Bacteria > Bacteroidota > Bacteroidia > Flavobacteriales > Flavobacteriaceae > MAG-120531. The sequence continues at coordinate 255,543 of JANRDC010000031.1, forward strand.
GGCTTGTGCATTGTCCTCCACCACATAGAGGTTGTGTTTTTGCGCAATGGCTAGAATGGCCTCCATATCAGCGCATTGGCCGAATAAATGCACCGGAACAATGGCTTTGGTTTTTGGAGTAATTGCGCGTTCAATCGCTTGAGGATCGATACAAAAAGTATCGGGCAAAACATCGACCAACACGGGCGTAAGTTGTAACAGAGCAATGACTTCTACAGTAGCGGCAAAGGTAAAATCAGCAGTGATCACCTCATCCCCTGGCTGTAAATCCAGCCCCATCATCGCGATTTGCAGCGCATCTGTTCCATTGGCACAAGGAATGACATGGGCTACATCTAAATATTTTTCTAGAGCTGTTGAAAAAGACTGCACTTCCGGTCCGTTGATAAACGACGCCTGGTCAAGAACAGTTTCAAAGCGTTGAGCTACTTCTGCTTTAATGTCCTGGTATTGACCTTGGAGGTCGACCATTTGGATTTTTTTCATGAATGCGATTTATCCTGCAAATCTACAAATATTCTCCCCAGACCACAGCGCATAAAAAAGGAAACGTAAATTAGCGGCATGCAATTATTGTACCGCTTACTGCTGATCAAAATTTCGTTTGGGCTCCCTGTATTGGCCAAGGTATTTCCTGTATTGCGCACCTTTGTAGACGGAAGAAAAAACACCATCGCCTACTTAATCCAAAATCGCCAAAAGGAAAAACCGCTGATCTGGATGCATGTATCCTCCTATGGCGAATGGCAACAAGGCCAGCCCGTTTGGAAAAAACTCCACCAGAAATATCCCGACCACCAATTTGCGCTGAGCTTCTTTTCGGCCTCAGGCTATGAACTGGTGGCTCCCACCATGGATCATCAAAACGATTTGGTTTGTTACCTCCCCCTGGATGGCTTAGGCCGATCTCGACAGTTTTTAGCGGCCCTACAACCCAAAGTTGCTCTATTTGTCAAATACGATATTTGGCCCATGATGATGCAGGCGTTAGCGGAACGAGGCATCAAATCACTCCTGTTTTCGGCGGTCTTTCGCATCCAACAGCCTTATTTCAAGAATTACGGAGGACTTTTTCGCCGTGCCCTAAACAAGCTATCCCATATTGAGGTGCAAGACCAAGCCTCATTTGAACTGCTGACCAGCATCGGCATGACCAGAATTTCAGTCTCAGGAGATACTAGGTATGATCGCGTAAAAGAAACGTCTTTAAACCTGAAGGATGTTGATTTTGTAGATGTGTTGGCTCAGGGAAGACCAGTAGTGGTTTTGGGGAGCGCTTGGAAAGAAGACATGCAACTGTGGAAAATGGCCATGGAAGACACCAATATGGATTGTCTTTGGGTGGTAGCACCCCACAAAATCGACGCAAACCACCTTGATGAACTATTGGCCGGTGTCCCCCAGCCTGTGTTAAAACACAGTACTTGGTCGGCGCAAGGATACCCAAGTCAGGTTAAAAATCCTCTTCTAGTCATCGATAATTTTGGCCTGTTGGGCAGTTTATATCAAAAATCTACCGTTGCCTACATCGGCGGGGGGCTTAAAACTGGGCTGCACAACACCTTAGAGGCCGCTGTTTACGGGGTGCCTTTACTGATCGGACCTGATTACAAAAAATTTAGAGAAGCCCAAATTTTGGTGGACTTAGGGGGTGCTTGGGTCATTTCAACCCCAACCCAAGCGCATCAAGCGTTAAAATCATTGCTCAACCAACCGGAAACAAGAGCAAAAATGGGGATTACCAATGCTGGACTGGTGGAAAAACACCTCGGTGCCACAGAAAAAATTGTGCGTCGTTTGGAGACTTTGTGTACATTGGCCGCCAACTAAACAACCAACCCATGCAAAACAAATTATTCAGACTCTCCATGGTGGCTGCCTTGGCGGGTTTTTTATTCGGATTTGACACCGTAGTCATTTCAGGAGCTGACCAAAAACTGCAAACACTTTGGCAATCTACCGACTTTTTTCACGGAACAGTCGTGATGGGTATGGCCCTGTGGGGCACAGTGATCGGCGCAATTTTTGGCGGCTGGCCCACCCAACGGATAGGTCGTAAAAAAACACTGTTTTGGATCGGTATCCTCTATTCAATATCTGCGGTAGGCTCAGCCTTAGCGCAAGACCCTATTAGTTTTGCAGTTTTCCGCTTTCTGGGCGGTCTGGGTATTGGTGCCTCTACCATTGCCGCTCCTGCCTATATTTCAGAGATTGCCCCCGCTAAAGACCGAGGCCGACTGGTTGGTTTTTATCAATTTATGATTGTATTTGGGATCTTGATCGCCTTTTTGTCCAATTATTTACTGGAAGGAATCGGGCCAAATGACTGGCGTTGGATGATGGGTGTAGAAGCTTTTCCTGCACTGGCTTATACCGCTATGGTTTTCTTTGTCCCCATGAGTCCCCGTTGGTTGGTCTCCAAGGACCGGGTGGACGAAGCTGCTTCAGTCCTCCAGGATTTAGGATCCGACTTGAGTATCGATGACTTGGTGAAAGACCACGCGCACAGCCAAAGCGTTCAAGGGCTATCAGAGTCGGTTTTGGACAAAAAATACCGTTTCCCGCTCACCTTGGCGATTCTGCTCGCGTTTTTCAATCAATTTTCCGGCATCAACGCCTTTTTGTATTACGCGCCGAGAATCTTTGAAGCTGCAGGTTTAGGAGCGAGTACCGCACTGCTCAGCGGAATAGGTGTAGGTGTCGTGAATCTCATTTTCACCCTGATCGGCATCAACCTGATCGACCGATTGGGTAGAAAAACACTGATGTATTGGGGCTCCTTTGGCTATATCATCTCCCTGGCCCTAGTCGCCCTGGCCTTTGCCGGATCATGGGGTGGTCTCTGGGTACCCATTTTTCTTTTTCTCTTTATAGCATCGCACGCCATTGGACAAGGCACGGTGATTTGGGTCTACATTTCAGAGGTATTTCCCAACCACTTGCGCAGCAGTGGACAAGCTTGGGGTACTTCTACCCACTGGGTATTGGCCGCGATTATCCCCTCCATGGTCCCTGTTTTGTTCACTTGGATTGGTCCAGCCCCAGTATTTGGATTTTTTGCCTTGATGATGGTGCTTCAACTCGCCTTTGTGCGTTGGATGATGCCCGAAACTAAAGGTGTTCCACTGGAAGAGTTAAGTGCTTCATTGACCAAAAGCAAAAAGTAATCAAACAAAAAAGCCCTTCAAATGAAGGGCTTTTTCTTTGTACAGGCGGAGAGACTCGAACTCTCACACCTCGCGGCACTAGATCCTAAGTCTAGCGTGTCTACCAATTCCACCACGCCTGCAAAAGGTCTGCAAATATAAAAGGAAAAATTTGAATTTAAATGACCTAAGGCCAAAAAGTTCTTTTTGTACTTTTAGGCTTTATTTTTAGCCATGAACGATCTACCCAATTACCTAAAAAATAACCGAGAGCGCATGCTCGAAGAATTGTTTGAGCTCTTGCGCATCCCTTCAGTAAGTGCAGATCCCGCCTATAAAAACGATGTGGCCAAAGCAGCGGAAGTGGTGGCTGAACACCTCAAATCAGCCGGTTGTGATGGGGTAACTATTTTTCCCACCGAAGGACATCCCATCGTCTATGGAGAAAAAATAATCGACCCAGCCCTACCGACCGTTTTGGTGTATGGACACTACGATGTTCAACCCGCCGACCCTATTGAATTGTGGGAAAGTCCGCCATTTACGCCCGTGATCAAAAAAACAGCCCTGCATCCAGACGGGGCGATATTTGCCCGTGGGGCCTGCGACGATAAAGGACAGATGTTTATGCATGTCAAGGCTGTGGAATGGATGATCCAGTCCGGCAATCTGCCCTGTAATGTGAAATTGATGATCGAAGGAGAAGAGGAAGTCGGCAGCGACCACTTGGAATCTTTTGTGGCCCAAAACAAATCAAAACTAGCTTGTGATGTCATCCTGATCTCTGATACAGGCATGATCGCCAACGATGTGCCCTCGATCACCACGGGACTTCGTGGACTGAGCTATGTAGAGGTATCGGTAACAGGACCAAACCGCGACCTGCATTCAGGTTTATACGGCGGAGCTGTGGCCAATCCGATCAATGCGCTTTGCGAGATGATCGCCTCCCTAAAAGACGAAAATCAACACATTACCATTCCTGGTTTTTACGACAAAGTGGAAGTGGTTTCTGTGGAAGAGCGCGCTGCTATGGCCCAAGCACCATTTGACTTGGACGCCTATCAAAAGGCTTTGGACATCGCTTCAGTACGGGGAGAAAAAGGGTATACCACCAACGAGAGAAATTCGATTCGACCTACCTTGGACGTCAATGGAATATGGGGTGGTTACACTGGCGAAGGTGCCAAAACAGTGATTGCGTCTACCGCATATGCCAAAATATCTATGCGCTTGGTACCCCACCAAGACTGGCATGAAATCACCCGACTGTTCAGCGATTATTTCACCTCCTTGGCTCCTGAGGGAACCACAGTCACTGTCAAGCCGCACCACGGAGGGATTCCCTATGTGATGCCGACAGATCATCCTGGATACCAGGCTGCACACAAGGCCTACGAACACACCTTTGGAGTAGCGCCGATACCACAGCGCAGTGGGGGAAGTATCCCTATTGTCGCTTTATTTGAACAGGAACTCGGCTGCAAATCTGTCTTGATGGGATTTGGCTTAGATTCAGATGCGATTCACTCGCCGAACGAACACTACGGGGTGTGGAACTACTTTAAAGGCATAGAGACCATACCTTATTTTTATCAGTATTTTGTCGAGGCATCTGCCACGTAAAACAATTCAGCGGCCCATCCATCAGCCTTAAACCATTGATCGGGGGCCAGCGCTAGCTGGCCCCCTTTGTTTTGCAGTATCCCTTGGGCAATCAATGGTTGGGTTACCTCAGTGAAGTAAGGGCGCAAGGCATCCGGCAAGGATTGGGGATCGACCCCCCAGATGGTGCGCAAGCCCGTCATCACCAATTCGTTATACCGATCGGCCTCAGTGAGCACCTCAACAGTTTGCGGGGAGATTCCTTGGGACAGGGACTTGATGTATTGGGGGTTGTTAGACACATTCCACGAACGCGAAACTCCGTCAAAGGAATGGGCCGAGGGTCCGATGCCTACATAGGATTTGCCTTGCCAATAAGCCGTATTGTTTCGGGCGTAAAAGCCGTCTCGTGCAAAATTGGAAATCTCGTAGTGCGCATACCCCCCCTGCTCCATGGCTTGAACCAACAGGTCGAAATGGTCTGCGGCCAATGCTTCGCTCAACGCTGGCCTAACCCCTTTTCTAATTTCATGGTCCATGAGGGTTTTGGGCTCTTGGGTCAACGCATAAGCGGAAACATGGGTGGGTCTAAAGGACAAAGCGCGTTGGATGTGCTCTGCCCACTGGTCCACAGACATTCCTGGGATGCCGTAAATTAAATCCAAAGAGAAATCGGTGTATTGAGCAGCTGCACCCTCCAGCGCACTCAAGGCTTGGGAGGCGTTGTGGGCCCGGCGCATCGACTGCAGGTGTTCCTGATCAAAACTTTGAATTCCTATGCTCAATCGATTGACAGGGGTGTCTTTTAGCCCCCTAAAGTACTCGGGGGTGAGGTCGTCGGGATTGGCCTCCAAGGTAATTTCAGCCCCGGGTTCCACCTGCCAGTGCCGGTGAACCTCGGCCATCAACTCATTGATTTCCGCAGCAGACAACAGCGAAGGCGTGCCCCCTCCAAAATAAACGGTGGCTAAGGGCGCCCCTAGTGCGGGCGCCCTTAGGGCCATTTCCACCTTCATGGCCTGAATCATGGGGGATTTTAATCCTGTATTTGTAGAAAAGTGGAAATCGCAATAGGCGCAGGCTTGGCGACAAAAAGGGATATGCAGATAAAGTCCCGACATATCAACTGATGCGGTCTTTGTTCTGGGTGACAAAAGCATCCCATCCGCTATACCCTCCTTTTTTAGGCTTGGGTATAGAGACTGCAGAGGACTTAGGAGGTTGCTCCAAACCAGCTGCAGCGCTGGGACCGTTAAAAAAATGGCAGACTGCTGCGGCTAAACCATCGGTGCTGTCGAGATTTTTGGGCAATTCCTTCAAATCCAGCATACTCTGCAACATTTTGGCCACCTGTTCTTTGCTAGCATTTCCGTTGCCCGTAATGGCCATTTTTATCTTCTTGGGCAGGTATTCTGTGATCGGAACTTGCCTGGATAGGGCTGCGGCCATGGCTACCCCTTGGGCACGGCCCAGCTTGAGCATCGACTGCACATTCTTCCCAAAGAAAGGAGCCTCAATCGCCATCTCATCCGGGTGGTAGGTGTCGATCAGTTCGACGGTTCGGTCGAATATCAACTTGAGCTTGGTGTAGGGATCTGGATATTTGTGCAGCAGCAATTCGTTGAGCTGCACAAAACTCATTTTTTGACCTACGACGCGAATAATCCCAAAACCCATGATGGTCGTTCCAGGATCTACCCCTAAAATAATGCGCTCTGGTGATTGGGAGCTGACTTTCATTTGATGGCCGTATTCAGTGTGTCTTTGACTTGGTTACCCGATGACCAAACCATCGGCAAGCGATAAAGTGAACCGACAGGAACCCCGCGTTTTAATGCAGGAGCCACGACAGGCATTTTTTCAAAAACTTGATTAAATCGGGACTGCCACAGCGGCAAGGAATCTTTAAACGCGACCGAAGAAGTCGACAGGGAATCCATAAACACGTGTCCTTGAGCAGTGACCCGAACGATCCCCCACAAGGTGTCTGCGGAAGATAAAGGCCCTTGAGTAGTTGAAGATTGCAGGACAACGCTCAATTGATCGCTCAGAGACTCGGTCAAACAGGCCAACAAATCCGCATGACTCATATCCTCAGCACACCCATCAAATACGGGGTAACGGTCTACTTGTTTCCAATCAACCGTTTGCCTATCTTGTGATAAGATATCTTGTTTGAGGGCTTCTTTAGGGGCAAACCACTGACAAGAAGCCAACAAAAAGACCAAAAAAAGTAGGGCGCATTTTTGCATGCTCCGAAGATACATCAATTTTTAAACCCTAGTAACCCTGATAACTGACTGATTATGGACGTATTGCTGTTTGTATTGGGCCTAATATTTGTTTTGGTGGGATTGGCCGGGGCCTTTCTACCTGTATTGCCTGGACCTCCGCTTTCTTGGGCGGGTTTATTGCTCTTACACCTTACGGATGCCGTACCCATGGACAAAACGTTTTTGATCATTACCGCTTTGTGCGCTGCAGCTGTATTTGCCGCTGACCTGGTATTGCCCGCCTGGGGCACCAAAAAATGGGGAGGATCCCCCGCTGGTGTCAAAGGCTCGATGGTGGGCATTCTGTTGGCCCTCTTTATCCCGGTACTCGGGATCTTTGGATTTCTGATTTTACCCTTTCTCGGCGCCCTGGTCGGCGAATATTTTTTCAATCCCAAAAAAGAAAATCCTTGGAAAGCAGCCATGGGCAGTCTGGCAGGATTTGTCGCAGGCACACTGCTCAAAGGAGCTTTAAGCGCCGTTTATCTTTACTATTTTGTCTCCCTAGTCTGGCAATACCGCACAGACCTCTTTGGCTTTTAATCGTTTTATATGTCCGTCCCCCAACCCTTTCGCTATGGCATTGACACCTTGGATGCCACCACCGCATTGGCCTTAGCTGCTGGAACGCTCCCAGGAATCATCGATGAAGCAGCCGTGCAAAAAATTGAAAGAAGTCACCGACAGGTGGCTGCTATGGCCCAGGGAACAGACAGTATCTACGGTATCAACACAGGATTTGGCCCGTTGTGCACCACCAAAATAGCACCGAAAGACACCTTAGCGCTTCAGCGAAATATTTTGATGAGCCACGCAGTAGGGGTGGGTAAACCGATTGATCGATCCTTGAGCGCATTGATGATGGTGCTGAAAATTCACGCATTGGCTCAGGGGTATTCCGGTATTTCGCTCACAACCTTGGAGCGCATCAAGACCATGCTGGACCGAGGTTTAATCCCGGTGGTGCCTAGCCAAGGTTCTGTTGGTGCCTCAGGCGATCTAGCCCCTTTATCCCACTTGTTTTTGCCTTTAATCGGTCTAGGGGAACTTTGGTCCGGGCAGGAAATTGTTCCCGCAGCTCCCCTACTCGAGGAACAGGGCCTCAGGCCCTTGACCCTCGGCCCCAAAGAGGGATTGGCCCTGATCAATGGGACTCAGTTTATTTTGGCTCACGCGGTACAGGTGTTGGCCCAATTTCAAAAATGCTTGGATCAAGCAGACCTCAGCGCTGCCTTGATGGTGGAGGCACTTCAAGGTTCAGCCAAACCTTTTGACCGAAATCTTCACCTGCTCAGACCCTATGCTGGCTGTTTGCATGTGGCCCAGCGCATGAGACAATTTTTAAGTGATTCCGACATCATGAAAGATCACGAGCATTGTGACCGAGTACAAGACCCTTATTCATTGCGCTGTGTTCCTCAAGTACACGGGGCGTCTAGAAATGCCTGGCTTCACCTTAAAGAATTGGTACAAATAGAGCTCAATGCGGTCACAGACAATCCAATCGTGCTCGGGGAAAACAACGCGATCAGCGGTGGCCATTTTCACGGACAACCCTTGGCGATGGCTTTGGATTACGCCGCCCTAGCTTTGTCAGAACTGGGCAATATCTCAGACCGACGCATCTATCTGGCCCTGGAAGGCAAAAGTGCCGGTGTACCAAAACTATTGATGGAGGATACAGGGATACATTCTGGATACATGATTTTGCAATACACCACAGCTGCATTGGCCAGCGAGAACAAAACCCTTTGCTTTCCCGCAAGCGCGGACAGTATTCCTACTTCTTTGGGCCAAGAAGACCATGTCAGTATGGGATCAATCAGCGGCAGAAAAGCCCTGCAGATTTCCGACAATGTGCTGCGTATACTGTCTATAGAAGTACTGACCGCGGCACAAGCGCTCACTTTTAGAAGACCTCTGGCCTCTGGGGTGCTATTGGATGCAGTTTATCAAAAAATTAGAAGTGAAATTCCTTTTGCCCCAGAGGACCGTATCTTTTATCGCGATATTGAAAAAGCGACTCAATGGGTCAGCGAAGGTGTGTTGTGGGACGCGGTTAAAACAGAAGCGGCCCAACAGGGCATTGACCTAAACACTGAATTTAGCGACCAATTCGATCGGTATTAAGGTCTGCACCTCCCATAAAAAAAGCCTTCCAAAGGAAAGCTTTCACTGGATCATCCTTTTGGGATGTTCACTTGCCTGCTCGCGCAGGCACAACACAACCCTACAAAGATAGAAAAAAACAAATCATTAAATGACCCGCGACGATTAATACGTATCCTTAATCCAATCGTATGGCGTTCTTTTGGCCCAAAGTCCTCGGGTAAAATCGGGGAACATCTGTGGGGCACCGTTATTTTCGATAGAGGCTTCAGAAAGCGGGGTAACCGCACTCCAGGCCGCAGCGTCATAGGCATCGATCGGTGGCGCTATTTGCGCTTTGGCAGAGGCAACAAACGCGTTGATCACAAAAAAGTCCATACCCCCATGCCCTGCATCCAAGGCGTATTGGCCATATTTTTTCCACAAAGGGTGATCGTATTGATCCAACCAGGGCTGTGCTTCATCCCAGCGATGTGGTTTTGAGACACCTTCTACGTATAGTCTGCGGCCGTCATCTTCCCACAATCCTTTCAGACCTTGCACCCTAAATCCAAGAGAATACGGACGGGGCAGATTGCAGTCGTGGGTGATGATGATGGTTTCCCCCATAGCGGTGTCAATGGTGGTGGTAATCACATCGCCTTGCTTAAATCGCACTTTTGCGTTGGGATGGTCTGCGCCTGCTTTGTCCACAATGTATTGATGTAACCCAATGGCTTTTGTGGCGTGTGACGTAAGCGAGACAAATCGATTCCCTCGGTTGATATCCGCCATAGCGGCAACGGGTCCCAAACCATGGGTGGGATATACATCCGCATTGCGTTTTACCGAATGTTGGGTCCGCCAACGGGCTTCCGAGATGGCTTTTTCACCAAATTCCACCCCACCCCCATAGGGTTGTTTTCCGTCGTTGAATTTTACTTCTCGCAAATCGTGTTGGTAACCGCATCGAAAGTGGACCAGCTCTCCAAAAACCTGTTGCTTGACCATGTTGAGCACTGCCATGACATCTCGGCGGTAGTTCACGTTTTCCAAAAGCATGACGTGGGTGCCTGTGCGTTCATGGGTGTTGACCAAATCCCAACACTCCTCTAGGGTATTGGCTGCAGAGACCTCAACACCGGCGTATTTGCCTGCTTCCATAGCGTCTACCGCCATGCGGGTGTGCCACAGCCAGGGAGTCGCAATAATCACCGCGTCTACATCCTTTCTGGCCAGCAAGTTTAAATAGTCTTTTTCGTCAGCCCCGTAAACAGCCGGCTTTTTCTGTTGGGCGTCCTCGATCAATTTTAAGCCGATCTCGATGCGCGAAGGATCGATATCGCAAATAGCCGTCACCGCAACATCGCTGCGCAGCAGTAAATTCTCTAGGTGGTTGGTGCCCCGAAGGCCCACGCCGATTAACGCGACTTGAAGCTTGTCGTTGGCGCTAATTGCCTTGGCGGCCCAAAGGGGTGTCGTGGATAAATAAGTAGCTGCACTGAGCGCTGCTGTTTGTTTGAGAAAGGTTCTGCGGTGTGCCATAAGATTTGATTTGTTCCCCTAAACTTAGTTAATTACCGAGGATTTTCCACCAATAACCACCTGATTTAAAACAGAAATGTATCTTTGCGCCACCAAATGATTTACAATGACCCTACTGATTATGGCTGCTGGAAATGGCAGTCGCTACGGAGCGCTCAAGCAGTTTGACGGACTCGGCCCCAGCGGCGCTTTTATCATGGAATACAGTATGTATGACGCCATCGAATCGGGCATCAAACACATTGTCATCGTCACCAAAAAAGAAAATCAAGCCGATACGGCCCAACACTTTGCGACAAAACTTCCCCAGGAGGTAAAACTTGATGTGGTCGCACAAGAACTCACCGATTTACCCGAGGGTATTGCAGCGCCCTTGGAGCGCAAAAAACCTTGGGGTACGGCCCACGCCGTCTGGGCAGCCAGACATGTGATCGATGGTCCTTTTGTGGTGATCAACGCGGATGATTTTTACGGACGAGAAGCGTTCCTTGCAGCGGCAGATTTTATGCGTGGAGAGCGCAAAGAAAATGCATTTGCCATCGTTGCCTATGCACTGGGGGGCACATTGTCCACCTACGGAAGTGTGTCCAGAGGTATCTGCAGTGTAGAAAATGGTCAGCTCGTATCCGTCGAGGAACACCTCAGTTTACAAGCGGTGGATCAAAAGGTGGTCGATGAGCCTACAGGACACGAATTCAGCCTGGACACTCCAGTTTCTATGAACTTTTGGATCTGTAGACCGATGATCTTTAACGTGATCGAGGAGCAAATCAGGGGCTTTTTTAGCGATGAGGCCTACCTGACTTCAGAGGTATATATCCCCAAAATGATTGCCCACCTGTTGGAAACTGAAAAAATCGATGTGGCTGCCCTACAGACCAATAGTCCCTGGTTTGGCGTCACTTATGCAGAGGACAAGCAGGATGCTCAAAATCGGTTGGCCCAATACCACCGGGATGGTCTTTACCCAGAAACGCTATGGTTGGGGTAAACCCGAACATACCTAGTGCGGTGCGCTCAGCCTTTGGTTGGGAGTCTGATCTGGTCACTTTTACCCCCATCGTTCAAGGGTACATCAACCACACTTTTCTGGTACATGTGGCCCACCAGCCTCAGGCGATTCTTCAATGCATCAATACCGAGGTATTTGAGCATGTGGATGAACTGATGGCCAATATCCAGCTGGCCCAACAAGTGCTCCACCCTACTGCGCAACTGATCCCGACCACCAGCGGAGATTCCTACCTAAACCACCCCCAACACGGTACCTGGCGCGCTGCTCAATACGTTGACAACAGCGTCTGCTATTCACTGGCACCCAATGCGGTGATTGCTCATGCTGCCGGTGTGTTGTTGGGTGAATTTCACACGCAATTATCTTCGCTAGCCCCATCAAAATTTCACGTTACCTTGGCGGGGTTTCAATCGATGTCCCTGCGCTTAAGTCAGTTTGACACGGCTTGGACTCAGGCATCGGCTCAGCGAAAAAAAGAAGCGGAATCTGCGGTGGATGGATTAAAAACAATCATAGCCAGGGTAGCCTATCTGGAGGATTTGCCCCAAAACAGGGTCATACATCACGATGCAAAATTGAGCAATATGCTCTTTGATCGCCAAAACCAAAAAGGTCTGGTGGTGATTGACCTGGATACCTTAATGCCTGGATCTCTGTTTATGGATGTAGGGGATTGCCTGAGGACACTGGCGGTCAACACCAAAGAGGGAGACGTAAACCCAGCTAGCTTTTTAGAAAATCACGCCCAAAGATTTTTCCAAGGGTACTTGACGGCCATGGAGGGTATCATCACCCCTGAAGAAATCCAAAGCCTGCATCCTGGGTCTGTCTACATGCCCTCCATTCACGCCCTAAGGGCATTGACTGACTATCTGCTGGGTGATCTCTATTACCGAGTTCAATACCCCACACAAAATCTGGATCGCGCCAAGAGCCTCCTAGGGCACGCACAATGCATCGCCCAAGGTCTGAGTGTTTAATACTTAATTACTTCCACTATGAAGAATACCCTGACGCTACTTGTATGTTGGTTTACCTGCCTGACTGTACAGGGTCAAATACGCGAGGTAACAGTTCAAAACAGCCCGACAGACCAACTGTTAATCGGGCTTCACATGCTAGACGAAAAAACAGTCTGGGCCAGTGGTACCGGTGGAACCGTGATTTTCACTTCCGATGGGGGCCAACTCTGGAACAAAGTCACCTGGGACAAAGAACCAAAGCTACAGTTTCGGGACATTCACGGGTTTAATGCGACACAAGCCGCGGTACTGAGTTCAGGGACCGGCGCTGAATCTAGGATTTACCGACTGGACACTTCCCAAAATACTTGGCTGGAGGTATACCGAATGCCCCACGAAACAGGCTTTTTGGATGCGTTGGCTTTTTGGGATGCCTCCCAGGGTATCGCTTATGGAGACTCCGTATCCGGCAAACCGTTTGTATTGATCACCTCGGATGGTGGACAAAACTGGTTAGAAGTACCTGGCGCATCATTGCCAGACGCAGGACCTGGAGAAGGAGGATTTGCCTCCAGTGGCACCAACATCGCCCTACCCGAGCCAGGGGTCGCTATCATCGGGACTGGTGCTGGCGGGAATGCGCGACTGCTGATCACCCAGGATTTCGGAAAAACTTGGACAGCCAAAGAAACCCCCATGGTCAAAGGCGAAGCGGCCGGAATCACTTCTGTGCGCATGCTCGACGCCCAAAGGGGCATTATTGCTGGAGGAGACCTCGGACAGATGAACAGCTTTCTAGATCAGTTATTCCTCACCCAAGACCAAGGGAATACCTGGACAAAGATCAACCCCTCAACGACCCCAGGACCCATCTATGGAAGCGCACTTACTCGTGTCGGCAACACCGAAATCCTAATCACCACAGGGCCCAAGGGAGCTCAAGTCACCGATGACTGGGGACGCACCTGGCAACCCATCAGCGACCAAAACCTATGGTCCACCGACCT